>CAWFGU010000022.1:0-429517 GCA_963815505.1 Rhodothermales bacterium
TCGACGGCGTTCAGGATGCGCTGCACCAGGTCATCGCTGGTGATCTCCTCGGCCTCGGCTTCGTAGGTGAGCACTAGGCGGTGCCGCATCACGTCGAGAGCGATCGCGCGGACATCTTCGGGCGTCACGTAAGCGCGC
This sequence comes from Rhodothermales bacterium, assembly GCA_963815505.1. GTDB lineage: Bacteria > Bacteroidota > Rhodothermia > Rhodothermales > BA12 > CAXBBB01. The sequence continues at coordinate 139 of CAWFGU010000022.1, forward strand.
TGCTGCAAAAAGGCATGAGCCCTGGCGGCCAGGTTGAGGCTGATCGTGGCACGGGGCGAGGCACCGAACGCAACGAGGGCGCTCATCTGCCGCAGGTTGTACTGGGCAGGCGTGCGGCTCGCCATGACCAAGTCGACGATGTAGCCCTCGACGCGCGGGTCGATGTACAACTCCTCGACGACGCCCCGCGCGCGCAGGATCTGATCGGGCGACACGACCGCTTGGGTCTGCGCGCGGTCGGTCGTGCGCGACATGCGGCGCATGATCTCGAGTTCGTCGTCGCGCGTCGGGTAGCCGATGTGGAGCTTGAGCATGAAGCGGTCGACCTGGGCTTCGGGCAGCGGATAGGTGCCCTCCTGCTCGACCGGGTTCTGGGTCGCGAGGACGAGGAACGGCTCTTGCAGCTTGAACGTCGAGTCGCCGATCGTCACTTGCCGCTCCTGCATCGCCTCGAGCAGAGCAGACTGGACCTTGGCGGGCGAGCGGTTGATCTCGTCGGCCAGGACGATGTTGGCGAAGATCGGCCCCTTTTTGACCTCGAACGTGCCCTCTTTCTGGTTGTAGATCAGCGTACCGATGAGGTCGGCCGGAAGCAGGTCGGGCGTGAACTGGATGCGCTGGAACTGCGTCCCGATGGCCCGCGCCATCGTCGAGACGGTCAGCGTTTTGGCCAGTCCGGGGACGCCTTCGAGCAGCACGTGCCCGCCGGCGAGCAGACCGATCAGCAGCCGCTCGACCATGTACTGCTGGCCCACCACGACGCGGCCTACTTCGGTTTTCAGCGCCTGGACAAACTGCCCTTCTTCTCTGATGCGCGCGCTGACGCGTTCGAGGTCGAAGGCGGGGCGGGCGGCGGGTTCGGTCACGGTGGTTGGAGCAGGTGGAGCAGAGTCCGCAAAATACGGACCGGTTCGGCTCGCCACCGACCTACATCAGCAAGGCGTGAGCGCCGCCTTTGGTGACCTGCGACAGGCGAGCGTGGACCTCGTCGAGCACGTTGGGCAGGACGAGCGGATGGCCGACGAGCAGAAGCGCGCGTGCGTGACCGGTCAGTCCGGCTCCGATCATGCCATCGGCGAGAGCGTCTTCCACCTGGGCGACGGCCTCCTCGACGCCGGGCCGCGCGCCCATCCAGGCGTGACGCGCGTGCAGTCCGGCCAGGAGGAGCGCGCCGAGTTGCTGAGCGTCGCCCTTGATGATCGACTGCCACGCCCGACCGACGCGGTGATTTTCTCCGGCGAGGTAGGCCGCAGGCGCGCGCAACTGCGGGTCGACGCGGAGGAGCAGCGCGTTGAGTTCGGCGGGCGTGTGCTCGCGTAGGTCGGCGGGGCCGTCTATTCCCAGCGCGCGCAGGGCGTCGAGGGCGGCGTGAGCTTGGCGCAGGCGCACGCGCACGCGGCCGGGGCGCGGAACGGGGCGCTCGGGAACGAGCAGTGCCCACGCGACGCTGGCATCGGGCTTGGCCTCGACGACCATGCGAGCGGGCGCCTGAGGATCGGTGTCGTGGAGCGCAAACGTACGGTGACCGACCGGCGGTACGCCCTCGGCGGCCTCGGTCAGATAGGCGATGCTGAATGGATAGAGCGCGTCGGCGAGGGCTTGGCGCAGCCTGCTCAGCCGCGCCCGCGCGTCGACGTGAGGCGCCAGCACCTCGCCCAGCGCGACGACGAACGAAGCGACGGCGCCGTCGCTCAGGCTCGCAAACGCCGACGACGCGACAGCGATGCGGATCGGCCCGTCGGTCGGCCACTGCGCCAGGATCTCGACGGCAACCCGGACCAGAGCGCGCAAGAAGTCTTCGGCGATGCGCATCGTCCCCGCGGCGTCGTCCATGTCCGGCTCGTATGCCAGTTCCTCGCCCATCTTCCACGACGCGATCCACCCGCCCGTCCGCAACTCGTAGCGCCCCGACCGGCTCGGCGCGATGGCAACGGCCGTCGACATCGGGCTGGACATCATCAGCGCGAAGCCGTCAAAGTAGTGCGTGTGTCCGCTGACGAGTCCCAGAGGCACGCCCGTCGTAGCCGTCGCGTCGGGCGTGGCACCGAGCAGATTCGCCGCTGACTGCGCGACGGCGTCTGCGCCCAGCACCGAGGGAGCGTAGACGCGCTCCAGCGTCCGCACCGACGCCGGGTCGGCCGGAGGGAGACGGGACAGGTTGGAACGTGACGTAGAATCGGGCAAGGCGGCCTCAGCGGTGGGAACACGGAAGATCGGGCGTTGCGCCGCACGGCGCTCGAAAATGTCGCCCACCGGCGCCAACGGGGGTCATTGTGGCGGCGGCTCGGACTGACTTTCGTCGCCTCCGACGGCGTGGACGACGGTACGGGCTCGTGGTGCGGATACCAGTTCGGACCCTGCCACGGCGCGTGCGTACCATACGTCTTTCCTAGACGCCCCCGCATGAGCCGCATCCAGCCCTGGCCCCGCCTACGCAGCCGCTTACGCATCGCGCTGCCCGTCTTCGACCTGATGGAGCACCGCGTCCGCTCGCCTCGCACCGGCGACGAACACGATTTCTATACCATCGAGTCGCGCGATTGGGTCAACGTGATCGCCGTCACACCGGACGAGCGCTTTGTGTTCGTCCGGCAGTACCGCCACGGCGTCGACCGCGTCACGCTCGAAACGCCGGGCGGCATCATCGACGACGCCGACCTCTCGCCCGCCATTGCGGGAGCGCGCGAACTGATCGAGGAGAGCGGCTACGCCTCACAGCACGTCGAACTCATCGGCGCGTTCGATCCCAACCCGGCGCTGTTTACCAACCGCTGCCACGTCGTCGTGGCGACCGAAGCGACGCTCGTTCAAGACGCTGCACTCGACGCAGGTGAGGACATCGAGACCGTTCTGCTCACGCGCGACCAGGTGCGAGCGGGCATTCGAAGCGGCGATATCGGCCACGCCGTCGTGGTGAGCAGCTTTTACCACTACGACGCGTGGCGGGAGGAGCAGGCCCGATGAGCGACACCCACAAGATCTTGCACGAGCACGCGCACGACGAGTACGCCTACGAGGGCGAGCGCACGCCGCCCGCCGCGCCGGGCATTCCGCCGCACGAACTCGGTCCCGAAGCGCCGCCGCCCACTCACGCGTGGCGGCAAAAGCTGTACGTCATCATCTATGGCAGCGACACGCCGGTCGGCAAGGCGTTCGACGTAGCGCTGATCGTGTCGATTCTGGCGAGCGTCTTCGTCGTGATGCTCGAGTCGGTCACGCCGATTCGGGCTCAGTATGGGCAGGCGCTGCGCATTACCGAGTGGACGTTCACCATTCTGTTCACGATCGAATACATCGTCCGGCTGGTGTCGATTCGGCACCCCAAGCTGTACGCCCGCTCGTTCTTCGGCGTCGTCGACCTGCTCGCGATCCTGCCGACGTATCTGAGCCTGGTCTACGCCGGAGCGCAGTTCCTGCTCGTGATCCGGCTGCTGCGCATCCTGCGCGTGTTTCGCGTGCTCAAACTGGTGCGCTACCTCGAGGAAGCTTCGACGCTGAGCCAGGCGCTGCGAGGAAGCAGGCGCAAAATCATCGTGTTCATCTTCGCCGTCGTCACGCTCGTGACCATTCTCGGGTCGCTGATGTACATCGTCGAGGGCGGCGAGAACGGCTTCGACAACATCCCGCTGAGCGTCTACTGGGCCGTCGTGACGCTGGCGACGGTCGGCTACGGCGATGTCGTTCCGGTCACCGTCGCGGGCAAGATCGTGGCGACCATCATCATCCTGCTCGGCTACGGCATCATCGCCGTGCCGACGGGCATCGTCACGTCCGAACTCACCCGGGCGCGCGACGACGAGCAGGCCCAACTGCTGCTGCGCGCCTGCCCGAGCCACCCGCACCTGACGCACGTTCCAGACGCCCGCTTTTGCCGCAAGTGCGGCGGTCCGCTCATCGCGCGTGACGGACCTGCCGCAGACCCGGACCTCGAGCCAGACCCCATCGCCACCGACCGAGGCGAGTTCGCGCCGCCGCTCGCGCCCAATGACTGACGCCGATGCGCCCATCTCGAGCCTGCGCAATCTGGGTTCGCGTACCGCCGACCTGCTCGACGATGTCGGCATCCGCACCCGAGCCGATCTCGAACGCGTCGGCGCCGTCCTGGCCTACCGCCTGATCCGCCACCGCTGGGGTCCGGGCGCGATCAACCGCTCCGGCTTATGGGCGCTGTGGGGCGCGCTGCACGACATGGACTGGCGCGCCCTACCTGACAAAGTGAAAGCCGAGTTAACGGCGGAGACAGCCGATGCATGACGCAAGCGGGGTGAGCCCGGATGGATTACCAAAGACACACCCTGGGCACGGACGAGCGCGGCATCCGTTGGCCGACGCATGACCCTTGCCGACCACCTCTGGGACGCGCTCGCGCCGCTGCTCCTCGCGCCCGCGCCGACCGACACGCTGTTCAACCCCTACCTCGACTACGACGACGCGCTCGACGTACCCGGCGCTCCGGCTCTGCGAGCCCATAACCTGCGCGCCTACCTCGAATCGTTCGCCGATGCGCCGCCGATCCTGGCCGTAGCAGAAGCGCCAGGCTATCGTGGCTGCCGGTTTTCGGGTATTCCTCTGGTCAGCGAGAAGCAACTCGTCGACCCGGACTTTGCCATCGACGGCGTTCCCACGAGCCGCGACGGGCCGATGGGCGAGCAGTCGGCGACGATCTACGCACGCGTGCTGGCCGAGCGCAGGCCGCTGGTGTTCACCTGGAACACGGTCCCATTCCACCCGCACAAACCGGATCAGCCGCTCACCAACCGCCGCCCGACCCAGGCCGAGATCGACGCGTCGGCGCCGACGCTGGGCGCGCTGGTAGACGTCTTGCAGCCGCGCGTGATCGTCGCCGTCGGTCGCGTCGCCGAGAAGACGCTGACTCGGCTGGGACACGCGCCGACCTACGTGCGGCATCCGGCGCAGGGCGGCGCGCGCCTGTTCGAGACCGGAATGACGGCCATTCTTGACGATCTAGTCAGCGCCTCGTGATGCGGAGACCAGACCGCGCCGCAGCGGGTGTGCACCGACCCTTTTCTCCTCCCATCGCATGACTTCTCACCCCTCTGCCTTCCGCACTTCACTGGACAGCCTGCTGGGCCTCGAGGGCGGCTTCTCGGACGACGCGTCCGACAGCGGGGGCGCAACCAACTGGGGCATCTCCCACGCCGTCGCCCGAGGCAAAGGTTACGACGGACCGATGGACCGGATGCCGCTCGCTAAAGCCCAAGACATCTATTATACCAGCTACTGGAAACCGCTGGGGCTGGACGCGATGTCCCAGACGCACCCGCAGATTGCCGACAAGCTGTTCGAACAGGGCGTTCACTGCGGCATCGGCACGGCGGCGCGGTGGCTGCAGCGGACGCTGGCCGTCCTCAACCAGAACGGCGCGCTCTATCCCGACCTCGACGTAGACGGCATCGTCGGTCCTGGCACGCGCGCCGCCCTCGACGCGCTGATCCGTCATCGCGGGCCGGACGGTACGACGGTCGTCTTGCGCGCGCTTGGCTGCTTGCAAGGGGCGCACTACATCACGCTGGCCGAGCAGCGCCCCAAGGACGAGCGCTTCGTCTATGGCTGGCTGCGTCAGCGGGTGGGCATCCGAGATGAGGGCCTCCGAGGGGGTTACGGCCCGTTCGCGTGGTGAGAGCGGGCGATAGAGCCGATGCCGAAACACGATGTGCCAGAGCGTTCGGTTGGAGCAGCGATTCATAAACGCCCTCTCGCCATGGCCCCCCGCTGGATTCTCCGCGAGGTGCCGAACGACGCAGACGTTGCCGCGCTCTCGAAGCCGCCTCAACGACCTGCCCGATGCTCTCGCGCGCACCTTGGTGCTGCGCGGCATCGACACGTTCGACACCGCCAAACGCTTCTTCCGCCCTACTCTCACCGCTTCCCACGACCCGTTTCTGATGCGCGGCATGGACGCCGCCGTCGACCGCATCGTCCAGGCGATCGACTCGAACGAAACGGTCGTCGTCTATGGCGACTACGATGTCGACGGGACGACGGCGACGGCGCTGATGACGCGCTTCCTGCGCTCGAGCGGGCTGCCGGACACGACGTACTTCGTGCCCAACCGCTTCGAGAACGGCTACGGCCTCTCGCCCGGCGGATTGGACGAATGCCACGCGCGCGGCGCAAGCCTGATCGTGGCGCTCGACTGCGGCGTGACGGCAGTCGAAGAGGCCAAGTACGCACGCGCGTTGGGAATGGAGTTGGTCATTTGCGACCACCACAAACCGGGCGACGAACTGCCCGATGTGGCCGCACTGCTCGATCCCAAGCAGCCCGGCTGCGACTATCCGTTCAAGGAGCTTTCGGGATGCGGCATCGGGTTCAAAGTGATCCAGGCGATCCTGCAGCGTCAGGGTCGCTCGCCCGCCGAAGCAGTCCCCTATCTCGACCTCGTCGCCGTGTCGACGGCGGCCGACATCGTCGATCTGGACGGCGAGAACCGCGACCTGATGTTTGCCGGACTTGAGCGTCTGCGCAGCGATCCGCGCCCAGGCTTCCGCCACCTCGCCGAGACCGCGCGCACCGATCTGCCGACAGCAACGGTCGAGAATGTGATATTCACCATCGGCCCGCGCATCAACGCCGCCGGACGCATGGGCAGCGCCGACAAAGCGGTTGAGTTGCTGCTGACCGAGAGCGAAGAGGAGGCATTCAACCTGGCGCTCGACCTGGAGCAAATCAACGGCAAGCGCCGCGAACTCGACCAGGAGATTCAGTTAGTCGGCGATCAAGCAGGCCAAGGAGCAGACCAGCACGTGGGCCAAGAACAGCGCCGTGTTGTACAGCCCCGATTGGCACTTGGGCGTGATCGGCATCGTGGCGAGCCGCATCGTCGAGCAGTTCAACCGCCCCGCCGTCATGATGTGCGACAGCGGCCCGCTCGTCAAAGGTTCGGCCCGCTCGATCGCAGGCATCTCGATCTACCAAGCGCTCCAAAAGTGCGAGGACCTGCTCGAAGCGTTCGGCGGACACGACTTCGCGGCGGGGCTGACGATCAAGCCCGAGAATGTCCCCGAATTCCAGCGCCGGTTTGACGCAGCCGTCGGCGAGGCGCTGACGCCCGGCCTGCTCACGCCGTCGCGCGACTACGACGCCGACGTGTCGCTCGCCGAAATGGATGCGCGCTTCTGGGCTGTCCTCAAGCAGTTCGCCCCGCACGGACCGCAGAATCACACGCCCGTTTTTCGCGCGCGCGACCTGCGCGTCAAGGGCAATCCGCACGCCGTCGGCCGCGACGACGCCCATCTCAAGCTGAGCGTCTGCCAGAGCGACGGATCGGGCGAGCCGTTCGACGTGATCGCCTTCCGCATGGGCGACAAGTTGCCGCTGGTTCAGCAAAGCATTCGCAGCGGTCAACCGCTCGACCTGCTCTTCTCACTGAGCGAAAACAATTTTCGCGGCCGTACGAGCCTACAACTCAAAGCTCGCGACCTGCGCCTCATGGAAACGCCGCTGGATTGAGGTGTGGGCGGGGATGCCCCGTGACGTTGTCACATCGCCATTCCGCCGTCCACGTGGAGCGTGTGGCCGGTGATATAGCTCGCCGCGTCCGAAGCCAGAAAGGCGACGGCGTTGGCGATGTCTTGGGGCGATGCGCCCCGACCGAGTGGCGTGCCGGAAAGCATAGCCTCTCGCGCTTTGTCGCCCATGTCCGCCGTCATGTCGGTTTCGACAAAGCCCGGCGCGACGACGTTGGCGCGCACGCCGCGTCCGCCGAGTTCTTTGGCCAAGCTCTTGGTGAAGCCGATGATGCCCGCCTTGCTCGCCGCGTAGTTGGTCTGTCCCGGATTGCCCATCACGCCAACGACGGACGACAGGTTGACGACGGCTCCACCGCGCTGCTTCATCATCGGACGATACGCGGCCTTGCAGAATGCGAACACACTCTTCAAGTTGGTCCCGATTACGGCATCCCAGTCGTCCTCGGTCATGCGGATCATCAGCCCGTCGCGCGTGACGCCTGCGTTGTTGACGAGCACATCGAGGCTACCCCACGCGGTGACGACGGCGTCCACTACCTCTGCTGCGTGCGCTACGTCGGCGGCGTCGCCTTGAAAGACGAGCACGTCCGTGCCGCCCGAGCGGAGTTGGTCTGCTAGTGCGTTCGCCTCCTCCTCGCGGCTGCGAAATGTGAACGCGACCTTGGCGCCCGCCTGAGCCAGCGTCTGAACGATGGCGCGTCCGATGCCGCGGGAGCCGCCCGTGACGAGGGCCGTTTTTCCTTCGAGTGAAATCATAGTTGAAAGGTGGAGCGCCTTTGTATGTACCGGCGATACAGAGGATGGGGAAAAACGTAGCGTCGCAGCATTCAGCGACGGCAACGGGTCAACTGTCCAAAAAAGAGCGGAGTTCGTCCGCCGTGCCCAGCGTGAGCGAATCGGTCGAGCGGCCAAGCGTGCGTTTGGCGAGGCCCGACAGCACGTTGCCCGAGCCGATCTCGACGAAGCGAGTCAGCCCAGCACTCTGCATCGCCGACAGCGTCTGTGACCAGCGGACGGGCGCCGTGAGTTGGTCGAGCAGGCGCGTGCGAATCTCGTCGGGATCGACGGTCGGAGCGGCAGTGACGTTGAGATAGACGGGGCACACGGGCGACTCGATCGAAACATCGGCGAGAGCACTCGCGAGTCCGGCGCGGGCGGCTTCCATCAGCGGCGAGTGAAACGCGCCTCCGACAGCCAACGGAACGGCTTTGCGCGCGCCGAACTCAGCAGCCTGCGCTACGGCACGCGCGACGGCGTCTGCGTGCCCCGAGATGACCACCTGCCCGGGCGAGTTGTAGTTGGCTGGAACGACGACGCTGGTTGCCGTCGAAGTCGCCGCGCACAAGGCTTCGACCTGCTCGTCTTCGGCGCCCAAAACCGCCGCCATCGTGCCCGGCTGAGCGCCCCCAGCCGACGCCATCTGCTCCCCACGCAGACGCACGAGCCGGAGTCCATCCGCAAACGAAATCGCCCCTCCCGCAGCCAGCGCGCTGTACTCGCCCAGACTGTGGCCCGCCACGGCCGAAGGTGTCAGTCTGGACGCGGCAACGGCCCACGCGGCCATGCTGTGAACGTAAAGCGCGGGTTGCGTGACCTCTGTCGCGCGCAGCTTCTCGGCCGCATCCTCCGAGCCGGACGCGTCGAACATCAACTCGGTCAGCTTGAAACCCAGGATCTCATCTGCCTGCTCCAACCGTGCCCTGGCTTCGGGGAACGTGCCGAACAGATCGTGCGCCATGCCAGGCACCTGCGCGCCCTGACCGGGAAAAAGAAGTGCCGTCATAATTCTACAGTCGTAAATCGTGAAGGCGGCATGTACGTCGCCCAATCCAAAGAATAGTCGCTTACAGCCCCGACATCTGATCCAGCGGAGTCCGCTCGTCCGGTCCGTGCTCGACCTGGGAGCCGTCGTAGCTCCACTTGACGTAACTCGCGCCCCACGTAAACCCTCCGCCGAATGCCGCCAGAACGAGGTTGTCGCCGGGCCGCAAGTCGCGCTCCCACTCGGCGAGGCAGAGCGGAATCGTCGCGGCCGTCGTGTTGCCGAACCGGTCGATGTTGAGCATCACCTTATCCATGCCGATCTCCATCCGCCCCGCCGTTGCCGAGATGATGCGCAGGTTGGCTTGGTGCGGTACGAGGAAGCGCACGTCCCCGCCGTTTAACCGGTTACGCTCCATCACCTCGGCGGCTGCGTCTGCCATACCGACAACGGCACGTTTGAAGACGGGCCGCCCGTCCTGTTGCAAGTAATTTTGGTTCAGGCCGACGGTCTCGGCGCGCGTCGGACGCAGGCTGCCGCCGCCGGGGATCGAGAGCAAATCGCCGCCCGATCCGTCGCTGTACTCGACCGAATCGATGACGCCGGTCTCGTCTGTCGACGGCTCGAGCAGGACCGCTCCTGCGCCGTCGCCGAAGAGGATACACGTGTTTCGGTCCGAATAGTCGATGATGCTCGACATCATGTCGGCGCCGATCACGAGCACGCGTTTGTGCTTTCCGCTCTCGATGAACTGAGCGCCCGTCGACAGCGCGAACAGGAAGCCCGAGCACGCCGCGACCAGATCGAAGCCCCACGCGTCGCTCTCCAGGTTGTGCTGCACCAGAGACGCCGTGGCCGGGCAATGCATATCGGGCGTCGTCGTACCGACGATGATCAAGTCGATGTCGGCTCCGGTCAGGCCTCGCTTTTTGAGCAGCACGCGGGCCGCTTCGGTCGCCATGAAAGCCGTAGCCTTCCCCTCGCCTTTGAGGATTCGCCGTTCCGAGATACCCGTCCGCGAGCGGATCCACTCGTCGTTGGTGTCGACCATCGTTTCGAGGTCGGCATTGGTGAGACGATCGGGCGGGACGTAGTGTCCGACGGCGGTAATCGCGGCGCGGGGCATAAGCTGCGGTGTGGGCGAGTGGAAACCGAAAGGTACGGCGGGCGCGTCGCGCCGATCCGCCTGGCCCGGTCGATCTACTGCCCGCGTCTACTCGAACTGGGCGAACGACTCGGCGACGGCTTCGGTAACGCCCTGCCGTGCCAGTTCGGCTCCGGCCTGGATCATACGCTCGATAGCGCGAGGCGTCGACCCACCATGGCCGATGATGACGTTGCCCGAAACGCCCAGCAGCGGCGCTCCACCGTAGTTCTCGTAGTTGAACGGACGCTTGATCTCGGACAGCACGCGACCGACGAGTTGCTGCTCCTCGTCTCCGAGTTGCAACCGCTGCATCGCCTGAGCGGCCATCTGGGGGAGGGCCGTCGTGATCGACTCGCCGAGTTTGAGCAGTACGTTTCCGACGAAGCCGTCGGCCACCATCACGTCGGCCGCGTGGTGCATCATGTCGCGCCCCTCAATGTTACCGGCGAAGCGGATTCCGTAAGCTTCGCGGAGCAGATCGTAGGCCGCTTTGGCCTGCGCGTTGCCCTTGCCCGGCTCCTCGCCGATGTTGATCAACCCAACCGTCGGCTTATCGGCGCGTAGGATGCGCTCGGCGTAGATGCTTCCCATCCGCCCGAACTGGACGAGGTATTCAGGCTTGCAGTCGACGTTCGACCCGGCGTCGAGCAGCAGCGCCAGACCTTTGGTCGTCGGGTAGAAACCCACCAGCGACGGGCGGTCGATGCCTGGAATGCGGCCTAGAATGACCAGCGCACCCGCCATGACGGCGCCGGTATTGCCCGCGCTCACGAAGGCGTCGGCGAGCCCAGCCTTGTGCGCGGTCAGGCCCAGGTGAATCGACGAGCGGCGCTTGTTCTTGATCGCCGACGAAGGCGACTCGGCCATCTCGATCACGTCAGGCGCGTCGTGGAAGTCGATGGGGAGTTGCTCGCCGCCCATCGCCTCGTCGAGCAGTGGGCGGACGCGGTCGGCCGGTCCGAAGAGGAGGATGCGCAAGTTGGCACCTCCTGAGCGTGCGGCCTGGACGGTACCTGCTACGACGGCTTCCGGCGCGTCGTCCCCTCCCATGGCGTCTACGGCAACAGTGATAGGCATGAAGAGCGGGGCGGGTCGGAGGGGGAGTGAGAAACGCGAAACGCCGCGCACAGCGGCGCCGCAGACTCGAAGCTACGGAACGCGCTGCACGCGGCGGAAGAGATCGGCATCGGCGAGTGATCCGGGATCACCCGCCGGCTCTGCGTCACGCGACTTCGGCGACGTTGAGCACCTGACGGCCGCGGTACGTGCCGCATGCGATGCAGGCGCGGTGCGTCTTGTGCTGTGCGCCGCAGTTCGGGCAGACGGTCAGCGTCGGCGCCTCGAGGCGGTTGTAGTACTGCGCGCGGCGGTGCGAGCGGCGGGCTTTGGACGATTTGCGTTTCGGGTGGGCCATAGCGGGTATGCCGGAGATCGGCGGATTAGAAGCGAGTGGGAATAAGAAAGGGTGAGCCGCTCAGTTCTCGTTCTTGCGGTCGAGCAGCGCTTGCCAGCGTGAGTCGATGGCGTCGCCGTCCGAATCGCGCAGTTCGCCGAACGAGGTCGGAATCTCGGCGTCCTCGGCTCCGGGAGCGACGCGCCGCGACGGGAGCGAGAGCATCAGCGTATCCCGAACGGGCGTCGTCAAGTCGAGCGCAACCTGGTTGTCGCCGAGCGGGAGCAAGTCTTCGGTGGGCTCGGCGCCCGCGTCGATGGCGTGGGCAGCAGCCGACGAGAACACGACCTCGTGCGAGCCCTCGACCTCCTGCTCGAAGTCGACCAGCGTGCGGTCGCAGACGAGAGCGGCAATCGCCGACGTGTCGAGCGTGACGTGCGCCTGGTTGTCGGACAGATCGAGCCGAACGTCGACCGTGATGTCTCGGAAGGCTTGGTCGACCAGATCGAGATCGTCGGGGGACGGATAGAGCGTAAAGTTGTGAACGCCCGGCGAGAGCGCAGAAATACGGAGTTCGAGCATGGAGAGTCCTCGCGGGAATGTCGAAAGAACAAGACTGCGAAGATACTACGCCGCCGCGCGAACCCCAGACGAAGACACCGCTCCGAGCCGTCAACTGTCGGTGAAGTACGGCGTGTTTTGCGCTCCTCCGGCGGCCTTACAGGTAAGCGAGCAGGGTGCAGCGCTTCTCATGACCGACAATTCCTCCATGAAATCGGGCAAACATATCTTGCCAAACGCCGGGGGGCCGGGTTACCATTCTCTTAACGCTCCGGAAACATACGTGAAGCCGTTCGAGCAGCCCTTTTGGTGCCGTAGGTTCACGACCCTTTTCCACCGAACGCTGGTTCGCTTACGGCCTGAAGGGAGCACCATACACCTGTGCACAACAGGTGGATAAGTGTGGCATCCGCCTTGGCGTAACCACTAGCGGCTGTTCCCGCTTCGGCCCAGACAAAACACGGCTTCCTTTCGCATTCGCCCCTAAGTCCAATCTGTACATGATTTATCGCTCCTCTTCGATCGACGTGGCTTCTGACGCCTTTTTTACGCAAGGCCCCCAGAGCACCCGAATGGAGCGCAGTGGACATGTGGACTCGCTTGTGGATAACGCCTCGACCTGCTGACGCACTTCTCTCCGTCTCGTCGGTAGCATCGCCCATCCCGAGCGCGCCCTCATCCTATGCATCAATCGGCAGAAGAAACCTGGAAAGCCTGTCTCGACTTGATTGAGTCGAACGTGCGTCCGACCGGTTTCCGCACGTGGTTTCTCCCGACCAAAGGGCATTCACTGGAGCAAGTCGGCGAGGTGATCAAGCTCACCATCGAGGTGCCGAGTCACTTCTACTATGAGTGGATCGAGAGTCAATACCAGCACCTGCTGCGCAAGTCGGTACAGCACGTGCTGGGCGACGGCGGACGGCTCTACTACAAAGTGTGCGTAGCTCAAGGCGACGAGGGGCGAGCGGGTGCAACGGTGAACCTGCCCGCTCAGCCGCAACATCCCGCGTCGCACCCTCAGCAGCAACAGCGATTCAACCTGCCGCCGCCACACAACGAGCCGATCTCCGATGCGCGCCCGCCGGCACCGCATCACCGTCCACCCGCCCCCGGATACGATCAGCAGCCCTCCTCCTTGGAGAGCCCGAGTCAGCCGCGTCCCGGCACCGCCCGGCCCGCTGGTAGGCCCCACCAACCGCAGCGCTCCTACGGCGCACAGCCGCAGCGTCCACTGGGGAATGCGCCGATCGGAGGCGAGACGCCGCGTTTGCGCCGCAAGCCCGCTCCCCCGGCCACGCCGTTTGCGCTACCGGGTATCGAACGTCCGCGTCTCACACCCAACCTGAATCCGCGTTACCAGTTGGACCGTTTCGTGGGCGGCGACAGCAACGCGGTCGCACTCTCGACGGCTCAGGCCATCGCCGACAAACCCGGCAACACGTCGTTCAACCCGCTGCTGCTCTACGGAGGCGTCGGCTTGGGCAAGACGCACCTGATGCAGGCCATCGGCAATCACATCCTGCAGACGCGTCCCGAACTGGTCGTGCGTTACATCACGAGCGACGACTTCACCAACGAGTTCGTCGCCGCGATCAGGGAGAACAAAGGCAACGAGTTTTCGATGACCTACCGCTCGGTCGACGTGCTGCTCGTGGACGACGTGCAGTTTCTGGCGACGCGCGAGAAAACACAGGACGAGTTTTTTCACCTGTTCAACAAGTTGTACCAGGACGGCAAGCAGATCGTGCTCACGTCCGACCAAGCGCCGCGCGAGGTCAAAGGCGTAGAGCAACGCCTGGTATCGCGCTTTGCCTGGGGTGTCGTGCTCGAGGTGCGCCCACCGGGCTTCGAGACACGCATGGCAATCTTGCAGCGTAAGGCCGAGGACGAGGGGCTGGACGTGTCGCCCGAGATCATCGAGTTCATCGCGCACAACATCACCAACAACGTCCGCGAGCTGGAGGGCGCGATGATCCGCCTGCTCGCACGCGCCGGTGGATTGGGTCAGGAACTGACGTTGCCGATGGCCAAAGAAGCCTTACGCGACCTGATCCAGAACGCGCCGACGCATCTGACGATCGACGAGATCATGCAGGTCGTGAGCGAGGAAACCGGCGTCTCGGTCGAGCAGATGTGCCACAAAACGCGCCGAAGCGATCCCGTCCGCGCGCGGCAGCTGGCGATGTATCTGTGCAAAAAGTACACCTCTCACAGCCTCAAAAAGATCGGCGTCCACTTTGGCGGGCGTGACCACTCGACGGTCATCCACGCGCTCCGCAAAGTTGAGGATACCGCCGACGTAGACCCCGACTACCGCGCCACGCTCGACGCGCTGGAGCGCAAAGTCGAACTCCGTCGCCGCTAGGCTCCACGCGCTCGGATTTTCGAAACTCCGAGCGCCGCTCACTCGTCGTTACCGCCACCGCTCTCACCTCGCCGCACCTCGCACGCTCATGACCTTTTCCGCTTCCAGCGCCGACCTGCTGCGCGCCCTCACGACCGTCGGTGGGGCCCTCTCGGGTAAGCCGACGATGCCGATCCTCGAGTCGATCCTGTTCGAGCGCGACGAAAACCAGCTTCGATTGAGCGCCACCGACCTGGAGATCTCCATCGTCCAGTCGATCCCGGTCGATTTCGACGGCGAAGAGGGACCGGCACGCATCGCCGTTCCGGCTCGCCGCCTGCTCGACACGCTGCGCGCGCTGCCCGATCTGCCGATCACGTTCGCCGTCGCCGCCGATTTCGGCGTGACGATTCGGACGGACCAGGGACGCTACAAGATGGCCGGATTCGACGGCGGCGACTACCCCGAAATCCCGCGCGTCGAGGGTGCGACGAGCGTCCAGACCGAGGGCGAACTCATCAAACGCGCCATCCAGAAGGCCAGCTTCGCCGTCAGCAAGGACGCGCTACGGCCTGCGATGATGGGCATCTACTTCCAGATCGGCGCCGACGGCGGACGCGCAGTCGCCACGGACGGCCACCGGTTGGTCCGTCTCAACATGGAGGATCTGACCGCCGACGAGCAGACTGACTTCATCGTCCCTGAAAAGGCGCTGAGTCTGACCGCGCGCGTGGCGAGCGACGGCCCCTGCACGCTGAGCGTGTCGGGTGGGTACGTCGGTTTCACGTTCGAAAACGCCCGAGTCGTGGCGCGCATGATCGAGGAATCCTATCCCAACTACCAGGCCGTCATCCCGATGGAGAACGACCGAACGGCAACGGTCAACCGGCAGAGCCTGCTGGCTGCCGTCAAGCGCGTCGGCCTCTACGCGTCGGCAACGCTCAAGCAGCTCCGCCTGTCGCTGACGACCGATCAGATCGAAGTCGCCGCCGAAGACGTGGACCGCTCGAGCGAGGCCAAGGAAACTGTCCTGGCCGATTTCTCGGGCGAGGAGATGACCATCGGCTTCAACGCCGACTACCTGACCGAGGTCTTGAGCAACGTCGACGCCGAGGACGTGGTGATCGCACTCTCGTCGCCCAACCGCGCCGCCATCGTCACGCCGGGCGAGCAGCACGCTGGAGAGGACCTGCTGATGCTGATCATGCCGGTCATGCTCAACACATACGCCTGACCTAGGCTCTTGCCTACTCCAAGCGGGAGGGTCGACTGGGTTCGGCTCTCCCGTTTTGTGTTGGAGAGAGCCGGGCGCGCCTCGGCGAACAGGATTCGGACACCCAGGAGTTAAGTCGCGCTGTCGGGCCGCCGATACGTGAGGTAGACAGAAGCTCACTGCTTCCCTACCACGTATGGCCTCCAAAGACGAACCCGAGATCAAAGAACTCACCGCCCCCTTCTGGATGGCGACGTTTTCGGACATGGTGACGCTGCTGCTGACGTTTTTCGTCATGCTCGTCGCGATGTCCGAGGTCAAAGTCGAGAAGTTCAAGGAGGCGCTGAGCTATTTCCAGGGCCGCACCGGCGTGATGATGTTCGAGTCCGCCGTGCCGCCTGTCGAGCAGCCGTCCATGGAGTCGACCGCGCGCGAGAGCACGGACCGCGCCAGCGTCGAGATGGCACAGCGCTACGAAGAACTGCTCGCCTACATCGACGCCAACAACCTATCGGGCTTGGTCAACGCCGACCTGACCGAGGACGGCATGCACTTCGTCATCAACGACGCCGCGATGTTCAACGCGGGCAAGCCGAGATCATCGAGCCCTCGCGCACCCTGCTCGGCCTGATCGCCAACCTCTTGACCGACGACGTGCAAGCCGTCGTGGTCGAGGGCCACACCGACGACCGTCCCATCCGCACGGCACGCTTTCCCAGCAACTGGGAGCTGTCGACGGCGCGGGCTTCGTCGGTCGTCCGCTTGCTTCTCTCTTCGCCCAGCGCCCTGCCCCCCCAGCGCTACACCCCGCTCGGCATGGCCGAGCATCACCCGATCGATACCAACGACACGGCAGACGGCCGAGGCCGTAACCGGCGTGTCGAGATCTTTTTTCGCTGGACCCAATGGCAAACGTAACTGAACTACCTACCCCCAAGCGCAAGGTTGGCCTCGCTGCCATCCTGATCCCCATAGCCGTTCTCTCGGTCTGCGGCGGCGCACTGTTTTCCTTCTCGCAGTACGCCGTCGTCTCACGCGTCGTCGCTACGGCAACCGGTGTGCCCGTGCAGAACGTGTCGGCACCGGGCGAGGGCGGGGAGGTAGCAGAGGCCGTCGAGGAGCCGGACGAAGAGGACGGCGAAGAGCTGCAGTTCGGCTGTTCCACGAGATCACCGGCATGACGATCAATCCGGCAGGCTCGGGCGGTTCGCGCTATCTGCTCGTCAACGTCGCGCTGGAAGCAGCAGAGCAGGAAACGATCGACCAGATCGCCGAGCGCGAGTTTGTCGTTCGCGACGCGATGCTGTCCGTGATGGGCGGAAAGAGCGTTCCTCAACTCGCCGACATCACCCAGCGTGCGGCACTCAAAGACACGCTGCGGACGGAGATCAACAAGGTTATCGACGTGGGGAAAGTGGAGCGCTTCTACTTCACGCAGTACGTGATGCAGTAACGCTGGCACCTACCGCGTCGCCGTCATGTGGAAGACGGGCTGTCGCTGCTCGTAGGTCACCATGACGGCGCCTTCGTCCTGCAACTCGCGCAGCATCCGGCCTAAATCGGCTTTGAGTTCGAGCGCCATCCGGCCACCGGCCAAGTCGAGCGCGATCCGCGTCATGCGCTCGGCGTCCGATCCCGGCTCGACGCCCTCGATCGTCATCGGCGCGCGGAAGCTGGCGTAGGTCACGTCGACGGTCGTGCCGAACTGATGCGTCGTCTCGCGTGCAGCGTTGCGGTTGACTCTGCGCAGTCGCTTTGATCGTCTGGCGTGCGCAGCGCCGACGTGATCTCGAACCGCATCGGCGGCACACCATGCTCGGCCAGCCGGGCATGGAATCGCTGGCCGATCTCGACGAGCAGGTCGTGAGCGGCAGCCGTGACGAGAGGCGACGAGTAGTCCATCTCGCGGACCACCCACCACGTCGTGTCGCCTAGCTCGACCAGTCGCCCGCTGGACAGGAGCGTTCGGCGAGCGTCGGTGTCGACGGGCTGGGAGACGCCTCGTGCTCGAGCGACGTCAAGCTGAGCGGCGTTTCGGTGCTTTTGCAGCCCTTGAATCTGACCGGGCGTCAGCAGCGAGACGGGTCGCAGAGCTTCTTCGACCGCGTGGGCACGCTCCATTGCGGCGTCGATCAGTTGGGACGTGGCAGGGCCTTCCGGCGCCGCTTCTATGGGAGCGACGGCGGTCGACGGCGTGTCGGGGGTGCAGGCGCTCAGGGCGAGCAAAGTCAGAACAGCGAATCGAAGCATAATCGGAAGAAATAGGGTGCCGACAGCGCTGTCGGTCTCAGCTTGTCATGTCTGCAACGCACGACATGTTTCCCTCGCACGATCTCACACCGGCTTGCTTTGCCGGCGCCCTAGTTTCAGGGTCCCAAACCCACTACCTGTGCCGACGACCAAACTGAAGAAAGAACTGACGCTCTTCGACGTGTACGCGATCAGTACGGGAGCGATGTTCAGTTCGGGCTTTTTCCTATTGCCCGGCCTCGCGACGGCCAAAGCGGGTCCCGCTGCCGTCCTCGCCTACCTGCTGGCGGGCGTCCTCATCCTCCCGGCGATGTTCAGCCAGGCCGAGCTGTCGACGGCGATGCCCAAAGCGGGCGGCACCTACTACTTTCTCGACCGCAGCCTGGGGCCGCTCGCCGGAACGGTCGGCGGGCTGGGAACATGGCTCGCCCTCGTGCTCAAAAGCGCGTTCGCGCTGATCGGGATGGGCGCCTACCTCTACTTCCTGATCGACGTGCCGATCAAGCCGCTGGCGGCCGGACTGACGGTCGCGTTTGCGGTTCTCAACATCGTCGGGGCCAAAGAGACGAGCGGATTGCAACGGCTTCTCGTAGCGGTTCTGGTCGGCGTGTTGATGTTCTTCGTGGTGCAAGGGCTGGTCGAGGTCGTCTCGCTGGGGTCGGCCAACGTCGAGCGGCAGTTCACGCCGTTCGCCCCGTTCGGCGGCGGGAGCCTGATCGCGACGATCGGACTGGTGTTCGTCAGCTACGCTGGGCTGACCAAGGTGGCGAGCGTTGCCGAAGAAGTGCAGAACCCGGATCGCAATATTCCGCTGGGCATGATGCTCTCGCTCGCCACGGCGACGGCGCTTTACGTGGTCGGAGTCTTCATCCTCGTCGCCGTCCTGGACCCCGCAGAACTGCGCAGCGACCTGACGCCCATCGCGACGGCAGCCGAGAGCTTCTTCACGTGGCTGCCCGGGAGCTGGGGCCTCTACCTGATCGTCGTCGCCGCGATCGCAGCGTTTGCATCGACCGGAAACGCGGGCATTTTGTCAGCGAGCCGCTATCCGATGGCGATGGCGCGCGACCTGCTCGTGTCGCCCCGCCTGTCGGTTCTGGGCAAGAGCGGCACGCCGACGCTGGCGATCGTCGTGACGGCCATCCTGATGATCGTTGCCATCGTCGCGCTGGACGTGGAGAGCTTGGCCAAGCTGGCGAGCGCGTTTCAGCTGGTGATCTTTGCCCTGGTCAACGTCGCCGTCTTGGTGATGCGTGAGAGCCACATTCCGTCGTACGTGCCCGGCTACCGCAGCCCGCTCTACCCGTGGATGCAGATCGCGGGCATCGTCGCGCCGATCGTGCTGATCACGCAGATGGGCGCGCTGGCGCTGGGCCTGACGGGCCTGACAATCCTCCTCAGCCTGGCATGGTACGCGTACTACGTCCAGCCCAACCCCAATGTGGAGCGTGAGGGCGCTATCTACCACCTGTTCGCTCGTCTCGGCAAGCGCCAATACGACGGTCTCGACGAAGAACTACGGACGATCTTGAAGGACAAGGAGATGTCGGATTTCGTGCCGTTCGAGACCTTGGTGACGCAGTCGGTCGTGATCGACGCCGATGGAGGACGCGACTACGAATCGGTGGTACGTGAGGCGGCGCACGCGCTGGCCGAGCGTATGGGCAGACCGACGGACGAACTAGCCGAGGGGCTGCTCCACGGCGCCCGATTCGGAGCGACGCCGGTCATCCGAGGCGCTGCGCTTCCGCACCAACGCCTGCCCGGACTGGAGCGCCCGTTCCTCGCGCTCGTTCGCAGCCGCGACGGACTCGAAGCACCCGCCTACGACCTGGACGTGACCGACGGCGAAGAGGCGACCGGCAAGATATTCGCCGTCTTCGTGCTCGTCAGCCCGACCGAACCTCCGGGTCAGCACCTGCGCACGCTGGCCGCGCTGGCGAGCCGGATCGACGAGGACGGGTTCCTCGACGCGTGGCGCGTGGCATCCAACGAACAGGCGATTCGGGAAACCCTCGTCACCAACGACCGCTACCTCACCCTCGTGCTCGACTCAGGCGGAACGACGGCCAGCTTCATCGGTCGACGCCTGCACGAGTTGCGTCTTCCCCAAGGCGTGCTCGTCGCCCTCGTCCACCGCGACGGTCAGTCCGTCGTGCCATCGGGCAGTACGCTGCTCGAAGCCGGTGACCGCCTGACGATCATCGGCGAGACCGATGGCGTCCGCGAACTCCACGACCGCTTCTTCTCATGACCGCCTCAGGCTCGCTCGAACTCCGCACCATTCCGCTAGCCGACCTGCCCTGGTCCCTGGTGCTCGAAGCCGACCCCGAACGCGCGCACGTCGAGGTATACATCGAGCAGGCCTCACGGTTGGGCGCGTACGCCGGAAACACTGTTGTGGGCATCGCTATCGTCGAGCTGACAGACGAGGGCATCGCCGAGTTGCACGCCATCGCTACCGAACGCGCGTACCGCAGGCAGGGCGTCGGGCGCTGGCTGCTCATCAACGCGCGCGAAGAAGCCATCCGATTGGGCGCCCAGACGATGCGCGTGGCGACGGGCAACTCCAGCCTCGACCAGCTCAAGTTTTATCAGCGCGCAGGCTTCCGCATGGCAAGCATCGACCGAGGCTACTTCGACCGGACGTACGACGCCCCCATCGTCGAAGACGGCATCCGCTGCCGCGACCGCGTCTGGCTCGACATGCCGCTGCCGCAGGCGCAACAGTAGCGCCTTCGCATGGTGCGAACGGCTTGGCGGCGATGTGGGCGCGCTTAAAGTAGGCGACCGGCAAAACCTGCCGTCCTGTCGTCCCTTCATTCCCGGCAATCGGCTCGAAATGGGTCGAAATCCCTACGAATGCGACAGGCACCGCGTTTGCCTGAGAGACTGGACACCCCACCTCGCCTACCGGCTCCGTGTCCATGAAGCAGCTTTCCCAGAACGAAATCGACCTGCTGCTCGATGTGCGCAGCCAGATGGACGACGCGCCGGGCGGCTACGATTTAGAGGCGCTCGAGGGACTCATGCAGCGCGAGGCTGAGCGCCACGTCCTGCCCTACAACTTCAAGCGCCCGCGTCTGTTTTCGCAGGACCAGATGCGCGTGCTCACCTACGTACACGAGTCGTTCGCGCGCGACTTCTCGGTCTTCCTATCGGCCCAGCTGCGCACCATCGTCGACATCGGGCTGACGGCGGTCGACCAGGTGATGTACTCGGAATACGTGATGTCGAGCGCGCCGCCATCGGCCATCTACGTCGCCGAGGAGACGAATCTGAATCACAAGATCGTGTTCGAGTTCGACCCGCGGCTGGTCGTGTTCACCATCGAAAAACTGTTCGGCGGGCAAGGGACGTTTCTCGAAGAAGGCGCGCGAGGTGAGCCAGATCGAGCGGCGCATCATGAGCAAGGTGATGAACCGCTGCTTCGGCGAACTCGAAAAGGCGTGGCGCCAGGCCCAAGAGGTCAAGTTCGAGGAAGTCGCCTTCGAGACCAACGCCGAGTTCGTCCAGATCATTCCGGCTGTCGAACCTGCACTGGTTTGCACGTTCGAAGTGACCGTTTACGAGCACAAGTCGTTTCTCAACCTGTGTTACCCCTACCTGCTGCTCGAAAAGATGCTCGGCCGCGCAGGCCTCAAGCAGTGGATCAGCGGCAACTCGGCGCCGGTCCCACCCGAGCATCGCGAGCGATACGAAAACGAGTTGCGCAAAGTCGCCGTCGAACTGCGCGCCGTCTTAGGCCAGGCGATGGTCTCGCTCCACGACGTGAGCGACCTGCAGCCCGGCGACGTGATCCCGCTCGGCCGCGCCGTCGACGATCCGATCCAGGTGTTCGCAGGCGAAGGACGCAAATTCTCGGCGCTGCCCGGACGCTCGGGCAAGCGCCACGCCTTGCGCATCCTCGACACGATAGCGCCCTCCCCCCAGTTTTCGGACTCCGACGATTAGATGAACGCCACGCACACTTCCCTCGACGCCGTCAAAGGCGTCCTCGCGACGCTGCTCAGCAGCGGCACGCTCTCGGCCGAGCCACCCGCCGAGCAGGCCACGCATCAGAGCCTGCTCGACACGTCGGGCGACATGCTCACGTTTCAGGCCGTCACGCCTCAACTCAGCGTCGGTCTGTGGCTGGATGCGGGCTGGCTGTCGGCGTGTAGCCAGGCGATGCTCGGGATGCCGATGGAGATCGGCGAGGAAGGCGCGGACGATTTGATGCGCGAGGTGCTCGCACAGATCTATGGCGCCGTCCGGTCGGCCAACGCCGAGCTCAAACTGCCTGAACTGCGCTTCGACGTGGTGACCGATCCACGCGACGTGCACCTGCCCGAGACGACACACCTGACGCGTTTCGCACTGGCGATGGGCGAGGAAACGCTCGACGGCCTGCTCCTCGTTGACGCCCCGACGGCACGGCAAACGCAGCAGAAACGCCAGCAAAAGCAGCAAGCCGAAGTGGCATCGCCCGTCGAGGTAGCCCGGCCCGACTTCCCCGACGTGGGCGGCGACAGCTTCGACGCCAGCGCGACCGTCGGCGCCAACTTCAACATGCTGGTCGACGTAGACCTCGAGGTGATCGTCGAGCTGGGCCGCCGAAAACTCCCGCTCGCCGACGTGCTGCGCCTCACGACCGGCAGCGTGATCGAACTCGACAAACTGATGGGCGAGCCGCTCGACATCTACGCCAACGGCAAGCTGATCGCCGAGGGCGAGGCCGTCGTGATCGACGAGCAGTTCGGCGTCCGCGTGACCAGCATCGTCAACAAGCGCAGGCGCGACAAGGTGTTCATTTGACCCACGCGCACGCCTCCCCGGCAAGCTGCGCGGAGTGCACCATTGGCACGTAAGGGCGATTCACGAATGGCCCTCAAGTGGAGTCAGACGAGGGTGAGACCTGGTAGGCCTCGCCGCCTCGCGTAGAGGCGAAAGGCAAAACGTGCCGCTCCCGAGCCGAGCAGACACCGCAGATCGTCGTCTGACGCCGGTTTGAGGTCGAGGCACCGCGTTTGCCTGCAGGGAGAGCGTCACCCGCTTTCCTCCTGCATGTCCGTCCTCTCCCCTGCTCCTCGCGTCGAAGCGGGTCGTGCTCTCCGCCGTGCCGGGTGGTGCGCGCTCGCCCTAGTCGTACTGTGGGGCGCTTCGCAGTTCATCCCATCGCCTCCGGCCGCTCGGGCGCAGTCTGTTCAGCAGGCTACACCGGACCGGGCTACGGGCGCTGACTTGTTCGCGGACGGAGCGGCTGTAGACCGCACGCAGCGTGCCGACCTGGACGCCGGAACCGTGGCGCGCAGCGAACCGCTCGGACGCAGCGACCGGGCGACCCCGTGGGGACGCTTCACCATCGTCGCGCTTTTGCTCGGTGGCGGGGCATGGTGGGCCGTTCGTCTCAAACGGCAGCGCGATGACGGTACGCTTGCCGCCGACTCGGCCTCGTCGCTGCGTACGCTGGGCAACCTGACGCTGGCGCCCGGGCAGACCGTTCACCTGGTTGCGGTCGGGCCGGACGTGCTCGTCGTTGGGCAGAATGCAGGCGGTTTGACAACGCTGGCTCGGTATTCGAAAGCGGATTTCGACGCATCATCATCCTCGGGCGACGGCACCGCCTATCCGACCGAAGCACCCACGTCGTCGCCTGCCGCTTCGTTTGCCGATGTGCTCGGCGGCTACGGCATCCGTCTCCCCGGCTCGCAATCTGGGGCGCATTCGTGAGCCGGTTTCTCGCCCTGCTGCTGATCGGTCTCGCGTTCGCCGCGCCGGTCCACGCTCAGCGCTCAGCCCAGGGCCAGCAGGCGCAGGCGCTTCCGTCGCTCGCGCCCCAGACGCAGCCGGTCCAGCCCAGCAGCGGCCTGCCCGACATCAGCCTGGTCGGCCAGGAGGACGGTTACGCGCTGCCGATCCAGCTTCTGCTCACGCTGACCGTCCTGACGCTGGCGCCGTCGATCATCATCCTGATGACCTCGTTCACACGCCTCGTGATCGTCTTCGGGCTGCTGCGGACGGCGCTCGGGATGCAAGGGTCTCCGCCGAACCAGGTGATCGTAGGCCTGTCGCTGTTCCTGACGGTCTTCATCATGTACCAGCCGCTCAACACGATCAACGAGCAGGCGCTCCAGCCCTACCTCGACGGCGAGATCACCCAAACGATCGCATTCGAGCGCGCCGCCGGGCCGATCCGCGGCTTCATGCTGGGCCAGGTGCGGCAGAAAGACCTGATGCTGTTCATGGACCTGTCGGGCACGACGCAGTACGCGAGTGCCGACGACGTGCCGCTCCACGTGCTCGTGCCCGCATTCGTAATCAGCGAGTTGCGCGTGGCCTTCCAGATCGGGTTCATGCTGTTCCTTCCGTTCGTCGTCGTCGACCTGCTCGTGTCGTCCGTCCTGATGTCGATGGGCATGATGATGCTTCCGCCGATCATGATCTCGCTGCCGATCAAGCTGCTGCTGTTCGTGCTGACCGATGGGTGGTACCTGATCGTAGAATCCGTCGTGAGCGGCTACCTGCTGACGTAACTGCCACTGTCCCCGTCCCCACATACTTCCGCAAGCCAGCAGCCCGGCACCACTCCTTCCAACTATCATCTCGAGGCCGCAGGCCGTGGCGATCTCCAACGCCCGCAGCCTTCCTCAACCTTAGCCCCTTGCTTCCCGTCGCAGCATGCTGTGACGCTACAATCGCATCATCCCCTGCGCTTGCCCCGGGCGACGCGCGGCGTCGCCCCTACACATTTTCTGATATGAACTCTGACGTTGCGCTCTTCTGGGTCCAGGAAGCCCTGGTGCTCACACTGACGGTTGCCGCGCCGATCCTGGGCGTGGCACTCATCATCGGACTGGCCGTCAGCATCTTGCAGGCGATCACGTCCGTTCAGGAGATGACGCTGAGCTTCATTCCCAAGATTCTGGGCGCCGCGCTGATCCTGATCCTGCTGACCCCGTGGATGCTCGAGATGCTGGGCGACTTCATGTACAGCGCGTTCGCCTACATCCCGTCGGTCAGCCGCTGACGCGCCCGCGATGGAGTTGATCTCGCCACTCTATGTCCTCTCGGTTCTGCTCGTGTTCGTGCGCGTGGGCGGCGTGCTCATGGCGGCGCCGATCTTCGGGCAGAGCGGCATTCCGGTCCAACTCCGGGTCTTGCTCGGCACGCTGCTGGCCTACTCGCTCGTCCACATGGCCGGGCCGATGCCCGACTGGGTCCTGCATCCGGTCGGCTTCGTCGTGGCGGTTCTGATGGAAGCGGCGACCGGACTGACGATCGGGTTCGCGGCAAAGTTCGTGACCTACGTGCTCCAAGTCGCCGCCGAGGTGATGGGGTTTCAGATGGGCCTGACGATGTCCCAAGCCTTCAATCCGATCAGCGGGCACACCGAAAATGCCATCGGACGGCTCGTCAGCTCGCTGTTCATGTTGCTGTTCCTGCTCTTCGACGGACACCACCACGTCATCGAAGCGCTCGCCCTCTCGTTCCGCGC
Source organism: Rhodothermales bacterium (assembly GCA_963815505.1). Classification (GTDB taxonomy): domain Bacteria; phylum Bacteroidota; class Rhodothermia; order Rhodothermales; family BA12; genus CAXBBB01. The sequence goes on from CAWFGU010000022.1 coordinate 25,779, forward strand.
GATTCCCCTGGCGACCGCCGGAGTCGCCGCCGCCGGGACCGCTGCTGCTGTCGTGGATGGGCATGCTGTTCGAGACCGCCGTCCGCCTGGCCGCGCCGTTCATGGTGACGCTGTTCACCGTCGACCTGGTCCTGGCCGTCTACGCCCGCACGTCTCCGCAAGCCGACGTGTTCTCTCTTTCGTTCGTGCTCAAGCTGGGCGTCGGGATGGTGCTGCTGATCCTCGTGATCCCCAAACTCGGCCCCGACATGGCCGTCCTCGTCGATCTGGCACGCAGCTACACCCGCGACATGGTCGGCGCGCTGGCGGGGTGACTGCACCCTTCGACGTATTGAACTGATGGACCTCTCGTAGCGGAGCACGCCTAAAGTTGTGCGGTAGCTTGGTGCTACCGCCCCCAAGCTGTAACATACCAGTCTGTTACTGAAATCTTAGTCCTCCTCTGACTCGGATCGCCCTCATCACGAGCCAATACGGAATCGGTCCGGCTCTCCTTCCCCCATCCCATGAAGCACCGTTACCCTCTCCTGGGCGCGCTCGCGCTCGCATTCTTGGCCCTCGCATGGGCGCTCTGGCCCACCCAGCCGTCTGACCCCTCACTGGCGTTGAACATGGCTCACCGAGCCGAACGCGCCTCGATAGGCTCCGCGGACGATCCCGAAGCACGCGCACGCTTTGAGTGGATGCGCCTCCACGATCCTTCAACGGGCGAGATTCCATCGACTATTTCCGTGCAGGAAGCCGCTTTTGCCCAAGGCCTGCCCTCCCGCGACCACAGCCTTGGCAAGCAGCAGGTTTCGATGTTCACGCAACGCGGCCCCTTCAACGTGGGCGGACGCACCCGCGGGCTGGTCCGCGACGTCACCGACCCGACCGGCAACACGCTCCTAGCGGGCGGCGTCTCGGGAGGCGTCTACCGCTCCACCGACGGCGGTACAACGTGGGCTTCCGTGTTCGGCACGACCAATCGCCCTTCTATCACGGACATCGTTCAAGATACGCGCCCCGGACAGACAGCCAATTTCTACGCTTCGGCAGGCGAGTTTGCCGGCAACTCCTCGAGTGGGAACGGCGCCCCGTATCGGGGTCATGGACTCTACCAGTCCACCGACGGTGGACTCTCCTGGTCGGCCATCTCATCGACTCAGGTTGGTTCACAGGAATCGTTCGACAGCTTCTTCGACTACACGTCTGAAATAGTCATAGACCCCTCGAACGTGGCGCAGCAAGAGGTTTACGTCGCCGCAGGGGGTAACATTCTTCGCAGCACGGACGGGTTCGCAACGCTCGCCAACGTGCTCTCTCGGTCGACCACTTCTACGGGTTCGATCAGCACCGGCGCTGCCGATGTGCTCGTCACCTCGACGGGCATCCTGTTCGCTGCCCTTCACTCCGGTGGTACGCAGAACGGTGTGTTCTGCTCTGCCGATGGAATCGCCTGGGCCAATATCAGCCCGACATTCCCGGTTAGCGGTGCGAACTTTGGCCGCCTCGAGCTGGGCCTCAGCGGCGACGAGACGCAGGTCTGGGTGGTCAGCCAGAACGGAGATTTGCTACGTCGCAGTGCTGCCAGCGCCGCCACGCTCTGCTCAGGTGGAACGTGGACCGATTTTTCCGCGGCGCGCCCGCAGCGAGGCGGATCGACGGGCAACTACAACACTCAGGGCGGCTACGATATGTACGTCACGCCCCAGCCCACGAACAACAATGTGGTCATCCTGGGCGGCGTGAGCCTGTGGCGGCTCGACATCGGAGCCGACGCGTCCTCCACGACCAACACCTGGATCGGCGGGTACGACCCAGCTACGGCTACGACCAACCCGTTCGCACAGTATCCTGAGCACCACCCGGACCAGCACTCGTTCGTGTGGCATCCCACCAACGCCAACGAGTTCATTTCGGGCGACGACGGCGGCATCCAGCGTACAGATAATGTGACGGCGGCAGGAGACGGTGGCGTGGCCTGGGTAGACCTCAACAACGGCTACTACACCACACAGTTTTACAAGACGTGCGTCAACCCGGACGATGCGGACGACGCCGTAGCAGGCGGACTCCAAGACAACGGAACGTGGATCTCGACTATAGCCGGAGCCGCTCAGTCCTGGTCCGAAATCGGCAGTGGCGACGGTGCCGACTGCGCCATTCGTACCAACACGGGAGCGGCCAACAGCCCCAGCCGCCCCACTGGTGTCTCGCGCTACGTCTCCTCGCAGACCGGAAGCGTCACGCGCAGCGTCTACAACGACAGCGATGACACGATCCTTCGCGACATCGCTCGCGTAAACCCTGTCGCTGCGGGCAACGGTCAGCTCTTCATCACGCCGTTCGTCGTGACGGATCAGGGCAACCACGCCATGTTCTATCCGGCTGGAGCGGCGCTGTGGCGCAACACCAACCTCGAAGAGATTCCGCTCTTTGTCGAGGACGGAGTAGGTGGCGCGGCCTATAACACCGCGACCGTTAACTGGACGCAACTGACGGGTGCTAACACAACCGGTACCATCACGGCGCTTGAGTATCGGCGGCACGGCGCTCTTTTATGGAGCCACGAACGGTCTCTACCGCCTCGACAACGCACTCACGTCGGCGGCAGGAACTGCGCCGGTGAACATTACGCCCACTGGGTCGAGCGGCTTCCCTAGTGGGATCGCCATCAACGCGATCGACGAGAACGAAGTGCTGGTCACGTACTCCAACTATGGTGTCGTGAGCGTCTGGCACACCGCGAACGCGCTCGCCGCCACGCCCACGTGGACGAACGTCGAGGGCAACCTGACGCTTCCCTCGTTCCGCGACGCGGCCATCATGCCGCAGCTCACGGCCGGAGGCACGGGCTACTACGTCGCCACCAGCATCGGCCTGTACTCGACCGAGACGCTCAACGGAAGCTCGACGGTTTGGGCGCTCGAAGCGGACATCGGCAACGTAGTGGTGGACGACGTAGACACGCGGCCGAGCGATGGCTTGATCGTGGCAGGTACGCACGGCCGTGGCACCTATACGGCGACCGTGAACGTGCTACCGGTCGAACTAGTCGCCTTCGACGCGACGGCCAACGGATCGACCGTCAACCTGTCATGGGAGACGGCAAGCGAGACCAACAACGCAGGATTCTCCATCGAGTACAGCCGTCTCGGTGGTGACCGACGAAGCGTTCATGGAGCAAGCGTTCATCGAAGGAGCGGGCACGACTCTCGAGTCTCAGAGCTACTCCTTCACCGTCGACGGACTGAGCGCCGGTCGCTACGCGTTCCGCCTGCGCCAGGTAGACTTGGATGGCGCCTTCGAATACTCGCCCCAAGTGGAAGCAGCCGTCTCGCTGTCCCAACCCTTCCTGCTCAGCACGCCCTACCCCAACCCGGTCCGAGATCAGGTCAGTTTGGAAGTGGCCGCGCGACAGGATCAGCGCGTGAGTGTGGCGATCTACGACACCCGGGGCCGGCGTGTCGCCGTGATCTTCGACGACGATCTCAAATCCGACGAATCCCAGCTGGTGACTTATGATGCGTCCGGGCTAGCTGCGGGCGTTTACATGATCCGCGCCGTGGGCGAGTCGTTCAGGGCCACACAGCAGTTCACTGTCGTGCGCTAACCTGACGCACTCCTCAACCCTCTGCGTCCTCGGTTTTCCACAAGACCGAGGACGCTTTTTTATGTCTTCCATGACCAGAACCTTCTTACTTGTCGTGCTGCTCACCGCCGGATGTTCAACATCGCCGCCCGTCAGCCCGCAACCGATCCCTAAGGACACCGCGAACGTCCAGCGCGAATCTCCCCCACTCACTCCGCCTATTCCCAATCCCGGCCCAGCCCCCGGCACCGTCGTGCTCGTAGTTTCGCCTTTGGGGTGCGATGATGCGGATGCGACTCTCTGGCTGTGCCGGTTCAAGGTAGAGGAAATCCGTGCCTATGGATCTGCCACACCCGCGCTGGACTCGAACCAGACGCTCGAAGCATCCGTGTCTTCTCATCTGCTGTCCTCCGGTGAATCCCTCCTGAAAGGAGAAGGCCGCTTTGTGGTCACGCTTCAGCACAGCGAGACTTTGGGCGACGAACCCTCATGGCGCGTACTCGCCCTCGCCGCACGCTAGCTCCTCTACCTCACCGCGACTCGATCAATGGAGTAGCTGTCGGTATGGGCTAATTCAACCCGTCACTTGCTGCAAAATAAAACCATCACCGTTCGCGTGGCTCGGCCTGGACGTTGCCCCCCCCCTGCACCTCTCCGCAAGCCGACGTGTTCTCTCTTTCGTTCGTGCTCAAGCTGGGCGTCGGGATGGTGCTGCTGATCCTCGTGATCCCCAAACTCGGCCCCGACATGGCCGTCCTCGTCGATCTGGCACGCAGCTACACCCGCGACATGGTCGGCGCGCTGGCCGGGTGACTGCGTCGATAACCACGCGACCGGCACAGGCGTGCATCATTCCGCGCCGTACGCTGAACAGACTCCATCGCCTCGCTCCCATGACGTTTCGAACGCGCCCGTCCTCGTCCTCATCGCCTGCGCGTCGGCGACGCTGATGGGGTGCGCCGCAGGTTCCGGCATTGAGCCGATGGCTCAGGACAGCGTCGCGCCGGGGTGGCACGAGGGGACGCTGGCGCACGACGGGGCGGAGCGGCAGTTTCGATTTTACGTGCCCGACCGGATCGTCGACGGATCGCACGCGGTCGTCTTGCTCCACGGCGGCAAACAGAGCATGGACAAGGTGTTCGCATCGAATGCCGGAGGCACACAAGAGTGGACGGCCATCGCCGAAGACGCGGGCTTTCTACTGATCGTCCCGAACGGCACCAACTCGAAAACCGGAAGACCGGGCGGCGACGATCAACACTGGAACGACTGCCGACCTCCCAACGACGATCCGGTCACCCAATCCAAGGCGGACGATGTGGGCTTCGTCGTGGCCCTCGCCGAGTGGGCGGCTCAGCGGTTTCCGGTCGACGAGCAGCGATCTTACGTTACCGGAGCGTCGAACGGCGGCAAGATGACATTTCGGATCGCGACCGAACGGCACGAGCGCGTCGTTGGGGCCGCCGCTTCATCGCCAACCTGCCCGACGCGACCGAGTGCGCCGCTCCGTCGACGCCCGTTCCGATCGTGATCGTCAACGGGACGGCCGACGCGATCGCTCCGTTCGAGGGAGGCGATACCGGCGGGCGCGGGTCTCACCTGTCGTCGCTCGCCACGCGCGATGCGTGGCGGCACGCCAACAGGCTGGCCTCGGCGCCCGACACGCTCCGAATCCCCGATCGCGATCCCGACGACGGCAGCACCATCGTCTGCGAGCACTACCCGGCGCCGCCGGTCGGGGCCGCGCTCCGCGTCTGCGTCGTCGAGGGTGGCGGTCATGCGATGCCGTCGCGGGCGCACCGGCTTCCCGGCTGGCTGGAGCGGGTAGTCGGTCCGCAAAACCACGATGTCGAGGGCGCGCGGATGGCGTGGGCGTTCCTGAGCGGCAACTGAACGCGGCGCCCGTCGCGGCGTGCAACACGTCCGCTACTCACCTCGCCCATGCTCCGCTACGTCTTCCCGCTTCTGGCCTCTATCAGCCTGTCGACGGTCGGCTGCGCGCAGAGTGGCGACGGCTCGATCGGCTGGCGCGCGACCGAGTCGATGATCGCGCGCGACTTCCCCGGCACGCCGACGCTCTCGACCGACAGCCTCGCCGCGTGGCTCGCCGACGACGCCCGGACGCCGCTGCTGCTGCTCGACGCGCGGCAGCCCGCCGAGTACGCCGTCAGCCACCTCGCCGACGCCCGGAACGTGCCGCCCGACGCGTCCGCCGACAGCCTGAGCGCGCTGCTGGCCCACGTGCCGCGCACGCGTCCGGTCGTCGTCTACTGCTCGGTCGGCTACCGCTCGGCGCGCGTGACGCAGCGGCTACGTGAGGCCGGGTTTACGGACGTGCACAACCTCGCCGGGTCGATCTTCCGCTGGGCCAACGAGGGCCGCTCGGTCGTTCGGGGCGATTCGGTCGTGCGCGAGGTGCATCCGTTCGATGCGACCTGGGGGCGCTTGCTCGATGCGGAGTTGAGAGCGCGCAACTGAGCAGGCAGCGAGGAAGCCGAGGCGCCACACGCGCGTTGCAGCCGGATGCCGCTACTCCGCCTGATCCGCTCGCTCGTTTCGCCCACCGTACCGCTCGACCTCCACTACAAGATGGAAGGACAGTACGATCACCACGTCGAGGTCGAGGTGCGGCACGGCGAAGTCCGCGTGCTCGGCGGAACGTACTGCTCGCACATGGGCCGGTGGCGCCCGCTGCACCGGAGCGAGCGGCGGCGCCTGGAGGCCGCGCTCGACCGCCTCGAAGAGGGACCGCTGTATACCGCTCCACCGCCCGGCGCCGACGCCTTCAACCGCTCGCTCGTCGTCCGGCGCGGCAGCGGTCAGGACACGTACCGGTGGTGGGGACCGGACGCGCCGACCGGTTTTCCGGGCGCTCACCGCCTCGCTCACGAACTCGCAATCCTCCAGCCCTGACCATGTGGTGGACTCCGCGCCCGCAGTCACCCCTATCGCGCACCTCGTTGCGGCGCTACCGGCCTTCTCTGCGCACCACCGTTCGTCTGCGCTCTCTCCCGTGCACCGAGGCGGCACGCCGTCGTCCCTGTATCGCCTACTAAACCCCTTCACCACGCCCAAGCGACGCTTCGCAGTCAGTTGCCTTCCCTTCGCAGAGGCTGGCCGACCATAAAGAGCGACTCACCGTCCTTCACAAACCTCCATTTCAGCCGTCATGCGCCGCATCGCCCCGCTCCTGCTGCTCGTCCTCGCCGCCTGTGCCACGCCCGATCCCGATCTGCCTGCGACGGACGCCGTAGCCCCGCCCGACACACTCGTACTCGACGCCGCACTGTACGGTGACCTGCCGGACCGGCCAACCGTCCCCCTCCGCGTCGAACGCGCGTGCCCGTTCGAGTGCTGCTCCTACTCGACCTGGATCACTAGCGCCGATGTGCTTATCTACGCCACGCCCGACGACACGACAGCGATGCCGATAGCGACGCTATCCACCGGAACCGAGCTAGACGCGCAGACCGGACACTTGCTTCTCACACGTCTTGGATCGGCTGTGTCTCGCGACAGCGCTCAGGTCTGGATCGACTACGATGATGAGCGGTTCGTCGCCGACGGTGAGCGCGCTTTGGTGCTCGACTACATCGGCGAGGGTTTCTACCGCGCGTGGTACGGCGGCGCGACGGGCCAGATCGACGGTACGATGGCGCCCAGCGACGACAGCGCAGGATTCGCGCTCGAAACCGAGGCCGAGGCGCAGTGGTGGGCACGTGTCCGCACGCCGGACGGGCGGATTGGCTGGTTGTGGATGGACCGCTCCGAGGTAAACATACCCTACGGATGCTGACTCGGCTGGCCTCGCCTGCACGGCAGATTCTCTTAACGCATCGGAAACATACCCGCGCCTGTCTCATACTACACCACCTGCCAGGCACACGCCGCCTCTCGTGCCTGGCTTCGACCTCGGGTCCTTTCGGCTTTGCCGCGAGCGCCCGAGGTTTTTTTGTGCGCTCCTCTATCGTCCGCCTGCGCCGTAGCTTCGGCCCATGCCCGACCCGACCGATGCCCCGTCACCCCGCTACGACGTAGACGACGCCGTGCGCCACCTGTCGGAGCGTGATCCGATTCTGGCGAGCCTCGTCGCCCACGCCGGTCCGTGCCCCCTGGCGCCCCGCCCAGGCGAACCGTACCCGCACTTGGTACGCAGCATCACGTCGCAGCAGGTCTCGACCGCCGCCGCCCGCACGATCCACGGACGCCTCACCGAGTTGCTGGCCCTGCACGGCAACCCCAACGATCCAGCCACGCTCGCCTCGCTCGAAATCGACACCTTGCGTACTGCAGGTGTCTCGCGCAGCAAAGCCGTCTCGATGCACGATCTGGCAGCAAAATCGATCGACGGCACCGTTCCCAATCGCGCCGATATGGAAGCGATGGGCGACGCCGAACTCGTCGAGCGGCTGACGCAGGTGCGCGGCATCGGCGTGTGGACGGCTCACATGCTGCTGATCTTCACGCTGCACCGCCCCGACGTGCTGCCGCTGGGTGACCTGGCTGTGCGGCAGGGCTTCGCGCTCGTCTACGGTGGCCCGGACGCCGGAGCCTCTCGCAACTGGGAGACAGAGAAAACTCTGAAAGCCGCCCTAACCACCCATGCTGATGCGCACTGGCTCGGACGGCGCAGCGTGGGCTCGTGGTACCTGTGGCGCGGATACGAAGCAGTAAAAGCCGGTGCATGGGCGCCTCCAGGCTGTATGGGGAAGGAGTGCACAACGAAGCTGATCTGAATCTTTTGGCTCTTCTTCCCTAACCTGACCATTCCTACAGCCTGCGTACTTCGGCTTTCTTCTCTCTCCGCAGAGCTCAAACCTGATGCCGCGCTCCCTACTCGTCGCCCGTGTGCATGGTCTTGGGCGCGTGTGCCTCGCCGCGCTCCTGCTCGGACTAACCGCAGACCAGCTATTCGCCCAATCGCCTGCCGAGCCGTCTTTCGTTCGGTTCACCGTTGCCGATGGGCTACCCAACCCGCTCATTCGCCGGCTGGCCACAGACGAGCGAGGACATCTCTGGATCAGTTCGTCGCAAGGGCTGATCCGGTACGACGGCTACCGCTTCACTCGGTCGGTCGTCACCGGCGAGCCGGACGGGCTGAACCACCCCTACGTCTATGCCATCGCGCCTCGGCGGGCCGGCGGCGTCTGGTTGTGGACCGGCTGGGGCGGCCTGCAGCACGTCACGGCGCCGGATCACCGCTTCGTCTCCTACCCCATCGACGCGTTCGACTTGGGCGAGACCCTCGTTCAAGATCTCTACGAAACGCAGAGCGGCCATCTGCTCATCGCCACCACCCAGGGCGTTTTCGTCCGCGAACCTTCGGGACACGTCCGCCCCGCGTCGTCCCTTCCTGACGGATGGTTTTTCCGCTTTTCTCCTTCGCCTAGCGGAGATGTGTGTACGGCGCACACTTCGGGCCTCTGGTGCCTGTCCGATGACACGTGGACGAGACAGCGCGCCGTTCCCGACGGCCAAGCGTTCGGCCGATTGGTCTGGCTCTCCGAAGACACCCTCCTTCTGGGCGCTCTCGACGGGGTCTACCAATCCGCGGGTGAAGGCTGGAACAGAGTGCTCGACACGTCAGACCCGGTGTCCCTGGCTATGGACTCGGCGAGCGGTACGGTCTGGGTAGGCTCCAGCGAAGGCATATGGCACCGAGACCAAGGCGGGGCGTGGCGGCACTTCCCACCTGGAACCGGTCCACAGGCTGTGCCTGGACCTTTTACGTCCGACCTCATCATAGAGGGCGGCGTGCTGTGGGCTTCGTTTCAAGGCTATGGGTTGGCTGCCCGAAGCCTTCGCCGCCCTCCCTACGAACTCACACCCGGTCCCGGCGCCCCAGGCAACCCCAACGTCGCCAGTTTCCTCACCGACGGGAGAGGCCTGCTGATCGGCAGCCTGACCGGAAGCAGCTGCCGTCAGACTCTGCACACGTCGTCGAACGCCTGCTCTCCCGTGCCGTCGCTTCGGTCAGGTGGCGTTCGGTCTTTTCTTCGCTCGAGCGACGGGACCATCTGGGCTGCTACCTCGCCAGACTTGCTGTGCCGGGGACCGAGCGAGCGCCTCTTCGGCCCATGCAACGAGACACTGCCCGAGGGCTTACAGGCCAGGATGCTAGCACTCGACGCCCGAGGGCGCCTGTGGGCATCGACTAACCGAAACGGAGTTTGGATGCACGATGGCGAGTGGCGTCGCGTGCCAAGCACAGACCGCCAAGGAGTATTCGACTCGCTGCACACGTCGACACAGCCGCTCGCTTTGGACTCGCAGGGACGGATGTGGGCTGGGAGCATCACAGACGGATTGTACCGAATCGATACCCGGCCTGACGGCACGTTCGAGGTGGAGCAGGTGGCGCTTGGGCCGGAGAGCGCATCCTCACCCACGGGCGTCGTGTCGCTGGCCGGCAGCTCCGATGGGACGATGTACGCTGTCACACGGGACGGACGCCTCGCTGCCGTTCGCCCCGGCGACTCAGTCGAATGGATCACACTGGCGCAGCGATGCCCCAGCCTCGCGTCCCTGCACGTCGATGCTTACGACTCGCTATGGGCGTTTTGCTACGGGTCCACTCTCCACGTATCGAGCGAAGGCGAGGCTCGCTTGTTTGGACCGCTCGAGGGGTTGGCTCAGCTGCGCCCGTTCTGGAACGCGGCGCGAGCAGGCCCTGACGGCTCGATTTACGTGGGGACGACCGATGGACTGGTCACGTTTTTCCCGGACAGGCTACCTGCCGCTGAACCGCCCCCTTCCGCGACGGTCGAGGCGGTGCGTTTGCCGGAAGGATCGGTGCGGACCTCTGCGGGCGGCATGACGCTTCCGCCGGGCAGCGGAACGCTGAGCCTCGACCTGGCAGCGCGCCGAGTCGCTCTCGCTCCCGACTGGAGGTTCGCGTGGCGGCTGGACTACGAAGGAGAGACTGGGGCGTGGCGCGAACTCGACGGGGCGGCCTTGGAACTGGCAGGTCTGGCGCACGGCTCATACGCCCTTCTGCTACGCACGCAGCGAGGCGCGAGGAACGGTCCGGTCGAAACGGTAGCGCTAGCCGTAGCCCCCTTCGTCTGGGAGACCGGCTGGTTCAGAGGCGCCTCGGCTCTTCTGCTGCTCGGCCTGCTCTATAGCGCGCACCGCTACCGGCTGTCCCAGATCCGTCGACGCCTGCTGCTGCGGCAGCGCATCGCCGACGATCTGCACGACGACCTGGGAGCCAAAGCCGGAGCCATCGCCCTGCGCCTCGACATGGAACGCAGGCTCGTGAGCACAGCCGGAGGCGACGGCGTCGACCCCCAATCGGAGCGGCTGCACGCCCTGGCGGGAGAAGCTCGCCAACTAGTGCGTGACGTGCGCGACGTGGTGTGGGTCGTGGACTCGTCCGAAGACCAGTTGTCCGCCCTTGCGGAGCGCATAGCCGAGGCCGCGCGCGCGCTCATCCCCGCGAACCGGCTGACGCTGGAGATCACCGGACTCCCCGACGCCTCAGTCCCGATGGGAGCACGGCGCCACCTGCTGCTCGCTGCCAAGGAAGCGCTGCACAACGCATCCAAGTACGCCGGAGAGGCACACGTGGACGTGCGTTTGTCGTGCGACGGAGGCGTTTTGGTCATTGCCGTAGCGGACTATGGCACTGGATTCGACATGGGGGCCGTCTCGGGTGGCGGTCGCGGGATGAGGACGCTGCAGCGGCGCGCAGCCGAGGCAGGCGCGACACTCGAACTGAGAGTCGGCACCCGGCAGGGGCACGTCGGTCACGCTTCGGTGGCGGATCGGGGGTTCGGCGTAGCGCACATGGCTACGAGCGCACCTACGGAATCGCGTAGGTGCGCTCGTAGCAGGGAGTCGCGTATCCTCTCCCCGACTTCGCCTCACTCTATGGATACCGCTCCCGTGCCCGCTGCTCTCGTCGTCTGGATCGTGGAAGACGACCCTCGCTACGCCGATGCCATCGGCTTCGTGATCGATGGGGCCGCCGGAATGCGGTGCGGAGCGCAGTTCGGTACCGTCGCCGAGTTGATCGACGCCCTCGACGCCGGTCTAGTCCCCGACGTACTGCTGCTCGACATCCACCTGCCCGGCCCCAGCGGACTCGACGCGCTGCCGACGCTGCGCCGCCGATTGCCCGCCACGCCCGTCGTCATGCTGACGATATCGGACAACTCCGACCTGATCTTTCGCGCCTTCCGCTCGGGCGCGAGCGGCTACCTGACCAAAGACGCCGACCTCGACCAGATCCTGACGGCCATTCGCGAGGCGGCACGAGGCGGCACCCTGATGCCCGCATCGGTCGCCGGAAAAGTGCTCGACTTCCTCGCTCACGAACCCGCAGATGCTGCCGCCGACCTCTCCGGACGCGAAAAAGACGTGCTCGCGCTGATGGCCGACGGCTTGACCAAAGACGCCATCGCCGACCGCATGGAGGTGAGCCGCCACACCGTCGACTACCACATCCGCAACGTCTATGGCAAGCTGCACGTCCAGAGCGGCGTTCAGGCGGTCGCCAGAGCGATACGCCGCGGACTGATCTGACCTCTCGCCAAGGCGCGCCCGCCTGGGTCGATCGCCCATCACCACCACGACCTGTGTCCGCCATACCGCCGCTTCTGAAGAACGCGTTCATCCCCAGGACAGGACTTGCACTCGGATCGACTCTGGCGCTGCTGCCGGATGCGATCGTATGGAAGCGACCGCTGCGCACGCGCTGCATTGCGCTCCGAGACGTTCGGAGCGCCCGATGGCTCGCGATCCAAGGCAAAGGCCCCAACTTCACTATCCGTCTGCACGGTGGAGAAACGATCGAGGGGCGGTTGGAGGGAGCAGCGCTATGGGCGTTAAAGATTGAGGAGTTGACTCGAGCCGGAGGATCTCAGCACTGACGGCAGCTGATCGTCACGCAACCGGATGATCCACTCGGCGCGGCGGCATGGATGCCGTCTGAGAGGCTTGGCCTCAGCCGCATACCTACGCGATCTCGTAGGTGACACGCCCGGGTGTCGTGCAGTATGCTTAGGGGAAGTCCAGCAGCGCTCGACGCGCTCGACCTGGTAGACTTCCAGGCTGTATGGGGAAGGAGTGCACAACGAAGCTGATCTGAATCTTTTGGCTCTTCTTCCCTAACCTGACCATTCCGTACAGCCTGCGTACTTCGGCTTTCTTCTCTCTCCGCAGAGCTCAAACCTGATGCCGCGCTCCCTACTCGTCGCCCGTGTGCATAGTCTTGGGCGCGTGTGCCTCGCCGCGCTCCTGCTCGGACTGACCGCAGACCAGCTATTCGCCCAATCGCCCGCCGAGCCGTCCTTCGTCCGCTTCACGGTCGCGAATGGACTGCCCACTCCGCTCATTCGCCGTCTGGCTACCGACGAGCGAGGGCACCTTTGGATCAGTTCGTCGCAAGGGCTGATCCGGTACGACGGCTACCGCTTCACTCGGTCGGTCGTCACCGGCGAGCCGGACGGGCTGAGAACCACCCCTACGTCTATGCCATCGCGCCTCGGCGGGCCGGCGGTGTCTGGTTGTGGACCGGCTGGGGCGGCCTGCAGCACGTCACGGCGCCGGATCACCGCTTCGTCTCTTACCCCATCGACGCGTTCGACTTGGGCGAGACCCTCGTTCAAGATCTCTACGAAACGCAGAGCGGCCATCTGCTCATCGCCACCACCCAGGGCGTTTTCGTCCGCGAACCTTCGGGACACGTCCGCCCCGCGTCGTCCCTTCCTGACGGATGGTTTTTCCGCTTTTCTCCTTCGCCTAGCGGAGATGTGTGTACGGCGCACACTTCGGGCCTCTGGTGCCTGTCCGATGACACGTGGACGAGACAGCGCGCCGTTCCCGACGGCCAAGCGTTCGGCCGATTGGTCTGGCTCTCCGAAGACACCCTCCTTCTGGGCGCTCTCGACGGGGTCTACCAATCCGCGGGTGAAGGCTGGAACAGAGTGCTCGACACGTCAGACCCGGTGTCCCTGGCTATGGACTCGGCGAGCGGTACGGTCTGGGTAGGCTCCAGCGAAGGCATATGGCACCGAGACCAAGGCGGGGCGTGGCGGCACTTCCCACCTGGAACCGGTCCACAGGCTGTGCCTGGACCCTTTACGTCCGACCTCATCATAGAGGGCGGCGTGCTGTGGGCTTCGTTTCAAGGCTATGGGTTGGCTGCCCGAAGCCTTCGCCGCCCTCCCTACGAACTCACACCCGGTCCCGGCGCCCCAGGCAACCCCAACGTCGCCAGTTTCCTCACCGACGGGAGAGGCCTGCTGATCGGCAGCCTGACCGGAAGCAGCTGCCGTCAGACTCTGCACACGTCGTCGAACGCCTGCTCTCCCGTGCCGTCGCTTCGGTCAGGTGGCGTTCGGTCTTTTCTTCGGCTCGAGCGACGGGACCATCTGGGCTGCTACCTCGCCAGACTTGCTGTGCCGGGGACCGAGCGAGCGCCTCTTCGGCCCATGCAACGAGACACTGCCCGAGGGCTTACAGGCCAGGATGCTAGCACTCGACGCCCGAGGGCGCCTGTGGGCATCGACTAACCGAAACGGAGTTTGGATGCACGATGGCGAGTGGCGTCGCGTGCCAAGCACAGACCGCCAAGGAGTATTCGACTCGCTGCACACGTCGACACAGCCGCTCGCTTTGGACTCGCAGGGACGGATGTGGGCTGGGAGCATCACAGACGGACTGTACCGAATCGATGCCCGGACTGACGGCACGTTCGAGGTGGAGCAGGTGGCGCTTGGGCCGGAGAGCGCATCCTCACCCACGGGCATCGTGTCGCTGGCCGGCGGCTCCGATGGGACGATGTACGCTGTCACACGGGACGGACGCCTCGCTGCCGTTCGTCCCGGCGACTCAGTCGAATGGATCACACTGGCGCAGCGATGCCCCAGCGTCGCGTCCCTGCACGTCGATGCTTACGACTCGCTATGGGCGTTTTGCTACGGGTCCACTCTCCACGTATCCAGCGAAGGCGAGGCTCGCTTGTTTGGACCGCTCGAGGGGTTGGCTCAGCTGCGCCCGTTCTGGAACGCGGCGCGAGCAGGCCCTGACGGCTCGATTTACGTGGGGACGACCGATGGACTGGTCACGTTTTTCCCGGACAGGCTACCTTCCGCTGAGCCGCCCCCTTCCGCCACGGTCGAGGCGGTGCGTTTGCCGGAAGGATCGGTGCGGACCTCTGCGGGCGGCATGACGCTTCCGCCGGGCAGCGGAACGCTGAGCCTCGACCTGGCAGCGCGCCGAGTCGCTCTCGCTCCCGACTGGAGGTTCGCGTGGCGGCTGGACTACGAAGGAGAGACCGGGGCGTGGCGCGAACTCGACGGGGCGGCCTTGGAACTGGCAGGTCTGGCGCACGGCTCATACGCCCTTCTGCTACGCACGCAGCGAGGCGCGAGGAACGGTCCGGTCGAAACGGTAGCGCTAGCCGTAGCCCCCTTCGTCTGGGAGACCGGCTGGTTCAGAGGCGCCTCGGCTCTTCTGCTGCTCGGCCTGCTCTATAGCGCGCACCGCTACCGGCTGTCCCAGATTCGTCGACGCCTGCTGCTGCGGCAGCGCATCGCCGACGATCTGCACGACGACCTGGGAGCCAAAGCCGGAGCCATCGCCCTGCGCCTCGACATGGAACGCAGGCTCGTGAGCACAGCCGGAGGCGACGGCGTCGACCCCCAATCGGAGCGGCTGCACGCCCTGGCGGGAGAAGCTCGCCAACTAGTGCGCGACGTGCGCGACGTGGTGTGGGTCGTGGACTCGTCCGAAGACCAGTTGTCCGCCCTTGCGGAGCGCATAGCCGAGGCCGCGCGCGCGCTCATCCCCGCGAACCGGCTGACGCTGGAGATCGCCGGACTCCCCGACGCCTCAGTCCCGATGGGAGCACGGCGCCACCTGCTGCTCGCTGCCAAGGAAGCGCTGCACAACGCATCCAAGTACGCCGGAGAGGCACACGTGGACGTGCGTTTGTCGTGCGACGGAGGCATGCTGGTCATTGCCGTAGCGGACTATGGCACTGGATTCGACATGGCGGCCGTCTCGGGTGGCGGTCGCGGGATGAGGACGCTGCAGCGGCGCGCAGCCGAGGCAGGCGCGACACTCGAACTGGAGTCGGCACCCGGCAGGGGCACGTCGGTCACGCTTCGGTGGCGGATCGGGGGTTCGGCATAGCGCACATGGCTACGAGCGCACCTACGGAATCGCGTAGGTGCGCTCGTAGCAGGGAGTCGCGTATCCTCTCCCCGACTTCGCCTCACTCTATGGATACCGCTCCCGTGCCCGCTGCTCTCGTCGTCTGGATCGTGGAAGACGACCCTCGCTACGCCGATGCCATCGGCTTCGTGATCGATGGGGCCGCCGGAATGCAGTGCGGAGCGCAGTTCGGTACCGTCGCCGAGTTGATCGACGCCCTCGACGCCGGTCTCGTCCCCGACGTGCTGCTGCTCGACATCCACCTGCCCGGCCCCAGCGGACTCGACGCGCTGCCGACGCTGCGCCGCCGATTGCCCGCCACGCCCGTCGTCATGCTGACGATATCGGACAACGCCGACCTGATTTTTCGTGCCTTTCGATCGGGCGCGAGCGGCTACCTCACCAAAGACGCCGACCTCGACCAGATCCTGACGGCCATTCGCGAGGCGGCACGAGGCGGCACCCTGATGCCCGCATCGGTCGCCGGAAAAGTGCTCGACTTCCTCGCTCACGAACCCGCAGATGCTGCCGCCGACCTCTCCGGACGCGAAAAAGACGTGCTCACGCTAATGGCCGACGGCTTGACCAAAGACGCCATCGCCGACCGCATGGAGGTGAGCCGCCACACCGTCGACTATCACATCCGCAACGTCTATGGCAAGCTCCACGTCCAGAGCGGTGTTCAGGCCGTCGCGAGAGCGATACGCCGCGGGCTGATCTGACCTCTCCCAGCGCGCATCCGCTCGATTTCTACCCACCATAACCTTCACCTGTGTCCACTACGCAGCCGCTTTTGAAGAACGCTTTCATTCCCACGACAGGGCTTGGCCTCGGATCCACGCTGATCCTGCTACCGGACGAGATCGTGTGGAAGCGGCCGTTGCGCACGCGCCGCATTGCGCTCCAAGACGTTCGGAGTGCCCGATGGCTCGCAACCCAGGGCAAAGGACCCAACTTCACCATCCACATGTGCAGTGGGGAGACGATCGAGGGGCGCTTGGAGGGAGCAGCGCTGTGGGCGTTCAAAGTCAGGGAGTTGGCTCAAGCCAGAAAATCCCAGCGCTGACGGCGGCGGCTTGCCACAAAACCGGAAGGCCGGCGCGGCGGCATGGATGCGATCTGCAAGGCTTGTTCTCAGCCGCGCCCCTACGCGATCTCGTAGGTGACACGCCAAGGTGTTATGCAGTATGCTTAGGGAAGTCCAGCAGCGCTCGACGCGCTCGACCTGGTAGACTCGACGGTGGGACTCCGAGTCTACCTCTCAGGGGATGCCGCTCGTGGTGGACGGCATCCCCTTTTGCGTGGATCTCGCCGCCGCCCGCACAGCTGACACGCTGCATACGTCGGCTCGGTGTCGTACGTGTAACGTCCACCTACTTTCCCTCATGAGAGGCGCACAACACGCGTAGCTTGGTCGTTTCGTCCACGTCTGAGTTTCCCCGATGCCGGTGCGCCTGTACCTCCTTCTTCTCCTCCTCGCCGTCCCGGTAGCCGCCCAGCCTGCCGCCCGCCTGTCGCCTGCCGACGTATCGCCCGAACTGGCTCGTCTGCTGCACCGCGCGCACGACGCGTTTTGCGAGCAGCACCTGACCATCGAAGACGGTCGCCCGGTTCTGTGGCACACACTGATTGCCAAAGACTCGACGGCAGGCACGATAGTCGCCGACTCGCGGACGCTGAGTGGATTGGAGCCGGCGTTGGGCAAGCAGGAGCAGCAGTCGGCGCGGTTCCAGGTGCGCTACTCGAGCAACTTTCCCGCGCAGGCTCGAACCGCGTTCTCCTTTGCCGCAGACGTGTGGGGCACGCACGTTTCGTCGTCCGTCCCGATCATAATCGACGCGCAGTGGCAGTCGCTGGGCGAACGGGTGCTCGGATCCGCGGGCACGACGTTCATTTTCCGCGACGAAGCCGGGTTCGCACAGGCCGACACGTGGTATCCCTCGGCTCTGGCCGACGCGCTGGCAGGACGCAATCTCGACAATACGGGCGGCGCTGACCTGCGGGCACGTTTCAACTCCGACTTTCCCAACTGGTACTACGGCACCGATGCCAACACGCCCGCCAGCGACTTCAACTTTGCGACAGTCGTACTCCACGAGATCGGCCACGGCCTGGGCTTCTTCGACAGCTTCAGCTTCGACGATGGCGACGGCAGCAACGGTACCGAGTGCGGACGCCCGGGAGCGGATGCTTCGGCTTCTCGGCCAACGACGGAACGTCCTCGCCCATCATCTTCGACCGCTTCCTCGAAGACCGAAACGAGCGCAGCCTGCTCACCTACGCCGACAACTCGAGCGAGCTCGGCGACGTACTTCAGAGCGGCGGCGTCTTTTTCGACGGTTTCACTCTGCGCGGCAGCAACCGCGACCTGCCGGTCCAACTCTTCGCACCGTCGGGCTTCGAGTCGGGATCGTCCATCGCGCACCTGGACGAGAGCGCGTTTCCTGCGGGAACGCCTAACTCGCTGATGACTCCTCAACTGGCGCGGCAGGAGACGATCTACAGCCCGGGTTCCTTCACGTGCGGCATCTTTGCCGACATGGGCTGGCCGCTGGGCGCCGACTGCGAGTTGCTGCTCAACCGGCTGCTCAGTTCGTTTACGGCCAACGTCAACGGCTGCACCGCCACGCTCGACTTCCAACTCGCCACCGACGACATCGTCCGCGTCGTCGTCGAGCGTGCGCTGGGCGATGGCGCGTTCCTAGACGTGTTCGAGGTAGCCGCCCCGACGACGACCGACGCGATTCGGTTCACCGACGCGGGACTCTCTCCAGGGTCCTATCAGTACCGGCTACGCTTCGTCCAGAGCAATGGCTCGGTCGTGCGCAGCCGGGCCACCACCGTCGAAGCTCAGATCTCTCAGGCAACGACGTTCGCCGTCAGCGGCGACGACGTGACGGTCGGCCTCGTGTTCGGTGGATGCGCCATCGACGCGATCACGGTCGAGCGCAGATACTTCGGTGACCCCTTCGAGGAAGTCACCACTTTCAGCCCATCACCCGATCAGACCTCAGTCTCCATTCCGGACATGGATCTGCCGCCGGGCCGTTACATCTACCGCTTCCGCGTCAACACGGCCAACAGCGCGCCGACCTCGTTCACGACCAGCGAAGAGGTCGAGATTCGCACCTCCGACGAGGTCGTGGCGATGACTTCGCGTCCCAATCCGTTCGGCCAGCGAGCGACGGTCGATTTGGTCGTGCGCACTCAGCAGAACGTTGACGCACGGCTGTACGACGCGCTGGGTCGCCTCGTCGCGCGCCCCTTCAGCGGTTCGGTGGGACGCAACCAGCGCGAGCGCATCGTGATCGACGGGACGCGGTTGGGCGCAGGCGTCTACTTCCTCCGCATCAAGGGCGAAGAGTTCGACCTCATGGAGACCCTCGTGCGCGCCGGTGGGTAACCTGTCCCTCTCGCGGGCGTGCGCCGCCTGCATCGTGCTCGCGTGCGGTGTAGGTGTGAGCGGCTGCGACCGCGCATTCGTGCCCGTCGTTCCGCCCGACGTGCGCGTCATCGCCCCCGACGACCTGGACGTGGCCCGCGACGCCGACTCGCTCGATCTCACCGTTGAGGCTACCTCGTTTCGCCCGATCACGAGCGTGCGCGTCGGCAGCGTAGAACTGATTCGCGTCGGTGGCACTACTCGCTGGAGCGGACGTGTCGGGCTGCGTGACGGGCTGAACGTGTTGCCACTCACCGCGCAGGATACCGAGGGCGTGACGGGTGTCGACACGGCGTTCGTCTACCGCATAGCGCTCATCCAAGCTGAACGCGTCTCTCTTCCCTCTCCGCGCGGCGGACTGACGATCACTCTCCTTCCAGACGGCACGCTGCTAGCCATTGGCGGTGGGGCTACGGGCGGCGAGGCAACATCCGACGCGTGGACACTGGCTCCCGGCGCGGCCGAGTGGCAGTCTGTTCCAGGCGGAACGACCCGACGCCGAACGGGGCACACCGCCACGCTGCTGCCCGACGGACGCGTACTGATTGCCGGAGGGAGCAGCCGCGACGGCCTGACGGACCTGACCCAGCTCGTCGAATCGATCGAGGCGTACGACCCTGCGACAGGCCGATTCGTACCGGTCACGCTCGACGGAGCGCCGATTCTGCGGACGCACCACACGGCGTTCTTCCGATTGGAGCAGGACGTACCGGTCGTCGAACTGCTCGGAGGAAGAGGAAACATCGACTTCCTTCCCAATCGGCGGCTCGGGGTACGCGAGGACGTTCGCACACTCGCGATTCGACCCGACGGCGTACAAGCACTCTCGCCGTCCGGCACGACGGGCCAGGGGCAGCCGGTCGAACCCATCGA
Organism: Rhodothermales bacterium; assembly: GCA_963815505.1. Classification (GTDB taxonomy): domain Bacteria; phylum Bacteroidota; class Rhodothermia; order Rhodothermales; family BA12; genus CAXBBB01. The sequence continues at coordinate 45,830 of CAWFGU010000022.1, forward strand.
AGGCCACGCCACAGTCGATGTGGGAGCACCCGGCGCGCCGCTGTTTCGCACGTCCGGCGTCGCGTTCGCAGGTGGAGAAGCGCTGCGGCAAGCGTTCGCGTTTTCGATCGTCCAGGAGCGGCTGCGACCGGTCGCCACCCAGCTCCCACGCATCGGACGGTTTCGCTCGGCCTACGCCGTAGGGCTACCCGGCGAGATGTGGACGGCGGGCGGAGAGTCGGGTCCCGGCGTGCTCGCTCCGGCCGCCGATCTGTTCGTGCAGCGAGCTCGGCGGTCGTTCAGCATCCCCCTCGAAGCTGGCGTGATGGGCGGCGCGGGCTACTCGGACGGCAACGGTGGGCTGTGTCTCGTCGGCGGTTTCGACGCGACCGGCGCAGCCATTGACCGGCACGTGTGCTTTGTCCGCTAGCACATCCGCCATCAACGTAACCGATTGATACACAACAGGTTGAGTGCCGACATCGTTCGACCTCTCCAACGTGGTCCCGTTGCCTCTGTGAAGCAGAAAAAAAGATCGCGCTCTACCCTAACCTTCCGGCAAACGCTCTCGTATCTCCTCGACAGCCCCTCGCCCGCTCCCATCATGGATACCCAACAACTGCTCCGCGCCGCCATCGTCGCCATCGTCCTGATCGGCGCGCTCGTGCTGCTCGGCGTGATCCTCAACCTGGCGATTCCGTTTCTGAGCGTGATCCTCAAGTTCCTGCTCGTGGCGCTGCTGCTTGTAATGGTCGTGCGCTTCGTGACGCTGTGGAGCAAGGAGCGACGATAGACCCGAACGCACGGCGCGCGCAGGCGTAGATTGGGGCCGATCCAAATGCCCCTCTGATGCCTGCCCTCTCGACTGCACCCAGCACCGACACGCCCACCGTCCGCCTCAACGTCGCTTCTGAGACAGCGCCGCTCGAACGGGTGATCGTCCACACGCCGGGCGAGGAGATGAGCCTCGTGCTTCCGGACGAGCGCGAAGAACTTCTCTTCGACGACGTGCTCTACGTTGACCAGGCGCGTGAGGAGCACGAGCAGATGTGCGCCGTCTACCGAAAAGTCATCGGCGACGACGGCGGCGTGATGCAGATCGGCGAGTTGCTGCACGAGGCGTTTCACGAAGACGCGGCTCGCAGCAGTTTCGTCGACGGACTGGCGGCCGTTTCCCCCGAGCGCAACCTGCACGCGTTCGAGAGCAAACTCGTCCGCATGTCGCCCGACGAGTTGTACCGCTTCGCGCTGACGGGCAAGTCACTGCTGCCGGTCCACATGGATCCCGTCCCCAATCTGCTGTTCACGCGCGACGTAGCCGCAACGGTCGGCGAGCACATGCTGCTCAGCCACCCGGCGACCGGGGCGCGCAGCCGGGAGAGCGTCATCATGCGGACGGTGGTCAACCACCACCCGGCGTTCGCCGACGTGCGAGACAAACTGATCGAACTTCCGCAAGGCGTCACGTTCGAAGGCGGTGACCTGATCATGGCGAGCGAGCGCACCGTCCTGATCGGCCACAGCGAGCGCACGTCGTTCTCAGGCGTCATGGCGATCGCCGAAGCGCTGTTCGAGCGCGACGCCGTAGACCATGTCGTCATGGTCGATCTGCCCAAGCGACGCTACTGCATGCACCTCGACACGGTCTTCAACTTCATCAGCGACGACGAGTGCATCGCGTTTCCGCCGTTTCTTCGACGGAAGTCGTCCGGGCAACGTCGTCCACTTCAGCCGCTCGGACGCCAAAGGCCGGTTCTACTCGGAACTGACGACAGGCCTCAAGGAGAAGCTGGAGCAGCTTCTCGAGCGCGAGCTGACGTTCCTCTCGTGCGGCGGCAACGACCCGGTCAATCAGCGCCGCGAGCAGTGGACCGATGGCGCCAACTTCTTCGCTCTGGCGCCGGGTGTGGTGATGGGCTACGAGCGCAACCACAACACGTACGAGCAGCTTCAGCGCGCCGGATACCGCGTCGTCACAGCCGAAGGGTTCCTGCACTATCACGCCGAGAGCACGTTCGCGCGCGGCGAGAAGATCGCGGTCAAGATGGGCGGCATGGAGCTTTCGCGCGGACGCGGCGGCCCCCGTTGCATGACGCTGCCGCTGGCTCGCTCGGCGGGCTGACGTGCGTCGCTGTCACGGAAACGGTGCACCTACACGCTCCGACCAACTCTCCCACGCCAACGCCATGCGCCTGCTGCTCCTCGCCCTTCTGATCGCTCCATCCGCCCTCGCCCAGTCGCCCGCCTATCCCGATGCCCCGCGCGGTGATGTGAGAGACGACTATTTCGGAACGACCGTTGCCGATCCGTACCGCTGGATGGAGACGATGGACGATCCCGACGTACTGGCATGGGTCGATGCGCAGAACAACCTGTCGCGCCCGATGCTCGAGGCGCTGCCGTCGCGCGCCGCTTTGGTCGAGCGATTGGACGAGTTGTGGACGATCGAGAGCTACGGTATGCCGCGCGAGGAGGGCGGACGCTACTTCTACACCTACACCGACGGCACGCAGGATCAGAGCATCCTCTACGTCTCGGACGATCTCCAAGGCGATGGACGCGTCCTGCTCGACCCCAACACGCTTTCGGACGACGCGACGATTTCGCTCTCGGGCTGGTCGCCTTCGCCGGATGGTAAACTGCTTGCCTACGGCCTCTCAGATGGTGGAACGGACTGGCGCTCGTGGCACCTGCTCGACGTGGCGACGGGTGAGAAACTGCCCGATGTGATCGAAGGCATCAAGTTCAGCGGCGTGTCGTGGCTGCCGGATGGCTCAGGCTTCTACTACAGCCGCTACCCGCTCGCCGCGCCCACCTCGGAGCGCCCGTACGACGATCAGCTTCAGCCCGTCGTCTACCTCCACGTGGTCGGCGAGCCGCAGTCCGCTGACGCCGAAGTCTTCCGCGTTACCGATCATCCGACGCGTACGCCCTACGCTTCACAGACCGAAGACGGTCGATTTCTCGTCGTCAACCTGTTCGATGGCTACTTCGCCAACGGCATTTACGTCCAGGACCTGATGACCGACAGCGAGCCGCGCCGTTTGCTCGACGCGTGGGATGCCCGCTACACCTTCCTGGGCAACGACGGCCGCACGTTCTACTTCCAGACGACACTCGACGCACCCAACGGCAAGGTCATCGGCGTCGACTTCGATGCTCCCGAGCGCGACAACTGGACCGAGATCATCGCCCAATCCGACGAGCCGCTGCAAGGTGCGTCGTACGTCGGCGGTCACCTCGTCGCCAACTACCTGCGCGACGTGACGACGCAGATTCGCCTCCATGACCTCGACGGATCACTCGTGCGTACGGTCGACCTGCCTGGCTTGGGATCGGCGGGTGGTTTTGGCGGCGACGCGGACCAGACACAGACGTTTTACTCCTTCTCGTCGTTCACCACGCCCGGCGCCATCTACAGCTACGACATTGCGACAGGCGAATCGGCGCTTTGGAAACAGGCGCAGGCAAGCGGCATCGACCCGGACGACTACGCGGTTGAGCAGGTGTTCTACCCGAGCACCGATGGCATCCGCATTCCCATGTTTATCGTCGGTCGCAAAGCATTGGAGCGGACGGGCGACACGCCGACGCTGCTCTACGGCTACGGCGGCTTCAACGTATCGCTCACGCCCGGCTACAGTGCGTCGCGGATGGCGTGGCTCGAGCGCGGCGGCCTGCTCGCGATTCCCAACATCAGAGGCGGCGGCGAGTATGGCGAGGCATGGCACCGCGCCGGGACAAAACTCCAGAAGCAGAACGTATTCGACGACTTCATCGCCGCCGCCCAGTACCTGATCGACGAGGGATATACCAACCCGAACAAACTCGCCATCCAGGGTGGATCGAACGGCGGGCTGCTCGTCGGCGCCGTTTTGCTCCAGCGCCCCGACCTGTTCGCGGCTGCGCTTCCGGCCGTGGGCGTGCTCGACATGCTGCGCTACCACACCGCGAGCGCCAACGCGCGCCAGTGGTCGAGCGACTATGGGCTGAGCGAGAACGAAGACGAGTTCGCCGCGCAACTCGCCTACTCGCCCGTCCACAACACCCAGCCCGGCGAGTGCTACCCAGCGACGCTCGTCACGACAGCAATGCTCGACGACCGCGTCGTGGCGTGGCACTCGTTCAAGTTCGCCGCCGCGCTGCAGCACGCCCAATCCGACGGCTGTCCCAACCCCATCCTGCTCCGCGTCGAGACGCGACAGGGTCACGGTGCCGGAACGCCCCGCTGGATGCGCATCGACCAGACGGCCGACGTGTGGGCGTTCGTGATGGATGCGCTCGGAATGGACGGCTAAGATGGCGGGCCGCATGTTTGGTCACGTCCCAGGCTACCCACCGGGGGCGACGTTCGAGAACCGAAAAGAAGTTTCGGCTGCAGGCGTTCACCGCCCACTTCAAGCAGGCATCGCCGGATCACAGCACGAAGGAGCCGATTCCATCGTGCTGTCGGGCGGATACGAAGACGACCGCGACGATGGCGACGTGATTCTCTATACCGGCCAGGGTGGACGCGACGCTGCAACAGGCGAGCAGACGGGACCGCAGGTACTCAACCGGGGCAACCTCGCCCTCGCCAGGAGCTGCCAGGACGGCCTGCCGGTGCGCGTCGTCAGAGGCGGACGGCACGCGTCGCTCCACGGCCCCGACGATGGCAGCTACCGCTACGATGGTCTCTTCCGCGTCACCGACTTTTGGCAGGAGCGCGGGCGATCCGGTCACTGGGTCTGGCGCTTCCGATTGGAGCAGATAGCACAAGAGCCAGAGGCACGGCGCGGACAGGTCGCGGAAGCGCCAAGCGAATATGCGTCGGCGCGCGTCGAAACGATGATTCAACGCATCATCCGTGACACCGCTCAGGCCCGAGCGGTCAAGAAACGATACGACTACGCCTGCCAGGCGTGTGGCGCGCGTCTGGAAGGCTTGGCCGGACCCTACGCCGAAGCCGCCCACATTCGCCCGCTTGGCTCGCCGCACCATGGCCCCGACATAGCCGACAACCTGCTCTGCCTATGCCCCAATCACCACGTCCTACTCGACCTCGGAGGTTTCGCCATAGCCGACGATCTGTCGCTGATCGGGCTGCCCGGTAGCCTGACCGTCCGCACAGACCATCGGCTCGGCGCTGAACACATGAGCTACCACCGCGAGCATATCTTCGGCGCGCGCGACGACGCATCGATGATCGAGAGCAGCGAGTAGACGTGGAGGTGAAACTGTGAGATGCAGAGACGAAGCGTGTGAGATACGGCCGGATGCATCCATGTGGCACCCGCTCGGCCTTTGCGGCGCTACAGCTGCGGGTCGTGTGCAGACGACCTGCGCAGTTGGCTAGCCTCGCAGCCGCCCTGGATCTCGTCTTCCAACTGCAGTTCGAACACGCGAAGGTCTGGGTCACTTCGATGCCTGACAGAGCGGCGACGGCGTCCTGGCGAGGCTACGTCTCACGACTACTCTATGAGCTCTCAATCATCTAAGAGGCGATGCGCTCTGACCGCCACTTACCCAGCGACTGGCGTGAGCCAACCGTGCGGGTCGTTACCCCGGACGATCACGTCGTTGAACGCTTCCTGCAAGCGCGTCGTGATCGGGCCGCGGCGGCCTTCCCCGACCGTGTGGTGGTCGACGCTGCGGACCGGGGTCACTTCGGCGGCGGTGCCGGTGAAGAACACCTCATCGGCGACGTAGAGGGCTTCGCGGGGCAGAGCAGCCTGCTCGACGCGCAGGTCGAGATCAGCGGCCATCGTCAGGACGGCATCGCGGGTGATGCCGGGTAGGATCGAGAAGCCGGTCGGTGCGGTGTAGAGGACGCCGTCGCGAACCAGGAACAGGTTCTCGCCGCTGCCCTCGGCCAGGTGACCGTCGTGGGTGAGCATGATGCCCTCGGTGAAGCCGTTCAAGACAGCGTCCATCTTGACCAGAGCGGCGTTGAGGTAGTTGCCCCCGGCTTTGGCCAGCGCGGGCATCGTGTTGGGCGCGTAGCGGTTCCAACTCGCGACTTGCACATCGACGCCCAACTCGACGGCTTCGGCTCCCAGGTAGGCGCCCCACTCCCAAACGGCGATGGCGGTGTCGACGCGGTTCTTGAGCGGATTGACGCCCAGCGATCCGGTCCCTCGGTAGGCAACGGGGCGGATGTAGCACGCTTCGAGTCCACTGTCTCGGATCGTTTCGAGCACAGCGGACTCCAGTTCGTCGATGGTGTAGCCCAGTTCCATGCGATAGATCTTGGCCGAGTCGATCAGGCGCTGCAGGTGGGGGCGCAGCCTCAAGACGGCCGACCCTTTGTCGGTTTTGTAGCAGCGGATACCTTCGAAAACGGACGAGCCATAGTGGACGACGTGCGCGAGGACGTGTACGGTGGCGTCTTCGTACGGGACGAGTTTTCCGTTGAACCAGATCTTGTGTTGCATAGGGCGAAGTTGGGTGAGGCGTGCGCCCGGCAGGGACGAATCGCGTGAAGGTCGCCAACGCGAAACCGGCGGCGTCGGTTGCGCGCTCGGGCACCATGTCGTGTCTACAAACGATGGAAAAGCGCTTCGCCCGAACGCGAACTCGTCGATCAGATGGGCTAAGGATTAGCCCGGGCCGGGTTGGGCTGGATCGCGAAGCGGGCGATCGTGCTCAAGATCTTGTGCGACGCCTTCAACGTGCCGCTCAGCGTGCCGGTGATCTTGCTCACGCCGACACGCTTGCGGTAGCGGACGGGCCGCTCGAACGTGCGCAGTCCATACTGCGCGGCGCGGATCTGCATTTCGATCGTCCAGCCGAAGGTGCGGTCGTCCATACCCAGCCGGTCGAGCGCGTCCAGGCGGATGGCGCGAAACGGTCCTAGGTCGGTGTAATCGGCGTCCCAAAACATCTTCATCAGCCCGCACGCCAGCCGGTTGCCGATCAGTGCCTGAGGCAGCATCGCCCCTTTCTGCCGGGTGCCGCGCATCCGCGAGCCGACGACGAAATCCGCCACGCCGTTCAGGATCGGCGCGGTCAGTGACGGAAGCTCGGCGGGATAGTCGCTCCAGTCGCCGTCGAGAAACGCGATCACGTCGGCGCCCAGCGCGCGGGCCGACTCGATGCCTGTCAGGCAGGCCTGCCCGTAGCCTCGGCGCGGCTCCGAAACGACGTGCGCTCCGGCGGCCAGGGCGCGTTCGCCCGTTTCATCGGTCGAGCCGTTGTCGACGACGACGATGGCGTGGACTGCACGTTGGGGTATCTCGCCGATCACGTCGCCGATGGCGTCCTCTTCGTTGAAGGCCGGAATCACGACCACTACCCGAGCACCCGGCATCGGCGTGGGCGTCGTCGCCTCTCCTGTGGCGGGATAGAGCGACTCGCCCAAACCGGTCACTGGCTCGGCGGTAGGTAGTCGAGTTGCACGCGCGCGCGATCGGAGATCGTCCACTCGACATCGAGTTGAGCAACCGACCCGAAAAAGCCGAAGCCGCCTTCGACGTTGGAGAACACGCCCGGCTGGATGAGCGCTTCCATGTCGAAGATGCCGCCGGGCGGTACCCAGTCCTCGCTCACGTACGTCAGTTTCATGCCGACGCCGTAGAGGCGGGGCAGCGTGGGGACTTGCAGAAACTCGAGCACGTCTTGCTTGTCGCGCGTGTAGTTGGCGTCGACCGTCCACGACTGCCCGTCGAACGAGCCGGTATCGTTGCCATAGTCGATGAACACGTCGCGGAACGGCGCGCCCTCGCTCAGCGGCTCGACGCGGTACCACACCTCGACGCGGAACGGCTCTCGAACGACGCCGGGCCAACTCACCGGCTGGGTAATGGCGTTGACAACGCCCGATCCGAAGCGCTCGGGCCCGATCTCGGGACGAATGTCGGAGGGAACGGTCGTCCGCGCGCTGCTGCGCTTGCCTCCAGGCCCTTCGACGACGATCTCGTAGGTGTGGCCCATCTCGGGCCGAAAGTCGGCGATGAGCAGGTTGGTGGGCTGACTGATGTTCGTCAGCGTGTCCCTCAGCGTCACGAGGGAGTCGCGCAGCGTGATCGTGCCGCCGGTCGTGAGGTCGGTCAGCGTGACGGTCGCGTCGAGCGGCGCGGCAGGCGGAATGTCGACGCGCCTACGCAGCGGGATGACGCGAATCAGTTGAACGTCGGTGTCGGTGTCGAGAAAACCGAACAGCGTATAGTCGCGGTCTACGTCGAGGAACGGGTCGACCGTGTCCGAGCATCCCGCTGAGAGCAGCGCGAGCACGAGTAACCCCAAGACGGCGCGCAGGTTGGAGGTGCCAGTCATCATTCGAAGGCGAGCTTGAGACCGAACGACGGAATCAGCGGAAGCTGATTGATGCGGCGCAGGGTGAAGAGATCGAGGAAGAAGAGGTTGCGGCGGTCGTACGCGTTAATGACGCCGCCCTGGACCGTCGCGCGGACCCGATTGCCCAGCGGAAACGAGCGCGCCGCCGACAGGTCGAAGCGGTGGTAGGTCGGCAGGCGGCTGTCGTACGGCTCGCCGTAGATGACGCGCGGAGTCCCCGGCGTCTCACCGACATTGACCAGGCTGTCGAGTAGCACGAACGTGTCGAATCCCGCGCTGCGCGAGAAGGGCAAGCCACTTCCGAACTGCCACTTGGCGCTCAGATCGAAGCCCGCCACATCGACCTCGCCGACCAGGTTGACCTGGTGGCGGCGATCGTGCGGCGGGCTGAAGACGAGTTCGTCCGAGCCGTACCACAGCTGGAGCGTCTCCTGAGACGACGTGTACTCGACCTGTGAGTAAGCGTAGCTGAGGTAGCCGAAGAAACGGCCCTTCTCGAACTCGACGCGCGTATCGACGCCCCACGCGACGCCCTCGGCCTGCTGCAAGCTCGTCGAGAACTCGGGCACGGCCGAGAACTCGGGGATGAGCAGGTTGTCGAGCCATTTATAGTAGCCCTCGACCTCGAACTCAAAACTGCGCGACGGGCGCACCTGGTAGCCCGCGATGGCGTGCATCGCCTTGGGCACCTCGTCGCCGGTATCGCTCGCCACCCAGGCCGTGAACACGTCACCCGCGTCGCGGCGGTCGGCGATGCCTTCCAGGTCCTGGCGGTACAGGCCCCACGCCAGCGTGAGCTGCTGGATCGCGTCCTCGCCTCCGGGACGCACGAACGCGCGCAAACGTGGCTCGACGGCCAGCTTGCCCCGGAACGCCGACCCTCTGACGCCGGGCTGGATCACGAACCAATCGGCCAGCGGAATGCCCGCGTCCACGAACGTCGAGGCTTCGGTCAGGAACTCGCGGTCGGCCGATTGGCGCCCGCTGAACGAGGTGCCCAGGTCGTAGTCGATCTCGACGTTGCGCACGCCCGCGCCGAACTCGATTTGCTGCTCGCCCAGCACATACGTCAGGCCGATGTCGGCGTTGACCGAGCGAACCGACGAGGTACGATCAGGGTCGTCGGCGTCGCCGAACTCGTTGGAGAGCGTCGTATAGGTCAGCGTGACCGCGCCGATGATCGGCAGTCCTTCGGGCAGGTGGACGAGCCGCATACCGTACGCCTCGTTCTCCCACTTGACGATGTCGTTGGTTTCCTCCCCCAAGTTGTTGGGGTCCTCTGCAGCGAGGTCCGACAGGTTGCCCCGATCGTACGTCCGCATCAGCGTGACGGACGCCGAAGTGGATGGGCTCAGACGGGCGTCCAACTTGGCGAAGCGGTCCCAGAAGCGGTACGGCAGGTCCTGACCCAGAAGTCCGGGAGCGACGGATTCGATGACCGACTCGCGCGCACTCACAAGAAACGACGCGCGCCCCTTGACGATCGGCCCCTCGACCGACGCCGCCGTCAGAAACGGGCCGGCCGACGCCGAGCCTTCGAAACTGCGGTTGTTACCCTGCCGCGTCTTCACGTCGATCACGGACGAGATGCGTCCGCCGTAACGCGCGCCGAAGCCTCCGGCGTAGATATCGGTCGACTGCAGGATTTCGGCGGGGAAGGCCGAGTAGAAGCCGATCACGTGGAACGGCTGAAAAATGGGAATCCCGTCGATCAGGACGAGGTTTTGCGACGGCGTGCCTCCGCGTACGAAGAGTTGTCCGCCCCGGTCGCCCGTAGACACGACGCCCGGCATCGACTGCAGATAGCCCACCAAGTCAGCCGACAAGCCGGGCGACGGAATGCGCTCCAAATCGGCGCTGCGGACTGTCGTCAGACCTGCCGCGCCCATCGACTGCACGCCCGCTCCATCGGCCTCGACGACGACATCGCCCAGTTCATCGGTCGCAAACGCGATTTCGAACTCGCGCGTGACGTAGGCGCCCGGATCGAGCGCGATGCGCTCCTCTAACTCCTCGTATCCGACGTAGGTGATGCGCAGCGTGTAGGCGCCCGGTGCGATGCGCGTGATGATGAAGTAGCCGTCGCGGTCGGTCGCCGAACCGATGGGCGTGCCGCCCTGCTCGGGTTCGAGCCGCACGTTGACCCCTTGCAAGACGCTGCCGTCGTCCGCGTCGCGCACGAAGCCGCGCAGAGTGGCATCCTGAGCCGCGGCAGGCAGTGCGGCGAGCAGGACAAAGAGTAGAGCAGAGCGCATACGGCGGCGGGCAGAAGAGCGCGCAACATAGCCCAAACGCCCGCGCGGCGAAAGCCGGTTCCGGCTGCCTACGCTACTCTACCAGTGGAGGCCCCTCGGCTGCGACACTTCGTGGTGCGTGGGACCGGCAGTTGCCTCGGCTGTCGTTCGCGAGCCGCGCACTCATTTCCTCCGTGGATCATCACCCACAGCCCAGCGATGCGCAGACGACTGAGTCGGGTGGCGTCCACTCGAAAACCGAGGTCGCGGCGCCTACGAGTTCGCCCGGCGCGTCGTCGACCTGGCCGGATGACGTGACGACGAGGTGGGCGCGGACCGAAAAAAGGCGCAGCGAATCGGTACTGCCGACAAAAGCGGCGGCGGTGGGGCCGAACGTGCCCAGGTCGCGCTCCAGGCGGACGTTGAAGGCATACCCGGCGCTCGCCGACGCTCCGGCGCCGTAGGCTCGGACGAACTCGGAAAGGTTGGTCGAGTCGCGCGCGCCGAAGAAGTACGTGAGCACCAGGCTGGACGGGATCGTCCGCAGGTCCTGCCACGTGAGCACTTGGGTCAGGCCGAACGCCGTGTCGGCGGCGACCGAATCGACCTGTCCCCGATAGCGGGGCGGAAGCGCGATGCGGCCGACGACCAGCCGCTCGCCGAAGTCGCCCGTCACGCGGCCTTCGATGCGGTAGACGGCTCCGGCGCGTGCCGTCGTGTCGGCGACGAAGACGGCGCCTTGGCCGCCCGGAATAGGAGAGCCGCGGCGCGTGAGCCGGAGCGTGTCGCCGCCCTGCTCGATCAGTAGAGCACGCGCGTCGGAGGGAAGGCTGCCGGGCGCCGTGACAGGTTCGACGCGGACGAACTGCTCCTCCTCGTCTGCAGAGAGGGCGGCGTAGAGAGCGGCGGGAGCGGCGGGTTCTTCGAAGGGATCGAAGGCCGTACTGCATCCCGCGACGACGAGCGTGGCCCAGAGGGCGAGCAGCAGAGCGAGCGAGCGGTTCGGGGATGCAGTCATCGAGCGGACAGGCGGAAGCCGACGGTGAGCGTGCGTGGCAGCACGTCGCGGCGGCTGCGCGTAGCTACGTCGTAGGCGAACAGGTTGGCGCGGTCGTACACGTTCTCGACACCGACGAACGCCTGAGCGGACGCGCGTCCGATCTCCCGAGAGTAGCGCGCCGACACGTCCATGCGGTGATGCGCGGGAAGACGCGTGGCGCCCGGCGGTGCGGCGATGGCGACGATGCCGCCCGGATCCGAAGCGAGGGCACCGGGACGCAGCGGATCGGCGTCGACGCCGCGGTAGAACCCTCTGACACGCGTGAACGGGCGACCGCTTCCGCCCTGCCAGACCAGCCCGACGCTCACCGGCCCATTCTGCCACGTCGCTCGAACCGCACCGGACAGCGGCTGATCCGTCGGTGCGTCGTACTCGGTATCCGGCTCGCGGTAGCGCGTGCGGCTCCACGCGCCGTTGGCCGCCACCGTAAGGGCGCCTATCGGCAAGCGGACGGGCACACGCAGGCTCGCCTCGACTCCGCGGGCATGGCCCTGCGTCTGGCTGTCAGCCGAGGGCGGGCGTCCGGGCGTGCCGGGCGTCAGGTGATCCATCCGGCGGACGTAGGCCTCCAGCCGGGCTTCGAGCGTTGGGGCGGCGAGTGACCAGCCCAGGCTCGCCGTACGGGCGCGCGGCACGGGCGCATCGTCGGGAGCGGGTACCCAGGCGGTGAACGGGTCGCCGGGGCGGCGGAGGCCGTAGCGGGCGCCGATGGCTTGGTAGGCGATTCCCGCCGACGCGTCGACGGACTGCGCGCCACGCCTCCACCGGGCCTGGATCGTCGGGGCGCCCAGCGTCTGCCCGCGCGACGGAAACGCGCTCAGCCTCACGCCCGGCGCCACCTCAAACGGACCGCGCGCGATGCTCAGTTCGGTGAAAATCGTCGCCTCGGTCATGAACTCCTCGACCTGTTCGCCCCGAACCGAACCGACCGGAGCCAGCGACGCGGCGAAGCGGCCCGTTTGCGCCTGCATGCCCATCGCGAACGTCGCCCGGTCGAACAGGTAGCGCAACCCGAACGAGCCGCCATAGAAGTCGGCGTCCGACGCATCGGACTGGCTCGTGCTGCGCATCCGCGATCCGTAGACGTGCACGTCGGTCACGAGTGCCTGCCCCGGCGGCAAGTAGCGCAGGCGAATGCCTGCCCCGGAGTTGGCCCACGTAACCTCGTTGGCGCCGCGCGAGGGGCCGAGGCTGCCCTCGTCACCCGACGCCAGCCCTGTCAGCCGCAGTGTGGCGGTCGGTGTGAGCGAGGCGTCGACGTGGCCCAGCGCATCCCAGAAGCCGAACGGCTGGGCGCCGCCCGTAACGCCCGAGCCGATTTCGCCGACGAACGAGCGCCTCGCTGCCACCAGCGCCGTCACGTCTGGCGCCACGACCGATTCGGCAGCGAACCCGCTCAGCAGCGGTGCCACGTCGACCGTAGCGACCGGTCTGCGCGACGGTTTGCGTAGCGTCACGTCCACGACCGATGCCATCCGCCCACCGTAGCGCGCCGGAAACGCCCCAGCGTAGGCGTCGACGTGGGCGACAGCCTCCCCCGGCACGACCGACAGCCCGCCTAGCACGTGAATCGGACGCAGAATAGGAATGCCCTCGACCAGAAACAGGTTGTGCGTCGGCTCACCGCCCCGGACGACCAGCCCGCCACTGCCATCGCCCGAGAGTGTGAACGCAGGCAGCGTCTCGAGCGCCCGCGCCACGTCCGGTCCCGGCAGCAGTCCGCCCGGAGGAAGCAGCGCCCGCGCGCCCAGCCGCTGCCCGTCGCCGCCCGCAGCCGACGCGTCGCGCGAGGCGTCCACTTCGGCTTCGCCAGCCAGGATCGGAGCCGGAGCCAGCACGACCTGCCGACTGGCGTTCTCGCCCGGCGCCAGCGTCAAATCGGTCACACGTGCGGCGAAGTCGGGATGCGTCGTGACCAATCGGTAGGCGCCCGGCAGCAAGCGCGCAAACGCAAACGTCCCGTCGGCCCCGCTCGCCGTCGTCACCCGAAAGCCCGCCTCGTGCGTCGCGTCCACCGTAGCTCCGGCGACGGCGACCAGTCCATCCGCCGCCACGACCGATCCGCTGAGGCGAGCAGGCTGCGCCGCCACCGCGCCCGCCGACAGCAGCGCAATCAGGAGGAGCGAGCGAGCGGTCACGGCAGCAAGGCGAAGGAGCCGCCCAAGATAGCCGAGCCTCAGCCCGCCGGTGCGATGGACTTCTCGAACAGGCTCAGCGCGCGCCCGACTGCCTGATCCATATTGTAGTACTTGTAGTCGGCCAAGCGCCCGGCCGCGAGCAGCGACGGGTGGACACGCGCCAACTCATCCGCGTAGCGGTGATAGAGCGTGCGGTTGTCGGGGTGCGGGACGGGGTAGTATGGTTCGGTCTGACCGGGCACGTGCGCCAGGGCGAACTCGCGCGTCAGCGTCGTCGCGTCGGTCTGCTGACCGGTGAAGTGGCGATGCTCGACGATGCGCGTGAAACCGCCATCGGCCGGATCGGGATAGTTGACCTGGGCGACGGGCTGCGCCAGTTCGGACTGGTCGCGCGTGTGGTGCTCGAAACGGAGACTGCGGTAGGGCAGCGCGCCATGCGCATAGCCCATCAGCGCGTCGATTGGGCCGGTGTAGAGGACGCGGCCGAACGACGCCATCGCCTCGGCCTGTTCGAACGTCGTCCCGGTCGCCACGTCGATGCCGGGCTGGTCGAGGATGCGTTGGACCATCGCCGTATAGCCGTCGACGGGAATGCCCTGGTACGGGTCCTGGAAGTAGCGGTCGTCGCGGCCGACGCGGATCGGGACGCGACCAGTCACGCTCGGGTCGAGGTCGGCCGGGCCGACGCCCCACTGCTTGCGCGTGTAGCCGTCGAAGAGCGCGTCGTACGCCGCCTGCCCGACGCGCCGAAGATCAGCGTCGGGGTGCTCGCGCAGGCGCAAGACCGGCACGTGGGCGCCTTCGTCGAACTCAGCCAGCAGTTTGGCCGTCAGCCGCGCGGCCTCGGCGGGCGAGAACAGCGCGGCCAGCGTGTCGAGGTTGAACGGAACCGGCACCAGCCGCTCACCGACCCGCGCCAGCACGCGGTGTTCGTACGGCCGCCAGCGTGTGAACTCCGACAGGTATCGCCACACCTTCTCGCTCTTGGTGTGGAAGAGGTGCGGGCCATAAACGTGCGTCCAGACGCCGCGGGCATTGGGCGCGTCGTATGCGTTTCCCGCAACGTGATCGCGGCGGTCGACGACGAGGACACGCTTGCCCAGGACAGTCGCGATACGCTCGGCGGCGACGGCTCCCGTCAACCCGGCGCCGACGACGAGCCAGTCGTAGGTGGGGCGTGGGGTCATGGAAAAGTCGAGGTCGGGAAACGGGCAGTCGGCTACCTTGCGGCAAGTGGGAAGCTACGCCGACCGCTAACAGCCTCTCCCCCACCTGTCCCCCGTCGTGCCCGACGCGCGCCTTCTTCACCTGCCCGCCGACGCTGCGCGCCTGCTCGCCAGCGGCCAACTCGTCGCGTTTCCCACCGAGACGGTCTATGGCCTGGGCGCGCGGATGGACGATGCCCAAGCCGTGGCGCGCATCTTCGAGGCCAAGGGGCGACCGGCGAGCAACCCGCTGATCGCGCATGTCGCGTCGGTCACTACCGCGCGGTCGCTTGCCGCAGAGTGGACGCCGTCGGCCGAGGCGCTCGCGCATCTGTGGCCCGGCCCCCTGACGCTCGTCGTCCGCCGCGCCATCGGCGTGCCCGACCACGCGACGGCTGGCTTGGACACGCTGGGCATTCGGGTGCCGTCACATCCGCTCGCGTCAGAGATGCTGGGCGCGTGCCCGTTTCCCGTCGTCGCGCCGTCCGCCAACCGCTCGGGCCGCCCATCGCCGACGACTGCACAGGCCGTACTGGACGACTTGAGCGGACGCATCGACGCCGTACTGGATGGATTGCAATCGCAAACAGGGCTGGAATCGACCGTAGTGGACGTGTCCCGAGGCGAAGCCGTCATTCTGCGCCCCGGCTCGGTCACGCTGGGCGATCTGCGCGCGGTCTGGCCCGGCGCCCGCATGGCCCGCCCGGACGACTCGGCCGAGCGCAGTCCCGGCACGCGCTTCCGCCACTACGCCCCCGACGCCCGCGTCCACATCGATGCTCTCGGCGAGGCACCGCGCTGGTGGATCGGCATCGGCTCACCAGACGACCCAGCCGCGTTCGCGGTCGTCCGCTCGCTGCCCGGCGCGGACGCCTACGCCCGCGCGCTGTTCGCTTTTTTCCGCGAGGCCGATGCGGAGGGCGCAGCGTCGATCACCTGCGCTCCGGTACAGGCGGACGGCATCGGCGTCGCCCTGATGGACCGAATCGAGCGGGCAGCACGCGGGTAGTGCAGGCCGCAAGGCAAGCCAACCGCCGCAACACGGGGCAGCAACCGCCCTCCTCCTCCATCTGTCATCGTGAGGAGCCCCAGCATCACCGATGTGCAGCGACGTGGCGACCGGGTTTTTTCTCAGCGTCAGGGCATCGCCACGGCCTTGACCCTTGCGCGATGCCAGCGTTGGGGAGAGAGCAGCGCGCGACGCAGCGGCGGCGCAGGAGTCGAGCGCAACAACGTCACCGGCCGTGGAGGCCTTCACCCGCGCGTGTGCACCGCCACCCAGCGCGCCGCTGTGGGAAGGGCGTTGCCCAAACGGACGAGCGCGTCGGCGCCCCAGGGCCGCGAAAATGTCTCGTGCAAGCCGCGTCCCAGGCGCAGACGCAGGGCGTAGCGGCGCTGCCAGTCCGACGCGTAGGCGGCTTCGAAGTCGGTCTGCGACAGCTCGCCGCCGAGGTGGGCGGCCAGCAGCGGCGCGGCGACGGTCGCGCTGTGGAGGGCCATCGCCATGCCGTCGCCGCAGAAGGGCGTGATCATCGCGGCCGTGTCGCCCACCATCATGGTGCCCTGCTCGAACATACCCTTTCGCCGAAACGATACCTGAGCGACGGCCTCGAAGCGCGGCACGACGCGCTCCATTTTGTCCAGCCGAGCGGCCAGGTGCGGGTTGGCACGCATCGCTCCGCCGAGCATAGCATCGGGCGACCCGCCAGCGGCTTTGAGGGCGCGCTCGTGGGCGATCCAGCAGACGTTGATGCGTCCGTCTTCGACGTGTGACATGCCGCAATAGCCGCCGTCGAAAGCATGGAGCTCGATCCAGTCGCCGATGTCGTCGCCTTCGAAGTGCGCTTTGAATCCGACGAGCGGACTCGTCCGTCCTACGAACGCGCGTCCCATGGCCCCGTCGACGCTTGATCGCTTGCCCCAGGCTCCGACGACCGCGTCGGCCCGAACGCTGCCTCCGTTCCACGACACCACGTGCCGATTTCCGTCGCGCTCGACCGACCGAACGGGGACACCGTCCAGCGCCTCGCCGCCCGCCTTCCGGACCGCCTCGAACAGAATCGGGTCGAGCAGGTAGCGGCTCAGTCCGAGCGCCTGACCAGGCAACTCGGTGTCCATCCGCGCGCCAGAGGGAGCCGTGAGCGCGGCTCGGTGAATCGGCACGGCTCCGGCGGCTTTGACCTCTTCCAGCACGCCCAGTTGAGCGAAGACGCCCTGCGCCTCAGGCGACAAGAACTCGCCGCACAGCTTGTGGACCGGGTAGCGCTTGCGTTCGAGCACCAGCACGCTGCGTCCCGTACGCGCCAGCAGCGTTCCCATCGCGCATCCCGCCAGCCCGCCGCCCACCACGACGACATCGTAAGCCGAGTTCTCAGGCAACGCGAGCCCGTCGGTAGCACCTCGCCGCGTCACGGCGGCGGTTGGGATCGGCAAAGATGCAGGCGGGAGACCGACTCTCATCGGCCCACCAGAATCCAGCGAAACGCCCAGCGCCACGACACGTCGGCGTCCAATCCGGCGCGTTCGGCTAGCGACTCCAGGTCCGAGCGCGTAAAGCCGCGGGCGACCGAGTGGGGCGCGTCCTTGCGAAACATCTCCGAAGCGCGCGTCAGGCGGGCGATCAGGTCGATACTGCGATAAGCGAGCGCGTGGCGGTGCAAATCGTTGACGACGACCACGCGAGCGACGCGCTTCATCTCGGCTAGCAGGCGGACGGCGTTCCGGTCGTCGAAGTGGTGGAGGAAGAGCCCGGCATGGGCCACGTCGAAGCTGTCGTCGGCGTAGGGCAGGCGGAGCGCGTCGGCCACGTCGAACGTCAGGCGCGGCAGCAGGTGGGGCGCCAGCGTTCCGGCTGCGATGCGCCGGGCGTAGTCGACGGCGGCCGGGTTGAGATCGACGGCCTCGACCTCGACCTGCACACGCTCGTCGCCGCCCCACCGGACCAAGTCGATGCCGAAATCTCCGCCTCCGGCACCCACGTCGAGCACACGCGCGCTGCGCCCGCTGACGGCGCGAAGCGTAGGCGCCAGGGCGTTGATCGAGTTCTTCGACCCACCCAGGAAGCGGCCGACCAGCCGAAGTTCGTCGAGCGCATCGGTGAGCCTATCGTCACCGATGGTCAAGTCGTCCATCATCTCAGGCGACGTATCGCGCGTGGCGAGAGAGGGCATTCGATGGACAGCTGTTTGGGAGTTGAGAGCAAGTGCGCGCGTACTTCTCGGTTCCCCGGCGACGAGCGCTTCACGTGCGTCCGGCCTGCCTCTTCTATCTCCGCTGCCCGGTTTGAAGGAGCGCCCAGTCCCTGCCGCGGTCGCGTTCGCGCTGTGTCTCCTCACTGCGATCGACGCTGAACGAGCCGTCGACCGTGATCTCGCGCGTCCGGGGCGATCCGTCTTCGAAAAACACCTCGCGCGTCTCGAACGCGAATACGCCGGTCAACTCGTCGTCGGAAACGGTGGAAAAGATGAGGTTGCCGCTGCTGGCCAGCCCAAACGTCTTGCCCGCTTCGGTGACGTATATGCCGAGGAACTCGGAGGCGGGGACGACGGGGTCGCCCTGCTCGTCCAGCCGGTTGAAGCCCAACGTGTAGCTCGTGGATTCGGCGAGACCGTCACGCTGCACGCCCAGGAACAGAAACTTCTCGTCCGTATCGTCCGAGACGAGTTGCACGATGGTGACCGTGGCGCCGTCGGTCGTGTCGCCGACGACGAACGAGCGGAACGAGCCGCCCAACTCGTCAGCAGCCAGCGACGCGGTTTCTCCGGTGACCGTCCGGGTGCCCTCTACCGAAGTGATGCGCGCTTCGAACGTGCTCTCGATCACGAGCGGCTCATCGGTCATCGGATCGGCGCTGTCGCACGCGGCGAGAAGAAGCAGGGCGGCAGGCAAGAGATAAGCGGTGCGCATGACGGCGGGCGGCTGGTTGGGTACAATCTACTGGCACCCTTGCCTCGCCCCCAAACGCGTACACGATTATTGCCCCAGCTTTCGAAGGGGAAACTGTTGCCTCCGGGCCGCCTGCTCTTCCGGGCAGCCTGCGTACGCTCTGGCTGGAATCGGCGGCAGGTTCCGGCCTTCCCAACCCGTCAGTTTCCCAAGGGCTGACGGGTTTGCGCTGCTTCTGCGCGCGTTCTCTCAGCGCCTCGCGTTTCCGAAACGTCGAGCCCGGCAGGGGCGGCGCGATGTTGGCACCGTCGCACGGCATGTCCGACTCTCCGTTTCTCGCGCGCTGCCTCGAACAGGTCTCCCCCGCCGTCCCGCGCCGGTTCGGGCGCGTTCAGAGCGCCGTCGGATTGCTCGTCGAGGCGTCGGACGTGGGCGCGTCGGTCGGCGAGTTGTGCTACGTCCACGAAGGCGACGAGCCGAGCGAGCATCCGCTTTCGGCCGAGGTGGTCGGTGTCAGGGGACGGACGACGATTCTGATGCCGCTCGAAGAGACGCACGGGCTGCGAGCGGGAAGCCTGGTCGAGCGCGCCGGACTTCCGCTTTCGGTCGAGGTGAGCGACGCGCTGTTGGGACGCGTCCTCGACGCGCGCGGTCGGCCCATCGACGGCAAGGGGCCGCTGCCGCCGGGCACGCCAGCGCCGCTGCACCGCGACCCGCCCGCCGCGCTGTCGCGCCGCTTGATCGGCGAGCCGCTGCACACCGGCATCCGCGCCGTCGACGGGTTTCTGACGCTGGGCAAGGGGCAGCGAGTCGGCATCTTCGCCGGATCGGGCGTGGGCAAGAGCACGCTGATGGGCACGATGGCGCGGCAGACGACGGCGGACGTGAACGTGATCGCGCTGATCGGCGAGCGGGGACGCGAAGTGCGCGAGTTCGTAGAGGACAGTTTGGGGGTCGATGGACTGGCGCGCAGCGTCGTGATTGCGGTCACGAGCGATCAGGCGGCGATGAGCCGCGTCAAAGGCGGATTCACGGCGATGGCCGTCGCCGAACACTTCCGCGACCAGGGCAAGGACGTACTTCTGATGATGGACAGCGTCACGCGAACGGCGATGGCGCAGCGCGAGGTCGGATTGGCCGTTGGCGAACCGCCAACGACGCGCGGTTACACGCCCAGCGTCTTCGCGCTGCTGCCGCGCCTGCTCGAACGCGCCGGTCCAGGCGAAACGGGCACGATTACGGGCCTGTTCACCGTCCTCGTCGACGGAGACGACATGAACGAGCCCGTCGCCGACGCCGTCCGTGGCATCCTGGACGGACACATCGTCCTCTCGCGCAAGCTGGCGCACGAGGGGCACTATCCGGCCATCGACATCCTGCAGAGCGTCAGCCGGACGATGGGTCGCGTCGCCCCGCCTGAACATGTCGCCGATGCCCAGACCGCACGCCGCCTGCTGGCCGACTACCGCGAGGCCGAGGATCTCATCCGCATCGGCGCTTACGTAAAGGGCAGCGACGCGAACGTCGACCGCGCCGTTTCTGCCCGCGACCGCCTCAACGGTTTTCTCCGCCAACCTTCGCACGGCGACGATGCGCCCGACTCTGCTGCTCGTTTGCGTGCACTAATTTCTCCATAGAAACGCAACATTTGGGATCCGTCCAGGTGGCGGGCGATCCGGGGGCGTAGGTTGGGCGTGTAGCGTACGGATGGCTACTTCTACCTGGCACATCTTCCGACATGCACCATTGTATCAACGAGGCGGCGTCATGCATTCTGATTCGCTTTACCGCCACGTCATAGACACGCACACCGGCATAGCGCGCGTCTGGATGACCGGCCGCATCGACGCCGATGCCAAACACGCTGCCCTCGACGCACTCTACTCGGACCCGCTGTGGAAAGGCGAAATGACGGTGATCTGGGACTGTGCGTATGCCACCGAAGTGATCGTTCTGCCCCACGACGTGCCGCCGCTGCTCGACGCGATTACCCAAGATCTGGAGGGGTGCGACCTGTTCTACGGCGATCACGACATCGCTTACCTGATGGCGAAGCTGTTCGCCACGCTCGAACGGCGTCGAGGAAAACGGGCCCGCGTTTGCCGGTCGATGAGCGAAGTGCTGAGCGAGTTGAAACGCGACGACCTGCCTTTTCCGCTCCGGGACCCGAGGGACGGTGTGCGCAGAGAGCGCAAGTCCGCTTAGCGGTTGCCGCAAGGCCGCTGAGGCGCCCTCGTGAATGCCCCAACACTCTTGCTTAGGTTTGGCCCTCCGATCTGGTTTTCTCGGTGCCTCGACCTGTGCAACCTGAACGATAGGCTCTCGACGTGAACCGCATGAGTCCTTTGGCCAGGTTGAGCGGTCCCGACGGCGAGACGTGCGGCAGCTACGTCGTGCGACTCGCTCACGGTCGGTTGGAGCCGTGCAGAGTCGAGGGCGTTGGTCTCGACTCGCCAAACGATCTCGCCTTCATGTCCATCGACGCCGCCGACCTTCGCCAATCGTACGAACGAGACGCGCTCGACGAAGCGTCGGCGTCCGACGATCCGTTCGAGCAGTTCGACGCGTGGTTTGCCGCCGCCCAGGCGCACAGCAGCGTGTCGGAAGCGAATGCGATGACGCTGGCGACCGTCGACGCGGACGGCACGCCCTCGGCTCGGATCGTGCTGCTCAAAGGCGCCGACGCGCGCGGGTTCGTGTTCTACACCAACTACGACAGCCGAAAAGGCCGAGCGCTCGACGCCGCCGGCCGCGCCGCACTCGTGTTCTGGTGGCCCCCGCTCGAACGGCAGATCCGCATCGAAGGCGACGTGTCGCGCATGGATCCTCATGAGAGCGACACCTACTTCGCGAGCCGCCCGCACGGCAGCCGCATCGGCGCGATCGTCTCGCCGCAGAGCACGTCGATCACGCGTGAGCAGTTGGAAGGCCGCCTCGCTCGGGCGCAGTCCGATTACCCCGAAGGATCGGACGTTCCGCGCCCCGAGAATTGGGGCGGCTACCGCGTCGCGCCCCTCAGGATCGAGTTTTGGCAGGGTCGTCCCAACCGCCTGCACGACCGCCTGCTCTACACCCGCACCGGCACCGGCTGGACACGCGACCGCCTCGCCCCGTGACGACGTTCGACACGCCCGACCCCGACGACCTGCCACCGGACGTCGCCGCGCTGTGGCAGGCCTTCTCGGATCAGCAAGCGAGCATCGTCGCGCAGCCCGGTGCCGAACGCGTGCACCTTTCAACCGTGTGGAAAGGCTGCTTTTCGGCGGAGCGGGAGCGCGGACCGTTTCGGATCGAGATCGCTCGTATCAGCGGCACGTCGGTAGGGTTCTGCACGGCATCCGTCAGAGAAAACGAAGGCACCATCGGCTACCTATTCGTCGCCGAGGCGCACCAGGGCGAGGGGCTGGGAGCTTCCCTCCTCGACCGAGCGCACCGGTGGATGCGTCAGTACGGCGCCCACATCGCAACCCTGGTCGTCCGCGCAGGCAACGAGGCGGCGGCAGGCTGGTACGAGCGGCAAGGCTACGCGCCGACCTACGCGGTCCTGCATCGCGTGCTGAGTTGAACTCCGGCATTGCCCCATCGCTCGCCAACGAAGTCGAACGTCGCCCCTCTCGCTCACTCGACCCGATTCCAATGCCCGACTCTCCCCTCATCTACGGCTGCATGAACCTGGGCGGCACGTGGGACACCTCGCCGCTCACCGACGACTTGGTCCGCCGCGCCCACACGCTCGTCGACATCGCGCTCGACGGCGGCATTGCCCGCTTCGACCACGCGGACATCTACACGCGCGGGAAGTCCGAGGAGGTATTCGGGCGCGTGCTCGCCGAACGCCCCGACCTGCGCGACCGGATCGAGATTCAGACCAAATGCGGCATCGTCCTGCCTCAGAGCGAAGGCGGCGTACGCTACGACCTGTCGGCGAAGTACGTGACGGCGTCGGTCGAGGCGAGTTTGCGCCGGTTGCAGGTCGAGCGGATCGACGTGCTCCTGCTGCATCGGCCCGACCCGCTCGCGCATCCGTCCGAAACGGCTCGAGCGCTCGAATCGCTGCACGCGTCGGGCAAAGTGGCGGCGTTCGGGGTGAGCAACTACCCAGCGCCGGCATTCCAGGCGCTGCGGGCTGCTGCGGACGTGCCGTGGCGCGCGCACCAGATCGAAATCAGCTTGCTGCATCCGGGCGCGCTGTCCGAAGCGACGTGGTTCAACCGATCCGACGCACCCCTCCCGTGGGCCGGAGCATCCGACGCGCGAGCCGACGCGCAATCGGCGGGCGTCGAGCTGCAGGCGTGGTCGCCTCTGGCGAAGGGCGATGTCGCGTGGCCGCCCAAGAAGGCCGAGGACCGCACGCAGGCCGTTGCGTCGATCGTCATCGAGCTGTCGTGGCGCTATGAAGCGTCGCGCGAGGCCATCGCGCTGGCGTGGCTGACGCGCGCGGGCATCACGCCCGTCGTCGGCACAACTACTCCCGACCGGCTCCGCGCCTGCGCTCAGGCTCGGGATGTGACGCTTTCGGCCGACGACTGGTACCGCCTCTTCGCCGCCGCGACCGCCCCGATGCCCTGACTCACCGTCCCACCAACCGCCGCACGCCTTTGATCGCTTCGGGGATCGCAAACGCAACTGACGCGGTCGGCGCAATGGGCGACGCCTCGCAGTAGACGCAGAGCTTGTGAGTCGTAACGCACTCCTCGTACGGCAGCTGAGCCGCCGAATCGAACGCCGTATCGACGATCAGCGCGGCCGGGAGCCACGGATGACGTTCCAGCCCGATCCTTCATCCGCCACGTCCCCCATCGACAGGCCGACGAA
The DNA here is from genome assembly GCA_963815505.1 of Rhodothermales bacterium. Classification (GTDB taxonomy): domain Bacteria; phylum Bacteroidota; class Rhodothermia; order Rhodothermales; family BA12; genus CAXBBB01. The sequence continues at coordinate 69,420 of CAWFGU010000022.1, forward strand.
GCCGCGTCGGTTCGTGAGATCGAGCGTCTGGGCAAGTGCGGAGCTGACGTCTTGGGTGTTTCGGGCTTCCTGGCAGGAAATGGGGAGGAGGATCTGCAGCCTGCGCGACGTGCTGCACGATTCGGGCTGCGGTAGCGAAACGTCGCCCCTCGCCGATCTCTCACGACGCGGTCACATCCGCCGGTTGTCGTGCGAATCCCACGTGCATCGCTTGCCTGCGATGTGCCCGCGCCGTAGCGTAGCCCGTTCCTCACCGCCTCTGTATGACGGCCCTGCTGCCCCACCTCGTCACCGCCGCCGCCGCTGCCTACGCGGTGTGCATGGCCGTACTGCTGGTGTTCGGCATTCACCTGCTCGTGCTCTCGATCAAAGCCGTTCGGATGGAGCGGCAGTTGCCCGGCGTCCCGCCCATTCCCTCAGACACGGCGCCCAACTTGCCCCGCGTGACGGTCCAGCTTCCGCTCTACAACGAAGCCTTCGTCGCCGACCGCCTGATCGACGCTGTTGCCCGGCTCGACTATCCGCGCGAGCGTCTGGACGTGCAGGTGCTGGACGACTCGACCGACGACACGTCGGCCGTCGTGGCGCGGAGCGTGGCGCGCTGGCAGGCGGCGGGATTGCGGATCTCGCACGTACACCGCGGCAACCGAGAAGGCTACAAAGCCGGAGCGCTGCAGCACGGACTGGCGCAGAGCGACGCCCCCCTCGTCGCCATCTTCGACGCCGATTTCGTGCCCGACGCCGACTTCCTGACGCGCGCCGTTGCCGGGTTCGATGCGCCCGATGTGGGGCTGGTGCAGGCGCGGTGGGGACACCTCAATCCTGACTACTCGCTGCTCACGCGCGTGCAGGCGATGGGTCTGGACGCCCACTTCGCCCTGGAGCAGCGCGTCCGCGACGACGCCGGGCTGATGCTCAACTTCAACGGCACGGCGGGCGTGTGGCGGCGCGCGTGCATCGACGCGGCGGGCGGGTGGAGCCACGATACGCTGACCGAAGACCTAGACTTGAGCTACCGCGCCCAACTGGGCGGCTGGCGCCTGCGCTACGTCGACCCGATCGAAGTCCCCGCCGAACTCCCCGTCGACATGTCGGCGCTGCGGCAGCAGCAGTTTCGCTGGACCAAGGGCGCCGCCGAGACTGCGCGCAAACTCGTCGGCCCGCTGCTCCGCAGTGACGCGACTGGGCGCCGCAAGGCATACGGACTGCTCCATCTGACGGCCCACATCGTCTTTCCGTTTGTGCTGGGCGCGCTGCTGCTGCATCCCGTCGTGACGTGGGCGCGGTGGGCAGGTATGGGGCCAGGGCCGGTCTACTTCGGGCTGATGAGCCTGGGACTGGTCGGGTTCGCTGGGTTCGGACTGGCGCAGGTCATTGCGCAGCGGCACCTCTACCCCGACTGGCCGCGCCGCTTGCTGTGGCTGCCGCTCTACATGGCGAGCACGTCCGGGATGGCGCTGAGCAATACCCTCGCCCTGATCGACGCGTGGCGCGGACGCCGGACCGCCTTCGTCCGCACGCCCAAATACCGCATCGGATCAAGCGCAGACGCCTCGTTCGAAGGTGACGGCTTCCCCCTCATCGCCGGATCTCCTTCGGGCGACGGCGCACTGGTCGACGTGTCGCTCTCAGGCAGCGGCACATCGGGCGACGGAGCCGTCTCGGTAGCGGCCGATACGCGCCCGACGTACGTGCGGCGCAGTTCGGGCGCGGTCGTCTGGGCCGAGGCGCTGGTCGCTCTCTACGCGCTGGCCGGACTGGTCGTCGTGGTCGCGGCGGGGGCGTGGGTGGCCGTGCCGTTCCAGGCCCTCTTCGCCGCCGGATTCGTGACGCTGACGTGGTGGAATCTCAAACGCCCCCCGGTTGCCGCCCCCAGCGGCTGAACGCCCACGCCGGGCAATGCGTACCTTTGCCTACTCGTTCACTTGCCTCCGATATGGCCGCTCCTCAGATCGAACACGCGTTTGCGCTGATGACGCGCGGCGACGCTGCCCAGGCCGCCAACGTGCTCTCCAGGCTGCTGCGCGACGCCCCCGCTTACGCTCCCGGCCACGTGCTCTATGCTCAGGCGTGCGAGGCGCTGCACCGCTGGCCCGACGCGCTCTCGGCGTGGCAGACGGTCTCGCTGCTGATGCCCGACCTCGACATGGCCCGCGCGGGCGTGCTGCGGTCGACGCGCGTCATTGCGACGCTGCGGTCGATGGCGCCGACGCCCGACGCAGAGCCTGATCCCGATCCGCCCACCGCACCTGAGCCGTCCACCGACCCGCTCGTACGCACTCCGCCTGCCCCACGCCCCACGCCTTCGCCCAGCGGTCCGGCTCCGACTCCTTCGCCTCTCACCTGGGCGCCCGAGCCGCCTTCGCAATCCGAACCGACTGCGCGAACGCCCGCTGCCCCGCCGTCCGTAGCTGCGCCGATGGCCTCGCTGCGCCCCATACGGTTGGGCGACTATGCAACTCCTCCGCCTTCCGCCGCTCCGCGCCCCGATCCGGCACCGCCCGCCGCGCCGACCGCCCTTCCCCCTGCACTGCCGGACCACCCGGTAGAACGCTTCGCGGACGACCTGCCGCTGCCTCCGCCGCCGCCTGGTTTCGATACGGCGCCCAAGCCCGCAGACATACCGTTCGCCTCGCGCCTCGCCGACGCGTTTCGCTCGCAGTCATTCGACGACGACGGCGCGCCCGAGCCGACGGCGCCCGGTTTGCCCACCGACCTGCCGACTCTTCCGACGCCGCCGAGCGGATGGGGACGGATCTCGGACGACGAAGACGCGAACATCATCCCAGACGCATTCGCTCCGCTTGCTGCCGAGCCAAGCGTGCCCGACGATCTCGACCTCGACAACCTGATCGCAGACCTCAACTCGGCTGGCCGGATGCAGCCGCGCCCTGACCTCGATTCCATTCCGCCGCCGCATCTAGACGACGACATCGACGACATGGTCTCGCCTACGATGGGCCGCATCTTCGCCGCCCAGGGCAATGCCGACGAGGCCGCGCGCGTGTTCGAGCGTCTAGCCGAGCAGCAACCCGACCGCGCCGACGAAATCCGGGGCGACGCCGCCCGCCTGTTCGACCGCCAAGCGACCGAGCAGCCCGACGCCGCCGACGCGTTCCGCGCTCAAGCCGCCCGACTGCGCGCGCTGGGCTATGAGTGATGCGCACACCCAACACCCATTCGTCCGGCTGTTGCACAAGGATCCGCGGGTCGTCGTCGGGCTGATGAGCGGCACGTCGCTGGACGGCGTTGACGCGGCGTGTGTGCGGGTGACGGGCAGCGGACGCGAAGCGCAGACCGAGCTGCTGGGGAGCGCCAGCGTCGACATGACGGGCGAGTTGAAAGCAGCCCTGCTCGCCTGCGCCCAGGCCGACACGTCGGACGTGCGCATGGTGACGCTGCTGCACGCGCACCTGCCGCACGTCTACGCCGATGCCGTCGCCCAGTCGCTGACGCGCGCGGGGCTGACGAGCGATGACCTCGATCTGGTCGGAATGCACGGCCAGACGGTCTTCCACGTCCCCGAGCCTGAGGCTATCGGCGGCGCCCATGCGCGCGGCACGCTCCAGATCGGCAGCGGCCCGACGCTGGCCCGGCTGGTCGGCGCTCCCGTCGTGTCGGACTTCCGCTCGGCCGACATGGCGATGGGCGGACAGGGCGCGCCGCTCGTGCCCTATTTCGACTGGGTCCGCTTTTCGGATGAGAACGAGACGCGCGGCCTGCTCAACTTAGGCGGCATCGCCAACCTCACGACTCTTCCCGCCGGATGCGACGCGGCAGACGTGTACGCCTTCGACACGGGACCGGCCAACATCGTCGTCGACCGCTTGATGCAGCGCCTGTTCGGCCAGTCCTACGACCGAGGCGGTACCGTCGCCTTGTCGGCCGATGTGGACGCTGACCTGCTCGCCCGCCTGCTACGCCTCGACTACCTGCATCGCCCACCGCCCAAGTCGACTGGCCGCGAGTTGTTCGACGACCGCTACGTTGCTCGCCTGCTCGAAGAGGCTGGGCTATCGGACGGCGACGGCGAGGGGGCAAAGTCCGAGTCGGCGCGGGCGCTGATCGCCACGCTAACGGCGTTTACGGCGCACAGCATCCACGACGCCTACAACCGCTTCATCCACGACCGCTATCCGCTTGATGTGCTGATCGCTTCGGGCGGAGGACGTCACAACCGCGCGCTGATGGGCCACCTCGAGCGGCTGTTCGCCCCGACCAGCGTCCGCACGACCGACGACTACGGCGTGGACGGCGACATGAAGGAGGCCATCTGCTTCGCCCTACTCGCCAGCGAGTGCGTCAACGCCGCGCCCACGTCGATGCCCGGCGCGACCGGCGCCACGCAGCCCACGATTCAGGGCAGTGTCAGCTACTGAGAGATGCCGAGGGTCGTCTTAAACGGATGGAGGAGGGGCATGAATAAGGTGGCCGTGACCCAGACGCTGCGCCGTTGGCTCGGAATTGGTCTAGCGGACGCGAAGGCGGTGACGGATTGCGTCTTGGAGGGAAGACAGGTAGAGATCGAAGCAGAATCCGTCCATCAAGCCGATCGCATCTGCGTCAAACTCAACGGATTGGGGGTCCATTGCCACAGGGAAGGGTGAGCACGTCTCGAAGAATCCGCAGGTGATCCGCCGAGGCGAAGCATCCTCCGCCTCGGCGCGTTCGCCCCGCCGCACCCATTCCAAACCGTTTCCCTATGCAGCTATCCGAAATCGGCGAGTTCGGCCTGATCGACCGCCTGCGCGACCTGCTCGGCCCCATCGACGCGCCCGACCTGATCCAGAGCATCGACGACGACGCCGCCGTCTACCGCGTGGCCGACGGTCGTGTCCACGTCGTCACGACCGACGCGCTGATCGAGGGCGTCCACTTCGACCGCAGCTTCACGCCGATGGAGCGGCTGGGCTTCAAGGCGATGTCCGTCAACGTGAGCGACGTAGCGGCGATGAACGCGCGTCCGCTGTGGGCGACGGTTGCGCTGGGGCTGCCCTCCCACCTGCCGGTCGAGGACATCGAAGCACTCTACCGTGGCCTCAAGCGCGCCTGCGGACACTATGGCGTCCACATCATTGGCGGAGACACAACGGCGGCGCACGCTCTGACGCTGTCGATTACCGTCATCGGCGAGGCAGCCGAAGGTGAGATCGCTTACCGCTACGGCGCGCAAAAGGACGATATCGTCTGTGTGACCGGAGACGTCGGCGCAGCGTTCGCCGGACTCAAGCTGTTGCTTCAGAGCAAGGACGCACTGAGTCGCAATCCGTCATTCGTACCCGACTTCGAGAACTTCCAATACGTGCTCGCCCGCCAACTCGCCCCGACGGCCCGCACCGAAGTCGTCGAAGCGTGGAAGGCCGCGCGCGTGCGTCCATCGGCCTGCATGGACGCATCCGACGGACTCGCGGCCAGTGTACGAGGCATCATGCAGGCCAGCGTGTGCGGTGCAACGATCTACGAAGCTGCCTTACCCATCGACCCCGAGACGCGCCGAGTCGCCGACCGCTTCGCTCAGGACGTAGACGTGTACGCTCTATTCGGGGGAGAAGACTACGAACTGGTGTTCACGATGTCCGAAGCCGATTTGCAGCGGCTACCCAAGCAAGGGTTGTTCACACCCATCGGGCGCGTCGGGTCGCTGGAGGACGGGGTACACATTCAGACCGCTGAGGGAGAATTGGTACCACTCGAGGCTGAGACGTTCGACCATTTTCGATCGCCGGATCCCGAATAAACTTCGTGTTTTAGACAGTTGACGGACCTGTTGGACCACATATAATGGTCGGACCTATATGCGCCTAGTTCGTTGAGAACTTAGGACATAGGCCGAGACATATCAATGGCATAGGGCGTATATTCCACTCTCTCCCCCCGAGTTGATTCGTCTTTTCCAGAGGCAGCAGTACCCTCTTCCTTATGCCCCCAACCTTTTCGTCTGGCTCTCGCTTGTATCAAGAGGTCGTGGACTACGTGCAGCAGCAGATCTTCTCGGGAGAACTGCGCCCCGGTGACCGCTTGCCTCCTGAGCGGCAGCTCGTCCAGCAATTCGGCATCAGCCGGACGGCGGTTCGCGAGGCGCTCCGTTCGCTAGCGGCTAAGGGATTGGTAGACAGCCAGGTGGGCAGAGGCACGTTCGTTCGGCGTCCCACACCGGACCAGTTGGCCCTCCAGTTCCAGATGGTGCTGGGTGAGCGGCTCCGACCCGACGAACTCGAATCGACGTTCCATTATGCTCTGACGGCACTCATCGAGATGATCGTCGTTCGCCGGTCGGGCATGGGCGAGCAGTTAGACCCGCACTTCGAAGCAGCGCTCGCCGAAGCCGAACAGCAAGACCACATCCATTCGCCAGCCTTTTCGGACGCGCTCGCCAAGGCGGCCCCCAATGCGACGCTGGGCATGATGGTCGCCGTCGTGTGCCGGTTGATGCAGACCGAACAGGTCACGCCGAGTATATCGTCCATCCGTCCGAGCCAACTGGTCGGACTGCTGCGCGACGGGGACCTCGCCGGAACGCGGGCGCTCTTTCGCGACTAAGCAGCACGGCGGAGCCTCCGGGCCTGCGGTCTCGACGTTACCTCGACGCGCACGCCATCGGGGTCGATCAGCGATTGCCGAGTTTCGCCTTCGAGCGAGAGCGTGATCGGCGCTCCGGGATGCAACTCGATGACGTGAGCAGGCCACGAGGCGCGCGCGTGCAGCATCAGGTCTACGTCCCCGCGGCGTAGCAGCATCCACTCGGGTTGCCGGTCGGATGAGGAAACCGGAGAGCCTGCAGCAGCGGTTTGAAAACCCAACCGGTCGGCATAGAAACGGGCGGAGCGGAGCGTGTCGGCGACGATCATGCGGTCGATCTGGCGAATGAGATGCAAGATCGGAGAGGAGTGTGACAGCGATGTGTCGCACGATTTCGACTGCCGCGCGGTTATCGTTCGAAGACGGGCAGAGCAATCGTCGCCATGACGTAGGTGCCCTCGAATGGACGGTCTCCGACTTCCATCCGGGCGTTCATGTTGCTGATGAGCGTCGCGACGAAGCCTCGGCTCGACCGAATGCGGCTCGACGGGACAGGCGTCAGGTGCCAATAGAGGCCCAATCGCCAGCCGATGCCGTCGTCTTCGAGGTTCGCGAGGAGGTCGTTCTCGAGGTCTCCCCTGAGAAGCAGCGCGTCGGCATAAACCCCGATCAGGCGCGTCGAAGGAAATGGGTAGACGCCTTCTCCATCGTTGTCGTCCAGGCGGAGTTGCAGGTAGTGCCCTTGGTCGCCGCCGATGCCTGCGTATAGGCCCGAGTTGGTGAGCGCGGACTCGGCGCTGGCCACCGTGATGCCGTCCGTCGAGTAGGCCGAGCGGCGGTTGTAGAGGCCTCCGCGTACGAAGTAGTTGCGCCGCTCCACGCCCGGCACTTCGATGGTCCTCGTGCGCACGGTCCGGGTGTTGATGAACGTCGATTCGCTGTATTCGAGCAGGACCGTGAGATCCCTGGTGCGGTCCTGCCGCAGCAGCGTGAAGCGCCCGCCGCCCTCGAACTGGTAGGAAGCTCCCTGATCGGCGAAGGTGACGTAGGCGACGCGCCCGGCTCCCTCGACGGCGATCCTGCCAAACTCCCACATTCCCGACACGCCCGCCCCTATCTGCGCGCCGTCGATGTTGTCCATCCCGGCGTCGACGTACATCGGCTCGACCCCGATCCACTGCCGCGTCATCAAGCCGGGATCGTCTTGATCGACGACGTACCGCACCTGCTGAGCGGCGGCCGGGAGCACGAAAAAGAGGACGGACAGCAGGGCGAGGGCGTGGCGCATGGCGGTAGGAGAGAGCTGATGCTCGTATCTAACCCTGCCGCAAGCGCGCACGCGTCGCCGGATCCGGGGATATTCGCCTGCCTCGCCCGTCTCAGCCGTGGGCACGCCCGGCCAGCCGCGCCTCTACCTGCATGACGCGCGCCTCGACGCTTCCGGTGACGACGGTGTACGCGATGCCTCGGATCGCCAAGTCGTTGCGGATAGCGCCATCCATGTACTGCTGCACTTGGGGATGAACGCGCGTGCCGTCCTGGTCGAACGCGAAGTCGGGCGCGCAGACGAAGACGTGGTCGTAGCGCTGCTTGCACGCGTCGGCGAGGTGTCGGACGCGTGGCGGGCAGTCGCCGTGGAAGAAGAAGGCGTATTGCTGCGTCGTGATCGCATTGGTGTCGACGAAGGCAAAGCGGTGAGCGCGAAGCAAAGCAGTTTCTTCGAGCGCCAGATGACCCTCGGCAATGTCGACGTATTCGGGCAGCGATAGAGTACCGCCCCTCTCTTCCCAGAGCGTCCGCCCATACTCCTCGACGTAGACCGTCCCAAAGTGCTTGGCGAGTGCTTTACCCAGCGTGCTCTTTCCCGACGATTCGGCTCCCATCAGCACCACCTTTTCGACGAAGTGCGCATACACGCGCGGGTCGATCATCGCGCGCCACCGATGTACGTCGCCGCGCACCAGCGTGCCCGAGACGTGGTCATCCGAGCGGTCGAGTGCGACGTGTTCGGCTGCGAGGCTCTGGGCGAAGGCGGCGCCATATGCCTCAGCAGTGAACACGGCGTCGACTCGAAGTGGAAGATGGGCGCGAACAAAGGCGTGATGTGCCTCGGCGGGAGCATCATTGGGCGGCGCTTGATCCGCCTCAAACCCCATCACGAGAGCATCAGGGTAAAGCGCGCGCACCCAATCGGCCCGAACACTGACCGGCATACCGGCAATCTCGGGATTCGACCACGTCATCACGACGACGCGCTCGCATGCCTCCATCGCCGCATCGATCAGCCGCTGATGACCGCGATGCAGCGGCGCGAACTTGCCGACGACGAGTCCGGTCGCGAAGCGTTTCACAGCGATAGCTCTGCGACCGACTGAGCCTCGCGGATCCTTCGCCATTCGGCCAGTCCTTGCACACACAGAACGAGCAGCAGGGCGTAGACCACGGCAGTCAGATAGAGCGCCTTCATCGAGTAGACGACGACCGCTACCACGTCGACGGTGATCCAGAGCGCCCAGTGGCCAACTCTTACGGCGCATCATCAACAGTTGAGCCACCACGCTTGCGCCTAAGATGTACGAATCGGCGTAGGGCAGCGCGGCGTCGGTGAACCGGCTGAACAAGTAGCCCATCGCGACTGAAGCGCCGACGGCTCCTACCACGGCTATCGCGCGGCCGGTGCCGGAGAGCCGCGTGACCGGTAGCTCGGAGCCGCCCGTCCCCCCGCGCGTCCACTGCCACCATCCCACGACGCTCGTGGCGACGAAGAAGCCCTGGAGCACCACGTCGGCGTACAGTTTGGCCTGCCAGAACATTACCGCGTATAGCGTCACTCCGATGATGCCGCTCCACCACGTATGGATGCTGTTGCGCCGGGCTGCGTAGACCGAAGCAAGCACGAACCCGTTGGCGGCTATTTCGAGGGCAGTCATGGGCGAGGGGCGTCGCCAAAGATAGCGAGGTTGTCTCTGACGCTCTGGCAAAATGACCCAAACGCAAACCGCTCTCAAGCGGCTGAGCGCGTGAGAGCGGTTTGCGGCATGAACGCAGCGTGTTAGTTGGTCACTGTTGCAGGCGCGGACGTGGTGGCGCGGGGCAGCGGCGAGAGCGGAGCCGTCGGCATCTGGACGCGGCCTCGGACGGCCTCGTTGGCGTCGGCGAGCTTCTCCCACACGCTTGCAGCGCCACATACCATAGTGCGTGCGGATGGCGTCGCGCTGCACCATGCGATAGAACGACGGGTTCTGCTCGTACAAGCGGTCGAATTGCTCCTTCATCTGGCCCAGACGTGTCCGGTTCTCGTAGGTAAAGCCAAACTGAGCGCCTGCTTCGATCATCTCATCGTAGGCGCGGTCCCATTCGGTCACATCGCGGTCGTCCATACTGTACGTATTCTCGTCGTAGCGGAACGTGGCCGATGCATCGAAGAGCGGCGTCGCGCGTCCGGTTTCGAGCGCTTCGACAGCGCCGAGCGGCAGGAAGAAGCGCACCGGGTCTCCGCCCGACTGAGCGACTAGCTTCACGTCGCCCGTAATGGGGACGCCATTGACGCCTTCGCCCGAGGGAAGCGACATGTGCGGATTCATCTCCCGCAGGCGCTGATAGGTCGTCAGCGAATCCTCACTCGCCGTAGGCCACTCGATACCGCCTTTGCTGTCGAGGTCGGCGACGAGTTGGCTGAGGAAGAGGCTTTGACCGCCCGCAAGCTGGACGCGATCGCCTCGGAACGTCTTGCTGCGGTCGATCTCGAGGCCGTCCGTCGCGCGCAGCGCACCATAGTTGGATGGGATGTAGCCGCGTGAGTGGGTCTTGAAGCTCGTCTTGCCCGAGACGGTCGGGAAGCCCTCGGTGACGGCCCACATATAGGCGTCGACGACCGTCGTGTTGGGACCAAGGTACTTTTGGCCGTTGTTGAGGAAGAGGCGGTACAGGTTGAACATGTTGCCCAGGCCCGTGTGGTAGCTCGACACGCCCGGAATCTCATGCCCGGCGGCGTTGGTGTAACCACGTACGGTCAGAAACGAAGGCAGCATCGTCAGCAGCGGATGCCACTCCTCGTTGACGGTCACGTTTCCGCCCGCCCCGGTCTGCAACTGGTAGCGCTCAATGCCCCGCTGGTTGAGGATGTAGGGCATCATCTGGTAGCGCGAGCGCGCGTCGACGCTCGAGACGAGTCGGTCCTGGTTGAACGTCTCGACCGTTCCGATCTCAGTTGTGAGCAGACTCAGCCCCAGAAAACGCGTTAGCTGGATCTCATACGCGATGTAGGGCGCGTCGCGCTCGCGCGCTTCGAGCACCTGGTTGGCGCGGCCCCACTTGACGCTGATGTCGGGCTTGGGCACGCCCTGAGCGGCCCACTTGGCGACCAGCCTGCGCGTCTCGACCCTACGCTGGCGGTCGATCTGGTCCCAGTTGGCCTCTTTCGTCTCCTCGTAGCGCGTTTTGAGGTTTTCGATCACGAACACTTCGAGCGTCTCGTTCGAGCGTTTATCGAGCACGCGGACGGTGAAGTTGTCGTCGATGCCTTGGCGCTGCTCGTACGTGTCGAGCAGGTCGCGGAACGGCTGAATGAGCTGCAGGCGCGCCTCGTCTCCCGCCGGGATGTCGCCTGCCGTGTAGGGCGCAAACATCTTGTCGGGGTGCGAGTCGAGCGATACGAACGTCAGCGCGACCGGAGCTTCAGCAGCAGCCGGTTCTGCTGAGGCGAGTTCCTCCGCCGGTGGAGACACAGCGTCACGCACGCTGTCGACGAGCGCTTCGAGTCGGCCTGTGACGGCCAGCATCAGCAGGACGGCAAGCGCGGTGATCCCGATGGCGCGAAACGCCAGCTTGCGCTTTTTCTTCTGCGGGTCAGGTGTGAACGACTCGGCCTGCTGATCGCCCGGCGTGCGTTCTGCGGAGATCTGGGCGGCTTCCTCGGCGGAGTAACCGCCGCGCAGTTCGTCGTCGGGATCGGAAGGAGGCCGGTTGAGGTCGTCGTATTGCATGATGAGGAAGGTATTACGTGAGGGAGAGGGAGGACGCGCGGTCGGCGGCGGAAGATCGGTGCGCGCGGGCGCGCTGCGCCAGGTCGGAAAAGAGCGGATGCCACGCGTCGCCCAACCGCTCGGGATGGAACTGCGTGCCGACGATCCGCCCGTCGAACGATTCGATGGCCTCGACGACACCGTCCGGCGCCGTCGCCGAGGGACGCAGACCGCGACCGACGGTTCGAATCGCCTGGACGTGGACGGTGTTGACCATCAGCGGGGCGGCACTCGTGTTCAGGTCGCCCGGCTCAATCATGCCCAGATCGATCTGCACCAACTCGGGCGCGTTCGATTCGATCTCTCCGAGACTGCGAGCCGGGTGCGGAGCCGTATCGTCGGCGTGGCCGATGATGTGCGCCAGATGGGTGCCCGGTGCGATGCGCAGCCCATGCGGCTGTCCGCCACGCCCCTCGCTGTGGACGAGCGCCTGAGGACGATCGCGCTGGACATCGGCGTAGAGCGTACCTCCTGCTCGCGCGTTGATCAGCTGCATGCCATAGCAGATGCCGAGCAGCGGCAGACCCCGCGCGTCGGCGGCGTCGAGCCACGCGGTGTCTGACGCGTCGCGCATAGGATGGCAGGACGCGAGATCGTCCGGGCGCTCGCCTTCCATTCCCATCGCCACGCACGGTCCGCCGGTCACGATCAGGCCGTCCAGTCGGTCCACGAGCGCGTCGATGATGGCTCCATCCGTCGTCATCGGGAGCACGACGGGTACGCCGCCGCCCGCCTCGACTGCCGACGCATACTCGGCGCGCAGCCGCTGTTCGCCGTCGGCGAACGAAGTGGTGATGCCGATGAAGGGAGTGTGCATAGAGGCCGTAACGCGATCTCTGTGGCAACGCCGCTGCCGCCTCCCCGTTCATCGTCAAATGCGGACGGCTGGTAACTACGCTGCCTATTGCATCACGTCGCGTAGGTTCAGGCGGGCCGATTGCGCGCGCGCAGTGAGGTCGAGGTGGAGCGATAGGACGGCATATGCGCGCTGCTCGCTGCGTACCGATCGCGGCGCTTGGCGACCGTCGAGCCAGTCGTACAACTCTGACTTGATGGTGCGCGTCATTCCGTCGGTCGTCGACCCTCCGTGCACCACGTCCAGCCGTGCACGTCCTCGCTGCTCGGCCAGACTGAGCGCGCGCCGAGCCATCCGCAGCGCCTCGTCGACGCGGGCGCCGTGCAGATCGAGCGTGACGGTGCGTCCGTCGTCGGAGAGGCGAGGCATGGCGGTGCGGTGCAATGCGGAGACGCCGACGAGGAAGAGATCTCCGCCGGCGCAAAGTGAGTCGTGTGAGGGCGGATTACTCGGCGCGGGCGTACGTGCCAGCGAGAACCCGGCCTTCGGGACCGAGCGTAAGGACGTCACCCTCGAGCGCTTCAATGACGTAACGGCGATCCGCATCGATAGCCTCGACGGCGAAGATTTCCGAGTCGGATAGGAAGAGTGAGTCGGCCGCCAGCCGGAAGGCGACTTCGCCGTCGCCCATTAGCGGCGAGATCATCGTGCCCTGGCGGCTGAACGTGACCACGCGATCATCGTCCGAGCGCCACGTGCCGACGAGTTGCTCAGCAGCTGCAGGCAGTTTGGGCACTTCGGCGCTCGTCACCTCTTCGGCAGCGAGGTTTTCGGCGACTTCGGCGCTGTTTTCGGCGCAGGCCGTGAGAGTGAGCACGAGGAGCAAGGCGAGCAGGCGCATGACGGGAGCTTTGGTGAGTTGGTTCAACGATACGGCGCAGAGGGTTGGCTCCCTGCACAGAAACCCGTTACGGCTTCGTCGGACGCCTCACCTGCCGCCCTGATCGGCAACAGCCTGAATCAGCCATGTGCGTGCCTTGTCCGGGTCGGAGAACACGCGTGCCGGGCGACCGAGCGGAAACAGTCCGAAGTACGATTGGGCCAGTGATCGCGCCGCGAACGATCCAAGCACCATTGCCGTCGCCGAAACGACGTTCGAATAGGCGTGGTCCAGTTGAGCCACTCGCTTCAACTCGTCCGACCCAATGCGCAGGTCGCTCGCTTCGGTGCAGTCCCACAACTCGCCGAACCCCGGATGCCAGAGCGGATCCTCGGTCAGCCGCATCATGCCCTCCTCGAACGTCTCGATGGTGAGCACGTCGAAGCACGTCACGATACCGATGCGCGCGGCTGGATCGATGCGGTAGCGGAGGTTCATGGTGCTAAAAAGGCGAATGAAGCGAGGCGCAACGCAAAAGCCGCCCCATCACCAAATGATCGGGCGGCTTTTGCGAAAGAGCGGTGGCGAGACGGAGATTACTCCATGTTTTCGATCAGCGCGTCGCCGAAGCCTGAGCACGAGAGCAGCGTTGCGCCGTCCATCTGCCGCTCGAAATCGTACGTGACGCGCTTCTGCCCGATGGTTTTCTCCATCGACGCGATGATGGCATCGGCGGCCTCGTTCCAGCCCAGGTAACGCAGCATCATCTCGCCCGAGAGGATCACACTGGAAGGGTTGACTTTGTCCTGACCGGCGTACTTGGGTGCCGTTCCGTGCGTGGCCTCGAAGATGGCCGTTCCGGTGTCGTAGTTGATGTTGGCTCCGGGGGCGATACCGATGCCGCCGACCTGCGCCGCCAGTGCGTCGCTCACGTAGTCGCCGTTGAGGTTGAGCGTCGCGATGACGCCGTACTCGGCCGGGCGGAGCAGGATCTGCTGCAAGAACGCATCGGCAATCACGTCCTTGACGACAATCTCCTTGCCTGCCTGGGTCGTGATGACGTGCCACGGTCCGCCGTCGAGCGGCTGGGCGCCATAGTGGTCGACTGCCGTCTGATAGCCCCAGTCGCGAAAGCCGCCTTCGGTGAACTTCATGATGTTGCCCTTGTGGACGAGCGTCACGCTGTCGCGGCCGTTGGCGATGGCGTACTCGATGGCCGCCTTGACGATGCGCTCGGTCCCCTCTTGCGAGGTCGGCTTGATACCCAGACCCGACGTGTCGGGAAAGCGGATCTTGGCGTAGCGGTCGGGAAAGTGCTCTTTGAGCAGCGCCTTGAAGCGCTCGGCATCGTCCGATCCGTTTTCGAACTCGATGCCTGCGTAGATGTCTTCGGTGTTCTCGCGGAAGATGACCATATCGGTCTTTTCAGGCTCCTTGACCGGCGACGGCACGCCCTCGAACCAGCGGACGGGACGCACGCACGCGTACAGGTCCAGCTTCTGCCGCAGTGCCACGTTGAGGCTCCGAATGCCGCCACCAACCGGCGTCGTGAGCGGTCCTTTGATGGCGACCAGATGCTCTTCGATGGCGTCGAGCGTTGCCTGGGGCAGCCACTCGCCCGTCTCGTCGTGCGCCTTCTCGCCCGCCAGCACCTCGGTCCATACGATAGACTTTTCGCCGCCGTACGCCTTTTCGACCGCCGCGTCCAGCACGCGACTGGCAGCCGCCCAGATGTCCGGCCCGATGCCGTCGCCTTCGATGAACGGAATCAGCGGGTGGTCGGGGACGTGGAGTGCGCCGTCGGAAAACGTGATCGGAGTGCCCTGCGTGGACATAAAGGTGCGGAGTTGGGTGAGAAAGCGGCTCTTACGCCCCTCTGCCTAATCGCGATCCACGGGGCAGCGCGTGGTCCTCCACCGAAACCCTAACGCCCCCAAGCCTCGGGACGTGATTGCTTACCGTGACATGCCGGAAGCAAAACCGCCGATTCCAGCGCGTAAAGGCTGAAATCGGCGGTTGTTAGTGCCCGGGACTGGAATCGAACCAGCACGGCCTTGCGGCCACCACCCCCTCAAGATGGCGTGTCTACCAATTTCACCACCCGGGCAGGAGGTCGCGCGTGGCGGCGCGGGTGCAGTGCCGAAGCGCTGCGGAGGAGTGATCCCGGTAGGACTCGAACCTACGACCCGCTGGTTAAAAGCCAGCTGCTCTACCAACTGAGCTACAGGATCCGGTCCCGCCATTTTACCGGCAGGACGGCTATGATACCGCGCTGTTCGTGAAGGCGCAAGGAGCGCAACCGGCGAGCCGTTGAAGATTCGGTAAGAGACGACTACCCTTGATCGTCCGACGCACCCGATACACCGTCATCCCTCAAGCGTACGAACCGAATCCAACTCGACTAGCGGTGTGCGCACGCGCACGTCGATGGAGGCGTCCGAAAAGTGCTGCAACATGCTCAGGAGCACATGCGCGGCTTTCTCCCCCATTTCAGCGCCAGACGTCAGCAAATGTGTGACGTTCGGAAACAAGAAATACGGCGCATGTCCATCGCTTACGCCGACGAGGGAGAGATCACCGGGAATGTTCAGGCCACGCAGCATCATGCGGTAGTGGGCGCGCACGAGCAATTCGTCGGACATTGCGAAGACTGCCGTGGCGTCGGGATTTGCGTCTAGCAGAGCGTCGAACTGGGTGTCGAACTCGGGGAGGAAGGCCACTGATAGGATCGATTCGTCGCACAGCATCTCCCCCTGCACCCGCCAGCCTTGCCGGAATCCGTCGAGGCGGAGCGAGGTGATGCGCAACCGAGCGTCTCCGAACACCCCCAAAACGCGCGTGTGGCCCCGTTCAAGCAAGTAGCGCGCCGCATCCAGCCCCAGTTGCCGGTCATCGACAGTCACGGTGGCGTGCAAACGCGTATCGAGTGTCTTGTCGACCAGCACGACGGGGACGTTGGCCTCGTGCAATTGGTCGACGTGGGCCAAGTCGGTTGCATCCGACGCGCGGGCGAGGAGCACGCCGTCGATGGACAGGTTGAGACACAGCTGGGCCAACTTGCGCTCCTGCACTACCTGATCGTGGGACTGAAAGACGACGAGCGAGTAGTCGTGCTTTTCGAGAACGACGTTGATGCCGTTGATGAGCGACGGCACAAAAAACATATTCAGATCGGGTACGATCAGCGCGACGATCCGGCTGTGCTGCGCGCGCAGGTACCGCGCTCGAAAGTTGGGCACGTAGCCGACCGTCTGCGCCAGTTCGCGCACCTTGCGCCGCGTCGGTTCGCTGATATCGGGATGTTCGGCAAGCGCACGAGACACGGTCGACGCCGAGACCGAGAGCATCCGCGCCAAGTCGTTGATCGTGACGCGCTTCATAGCAGACTTGGAGAGATGGGACCACAAAGGCGCTAGTACCAGCACCGAAACTGATGCGCAAAGCCACAGGCGAAACGACAAGTTATCCACCGCAATCGGTTGCGCAAACGGTTGCGCAATTTGTTGCGGCGATTTCTGTTGCATCTCCTCTGATGACCCCCACACTTTCGGATTGTCACGAAAAGCGGTTCCAGCCGCTCTTTTCCTTTCCATCCCATTCTCTTGTTTCCATGCGTCATCTGCTACGCTCCGGACTGATCGCGCTATTCGCCCTCGGGTTTGCGCTACCCGTCCTCGCTCAGTCCACCGTTCTCCGAGGCACCGTCAGCGACCCCGACGGCCTACCGCTGCCCGGCGCAACCGTCCTGATCGACGGCACGACCGTCGGCGCGGCTACCGGGATGGAAGGCACCTACTCGATCTCGACGACGCTGACGGGCGAGCGTACACTCGTCGTGTCGAGCATCGGCTTTACGACACAGCGCTTCGTCATTGACCTGACGCCGGGCGCGACGCTCGTCCGAGACGTAGAGATGCGGGAGGACGCGCTCGGGCTAGACGAGGTGTTCGTGACCGGCGTCGTCAATGCGGCGAGCAAGCTCGAATCCAGCGTATCGATCTCGACGATCCAACCGCGCGTGGCTCAGGCGGTCGTTCCGCGTACGACCGCTGACCTATTCCGCGCCATCCCCGGCATCCGGTCGGAAGCGAGCGCGGGCGACGGCAACACCAACGTGACGGTCCGCGGCGTGCCGATCTCGGCGGGCGGATCCAAGTACCTCCAGTTTCAGGAAGAAGGGCTGCCCATCCTGCTCTTCGGCGACATCGCGTTCGGAACGGCTGACATCTTCCTGCGCGCCGATCAGACCGTCGACCGCATTGAAGCCATTAGGGGCGGCTCGGCATCGACGCTAGCGAGCAACACGCCCGCAGGCATCATCAACTTCATCAGCAAGACCGGCCAGATCGCGGGTGGAAGCCTCGCCACAACGACCGGTCTGGACTATGGCTTCCAGCGCGTCGATTTCGAGTACGGCGCCCCCATCGGCGACGAACTCTCATTCCACGTCGGCGGCTTCTTCCGCACGGGCAACGGCGAGCGCGACACGGGTTACCTCGCGCAGCAGGGCGGGCAGATCAAGGCCAACCTGACCAAGTTTTTCGATGCCGGATACGCCCGCGTCTACGCCAAGCACCTCAACGACCGCACGCCCGCGTACATGCCGCAGCCGATCCGCGTGACGGGCAGCGACGACGATCCCACGTTCGAGAACGCGGGCACGCTAGGTGTCAACGACCAGGTACCCCACTCGGTCAACCTGCTCCGCTCGTTTGGACTCGGAGCCGACGGTCAGCGCCGATCGTCGAGCGTGGCCGATGGGCTGCGCCCGCTGAGCACGTCGCTGGGCATCGAGTTCGCGTTCGACCTGGGCAACGGCTTCTCGGTCGAGAACCGAGGACGCATGGCGCTCAACAGCGGACGCTTCGTGGCACCGTTCACCGCCGCCGTCGGTAACCGGGCAGACATTTTGGGTGCGCTTGAGGGCGCCACAACCCGTGATCTTTCGGACGCCACCTTGACGCGCTCCGAGTCGGGCGACGCGTTCTCGGGCGACCTGCTCCAAGGCATCGTGCTCTTCGACACCGAACTAGAAAACTTCAACAACGTGTTCAACGACGCCAAAGTCAGCTACGCCTTCGAGCAAGGCGACGTGGGCGGGTCGATCACGGCGGGCCTGTTTACTGCCTCGCAAAAGATCGAGATGGCGTGGCTATGGAACAGCTACATCATGACCGTCGAGGGCGACAACGCCTCGCTGATCGACGTGATGGATGACGACGGCACGATGCTGACAGACGAAGGCGTGGCAGGCTACGGCGCGCTGTTCTTCGGCAACTGCTGCGGCGTCGCGTTCGACGCCAACTATCAGGTGACCGCTCCTTACCTGGGCGTTTCTGTCGACCCGATCGACGGTCTCAACATCGACGCGAGCGTGCGCTGGGACATGGGTACCGTGTCGGGCAGCGGGCGCAGCGGCGTCGTCGCAGCCATCGACATGAACAACGACGGTACGATCTCGGATGTTGAAAGCCGCGCGAACGTGATCGACCAAACGACGCGCAATCCCGTCGATTACGACTACGATTACGTCAGCTACTCGGCAGGCGCCAACTACACGCTCACTACCCGCTCAGCCGTCTTCGGACGCTACTCGAATGGCTACTCGGCCAAGGCCGACCGCGCCATCTTCCCGACCGGCACCTACGTCGGCGCCGCATCGCTGGGCATCGCCGATCCATACGACCGGCTGCTCCAGGCCGAAATCGGCTACAAGCAGCAGTTCAACGCGGGCGGTCTGTTCGTGACCGGCTTCTACGCCAGCACGACCGAGCAGGGCGGCTTCGAAGCCACCACGCAGGAGCAGATCGACAACGACTACCGCTCGTTCGGCGTCGAGGTTGAAGGCGTAGCCCGCTACCAGGATCTGGACGCCCGCGCCTCGCTCACCTATACCGATGCTGAAGTCACCAGTGGCGCCAACGAAGGCAATCGCCCGCGTCGCCAGCCGACGCTGATGTTCAGCATCCTACCGACGTATTCGTACAACGCGCACCAGATCGGACTGAGCGTGGTCGGCCAGACGAGCGCCTATGCCCAAGACAGCAACGAACTCGAACTCCCCGGTTTCGTGCTGCTCGGCGGCTACGTTCAAGTGGGCCTGACGAACCAGCTCTCGCTGGGCTTGTCGGCCAACAACCTGCTCGACAGTATCGGTATCACCGAGAGCGAAGAGGGGGCGATCCCCGGGAACGGCTTCATCCGCGCGCGCTCGGTCACGGGTCGCACACTGACGGCATCGCTACGCTACGGTTTCTAAGCTACCAGAAGCCACAGACCGACCGGGCAGCGTGGATGCGCTCGGTCGGTCTATTTCTTCGCCTCGATCTTTCCTGTAGACATGCCCCAGTTTACCCTCACACCGCTCGACATCGGCGTTGCGGTCACGTACATCGTTGGCATCATCGCGATGGGTTTGTGGATCGGACGCAAGCAGGATTCGAGCGAGGATTACTTCCTGGCCGGACGATCGTTAGGCTGGTGGGCGATTGGCCTGAGTCTGTTCGCGAGCAACATGAGCACGTCGAGCCTAGTTGGGATGGCGGGCGAGGCGTACGGAGGAGTAGGGCTGGCGGTCTACAACTACGAATGGATGGCGGGTATCGTGCTGGTCATCTTCTGCGCGTTCTTCCTGCCGTTCTACATCAAGACCGGCATTTACACGATGCCCGAGTTCTTGGAACGCCGATTCGACGGACGTAGCCGACTCTACTTCTCAGGCTGGACGGTCTTTCTCAACATCACCGTCGACACGGCGTCTGCGCTCTACGCAGGGGCGCTCGTGATCGCGCTGCTCTACCCGGGCGTACCGCTGACGGTCAGCGTCGGCATTTTGGCGCTGGTCGCCGGACTCTACACGATCGCGGGCGGATTGAAAGCCGTCGTCTATACCGACGTGATTCAGGCGGTTCTGCTCATCGCCGGAAGCGCTGCGGTGGCGTGGCTGGGCTGGGAGGCGATCCAGGATCAGGGCGGATGGGATGCCGTCACCGCCATCACGCCAGCCGACAAGCTGTCGCTCATCCTGCCCGCCGACGACCCCAACCTGCCCTGGCCGGGCCTGCTGACAGGTGTATTCATCTTGGGCTTCTATTTCTGGGTGACGAACCAGTTCATGGTTCAGCGCACGCTCGCCGCCCGATCGCTCCAGCACGGACGCTGGGGCGCGCTCTTTGCCGGACTGCTCAAGCTGCCGATCATTTTTCTGATGGTCCTGCCGGGCACGTTCGCCCGCGTCCTCTACCCCGACGTAGGACGCGCTGACGCTGTCTTCGCCACGCTGGTCTTCGACCTGCTGCCGGGCGGCATCCGAGCTCTGGTGCTGACGGCGATGGTAGCTGCGATCATGTCGTCGGTCGACTCGACACTCAACTCGGCGAGCACGCTCGTCACGATGGACTTCGTCAAACGCTTTCGTCCCCAATCGACGAGCAAACAACTGGCGCGCGTGGGCAAAATCGTGACGCTCGTCTTCATGGTGTTTGCCGCTGCGTGGACACCCGTCATCCTGCAGTTCGACACGTTGTGGGGCTATTTGCAGAGTTTCCTGGCCTACGTGGTGCCCCCGTTCGTCGTCTTGTTCGTGGCCGGTGTGTTTTGGAAGCGCGCGACCAACGGCGGATCACTAGCCGCCCTCGTTGCCGGACATACTACGTCGCTACTGCTGTTCGTGCTGGGGCCTGGATTGGGTGTGATCGACGTGCCGTTTCTCTACATCCCCGCCGTCCTGATCGCGGCGAGCGTCGTCGCCCTGGTCGGCGTCAGCCTGTCGCAGCCCGCTCCCGATCCCGCCACCATTGCCGACGTGACGTGGACGCCGCAGTTGTGGCGAGAGGATTCGGCTGAACTGGCGACGCTACCCTGGTGGCAAAACTACCGCTATCAGGGCGCCGCGCTGCTGGTCGCGACGGCCGTCATCGTGGCGATGTTCTGGTAAGATGGCGGATCTACTCTCGTACGAACACGAACCGCCCGGCCTGCCGCGCGCCCTCGCTCTGTTGCGCGTCGCGTCTACCGACTCGGGCATCGTCGCCTCGCTCGATCCGCGCGCCAACTACGCCTCGGTTTTTGCCCGCGACGGCGTGATCGCCGGCATCGCCGGAGTGACCGCAGGAGACGATGTCATTGCTCGTGGCTTGGTGCGGACGCTACGCGGACTGGCCGAACGGCAGGGCGATGCGGGCCAGATTCCGAGCAACTACCGTGTAGCGACGCCCAGCACGCCCGCTCATGTCAGCTATGGAACGCTCACACCCAAACTCGATGCGGCAACGTGGTTTCTAGTCGGCAGCGCCGTCGCCGTACGAGCCGGGCTGCTGAGCGCCACCGAACTCGCCGGAGCGGTTCGCCGAGCAGTTCGCCTGCTCGATGCGTGGGAATACAACGGCCGAGGACTGGTCTACGTCCCATCAGGCGGCAACTGGGCGGACGAATATCCCTATGAAGGCTACGTACTCTACGATCAGGTGCTGCGCGCGTGGGGACTGCGGTTGTGCGCAACCGCCTTCGACGAGCCAGTGTGGAGCGAAGACGCCGACCGCATCGGGCAGGCCATTGCAGTCAACTACTGGCCTACATCACACGATTCAGAAACAGAAGCCCAACGCTACCACACCCCGACCTACGACGCACACCGCCGATCGGATCGCACTCACCCCCTGGCCGCTTTTTCGCCCGCCCGCACCCTCGATGTTTTCGACGGCGCAGCTGGGGCGCTACTCGCGTTCTCGAACGTCGCTCCTCCACTGACCGATCGCACCCTAGACGGATTCCAGGCGCTTTTCCCGAACCACCTGCCGCCCGCCTTCGCGCCGACGATTCACGAGGACGACGCGCTCTGGGATGAACTGCGCCGCTATCACCTCTTCGGCTTCCGAAACGCCCCCGGACACTACCACAACGGTGGCATCTGGCCGGTCTGGGTGGGCTGGACATGCGCTGCCCTCGCCGCTCGCAACCGCCCCGACGAAGCTGCCCAGCTCTCAGGCCAATTGGTCGACCGCACGACCGCAAATACCTACCGCATGGAGGAATACTTCCACGGCGAGACCGGCGCTGCGGGAGGCACACCGCATATGACGTATTCAGCGACCGGCGTACTGCTTGCCCACCTTGCCCTCAACCCGGGCGCATTCTCCCCTCTGCTCCCGTGATCGGCGCTCATCTCCCACTCAAACCACCCCATTTCGCGCTGGCCCGACAGGTGATCGACGTATTGGGCACCCATTTCGACCTGTTCGGTCGAGCGCGATGCGTCGTCGGAATCGGAGGCGAAAGCGGCAGCGGCAAATCCGTAACGGCAGCGTGCATGGCGCTCGAACTCGAGAAGCGCGGCCTGCGGGTGGCACTGATCCATCAGGACGACTACTTTCACCTGCCACCCCGAACGAACCACGCCGCCCGCATCGCCGACCTGTCGCATGTTGGGCCGCCTGAAGTCGACGTATCTCGGCTGGCACATGACGTGCAGTCGTTTCGCGATGCCGCGTGTGTGACGGATGCCCCACTCGTTGATTATGCAGCCAACACGATATCCAACCAAACGCTCGACTTTTCGGGGACCGACGTGCTACTGGTCGAAGGCACGTATGTGCTCGGTCTCAACCGGCTCGCCCAGACCAACGCGCTCGACCTGAGGGTCTTCCTTGCCCATACCTTCGACGAGACCCGCGCGCAGCGACACGCCCGCCTCCGTGACGCTACCGACCTCGACCCGATCATTGAAGAAATCCTCTCTATCGAACACGCCTACGTCCGCGATCTCTCCGCCAGCCCCGATGTGCGTATCAGACGCGATTACACGCTCGACGTACCCGGTCAAACAGCTGTCTGAGAGGTCAGTTGACCGCGCGACCCAGTTCGCTCACGCCGACGCGTGATGGTATCAGTTCGCTCGACTGCGCGTACGTGCCGACCCAGATCTGGTAGTTGCCGCTGCTCGGTCCGTTGATCATGATCTTGGGATTGTAGCCGTCGCCACTGTCGTCGTCGCAGTAGTACGAGCCGGAGGGTGCGCGGACGACCAGGCTCAGGTCGCTGCTCGCCGCCGCGCTGAACGTCAGCGCCAGCGACCCCGCCGTGAAATTGACGACGGCGTCGGGGGCGCTGTTGCCGATGTAGCCCGTGCATCCCGTTCCACTCAGCGGATTCGCCATCGACCCGCCTGCACTAACGGAGATCACGTGCGGATCGCCGCCGAAGCCGGACTGCAGGCTCGTGCGTCCGAAATAGGGGTCGTTATTCCAGCCGTCGACCGATCCGCTCGCCCGTGCGGTCGCTCCGCCCGACGCGCTGCCTGCCGAACTCACCGCCTGAATGCGACCGCTGCCGCTCGACGCGTTCGACGCCTGGATCGTGCCCGACGAGCCGCCGCGGTTTGCCATCGACACCCCACGTCCGAGTTCGCTGATGCCGACGACACCGTCCACCAGTTCGCTCGTCTCGGCGTACGTGCCGACCCAGATGCGATAGACACCCGACGGGGGCGACGAGATCGTCAGTTTGGGATTGAGGCCATCGCCGCTGTCGTCGTCGCAAAAATAGCGGCCGTCGGGCGCGCGGACGAGCAGGTTCACGTCGGCCGTGCCCGCTGCGCTGATCGTCAGGTCTAGGCCGCCCGACGAGGAGTAGCTTACGTTCACGTCGGGGCGCGCGCCGATCCATCCCGTGCAACCGCCGCCTTCGACCGGGTTACGTTGGCTTCCGCCCGCTCGCACGTCGGTCGTGCGAGGATCGCCGTTGAATCCGCCCGCAAGCGTCATCGTGCCGAAATACGGCGTCTCGTTCCATCCGGGGACGTTTTGGGCAGAGGCAGGATGTGTGATAACTATCAGAGCTGCGCACAGGAGAAGGAATCGGAATGTTTGCATGCTGCGAGAGAGGTGTGTGATGCAGGAGTGTAGCTATAGATTCGCCTGTCGGCGTATTCGATGGACCGGGCGTGCCTCAGTATCGCGAAGACCGTGCGCAATGCGCATCCCCAGATCAAGGGATATGAGCCTCTCCGGACGCCCGCTCCGTACTTTTGCTCTTTGCGACTTGACTCCTTCCTCCCGATGTCCGAATCCACCGCCGCCATCACGCTCGCCCACGCCAACCCGCACCCGCCGCGCACGCACACCTGCGGCGATCTGCGGATGGACCACATCGGCGAGACCGTTACGCTCGAAGGCTGGGTCGACACGCACCGCAACCTCGGAGGCGTCGTCTTCTTCGACCTGCGCGACCGCTACGGGCTAACCCAGGTCGTACTGACGCCGCAGGATAACGACGAAGCGCGGGCAACGGCTGAGCGCTTGAGAGGCGAGTACGTCGTCAGCGTGCGGGGTGTCGTGCAAAAACGCGAAGCCGGGGCCAACGACGGATTGGCGACGGGCCAGATCGAGGTGCGGGCGAGTAGCCTGGTCGTTCTCAACACGTCCGAGGCCCTCCCCTTCCCCGTCAGCGCGCACGAGGAGCGCCAGCAAAACGCCGCCGCCGATTTGCGCCTGCGCCACCGCTACCTCGACCTCCGTCGCGGCGAGTTGCAACGCAACCTGATCCTGCGCCACAAGCTCTACCAGATCGTCCGGCGCCACTTCGATGCGCACTCGTTCCTCGAGATCGAGACGCCCGTCCTGATGAAGTCGACGCCCGAAGGCGCGCGCGACTTCCTAGTGCCGTCGCGCGTGCATCCGGGGCACTTCTACGCGCTTCCGCAAAGCCCGCAGACGTACAAGCAACTGCTGATGGTCGCCGGGCTGGATCGCTACATGCAGATTACCAAGTGCTTCCGCGACGAAGACCTGCGCGCCGACCGTCAGCCCGAGTTCACGCAGGTCGACGTCGAGATGACGTTTGCGCGTGAGGAGACGATTTTTGCGCTGATCGAGGAGTTGATGGCGTCGCTCTGGAAGGAGTTGAAGGGGACTGAGATCACGACGCCGTTTCGCCGGATGACCTACGACGAGGCGATGCACACCTACGGATCGGACAAACCGGACTTGCGCTACGGATTGGAGTTCGTCGACCTGACCGACACGCTCGGCGGCTCGGGCTTCCGCGTATTCGACGACGCCGAGCGCGTGCTGGCGATCCGCATTCCGGGCGAGGGCGACCGGGGCCGCGGCGCGATGGACAAGCTCGACAAAGAGATCGTCCGCAAGAAGATCGGCGCGGGCGGACTGTTCTACTTCAAGAAGCCGTCGGACGGGGGGCCGCTGATGGCGTCGGTCAAGGAGAAGGTGTTACCTGCCGAATACGCCCAGGCAGCCGCCAACAAAGCAGGCGCCGAAACCGGAGACCTGGTTCTCGTCCTCGCGGGCGACGCATCGAAGGTCTACGGGCAGATGGGCGACCTGCGCGTCCACATGGCGGGCGAATTGGGATTGGTACCGGACGGAGCCAACCCCGAAGGGGACCGCGGAGCGAATGGGCCGTGGCAGTTCCTGTGGGTGACCGACTTTCCCCTCCTCGACTACGACGCCGAGGAGGGCCGCTACCACGCCATGCACCACCCGTTCACGTCGCCGCGCCCCGACGATTTCGGCCTGCTCGACAGCGATCCCGCCCAGGTCAAAGCGCGTGCCTACGATCTCGTCCTCAACGGAAGCGAAGTTGGCGGTGGGTCGATTCGCATCCACGACAGGAACGTCCAAAAGCGCATGTTCGAGTTGCTCGGCATTTCGAGTGACGAGGCGCAGCGCCGGTTTGGCTTTCTGCTCGACGCGTTTCGCTACGGCGCTCCTCCGCACGGTGGAATCGCGCTCGGCCTGGACCGCCTGGTCATGTTGCTGACCGGCGCCACGAGCCTGCGCGACGTGATCGCATTCCCCAAGACGCAGTCCGCCCAGGAGCCGATGTCGAACGCGCCCGACGTGGTCGACGACGAACAGCTTGCCGATCTCCACATCCGCACCGTCCTGCCCGAGCCCAAGGGCGACGCCTGAGCACCCTTGGGTGCAAAACCGCATCGCTACGATTGGCCCGAGGCGTTCGGATTATTCTGAACCGACCTTCACACCTCTGACCATGCGCGTCGGCACGCTCCGCTTCAACTTCTTCCTGCTGCTGCTGACGATCGTCACGCTCAGCTTTCTGGGGTTGGTGTGGGGATTCATCATGCCGCTGTTCTGGGCGACGGTTCTAGCCGTGACCTTTCGCCCGACACACGACCGTATCACGCGAGTGCTGGGTGGGCGAAAGTCGTTGGCATCGGTCGCAACGGTTCTACTCATCATCTGCGTCGTGCTGATTCCGCTGGCGTTCGTCGCCGTGGCGCTGGTCAATGAGGCATCGCTCATCTACCAGCGCATCAACTCGGGCGACGCAACGATCATGCAGGTCATCGCTTCGATCGAGCAGGAGCTTCCGGCCGTGCGCGAATTTCTGCTCCGCTTCGGCGTGACGGCCGAGCGGGTGCAGGACGGGATCACCAACGCCGCCGTAGCGATCAGTCAGGTCGTCGGGGAGCAGGCGCTGTCGTACACACAGGGGGCGCTGTCGGTCGCGGTCAGCTTTTTTCTGATGCTCTACGTGCTGTTCTTCTTCATCCGCGACGGCGATACGCTGCTCGGACACATCATCCGGGCGCTGCCGCTGGGCGACAGTCGGGAGCGGCTGCTGCTCAAACGCTTCGCCGTCGTCTCGCGCGCAACGCTCAAAGGCACCCTGATCGTTGCCATCGTGCAGGGCACCATCGGGGGGCTGGCGTTCTGGATTCTGGGTATAAGCAGTGCCGTCTTCTGGGGCGTCGTCATGACCGTGCTGAGCCTGCTCCCGGCCATTGGAACGGCGCTCGTCTGGGTCCCTGCCGCGGTCATCCTGCTCGCGACCGGATCGCCCGTCAAAGCGTTCGTGCTCGTACTGATCGGCGTGCTCGTGATCGGGCTGGTCGACAATATCCTGCGTCCGATCCTCGTCGGCCGCGACACGGCGATGCCTGACTGGCTCGTCCTGCTCTCGACGCTGGGAGGACTGACGGCATTCGGACTCTCGGGCTTCGTGCTCGGCCCAGTCATCGCGGCGCTGTTTCTGACCGTCTGGGACCTCTTCGCCGACGAGCACGCGGGAACGGATGACCGACCGCCGTCCGAACTCGTGCGTCCGGCCTCGGAGCGAGCGTCCGACCCTGACGAAAGAAGCCTGATCGACCACGGCGACCCCGCCCCCATCCTTCCGACTCCACCGACCATTCCCGATGCTTGAGCCGCGCGTATTCTGGCACGTCCGGCGCTGGGAGGGAGCGGCGCTCGCTGTTTTGGCTGCCATCGGTGGCGTTCTGCTGATCGGCGGCGCGGTGACCTACGCATCGACGCGGAGCGGGATCTCGCGCGAAGTCGTGTCGGCGACGGCTACGACGCTGGCGTTGGCGTTCTCGTGCCTGTCGGTTGCCTCGACGCTGCGGCTGCTGGCTGTGCGTCGGGTCGAACGCCACGCGCTTCCCATCGCGCTGACGACCGCCGTTCTGGGGCTCGTCGTGCTGGGCTTCGGGCTGCACCTGCTGGCGACGCGGCTGATCGCCAACGGCTATACCGTCACGCTCGTGGCACGCGTAGCTTCGCCGCTGGGCATCGGTACGACAGCCCTGGCGCTCTCGGCTGTTTTACGCGGCACGTTGGGCATCGCCTCGGCTCGCCCCCTACAGGCGGTTGACGAGGGCGTCGGCGAAGCGGGCCGGTGCGAAGGCGTCGCAATGGAAGAACAGGGCCGGCTCGATCAGCTCGAGTTCCATCAGCGCGAACGCGCCCGATAGCATCACGCCGTCGACGCGGGCGAAAAGCGGCGTCTTGGGTAGCAGCCCCATCAGCCGGTCGGCGGCGAGGCGAGCGGCAGGCGGAGCGGCGGCGCCGGACTCGGTCCCTCCGTAGCGCAGCTGCACCCGGAAGTCGCCGGGCTGGGCGCGTTTGAGTGTGGCGTGGCTGAACCGCCCATCGAAGTAGACGAGCGACCACTCGCCGTCGGCTGCGATCTCGGGCAGAAAGGGCTGAACGAGGATGGCTCCCCGCTCAGCGAGCGCGCCGAGGCGGGCCTGATGGCTCGC
The DNA here is from genome assembly GCA_963815505.1 of Rhodothermales bacterium. Taxonomy (GTDB): domain Bacteria; phylum Bacteroidota; class Rhodothermia; order Rhodothermales; family BA12; genus CAXBBB01. The sequence continues at coordinate 97,658 of CAWFGU010000022.1, forward strand.
CGCGTCGGATGCAGAAACGCGAAACGTCTCGAACGCCCCTGCGCTGACGGCGGGCTTGGCGACGGCCTCGCTCCACCCACGCCGAGTCATCACGCCGCGCAGATCGACAGACTCGCCGGGCATGATCCACTCGGTATCCACAACGTGGACGCCTTGGTGTTGCAGATCGCGCAGGTAGCGCTTGTCGACGTTGGGGCGCATCACTTCTATAGAGTTGAACACGCGGGAGCCGGCCGCTTCGAGCCGGTCGAGCCAGATCAGGAAGTCGGCAGGGCGGCGATAGTAATCCCACGTCGAGCGCACGACGACGCATCGAAAGGCGGTCCAATCGGCCTCCGCATCATCCCACGCGACGAAGCGCACGTCGATGCCGCGCTCGGCCAACGCGGGCAGCAGTAAGCGGTCGTCGGGGGTGCCGTCGGGCAGGCCGGAATAGGTGGCGAAGGCGATCATGGAGGGAGATTCGAGCGGAGAACGCCGTAGCATACGCCATCTCGTATCACCTTGCCATGCGCCTCGACCTCATCGCCGCCTCGCTGTCGCGCTCCTTCCGATGGGCCGAGTGGGAGCGGCTGATTCGCGCCAACGGGACACACATCGACCGGCCGTTCGCATCGGCGCATCCGGCCTACCCCGACATCCGCTATCCGCTGGACTATGGCTACGTCAAAGGCGCGTCGAGCGGCGACGGCGACGAGGTCGACGTGTTCGTCGGCAAGGCGGCGACGGGGCTTGTCGGCCTGCTCGTTACGCACGACCGGCGCAAGGGCGACCACGAGGTGAAACTGCTCTTCGACTGCACCCCCGCCGATGTCTACACGGCCTACGGATTTGCTACGTTCGCGCCCGATCTGATGCGCGCCACCCACGTGCTGCGTCATCCGATGCCCGAACTCTGGCACTGGACCGAAGGAAAGGCCCGCTGATTGGGACGACGGGCGCCCACGCTGCATCCTATCTTCGCGTTACGCTACCGTTTCGTCCACTCCCCTTCCCGAATGGCTACCACGCCGGACCGAGGTCCCGATCCCGCTCACTCCACGCCCGTCGTTCCCGGCGCGGCAGGCGCGGCCCACGCCGTCCCACACCCGTTCGCAAACGACCGGGGCTTCTTCGGCCACCCGCGCGGGCTGTCGACGCTGTTCTTTACCGAGATGTGGGAGCGGTTCTCGTTCTACGGCATGCGCGCCCTCCTCATCCTGTTCATGACCGCGTCGACCGATGTCGGCGGATTGGGCTTCAGCGTGGCGCAGGCGGGCATCATCTATGGCCTCTACACGGCGTTCGTCTACCTGACGGCGCTGCCGGGCGGATGGATCGCCGACCGGCTGATCGGGCAACGCAAGGCCGTCTTCGTCGGCGGCGTGATCATCATGCTCGGGCACGTCGCCCTGATGTTCAGCAGCATGGCGGCGTTTTATGGCGGATTGGTGCTGGTCGTACTTGGAACGGGCCTACTCAAGCCGAACATCAGCACGATCGTCGGCGAACTCTACCCCGAGGATCAGCCCGCGCGCCGCGACGCTGGGTTCTCGATCTTCTACATGGGCATCAACATCGGCGCGTTCGTGGCGCCGATCGTGTGCGGCTTTCTCGCGCAAGACGACGGCTTCCGCGCGTGGCTGCTCGAGCGCGGTATGGATCCCAACCACAGCTGGCACTGGGGCTTCGGCGCCGCCGCCGTCGGCATGGGACTGGGCCTGATCCAATACCTCGCGACGGACAAGTTTCTGGGCGACGCGGGCAAGGCGCCGACGGGAAGCTCGACGCCCGAAGACTTCTCCAACGCGAAGAGCCTGGCCGTCAAGGGCGGACTGGGCATTCTGGCGCTGTTGGGCCTCGCGACGGCGCTGCACGTGGCGGGCCTCGTCTCCATCGCCACGTCGGGGTCGGCGCTGGTGCTGCTGCTGCCGGTCGTCTACTTCACCTACCTGTTCTCGCGCGACGAGTGGTCGCCGGTCGAGCGCAAGCGGCTCTACGTGATCGGACTGCTGTTCATCGCGTCGGCGCTGTTCTGGTCGGCGTTCGAGCAGGCCGGATCGACGCTCAACCTGTTCGCCGAGCGCTTCACGGCTACCACCATGTTCGGCTTCGATTTCCCGGCGAGCTGGCTCCAATCGGTCAACTCGCTGTGGATCATGTCGCTGGCGGGCGTTTTTGCGTGGCTGTGGGTGTGGCTGAGCAAGCGCAACAAGGAGCCGAGCAGCCCGATGAAGTTCGCCCTGGGCTTGATCTTCGTCGGTGGCGGCTTCGCCATTCTGGCGCTGGCGGCGATGGTATCGGGCGAGGAAGGCGCGCTCGTCAGTCCGCTGTGGCTGGTGACGGTCTACCTGTTCCACACGATCGGCGAGTTGTGCCTGTCGCCGGTCGGTCTGAGCACGGTGACCAAGCTGGCTCCGCACCGCGCCGTCGCGCAGATGATGGGCGTGTGGTTCATGTCGGTCGCGCTGGGCAACTTCCTGGGCGGACAGGTGGCGACGCTGTTCGAGGCGATGAACCTGCCGACGATCTTCTGGTCGGTCTTCGCCATCAGCGCCGTCGCCGGGCTGATCCTGGCGTTCTTCTCCAAGCCGATCCAGAAGCTGATGGGCGGCGTGCACTGACGCTCTTCGGCCACCTCAAACCTGTCAGGTCTTCGAGACTTGGCAGGTTTCCTTTTTCCATCCCGAACCGAATGCCCGACTTCCCTCTCCCGATCGTCCGCCTGCCGCACGCTGGCGGCCTCGACCTGCCTCACTACGCCACGCCCGACAGCGCCGGGATGGACCTGCGTGCCGCCGTCGCCGACGATGCGCCGATCACGCTCGCCCCGATGCAACGCGCCCTCGTACCGACTGGCTTGCAGATGGCGATTCCGCACGGCTACGAAGCCCAGATCCGCCCTCGCAGCGGACTGGCGTACAAGCACGGCGTGACCGTGCTCAACAGTCCCGGCACCATAGACGCCGACTATCGCGGCGAGATCGGGGTGCTGCTCGTCAACCTGTCGGACGAGCCGTTCACTATCACACGCGGCGAGCGGATCGCGCAGATGGTGATTGCGGCTCACGCAACGGCGCGCGTCGCGCATGTCGCCCAACTAGGCGACACCGACAGAGGATCGGGCGGATTCGGTTCGACGGGCACGCGGTAGGCGGCCTTCGTCGCACGAGTCCCTCGCGCTACACCCAACCGTCGTCGCGGGACCGTAGGTCGTGTCGATCCGAGGCTGTTCGAGCCCGGTCGGACCGCTGCAGGCTTCACCTTCGCGACGACAGCCGGAAGGGGCAGCGGTAGAAGCAGGGCGGGCGGCAGTTGGATGACACGGGCACGTAGTAGCCGCCCCACGCCCGGACGCGCCCCCACGACGCGACCGGGCTTTCCCCTTCTCCTCCTAGTCGGCGCGCAGCACGCTCGCCGGATTGGTCCGAGCGGCGCGGACGGTGTGGAGGCTCGCGGCCAGCAGCGCCATTGCCAGCGTTGCCAGCGTGGCGAGGGCGACGAGCCAGATGCTCACGTCGACGCGGTAGGCGAAGCCCGACAGCCAGCGGCTCGCAAGCCACCACGTCACGGGGGCGGCGACGAGTAGTCCGGCAACGACGAGCAGGGCGAACTCGCGGTTGAGCATGCCCAGGATGCTGCCCACGCTCGCGCCGAGCACCTTGCGCACGCCGATCTCGCGCCGCCGCTGCTCGGTCGCGAACGCGGCCAGGGCAAACAGACCCATCAGCGTCAGCAGGAGAGCGACGCCCGCGAAAAAGCCAAACCGCGCCGACAACTCGCGCTCGGCCGTATACGCCTGCTGCACCTGCTCGTCGACGAACGCGAAGTCGAGCTGGGATGCCGGATCGAACGCGGCCCACGTTTCGCGCAGGTGATCGACGGCGGCAGCGGCTTGGCCCGGTGCGGTCCGCACGAACAAGTGGCTGCTGTTTCCCGGGTCGAGGCTGAGCACGAGCGGTTCGATGGGCTGGTGCAGCGACGCGAAATGAAAGTCCTCGACGACGCCAACGATCGTCCCACTCTGACGCGACGGCCCAAACGCCCTACCTACCGGATTCTTCCAGCCCGAATGTCCGTACGGCGGTCTCGTTGAGCACGAACGACTGCCCTTCGTCGGCATCTGATTCGATGCCGCGTCCGGCGACGAGGGTGAGGCCCAGCGTTTCCAGGTACCCTGGTCCCGTCGTGATGCGCCACGCGTCGCGGCTCTGCGGGCCGTCTGCATTCGCCCACTCCATCGATCCTTTCCACGTCGGCTGGTGCGGGACCGTCCCGTAGGCGGCTCGCTGGATGGAGGGATCGCGCGTCAACTCGGCCTCGAACGCGTCCAGCGCCTGCCAGACCGGGCCGCTCGGACGCAGCGCAATCACCTGTTCCTGGTCGAAGCCGACATCGGCGCGCTGCATCAGTCGGAGCTGATCCATCACGGTCAGTGTGCCAGCGAGCAGGCCGATCGACGCCGCGAACTGGAACGTCACCAATCCTCTGCGCAGCCACCCGGCGCCTCCCGATCCGGCCTTGGACCCGCGCAACACGCGCGACGCCTCGAAGCGCGACAGGTAGACGGCCGGGTACAACCCCGCAGTCAGTCCGGCCAGCAACCCGACGCCAGCCAGTCCGAGCGCGACGGGCCACAGGTCAGCCGAGAGCACCAGGCCACCGTCGAGTAACCGGTTGAGCCATCCGCGCCCCGCCACAATCATCCCAAACGCGAGCGCGACCGCCGCCGCCGATAGCAAAACCGACTCGCCCAACAGGTGCGCCACCAGTTGCCCTCGCCGAGCGCCCAGCGCCTTACGCACACCGACTTCGCGTGCCCTCCGCGTCGCCTGCGCCGTCGACAGCGTGACGAAGTTGACGCACGCCACGACGAGCAGCAAGATGCCGATGCCCAGCAGCAGCGTCACGTAGCCCACGTCGCGCGTGGGCAGCAGTTCGAACATCAGTCCGGTCTCGAGGTGGATGCCCGTCAGCGGCTGGAGCGCCAGTCCGGTTTCGCCCTCGGAGCGTGCGCGCATCGCGGCGTCGATCTCGGACTCGAATGCCTGTACGTCGGCGCCCGGTGCCAATCGAACGAACGTCAGATCGTTGTACGAGGTGTAGCTCGTGCCCTGCGCGCCCAGCAGCAGGTCGATGGGGACGAGGTAATCGGGCGAAAGCGACGACTGAGCGGGCGGATCGGCCATGACGCCCGTGATCGTCAGTTCCACCGCTCCCCACGAGGTACCGACCACGCGGCCGACCGGGTCGACATGGGCGCCGAACAGCCCTCGCGCCGCTGATTGCGTGAGCACCAGGCTCTGGTCCGTCGTCAGCGCCGTCGACGCGTCGCCCGAGACGAGCGGAAACGTGAACAGCGTCAGGTACGACGAGTCCACAAAGGCGAAGTTGGTCAGCGGCTGCATCTGCCCGTCGACCAGCAGGCTGGGTGCCATGTTGTCGTTGAGCCGCATCCGCGCGACCTGCGCGACGGCCGCGTAGCCATTCGCCAACTCATCAGCCAGCGCCGACGGCGTTGCGACTACGCGCCCGCCGTCCTCACCCTCGAAGACCGACAGCACGCGGTAGATGTCGCTCGCGCCCTCGTGAAACCGGTCGTACGAGCGCTCGTGCCGCGCAAACAAGACGACGGCGAAGCAGCACGCCAACCCGACCGACAGCCCGATTAGATTGACGCCGGTGTAGACCGGACGGCGACGCAGCGCGCGGAGCGCGGTGGCGAAGTAGCTGGACAGCATGTAGAGACGGTTGGAGACGCGCGCAGATCGGCAACAAGAGTGCCGCCGCGCCCAGGCGCCGCGTGAGCCGTTCCGAGCCGATATCCTGTCCGATTTCGCACACCGACCCGTTCGCATCTGGACGAAACCCGCGTGCGTTGCGCAACCGATGCACCACACCGATGCGCCCTCCCGTAGCTTCGACGGCTCCACCTCACCGACCTCGCCTTCATGCTTCTCTCCAGCGCCTGCATCCTCGTCACCGGCGGCTCGCGCGGCATCGGACGCGCCATCTGCGAGACCGCTGCGCGCGACGGCGCCGACGTTGCGTTCTGCTACCGCTCGAACGACGAGGCCGCATCCGAGACCGTCGCCGCGATCGAGTCGCACGGCCGCCGCGCCCTCTCGATCAAAGCCGACGTAGGCGACCGCCAGGCATCGGCTGACATGGTGGCGCAGGTCGTCGAAGCGTTCGGCCGAATCGACGGATTGGTGCTCAACGCAGGCATCAACCGGGGCAACCTGTTTCTACGTCTGCCCCACGACGACTGGGACGAGCTGGTGCGCGTAAACGTCGGCAGCCTCTACAACGTCGGCAAACCGGTTTACCAGCAGATGGCGAGCCAGCGGAGCGGGCCGCATCGTCGCCATCACGTCGATAGCGGGCACGCGGACGGCCCCGGCTGGCGTTCCCTACGCCGTCACGAAGTCGGCGAGCGTCGGTTTTGTCAAAGGCGTCGCGCGCGAGGGCGGACCGCTCGGCATCCTGTGCAACGGCATCGCCGTCGGCGTCGTCGACACCGATCTGGCGGACACGATTCCGTCGCGCTTCGTCGAGGCCTACCAGGCGTTCTCGCCACTCGGACGAACCGGCAACGCAAGCGAAATCGGCGAACTGGCGGCGTGGCTCCTGTCGAGCCGCAACAGCTACCTGACCGGCGAGATCATCCAGCAGGACGGCGGGACGCTGGTGTAAAACGCGAGCCATCGCGAGCGCCACGTCCCCTCATCCATCTCCGCTTTTCCAGGCCTTTGGGACGTACGGCTCACGGCGATAGCACGAACGCGAAGTATGCTGCTGCTGCCACGGCCCACTCATCGGGTGTCCCACCGACGGCGACTGCGATCAGGCCTCCATCACTCCCACGCAGCGTATTGTCTTCGAGCGTCAGCACGACTGCTCCACCACGTGAGCGGACTACCCCGTTCTCGCCCTGAGCAAGGCGCTGACCTCGAAGATTGACGACGTAGCCATCAGATACTGATCCGATGGTTTGGCCTCTATTGTTTAGAATCGCCCCGTTTTTCACTTGGAGCAAGACTTGCCCCCTAGCGTTTTGGATCGAGGTCGTACTACCGACGAGGGAGTCGTCTACACTGGTGCTGACTTGATCACAGCCCAGTAGAGAACTAGAAATCCCGAACAGGGCGAGCACAGAAAGGAGTTTCCTCATTCGGTCTTACGTGGGTGAGATTCGGCAGATCGCCAGGCCAAGTGAGTGGCGTCGCGGGTTGGCCTCTGGTACGAGAAGCTGTGGCTTCGGTTACGCTTCCCCACAGTCAGCGGCTGAACAGAGGTGACGCGTACCTGCTTAACAGCAGAGAGTATTGATTCGACACCAACATCTTCCAGCCTCCAAGAGTCTTCTCCCGCCACTGATCTGCACGCGCTTCTCGCACGCCAGGGCAAACAGACGGCCGGAAAAGTCGATAAGTTGGAGGCCTCCTCCACCTCCGCTCTTCCATGCGCCTGCTCCTGCTCGCCTTCGCCCTGACCCTCGCCGCCTGCTCGACCGAAACCGAGACCGTCGACCCCGACAGCATCGCCGATCCGGTCGAGCCGGCCACGACTCAGGCCGCGCCGACGACCAAGATCAACCTCAACACGGCGACCGATGCCGAGTTCAAGACCATTCCCGGCGTCGGCGACCGGATGGCGCACGAGTTCGACGAGTACCGCCCGTACGCCAGCATCACGCAGTTTCGCCGCGAGATGGGCAAGTACGTCGACGCCGACGTGATCGCAGGCTACGAGCAGTACGTCTTCGTGCCGATCGACATCGACGCGAGCGACGCGGCCACGATGTCCCAGTTGCCGGGCGTGAGCGAGGAAGAGGCGCAGATGCTGATCGAGTCGCGCCCGTTCGAGACGCGCGAGGTGTTTCTCGACGCGCTGGAGGCCATGACGACCGACGAGGAGCACGCCCAGGCGGCGGCTTACCTGGGCGATTCGTGACTCCGAGCCGACGCGCCGCCCGCCGCCGAGCGCTACCGCCGGTTTCTGCTCGGCGCGGCGGCGTTCGTGTTCGGCGTGACGGCCGTCGAGATGGTGCTGATCGGGCACTTCGAGAGGTGGCGGCAGTGGATTCCGACCGTCGCGAGCGCGCTCGGACTGCTCGCCGTCGGTCTGATCCGCTTCCGGCCCGACGCGTCGATGGTGGCTGCGCGCGTGCTGCTCGACCCTGATCGCCGTCAGCGCGCTGGTGGGCAGCTATCAGCACCTCGCGGCCAACCTCGAACTCGAACTCGAAGTGCGCCCCGGCTTGGGCGTCGGCGACGTGTGGCTCGACGCGCTCCAAGGCGGCGTTCCGGTTCTGGCGTCGGGCATCCTGTTTCTCGCCGCGGCGCTGGCCTGGGGAGCAACGCTATGGCGCGCCGAGCCTGCTAGCGGCTGAACACCCGCGCGGCTTCGCGGTGGCTGATGGCGTGGTACTCGGCCGTTCGCTCGGGCGATTCGGCGTATCCGCCCGAGAGCAGCAGTACGAGTGGAATACCGGCATCGCGGACGCTCTCGATCACGTAGCGGTCGCGCGCAGCGACGCCGTCCGGAGATAAGGACAGGCGCCCGTAGCGGTCGCCCTCGAGCACGTCGATTCCGGCGAGGTAGAAAACGAGATCGAATGGCCCGGCCGCAAGGACGGCGGGCAGGTGACGGCGCACGTGGGCCAGGTAGGCAGCATCGCCCATACCGTCGGGCAGGCCGACATCTAGGGTCGAGGGCGGTTTGACGAAGGGGTAGTTCTTGGCGCCGTGCATCGAGAAGGTGTAGACGCGGTCGTCGCCCGCAAACGCGTGCGCCGTACCGTTGCCCTGATGCACGTCCAGGTCGATCACCAGCGCGCGGCCTATCCACGCGCTTCGCAGCAACACGCGCAGGGCGACGGCCACGTCGTTGAACAGGCAGAAGCCCTCGGCATGGTCCGGCATGGCGTGGTGCGTACCTCCGGCGAGGTTGGCGGCGACGCCGTCTTCGAGCGCCATCAGCGCGGCGTTGAGCGTGCCCTGGACCGCCACACGCGACCGGTGCACCAGCGCGGGCGACCACGGCAATCCCGACCGGCGCTCCTCGTGCCGCGTCAACTGCCCGGCGGCGAAGCGGCGCAGGTAGTCGTCGGTGTGGACGAGCAGCAGGTCGCCCCAGTCGGCCTCGCGCGGCTCGACCACGTCGGCGGGGCGCAGCAGCCCCTCGGCGAGCAGCAGCGAATGCAGCGCGCGAAACTTGCCCATCGGAAACGGATGACCGTCAGGAAGCGAGACGTAATAACTGTCGCGGTACGAGACGCGCACGGGCGGGCAAAGTCGAGGAAAACGGGTCATACGGACGCACCGCGCGTAGGCTTCCGCCCTGGCACAATCCTTGACGATGGGTTAGCCTCCCCCCTTCCCTGCTGCCCGTGCGCCTCCTATCCGGTCTCCTGCTCCTCTGCCTGCTGCCCGCCTGCGTGCCGCCCGACCTGTCGTCCGTACCGCCCGCCTCACTGCCCATCGAAGCGGCGACGTTCGAGGTCAACCGCGAGCGCGACGAGATCGTCCGAGCCGCCGCCGACATCCTGGCTGCCTATGGACTCGACGCCGGACTCGTCGACCCGGCGGGCGGGATGGTCCAGAGCGACTACACGATGCTCCGAGCCGTCCACGAGCGCCAGAACCTGCCGACCGATCTGTACGTGCTCGACCAGTTGCTGATGCGCGTCTCGATCCGCAGCAACCCGCGCGACCGCACCGTGACGGTCACGACCGCCTTCCGCCCGCTGGGCACGGCCGACCAGACGATCAACCGCGACCTGACGACATTCTGGCTCGACCAGATCGCCCGGGACCTCTCGACCTCACTAGGATCGTCGGACTACGTGACGCGCGTCACCCCGGCACGCTACATGGACGGCCTGGAGGGACGCCCCGGCGGCGGCGATGCGTACGCACAGGACCGAATGCGGGCGTCGCGCGCGCTGACGGCGGCGGGCATCATCGGCGGCGGCATCTTGGTGCTCGCGCTGATCGGCAGCGCACTCTAACCCGCACGATAGCGTTGCGGTTGACGCGAACCCCGACTGCGCGCCGTCTGGTTGGCTCGGTTTCCTCCCACGTAACCGCTCTCGATGTTCTCCTTCGACCTCCGCACCCTCGCCGACCTCAGCGGCCCGGACCGCGCCTTTCTCTCGATCTATCTCAAAAACGAGGACGACAAGGGCCTGCTCGCTTCGCGGTTCAAAGAAATCCGCGCCTTCTTGTCGGATCAGCCGACCGAGCTGGAGCACTTCGAGGAGAACCTCAAACTCGTCCAGCCGATGCTCGACGAGCCGTTCGCGGACACGAGCCGCGTGCTGTTCGTCTGCTGGGCGCTCGACTACACCCAGTCGCACGACCTGCCGTTCGAGATCGCCACGAGGGTTCGCGTCGACTCGTCGCCGTACGTACGCCCACTGGCCGAGCTGGAGGATGAGCACGAGCAGTTCGCCGTCGTCGTGGCCGACAACAAGGGGGCCAGCGTCTACCTCGTGAGTGCGGGCGATATGGAGCGCGAGAAGCGCATCCGGGGCGACATCAAGAACAGCGTCAAGAAGGGCGGATGGAGCCAGAAGCGCTACGCCCGGCGCCGCGACAAGGAGTTGGAGCGCTACGCCACGCGCGTCGCCGATCAGCTCAAGGAGTTGCACGACGAGTCGCCGTTCGAGCGCTTGATCTTGCTGGGGCAGGACGAAGCGATGGCGGCCGTTGAGCACGCGCTGTCGAACCCGATGCGCGAGCGGATCGTCGGCCACCAGTCCATCGACGTGACGGACGAGGAGCAGGTCGCCGAAGAGGCGGCCGTCGAGCTTTACTTCGAGGAGGAGCGCGCCGAAGAGATGCGCCTGTGGGACGAGATCAAGGCGGGCTACCTATCGGGCGGGCTGGGCGTCGCCGGGCCGAGCCGTACACTCGAAGCTGCCAAGACCGGGCGCATCGAAGAAATCCTCGTCACCCGCGATGTCGAGATCGACGGTGTCCGCTGCCGCGCCTGCGAGAACCTCGCCCACGGCGTCCCTGACACGTGCTACGTCTGCGGCTCGTCCGACCTGTTCAAAGTCGACTTGGTCAACGAACTCGTCGAACTCGCCGCCCAGACGCGTGCGCACGTCGAGTTCGCCGACGCGTTCGAGGCATTGTCAGAAGTCGGCGGCGTCGCTGGACTGCTGCGCTACTGAGTCAGCGGTGACCGGCTTCGCCCAACCTTCATTCCTACGAGCGAGACGTGGTCGACTAGGCGCGGCAACTCGTGGGCCTATCGCTGCGTCGTGAGCCTGCCTCGTGCTGGATCCGAGATCGTCGTGAGGACGAGGAGAGAGCTGGGCGCGTTTGCCCACACTGCCCCGTTTCGCACCGCTTTTTCCGCCGCCCTTCGCCGCAGACGCGCAGTCGGGTGAGAACTTGCGCCGCTTCGTCCTACTCCGCGCGCGTGACCGACTCGCCCCTCTCTCCTCGCCCACCGCTTGACACGAGCGTTGCCCTACTCGTCGCGGGCATCGCGCTGGTGTCGCTCAACCTGCGTCCGGCGATCGCCGTCGTCGGGCCGATTGCGGGCGACATCCGCCTCGGCGCCGGGCTGTCGAGCGCGTCGGTGGGGCTGCTGACGACGCTGCCGCTGCTGGCGTTCGGCCTGGTGTCGATGCTGACGCCCCTGCTCACGCGCCGCCTGGGCATCGGACGAACACTGCTGGGCGCGCTGCTCGTGCTGGCACTGGCGACAGGCCTACGCGCCGTTCCCGGTCCGGCGTTTCTGTTTGGCGGCACGATCATCCTCGGCATCGCGATCGCGCTGGGCAACGTCCTGCTGCCCGCCCTGGTCAAGCGCGACTTCTCGCCCGCTCAGGCCGGACCGATGACGAGTCTCTACTCGAGCGGTATCGGGCTGGGCGCCGCCGCTGGGAGCCGGAGCGAGCGCGCCGGTCGCGGCGTGGCTGGGCTGGCGCGGCGCGCTGGCCATTTGGGGCGTGTTCGCACTGGTCGCGCTCGTCGTGTGGCTTCCTCAGATCCGCGGACCGATTCGCAAGACCGAAGGGCGTAACCTGGGAGCGGCACTGTCGTCGCTGAGCCGATCGCCGCTGGCGTGGCAGGTGGCGCTGTACTTGGGCCTGCAGTCGCTGACGTTCTACGTCGTCCTGGCGTGGCTGCCGGACATCCTGCAAGCGCGCGGTCTGACGGCCGCCGAGTCGGGCGGGCTGCTGGCGCTCTCGCAGATCATCGGCATCAGCGGCAGCGTGGTCGCGCCGATCTGGGCCGGGCGCATTCGCGATCAGCGCGCCATCGTGTGGACGCTGGGTGTGGGAGAAGCCATCGCGCTGATCGGACTGCTGACCGAGTGGGGACCACTGACGCTGTGGGTCGTCCTGCTCGGCATCGTCTTGGGCGGCACGTTTGGCTTGGGCCTACTCTTCCTCGTCCTGCGCGCGTCCGACGCCGCGACGGCGGGCGACCTGTCAGGCGTGGCGCAGTCGGCGGGTTACCTGATCGCCGCAATCGGGCCGTTCGCCATTGGCGCGCTCTTCGACTGGACCGGTAGCTGGACGATTCCGCTGCTAGCGCTCGCTGTTATTCTGCTGCTCAAAACCCTGATCGGCCTGGGCGCCGGGCGCGACCGGGTCATCGCATCGGCATGACCGGGCGCTACCAAACGCATTCGCGCCCACCTCAGAACAATCCAAGACGAGCGCGAATGTGTTGCCGAAAAATCAGCGCATCAGGTCGGCTTTGAGGCGATCCGAAGCCATCGTCTGCGCCTGAACAGCCTGTTCGAGTAGGGCGGCCATGCCGAAGAACTCGTGCGCCACGCCCGCGAACTCGCGGTGCATCACGTCGACGCCATCGGCGCGCATTTTGTCGGCCAGTTCCATGCCCTCGGATGCCAACGGGTCAATTTGCGCGTTGATGATGGTCGTCGGGGGGAAGGCCGAGAAGTCGGCGCTCGTCAGGTCGAGGTACTCGTGCGTCTGCGTCTTCCAATCAGGCGCATAGTTGTCGAAAAACCACTGCATCGCCGGGCGGTTGAGCGGAGCGGCGTCGGCGTAGCGGTCGTACGAAGCCGACTGTACGTCCTGGTCGGCGACGGGGTAAACCGACAGAATGTGCTTGGGCATCGGTACGTTTTGCTCGCGCGCCATCAGCGCAACCGATACGGCGAGGTTTCCGCCCGCGCTCTCACCTGCGACGGCGACGCGCGACGGATCGCCACCCATCTGCGCAGCATTCTGCGTCACCCAGCGGTAGGCGTCGAACGCGTCCAGGTGGGCCGCCGGATAGCGGTGCTCGGGCGCCTGCCGGTAGGCAACCGACACGACGACCGCGCCGGTCATCGTCGCCAGCGCCATGGGAGCTGCCTCGTACGTGTCCAGATCGGCGATTACCCAACCGCCGCCGTGGTAATAGACGACGACCGGCAGCGGTCCGCTACCGGCGCCAAGCGGCGTGTAGGTACGCACGACGATCCCCTGGTCCGGTCCGACCGGCAGCAGCTTGTGCGCGATGTCGACCGTCGGCGGCATGGGGCCGTGGCCGGTCTTCTTCATCAGGTCCATGACGGCATTGGTCGGCGTTTTGAGCATCCGCGCCTGAAAACCGGTCAACTCGGGATAGCCCGGCTGCTCGTAGGCCATCAGCTGCTCAACGACGGCCTGCATCTGCGGATCGATGTCAGGCGCGAACGACGGCGCGGGCCCTTCGGGCTGGACGTTCATCGGATTCGACGCTGCGACTGTGGGACCGGTGTCGGCGGTAGACGCGGACGGCGGCGCAGGCTGCATCACCGGCTCGGACGAGCGGCAACCGGTTAGCGTGAGGGCGAAGATGGACAGGAGGAGGGCGAATCGCATGGTGGCGGAGTCGGCTGGTAGGAGGAACGGCACTGCTCGACGATGGGACCGAGCGGTAGTGTTTCACGGGCCAATCGCCTTGCTGCGTTCCCTCTCATCGGCCCGGTTGCGCCTTCGTTCCGTGCGTGACTAACCTGCGATGGCATACTCGTCCCGCGCCGCGCCCGAGCACCGCTATCGAACGCGGTAGATGTAGTCTTGCTGGACTGGATCGCCTCCGGCCGACCGGATCGACTGGTTGATCTGGCCGCGATGGTACGCGCCGTGCGTGACGACGTGCAGCAGGATGCCGAGCAGCGGCGTTGCGTGCGCTTCACCACTCGTACTGCTGTATTGCACTGCTTGGGCGAGGTCGCGAGACAGGGTCTGTTCGAGCAATCCGGCATATCCGCGCTCAGCCTGGCCGATACGGTCTCGGCAAACCGGTGCGTCCGCAGCCGTCGTCGGAGGCCACACGGCAGGCACCTCAGTCCTGGTGATTCGGCCGAGCCAGACGAGCGGCGTCACCGTCAGATGCCCTATGACCTGCCATGCGCGGGCGTCGAGGTTTGGAGTTCGCTCGGCGGCATCGACGACGGCGCGGTTGGCATCCGCTTCCCACGCGAAGAGGTCGGCGATAGCAGTAGGAGGCATGGCAGGCAAGGGGTAAAAGGTGAGAGGCTACGAGACGGCCCTACGAGCCTACGGGTCCGGCGCGTAGTTTTGCGGACCGCACGTATCTCCGATTGATGTCCGACTCCACACCGCCGATGGACCCGATGGGCCCGCCGCCAGAAGAAAACCCCTCTGTCCGTAAACAAGCCGCGTCGCCCGAGCCCAATGCGCGCGGACTGTTTCAGCGGTTTCTGACGTTCGTCGAGTGGCTGGGCAACCTGCTGCCCCATCCGGTCACGCTGTTCGCGATGTTTGCGCTCGCCGTCATCCTGATCAGCGGGATCGCGGGCTGGCTCGACCTATCCGTCCTCGACCCGCGCCCCGAAGGCGCACGTGGCCGCGCCGACAGCGGCACCATCGACGCCGTCTCGCTGATGTCGGGCGACGGGCTGCGCGCGATCGTGACGACGCTCGTCACCAACTTCACCTCGTTCGTGCCGCTGGGGACCGTTCTGGTGGCCATGCTCGGCGTCGGCGTGGCCGAGCACAGCGGGATGCTGTCGGCGCTGATTCGGTCGATCGTGCTCAAAGCGCCCAAGAACCTGGTGACGGTCGCCATCGTGTTTGCGGGCGTGATCTCGAACACGGCATCCGAGATGGGCTACGTCGTTCTGGTGCCGCTGGCGGGCGTCATCTTCCTGGCGCTGGGGCGGCATCCGCTGGCGGGTATGGCGGCGGCGTTCGCGGGCGTCAGCGGCGGCTACTCGGCCAACCTTCTGATCGGGACGGTCGACCCGCTGCTGGCGGGCATCACCCAAGAAGCGGCTCAGCTGATCGACCCCGAATACACCGTTCACGCCGCCGTCAACTGGTACTTCATGATCGCGAGCACGTTTTTGATCACGATCGTCGGCAGCCTGGTGACGGCCAAGATCGTCGAGCCGCGCCTGGGCCCCTACGACGACTCGAACGCCGATCCCTCGGTCCACACCGACGACGCGCTGGCGCCGCTGACATCCGACGAGTCGCGCGGGCTCAAGTGGGCCGGGATCGCGGTTCTGCTGTTCGCCGGACTGGTCGCCCTGCTCGTCGTGCCCGAGAGCGGAGTGCTGCGCAACCCCGAAACGGGCGCCGTTCTGGGGTCGCCGTTCCTCCAAGGCATCGTCGCGTTCATCTTCGTGTTCTTCCTGATCCCCGGCGTCGTCTACGGCTGGGTGACGGGCAAGATCAAGAGCGACCGCGACGTGGTCGACGGCATGGCGGCGGCGATGTCGACGCTGGGCCTCTACATCGTGCTCGTGTTCTTCGCCGCGCAGTTCGTCGCCTACTTCAAGATGACCAACCTGGGAGCCATACTCGCCGTGACCGGCAGCGACGTGCTGATCGACCTGGGGCTGACCGGTCCGCTGGTGTTCATCCCGTTCATCCTGATGTGCTGCTTCGTCAACCTGATGCTGGGATCGGCGAGTGCGCAGTGGGCCGTCACGGCGCCGATTTTCGTGCCGATGCTGATGCTGCTCGGCTACAGCCCCGAAGTAATCCAGGCCGCCTACCGCATCGGCGACAGCTCGACCAACATCATCACGCCGATGATGAGCTACTTCGGCCTGATCCTCGCGTTCGCGGCCAAGTACGACAAGAAGATCGGCGTCGGCACCATCGTGGCGACCATGCTACCCTACTCGATGTTCTTCCTGTTCGGCTGGATTATCCTGTTCTACGTCTGGGTGTTCGTGCTCGGCCTGCCTGTCGGCCCCGAAGCGCCGACGTTCTACGCGCCGGCGGGTGGGTGACGAGGCGACTCACCAGCTAGCCGACATCCGCACACCAATGAGCAGTGCGTCACCGAGTGACGGGTCGGCGCCCGGATGGAAGACGTATTGCACGTCGGGCTGGATGGTCAGGTAGGACGAGACGGCGGCGTGGTAGGTGAGCTCGAGGACGTACTCGGCACGGTCGGCGCGCTCTCCGTCTCGGCGCAGCGAGCGCAAGTAAGGCGACGTGTTGTGCGCCGCTGCGACGCCCAGCCCAACTTGGTCGTCCGGGCGCGCGCGCCAGCCGCCCGCCGTAGCGCCCAGCGCCCACGCGACGCCGGTCTGATGCACGTCCGGGCTGGCCCAGCCGATGCGGCCATACGTGCTCACGCCCACCTCCCACGCGCGCTCGACCACGGCGTACGCTCCATAGGAAGGCGAGGCCGAACCGCCGCTGATCGTGTCGAAGCGTTCGGTGTAGCGCCAAACTCCCACCGACGCCTTGCGCCACGCACCGCTGCGGCCGCGCTCGACGCCAGACTCGGCGATGAGCAGCGCGCCGTCCTGACGCGTCAGCCGCAGCGAGGTGCGTGCCGGACGGTCCGGGTCGCCCGCGACGCCGTCGAAAGCAGCCGCGCGCACGAACGCTCCGCTCGGAGCCACATAGTCGGCGCGGACGGAGAGCGCGGTGATGGGGAAGATGGACGGCCCGTTGAGGCCGGTCTGCGCCAGTTCGGTCCCGATGCCGTGCGCCGCGCCGATGAACAAGCCCGACACTTCGGACGCGTAGAACTCAGCGTTGAGGTCGCGCACGCCGACGAGCAAACCCAACCGCCCATCCCACAGGCGCTGCTCGGCCCACGCCTCGAAGAGCCGGACGGCGCGTGGTGCTTCGATGTTGCTCGTCACCTGGATGTCGCCGACGCGCCGTTCGCTCAGCGCGGTTCCAGCGCTGGCGAGCAGACGGACGCTCGCCGTCAGCCCCCGCACGCCGACTAGCCGCTCACCGTCCAGCAGCGCCCCCGCCTCGGCGTGGTGAATCAGCGCGCCGCCCGGGTCGACGCCGCCCCTGGCCAAAGAGAACGCATCCAGCGTGTATGCCGCATCGATTTCCAGGACGGGCTGAGCGCGAGCCGATGCGGAGATGAACGCCAGCGCGACAAAAATCGCCCCTATGGATCGGGAAATTGATCTGGCGGGGATACGTCTGACGTGCAATGGGCTGGTGGAGTGTGATGAGAAATCCAGCCGAAAGTTAGGCCCAAACGCCTCAAGCCACTCGCTCGGCCACAGCGGTAGCGATGAGCTGGGCGTGGTGCCGTCCGTTCTCGATGAACCAGCGGCTCGTGTGCATAGCGAGCGGCACGCTCAACGCCTCACTTTCCGAGCGTCCGGAGACTGGGTAGACTGCTCCGGTGCGTTAGTTTATCCGGCA
Organism: Rhodothermales bacterium; assembly: GCA_963815505.1. Taxonomy (GTDB): domain Bacteria; phylum Bacteroidota; class Rhodothermia; order Rhodothermales; family BA12; genus CAXBBB01. The sequence goes on from CAWFGU010000022.1 coordinate 115,266, forward strand.
TGAGCAGAACGTCCGCCCTCCGAAGCGTGCCTAGCATGATCTTTGTCGCTCTACTCCTCCTAAGTGCGGGAGAGGTGGTAGCGCAGCCCAACCTCGAGAAAGGAACTGTTCGCGTACGACTGTTGAATGAGAGCGACTCAGCATTTGTCGTGTGGAACGATGAGTGGGAGAACGCGCGGCAGATTGGCCCGCTGGGTTCGTTCACGCGATCGCCCGGATCTCACCTGCTGCGCATGATTCCGGCGCGCGGACGCACGTCCGTAATGCGCATCTCTGTCGAGGAGGGGGACACGCTCACGTATGGCTATCAACCTCAGTCGGATGCTATGCCGCTCAACATGGAGTACGCACGCCTGAGGTTTGGGGCCGACGCGTTGCTCGTCGTCGACCCTGGAGCCGAGATCTATGCCGGCGACGAACTCTTGGGGCGAGGCAGCGCGCTGCTGCGCGCGCCCAGTGGTGGCATCTACGTGCGCGTGACCGATGGCGAGCGCGAACGCTCGGTCGCCATTCGTCCCTCGCCCCGACGGCTCAGCGTCGAGTCCGTCTCGCTCTATCCCAGTCGCCAGGCTGCGCTGTTAGGAACTGCCTTCCCTGGTATGTACCAGCGCGCCGTAGGCCGGTGGTATGGAGCGCCGCTAGCCGCTGCAACGCTCGCAGCGGCTGGGTGGAGTGCCTACGCGTTCGATCAGGCCGCGAGTGACCGCTCTGCCTTCGACGACGCTGAGCGGTTGTACCGCGAGACGGGCGGAGAGCAGTTTTTCGATGAGCGGTACGCCGCCCTCCGGTCGGCTCACACAGACGCCAGCAACTCGGCCCGGACGCGCACCGTAGCGCTGAGTGTGCTGGGCGCGCTGGTGACGGCGCACATACTCGACCTGAGCCTAAACCCGTATCGGGGTCGCTGGCGCTCTGCGCTCGAGCTAGCGCCCCTACTTGATCCGTCGGCGCCGGGATTCAGCGTCTCGACGGTCATCCAACTGGATTAATCCAACATGGCCGATGTTTCGCCACACTCCCCTCTTCTGTGCCGTTTTGATTGCCGCCGCGCTTGCCGCCTCGGGTTGCGACTCGGTCGAGCTGCCGCCGCGCGTCACCGCTGATCCTGCATCGGCCGACTACGTGCCCCCGGCCCCCGGCAGTGTTCGTGCAAGCGTCCCTGCGGCCCAAACCGTTCGTGTGGAGTGGCAGCACGCCAGCGCGCTGGCGACCGGATACGAAATCGAGCAGAGCGTCGACGGTGGCGCTTCGTTCTCGACCGTTGGGCGTGTGGGACCCAACGAGTCGCGGTGGTCCGGCCCGGCTCCCGGAGCGTTTAGGGCGCAGTACCGCGTGTTCACGGTCAATGCGAGCGGACCGACGCCGCGCCGGTCTACGCCACAGCCGGGCGTCGAGGTTAGGTTCTTCGATCCGGCTAGTCTGTCGCCCCGCGCCTTCGTCATCGACGATCGGGCACTGCATTTGGCGTTCATGCCGCGGCTGCACGAGCAGCATCCAAACTATCAGCTTCGCATTCAGCGCTTCGCCGACGGCACGCTCGAGCGCGAAACGACCGTACTCGCCCTGGATCTGGATGCGCCGCGCTCGATCTACCAATTTCCGCCAACGAGCGCCCTATTCGGCGGCTTCGAATCGCTCTACATCGACTCGCTCGACGTGCAGGCGGGAACGGAGTACCGCTACACCGTGCAGGTTCTGGCGAGCGATGATCAGAGCGAGGTGCTACCCACCAAAGCGGTCACTCCACCTCCCACATTCGCTTCAAACGTCGGCGTCTCGATTCAGATGCGAAGCGACGACGCGAGGCAGCGCACCTACAACGACTTCACGTTCCAGGTGATCTACCCGCTGCCTCGGCTGGGAACCCGATTCAAAGTCTTCCGCGTCAGCGACACTGGCGAGCGGGTTCTGTCCCAACTGTACGACCGGCCAGCACCGCCGCCTAACGCCCTCACGTCGTACTACTTCGTAGCCTATGATGTCAACGATTCGAGGCTAGACAAGGACCGCAGCTACACGTTCGAGGCGGTCAAGCCCGACGGATCGCGCATCGGCGCGGTCTCTGCCCCTCTGCGCTACGATCGCTTCCGCAGCTTGTGGGTCATCTGAGCCGATGGCCACTGTGCGCCTGCCCGTCCCGTCGGCGCCACGTGCACTGGCTAATCGCTGACGCACCCAACCGTTAGAGCAGCGATCGGTGGAGTGTGCACACCATACACTCGGTCCCAACTGAGCGTGCAAAGAGCCCTGAGTATAGCCTCGATCAGAGGCGCGAGTTGGCCGTCTCGCGAAATGCCACGGCGGCGGCGATCAACTTGGGCGTGGCGCTAACCGTTCTCTCTGACTACCGGTTCGCGCGCGTGCTCCGTCTTGTGCGCTGGCGGCCGCCGCAATTAACTGGGCGTGGCAGCGGCCATTCTTGATAGGCTACTGGCAGCTCATTCGTGCTCAGATTTCGTCTGCATCAATGTGTTCTTGGACGGCAGCGCATACTTCGTCGCATAGACGAACTGCTTTTCGCCCCTCGGCTTCGCCTGGGTCAAGCAGGTCGTCCGGGTAGCGGGAGGCTACGGCGAACACTGTCAAGAAACGACACGGCTCAGCGCACGAAGCGAGATTTTCGGCTCCAGAAGAGAGGCACAACTCGAGTAGCGCTACCAAATCATGCGTGCGCGGCACCGGACGGCCATTCTGGACGAGGTATGCTTTGAGCATCTTCTCTACGGCCTGCTGCGCGTGGAAGCACACCACGTCCCACGGCACCTGCTCCGCGCTCATGTTGTTGCGATTGGCGAGCCGGTCGTGGTCGGCCTTGCGCATCCACATCTCGGCATTTGTCTGCGCGCTCATGATCGCTCATAGACCGTCACGCCTTCTCCCTCAATCTGCTGGAGCAGCGTACCGTGTACGTTACGCAGGCGGCAGACCTCGTCTGGCGTGTAAACGAACAAATCCAACCCCCATGTGCGCCGATCAAACAAGGCAGAGACCTGCATCACTCGGTCGACGGGACGCAGTGGTGTTTTCATTTCGATGAACAAGTCGAGGTCGCTCTCCGGATGCGCGTCGCCCCGCGCCTGGCTTCCGAAGACAATGATGCGCTCCACGTCGAACCGGTCCACAATGCGGGCGACGATTGCTTCGACATTCGGTTGGGTGAGCAGGATTTCCATTGGGATAGGTTACGATGCCTCGGCTCGTGCGCTGACGGCCGCCGCAATTAACTGGGCGTGGTGCCGTCCGTTCTCGATAAACCAGCGGCTCGTGCGCAGTCCGCCGCAGACGGTTCCGGCGACGTAGACGCCCGCCCGGTTGGTCTCGTGCGTGGCCTCGTCGTAGATCGGCGTGCGGGCCGGGTCGTCGTCCCACCTGATGCCCAGCGAGGCGAGCAGGTCGTAATTGGGTCGGTAGCCGACTAGGGCGTAGACGGTGTCGGCGGCGAGCGTAGCCGGACCGCCAGGCGTCTGCACGTCGATCTCGCCTGGGCGGATGGCGGTCGCGGTCGAGTGGAAATGGGCGGCGATGCTGCCTTCTTCGATGCGGTTGATCAGGTCGGGACGGATCCAATACTTGGTGCTCGTCGAGATCTCGTCGCCCCGGACGACCATCGTCGCGCGGGCTCCGGCGCGGTACAAGCTGAGCGCGGCTTTGGCGGCCGAGTTCTTGGCGCCGATCACGACGACATCTCGGCCAACGTGCTCGAACGGCTCCTTGTAGTAGTAGCGCACGTGAGGCAGATCCGCACCCGGCACGTCGAACGGGTTGGGCACGTCGAAAAAGCCCGTCGCCACGACGAGGGACTTCGCCCCGATGACACCGCGATCAGTCAGTAACTGAAAATCGCCTTGTTCGCCTTCGAGTCCCGTCACCAGCGTGGCCAGGCGCAGGTCCAGCTTCTCGGCGAACGCGACCCGGCGATAGTAATCCAGCGCCTCCTCGCGCAAAGGTTTGTAGCCGCGCGTCGGGAACGGGTGGTCGCCGATCTCGAGCAGGTCGGGCGTCGAGAAAAACTCCATGTTGGTCGGGTAGCCGACCAGGCTGTTGACCAGCGCGCCCTTGTCGACGACGGCGACGCGCTGACCGGCGCGCTGCAACTCGATCGCGCACGCCAGCCCGACCGGCCCAGCACCGACGACGACGGCGTCCAGCAGATCGCCGGGATTCTGGGAAGGCGGAGGGGGAAGCAAGACGGAGGTTTCCATAGTTTGGGCAACGCCGATCGGCGCGCTCGGTTTGCCTGTTGCGCGCGAGCGGATCGAACATTCGCGTACTTTGGCGACTCCCAAACCGACCCTCGATGCGCGTCACCTACCTCACGAACGAGTATCCGCCCCACATCTATGGCGGAGCGGGCGTCCACATCGACCATCTGAGCCGCCGCATTTCCGAGATCGACGATACCGAAGTCGATGTCGTTCACTTTGGCGATCCGGCCGAAAAGGTGCTGGGCAAAGGGCTGGAGTCGCGCGGAGCGCCGTCGATTCCCGGACTGCCGCACCAGCGCCCCGAGCACGGAAAGGTGATGGACACGCTGGGCCGCAACCTCCACATGATCGGCTTGGCCGAGCCGTCGGACATCGTGCACGGGCACACGTGGTACACGCACCTGGCAGGCTGCATCGCCAAGCAGTTGTGGCAGGCCAAACTGGTGCTGACGACGCACAGCCTCGAGCCGCACCGCCCGTGGAAAGCCGAGCAGCTGGGGACGGGCTACAACGTCTCGTCGTGGATCGAGCGGACGGCGTACCAGAACGCCGACGGCATCATCGCGGTCAGCGAGCAGATGCGCCGCGACGTGATCCAGCTCTATGGCGTCGCCGACGAGCGAGTCGCGGTCATTCCCAACGGCATCGACCTGAACGAGTTTACGACCCAAACCAACGACGACCTGCTGCGCTCGCTGGGCATCGACGCGGACGTGCCCTACGTGCTCTTCGTCGGGCGAATCACGCGCCAAAAGGGCATCTCGCACCTGCTCCGCGCCGCCGAGATGCTGCCCGATGGCACCCAACTCGTCCTGTGCGCCGGAGCGCCCGATACGCCCGAACTCGCCCGAGAAGTCGAGGCGGCCGTCGAGCGGTTGCAGGCGTCGGGCGCGCTGCGCGTCGTGTGGATCGCCGAGATGCTGCCGCGCGTCCAGGTGGCGCGCATCTACGCCGGAGCCGCGATCTTCTGCTGCCCCAGCGTCTACGAACCGTTCGGCATCATCAACCTCGAGGCGATGGCTTCGGGTGTGCCCGTCGTCGGAAGCCGAGTCGGTGGCATCCCCGAAGTGGTCGTCGAAGGCGAAACCGGTCTGCTCGTCGACGTGCACCCCGATCCCGGTGCCGGATTTGCGCCGCGCAACCCCGAGGCGTTCGAGAAGGGACTCGCCGATGCGCTCACGACTCTACTCGCCGATCCCCAACGCGCCCAAGCGATGGGAGCCGCCGGAAGGGCACGCGTCGAAGAACGCTTCGCCTGGACCGCCATCGCCGAGCAGACGCGCGTCTTTTACGAACGCCTGATCGCCTGACGCGCAAGCTGTCATGGAACAGTGCTCGCCTCGTCGTGTCTGCTGACCCGATCAAAGCCGACAGCTTTTCGCCCTCTCGTTACCGGTGTAATGCTCAGCGCACGCGCACCAGGCGCAGCGTCTGGACGGCGTCGCCTGCCTGGACGCGGAGAAAGTAGACACCGGATGCCAGTCGCTCCATCGGCACGTCGAGCGGGTAGGCGCCTGCGGAACGGGTGGAGCGCTCGACCTGGACGATCTGGCGCCCCATCACGTCGAAGAGGGCCGCGTCGACGAGGGCGTCGGTGGGGAGCTCGAGCGTGACGCGAGCGTCGCCGCGGACGGGCTGGCCGCCGTCGAGGCTGAGACCGAACGCATCGGGGGCGGGCGCGTCGGGGAGCGGCGTCGAGGTGGCGAGTGCCGTCGGACGAACGACGAATAGGCCCTCGTCGATGCTGCTGATGATGACGTTTCCGCTGGCAAAATAGGGATAGTTGCTCCACGCACCGTCGAACGCGCGGTTGTCGTCGAGCGAAGGGAAGTTGTCGAAGAAGGCGACTTCGACCAGCGCCATCGGGTCGCGTACGTCGAGGATGCGCAGGCCGGACGTGTAGTTGGCCTGGAAACTGTACCCGTCGCGCGTGTACTGATTGTGGTCGATGGCTTGGGCGGCGCCGATGTGCTGATTGATGAGGACCGGCTCGTCCAGTTTTTCGAGGTCGACCACGAGCGTCCGCGTCCGCGTGACCAAGCCGTTGCGCTCATCGAGTTCGTCGTCGACGAAGAGATAGCGGTGGTCTTCGCTCAGCCAGCCCTGGTGCGTGTACGCCGTGTTGGGATACTTGAGGATGCCCAGGCTCGTCAGGTTCTGCCGGTCCGTCACATCGACGATGTCGACAGCGGTTTCGTTGAGTCCGATGCAGATCTCGCGGCCCGTGTAGCGTGTGTCGGGTCCGGCATAGACGACGCACTGCGCGTCGTGGACGTAGCCGGTGCCGTTGCGGCCCGTCTCGCCGTTGGTGTAGCACGTGATGAACTCGGGATCGACCGGATCCGACACGTCGATCAAGTGGAAGCCGCTCCCGCACGTCGGGTCGATCTGCCCGGTGTCGGTTCCGACGGCGATGGCAAGGCCTGTTTCGGGGCTAACGACGATGTTGTGGGCTTCGGTGATGCCGGTGTAGCGCGCGTCCGAGTCGAACGTGCGGCTGGGATCGGGCGACAGGCCGCGCAAGCGCGTGAGATCGAACACCTGCATGCCGTGGTTGCCCGTGTTGTCGCCGACGACGAAGACGTGATTGCCCGACGTTTTGGCATCGCGCCACACGTTGGGGCGCGCGCCTTCGGGCTGAAACATGACGCCCAAGAAGACAGGATTCTCCGGATCGGTCACGTCGACGAACGCCGTTCCGTCCTGGCGGCAGACGATGGCGTACTCGCGGCCCGTCTCGGGGTCGGTCCATCCCCAGATGTCAGACAGGGCAGCCGAAGCACCTCTCGTACTGCCTTTGAGCGCCGCTCCGCCCATGTCGGCGATGGGCAGGAAGCTCATCAAGTCGACGTCCTTGCACGGGTAAGTCGACGCTGCCATGCCGTCGACGCACTCCGCCCTGGCGCCCACGATGGCCGTCATCGCAGCGGAGGACTTTGCCGACGACACCGTCACGGTCGGGTGGTGCGGAAGCTCCTCCATTATAGACAGATCCTGCGCCCACATGGGAGCAGCGGCGAAGCAGAGAACGGCGAGGAGGACGTGGCGCATAGAGGAAAATTAAAGACAATGAGCAAAAGTACGCGACCGGACGGCGTTCCCACTAAGTCCAGCAAGCACAAAAGTATACCAATGCAACGTGCCAGCCGTCCATCTGCGCGTGCGTAGCTTTCCACTCACGATCCCTCCGCGCCATGCCCCTGCCCAATCTCTGCGGACAAACCCACCTGATCACCGGAGCATCGTCCGGCATCGGCGAAGCGTGTGCCAAGGCACTCGGAGCCGCCGGAGCGCGCACGATCCTCGTCGCCCGGCGCAGCGACCGGCTGCAGTCGCTCGCCGAGTGGCTGATGAGTACGCACGGATCGGAAGCCTACACCCTGTCGCTCGACGTGCGCGACGCCCACGCCGTCGAGGCCGCCGTCAGCGGACTGCCTCCGGCGTGGCAGACCATCGACGGGCTGATCAACAACGCGGGGCTGGCACGCGGGCTGGCGGCCATGCACGAAACGCCGGTCGCCGATTTGGACGCGATGGTCGACACCAACGTCAAGGGCATTCTCTACGCCACGCGCGCCGTGTTGCCCGGCATGATCGCGCGCCGGCGGGGGCACGTCGTCACGATCGGATCGACGGCGGGGCACGAGGTGTATCCCGGCGGCACGACGTACTGCGCCACCAAACACGCTGTCGCTGCGCTGGCCCGCGGCATCAAGCACGACGTACACGGGACCGGCATCCGCGTCACGTCGGTCGACCCCGGCATGGTCGAAACCGACTTCAGCCTGGTCCGATTCGGAGGCGACGAAGCCCGTGCCGCTCAGGTCTACGCAGGTGTCCAGCCCCTCACCGCCGACGACGTGGCCGACGCGGTGGTCTACGCGCTGACGCGCCCACCCCACGTAAATATCTCCGAAATCGTCCTCACACCGACAGCTCAGAGCGGCGCCTCGCGCGTCGCGCGCGACGGAGAACAGTAGCGACGCTGCGGCGGCCTGAATCAGAGAGCGAACGATCGCACATCTCCGCAATCCGATGAGCGAGGAGCGCAACGCTCCCACTGCCCGCGCGTTGACGTGTGGTACCTTGACGCCATGAACCGAGACCGCCGCTTCTACACCCTCGCCGGGCTGGGCCTGCTGATCGTCGGTCTGCTCGTCGGCGTGCTCGCGACGCTGTGGCTGCGTCCGGCGCAGGCGCCCCAGGTGGTGCTTCCGGCGCGCATGGCGAACGATCCGGCCGACCTCTCGGCGCTGGACACGTCGGCCCAAGTGGCGCGGATTCCGGCTGCGACTGAGCTCTCGAGTCTGAGCGAGCGGTTCCGCATCGTGTCGCAGGCGGCGCAAGCAGCGGTCGTTTACATCGAAGTCGAGAGCAGCGGAAGTAGCGGTTTTCTGCGCCGGTTCAGGCGCGACGACGGGCCGATGCTGCCCCAGTCCATCGGCTCGGGTGTGATTGTGTCGGCCGACGGCTACGTGCTCACCAACCAGCACGTCGTAGAAGGCGCGCGGCGGCTGAGCGTGACGCTGTCTGACCGAAGGCAGTTCGAGGCGAGCGTCGTCGGCATCGACCGGTCGACGGATCTGGCGGTCGTGCGGCTCGAAGACGCGACCGATCTGCCCACGCTTCCGATCGGCGACTCGGACGAGTTGCGCGTCGGCGACTGGGTGATGGCGGTCGGTAACCCGTTCAAGCTCACCTCGACCGTCACGCTGGGCATCGTGAGCGCGCTGGCGCGGCAGGTGGGCGTGATCGAGGCGCCCTACCCCATCGAAGACTTCATTCAGACCGACGCCGCCATCAACCCGGGCAACAGCGGCGGCGCCCTGGTCAGCCTGACCGGCGAACTGGTCGGCATCGCAACAGCGATCGCGACGGAGAGCGGATCGTACGAGGGCTACGGGTTCGCCGTACCCAGCAACCTGGCGCTGCGCATCGCGACCGACCTGATCGAGAGCGGCGAAGTGTCGCGCGGCTTTCTGGGCGTCACGTTGGGCAACGTCAGCCCGCGCATGGCGGCGCGCCTGGGCATGACCGACGTACGCGGCGTGCTGCTGCGGCGCGTCCCGACCGGAAGCAGCGCCTACCAATCCGGCCTGCGCCCAGGCGACGTAGTGCTGACGGTCGGCGAGCGGCCGGTCAACGAGATCAACGAACTGCAAAGCGCCGTCGCTCGCTTCCGGGCCGGAGACGTGGTCGAGTTGGGCATTCGCCGGGGACGTGGCGAAGAGTCGTTCCGCGTGCCCCTCGTCGCCCCGACCGATCCCGCCGCGTCGCTCTGGATGGACGACCTGCCGCCGAACGCTCCTGACCTACTGGCACCCGACACCTACTCGGCTCCCGAAGACGTGGAAACAGGCCCGTTGGGTATCGCCCTGCGCGACCTGACGCCCGCCGAGTTGCAAGCGTTCGGCATCGAGGCAGGCGCGTTTCTGGCCTACGTAGAGCAAGGCACACCCGCCGATTTTGCAGGAGTACCCGAGGGCGGCGCACTGGTTGCCGTCGAGGGCGAGCCGGTCACGTCGGGTGCCCAGGCGTTCGAGGTGCTCAGCGCGCTCAATCCGGCCGAGCCGCTGCTCCTCCACGTCCGCCGCCGCGACCAGACGACGGCGTTCTACGAGATCGAACCGGGCGTTCGGTAGTAGCCAAGCGCGCAACGCCGACGCCCTCGGGGGAGAACGTCGGCGTTGCGCTGTGATGATCTGATCGTGACCGCTACTGTTAGCCTGTGGGCAGAACGGCGTTGGCGACTTTCTGCGCGATGTCTTTCATGACTTCGGGGCTGGAATAGTAGTCGCTCTGGATGCGCTGCATGATCTGACCGACGCGCTCGTCGCTTAGTTCGGGCGTGGCGGCGAGCGCCTTCTTGGCGAAACCGAGACCGGCCGTCTGCTCGGACTGAGCGGCCTGTCCGGCCGACGAGAGCGTGACGCTGTCGCCTGCAGCCTGGGCCGGAGCCGTCGGCGTCGTGGTAGACGCCTCGGCGCGTTCGGTGCGTTCGTTGCGGACACTGGCGGCCTGGGCGGCCTGCGTGGAGAGGTTGGAGATTTTCATATCGGAAGCCCTCGGATGAGGGTGGTTTTATAAGCGGTAGCTTGACATCAAGGGTATCGGTGCGTTTTTGGACGCCTTAAACGGCTCACGTAAACTTCATCAATATAGCTCGTCATGCGGTCAGTCCGTCGCGCAGCATGCTTCGCCCACCAGTGGGAACGTAGCGGCGCTGGGCCCGCTCGACGCGGTCGAGGTCAGCCATTCGGCGTTCGACATGGAGCAGGCTGCTCGTGAGCGCGCGGTCGATGGCGCGGTGCTGATCGACGATCTTATTTCCCCACTCGGCAAAGCCCGGCTGCTGATCGAATGCGCCCGACTGCTCGACCCGCGCGGTCAGGTTGGATCGTTCGATCAGCAGTTCGCCCAAGCCTTCGGGGTTGGGTGTGGAGAGGGAGGCGAGCAGGCGTGTTCCGCAGTCGTAGAGGTCACGTAGAAGCATGGTAGGTAGGATTCAGGTGGGACGCGAGGCCGATCAGAACTGCGAGCCCGCGTTGAAGCTGCTGGAGTAGAACGAGAGAAACGAGGCTTGCTGGCTCTGCAGCTGCCGGATGGTTTCTTCGAGCCGGGCGTATTCGTCGCGCAAGCTGTTCTCGCGGCGTTCCATCCGCACGTCGAAGTCTTCGATCTGGTCGTCCAAGCGCTTGATGCGCCCATCGTTGACTTCTTTGCGCTGAGAAAACGCGCCATCCGTGCCGACGTAGCCTTCGATCTCGGCCTGCATCCGGCTACCCAGGCTACTCTCGTCCTCACCAAAGAGCGTCGACAGGGCTTCAGGGTTGGACGAGACGATGTCTTTGAGTTTGTCCGAGTCGGCGAGTTTGAGCGTGCCGTCGCGCTCTATTTCGATGCCCAGATCGGACAGGCGCGAGAGTTCGCCGCCCGCACCCGAGTTGCCGATGGCGACGGTGCGGAGCCTGCTGCGCATCCCCCGTGCCAGATCGTCGCCGGCGAGGATACCGCGCGAGCCGGTGTCTACGTTGATCTCGGCCTGCTGGTTGATGTAGCTGATGACACTGTTGTAGGTCTCGATAAACTTCTTGACCTGCTCCTCCGTCCCCTCGGTGTCGGCGTCGACCGAGAAATTGGACGCACCCGTTCCCGCTTTGCTCAGGCTGAGCGTCAACCCGTCGAGCGCATCGTCGACCGTGTTGGTGTCGCGGTACATCGTCAGGCCGTTGAGCGTGAAGCTGCTCGACAAGTCGCTGGTAGCCTCGCTCGTACCGACGTTCGTGACCTGCCCACCGCCCGTTCCGCTGGCCGTCGTAGCGGCGTCGAGTTCGAGCAGGCCGAGCAGTCCGTCGGCGCTGTCGGCGAACGAGAAGCGCCCGCCGAATCCGGTCGATGAACTGCGCAGCGACAGGCGTGACACATCGCTCGTCTCGCTGACCGACGACAGGCTAGGACGCTGCTTATTGGTGATGGTCCCGTCGTCGACCGCTTGCCCGATGGCGTCCGAAACGGCGGTACGGATTTGAGCAAGGATCTCGCCGTCGGTCGCGCCGTCCGGGTCGACGGTCACGTTGAGGGTCTGGCGCGCGTCCGGATCGTCACTGGTCGGCGCGGCGACTTCGATGCCAAACGTTTGCTCGCCGTTCGTGTCGAAGAACGCGCGCAGATCGGTCCCGGCTTTGCTAAACTGCTTGGTCAGACGCGTGTCGGCCTGCGCGAGCCGGTGGACTTCCAAGCTGTGCGCCCCCGGAGGCGCATCGTCCGTCGCCGTGACGGCATAAGCGTCTTCGTCGCCGCCGGTGACGATGCGTCCGCGCAAGGCGTCGCCGAACGGATCGGCGAAGTCCTTGAGCATCGTGTTGAGCGACGACACGCGGCTGTCGAGCGTACTCAAGACACTTTTCTGACGATCCACGTCGCGGCGCTGGCTCTGGAGCACGCGCTGCGGTTGGCGTTCAAAGTTGACGATCGCCTGGATGAGCGGTTCGTACTGGGTTTCGAGGCGAAGGCCGGACACGGCAGCGGGGAGTTATCGGATCAGAGGCAGTCGGCGCTGGGGGGGATGCGCGGAAAGACCCGTGACGGGTCGATGAGATAGGGACGACCCGGGAGGGTCAGGAGCGGGAATCGTGCCGAAGCGCGGATTCGTCAGTCGGTGGAAGGGCCGCCATAAATAACGGCGGTAGGAGGAGCGATAGGAAGCGGTCAGGCACCGAAGCCGGCGCGATGCCCGTGCGCGGGCTGACTGATGTGAGGAAACCTGATTGGTCGACCTCGAAAGGACGGGGCGAGCGTCCCCTAGGCAGCCATGCGGCGGGCGGTGAAGGCTTCGCGCCAGGACTCGCGCAGGCCGTCGAGGATGTCGGCGATGTCGGAGAGGTCGCCGTGACCTATCGTCGTCAGGCAAAAGCTGTAAAGCGCGTAGAGACGCCCGGCGAGTTCGCCCCCCTTTTCGTGGTTGAGGCTCCCGATGAGCTCGACGAGCACGTTGCGTAGCATGTCGCGGTCGCCCGAGCGTGCGGCCTGGACACCGGCGCTGTACAGTTTGAGCGTGAGCATCGTCGGCGAGGCGTTGACGACGGCCTGGCGGCGGTACTGCTGGGCGTGATACGAGGTGGCAGGCATGGCGGCGAGAGTACGGATGCGGCGCGAGGCCGAAAAGGGTAGAGCGAGGGAGAGGCGGAAGCGGATACCCCGGTGGCTCGGTCACGATCGGAACGATTTTCCGACTGAGTAAGAGGCGAGGGGCGACCACTGCGGCGTCTGGTGTAGGTATCGGGAGGGCGCACGCGCTCTTAAATCCGCGTCACAGGTTTTTCCGACCGTTCGGTGTGAATCCACGACGCGGCGTCCGTCCGGCGTGGCACAAAACCGGCTCTTAGCGTCGGCAGCCAGAACCTCGTCTCCATGCCGACACCCGACATCCCCGCCCTCTCTCGTCCGATCCGCCTGGGCATCTGGCCTGCTCCGAAGCAGACCCCCTCGGCGCAGGCTTCGGACGCGATCCTGTCGGGTCTGCCCGCGCACTACCACACCGTTCACCTGGCGTCGGCGAGCGACGCGCGCGAACTGGATCTGCTCTGGATCGATGGAATCGCGAACTGCCCGCGCGAGGTGTCGGCATTGGCTAAGGAGCTGCCAACCATCGTCCGCGTCTTGCCCAGCGACGTGTGGGGCGGTGGACTTCTGACACGCTTCGGATGGAAAGGAGTCGACCGCGTACTGTTCGACTCGGACGCGCACCACTCCGTCGTCCGCGAGATGCACGCCGGTCTGCTGCCCGGATCGGCCCGCACTCAAGCGCTGCGGCCCGCCGTCGACGTAGCCACGACGTCGTGGAAAGCCGAGCGCGCGTCTACGTTCGACGTCGGCTGGCGTGGGACGCTCGACGCCGGAGCTTGCGCGCTGCTCTACGAGTTGCTCGCCGAACTGACGGCACGCGACGAGCGGTACCAGCTGCACGTCGCCGGGCCGATCGTCGACGCGGCTCAGGTGCGCTCGCTCGCCTACCGAGCCGAGCAGACGGGTCTGGCACAACACCTCCACCTCTACGGCGCGCTAGCACCGGGCGACGAGACCGGATTCTACGCGCAGTGCAGCCACGTAGTCGCCACCGACGTGCTTGGCGGACACCCTCACCACGCACTCGAGGCGCTGGCGGCGGGCGCACGGGCCGTCGTTCGCGACTACGACGGAAGCCGCGCTACTTTCCCCGACGATCTGCTCTGGAACACCGTTGCCCAGGCCGCCGACCAGATCGTCGATTCTAATTACGCGCCCGCTGCCTACCGCGCGTTCGCGCTAGAGCACTACGACCGACCGGCTCAGATTGCCCAGGTGACTGACTTGCTCGATCGCTTGTTCGCAGACACCGACTCGGACCGGGCCTCTGCGCTCTTCGCCGCCGCACCGACCCACACCGGCGCCGACGCCCGCATCCGCTACGCGCAGGCCGTCGACCACGTCGAAGCCGGACGAGTCGAGGAAGCGTCGGCGCTTCTAGACGGGCTCGACGTGTCGGCCCTGTCGTCTGACGAGCACCTGGCCGCTCACCTGATGGGCCTACAGCTCGCACTCGCGACCGACGCGACCGAGCGCGCGTTGGTCCACGCCGATGCTGCGACCGACCTGGCTCCGGGCGAGCCTCTGGTACTCCACTTGGCCGGTCGCGCGCTCTGGTCCGCCGGGCACGACCGCGCGGGGTTGGAACTGCTGGTCTCCGCCGCCGAGCGCGCAGCAACGCCCGCTACGCTGCCGTTCGACTCAGGCCAGATCCGGCGCGACGCCCGCGACGCCGCCGAAGCGATGGGCCTATCCGACGTAGCCGCACTCTTCGCCGACGACGCTGCCGTGCTGGCTTGAGGCTCTCACCCGTCTGCTCGCCCTTCCACACCGAATCCATCGCCCATGTCCGCTCCCACCCTATCGCTCTGCATGATCGTCAAGAACGAGTCGGCCCTGTTGGAGCGCTGCCTCACGTCGGCGCGACCGTTCGTGGACGAGATCGTCGTCGTCGACACCGGCTCGGACGACGGAACGCAGGCCATCGCCCGCAGGCACGCCGACGTGTACCGCGAGATCGTGTGGCCCGGCTCGTTCTCGGACGCCCGCAACTATAGTCTGGATCAGGCCAGCGGAAGCCACATCCTGATCCTCGACGGAGACGAGTACATCGGCGAGGAGGACGCCGCGACGTGGCAGCGGCTGCGTGCTCAGGCGATGGCCGACGATGTGACGGCCGCCCTGCTCCCGATTCACAACCTGTTCGGCGAGGACAGTCTGGTGCAGAGCGAGCGGATGTGGCAGGAGCGCGTGTACCGCAACGTGCCCGAGATTCGCTACACGGGCAAGGTCCACAATCAGATCGGACAGGTCATTCAGAAGTATGCGCACCACACCGGCGGTCGCATCGTCAAGGTCGAGGCGCCCGTGACGCACCTGGGCTACGCGCACGGCGCCGATCAAATGCGCGACAAGTATACGCCGCGCCTGGCGCTGCTGCACGACGAGATCGACCACGCACCGAATGAGGAGCACCGGGCGTACTACGTCTACCAGCTCGCCACCGTCCACGTCGTGCTGCGCGATTGGGAGCGTGTGCTGGAGGTCTTCGGCGACCTCGACTACGACACACTGACGCCGCACAACCGCTTCTACTCGCACCTGCTGACCGCGCAGACGGCGACGCACTTGGGCAAGCCCGCCCTGGCGCTCCAGCACGCCAACGCGATGCTCGGTATCGAACGCGGCGAGCCGATGGCCTACTTCTACGCCGCCATCTCGATGATCAGCCTGGGGCAGATCGCCGACGGATTCCTGCTCTACACCGAGGCCGTCCGAATCAACCAGAAGCGCCGCGGCATGGCCCGCTTCAACCTCAACTCGGGTGCCATGCTGACGCGCACCGCACTGCTCTGCCGCCGCGCCGGGCTCCATACCCCCGCCCGCCTGTTCGACCGCTTCGCCGACGACGATACGCTCGGCAGCGCTCTACTGATCGCCGCGCTGGAAGAACTGCAATCCCTCGTCATCCGCAGCGACCCAGACGCCGCGCAGCACGTTAGGCAAGCGCCGCAACTGCGAATGTCGGTGTGAAAGTGACGGGCGAGGTAAAGGCCTCGCTCCCCTAACCACCGGCTCCAGACGCTGCCGCGATAGATGCGGAGCGCAGAGCGTGTCCAGAGATCGCCTTGTTTGGGCGCTGAGGGGCGCATCTGCGCGTGACTCTCAGACAGCCGCCACTCGACATGGATCAGCGAACGCGCGTCCACGCCAGCGCTCACCCTCAACGCAAAACGGCCCCGCCCGCAGAGTAGCGAGCGAAGCCGTCGGAGTCGAAGGTCAAACCGGGTTATCCGATGAGGCTGAGTATGGACTGGGGCGCTGAGTTGGCCTGGGCCAGGCTGGCCGTGCCGGTCTGCTGCAGGATCTGCGCCTTGACGATGTTCATCTGCTCCTTGGCGAAGTCGGCGTCCTCGATGCGGCTGCGCGCCGACTCGTAGTTGTTCATGCTCGTGGTCAGGTTGTCCTGCTTGAACGAGAGCCGCTTCTGACTGTCGCCCAGACCGGCCAGGCGGTCCGATACCGCGTCGATGGCATTGTCGATGGCCGTCAGCGTGGTGCCTGCGCTGGCGTTCGATCCGACGGCCAGGCTCCCCGTCGCGACGCCGAACGCGCCGACGCTGGCCGAGCCGATGGTAGCGGTAAACGTGTCGCCCGATTCGGCATTGACCTGAAACGTGAGCGACGTATCGCCGGTCGACGAGAAGAGGCTGGTGCCGTTGAACTCGGTGTCCCCCAAGATGTCGGTGACTTCGGCAGAGAGCGCGTCGAGCTGGTTCTTGATCTTGGTCCGCTCGTCGGTGCCCATCGTGTCGTTACCGGCCTGGACGTCTTCTCCTTCATCGTCTGCAAGATGTCCATCACCGATGCCCAGGCTGCCCTCGGCGACAGTGAGCATGCTCTTGGCGTCGCCGATGTTCGAGAGCGCCTGGGCTTGGCCGCGCGTCTTGGCTTCGAGCTTGCGCGCAATGGCGTAGCCCGCCGAGTCGTCCTCGGCCGCGTTGATGCGCTTGCCGGTGGCGAGCCGCATCTGGCGCTGTCCGAGTTCGCCGTTGGTTTTGTTGAGTTGCGCCAGCGCCGAGAAAGCCTGGCTGTTCGAGTTGACACGTGCGAGATCGCCTAACATGAGAGGGAGGGTGGAGTGGTGAACGAAGTGAGCCGCGTAGGGCGGCAGTGTTGCCTGGTTTACGTATCGGAGGATCGGTGCGAGACCTAAACACTCGGCGCAAGAAAACCTCTGGTTTCGGGCGATTTGGAGCCTAGCGATCCACCCGCGCACCCTCCGACCCATGAGCGCCTTGTTTCTCATCCGGTGCGAATCGGACGGTGAGGCGCCACGCACTCTTGGGCGCTGCGACTCCGCGGCAACAGATCGCTATGCGCTCTCGGCATGAGCGCTGTGTCACGTCGACGTTGCCAGGTACTTGGCTTCCATCTTCTGTCGTTCCCGCGAAGGCGAGCGTGAGACAGCACCGAGGGCTGCATCGACGATTTTCCAGTTGTTCGATCTGCCTTGGGAGCCCTCCTTTCCCTACGGCTCTATGATATCCCCCTGGGCACTGCCACCATCGTTTTCCTATTCCACCTGTTCGCCCAGCCGCTGATCCTCGAGCGCGACGGATTCGGGCGATTTGCAGAACGCCACAGTCGTCTGGGATTTCTCCGATGATCCGGCTCCGGGCTTTCCGTCGCACGTGTTGGTCGACGCGCAAGGTGTCGACTTCGACGTGGCCTCGCTCAACGACAGCGGTGTGCAGTTCGTGTCGTATTGAGCGAGTGGTGCGCCCCGTGCATTCGCGATATGCCGACGCTCGACCGCTTGAAAGACGAGTTGGGTGAACGCGTGGGCTTCGTCGACATCTCGGTCGACGAGGACCGTGAGGTGTGGCGAGCCTTCGTCTCCAGGCGCCCGATGGATGGGGCCCAGTTCATCGCTCGGTCGCCCGACGAAACGCGGCGCGTGCTCGGCGTGAGCGCGCTTCCATCCCATGCAGCGATAGGGGCGGACGGTACGCAGGCTACGTTTCACTCGCTCGAGGAAGCCGAAGCGATGCTGCGCCGAGTGGCGAAAGGGCCGGACTGATCCGAAAGCAGAAACAGGCCACTTCTCGGTTATCGAGAGGCGGACACACAGGAAAACGCTCCGCCTGCAGTGCAAGCGGAGCGTCTGTTTTGAGGCTACCGGAGTGGAGAATGTTCGCCAGAACCGTCGTGCCATCAACCCATCGCCGACCGAAGTCGCGCGCGATCAGGTGCTCCGGCTGCCTCAAAGTGAGGTCATCGGGCGGGTTATCCGATGAGGCTGAGTATGGACTGGGGCGCTGAGTTGGCCTGGGCCAGGCTGGCCGTGCCGGTCTGCTGCAGGATCTGCGCCTTGACGATGTTCATCTGCTCCTTGGCGAAGTCGGCGTCCTCGATGCGGCTGCGCGCCGACTCGTAGTTGTTCATGCTCGTGGTCAGGTTGTCCTGCTTGAACGTCAGCCGCTTCTGACTGTCGCCCAGACCGGCCAGGCGGTCCGATACCGCGTCGATGGCATTGTCGATCTGTGTGAGCGTGGTGCCCGCACTGGCATTGGAGGCCACATCGAGGCTGGCGTTCGAGACGCCGAGCGAGGCTACGTCAGTCGTTGCGATGGCGGCAGTAAACGTGTCGCCCGACTCGGCGTTGACCTGGAAGGCGAAGCTGGTACCGGTGTTCGAAAACAGGCTGGTGCCGTTGAACTCGGTGTCGCCGATGATGTCGCCGATTTCGTCCGAGAGCGCGTTGAGTTGGTTCTTGATCTTGGTCCGCTCGTCCGTTCCGAGGGTGTCGTTACCGGCCTGGATCGTTTTCTCCTTCATCGTCTGCAAGATGTCCATCACGCTGCCCAGGCTGCCCTCGGCAACCGTCAGCATGCTCTTGGCGTCGCCGATGTTCGAGAGCGCCTGGGCTTGGCCGCGCGTCTTGGCTTCGAGCTTGCGCGCGATGGCGTAGCCCGCCGAGTCGTCCTCGGCCGCGTTGATGCGCTTGCCGGTGGCGAGCCGCATCTGGCGCTGTCCGAGTTCGCCGTTGGTTTTGTTGAGTTGTGCGAGGGCTTTGAAAGCCTGGCTGTTCGAGCCGACGCGTGCTAGATCTCCTAACATGATTGTGTTCTCCGTGAGAGTGGATGAGAAACGCCGGACAGAGAGTCAGGCCGGGCTTCGGGAAGAATCGCGGGGCGATTCGGCGCGTCGGGGGGAGAACGCGAGGGGTGAAAAAAACCGAGCGTTGGCGATAGGGGCGCCGCTACCTGGTCACTAAGGAGGCGTGAGCAGCCGGTGAGGCCGACCGCTCAGCCGGGTTATCCGATGAGGCTGAGTATGGACTGGGGCGCTGAGTTGGCCTGGGCCAGGCTGGCCGTGCCGGTCTGCTGCAGGATCTGCGCCTTGACGATGTTCATCTGCTCCTTGGCGAAGTCGGCGTCCTCGATGCGGCTGCGCGCCGATTCGTAGTTGTTCATGCTCGTGGTCAGGTTGTCCTGCTTGAACGTCAACCGCTTCTGATCGTCGCCCAGACCGGCGAGCAGGTTGCTCACGTCGTCGATGGCCGCGTCGACGTTTTTGATCTGGGTCGAGAAGGCCGTCGTCGTGTTGTCGATGGACAAGGCACCGAGATTGTTGGTCGTGTTGCCCAGAGACCCACTCGTGGCGGCGCCGATGGTGGCCGTGAACGTGTCGCCGCTCTCCGAATTGACCTGAAAGTTGAGCGTCGTGACCGTGGCGCCGAACAGGCTGGTGCCGTTGAACTCGGTGTCGCCCAAGATGTCGGTGATCTCCGACTTGAGCGCGGCCAACTGGTTACCGATCTTGTCGCGCTCGTCGCCTCCAAGCGTGTCGTTGGCGGCCTGGATCGTTTTCTCCTTCATCGTCTGCAAGATGTCCATCACGCTGCCCAGGCTGCCTTCGGCAACCGTCAGCATGCTCTTGGCGTCGCCGATGTTCGAGAGCGCCTGGGCTTGGCCGCGCGTCTTGGCTTCGAGCTTGCGCGCGATGGCGTAGCCCGCCGAGTCGTCCTCGGCCGCGTTGATGCGCTTGCCGGTGGCGAGCCGCATCTGGCGCTGTCCGAGTTCGCCGTTGGTTTTGTTGAGTTGCGCCAGCGCCGAGAAAGCCTGGCTGTTCGAGTTGACGCGTGCTAGATCTCCTAACATGAGAGGGAGGGTTGGGGGTATGGAAGTGCGTGTGTGGCCCTGTTATCGGGGCAGCCCGATCGTCCTTAAATCGACGCCGATTCTTTTTTGCCGACGAGTCGCTTCGTTTGGCACGCCTCTGCTTCCTAACCTTTGCCGCCCTCTCTCCACTACCGAAGTCCGAAGCAGCACGAACCGCCACCGCCGGACCGACAGGGAATCGCGACGGTCTCCACCCGAGATACGCTGCCGTTCACCGCTCACCTCGCGGTACGGGCGCTCGGCGAGCAGTGGACCCGGAAGACCGACGCGTCGTTGCTCCCTTCCACCTAGACGACCCGCATGGACCATACACAGATTCGCACCCTCGGCCAACTCAAAGCGTCGGGCTACCAGCCGCGATCCGTCAAAGACGAGATCCGCGCCAACCTGATCGCTGCCTTGGAGCGCGGCGACGAGCTCTTTCCCGGCATCCTGGGCTACGAGCAAACCGTCTTGCCGCAGATCGAGCACGCCATCTTGGGGCGCCACGACTTTATCCTGTTGGGGCTACGCGGTCAGGCCAAAAGCCGATTGGTCCGAAGCCTACCGCAGTTTCTGGACGAATGGGTGCCCGTCGTTCCCGACAGCGACCTCAACGACGACCCGCTCAACCCGATCAGCAAGGCCGCGCGCGACGCCGTCCGCGAGTATGGGGACAATCTCGAAATCGGCTGGTGGCATCGGAGCGAGCGCTATGGAGAGAAACTCGCCACGCCCGACACGAGCATCGCCGACTTGATTGGCGACATCGACCCGATCAAGGCTGCCCACAACCGGCTCACCTACGCCGACGAGGACGTGATCCATTTCGGCATCGTGCCGCGCACCAACCGAGGCATCTTCTGCATCAACGAGCTGCCCGACTTGCAGCCGCGCATCCAGGTGGGCCTGCTCAACATCATGGAGGAGCAGGACATCCAGATCCGAGGCTTCAACATCCGGTTTCCGCTGGACGTGCTGATGGTGTTCACAGCCAACCCCGAAGACTATACCAACCGCGGTTCGATCATCACGCCACTCAAAGACCGCATCGACAGCCAGATCCTGACGCACTACCCGTCAACAGTCGACATCGGCGTGACGATCACCGACCAGGAAGCGTGGCAGGAACGGGGCGGCGTGCGCGTTCGGATTCCTCACTTCTTTCGCGAGGTCGTCGAACAGACGGCGTTCGAAGCGCGCGAGAGCGAATACGTCGATCAGAAGAGCGGCGTTTCGGCACGTATGACGCGGGCGGCATTGGAGAACTTGGTGTCAGCAGCGGAGCGGCGGGCGATTCGGTGCGGCGAGACCACGACGACGCTGCGCGTGAGCGACCTGACGGCCGTAGAATCCGCCGTGACGGGCAAGGTCGAGTTGGTTTACGAGGGCGAACAGACCGGCGCGGCCAGCGTGGCGAGCGTGCTCGTCGGCCGCGCGGCCAAGTCGACGTTCGGGCGCTACTTCCCCGATCCGTCAGACAAGAAGCGCGGCCGGCCGGAATACCAAGCCGTCATCGACTGGTTCAGCAAGGGCGGGACCGTCGAGCTCGACACCGGCCTGTGCCTGGGCGACTATTCGGCGTCGCTCGAAAAGGTCGACGGGCTGGCGGCCGTCGTCAAGAAACACGCGCCCGAAGGCGACGCGGCCGAGCGGCTGGCCGTCATGGAGTTCGTTCTGGAGGGCCTGCATCAGCACTCGCTGCTGGGCAAGGAAGCTCACGCCCAGACGCGCCGCTACGCCGACATGATGGGGTCGATGCTGTCGGGCCTGACTTCGTTCGGCGACGATGACGACGAGGACTTCGATGAATCAGCCTACAACTGATCGCGCTCGCCCCGCCTCAAGCCCGTCACGTCTCTGCCACCTGACAGGTTTGCTGGTGGGGCTGCTCCTACTTTCGGGCTGCGGCTTCTACTCGCTGACGGGCGCCTCCATTCCAGACGACATCCAGACCGTCGCGATTCCGCTAGCCGATCTGGACGCTGCGACGCCAGTTACCACGCTGGCCGACGACCTGACGCGGCTGGTGATCGACCGAATGGTGCGGCAGACGCGGCTGGACCTCGATACCGACGAGGCGTCTGCCGATGCTGTTCTGACGCTTCGAATCACGCAGTACCGCTCGTCTCCCGCAGCGCTGGCATCAGATGACCGAGCGCAACTCACGCGCGTGTCGATCTCGGTTCAGGCGCGCTACGCTCGGCAAGACGTGGACGAGCCGGTCTTCGATCGCACGTTTCGAGGCGAGGCAGACTACGATCCGGTCGCCGTAGGTCCGTCGGGCGAGATCGACGCCGCGGCCGTCGCCCTGGCCGAGATCGCCGACGACGTATTCACTGCCGCGACTTCCAATTGGTAATCGCGCGGCTGTGGGGTTGCGCGCAGGCGCGTTAGAGGGCGATACTGAGCGTCTCCCCCCTACTACACCGACCGATGCGCCCTCTCCTGCTCGCGCTCCTGATCCTTCTTGCCCCGGCCTGCGCGCCACCGCCCGCCACGTTCGGCGCCAACGGCCTGCCACGCGACCGCGCCGTCCAGGCCGAAACGTCCGAGCAGGCCAACCTCCGCGTCGAGAACGAGCGCCTGCGCCGCCTGCTCGCCGTAGAGTCGAGTACCAACGGCAACTGCCCCGCTCCCGAGGACGCCTATCGGGGCGAAACCGTCGAAGTATTGCTCGCCGACGTGTACTTCGAGAGCGGATCGGCTGATCTGACCGAAGACGGCAAATCGCGCCTCGCCCAACTCGCCCGCCGCCTGGACCGCGACTACGGCGGACGCCGCATCCGCGTCGAAGGCCACACCGACAGCCAGCGCATCGGCCCGAGTATCGCCGAGCGCTTTCCGACCAACTGGGAGTTGTCGACGGCTCGTGCGACGGCCGTCGTGCGCTTCCTGGAAGCCGAAGGCATGGCGTCGAACCGATTGGAGGCGACCGGCCTGGCCAGTCACGAACCAGTCGCCGACAACGGGTCTGCCGAGGGACGCGCCCGCAACCGCCGCGTCCGAGTTGCCGCACTCGATTAACTTTCAGCACCTGTCGCCGACTGCTATGCCTGCCCGCCTCGCCCTGTTCGTCCTGCTGATCGCGTTCGCGAGCGGATGCGCCGCCAGCCAGCAGCTTCCGCGCGAGCAGCGGCTCCGCGCGCACGCCCAGGCTCAGCGCGACAGCCTCGCCTTACTTCTGGCCGATCAGCGCGGACGCGCGTCCGTTCTGCGCGACTCGCTCCAGTTCTTCGACGACATCGACAGCGGCGCCTACGAACGCCGGATGCGCGTACTCACCGATCGCATCCGCGCCTACGAGTTTCAGCAAGGCGGCGCCCCCGCCGGCACGCCCGTCGACACGCTGTTTGCGGATGAACTCTTCGATCCTGCATCGGCGACGCTCTCGTCAGGTGGTACCGCCCTGCTCGACCGCGTCCGCCGCGACCTGGGATCGACGGGCCGCATCCGCGTCGAGGGCCACGCCGACTCCAGTCCCATCGGCCCGAGCTTGAGAGCGCGCTTCGACTCCAACTGGGAACTGGCCGCCGGACGCGCCGCCGCTGTCGCCCGCTACCTGATCGCAGCAGGAATGGACGCCGACCGCTTCGACGTGGTGAGCCGAGGCGAAACGGCTCCGCTGGTGACCAACGCGACGCCCCAAGGCCGCGCGCAGAACCGGCGTATCGTCGTGTACCGACTGTAGCGGGGCACGGGTCGCAGTCGGCGTAGTTTGCTGCATGTCCGACCCACTCTCCGACCTCCGCGCACGTGCGCTGTCCCTGCTGCCGCGCGCCTACGTGCCTTACTCCACGCGCCCGCAAGCCTGCGCCCTGCTGAGCGCCGACGGAACGGTCGTGCCGGGGGTTCGCGTCGAAAACGGCTCCTATGGGCTGACGTGCGACGCCCTACTCGGCGTCCGCTCGGCCCACGCCTCTACCGGATCGGCTGCGCCCATTGCGCTCGCGTTCGCGCACCCGCACACCGAAACGGACCGCGTCCACGTGCGCGCGTGGACAGGAGTCGCCGACGTGCGCGACGAGCACGTACTGACGCTGTCCAACGAAGCACTTCCGGCGATCGGCGACTGGTGGACGCCGCCCACGTCTCCCCCGACCATAGGCGACACCTCCCCTGCTGCGCTCTGTGACGACGCGATTATGCTGGCCGCCCAGCGCGCCGTCGTTCCTGAAAGTGATTTTCCCGTCGGTTGCTGGGGGCGCTCTATGGGCGCGGACGGTGTGGTGCGTTGGATTCCGGGTGTCAACGTCGAATCCCGCGATTGGAGTCGGATTTTGTGCGCCGAGCGCGCCGTGATTCACCTGGCACATGCACTCGGATTCCCTATTCCGGACCGCTTCTACCTCGCCTGCGTCCGCGTCGACGGGTCGCCGTGCGGGGCGTGTCGGCAGTGGCTGACGGAACATGCGGCGACGGCTGAGATTTGGATGCATCGCCGAAACGGTACCCCGACTCTCACCCACCCCCCCGCCCTGCTGCCCGGCGCGTTCGACGCCGCCAGCCTGCGCATCTGAACGCCGAGCCTGCTCCATGCTGCTTCAAGTCGTCTTGTTTCTGGTCGGCCTGACGCTGCTCTATTTCGGAGCCGAGTGGCTCGTCAAAGGCGCCTCGGCCATCGCACTGCACTTCGGCATCCGCCCCATCGTGGTAGGTCTGACCGTCGTCGCGCTGGGCACCTCGATGCCCGAGTTCGTCGTCAACATGGCCGCAGCAGTCGGAGGAGGCGAGGAGGGAAGTGACCTGGCGCTGGGCAACATCGTCGGCTCGAACATCGCCAACATCGGCCTGATACTGGGCCTGAGTGCTATCGTGGCGCCGCTCCTCGTGCAGACGACGACGCTCAAACGCGAATACCCGTTTTTTGTCGGCGTGATGGCACTGTTCTTCGGCCTGTCGCTCGATGGCAATCTGGGAGCGTGGGACGGCGTCATTTTGCTCCTCACGCTGGTCGCGTTCCTGACCTACCTCATCGTGGACACGCGTGCGCGGAGCCGGGACAGCAGAGCGCAAGACGCGGTCGATGCCGCGCTCGCCGACGTGGGACTGACTGACGCATCGCTCGTCGAGGTAGGTTTGGAGAGTGCCCCCACGGACAAATCGGCGTCGATGGCGCGACGCGTCGTGCTGCTCGCCGTCGGTAGCGTGCTGCTCGCCGTCGGAGCCAAGATGATGGTCGACGCCGCCGTGTTTTTCGCCGAGAATCTGGGCGTCGAGCCAGAGATCATCGGGCTGACGGTCGTCGCCATCGGTACGAGTCTACCCGAACTGGCGGCGAGCGTCATGGGAGCCGCGCACGGCGAGGAGGAAATGTCGCTCGGAAACGTGCTAGGCAGCAATATCCTCAACGTCCTGTTCGTCATCGGAACAGTGTCGCTGATCACCCCGATCGGCGTCATCGCAGACCAGTTGAGCATCCACATGCCGGTCATGCTGGTATTCAGCCTCATCATCCTCCCTATGGCGTGGTTCGACCGACGCATCTCCCGACTCGAAGGTTGGTTGCTACTCATCGGTTTTGTCTGCTACATCGGGTACGCGGTCTGGCCCTACATGACGTGATCGCAGGACGGATTTTGGCGGAGGCGGACGGATGAAGCTGCTCATCGGACATCCGCTGATTGCCCTGCTGGGCCTGATCGCCGCGCTCGCCGTCGCGTGGTGGGCTTACCGGCGGACGACCCCCACGCTGACACCGGGCCTGAGAGGGACGCTGACGGTGCTCCGGGCTCTCACGCTGGCTCTGGTGCTCTTCCTGCTCGCCCAGCCGCTGCTGCGCCGCACGACGGTCGAAGAGCAGCCTGCATCGGTCGTTCTGCTGCTCGACGACAGCCGCAGCGTTGCCCTGGCCGACAGTCTGACGGGCGGGCGCCTCGACGGCCTGCTGGCGGCATTCGGAGACGCGCTGCCCGATGGCGTACGTTCGATCCGCGTCGCGTTCGACGCGTCACCGCGCAGGCTGGCCGAAGACGATACGCTATTTCGGATGGGCGACCGGACCGATATCGGGCGCGCGCTCGCCTATCCCCGCGAGATGCTGCGCGAGGCCAACGTGCAGGCCGCCGTCCTGGTGACGGACGGGCGCTACACGGCAGGCCGCAATCCGGTGTACGTGGCCGACGACGTGCGCGTGCCCCTGTTCGCTGCTGCCGTGGGCGACACGACGGCCCAGCGCGACGTGCGCGTTACCCGCCTGGACGCTGCCGAACTGCTCTACCTGGGAGCCGAGTCCGCTGCGCGCGTGACCGTCGCCGCCGACGGAGTCGAGGCTGGGACGCGCCTTGCGGTCACGCTCCAGCTGGGCGGACGGACCGTTGCAACCGAGCGCATCGCAGCGCCCGCCCCGGGCGCCCGCACGTCCGTCGATCTGCCGTTCACGCCGAGTGTGTTGGGGCCGATGCAGCTGACGGCGACCGTATCGCGCGTCGACGGCGAGGCGACGTACCGCAACAACAGCCGCAGCCTGGCCGCTGACGTGCGCGACGACCGGCGCAGCGTGCTGCTCGTCGCCGGAGCGCCCGAGCCCGACGTGTCGGCTGTCCGCGCGGCGCTGGCTTCGGATGCCGGGCTGACGCTGACGACACGTATCCAGAAGGAGCCGGGCGTCTTCTACGAGGGACCGCTCCCGGCGCGGCTGGACACGTTCGACGCGTTCGTGCTCGTCGGATTTCCCAGCGAAGCCGCGTCAAATACAGACATCGAGCGCTTGCTGGCCGCGGCTACCGGAGGCGTCGGCCTGGCGACGTTCGCGACGGCTCGGACGGACCTGAACCGCCTGCGTACTCTCGCCCCACTGCTGCCCGCGACGCCCTCGGGCCTGGCATCGGACGCCGTCGAAGTGTTGCCCGCCGTCACCGCCGCCGGGAGAGCGCACCCGATTCTGACGCTGCCCGACGTAGCACCGCTCGCGGATCTCGGCTTGCCGCCGCTGCGCTACCCGGTCGCGCGCTGGCAGGCAGCGGCAGGCGCGACCGTCTTGGCGACGACCAACGAGCGCGGCGTTACGCTGAGCAACCCGATGATGGCAGCGCGGCGCGTGGGGCGGGCGCGCTCGTTCGTGCTCGTCGGCGGAGGTGTGTGGCGCTGGCGGACGCTGCCCGAGGCGCTCGCCCAGTCCGACGCATTCTGGCCGTCTCTGGTCGCCAACGTCGTGCGCTGGGTGTCGGCGGACGAGGACGGGCAGGCGCTGCGCATCCGCCCGACCGAGCGGGTGTTTGGCGCAGGCGAGCCGGTCGTCTTGCAGGGCACGCTCTACGACGAGAGCCGACAGCCGGTGACGGGCGCGCAAATCTCCGTGGACGTGGCGACGCCGTCGGGCGAGACGCTTCCGCTGACGCTCCAGAGTCTGGGAGCCGGGCGCTACGGACTCGACGCCGGGACGCTGCCTGAAGGCACCTACCGCTTCTCGGCGACGGCCACACGCGAGGGCGCCCAAATCGGCGAGGACGGCGGATCGTTCACCGTCGGCCCCGTCGACGCCGAGTTTGCCGACGTGACCGCCGACCTGCCGCTGCTCCAGCAAGTCGCCGCCCGCACCGGAGGCCGCGCGGTCACGGTCGACCAACTGCCCGCGCTCGCCGCCGAATTGGCCCCGCTGCTTCGCCCCACGCTCGTCCCGACGACAGTCGACGATCCGCTGTGGGACGCCTGGCCGCTGCTCGTTCTGCTCGTCGGGCTGCTGACCGCCGAGTGGGTGCTGCGCAAGCGCGCCGGACTGGTCTGATTGCCCCAGGTCATATTCTACCGAAACGGTTATCTGGGGAGGAGCGAAACGACGAGTCGACTCTCTGATTCATCGCATCGCAGGACGAACTCGCCCCCACCTACTCACGCCGGCGACTCGCGAAACGCTTCTACGTGCAGACGGCGCGTAGCCCCGGCGAAGAGCGTGCGACGACACCCTAGCACCCCTCGGCTCGCCCGTTGGATCGGAAACCCGCACGCCCTGACGCGTATTCGTGCGTCCCCATTCCGCCGTCCCGACATTCCATGTCCACCTCGACCGACACCGCCCTTCACGACCCGATGCACGAGTTGGCGGCGTTCACCGGCGGAGCGACCGGCATTCCCTACGAGTCGCTCGTCCGCTTTTCGGCGCCGCTCTTCGACGCGTACGAAGTCGACCCCGAGCGCGCGTTCGCTCTGGCCGACGGCGAGGAAGACGCCGCCCCCGACGAGTTGCTGCTCGTGCTCGAAACGGCACGCCTGCTTTGGACGGCGTTTGGCTTGCCCGAAGCCCGGGCGCGCCACGCGTTCGCCGACGTGCAGCAGCTGATGATGCCCGGCAACCACGACGAGCAGGAAACGGCCATGCTTCACTTGCTGCTCGCCCGGCTGGAAGAGCGCTGGCACGAGGCAAACGCGGACGATTTGCCGACCGATGCCGTACCGATGCCGTACGATGCGCTGGCAGAGCGCTATCGAAAACTGTTTCCGCCCGAAACCGATGTACCTGCCGTAGGAGCGAGCGCCGAAGACCTGGCCCTGTTCGCCCGTCCCCTGCTCGACGCGCCCGAGGTGGCCGCAGACCTCGACCTGCTCGACCAGCGCATGGAACTGGCACAGGTGTTGTTCGACCTGGCCCGCCATCACGTCCCGTTTGACGAGCAGATGCAGACCATCCGTGACCGTTTTCCCGACGAATCCGATCCCGAAACGCTGGTGACCGACATGAACCTGCACTACGTCGAGTATTTTTCCTGAGCGGTCCGTTCTCCAGCCGCGCTCCCTATTTAAGATCCGGCCGATGCCCGAGACTCTGACGCGCCCCTCGACGCCCCCGACCGATAGCGCGCTCCACGGCGAACTGGTCGCCATCCGGCGCCATCTGCACCGCAACCCCGAGCTAGGCTTCGAGGAGTTCGGGACGGCGGCGTTCATCCGCAAAACCCTTACCGAACAAGGGTTCACGCCGATCTCTGTGGCGGAAACAGGTACGTACGTCGACATCGGCGGCGATCGGCCCGGCCCGCTGATCGGGTACCGCGCCGACATCGACGCGCTGCCGATACAGGATCAGAAGGACGTGCTCTACGCGTCGCAGAGGCCGGGCGTCGCGCACCTGTGCGGCCACGACGCGCACACGGCCATTGGGCTGGGCGTGGCCCGGCTGCTCGACGCGCGGCGCAGCGAGATCGCCGGGACGATCCGCGTGTTCTTTCAGCCCAACGAAGAGGGTACACCGTCAGGCGCACCACGCATGATCGAAGAAGGCGTACTCGACGGCATGGCAGCCGTCTTCGGAGTCCACGTAGATCCGGCGACCGAGCTGGGACGCTATGGCCTGATCACCGGCCCGGCGACGGCATCGACCGACCGCTTCGACATTACAGTCCGCAGCGCATCGACGGGCCACTCGGCGCGACCGCACGAGGTGACCGATACGATTTTTGTCGCCACTACTCTGCTCACGCAGATCTACGCCCTCGCCGGCCGCCGCACCGATGCGCGCCGCGCCGCGCTCTTCACCGCCTGCCGGATGTCGAGTTCGTCATCTGCCTACAACGTCATTCCGCGCGAAGTCACGATCGGCGGAACGCTACGCTGCGTCGACATGGATATGCGCGGTACGATGCGGCTTCTGATCGAGCGCACGGCGTCGCACGTCGCCGACCTGCACGCCTGCGAGATCGACGTGGTCTTTCTCGATGGTTCGCCTCCCGTTCTCAACGACGCTGCTCTGATGGCGCTGATCGAAGACACCATCGTCGATACGCGCGGAGAGGAGGCGGTCAAGCGCTTCGATCTGCCGTCGATGGGCGCCGAGGATTTCGCGAGCTACACGCAGATGACGGCGGGCGCTTTCGTGCGCGTCGGCACGTGCAGTTCGCCCGAAACCGCACACCCCGTCCACGATGCGGAGTTCGACCTGGACGAGCGCGCCCTGGCTCCGACGGCTCGCCTGATGACCGAAGTACTGATCCGTCGCGGGCGCCAGGGATGAGGCGCATCGCTCTCGCACTACTCGCCCTCGCGTGCGCCACTTCATCGGCTGCACAATCCAGTTGGGACCGCTACCAGCCTGCACGGCTCGACACGACGATCTCGAACCACGCGTTCATGACGAGCGAGTTCGGGACCGACGAGCGCATCTACTTCGCAACGGTCAGCATCGACTTCCCGCTGCTCGTCGCGCTGACTTTTCGACACCGCGTCCGCCCAATCTCAGAGGCGAAAAAAGCTACGATCCGAGCACGCATACTCTCACGCGGAATGGACTCTAGCGTTGTCGCACTGTTCGTGGACGAGGCGCTGTTCGAGGAAGGCGGCGTGCCGTTCTGGCTTCCGGTTCAGAGTGGCCCCCTGCTCGACCTGCGCAACCTGCACCAGGACGGCGATTCGGTCCAGGTGTACGCGCAGTTCGCGGGCGTGTACGCGCAGTCCGGCAGGACGGAGTGGGTCTTTACCGTCAACGAATTCGAGTGACGCGCTACCTGCCCGCGAGTCGGTGATGCGCGGCGTGTAGTTTGGCTCTCCGCCCTACCGCCCGCTGCCGATGCGCCTCGCCCTTCTCGCGCTCCTCCTCACCCCGGCGCTGGCCGCCCAGCCGCTGACAGTCGCCGACTCGTTCGAGGACGGCGACTTCACGTCGAACCCGGCGTGGTCGGGCGATGCCAGCCGGTTCGCCGTCTCCGCTCTGGACGGAAGCCAGGTACTCCGCCTCGCCGGACGCGCCGAGGCGGACACTGCCGCACTATCCACGCCTTCAGCTGTGAGCGAGGGAATGTGGCGCTTTCGGATCGGCTGGAGAGACGTGAACCTGAGCACGTCGAGCGGCGCGCGCGTCTACCTGATGAGCAGCCAGGCCGATCTGACCCAGTCCGTCGAAGGTTACTTCTTGCAGTTTGGCACCAACAACAGCCTCGAACTCCGCCTGTACCGCCAGGACGGCATTCCTACGAGCAGTAACCGCGTCGTAATCGGCGCGAGCGCGGATGGGGCGATCGCAGACGGAAGTCAGACCTACACCATCGACGTGACGCGGTCGGGTGCCGACTGGACGGTCCGCGTCGATGGCGCCCAGGTGCTGACCGCGAGCGACGACACCTACACGCGCAGCGCCGCTTTCGGCTGGTGGATCAAGCACATCGCGAGCACCAACGACGGTTTCTTTCTGGACGACGTGCAGGTAAGCGGATTGGCTGGGCCGCCCGACACGACGCCTCCAACGATCGCGACGGCACGGTACGACGACACCGCCGACGGATTTGGGCTGACGTTCAGCGAACCCGTCCAGCGCGGCGACGTGACGGCGGCCAACTTCGCCCTCTCGCCCGGCGGCCTCTCATCGGTCACCCCGCTGCCCGCGACCGGTGACGCCGACAGCGCGTTCGTCGCGACGGGTGACCTCGCCAACGGCACGTACCAACTATCGGTATCGGGCATCCGCGACGTTGCCGGAAACGCGCTCGCAGACACCACACTCACATTCGACGTCGACCGCGACACGACGCCCCCAGCGATTGCGTCCGTCGTAGTCGCTGAGCGCACGGTCCTGCGCGTCCGGTTCAGCGAAAGTATCGACCGCCCGTGCGACGTGGCGTAT
This sequence comes from Rhodothermales bacterium, assembly GCA_963815505.1. Classification (GTDB taxonomy): domain Bacteria; phylum Bacteroidota; class Rhodothermia; order Rhodothermales; family BA12; genus CAXBBB01. The sequence goes on from CAWFGU010000022.1 coordinate 146,750, forward strand.
CGGCTCGAAGGAGTCGACCCGAGCGCTCCGCCGCGCAGCCTGAGCAGTGGCTGCGTCGGAGCCGTTGCAGGCGATTCGGCACGGCTCAACCTAGCAGCCGAGTTGCCGCAAGAGGTACGCTACCGCCTCGTCGCGCCAAACCTGACCGATTTGGCGGGCAACGTGCAGCCCGACGCATCGTTCGAGTTCGCCCTCGGCTTTGCTCCTCAGCGCGGCGACGTAGTCATCAACGAGTTCATGGCCAACCCCGACGCGGGCGGCGTCGAGTACGTCGAGCTGTTCAACCGCAGCGACCAAGCCTTTACTCTGTCCGCGTTCGCGCTCGCCGACGCGACCGGCAGCAGGCGCGCTATCGCCTCGGCGGCTGAACTGGGACCGGGCTCCTACGCCGTCGTAGCATCCGATACGACGCTGCTGCGCTCGCGCTTTCCCGGTGGATTCGGCGGATCGCGCATCGTGCAGTCGACCGTTCCGTCGCTCAACAACAGCGGCGACGAGATCGTGCTCTCGTCGGGTGGGACGGCAATCGACTCGCTCGTCTACGTGTCGGCTCAGGTGCAGCAAGGCGTGGCTCTCGAACGGGTCGATCCGGCTGTTCCAGGCGTGGCGTCCAACCTCGCCTTGTCGACGGACCCGAGCGGTGGCACGCCGGGGCTACAAAACTCGCGATTCATGCCCGACGTAACGCCGCCGACGCTGATCCGCCTGTCCATCGCCGTCGACACGCTTAGACTCCGTTTCTCCGAGTTCATCCCGGACGCATGCGCAGCGGGGTACTCGCTGCAAGGGGTCGATGCGGGCGCTCCCACTGTCGGTATCGTCGCGTGCGTGGCGGCAGGCGACTCGGTGCGGCTGGCGTTGACACCCGGCCTGCCGCGCGGCGTCGGCTACCGGCTCGTAGTCACCGACCTGACCGATGCGGCGGGAAATACCCAGCCGCGCATCGAACGCGACGTGCTGCTCGGCTTCATCGCAGGTGCGGGCGAAATCGTCGTGAACGAGGTGCTGGCGGCTCCGGCTACGAGCGAGGGATCGGAGTTCGCCGAACTGCTCAACACGACCGATCGCCCGCTTGCGCTGGACGGGTTGAGCGTGTTCGACAGCGGTGAGGTCTTGCGCGCGCTTCCCTCGGGTTTGACGCTGCTGCCCGGTGCCTATCTCATCCTCGCGCCCGACACGGCCGCGCTGCGCGTTCAATTTCCCGGTGGGTTTGGCGGGGCGCAGGTCGTCCGGCAGGCGCCGTGGCCGAGCCTGAACAACGGCGGCGACCGCTTCGGCGTCGCGCGGGGCACGACGACGCTGGACACGCTACGATACACCGGCTCACAAGTCGAAAGCGGCGTTTCACTCGAACGCGTCGACCCCGAAACGCCCGGCGTGCCGTCCAACCTGCGCGTTTCGACCGACCCAACAGGCGCCACGCCCGGGCGCCGCAACACACAATTCGCGCCCGACCTCGACCGACCGCGCGTCGTCCGAGCCTACTATGCCAACGACGGCTCCATCGCGGTCCGCTTTTCCGAACCGGTTCAGCCCGGCGGCGTCCTGACCGTCAACGGGCAGACGCTGGTAGCGACGGCCCAAGGCAGTGTGGTGATCGCCATCGCTCCTCCCGGCGCATCGACGGTCGGCGTTGCGGGGTGGCGCGATCTGCGCGGTAATCCTCTCGTTTCGGCGACCAGCGCCCCGCTTGCCCAGCGCCCCACGGCGGGCGCCCTCGTCATCAACGAGATCCTGTTCGCCCCCAACACCGACGCCGACGCCGGTCCGATCCAGCCCGAATACATCGAGCTCCTCAACACGACCGACCGGCCGATCACGCTGTTCGGCGTCGCCTTGGCCTCTTCGCCGCTGGACGACCCGGCAACCGTCGACACGACGGCGCTGGATAGCGAACTCGCCATCGCGCCTGGAGCGTTTGCGCTGATCTACGACGCCGACTCGTCCGCCCCGCCCGACTCGCGGCTGCGCATCGCCTTTCCCACCCTCGACACAGCGGCCGTGCGCGTCGGCGTCTCGACGGTCACCCCGAGCGGGCTTGCAAACGGCGGCGAGCGCATCGCCCTGTTCGACCTGCGCGCTCAGGTCCAGATCGACACCGTTCCCTACCGGCCGAGTTGGACCGACGCCAACCGCCGCTCGACGACCGGCTTCTCACTCGAACGTCTGGCCCCCAATGCGCCCTCAGATGATCCGCTGACCTGGGCGACCAGCATCGCTGAGACAGGAGGCACACCTGCGCGCGCCAACAGCGTCACGCGCGACGCAGACGCCAGACCACCAAGTCTGGGCGAGTTGCGCATCACCGAAGTCCTGTTCGACCCTGCCCGCGTCAGCAGCGACGGCCTGCCCGATCAGACCGACTTCTTCGAGGTCTACAACGCGTCCGATAGTCCGCTCGCCCTCAATGGCCTACTCCTGCTCGACATGGGCGACGAGCGCGGTCCCGCCGTGCCGATGCGCCTGGTCTACACGCCGACGACGCTCGCGCCCGGTGCGTATGCCGCCATCTATGCCATTTCGGGTGTTTACGCCGACGCGCCCAACCCCGACCGCACGCTGACGGACGCCTTCCCCAGCGCCGACGGAACGCTGATCGGCCAGCGACGCACGCTCAGTTTGCCAAACGGTGGCCGACTGCTGCATCTGACGACGTTTGAGGAAGCGACCATCGACTCGGTCCGCTATACGCCCGACTGGCACAACCCTGCCGTGCGCGATGGGACGGGCCTGTCGCTCGAGAAGATCGACCCGCTCGCGCCCAGCAACGACGCCTCGAGTTGGGGCACGTCCGCCTCGGCCCAGGGCGCCACGCCCGCCCAGCGCAACAGCCTGACGCCTGCTCCCAGCGATGCAGTATACCGGCCCGCAACAAACGGTGGTCGGACCTGCAACAAATGTAGTTAATCCTCCCCGGTGAGTTGACAGCCTCAGATGATCACGTCCACCATGGATACGAGGCGTCCGGTGCCACGTAGGCGGGCGCTCTGACCGGCGCGCTCCACTCGGACGCGCGCACGCTGCGCACGTCGACGGCCTGCACCTGCACCTCTATCGCAGCGCTCGTCTCGATGCTCAGCGACAGGGTCGTGCCGGGCGTCCCGCCTGCCGCCTGCCACGCGCCGCCCGCGACCCGGTAGCGAGTGACCACGTTGCAGTGCGCTACGCCCGGTGACTCGGCTAGTACCGCCGACTGAGACGTGCGCGTGACCGACAGCGCCGGAGCGGGCGGCACTCCGGTGTCGATGTCTACCTCGACAGTCGCCGACGTGCGTCCGGGGTAGTGCGTCGCCAGTACCGCCGTGCCCGCGCTGTATCCAAACGCCGCCGCCGCGTCGAAGTCGATCGCGCCGTAGTCGTCCGGCCCCGGCCCCACGTCGGCCACGCGGCCATCGTAGGTGATGCGCGTGTAGTCGTAGTCGGCGCCCTTCCACGGCGCTAGCAGGATGCGGCTCCCGCTAACGCGCACGTCGACGGGCGGGTGCGGCGGCGCCGTCGTCGGTGGTAGCGGCGTAGGCGCGTAGTCGTAGGCGTGCAGCGACAGCCCCCTGATGTGGATGTCGCGCTCGCCCGATCCGCCGGGCGCCACCCGGATCTGCACCTGGTACGTGCTCCCGCCTTCGTCGTAGCGGTGTACTAGGTCCGGATCTGCGCCGCCGCTGAACGGCACGATCGGCGCGTCGCGCCCTCCGGCGTGAGAGCGCACGATCATGTCGTCGTAAAACGTGAACACCTCGCCTCTGAGCCTGAGCGCCTGCCCGCTGACCGGCGCCGTCGCGGGCGTGACTCCTGCGACGAAAATGCCGCTCTGATCGACCTGCCCGCGCAACCGAAATCCTCCCGGTAGCACGCCGCTCGGCTCCACGATGAGCGGCGTATCGGAGAGCGTAAACCAGCCCTGCCCCTGCTGCTGCGATGCCGAGAGCAGTTCGGTGCCCTCCTGCCGGGGCACGCGCTGGAGGTCGACCAGACCGAAGCCGCGCCACGACTGCGGATCGGTGGCGAGGCTGCGCAGCGCCGACCGAGCGTCGTACCAGTTGCCGTACTCATCGTAGAGCGTGGCGAGAGCGGCCCCGGCCTCTGCGACGGCCCACGACTGCAGAAAGCTGCTCGACGGCGCGACGGCTAGCTCGAGGCCGGGTCCGTGCGAGGTGACCGGGGCGGTCGATCCGGGGCGGTCTGCGCTCACGACGACGGGCCAGAACAGGCGCGGCGGGTCGGGCAGTAATGTATCGGAGTTGCTACCGTGCGCGGCTACTACGGGTACGTTAGCGTCGCGGTACAATTGCCACGCATCGTAGTTTCCCCATACGTTAGTTCTAGGCCATAGTATCAGGTCGGCACCTAACGCTAGTGCGTCGGGTATCGTGCCGCCAATAAGCGATTGTATTTGCCAGCTACTAGGAGCGTGCAGGGCAAACCGGCGCTCAATTTCGGCAGCGTGACCGGGTGTCAGGTCGAGGTTGACTGCCAGCATTAAACCACAAATACGCCCGAAGCATACACCGTGTCGTTAACGAAGTTAACGGAACTACCACCTAGCCACGCTTCTGCAGTCACGATCTGCCCGTTCTGCAAAAAGCGCACAAGCATGACGCCATTTGCGACTTCGTCGTAGATCGAAACGGTCAACCCCTGCGGAATTGTAGCGGAAGCGCCCGTTAGATCAAACGCAACCTCACCCCCGGATACGTTGCCCAAGATTGCATCCGCCTCACCTAGTTTCAGGTAGAAGATGGAGTCGACATTATTGTAGGGCGACCTGCACACTTACAGTGCCTCCACCACCCGACACGCTCACCGGAGCGCCGCCGCCTGTAGGTCCAGCGTACAGTGTAGGAGTCTCGCCCGCAGGCGTGTGAAGGTAGAAGCTACGCTCCTCGAGCGTAGCAGGCAGGTCAGGCCCGCCGGGAAACTGTGTCGTCGCCATGATGGTGTGTGGGGTGGGTTATAAAGTGAGCGGCACGCGCAGCGCGCCAAAATCGATGCGCCCCTCGACTGCATTGAAGTCCAGATCTTCGCCTAGCATGAGCGAGAGAAGCAGGGCTTGAGACGACGAGACGCCGCGCCCGCCGGTGACCGGAGTGACGATCACGCCCTCGGCAGCGAGCGCGTCGAAGCTCTCGCCAGCGGGCAGCGCCATCGGCGTGCCGCCTGCGCCGAAGTGAAGCCGGATCGCGACGGCGCCGCCCGACTGCTGGACGACGGCGCGCGCGTGGGCAATCGCCGCCTCAGCCGCGCCGAACTGCGGGGCGCCCCGCCCGGCAAACGACGCGTCGGCATAGAGCACCCGGTCGGGTGGCGGCGTGGCGAGCGCTGTCGCCGCGCCGATGGCCGTCAGCGCGTCGCGCTCCTGATCGGCCAGCGTCTGCAGCGCACCCGACTCGCGCGCGCCCACTGCGGAGACGGCATCTGCACGCGCCGACGTGATCGCCCCTTCTGCGGCCTGCTCCTGGGCCGCAAGCCGCGCGGCGACCTGCTGCTCCTCTCCCGCAAGGTTCTGGAGCGCCTCGGTGCCCTCGCTGCCCACTGCGGAGACGGCATCTGCACGCGCCGACGTGATCGCCCCTTCTGCGGCCTGCTCCTGGGCCGCAAGCCGCGCGGCGACCTGCTGCTCCTCTCCCGCAAGGTTCTGGAGCGCCTCGGTGCCCTCGCTGCCCACTGCGGAGACGGCATCTGCACGCGCCGACGCGATCTGGATCAGGGCCGTATCGCGGGCCGTTTCGGTGGCTTGGCGCGCCGTCTCGGACCGCCCCGCGTCCGTGCTCGCCTGAGCGGACTTTTGCTGCACGCTCAAGAGCAGCGCGTCGAGGGTGTCGTCGTTGGCTATTACTTCGATCATCAGAGTGGTGCAGGTGTAGGCTTGGTAGTGATGCGCAGCACGCGCAAACCGCTTCGCCGAGTGACCGGCTCGGTTCGCAGGTCGGCGACAGCCGGTCCGCCTAGCGTGACGACGCCTAGATCGTAGCTCACGCCGTCAAACTGGACGGTGCGCGTGCCGGTGCGCTGAGCCGTCGCGCCGCCGTATCCGCTGATCTCAGTGCCACCACTGATAGGTGTAGCGTAATAGCCGCCCGTCACGACATCGAGGCGCTCGGCAACCGTGGCCACCGTCTCGAGCTCGACCGTGAGATCGGCCCAGCCATTGCGCACGTCGGCGAGCGAGGGCAGATCACTGGTGACCTGCATGAGCAGCGGCCGCTCTTCGGCCCACGCGGGATCACCTGCCGCGCGCGTGCGCACGTCGACGACGACCTCGTCAGCGCTCAGTTCGGCCAGCAGCGTCGCGTAGAGATCGCGCGGAAGCGTCCACGACAGAGATACGCGTCCTCTGAGGCGCTTGATGCGCGTCCTGCGGCGACGCGCCGCGCAGGTTGGCGCGGATCGACTCGTCCGGCCACGTCAGCGTGGCCGGTGCGCCGCCCAGGCAGTACGGGCAGTCGATCCCGCCGATGCGGGGAGGTCCTGTGAGGTGCGACAGCATCAGGCGCTACCTCCTGCCGCAGGGTCCGTGCTGGCAATCGACCAGGCGCTCTCCGCGCCGTCGAACCAGATCGACCGGACGGCAAAAAGGCGGTGATCCGTCGCGCTGACGACCGGCTCTCGGCCGCTCGATACGGGCCACGTATCGGGATCGGTGCCACTGTCTTGGACGCGGATGTCGTAGGCGTCGGCAGGCAGATCGGCGGGCGTGCGCCGGATAAAAACGCGGGCCTCGTAGCTGTCCTGAGGTAGCGGCTCCTCGCCGGGAATGACGACGATGAGCGCGTCGATGCGCGGAGCGACGCGCGGCGGCCGGACGGCGTAGGTGCGGGACAGCGGGCAGGCAAGCTCCAGGTCGACCAGACCCTCGTCGAGCGCGCGGTCGATGCTCAGCGCGGCCAGAGCGCGGCCGTCGAGGCTGTACGCGTAGTCGCCTGCTCTCAGATCATCCGGCACGTCCTCACGCGCGAGCTGCGTCGTCACGACAAGTCGAGCCGCGCCGATCAGGCCGCGCTCGGCTACGCGCGTGGCGGCGTGCGATGCCTCCCACCTGTACCCTGCGTAGTCTGCCGCCTCGTCGTCCGGCTGCCGGTGGCGGACGGCGCGGCCGCCCTCGATGGTGGCGACGTAGGTGCGATCCTCACCGCTCAGCAGGACCGGCACACCTCTATATACACGCCCGGTATAGTCGCCGTCCACGTCGGCCGCGTCAGTCGGATCGGCCCACTGCGGATGCCACAGCGGCAGCGTGTCGGTGCTGTCGTTACCGATCTCCTGGATGGTGCGCTGCTGCTCGCGGTCCCAGCGCGGACGCAGGTCGTAGCGCAGCGCGCCGTAGCTCGCCTCGATGCCCGGCGTGTACTCCATGACGACGGTCGACAGCGGCTGCTCGGTCGGCTCGCCCGCAAAGGCCAGCGCCACGTCGTCCGCCTCGAGCGCGTCGGCGTCGTAGTCCTCGGGCAGCGACTCGAGGTCCGGCGGCAGCTGGTCCGGCTCCGTCCACGCGCCAGGTGTGACGCTGACCGTGATCGCCTGCGACGGCCACGCCTCGTAGCTCGCGACGGTGCGGCAGCCCGTCATCGTCTCGACCAGGTCGAGCACCTCGGCTGCGGTCCACTCGGGCAGGCGGCGCGCGGTCGGCTCGGCATAGACGTGGCGGATGGCGACAGCCGGATCGAGCACCCAACGCTCGCGCGTCGTGCCGCCCTCGTCGTAAGGGATGCGGTACGCAAACACATCTCCGACCGTTGCCGTTACGCTCGCTTCGAGCGGGTCGGCGCTCTGCTCGATGGCATCGCTGAGCAGTTCGCGGAGTCGGTACCACGTCACCGTCGCGCGGCTCTCGGTCCACTGCGGATCGACGCTGCTCGTCGTAGATGGCGAACAGGTGAGACACTGCACGTTGGCCGTGCCGACGGAGATGAGTAGATCGGTCGCGTCGAGGGCTTCGACCAGGCGGGCCGTCGCGTCGTCCTCGATGGCGAGCGTCCACGTGCGCGAGCCATCGTCCCAGACGCGAGACGAGGCGGCGCGAGCGAGCACGCCGTCGAGCACGGCACGCCGTCGTGGGTGACGAGGCAGCGCGGACGGATAGGTGCGCGCGCCGTGACGTGACCGAGGCCGATCAGGTCCGCGCTCTCGACCTCGACGGTCAGGCCGGGACGCTCGAGACGGCCGCCCGTCGCCGATGCGCTCGCCGCGCACGATGTCGCTGTCGACGATGTCGCGTCGCCGTAGGTGTAGACGGTCTCGCCGTACTGGATGTGGATCACGACCTCACTCACCGGTCCCTCCGCGTGCTGACGACCAGGGACGGCCGGGTGACTCTCGGACGTGCGCTGATCGCGCTGCTGAGCGCGTCCGATCAGGCGGGCACGCGCGCCGCCGATGGCGACGGGCGGCGGTTGCATCCGGTCGGCCATGCGCCGCGCGTCCTGACGCTGCTCGAACGCGATCCGCTCTTGCGACGCGATGAGCCGCGAATCATCAAACCCCTGAGCGCTCGCCGCCCCCGAACCGAAGGAGGGTACCGGCACGAACCCACCGCCGAAGTACCCGCCGCGCGCAACGGCCGCAAGCTCTTCGACCGACACGCGATTGGTGCGGATGCTGTCCATGATCGAGTAAAATGGGACCGGATTACCACGAACCGTATCCGCCGTCATCACGAACTCGCCGCCGTGGACGACGCCCGCCGCATCGCGTGGATCGCCGCCGCCGGTGTAGCCGCCGCGGTAGAAACCGGCTGCTCCGGTGATTGCCTTTTCCAGACCGAGCACGGCGAGGTATGCCGCACCCGCGATCCCGATGTTGAGCGGAAACGGAACGGTGCCCATGACCTGACTCACCTGCTTACCTGCCGCCTTGACTAGCTCCGCTTTGAGCACGTCGAGCGCAGCCTGTTTCGCCACATCAGACAAGGCCAGCAGGCTGCCCGTAATGAACCCGGCTCGCTCCGCCTCAACCTGCTGAGAAAACGCCGAACGCCGCTCGTCCAGCAGCTGCATCTCCAGCGCGTAGTCCTCCTGGTCGATCCGCTTCTTCTTGAGGCTGTCCCTGAGCGCCGCTTCCTCCTGCCGGTACCGACGCTTCTGCTTCTCGATCTCGGCATCGCTACGCCCACCGCCGAAGAGGCTCGTTTCAAACGCATTTACGAAGCCGTCGAACGCCGCGCCGATGTGCTGCTGCACCTGCTGCAGCTTCTGCTCGGCAAGCCGCGCCGCCTCCTCGATGGCCGCACGCTGAGCATCCCGCTGACGTGCGATCGAGGCGAAGTTCATCTCCTCGACCGTCTCGATCCGCTCGGCTTCGGCGTCGGCGAACTCGTCGAGCGACGCCAGATTCTCACGCGCAAGCTGCTCGGCTCGACCTGCCGCCCGCCGTCGAGCAGCGACGCGTTGACATCGGCTTCTCGAATCCGGCGCGCGTCGGCGATGTCGGCCAGCACCGCGTCCAGTTCGGCAGCCGAAGCGCCCGACGCCCGCGCGTCCTTGCGAGCCGCTTCTTCCTGAGCACGTGCCCAATCTGCGATGCGCGCCATCCGCTGCGTGAACTCGCCGTCGATAGCATCCAGTGCCAGGTCAGCCCGCTGATCTGCAAACCGCTCCTCAGCTGACGCGGCCTCACGTAGCTGCTGCTCCGTAAGCTGCTGACGGCGCCGAATGCGCTCTTCTTCGGCGCGTGCCGCCCGGCGCGTCTGCTCCTGCGTGATCTGCCCGACTCGCTGCTCGGATGCGACGCGGTCAGCTTCGAGTTGATCGACCAGACCGCCCAAGAACGCGATCGACTCTTGCGCATCGTCGTAAAGAGGGTTTGCGCGGTAGGTGCCCGTCCTAGATATATCTCCTGGATCGGACGCGTTCGGGTCAGCCTTTGCCTCTCTCAACTGGAGGCGCGCACGGTCGAGTCGAGCCGAGAGGTCGTTGAGCCGCTGCTGTTCCTGAGCAAAAGTCAAGCCCACCTGCTCGTCCGTCGCGCGGGCTAGCTCGACTCGCCAGTCCCGCAACTTGACCGGCTGCTCCGTCTGCGGCCATGCCCATCGCGCCCATCGACTCCGCCGCCTGGTCGTTGGTAGCGGCGACGGCCGCGCTCGTTGCCGCCAGCGTGCCGAGCACCAGGAGCAGCCCGACGCCCGTCGCGATTTGCAACGCGCGCGACGCCGCCACGGCTGCCCACATCGACGCCGCCAACCCGCGCACCCACGTCACCGCCGTCATAAACTGAGCCACCAGCTGAGGCGCGTAGGCGATCAGCGGAGCGAAGCCCGACGACCCAAATGCGATCGCACTTCGCATCGCCAGGTCCATACCGAACGCCATCTGCTGAATCGGTTCGGGCGCGGTGCGGAGCATCCCGATCAGACCGCCGACGCCGTCGACCGACAGTTGGAGCAGCCCGCCATGCGTCGCGCCAACACCCGCCCGGAACGCGTCGATCTCACTTCCCATCGCGCTCATGCTCGATGCCAGCGTGTCTGTCTGATCCTCGAATGCTTGCTGAGTAGCGCCTGCTGACTCTTGAAGCGTGCCCAGCTTCTGGACGTATTGGTCGGCGAGGTTTCCGGTTAGCGCTGTTGCTGCCGAGATGCCCTCTATCGACCCGATATAGTCCGTCAGTGGCTGCCCTGATTGTTCGGCTGCCGACGCGATCATTTCGAGCGCGCCCGCAACTCCGCGCTGCTGAATGAGCGCCTTACCGCTTTCGACGCCTTGCGCTTCGAGCAGCTTGTTTAGCTCGGCAGAGGGTGCGAGCAGCGCTTGAAGAACGCCGCGATACTGAGTCGCGACCTCGCTTGCCGATCCGTTCGCACCCGTCAGAGTTGCGAAGGCAGCAAACAACTCTTCCTGTTTCACTCCCAAAGAAGCCGCAATTGGGACGACTGACCCCATGCTCGATGCCAGTTGTGGGAAGTCAGTTTCTCCCAATCTGACCGTCATAAAAGCGAGGTCACTCGCCGACTTGACGGCCTCGGCTGACGTGTCGCCGTACCCCTTCGTAACGGATGAGAGTAGGCTTAGGGATTGGCTCGTCGTAGCCACGCCAGCCGTCGCCGCCTTGGCTGCCGTTTGAAGCACGTCGAGGTTGTCGCCATTCTGACCGAAAGCGCTCACGACTTGGTAGAGTCCGTCTGCCAGGTCCTCGACAGGCTTCCGCGTTACGGTGACCAGGTCGAGCAACCCTTCCTGGTATAGCTCCGTGGAATCTCCGCTGGTACCCAAAAGAGTTTGCACGCTTGCAAGCTGCTGTTCGAGCGCAACACTCGGACCGTAGGCCGTGCTAAACGCGTCGCCGATGCCGTCCGCGAACGTCGAGACCGCATCCCTCAGAAAGAAGAACTGTTCGGCCCGTCCGGCGATGCCATCGAAGATCGAGGCGAGCGAGTCGCGCGCATCGTCGATCTCCTCATCGGGGACTTCGACCGGCACCTCGAGCGGGTCCATCGGCTCGTCCAGGATGTCCTCGATCTCCCGGCGCGCATCGTCCGCCGCGCGCACGATGCCGGTCATGTCCGGCTCCGGGATCGGAGCGCTCAGCGCGCCCGCCATCGCCGCCCGTAGCTGCTCCTGGATCTGCTTCGCCGCCTCGTTGCCCATACGCACCAATCCCCTGAACGCAGCCTCTCCGGCGCGCGTGTCGAGGTCGATGCGGAAGCGGATGTCAGCCATTGGGGCGAATCAGGTGGAGTGGGCTTTCCGGCGCTTGTCCCAGCGGGACTCGAGCCGGACGAGGTAATCGAGGAAGCGTTCGAGCGGGAGGTCGAGCGCGCGTTCGGCGTCGGACACAGCGCGCTCTTCGGCGAGCACTAGGGCCGCGTCGGTGTACCCTTCGTCGAGGGTGCCTTTGCGCTTGCGAGGGGTGCCGAGACCGAGCCGCCCGCGAAGCTCAGCAGCGCGCCGGTGAGCCTCACGAGCGCTTGCACGAAAGGGCCGATGGCCTCCGCGATCACGGTCACGTCCACGTCGCCGGGATCGGTCCCCTCCGGCAACTCGCACACGATTTCTGCCAGATCGCCAAGCCGACCGCCCGCGATGAGCTGACGCAGGATCGAGCCGATAGCGCCCTGCATCATCTCCGCCAGCAACTCACCAGCGCTGCCCATGTCCGGCTCCGGCTCGGCACCGCCCTCGACATCGACGGCGTCGCCCGCATTGGTGTAGACGCGCGGCTTGCCCGGCTCGAAGGCCGGTCGCGCCGACTTCGCCCCCTTGGCCAGCGCCTGGTCGATGAGGTCGAGAAAGCCGATCTCGTCGAGCAGCTTGGTGAACGCCTCCAACCGGCGAGCGGTCGGTTTGGCGACGTGTACGCCGGGGCGGTTGGGAGCAGGTAGCGACATGGTGAGCGGTCGGTGGGAGGAAAAGAGAAACGGCGCGGTCCGCGCGTGACGGGCCGCGCCGTGAGCGGATCAGTGACAGGGCTGATCAGGCGGGCACGTCGAGGAACGGCGACATGTTGGGTGGCCATGCGGACTGATCCGTCATGTCCACGTCTTCGACCTCGATCGCACGGTTGTCATCCTTCTTCGAGCTGAGGATCTCGGCAACGAGAGTGCGCTCGGCTCCCTCAGCGCCCTTGAGTTCCCAGCCTGGCTTGAGGTGCCCGTCTACCATCCCGAAGAGCTGAGTCGCACCATCGACGGGCAGGGGATAGCGGAACGTATGGGCCTTCGATTCGAGGAGCCGGAGCAGCTTGATCGTCGCTGTATCCGTCTGAAGGAGGGTACTCTTAAGCATCCCTTCCCGTCGCGTAATAAGGCGCTTGACGATCTTGCCAGACTCGTCTCGGATGATCTTCTCTTCGGTGACTTCAGAGACGGTCGTCTCCGCTGTCGAGCTGGGAGCATACCAGCCTGCCGGAGCAGCCACCCCGTAGATAGTTGGGGCGTCGGTCTCGTTGAGATACACCTCGAACGGATCGTCCGCACCGTTGACGTAGACGTGGGTGCTGTTGACTTTGGATACGCGGGACATCAGTCGGAGGATTTTGAGGACGCCTTGCGGCTCGAGGTCTTCGCCGCTTCGGCTGCCGCCGCTTTGAAGCGTTCGCCGTCCGCTTCGGGGACGTGCTTGCGAAACTGCGGATGCACTTCGGCACCCTTGAGGTAGGTCACCTTGCCGAAGTCGGGGACGGTGAGCGTGTATTTGTCGTCACTGACGATCATGGTGTGGTCGGTCATAGCCGGGTGGGGATGCGGCGGATCTCTCCGCCTTGGTGCTGTTCGAGAGAGCGTTGGAGGATGCGCTCTTTGTTAGCGCTGCCCCTGCTCGAGCCGAAGTAGTAGTTGAGAACCTGAGTCACGTAGGTCACGATCGAGCCGATCAGCATGTAGGCGATGGCGAGCGCGCCTTCCGGTAGCTCGAAGAAGAACACGCCGATCAGGGCTGCCGCGAAGAGGGACACGACGGCAGCCGCCAGCATCCGACTCGTACCGCTGTCGCCGGTGTCAACCTCTCGGCGGCGCGCGCTCTCGCGGTCCTCCTGGTGGACGCGTTCGGCCTCGATCTCGACGCGGCTGTTCTCGATCGCAATCCGCTCGCGTTCGAGGTCGGCCTCGATCTCCGCCAGCTCACCGGCCTGCGCCATCCTCGCCAGTTCGATCTTCGCCTCGGCTGCCGCCGCCGGGTCGGGGATGAAGCGGTCGAGCGCCTTACCTGCGGCGCCGACGATGAGGTCTAGAATCGGGTTCATCGCTGTTCGAGCTTGGTCTTGATCACGTTTATGTCGGATTGGATCTGAGAGAGCGACACGCGCATCTCGTCGCCGATCCGGTCTGTCTGCACTTTGACTTCGTCGATGCGCTGGCTCAGACGGATGTCCTTGTCCAGCGTCTCGCTCTCCATCTGGTTTAACTCGTCCTGAAATCGCTCCTCGACCTGCTCTATGTCCCTCGCTATCCGGTCCACGTCGTTGCGGATCGGAGCGAGAAAGGCGGTCGCGTTGACGATCAGGACGACAACCGTGATGGCGATACCCGCCAGCGTCATCGTCGTCTTCGTCGGCATACGCTCACCCTGATCACGCTGCAGGCGCTCGACCTGCTGTCGCAGGTAGGTGGTTTCGTTGAACGGCTGATCAGACACGGTACCAGGATTACGCGGCCTTATCGGCCTCGGCTACGAGAACCTTCGCCGCGTCCACCCACGCCGACACCTTGTCGAGGCTGATTTCGGCAGCTTTGGACAAGGTGTCGGCGTCGGTCACAGCGAGCACGCTGACGCCCTCAATGCCCTTGTCGACGAGCAGCTTGGCGGTCTCTTTGCCGATGCCCTTGATCTGGTCGAGGTCTTCGCGGAACGCTTCGCGCTCGGCCTCTGCTTCGACTGGCTTCGGCTCCTTCGTCAGCGCGTCGCAACGGTAGCCGTAGGCCACCAGGCGCGTCGCCTGATCTTTGGTCGCTTCGGCCTTGCCGTCGGCAAACGTGACGCCCATGCGGACGCCGTTGAAGTGGGGGACGGCGGCGTGAACCGTGTACGTCTTGTCTGTCTTGCTCTTGGCCATGATCGTGTTCGAGTAGAAGAAGGTGCTCGGAGAAGAGCCGGGTCGATGTCTCACCAGTCACCGACCCGGCGCACTGCGTCAGCAGTCTCCGCGCGGAGAGGGGTTTAGGAGGTGCGGATCTTGATGTTGCGGATGCGGCGGACCGACTTCTTGCGAGCCGCCTTCCACTGCCCACGGAACTCCCAGCGCACGCGCTGAGCGGGCTTCTCGTCCAGCTCTTCGTCGATGGCCTCGCCACGGTCGTAGAAGGAGAAGCCGCTGTTGGTCACGACTTCGAGCTGGCCCACACCCGCGCGGCCGATGATCAGCGAGGTCGTGTCCTCGTTCGGGGTGCCCGCGTTGTCCGGCTCGTCGGTCGGGATGTCGCCCTCGTTCATTTCGATGAACGGCACGCCGCCGAACGTCGCGATCGGGTTGCCGAACTGGTCGCGCGTCTCGCCAAGGATGTGCTTCTCCTGAGCGATGGAGTACATCCACGCGTGCAGTTCGGGCGGCGTCAGCAGGCCGTTGGCCCCGCCGACGCGGGCGCGCTCGATCATTAAGAAGCGGATGAACGGGCCCCAGTTGGCCTCGTCCGTCAGATCGAACGACGTAGCGCCGCCGCCTGCCCAGTCCGCCGCATCAATGACGCCCGTGAACGCGCCCATGCCGGGGATGGCCGTTCCGTCGAGCAGCGTCAGCAGTCCGGTGATGTCGTCGGCGACGACGCCGGGGTCGCCCTGCAACAGCGCCTGGCTGAGGTCTTCGGCAAAGCCGATCCCGCGCGATGTCAGCTCGTTGTCCAGCCACATGTCGAGGTTGAGCAGGCCGAGCCGCGCGTCGCGAATGTGGCTCGCATCGATGTCGATCTGGTCACCCAAGAAGGCCTGAACGCCAGAAAAAGCGGAGTGCCTGGGCGAATGTTCTCGGACGCGTACGACCCGAACAGAGGGCGGCGCTTGAGCGTGCCGTTCTCCATGTACACGCGGTACTGGTACTCGGTCGCGTCGACGCGGAAGGCGTTGTTGGCGTCGAGCCAGCGCAGGATCGGGTTGTTCTCCAACTGGAGACCGAAGATTTGACGGCCGCGCTCGGTCGTGACGTTGGAGACTTGTGCTAGGTTGGGCATCGGGAGGGTGCGTGTAGAGTCGTGAGGAGGGGTGTGCTCAGCCGTTGCCGAACTGCTTGTTGACGTAGTCCATCGTCGACGTGCGCGCCGATCCGGCCATGCCACCGCGCTGCGACGGAGCCGGGTTTGCATCGCCGCCCTGCCGCTGCGAGTTGACCCGCACCCGGCCCGGCAGAGCCGCGTTGTCCAGCTTCGCGTCGAGCTTGGCTTTGGTACCGCCGAAGTCGTGACGCGCGCTGTTGAGGTAGAGGTCTTTGTCGGCGGGCAGGATGGCCCCGCGCTGGACGGCGCTGTTGACCAGCGTCTCGACCTGCGCTTCGGTCGTGGCGGCCTCACGATCCTGCGCCTCCTTTTCGAGCCGGTCGACGCGCTGCTGGAGCGTCTCGGCAGCCTTGGCCTCTTCGGCTTCCTTCGCCTTGGCGTCAGCTTCGGCCTTCTCGGCTTCGGCGGCTTTGGCGTCGGCTTCGGCCTGAGCCGTCTCGACGGCTGCTTCGATCTGCTCGTCGGTGGAGTCGGCGGCGAGGCCGTACTGCTTGATCAGGCGATCACGGAGGGTCTTGGACATGGTCGTCGGAGGGTTGGAGTCTTCGGCTGGATCGCCGGTCGGGTTGGAGTTGCGGATGGGGTCGACTTCGCCTTCATCCATGTAGGGGGAGTTGGTCAGGCCGACGCTGATCAGCCGAGCGCCGCGCTCCGATCCGTCCTTGCCCACCGATGTCAGCTGGTAGACCGGCGAGAGGTAACGGTATTCGCGCGCCGCGACGAACGTGTCGCCGTAGGGCGTCCACTCGGGGAAGCGCATGTACAGCCCGTCGCCCCGCACCTCGACCGCGTCCGACCATCCGGCCGCGCGGCTCTCGCCCCACAGGCTGCCGTGCTCCAGGTCGACCAGCACGTCCGTCGAAGTGCGCTCAAAGTTGGCGAACATCTCGCCGACGTGGTCGGCCGTGATTTCGTGCGGCCCGTCGTGGTGCGTCGGAAACAGTCCGATCGGCACGATCCGAATCCACTCCGGCGCCTGCTCTCCGGTCTGCAGCGACACCGCGTTGCGGAACGCGCCCGACGGAAGCGAGCGCCCCGTCTGAACGGGCGCGTCGGCGCGGTTGCGGAAGAAGCGGGTGAGCCAGTTGGCCATCTGCGAGGGTCGGTGCGGAATGCTCTCGCAACCTACCCGGCACCGAACCCTACGCGCTAGCTATTCCCTTCCATATAGCTATATGGAGCGTTTCTAGGCCCTTAGCGCCTCCCGACTGGATAGCTTTGGATCAGTCACCCGCCGATCCATGCTCTCCGTACCTCGCCGCTCTTCACGCCCGCGCGTTTCCTATTCCCCTGGCGGCTTCAAGCGCGCCCGTCAGCAGTACGACGCCGGTAATCTTAGCCCGCTGATCCGGCTAATGCAAGGGGCGGCCGAAGACTCACACGTCGCCGGGTGCCTGATGGGACGCCGGTCGGGCTACATGCGGCCGTGGGCGCTCGTCTCTCCCGACGACGACGACGTAGCGGTCGAGCGGCGCGACTGGCTCACCGGCGTGCTGCAACGATTGGAGATTCGCGGCCTCACCGAAGCCATCCACGACGGCAGGCTATACGGCTACTCCGTCATCGACTTCGACTGGACCGTCGAGGACGGGCGCCAGGTGCCGACCGCTTGGGAGCACTTCGACCCGCACCACTTCCGCTACGACGACGACGGCGAACTCCGCCTCATCCGGGGCAACACGCTCGAGCAGCTCACCGACACCTGCCTCGTTGTCGTGCCCCGCCGTCACCCCGCGATGGCTCCGGCCACGCGCGACTACATCTTGAAGGACTACGGCGTCGAAGCGTTCGCGTCCTTCTTGGAGAACTTCGGCGAGCCGTTCATCATGGCCAAGTATCCGCCCGGCGCGGACGACGCGTTCAAGGCCGAAGTCCAGAAAGCCCTTGACGAAATCGCCTCGTCCGCGCGCGGCATGGCGCCCGAAGGGACGAGCATCGAAGTCCACCAGAGCACCAACTACACCGGCGCGCACGACACCTTTATCGACCGTGCCGAAAAGGGGATCAGTATCAGCCTGCTCGGGCACGCCAACGCCGTCGAGCAGGGCAGCGGCTTGCAGATCGGCGACCATCCGTCCAGCTACGAGGTGCGTCACGACCTGGCCGTCGACGACATGCACTTCATCGACGCCGCCCTCTCTCGCTTCGTCGCCGAACTCTACCGGCGCAACTTCGCCGACGGACGCCCGCCGCTCTTCGCGCTCCACAAGCAGCGCCCCGTAGACGGCAAGCAGCACACCGACATCGTCCGCACGTGGTACGGAATGGGCCTCGCCATCCATCCCGACGAAGCGCGCAAGGTCGGCCTCTACGTCGACGCGGATCAGCCGCCGTTGCTACGCGACCCCAACAGCCCGCCCCTGCTCTCAGCCATGCCTGCCTACAAACTCGAAACCCGGATCGAAGCCCGCCGCATGTGGGTCGACGACGGCATGGGCGCGACCGAGATCAGCCGCTCGCTTGGCGGCAAGCCGACCGCGCAAACCGTCCTCAACTGGTCCAACGAGACCGACAAGGACGGCCTCACGTGGGAGGATCACCGCGAAGCCTACGTCGAGATGATGGTCACCTCGTCGTCGCCCGAATACATGGCCACGCGCATCATGCAGCGCATCAGCCGTCTTCTCGCCGACGACACGCTCGACGTGAAGCACGCCGACGCGCTCAGCAAATACGCCGTCGTCTTCCGCAAACTCGTCGACCCGGCCTACCAGCTGAGCATGACGTTCCAGGTGCTCACCGCGTGGGTCGGCTTCGTCCAGGAGCAGTACCCCGACCTGATCAGTGAGGAGCTGATCGCCGCCACCCGCGACTTCAAAGGCAACGCCCGCCGCCGCCTCGGACTATGACGAAAAGCACCTCCACCATTCACCACGGCGACGCACTCCGAGTACTCCAGTCGCTACCCGACCTGAGCGTCGACGCTGTCCTCACAGATCCGCCGTACTGCTCCGGCGGACGGCAGCAGGCACACGCCAGGGATCATCTCAAAGGCGGACGGCA
This sequence comes from Rhodothermales bacterium, assembly GCA_963815505.1. GTDB lineage: Bacteria > Bacteroidota > Rhodothermia > Rhodothermales > BA12 > CAXBBB01. Next base: position 165,381 of record CAWFGU010000022.1, read on the forward strand.
GAGCGGACGGCGATTGGTTTCTTGGCGACAACATGGGCACCGACTCCTACCTCTGGTTCATGCGGGAGATCGCCCGGCAGTGCTTCCGCGTCACTACCGAAGGCAGTCAGGCGTTCGTGTTCACCGACTGGCGCATCTACTCGACCGTCGTCACCGCGTGGGAAAGCGTCGGGTGGACGCTGAAAAACGTCATCGTCTGGGACAAGGCGAAAGGCGGAGCTATGGGTTCGTTCTGGCGGAATAACCACGAATGGATTCCGGTCTTCGTCAAGGGCAAGAACCGGCCACTGCCGCACGGCGGCTTCTTCAACACGTGGACGGGGACCAAGCCCCAAGGCGGAGATCACCCGACAGAGAAACCGCTTGACCTGATTCGCTATCTGGCGAGCAGTATCACCCCGTCGAACGGGACGATACTCGATCCATTCACCGGCAGCGGCACGACGGGAGTGGCAGCGGCATCGCTCGGCTTGGGCTTCGTCGGTGTCGAGCAGAGCGAGCGCTACGTCGAACTGTCACGCCGCCGAATAGCAGAGGAGCAAGCAGCACCGGGCCTATTCTCGCCGCCAACCTGTCCGTAGCCGTCCGGGTGAGGTTTTAGCGCCGCAGCCCTCCAACAGACACCCCTTTCGCCCTAGCGCCGATTCTACGGCCTCTCAGAGCCTCGCCCGATCATGGCCGTCCTCAACACGTTTACCAACCTCGAGCAGCAGGAAGCACACCTCGACCAGTTCCTCGACCAGGTCCAGTTCGAGACCTCGACCAAGGACCTCACTCCCGAAAAGCGTCGCGCCCGCCGCAAGGCCGCCGACGCCGACCCGCTCGCCTTCGCCCGCACCTACTTCCCCGGCGTGTTCACCGGAGAGATGAGCGAGCTGCACAAGTGGATGGCAAGCCGTGGCGTCGGCAAGTGGTCCGTCTCCGGCTTCCCGATGGCAGGCAAGAGTGCCTTCGCCTACCTCGCCCGCATGGTGCGTCACATCGCGCTCGGAAAGGGCGGCATCGCGGTTGCTGCCTGCCGCACCGACGATCTCGCCACGCAGCGCACCAAGAGCATCAGCCGCGTCATCCAGCGCAACCGGCTCCTCGTCTACGACTACTCGATCTCAATGGAGCAGGACAGCGCCGGGTACCACATCTTCAAGGCCGAAGGCGGCACCACCCACCTCGTCGCCGGAAGCGTAAACGTCGGCCTGCGCTCCATCGTCGACGACGACTTCAAGCGTATCCGCATCGCCGTCGGAGACGACCTCTACAACCGCGAATCCGTCCGGTCCGACACCGACAACGAGCGCGTCTACAAGTGGATCGTCGGCGAACTCTACCGCCAGCTAAAGCCGGACGCCGTCTGCTTCGTGCTCGGCAACGCCATCGCCGAAGGAGCGCCCATCGTCCGCCTCAAAAAGAACTACCCGGACCAGCACTTCTCCTTCCCGATCAAGCACCCCGACGGCTCTCCGACGTGGCCTGAAGAGTACACGCCCGAGCGCATCGCCAAGCTCGAAGCCGAGACCGATTGGGACGTGTGGGAAGGCGAGTACATGGACACGCCCGCCGAACGCGGCGACAGCTTCGACCCCGACTGGATCAAGGTCGAGCACGTCGATCCGGGCGACATCCTCGCCACCATCTCCATCGTCGACCCGGCCCACGGCGAATCGCCCACCAGCTGCTCCAAGGGAGCCGCCACGCTCGCCATCCTCACCGATCACCGCATCGCGTGCCTCGATCTCTACATCCGGCAGGGCGGGTACCACCACCTCTTCGACTGGCTCCAGGAGCAGCGCCGCCGGTGGCCGCACTTCAAGACCATCCTGTTCGAGGACGACTTTGCGCAGTGGGGCTTCGCTCAGCCCTACTACATGCAGTGGCTCGAACGGCGCAAAGACCCGCTCCCAATCACCCGCTTCAACAGCCGCGACAACCACACCAGCCAGCGCGCCGCCGACAAGGACAGCCGCATCTTGACGCTCGTCCACCCGCACTCTACCGGCCTGTTCGTCTACGACAGCCGCATCGCCGTCGAGGGCAATCCCGATTGGGAGAAGTACCGCACGCAGTACCTCGGTCACGGCAAGAAAAAGACCAAGCTGGACGGCCTCGACGCCGTCGCCAGCGGCTACATCATGATCCGCCGCTACCTCTCGACCGACACCTTCAAGTCCACGGGGCAGCGCAGGATGAAGAAGCCCACTTGGGATAGCTCCTTCCGCTGATGGCCGTCTACTCCGACCTCGACAGCTTCGCAGATGCCTTCCTCGACCAGATCGAGAACATCAAGCTGCGCAACCTGCTCGGCTTGGGCGCGCTCCGCATCATCCGCAAGCGCACCCGCGAAGGTCTCGACGTGGACGGCAACCCGTTCGCCGAATACAGCGAGTCCTACAAGCCCAAGCGCGAACGCAACGAGCTTCCCACCGACACGCCGGACCTTGCTTTTTCGGTCCGCGACGGCATGATGCAGTCGCTCCGCTACGAACTCTCCGACGGCGGCATCGAACTCGGTTTCGACCGCACCGACAAAGCTCTCCTCGCCAGCTACCATAACGTCCAGGGAGCAGGCAAGAGCAAGGTCATCCGCAAGTTCTTCGGCATCTCGACCGAAGAGGAGCAGCAGCTAGCCGACCTCATCCAAGACGATCTCGCCGTCGCCCTCCAGTCCCTCTGATCCCCGCCGCTATGAGCACCCTCCTCACCCTCGCCCAACTCAAGGCGGACATGCCCGAGTGGCAGAAGTACGCCAAGATCACCGCCGCCGACACGGATCAGGTCGTAGACGCCCGCCTGCAGCAGCGCATCGACGACGCACACGTGCAGCTGCTCGAGTACCTGCCCGGCCTCACGCCCGGTACCATCACCGACCCGCTCCGCAGGCACCTGCGCATCCTCACGCGCAAAGCCGTTTTCGACATCAAGCACGGCAACGCCAAGTTCGACACCAAGCCGCAGATCGTGCGCGACTACGAGCAGACGATCGACATGCTCGAGCAGTACAAAAGCGGCGGCTTCGCTCCGCCCTCGCTCGACGGCGACCTCCCCGCCATCAGCATGAAGCGCCAGCGCCCGCGCCGCTTCCGCACGTGGTTCACCCGCAACGACCTCGACTGATGCTCACGACTCGCAACGACCTCGCCGCCCACCTCACCGCGTCGGACCTCGGCTTTGCCCAGGTCGAAGCCTACGCCGGGCAGCTACGCGGCCTCGCCCGCGACCCCGAAGCCCTGACGGCCATCTACCCCGCCGCCTACGTGCTCGCCGCCGGGCACAGCGTCACAGCAGGCCAGCGCCCGCGCACGCTCGTCCACGTCCTCATCGCGGGCAACACCGACGCGCTCGACAGCGAGGCCAGCGCCGCCGACGCCCTCGGACGCGCCCAAGCGTTGACGGCCTTCGTCCGCGAACGCCACGACTGGACGGCGGGCGGCAACCGCTACATCAACCTCATCCGCGAAGGCGTCGACTGCGAAACCCTCGCCGTCACCGCGTCCGTCTCCATCGTCCGCGTCACGTGGACCGTCGAGGCGCGCTAGGCGTCGCGCCCCAACTCGTTCAACTCCCAAAGCTCATCCAGATGCAACATCACAGCCCGTTTGTTCACGATGAACTGTTCCCTAGGGTCGAGCAGCACCAAGCGGTCGTGCGGTTCGGCGTGCGTATTGAAGACACGAATCCCCCGGTGCGCCTTGATGGACTTACCGAAGTGCTCGTCGACTTCGGGACGCTCGACGCGGTCGTGCGTACCCGCATCGTTGATCGCGTCGAAGCGCTCCTTCCGACCGTGATAGGCCGAATGGTTGACGATGAACTCGCCGCCCTCCATGGTATCGAAAAAGCGGATGCCCTCGATGTCACCCTCTGCGTTTCGGCTGAGGTGAAACATCGCAACGTGACCCTCGACGTGCCGCCTGCCCAGCAGCAGCCCTCCCGCACGCACGCTGATGAGTTCACCATTGGTAAAGAGCGCCAGAACGTCGAGCGTCGAGTAGAACGACCGCACGCCGAAGGGAGGGAAGGGCGTCACGTCTTGGCCTCGTTCATCAACGGTGGAACAGTAGGCCCCAGAGAGCACACTGTCAGGAAAAGTGTCAAGACACTGACCCGGCAGGCGTTGGATCAGCTTCGGCAGGAACGTGAGTAGCGTGCTTTTGCAAAGCCACGACGTACTCCAGCTTCTCGATCACGACCGCCAGGCCGAAGAAGATCGACGACTGAATCAGACCGGCCAGCAGGAAGCCCAGAAACGCTTGCATCCCAAGCGCCTCCGTTAACAGTAGACCGCACAGGAGCGACGCGATGATCAGCAGGACGCCGCAGACGCGGAGGATCGAACTCATTTCCATAGCTATCGAGTGATGCGGCGCACGTAGCGCCCGATGATGTGCACGTCGTCTCCGCTGTCTCCTTGCAGCGTGACGGGAGGATAGAGCGTGTTTTCGCTCACCAGCGTCAGGTCTCCGCGCGACGGGCCGGGCAGCACGTGCTTGATGTAGTAGAAGCCGTTGACGACCAGCGCGAAGATACCCTGCCGGTCGATGAAGTCCTGCGACTCGCCGACGATCAGGTCTTGGTCGTACAACAGCGTCTGCATCGACTGGCCGCGCACCGGGGCGATGAACGCCTTGTCCGGGTCGATGCCGCACTCGTCTCGGAAGTAGCTGCGCAGATAGCCCTTCTCGCTATGGATCACGTCGACTTCGTGGAACGGCGTCCCGCCCGCATCGCCCGCGTTGAGCGGCACGTCGTAGAACGGCACGCGCACGTAGTCCGGCGACGACGTGTCGAGGGCGACCGTGCGGGACGGTTCGTATAGAGCTTGCTCGTCTCGTAAAAGGGGATTTAATCCACTTTCGGAACGATCATTCCGCATTAACTGGCCCTCCCCGGTTAGCAGCCAATCACCATCGACACCGAAGTCTACCGATATGGTTTGTAAGACTTTGACAGGTGGGTTTGTATTTCCAGCTTCATAGCCCTGCCATGACTGCTGAGTAATACCAATGCGGTCAGCCATCGTGCGCTGAGTGAGGCTCAGACTGTCACGAAGTTGACGAAGTCGGTCAGAAAGACCGAGCATTTGAGTATTGGGGCTTGTGTTTGACAAACCTAATTTGTATTATAGTTGGCGTCCTCTGTATGGACGCACACGATACGCCCCGCTCACCACATAAACCAACATGGACCCGATCCAATCCGGTGACATCCTCACCGATGAACAGTCGCGCGACGTGCGCGCCGCCCTCGCTCTCGAAGGCTCGAACCTCCAACGGTTCGCCTCAGACAAAGGGGTCAGCTACTCCCGGCTGACCCGCATCGTCCGCAGCGTCGAGGCCCCCAGCGCGAAATACGTCCGCATCCTCAACAACTTGGTCAAGCGCGAACTCGCCCCGCGCCGCCGCATCGCAGCCTAACCATGCCCCGTCTCGCCACTCGCCACATAGGCAACGTCCGCCAACACCCCATCGACCTCTCATGGACGTGGGAGATCGTTCGCATAGAGCAGCGCCCCGACGGTAAGCGCTTCGGCACCACCGTCGCGCTACCCGACGACGAGTATCCGACGCGCATCGACGCCCGCGAAGCGCTCTACGAAGCCGCCGACGCGCGCGGCCTCAGCCTGCACCTGTGCCACATCGACTCGCCCCGCCCGGTGGTGATCGAGCGCACGCTCCCCCTAGCCGCCTGAGCCGATGTCCTTCCCTCCCGAACAGTATCACGTTGACGCTGGCGATGTCAACGGCCGCGCCGATGGTCGATACGACTGGACCCTCAGCCGCACGCACGTCGACACGCGCCTCGAGTCCGAAGACGACCCCGGCTTCGACCGCCTGGACGTATTGAACAGCGGTACGGCAGACACCCCCGGCCAAGCCGTCGACGCCTGCCTCGCTACCGCTGCAAAGCGCGACATCGCGATCGACTACGTCTTCGTCCAACTCGACTAGCCGATGGACTACGCAGACCTCACCCTCTCCGCGATCCACTTCGGCCTGCTCACCGGCTGGCTCTCCGCGCTGCTCTACGGCCTCCGCTACTCCCGCGCCGACCTCGAACGCGAGCAGCTCCACGCCGACGCTTACCGCGCCGCACGTGAGCGCCGCCAGCAAGAGCAGCGCGACGGCCGCATTCCGATCTCCTGATTTCACCATGCCGGACAGTCTACCAGACGCGTCCGGCCTTTCTCGCCTCTCCTCATGTCCACTTTCGGGTCCGACGTTCTACAACACCTCAAGCGCAAGCACGGCTACTCCACCGAGCAGCTAGCCGACGCAGGCAATGTCCACGTGAGCAGCATGTTCAAGTTTGCCTCCGGCGAACGCGAACTGCCCTTCGACGTGGCGCGCACCCTCAGCCGCCATTTCGAGCGCATCCACAACGACACCGCCTTCGCGGACGAGATGCACACGCCCGCCTACTGTTCACTGCTGCGCTCCACCGCCGCCGAAGTCAACGGCATAGTAGACGACGAACTCGCCGACGCCACCGAAGCCCTCGCCGCCATGCGACAGGCCCACCGCATCGGCGACACCGACGCCTACAAAGCTGCCACGCGCCGACTCGAAGAGGTCCAGTGCCGACTGCGCAAGGAGGGCGACGCGATCTGATGAGCTTCGCCGAAATCCTAGTCGTCCTTCTTCTCCCGGTCCTGTGCTTGATCGTGGTCGTCGTTTCGGTAGTAGTCCTTGAAGGCTTTAAGTACTACAACCGAGTACGCTGCTGTGACGAACGACACGCAGTACATGATCATGATCTGAGCAGACGACGCAAAGACACCGTCTTGCAAGGAGATCAGCCAGAGGCACAGGAAGCCGACGCAGACGACCGTGGCGCTGCCGTCAGCAGTCATGTTGAGGTTCTTGAACGGTCCCATGCGGCTCAATCTACGCCCTCCATAGACGCGGCGCGCCCATGAACCAGCAGCACGATCACGACCGCATCGCCGCCATGATCCAGACCGGCATCCCCGCCGCCATCATCGCGCGCCGGTTGCGCTGCTCGCCCAAGACCGTCCGCCGCGTCGCCTCGTCCCGCCGCCTCACGCTCACGCCCATCGAACAGGCCGGAGTGATCGGCACGCCCCACGAAGCGCTGCTCTGGGAAAACCTCCGCTCGCTCGGACAGACGCCCGCCCGCATCGCCTACGCCTTCGGCTACTCCCGCCAGCACCTCTCCGACTACTTCTCCCAGCCGAGACAGCCCGACGCGCTGCTCGCCGACTTCCTCACCTCCTGATGCTCGACTCCACACGCGACACCGTCAACCGCTGGTTTCGGATGGGTCTTCTGATCCACCCCGCCGACGCGCGCCCGGCATGTCTACCCCGCGCGAAGGAGCGCCCACTCCAGCCCCGCGTCGTCGCCCAGCAGATCGGCGACCAGCTTCTCGGCTGCATCGCGGTACCGCTCCAGCATTCGCGATCGGGCTGCTTGTGGGGCTTCTCCTCGCACGCTCGCAGAAAGCTCCGCAACCTCGTCCATGATCGCCGCGCCCTGCGCAACCGCGTGCACGGCAAGCCCCATGATCCGGTCCAGCTTCTCGCTATCCGTCATCTGATTTCCTGTTGGTGAGAACGCCAACCTACGCCAATCCCTCTTCCATGCCCTTCCGCCCCCGCACCATAGACGGCCTCGACCTGCCCGCAGCTACGCCGTCACCCAGCACGGCACCGCCGACTACAGGCTCACCACGTCCGACGACAAAATCCACACCTTCGGCACCGCCGAAAACGCCCGCCGTGTTCGCGTGGAAACACGCCGCCGGAGACGCCGACGACACGACCGCCACCATCTCACAGGCGCTCACGCTCGTCAAGACCAACGCCCCGGCCAAAGCCAAACCCGACACCGCGCCTGCGCTGCACGCCTACTCCATCGACGACGGCGACATGGTACCCGTCTCGTCCGAGCAGTCCGAGCGCTTCACCCTGCTGCACCGCCACGTCCAGCTCGCCACGCTCGTCCAGGCCGCAGCCCTCCGCGAGATCGCCGACGACAAGCTCTACCTCGCCGCCGGATGCTCGTCCTTCAAGCAGTACGTCGACACGATGCTGCCCGACATAGGCCAGAGCGCAGCCAAACGCTACGTCCAGATCGGCCGGGCATTCGCGCCGATGCTGCCCGCGCTCGGACAGGGCGGCGCCGTCACCGATGAGGCCGGAGACCTGAGCGCCTTGGGCTTCACCAAACTGCTCGGCATGGCACGCGCCGACGAAGACACCCGCGCCGAACTGGTCGAGGAGCAGCAGCTCCCGCCGCAGACGGGACCGTCTACACGCTCGACGAACTCAAGCGGATGCGCAGCAAGGAGTACAACGCGCTCCTCTCCGAAGTCCAGGCCGAACGCAAAGCCGTCCGCAGCCGCACCGCCCAACTCGAGGAGCAGATCAAGCTACTCGAATCCGAACGCGACTCCGACGCCGAACGCGTCGACGAAGCCAACGCCAAGCTCGAAGCCGCCCTCGAACTCGAACGCCTCCACGGAGACGCCGAACTGAGCTACCAGCAGCAAGCCCAGGCGCTCACCAAGGCCCGCGACGCCGTCAAAGCCGCCCGCCGCTACGTCATGACCGCAGGCGTCACCGGCTCGTCCGCCACGGCCCACATCAACGACGCCGTAGACCTGCTCCGCGAACTGCTCCACATCGGAGCCGACGCCAGCGAGCAGTACGGCTACCTCGTAGCCCTCGCCGACGCCAAGTACCGGGAGCACGCCAACCCCGTCGTCAGCGAGCAACTCGAGCGCCTCGAAGGGGAGGTGGTAGCATGATCTGTTACGTCCAGTCCATCACCGACGAGATCGACCGCATGGAGCGGGTGACCTTCGTCGCCGACTCGCCGCTCTGCGGATTCGTCGGCATCGCCCACCTCATCCAGCCTTACGACAGCCAACCCTACGCATACCTCGAAAACATCTTCGTCCTCGATGGCTACCGTGGGCAGGGAGTAGGCAGCAAACTGTTGTGGCACGTGATCGACCTAGCCGATGCGTTCGACTGGGAGCTTCGGTTGAAGGTGAAGAAAGACAACCAAGCCCGCACGCTGTACGAGCGCAAAGGCTTCTGCTTCCACCATAACTGCCTCTTCGGAGAAACGATCTGGCTTGCGCGGCCCCGACAGTCGGAGGCCACCGATGCCTAAACGATCCCCCGAAGCCGAACGCCGCGCCAACCTCGCCGTCATCCACATGCTGCGCACCGACGGCGTCAAGCGAAACCTCATCACCGAAGACGCCTACCGCGCGACGGTTGCCAGCGTCCTAGCCGAGCACGAAAACGACTACGACGGCCAGCCGTCCAGCCGCTACCTCGGCACGCCCGGACGTATCCGCCTGATCGCGCTGCTCCGCCTGCTCGGATGCAAGACGCCCGACGAACACGCCTCCGATCTCGCACCCGGTCACGGCACTCGCAAACCCGGATCGTGGCGAGGCCGCTACTTCGGCAAAGGCGGCGCGATGATCAGCCAGGCCCAAGCCGACAAAATCGCGCAGCAGGAGGACAAGCTCGGATGGACGAACGACCGTGACCGCGTCGTCCAGTTCATCATCCGCCAGACCAACCGCCGCTGCTCTGTCTCGATGCTCACCAGCACAGAGGGCCACCGACGTCATCACCGGCCTCCAAGTGCTGACCAGCGAGCGCGACCCCGACCGCAACAGCCCCCGCAGTCAGCAGGGCACCATGCGCCGCAAACACCGGCCAGAAGTCGAAAGCGCCCAAAGGCTTCGGCTACAAGCCCCGCTGACACCGCCCGGTCTCACCACCTCATTCAGTACGCGCCTCACCCGCGCAGTCCACACCTCCGCAATGGCAGGATCTACCCTCAACCTCGACTGGCGACGCGTCGCCGACACGCTCCACTCGCTCCCGCACGGGCAGCGGTCGGCGTACATCGCGTCCGTCGCCGAAGCAGTCGGCAAGCACCCGGTCACCGTCCGCCGCCGCATCCAGTCCAAGGTCGGCAAGGCGAAGACCGTCAAGCGTCCGGCCCGAAGCCTGACCGCTGAAGTCGTCGCCGCCATCGCACAGGTGCAGGCCAGCTACGGCCTCATCGTGCTCGACAAATCCAGCCGCGTCCTCGCCGCCCGCGACGCCATCGACATCGCCCTCGAAGAGGGGCTGATCCCTCACCGCGTCAGCACGTCCGGCTACAACACCGCCAAGGACCGATTGGGCTACAACGTCCTCCGCACGCGCACCCGATTCGAAGCGCCCTACGCCTGCCACACCTACCAGCTCGACTTCTCCCGAAGCAAGCACTTTCAGGCCGTCGGCATGGACGAGGCCACCGGCGACCTCATCATGCGCGTCTCCGCCAAGGAACTGCACTACAAAGACGAGGACAGACGCCTCCGTACGTGGGCCGTCCAGATGGTCGACGATCACAGCCGCACCCGCCTCGTCCAGTTCTACGGAGCCACCGGCGAGAGCGCCCTGCTCGGTCTCCAGTTCCTCAGTTGGGCCTTCACCCGCCCCGCCGACGATCACCCGATGCGGCACCTCCCCGAACGCCTCTACGTCGACAACGGAGCCTTCCGCACCTCGACCGAATCGCGCGACGCCATGCAGCGCCTCGAGATCGACATGCCCAAGAGCGAGCCGGGCAACAGCGCCGCGCGCGGCAAAGTCGAGCGCCGCTTCCGCACCCTCTGGCAACGCTTCGAAGCGCCTCGCCACGCGCCTCGTCCGCACCCTCGGCACGCGCGCGACGATCAAGCTGAGCCAGCTCAACCAGATGGTCCACCAGGCCATGATCGAGGAGACGGATCTAGCCCACCCGATGCGCCCCGACCTCATCGGCACCATCTACCAGCAGAGCACGCTCCGCACCCGCCCGCGCATCCTCGGAGCCGACCTGCTCAGCCTCGCCCTCCGCACGTGGGAGCGCAGCGTCGGTCTCGACCGCTGGCTCTCCATCGACTCCACCTACTACGAGGCCCCGGCCTACGCCGCCGGACGCCGCGTCCGAGTTTTCCGCACCCTCGACGGCCGCTTCGTCGGCGAGGTCATCGGCAAGGACTACGGCAGCTTCACCCTCCAACTCGCACAGGCCCGCCACATCGACGACTTCGCCAGCCGCCCCGGCACCGTCATCAGCCAGCACGCCGAAGCCGAAGCCAGAGAGCAGGCCAAGCAGGTCGTCAAGAGCCTCGCCCCCAAAGCCGAGAAGGCCGCGCCCGCCACGCCCATCGAGCAGGCCCGCCCCGCCCACCTGCCGCTTGCCGAGCAGCCCCTCGGATTCGCCGAAGCCCTAGCCGAACTGCGGAGCCGCCTCCGCGCCGAAGGCGCCCCCGTCGAACAGCTAAACGGCCTCGACACCCTCGTCACGCAGGGCATGTCCCGCGCCGACGTGCGCGCCCTCGCCGACCAAGATCACCACCCTCCAATCCAGCGCCCGCCGCGCCGCCTGAATGACCGAGCAAAAGAAAATCGCCTTCGCCAACGACCTGTCCGATCGGCTGATCAAAAAGCTCTTCGACAAGGGCATCCGCGCCGATGATCGCCGCACGCCTGAGATGAGTGCCGCGCTGATCCAATCGGTGCTCACCCCTGCCGACATCAACGCCTCCCTGCTCAGCGTCGGCCTCTGCTACAAGTGCGGCAAGGACATGAACTCCTGCGGCCACTTCAACTGACCTCACCCTCTCACCAACACACCTCCGTCTCACCATGGAACGCGACCGCAACCTCCTCCGCCACTTCGGCCTCAACCCCGAAACCCTCTACTGGCCCACCACCCACGAACGCTACTCCCAGCGCCTCGCCGACGCCGTCGAGAGCCGCAGGGTGATCGCCGTCGTCGGCCCGTTCGGGTCGGGCAAAACCACCCTCGTCTCCGAAACCGTCGCCGCCATCGATGGCCTCACGCCCGTCTACGTCAACAACTCCGACCGCGAACGCCTCAAGATCGGACACGTCGCCACCTACATGATCCACACGCTGAGCAGCGAGCAGCCCAAGCGCGACGCCGTCGCCCGCGAAATCCAGCTAGGCCGCATCGTCGGCGAGCACGTCGTCAACAAGCGCCGCGAAGTCGTCGTCGTGATCGAGAACGCGCACCGCATCAGCGCCGACCTGCTCCTCGCTCTCAAAGACATGCGCAAGTCGGTCAAGTACAAAGGGAAGGGCTTCCTCTTTAGCGTGCTGCTCGTCGGTCAAGAGAAGCTGCGCACCCTCCTCGAACGCTTCGGCGAGGTCGAGCTGCGCACCCACGCCATCGAACTCGACGCTGGATGGCTCCCGCTCGACGAACGCATCGGCTACCTCACGACCGTCTACGGCGACGTGATCGACCCCGACGTGCGCGACCGCCTCGCCAACCTCTACACCACACCGCTCGCCCTCGACGACGTGGTGCAAAAGCGCCTCCTCACCATGCGCGAAGCCGGGATCGACCGCATGACCACCAACTGTACCCCGCTCTCCATCCGAGAGCAGCGCAACGGCCTCCGCATCTCGCAGACCGATTTGGTCAAGGCGTCTGGCGTCCCCAAGTCCACCATCTCCGACGTGGAGAACGGCCGCAACACCGACCCCGACACCCTCGCCAAACTCCAGAGCAGCATCGACGCCATGCTCGCCGACCGCCGCGCCGCCTGATGCCATGTCCTACCGCCCGCACTTCACCCCTGACGAGTGGATCGCCGCTCTGAATGACGAGATCTCAATGCGATGGAGAGTCTACCCAAGCCTCGTCCGCTCCGGCAAGATGAAGCAGGAAGAGTCCAACCGGAAAATCGCCGTCATCACCGACCTACGCGACGCCCTCGTCCACCGCCACGCCAAAAAGTCGCCGCCGCCAAAGCCGCCACCGAACCCACCCTTTTCCCAACCCAACCTCATCACAATGAGCAAAGCACCCACCTCCACCGCCGACACCGTCAGCAGCAACCTCATCACCTCCCGCGTCCACCTGGACGAGGCGATGGCACAGCTCCAAGCCCTCCACACCCAGCGCAACGCCGAACAGGCCAAGCTCGACAAGAAGCTCGCCGCCGCCACCGCCAAGCACCAGGACGCCCTCAACGGCTTCGACGCCGACATCCACCTCTACCACAGCGCCATCGAGGAGTACGCCCTCGAGCAGTCCGAAAGCCTGCTCCACGGCCTCAAGACCAAGACCATCAAACTCGCTGCCGGAGAGCTCAAGTTCTGCCAAAGGCCGTCTCTCCGTCCAGCTGGTCGACAAGGAAGACGAAGTCGTCGAGCAGCTACGCGCCGTAGGCCGGGGCGATCTCGTCAAGGTCAAAGAGTCGATCGACAAAACGAGCATCGCCAAACTCGACCGCCCGCCCCGTCGCGGGTCCGCTCGTCGAACCCACCCTGACCGTCAAGGTCGTCACCAACTGAGCCGATGCCTGAGACTGACCTCTGTACGCAAGACTTCGATCACATCCATTCCTTCCTAGCAACCTACCGTGATCGCTTCAGGAAAGACCACCTCGGTGAAATCACGGATTGGGACGACGACGAACTGGATTCGATGACTGATCTAACCATCAACGGACTCGCCGAACTAGCGGACGAGGAAAACTGGGATTGACATGAACATCCTCGCATGGGATGCCGAGACCTGCCCGCAGGAGATCGAAACCCTCACCCCCGAACAGCTCGACCGCTACGAAAAAGACCTCGCCACGAACTGAGCCGCAAACCCGACGCCGACCCGGACGAGGCCAGCCGACTCGTCCGAGCCGTCAACCCGTTCCTCGGCTGGATCTGCTGCATCTCCGTCGTCCGCCACGACGACAAGACCGGGCAGACCGGATCACCCGTCAGCTTCACCGCCGAATCGCCGGGCCAGGAAGCCGCCCTGCTCACTGCCTTTTGGGAACGCGTCCGCGTCTACAACGGCTTCGACAAGTGGGTGACGTTCAACGGCAAGAAGTTCGATGTCGAGTACGTCGTCACCCGCTCGCTGGCGTGCGGCGTCCCCGTCGCCAACCGTCGCCTGCTCGAGACCTATCCGTTCCGGCAGGAGGGACACGTAGACCTCAAATGCCTCTGGCAGCGGCGAGGCGTCAGCTTCGCCGACGGTGCGCCGCTCGGAGTCCCGTCGCCCAAGTCCGACATGGACGGCTCACAGGTCTACCCCGCCATCCTCACGGAGAGATCGACCGAGTCCGCACCTACTGCGAAGCCGACGCCCTCGCAACCCTCGCCTGCTACCTCAAAATCAGCAGCCTCGCCGCTGCCCACATCCGCTGAATCATGTCCACATTTGACCTCGCACTCCGCAAAGTCCTCAACGCCGAAGGAGGCTACACCAACGACCCGCTATGACTTGCGATAGAACGGGCCGCTCAGCCGCTCACCGCTACATTCTTCGATGATTCGTATGAGCAACGCCGTGTAGGGTCGATCAGGTGACGGGCTTAGCGCGCGGGCGATAGTAACCCTATTGACTCCGAGCCGCTCAGCTAGCTCTCTCTGCGTCAGGCGGGACTCTTCGTACGCAGCACGCGCGATTGCATTTAGGTCTTGCTCTGGTATCAAGGTATCCGGGATCATCTGAGGGCGGGAAAAAAGTAGTGCATTTGCGTGACTTATCGGGATCGGTTGTAGTGCTTTTGCGTTACTTTCTAAGTACCAACCAACAGCCAACCGGCCATGCAAGAAACAACCCCCACGCCTCAGATCATCCGCCCCGAAGATGTGGGCGAGCGTTCAATCTACCGCTCCTATTTCGATATCCCTTGGGAGATGAGGCGGCATCTCGACCCAGAATGCAGGCTCAACCGCTGCACCGAAGAAGTCTACCGCATGACTGATTTCGTTGAAACGCTACGGTACTGCCTTATCGGAATCTTTTTGACGGCAGATGATGGTCTTACGGAAAGGATAAAATCTCGTATGGCGAGTGGGTTTTTCCCGAGCGCACGATAGACGAGATCATGAGAACCCTGCTTGCGCTCGCATCAGAACTCAATCAACTGGAAAGCTCTGTCGGCAAGATGGGCGCACCGCGTAATCAAGGAGGAAGAGTGATTAAGACCTGCTCAGTTAAGGAATGCGCGCGGCAGTCAAGAGCACACGGCTACTGCTTGCCGCATTACAAGCGGCTCCGGCGCGGCACGAAACCCGAAAACCTCGGAGACAAACCGCTTCGCGGCACAACCCAAGTCTGCAAGATCGACGGATGCTCACGCCCTCTACTTGCTCTCGGAATGTGCAATGCGCATTACCTGCGAAAGAAAGAGGGTAGGGATATGGAATCCCCGATAGAGAGCAGGCAGAGAGACAGAACGTGCGCTGTCGAGGGCTGCAACCGGAAGCACTACGGTCACGGCGTATGCAAGTCGCATTACAATCGCATGGCGCGTCGCATTAGGTGGGCCGCTCTGATTAAAGAGAAAGGCGGTTGCTGCTCCGTCTGCAAGGGGGTCTTTCCGATTGAGGCATACGACCTCCACCATCGCGACCCCTCGCAGAAAGAATCATCCGTGAGCCTGATGATGGGCCGCAACTCTTGGGAGTCCATCCAAGCAGAGGCAGAAAAGTGCGACTTGTGTGCGCCAACTGCCACCGATCAATCCACGCTCACGATGAAGTATCGCGGGCATTCGCCATTCTCTACCCCAACCAATAGAACCATGAACCTCGCCACCGAAACGTTCGACAAAGCCCTCCAACAAGTACTGAAAGTGGAGGGGGGATATAGCAATGATAGACTCGACTCCGGAGGAGCCACCAACTACGGCATCACCGAAGCCGTCGCCCGCGCATCGGGCTACACCGGCCCGATGAACCGCATCTCCCTCGACCTCGCCAAGCAGATCTACCGCGCGGGCTACTGGAACACGATGCAGCTCGACGCCATCGTCCGCGCCGGATGCCCCGACCTCGCCGTCGAACTCTTCTGCTCCGGCGTCAACGTCGGCACCGGCCGCGCCGGGCGCTGGCTCCAGCGCAGCCTCAACGTCCTCAACGACCGCGAACGCCACTATCGAGACCTCATCGAAGACGGAGCCATCGGAATCCGCACCCTGCGCGCTCAGCAGCCTCATCAAGCTCAGAGGCCACGACGCCCAAACCGTCCTCGTCCGCGCCGTCGACGGCCTCCAGACCGCCTTCTACATCTCCCTCGCCGAACGCCGCCGAAAGACGAGCGCTTCGTCTTCGGCTGGCTCAACCACCGCACCCACTGACCCGATGCGCCTCGTCTGCCCCAAGTGCCGCAACGCCGGATTCAGTCGTCGAAAGACGTACCCAAGCCGCTCTCGATGTCTACAAGACCGACAGCTTCCCGACCGTCGTGTACCGATACCGCATCTGCCTGCAGTGCGGCTACAAGTGGGTGAGCAAAGACGAGTTCGAACGCCCCGTAGGCAGCACCCCGCGACCTCTTCTCCCCATCCGATGCCGACGAAGCCTGACCCCGCACCCCCTCAAATCGGCGACACCATCACCGTCGAAACGCCGCGCGCCTCTGGTTCGTGGCGTTTCGGCATTGTACGCTCCGCCCCCGGCGGCAACCTCCTGATCTACACCGCCCTCGGCAAAGCCAACACGATCACCAACTGGCAATACCGCCTCGACGGCGAGCGTCACCGAGTCCTCATCACCGGAGACCCACCGGCCCCGACCAACAGGCCCGCCGCCTAGCCTTCCGAGAACAAGCCGGAGCCGCCACCACGCCCCTCACCACCGCCCAAGTCGCCGCCCTCGTAGACACCTCACAAGCCCCTCTGACATGGCCATCGACCAAGCCCGCTACGAACGATTCGAACGCGACCTCGCTCAGCTGAGGGAAGGCGTCACCGTCGCCCAATACCTCGCCCGCGTCCGCACCCGACTCCTCAACTACCTCAGCCGCACCGGCACAGACCGCAACGACATCCCCACCGTCCGCGCCTATCTCCGTGACCTGATCCCGCTCGAACTCCAACCCTTCGTCGACCAGGTCACCGGCTCCTACCTCACCACGCTCGACCTCATCAACGAGCACTACGCCGATTTCGGAGTAGTCATCACGCGAGACTTCCCGCGCGTCCAGGCTGTCGGACAGCGTTTCACGCCTCGGCCTCGGCCAGTTCGACAAGACGTTCTCGACGCCCTGGTCAGAGAGCTTCGAGCGTCCGGTATCCAGAACGAGAGCATCAGCGGCCTCAAAAAGCGTATCGACGGTCTCGAATCCAAGGCAAGCAACAGCGCCCTGGCACTCGCAGAAACGCAGGTCATGACCGTAGCCAGAGCAGGCACCGCCGACCAAGCACGATCTGCAGGCATCGGCATCTTCCAATACGTCGGTCTCCGTCGAGGCTCCAACCGCCCGTTCTGTCACGTCATGGTCGGTCAGACTCTCACCATCACCACCATCGACCAACTGCGCAACGGCAACCGCGAACCCGTCCTACTCAACTGCGGCGGCTGGAGGTGCATCCACAAGTGGGAGCCTGATCCCTTCGCCAAAGCCTCCGACCTCACCGCCGACGACCGCCTCGTCACCTTCCTCGACGGCAGACGCTCGATCATCCTTCCCGGCGGCCCCTCAGCACAGGCTGCGTACGAATCAGGCAGCACAGCGTAATCAACTGGCATCCAACCGAGCCGCAACCAGATCAAAGCCACGCGCGTCACAACTAACCCAAATGTCCACGCTGCTGCTCAGATTCAGCCATTACTTGTTGCAGGCCCGCCCCTCATTTGTTACACCCCCTCATACAGATCTGGACCAGCCCGGTCTCGCCCTCTCCCCGTCGCCCTTCTCGCCCGACGCCGACGGATTCGAGGACGTGGCGACGATTCGCTACCGGCTGCGCGCCACATCGAACAGCATTCGCGTCCGCATCTTCGACCACCAGGGACGCGAAGTGCGCGAGTTGCGCCGCGTCGCCCTCGCCGGTCAGACCGGAACGCTGTCGTGGGACGGCTACGACGACGACGGCGACGCGCTGCGCATCGGCCTCTATGTCGTCCACCTCGAAGCCGTCGACACCGAAGGCGGCGTCGAGAGCCACCGCGCCGTCGTGGCTCTCGCACGCAGACTGTAGAGCGACGACCCGTGCTACGCGCGCTCGGACATCTCATAGTGCGCTATCAGTCCGTCGAGCAGGCGCCGGGTCGAGCGGTCGACGATGGATTGGACGTGTGCGAAACCGTCCGATCCACCGTAGTAGGGATCGGGGACCGAAAAGTCGCCGGGATCCGAGTCGAACTCGCGCAGCAGGCGGACTTTGTGACCGTGAGCGTCGTCCATATCGAGCGCCAGCAGGTCGGAGAGGTTCTGCTTGTCCATCGCGAGGACGTGGTCGTAGTAGGCAAGATCAGCGTCGGTTACTTGGCGGGCAGCGTGGTCGGCGAGCGAGATGCCATTGCGCTCGGCTTCGGCGACGGTACGCGGATCCGCTGCGCTCCCGACGTGCCAGTTGCCCGTCCCCGACGACGCGACCTCGAAGTGATTGGCAACACCAGCGGTTTGGGCGTGCGCGCGAAACAGCGCCTCGGCAAGCGGGCTGCGGCAGATGTTGCCCAGGCAGACGAACAGGACGCGGACGGGGCGAGAGAGATCGGCCATTGCACAGAAGTGGAGAAGTCGATCGAACGCTCGTAGCGGGCCGACGTGCCGGTTTCACCGCTTATACCAGCCCTACCAACCGGAGCCCTAGGCGTCACACCGCGCTCTGCAGGATCGGAGGTGACGCATCCGAACCGATCTCTCTTTCCCCTTGCGGGCTCCCTTTGGTGTTCACTGCGCGAACAGAATTTCACACCCGTCCGCTCGAGTTTCGATTTTCGAGATGAACTGCCGTATGTACTCGGGCAGGTGCGAAAGACGTGACATCTGCTCTCTCTCTTCCTCCTCCATCTCGTCCCATGCGCTTCGTTCTCTGCGCCGCCCTTGCCTTAGACGGGCTATTCCTCTCACCCGACGCTTCGGCTCAAACCCTCGCTCTGACGGCCGACGCCAGCACGCGCGGGTTGGGCATAGGACGCGGTCGTCCGCATCGCCGACCGCGTCCACGGACGCGCCAACGTGAACCTCTTCAACTTCAGCTACGATGACACCCAGGTAGTCGACGGCAGGAACGTCGACTACCTGGCCGATGCTAATCTGCTCTCCGGCGCCCTGCTCGTCGACTTCCATCCCTTCGACAACGCCTTTCGTCTGAGCGGCGGCGCCATCCTCAACGGAAACGGCGGCTCGGGAACGATCATGCTTGCCGAGAACGAAACCGTCAAGGTCGGCACCCAAACGTACGCGGCCAGCGATGTAGGCCAGGTCGACGCCGACATCACCTTGGGTTCTTCGGTCGCCCCGTACGTGTCGCTGGGCATCGGAAACGCGCTCTCGCGCCGCGTGGGTTTCATGGGCGAACTCGGAATCATGTACCAAGGGTCTCCCACCGTCGAGCTTACCGGCACCAAGCTGATCGCTCCTACGGCAGCTCCCGATCAGGAGCGCACGTTGGAACGCAACATCGAAGAATACAAGTTCTATCCCGTCATTTCTCTGGGCTTCTCGGTCCGCCTGTTTTAACCCACTCCACGTCTTCACCCCATGCGTATATCCCACGCTCTTCCTTTTGCGCTCCTGCTCTCAGTCGCTGGTCTGACTGCGTGCGAGTTCAGCGACCCGCTCGAAGGCTTCGAACTCCGCTTTAACGTCGAAGACACGGACGTCGACTTGGGCGCCGGTGTCACGACTCAGGTTCGGCCAGGTGAGGCAACGATCCAGAGCGAAAGCATCGAAAACTCGCTCAGCAGCGACATCAAGGGCATCAACTCGGTTACGAACATCAAGCTCGCGCCGAGGATGTTTACCTTTACCTCGTCGGCTTCGTCCAAGTCATCGGCCCCCTCTGGCGTCATTCGCGGATTCTTGACGCTTGGTGGGTTTCCCATACCCGGGACGCCTATCTCGATCACTGTTACTGACGGCAGTGTCACAGCCGTTAGCCCGTCTACGCTACTCGGCCCTAACGCGACCATCGACCTGAGCGCATACGAAGCCTACTTGAACCTGCTTCCAGCCAACCAGCGTCCCAGCCTGGCCAATTACGCCGGTCTGTCCATCGATGAGATCCGCACGGGCATTGCCGCAGCGCTTTCGGGCACCCGTATCCCGATCAGCTTTGGCCTCACCGTCGATTCGAGCAATCCGAGCGACCCGCTCACCGGCTCACTGCGCATCAGCCAGATCAGCTTGTCCGGCGAGGTCACGGCCAAGTAAGCACCCCGCTTTAGACACCGAACGGCTCTTCTGCTTAGCGGCAGGAGGGCCGTTTGGCGTTGCGCTTGGGAGCCTGACTCCGCTCGAGTCCGTACCTGACGGTTCACCCACCGACCTGCCGTGCTCGACCTCTTCGCCTCGCCCGAACCCGACGCGCCCACCGTTCGCAGCGTATCGGACCTGGCCGCCGAGATCCGCGCCGTGCTGGAAACCGACTTCGACCAGGTATACGTCGAGGGCGAGCTGTCCAACTTTCGCGCCTACCCATCGGGCCACCTGTACTACTCGCTCAAAGACGAGAACGCGCAGATTCGAGGCGTGATGTGGAAGAGCCAGGCGCGGGGCGTCTTCTTTACGCCCGAGAACGGAATGCAGGTACGCATCCGAGGCCGCGTGAGCCACTACGCAGCGCGCGGCGACACCCAACTCGTCGCCGATACGATGGAGCCTGCCGGAGAGGGCGCGCTGATGGCGGCGTTCGACGCGCTCAAATCCCAACTGGCTGGCGAGGGCCTGCTCGACGAGTCGCGCAAGAAGCCGCTGCCGCTCTACCCCGAGCGCATCGGCGTCGTCACGTCGGGTCAGAGCGCCGCCCTGCGCGACATCCTCGCCGTTTTGGAGCGCCGGTTTCCGCTGGCTCAAGTGTTCGTGCTCGGCGTCCGCGTCCAGGGCATCGGAGCTGCTGCTCAGATCGCCGAAGCCGTCGCCACGTTTGCCGGGCTGCCCGGCGGCGATCCGTACCGGCCGGACGTGCTGATCGTAGGGCGCGGCGGAGGCAGCATGGAAGACTTGTGGGCCTTTAACGAGGAACCGGTCGCTCGGGCGATCGCCGAGTGCCCCATCCCGGTCGTGTCGGCCGTTGGACACGAGACGGACTTTTCGATCAGCGATTTCGTCGCCGACGTGCGCGCGGCGACGCCGTCGATGGCCGCCGAGATCGTCGTTCCCCACGCCGCCGAGACGCGAGCGCTGCTCTATGGCTACGCTGCCACGATGGCCGATGCCGCTCGCTCGAAGATCGACGGAGGGCGCCTGTCGGTCCAGCGCCTGACGGGGTCGCCCGCCTTCTATCGCACGCCGCAGCGCGTCCGCGACGCACGCGTGCAGACCGAGCGGCAGGTCGAGCGGATGCAGCGCGCGCTGGCCGAGCGGATGGATGCGCTGCGCAGACGAACCGAAGTCGCCCAGGCGCGAATTTCGGCGCTCGACCCGGTCGCTCCGCTGCGACGAGGCTATGCGCGGATCGAGACGGGCGAGGGAACGGCTGTTTTGTCTGCTGCCGCTGCGCGAGCACTGGACGTGGTCAACCTGCGCTTCGCCGATGGCACCGTCGAGGCGCGTCCGACGAGGAATGCGTGACCGAACGGCCAAGGGGAACCGGTGTCGTCTTAATCTCTTTTGCCCAGGTGCTAGTTGCGCCTACTTTTACATCCGTATCAATCACTCCGCTCCCCGATGGCTACGTCCGAGATCACGCTGGCGATTCAACCCGCCCAGCGGTTCAGCATCACCGACGTCAACCAGTTGCTGCGCGAGGAGCACGGCGACTTCCTGCACGGTTTCCCCAAGGCGCTCTACACGTCGTTCCACACGACGGCGGGTTACTTCGAGCAGGCCGTCTGCAACGAGTTGTCGCATTCCAAGGACTCGCTCCAAGACTTCGTGCGCGCCTACCAGAAGCTCTATCCGGCGGGCGCGGGCTACCGCCACGACATGCTCGAACACCGCGACGAGTTGACCGAGGCGCAAAAGGTCAACGAGCCGCTCAACGGTGACTCGCACCTGACGTTCATCGGTACGGGCCTCCTCAACTGCGTCACCTACGACGTGCAGGAGGATAACCCGGCCTACTTCGTCGACCTTGATGGCGTCTTTCGCTCGCAGCGCCGGACGCGCAAAACGACGATCACAGGTTTCACCGATGAAGTCGTCGCCGAAGAGCGGTGCGTCCGCGTTCCCGCCAGCCGCAGTAGGGTCGACGCGTTCAACCTGCGCGACAGCCGCCTGGGTTTTCTCGACGAACTCGACGCCCACATTCAGCGATTGGGCATCTCCAAGGGCCGCGTCGAACTCAGCCTGAGCGACGACGAGAAGGGCGCCGCGCTCACCGTCAACGAGTACGAGACGCTGCTGATGCGCCACGACCTCGCCGACGTAATCCGCAACCCGTTTCGCTTTGTCGCCGAGCAGGGCTGGCACATGCTCCGCGACCCGCGCAGCGTGCCGAGCAAGGCGCTCAACTATGCCAAATACGACTTCGTACTCGTCGTCAACCGCGTGCTCGACAAACTCGGACTGCGCGGCACGCCCGTCGAGAAGGTGATGGACCGCCTGATCGGAAGCGCTGCGGCTCGCCGGCTGCACATGAAGCGCGCGGTCAGCCTGCCCATTTCGGATCAAGCCACATCGGGCGTCGGCCGCGTGCTACACGGCACGTACCAAAGCCCGATCCTGATCCAGTGGCGCAGCGCTGCCCAGGAAGCGCGCTGCCTCGAAGTGAAGTTCGTCGCGTTCGAGTAGCGGTCAGCCCGGCAACGCAGATCGCGCCCAGTGCGTATCGTAAAGACGCCGAACGCCCCGCTGCCATGCCTCCACTGATTTCTCTACCCGCCGAACTGGTCGCCTCTCCCGCGCTACCTCGGCACGTCGAGGAGCTAACTCGCCTGCTGAGCGATGAGTCGCGGAGACGTGAGGCATTCGTCAACGCGATCCAGCCGCACGAAAAGGGCGAGTTCATCAACGGAGAAGTAGTCATGCACAGTCCAGCCCGCGCCGCACACGTCGAAATTACGAGCCGATTGGACACGCTGCTTCGCACTCACGTACAGCAGCATCGACTGGGAAAGGTCATGGTCGAGAAAGCGATGGTCTCGCTGACGCGCAACGACTACGAACCGGACATCTGCTTTTTCGGCGACGAGAAGAGCGGAGCGATCCACGCCAACACGCTGCGCTTCCCTGCGCCCGACCTAGCCGCTGAGATCCTGTCGCCCGGGACCGAGGCGCGCGACCGAGGCGTCAAGATGGAAGACTACGCCGCGCACGGTGTAATCGAATATTGGATCATCGATCCGGTTGCCGAAGTCGTCGAGCAGTACGTGTCGGACGATCGGGACGCCGTACGCGCTGCGCATGAAGTCGAGCAACGGCATACTCGAGAGCGTAGCCGTCGAAGGATTTGCCGTACCCATCCGCGCGCTCTTCGACGACGACGCCAATCTGGCGGCACTGCGCGATTTGCTGGCGTAGTGAGGCTTATGCTCCGAAAGCTGTCAGCTCTGGAAGAGCTGACAGCCTTGATTCCGCGAGTCAGATCAGGCTTTTGGACTGTCCGCCATCGGCGTTGAGGCAGGCGCCGGTGATGAGGCTGGCGCGGGCCGAAAGCAGAAACGCCGCCACGTCTCCGATCTCCTCTGCCGTTCCGAACCGGCCCAGCGGGATGTTGTCGGCGACGAACTGCTTCATCTTTTCGGGGTCCGACTTGACGCGTTTGTCCCACGATCCGCCCTCGAAGCGGATGCTGCCCGGCGCGAGTGTGTTGACGCGGATGCCTTCGCCCGCCAGTTCGAGCGACATGATCTTGGCCGCACTGATGAGCGCGCTCTTGGTCGCGTTGTAGATCGACAGGCCCGCGCCTCCCGCCTCACGACCGAAAATCGACGCGACGAACAGCATTGCGCCACCGCCTCGGGTGCGCATTGCCGGGATTGCGGTTCGGGCCAGGCGCAGGTGCGATTGGAAGTTGAGGTTGAGGATGTCGGCCCAGTCGTCGTCGGTCGTCTCGGCAAACGGCTTGCGGCGGTTTCCACCGGCGTTGCCGACGAGCAGATCGAGGCCGCCGAAGCGCTCGACAGCGGCATCGACCAGCGTTTGCGCTGCACCTTTGTCCGTCACGTCGGCGGCGACGGCGTGGACGTTTCCACCATGCGCACGCAGCCGATTGGCCGTCTCGTTCAGAGCTTCTTCGCCCCGCGCCGTGACGACCAGCGAGCAGCCTTCCTGGGCGAGCCGGTCGGCGATGGCGGCGCCCAGACCGCGTGAAGCACCGGCAACGAGGGCGACTTTTCCATTGAGTTCGAGATCCATAAAGCGAGCGGCGATTGAGTTGGTGAGAAAGCCACCTCAACCGGCGCGCCCGCGTCCGGGTTCGGCGCTACGACCGCGTCCGCACCACAGCACCCGTGAAATCGCGTACGACATCGTCGTCTTCCATGTCAAGCAGCGGAACGTGTGTCTCCTCGTCGCTCGAAAGCTCGAAGCGCTCCATCAGCCGCTCGGCAACACCCTCCATCTGCCGCTCGCGCCTAGCAGCCCACCGCGGAAGCGAGAACCACATCGAGACCAGCAGACTGAGACCGACGAAACCGAAAGGGAGAGCTGGGAGCGCGACCTTGAGCCCGGGTCCGAGCACACCGCCTAACAGCGAAACCAGGGCGACTGCCACACAGGCACTGCCTAGTATCAAACTCGTTTGCGCGTCTCCCTTCTTCGTCCCCAACCGCAAACGGTAACCACCGTCGGACCGTTCGGCGATGGCGTACAGGTTGCCGTTGCGCCACTCGCGCACGTTGCCAGTCGAGCGCTCCTTTCCTTTGGTATCAAACGTGTAGCGCAGATCCGACACCAGAACCTCCCACTCGCTATCGGTCAGCGGCTCGTCTAGGTGGACGTTGCGAGAGACGGCGACAGGTAATCCGGCGATGCGCGTCTGCGGCGGAGCCGGTTCGAGACGGTCGATCGAGGCAGCGGCGCGGGCTACGAAAGCAGGTGAGAGTCCGGCCTCCTCGCCGATCTGTGTCAGTTCGGCGATCGTCAATCCGTCGTCCGAGCCCAACCGGCTTTGTGCCTGCTCCTGCTCCTCAGCAGCACGAGCGAATATGGCTCGGATTTCGGCTTCGTCGTAGCGGCGCTCGGACATGGCGAGGGAGTAGGGGAGACGAGCGGTACGAAACCATTGTCTGCCGGTTGCGCTCACCGCCTCGTGGTCAGACCAACATCCAACACATTTTACACATGAGGGAAAACGAGGCGAGAGGACATCGCATACATATATGTACCACAGCACTTTCAAGAATGTATCCGGTTCTTACTAGCGAACCACCATTCGACCCTGTGCCTCTCCTCCAACCCGAAGCCCAATGGGCTTTCCAGCAGTTCGTCGCCGAACGCGGCTATCCATGCATCATGGCGAAGTCAGCCCTCAAACGTGGGCAATACGAGCTTCGCACCTACTCCTCACTGACTTCGCCGGACGCAGCCGACGCCCTCACGCGCGATCTGTCCGCATTCGCTGCCGAGCCAGAGCCAGAGCGGGGCTTTCGGTCGTTCGTGTCGATCTACGACGGTCCCGCGCCCGCCGACGAACAGGTCTTCGAGCGCGACCTGTGGGCGCTGCTGGTCTCGCTCCACGAACGCGACGATCAATCGTGGGATGCTGCGGTTTCGTCCGACCCATCCGATCCGACGTTCTCGTTCTCGTTCGCAGGGCGTGGGTTTTACGTCGTCGGCATGCACCCCAACGCGTCGCGGCCGGCACGGCAGTTCGACTATCCGATGATCGTGTTCAATCTGCACGCGCAGTTCGAGCAGTTGCGCGAGCAGGGGCGCTACGATAAGGTGCGCGGTTTGATCAGAGCGCGCGACCGAGCGCTCGCCGGATCGGTCAACCCGATGATGGACGACTTCGGATCGCGCAGCGAAGCGCGGCAGTATGCAGGGCGTGCCGTCGAGGCGGGATGGAAATGCCCGTTCCATGCGAGCTCCGCTCCTCCTAAAACCGAATCCGCATGACTCGAACGACCGTCGCCCCAGTCCCTACCCGGCATCGCATTGCGCCGTCGAGCGGGATTGCATTCGACCTGCCTGCCGGGTGGAGCTTGCGCGTGATCGACCCGATGGGCGAGCAGGTGTCGGACCTGATGGCGTTCGAACAGGGCGACGCGGACCATTGGCTCTCGTCTGGCCGCACGTTCGATTACGAGGAGACGATCCGCCTGACGACTGGTCACGCGCTGTGGAGCAATCGGAGCGCTCGGATGCTGGAGATCGTGGATGACACGTGCGGCGTCCACGATTTCTTACTCACGCCGTGCTCGCCCGAAATGTATGTCTTGCTCTACGACCTGCCGCCGGGCCACAGCCACCCGAGTTGCCTGATCAACCTGGCCGATCACCTGGGACCGCACGGCATGACGCGCGACCGCGTGCCGACCTCGTTCAACATCTTCATGAACGTCCCCGTCCGCCCCGATGGTTCGCTTTCGGTCGAGCCGCCCACGAGCAAGCCGGGCGACAGCATCACGTTCCGCGCCCTGATGGATCTTACCATCGGCCTGACCGCATGCGCCGCAGAAGGCACCAACAACGGAGCGCTCAAACCGATCGACTACGAACTGATTCCTCCGGCGCCGTGACCCCGCTCGACCAGCCCGACAGATGCCTCCGCGCGACCACGCACTCCAGGGCGAGGACATTGTCCGCCGATTGGCCTTTTCTCAGTTTTCCCGACCGTCTTCACTACGAAGGTAGGACACCCAGTGACCCAGTAATCCACAACTGCCTGCCCATACAGAAAAGAGCGCGGGCCTTTGCCTGACCGCACGAAAACCGACCAGGCAAATCCGTCAGGTGAGAATGCGCTCGCCCTGCCAAGCACCCTCCTACGAACGGAACGAGCCGAAGACGGTCGTACCTTGCGAGGATACTGTTTTCCCTCGTTTTCGACCGCTCTCGTTTTGGCCCGCAGCTTCATCAAATCCCTCGATCTCACCTCGCGCGCGCAGGAGAAAACACGCCTCGACGAGGCCAAAGCCGAAGCTAAGGCGTCCTCGGGCGATGAGCTGCCAGAGGTTAGAGTGGACGATCTGCCCGAGCCGCTCCGCGACGCCGTAGCCTCGGCGGGATGGGACACCCTGATGCCGGTCCAGCAGAAAAGCATCCCACCGCTGCTCGAAGGACGCGATCTGATCGTGCAGTCCAAGACGGGATCGGGCAAGACCGGTGCATTTCTACTTCCTCTGTTTCAGACGCTCGACCCGGATGAGAAGAAGGTGCAGGCGCTGATCATGGCACCGACGCGCGAACTGGCGCGGCAGATCCACGCCGAGTTCGAGCGGTTGGGTAGCGAGGGTGATCTAACCAGCGTGCTCGTCTACGGCGGTGTGTCGTACGAGCAGCAAAACGCGGCGCTCAGAGGCGGTGTCCAGGTCGTGATCGGCACACCAGGGCGTATCCTCGACCACTTGGAGCGGCGCACGTTCACGCTCGATGCCTTACGCGCTCTGATCCTCGACGAAGCCGACGAAATGCTGTCGATGGGTTTCTACCCGGCTATGCGGCGGCTCAAGCGCTATTTGCCGCGCAAGCGCCAATCGATGATGTTCTCGGCGACGATGCCCGGAGCCGTTAGAGCCCTCGCTAAGGAGTTCTTGAACGGACCCGATTTCCTCGCCTTGGCCAGCGGCAACGTCAACGTGAGCGGCATCGCCCACCGCTACTACGTCGTCGACGGGATGGACAAGGATCGGACGCTCGTGCGGCTGATCGAGATGGAGAATCCCAAGAGCGCGATCATCTTTTGCAACACCAAGCGCGAGGTCGAATACCTGACCCAGTTCCTGCGCAACTACGGACACGACGCGGGCGAGATCTCGGGAGACCTGTCGCAGAAGGCGCGCGAGAAGATCATGGCGCGCATCCGCGACAACAACCTGCGCTTCCTGATCGCGACCGACGTAGCCGCACGCGGCATCGACATCGAAGATCTGAGCCACGTGTTCCAGTACGACGTGGCCCAGGACCCCGAGTATTACGTCCACCGCAGCGGGCGGACCGCGCGCGCGGGCAAAGCGGGAACGGCGATCTCACTCGTCACCAACGCCGACAAGGCCAAGCTGACGAGCATTGCTCGCCGCTACGACATCCCGCTCGAACTGCGCGAAGCCCCGACCGATGAGCAGCTGAGCGAGCGCCTGGGCGAACGTCTAACCGAGACGCTCGAAGCGTCCATGCGCGAGGCATCGACCATCGGTAAGGAGCGCGCCGAACGGTTCGTGCCGCTCGTCAAGGAGCTAGCGCAGGAAGAGCCGATGCTACTCGCCCTGCTGCTCGACGAACTGTACCATACCAACCAGCACGCACCGCCCGCTCCCGAACTCGAACACCAAGAACGCGCCGAGCGCTTCGGAAGCAAAGACCGCGACGACGACAAGGAACGCTCTGGAGGGCGTGGAGGACGTAGCCGTTCGAGACGATGCGGACAACTCCCCGAAATCCGAAGAGGAGCGCCCCAAACGCCGCAAAAAACGCCGGCGGCGCGAAGGCGACTCGACTGACGCTCCGCCCACCGACACCGACGAGCGCCGCGTCGATGCGGCTAGCGACGAGGATTGACGCGAAAGATCGGACTCATCTGCTTCAAACCCGTCAGGCCTCCGCGGCCTGGCGGGCTTCTTCTTGCAGATTGGGCTTTGTCTGAGAATCCACTCGCGGTCCGATTCGCGCCGGATAGCACGCTCAGCCACGTTGCGCTCGTCGCCCGATGCGGTGCATCGCTCTCTCTTCGGCTACGCTCAGGACATGCCTCGCGCGCCTTGCCGAGCGCGCTCCCGACTCCGAATCGACCTCCCGCTGATTTCTCAGACAAAGCCTAGCTTCAGACTAGCGGTTTGCCTGTATCCAAAGGACGCGAGGCCGGAGCGGACCGATAGCGGGCGATGCGGGCGCGCTGCTCGATGACATCGGTCGCCAGTTTATAGGCGATGAAGCCCGTCGCGCCGAAGCAGACGCTGTAGAACGGATCAGTGAAGGGCTCGGCGACGATGCGCTCGAACAGCCACGCCATTATGCCTGTCGCTAGGCCTCCGGCAGCGGCGAAGATGAAGACGTAGAGGACCCAGAGGCCGACGGCTGGAAGGACGGTGCGCATAGAAGTGCGGATGGATGGAGCCGGAAAATAGAACGCCGTCCCCCGCACAGGTCGGACGACGGCGTAATGAACCTGACGATTCAAGCTGACGATAGGAATGCCTTCTGCGACTCAATCTGAATATCTCAGAGGTCCTCAACGCGCATTGCCGAGCGCACCACTGTGCCACGCTAAACGAGCGTCGGGAAGTCAAAGACAGAGGCCGAATGCATGCGAGCCGCGTCGCTGCTAGGTGTCTCACGCCGCCACACCGCGACGGAACAACGTATCCGAGACATGGTCAGGGACGGCGCTCAGGTCGCGGAAGGCACGGGCTCGCTCGCGGATGGCGTCGTCGTCGAGGTTGGATAGACGGGCAGGGCCGAACGCTTCCACACAATGCGATGCCATTACGCTACCGTACACGACAGCGGATTTGATCGTGTCGAGCGTCACATCGCCTGCCCAGTCGAGGTACCCGGCAAACCCGCCCAAGAACGTATCGCCCGCGCCGGTCGGGTCTTGGATGTCCTCAATGGGGAGCGCTGGTGCCACGAAGATCTGTTCGTCGTGGAGCAGCAGCGCGCCGTGCTCGCCCTTGGTGACGACGAGCGTCCGAGGTCCCATCGCGCGGACTTTGCGGGCAGCAGTGATCAGGTTCGGCTCTCCGGCGAGTTGGCGCACTTCGGCATCATTGGCAGCGAGCACATCGACTTTCCTGAGCACCTCGCGCAGCGTGTCGGGCGTGTTCTCGATCCAGAAGTTCATCGTGTCTAGGATCGTTAGGCGTGGCGAATCCAACTGTTCGAGTACCTGGAGTTGCACGCTCGGGTCGAGGTTGCCCAAGCAAACGATTTCGGCATCGCGGTAGCGAGGGGGTAGTTTGGGCTCGAAGGTCGCCAGCACGTTCAGATGCGTCGCCAGCGTGTCGCGCATGTTCATGTCGTAGTGGTAGCGCCCTTCCCACGCGAACGTTTTGCCCTCCGGCTGCACTTCGAGTCCTTCCAGGTCGACGCCCGCATCGGCCAAAAATGCGCGATACTCGTCCGGGAAATCACCACCGACCACGCCGACGAGCCGCACGTCCTGGGCGAAGTAGCGCGCCGAAAGCGTGATGTACGATCCGCTACCGCCGAGAACACGCTGAGGCAGTTGAAACGGGGTTTCGATAGTGTCAAACGCGACGGTTCCTACAGCTAAGACGCTCATGGCAGGTGGGTGGGGATGATGAAGCGCGGGCACGAGTCGTGCCCAACGGGGCACAGCCGAAAAAGGTACGGCCCCTCACCCTCAGACGAGAGCAAGGGGCCGTGTAGATCAGACGGAGTCAGCGACGACTCGTCGGGATCAGCGGATGATGCCGGTCCAGTTGCCGATTTTTTTGACGACGTACGCCGCTGCAACAGTTCGGGCGGCGGCCATGGCGCGCTCGCTCATCTCAGCCCCGACGTGAGCGACAGACGACGCTTCGTCCGCCAGATGCCTGCCTTGTTTGCGGGCTTTCTTGCTCGCCTTCTTGAACTCCTTGCTCGCCACTCCAGAGAACTGATCGACGGCGCCGTAGGCATCGTCTGCCAAGTGCGAGACCCGATCCTGCGCGGTCGAGGCGTAATCGGCGATCACTCCTCCGGCTTTGTTGACGCCTTTTGACGCTTCGTGGGCAGCTTTGGCGCTTCCGGCAGCGATAGCGGCTCCGGCAACAGCAGCGCTCTTCAGGATTTCCTCTCCAAGCGACGACGCCCGCTCGCCAACCTGGTGTGCCCCACTCTGGACGCGCTGGGTGAATGTGGGCGGAGGCGCAGGACTGAAGGCGGACCCAATCGCGCGGCCGAGCAGCAGTCCACCACCGACGGCAACGGCGACGGCGATTGTCGGGTTAGCTTCGACCCACGTCTTGACCTGGGTACCGGCTTCCTTGGCGTCGAACTCGGCGGCTTGCAGACGCAGGTTGTCGAGCACGCCCGAGAGGTCCTCGCGCGTCTTGTCGAACGTCGCCGAGAGATCAGAGGTGAAGGACTCGAGGCGAGCGGCTACGTCGGTGGCTCCTGTTTCGGTAGCTCCGGTTTCTGTCGCTTCGGAAGAAGTAGCGTTGGCGGTTGCCATATCGGTTTCGGTTGTAATCGGGGGAGAAGAAATTAGCGGCGGATCCAGATGCCCAGAAACGTGCCCAGCGCGAATGCGCCGATCATAGCGACCGTCTGGTTCTGCTCCATCCACTGCTGCGCTTGGTCGAGTAGGCTCTCTGCCGTACTCGCGAGGTCCGAGCGTTCGGGCAGCTGGCGCGACGGCGGGGCGACGGGCGGAATCGCAGGTTGAGGCGGCACGGGCCGCACGGGCCGTACCGGAGCCTCCACGATAGGAGGGGCGCCGTCACTATTGAGTGGGGGGGAGGTCATGGCGTCAGGTTTATCGGCGACCCAGGATGGTACCGATCACGATGCCAACCACGAACGCGCCTGAGAGCGAGGGCAACGGGTTGTCGCCCACGGCTCCGCGGCTCCGCCCATAGTAGGTGCCAACCTGCTCCCCGAACGAAACGGTCAAGTCGCTGAGCTTGGCGTAGTATTCGGTCGCAAGCTCCTGCGCCTTGGCGAACGCGTCGAGGTCGACGCCCACGGGCGTCTCGTCAGACTGGGGAGCGAGGCGCGCGACCTCCTTGGTCACTTCGGCACCGGTCGCATGGGCAGCAGGCTGGTCGGGCGTGACAGGAGGATGGGCAGCCGAGCGTTCCTCGGGGTTGCGATTGCTCATGATAAAGGGGTAAGATTCGGGGGAGAGAATGCATGCTACCTTTAGGAGGCAGAGCGCATTATCTGTCCTATCCGCGCCCCCTCCAACAAGATGCTTGCGCGCAGGGGTGTAGCAACTTATTTACCCACTGAGCCGGACGCGCCGCGGCTAACTCGCGCGTTGTGTGCCCTCGTCTCCTCCTTCTCCTCTCCCGCTCGTGCCGACCCGGCTTTTTCGACGCTCGCTGCTCCTGCTGATCGCCTGCATCGGCCTGGCTCCTGCCTGGGGGCAGGCTCCGTCGGTCGCAGTATTGGCACCGCCCAGCCTTTCTCACGCGACGGCTCCTCTCGCATTAGACGGCGATGGGGTCCGCGCGACGGCTGCTTATGCCGATGCGTTTGCTCTCTACGCCGACCAGCGCTACGACGCGGCTGCCCGCGCGTTCGCATCGGTCCGAGCTGTCGATCCGGACGCGCCAATGGCGGCCGAGGCTACGTTGTTCGAGGCCGTCAGCCTGCTGGGAGCGGGGCAGAGCGCCCAGGCGGTTCGCCTGCTGACCAGCTTCGAAGTCGCCTACCCGACGCATCCGCAAGCCGCACGCGCCCGCCTCGCGGCTGCTCGCTACTTCTCAGAAGCCGGAGATTTCGCCCTGGCCGATCAGACCCTCGACGTGCTCACGGAACGACCAAACGCGCCGACCGCCCAGGCGCGTGAGACCCTCGCCGAGGCAATCTATCGGCAGGCCGATGCGGCACGTGAGCAGGGACAGGAAGACCGTGCGCTCGGCCTCTACCGCCTGTCCGCCGACCGCTTTCCCGACGCTCAGACAGCGCCGTCCGCTCTTTACGCCCAAGCGTTTCACCAAGTAAGACTGGGACGGCTGGAGGACGCCGCCGATACGTTCGAACTGCTGGGAGCGCGCTATCCGCAGACGACCTACGGCCAGGCGCTCGGTCTGGCGTTCGCCGAAGTCTACTACGAGCTGGGAGACTGGCGACGTTTGACGGAGACGGCCGAACCGCGCCTGTCGGCGCTAGGCGGGGACGCGCGCGAGCGGACGCTCTTTCTGCTGGCCGAAGGCTACAATCACCAGCAGCGCTACGACGAAGCTTCGAGCCACTACCGCACGCTCCTCGCCGACTTTGCCAGCGGCGACTACTACGCGCGCAGCCTGTATGGACTGGGACGGGCGCTGCTCGAATCCGGTCGGTCGGCTGATGCGGCTCGGTTTCTTGGGCTGGGCGCTCAAGAAGCGCAGAGCGACAGCGTTGGATCGCGGGCTGCGTACCTGTATGCGGTCGCCCTGGCCGAGTCGGGACAGCAGACCGACGCCGCCGGAGCCTACGGACGCGTCGCCGATGCGTGGCCGGATCAGCCGGATGCGCCGCGCGCGCGCTACGAGCAAGGCGTGCTCGCCTACGCGCAGGGCCGCTTCGAGGACGCCTCGACCGCATTCGACCGCCTGACGCGCGACTACGACGATACGGCGTTCACCGACGACGCCCTCGACCTGTGGGCCAACGCGCGCCTCGCCCTGGGCGACTCGGACGGCGCCGAACGCCTCTTCGACCG
This sequence comes from Rhodothermales bacterium, assembly GCA_963815505.1. Taxonomy (GTDB): domain Bacteria; phylum Bacteroidota; class Rhodothermia; order Rhodothermales; family BA12; genus CAXBBB01. The sequence continues at coordinate 198,756 of CAWFGU010000022.1, forward strand.
AGCCGGACGCAGGCAGCGCAGCGCCGCACCCGACGTGCGGGACAACCTCGCCTTCCAGCGCGCTTATCTGCTCTACAGCACGGGCGCTTATGCTCCCGCCGCTCGCTCGTTCACCGAACTCGTCGAGCGCTCAGCTTCGCGCGAACTGCGCGGCGACGCCCTGTTCTGGCTGGGCGAGACGCGCTTTCAGATGGAGGACTATGCAGGAGCCCTGTCGGCCATAGACGCCTACGCCCGCGATTTTCCCCAAGGCGATTTCCTGTTTGCCGCCGAGTACGTCAGAGGCTGGGTCCACTTCCGCGAGCGCCGCTACGGCCCGGCCGCTCAGGCGTTCGAGCGCTTCATCGACGAATACGACCCCGAGGCGGACGAGAACCCGCTAGCCGACCGCTATTCGGACGAAGCCCACCTGCGTCTGGGCGATTCGTACTTCGCTCAGCGCAACTACCTCGAAGCCGCCAACGCCTACGGCCGCGTCCGCACGCTGAGCAGGGACTACGCCCTCTTCCAGATCGGACAGGCGCAGAACCTGGGCGGACGCCCCGAGCGCGGGCGGCGATCGCTCGAACGGCTGGCGCAAGAGTATCCGCAAAGCCCGTGGCGCGACGAGGCAGCGTTTCTGGTTGGCTTCTACTTTTTCCAAGAGGGTCTCTACGCCGACGCCATTACGGCTTATCGCAGCGTGATCCGCTCGTATCCCAATGACCCGGTCGCGGCCAAAGCGCAGTACGCCATCGGCGACGCGCACTACAACGCCGGAGACCTCGAGGCCGCCGAGAACGCCTATCGCACCGTCCTGACCAAGTACCCGTCCAGCCCATTCGCTGCCGAGGCCGCGTCGAGTCTGCAGTCGACGCTCATCGGGCTGGGACGCGAAGAGGAAGCCATCGCCGTGATCGGATCGTTCGTCGAAAGCGCCCCGCCGTCGGTCGCGGCTCAGGTGCGGTTTCGGCAGGCCGAGGGCTTTTATCAACGCGGGGAGCGCGCGCGGGCAGCCGATGCGTTCGAGGCGATCTTGCGCTCGGGCGCATCCCCCAGCGAGCGGGGCGATGCCCTGTTCTACCTGGGCGATCTCTACGCCGACGAAGGGAGGACCGACGACGGAGCACGTGCCCTGCGCACCGTTCTCGATCTACCCGACCACAAACGCGCCCCCGAAGCTGCCCGTCGCCTGGGACGCCTCTACCTCGACGCCGACCGTGCGCGCGACGCGCTTTGGGCCTACCGCCAACTAGCCGAGCGCGCACCGGCCGACGTGGATGCGCAGACCGACGCGCTCGTCGGTCAGGGTCAGGCTTTCCTCGCGCTAGGCGACGCTCGGTCCGCCGCAACGGCCTTCACGAGCGTCAGCGACCGGGACGACGCGTCGATCTTCGCGACTGAGGCCGCCGCCCTGGGACTGGCGCGCGTCGAACTGATGGCCGGAAACCCCGCAGCCGGACGCGAGCGCCTGCGCGAGTTGGCATCCGAACCGCCGTCAGAAGTGAGTGCCGAAGCCCGCTTCCGCTTGGCCAGCGCCTTGATCGCAGATGGGCAATCCCAGGCCGCACTGGACGCGCTGGGCAGCTACGAAGACGACCTCGCCGGATTCAACGAGTGGGTCGCCGCTTCACTCGTCGCCGAGGCGCGGGCGTTCGTCTCGCTGGGTCGCACGCAGCGCGCCGTCGATGCGTATGACCGGGCCGCCCAGCTCTATCCGGATACCCCGTGGGCCGCCGTCGCTCGCACCGAACGAGACGCCTTGTGATGGCTTCCCCCTTTCCCCGCTCCTCGGCCATGGGCTCTGCCCCACCTCGCCCCGCCTTCTACCTGCCGAACTCGATGGCTCTCTCCTTTTCTCCTGGTTCGAAAAGCAGGGCGCGGTTCGCTCGGACCTTCGCCGGGCTGGCCGTCACCTGCATACTCCTCTTTCTAACCACCGACACCGCCCAGTCCCAGGCGCGCGGCGACACGCTGCCCGACCTTTCGCCGCGCGAGGTCGAGATCCGGGGCGCGCTGTCGGTCTCGTTCCCATCGGTGGCGCGGTTACCGCTGGCCGGGTTCGCGCCTCCATCGCGCGTGCGAGGCGTCGGCGAGGACCGGCGCCCCACTCGCCCGACATATAGACAGCCGCTCCTTCCGCCTAGTCCTTTGGGACGGCCGGATGCTCCTCAGACCGCCCTGCTCGACCTTCCGAACGCTCGCCGTGGCGGCGTCGAGGGCGGAGCCGGAAGCCTGCTGACGCGCTTCGGGAGCCTGACGACCGGACTTCGGCTCGCACCGGCGGCGCAGGTGTTCGTCGAAGCCGCTTACGAAGGTACCGACGGTCACACGCCGAACCCGTTTCTGCCTACGGCCGATGCGGACGCGGCAACGGCGCGCGTCGGAGTGGAAGGCAGTGGCGCGCGCGGAAGCTACCGGACAGGCGTCGACGGATTCTTCCACTCGTTCCGCCTGTTCGGCGCCGAGCCAGGCACTCCCCCTTTCAATCCGGCATTCAATCCGCAGGAGGCGCCGCGCCGATTGGGCATCAGAGGCGGTGCATTCGCCTCGGGCAGCCTCCACCCGGCTCCCGCATGGGCGTTGAGCGCAAACGTTCGATTCGACCAAACGCGCTACGACACGGGTCTGTATGGCCCGATCAGCGAAGACGACGACCGAACGCTCGACCGCGAAGCCCGGCTGTCCGGCGGGTTCAGCGCTGCGTATGCGTGGGAGGACTGGCAGGTACGGGCACTCGTAGACGGTGCCATCGCAGGCATCGGAACGGACGTTACGCAGGCCGACCTGGGCTACGCATCGACGGGCCTGGACGCGACGTTCGCGACGGATTACCTGCGCCTCACCCTTGGCCCTCGGTTCATGGCGACTCACGCGGAAGGCGGATTCAACTCCATAAACTTCGAGGGGAGCGACGCCGTTACCGCCTTCGCCGATCTGAGCGTCCGCGCCTCGCCGACGCTCGAGTTCTACGCCCGCAACACGCCGCACGTCGAAACCGGAGCACTCGACGCCGTGATGACGCGCACGCCCTACCTGCTCCCGCGCCAGGATCGGCGCGCGTCGCTCGTTCCCATCGATGCGCAAGGTGGCGCCCGGATAACGCTGGGCGCGTTCCAGATCGGCGGATGGGGCGGTTATGCGACGACCAAAGACCAGGCAGTGATCGTCGAAACCGACGCCGTTTTCTCTACGGGCGGACTGGTACTGGAGTACGGCGATGTGGTGCGACCTTCGGCGGGCGGCGACGTGAAGGTCGTCGTCCTGAGCGACCTCACCGTCGGCTTGGGGGGGTTGTGGCAGCAGGCGCGGCTCACCGATCGCGGCGACGCGCGCGTACCACACGTGGCGGACGCCCAGGGATACGCCGTCGCCACGTACCGTCTGCCCGGTGCGCGCGGAAGCGTCCGAGCCGAAGGCGTGTGGCACGGCCCGCGCGACGCATCGGTCGGTGGCCGGAGTCTGGACTCGTACGTCGACTTCAACGTGAGCGCGACCTACCGCGTGACGCCGTACCTCGGCCTCGTTCTCCACCTCGACCACCTGGCGCCCGCCTCCACGCGCGAGCGGTGGGCGGGCTACCGCGAAGCTCCGGCGACCGTCCGTGGCGGCGTTCAGATCCTCTGGTGATCGCGATTTGCGCGCGCCGGGCTTGCGGATGCCTCGGGACGCTATTTTGCCGATTCCCTCACCTCCCTTGGACATGCCCGATGCCTTCGACGACGACCTGATCGCGCGTACGCTGCGCGACCTGCTTCCCGAGCAACTGATGGCGCTCGACCGCGTCCGCCTCCCGGGCCTGGGCACATTCGTGCGGGAGGAGACGCCGAGCCGCGTCGAGCAGACGCCCGACGGAGCCGTGATGCTGCCGCCTATCATCCGCGTCGCGTTCCGGCCCGACACCGAAGCGCCCGCTCCTCCCCACGCCGACTAATATGCTGACTGCCGCTTTCGCCGATGCACTCGGAGTCTCCGAAGACGAAGCCCGTGCTATGCTCCTCGACTTCGCCCGGCGCGTACGCGAGCAGACGCAAATCGGACCGGTCGACATCACCGGATTGGGTACGTTCGAACAGCGCGACGGGAGCCTCGCGTTCTCGCCCGACGATTCGCTGGCGCTGATCGTCAACCACGTCTACGCCGACCTGCGCCCGCTGCCCATGCACGGAGCGCTGCCGCCCCAGACCGCGCCGGAGCCTGCGCCGGATCAGGAGCCCGAGTTAGATCCGGAGCCAGAACCGCAATCATCGGTGCCGACCGAGGCGCCGACCGAGCTACCAGCACCGATGCCCACGCCGGCACCTCCCGCGGCCACGCTGCCGGAGACACCGGCGCCCGAGTCATCCGCCTCCGAGCCGGATCCACTCGACGAGTTCGGAGAGGAGGTAACCGGTCCGCTGGGCGAGTTGCCGATGCCGCCGCTGTTCGCCACCGACGACACGCTGTCTGCGCTGCGCGATGCCAGCCGGGACCTCGACCCACACGCGCACAAGTGGGCCGACGACCTGATCCGCGAGGAGCGAGACGATGTGGAGCCGTCCGGCGAGCCGCAGCCGGTGAGTGACGAATCGCCGTTCTCATTCGTCGACGATGAGCCGGAGCCGTTCGGCCCCGATGGGCTGGACTCGTTCGACGATGAACCGTTCGACGACGAGCCGCCCACGTTCGCCCCAACGTTCGACTCGCCGCCCGAGCCCACGATGTCGCCTGCGTCCGAGCCGCCCGAGATCGCCCTCCCCGAACCCGACGTACCCGAGCCGGTCTATGCCGAACCGGAATATCTGACTCCTGTCGAACCAGAACCCTTCGCTGAGCCGTCGCCAGTCGCCGAACAGCAACCCGCCGGCGAGCCGGAGCCGATTTCGTTTGAGCCAGCACTCACCGACGACGATCTGATCGCACGGATCGCGCCGAGTCCCGACAAAGTTCTGCCGCCCGCGCCTCCGGCCACTCCTCTACCCGCTGCGACGCCCCCCCCGAGCGAGCCTCAGACCCAGCCGCTCCGCGCGGCGCCCCGACGCAAGCGCAGCGGCCTGCCGATGATCGGCCTGCTCGTTCTGGCCTTGCTACTGGGCGTGGCCGCGATGATGTGGTGGCTCACCCGCCCCTCGGTGCCCGACTCTACAATCGCCGCAATCCCTGCCGACACAACACAGATGGTGTCGCCCGTCGATACCGTCGCGACGCCCCCTGCCGAGCCGGAAACCGCGCTCCGCGGGTCGACGCCGGTCAGCGTGCCGCCGGGCTACACCGTCGTCGTCGGCGGAGGGACGGCAGCGGAGGCAGAGGCCATCGCTCAGCCGTACCGCGATCGCGGATACCGCACGGGCATCCTGGTCGGCACGAGCCGAGGTAGTCGGATCTACCGCGTCGGTGTCGGGCAGTTCGAGACGCGGCGCGAAGCCGACGCGGCCCGCACCGGCGCCCTCCGCCAAGGCGAACTGGGCGAACTGACTCCATCGGACGCTTTCCTCTTCCCGTTCCAGTGATCCTTCTCATGACGCTCCAAGCCCTAGCCGACTCGGCGACCGTCGCCCTCCCGGCTACATCGCCCGCACAAACCGACTCTCTGCTTGATGTGGCGCTGAGTAGCGCGTGGATCATGGTGCCGATCGTTCTGCTGTCGGTCATCGCCGTCGCTTTGTTCGTCGAACGCCTGCTGGCACTGCAGCGCTCGAGCGTCGACACAGAGGCCATCCTGTCGCGCGTGCGGGCCTACGTGCAGAGCGGCGACTTGCGAGGCGCGCTGGCCTTCTGCTCGGCGCAGGACACAGCGGTCACGCGCGTGCTGCATCACGGACTCGAGCGGCTGGGTCGGCCGCTGAGCGAGATCAAGGAAGCGCTGGAGGCCGCAGGTAAAGCCGAATCGTTTCGGCTCAATGCCCGCGTCGACCTGATCGGCTCGGTCGCCGCCATCGCTCCGATGCTGGGCTTCCTGGGTACGGTGACAGGTATGATTACAGCATTCCAGGAAATTCAAGCGCTCCAAGGCAACGTCAACCCGAGCGTGTTGGCGGGCGGCATCTGGGAGGCGCTACTCACGACGGCGGGCGGCCTCATCGCGGGGATCATCGCGCTGGGCTGCTACAACTACCTGGTGACGCGTATCAACCAGCGAACGCACGACCTGGAGCAGACCGCAGTCGCGTTCCTCGACGTGCTCCAGACGCCATCCGGCACCACGCCGACGGGATTCAACACGCACTAAGACCGGACCGATCATGGCGTTCTCGTTCGAACCCGCTCGCAAATCGCCCATTACGGCATTCAGTCTGGCGAGTCTGACGGACATCGTGCTGCTGCTGCTGATCTTCTTCCTGCTGACCAGCAACTTCATTCCGCAGAACGGAATCGAAGTGAGCTTGCCCCAATCGGCGGCCCAGTCGCCCAGCGAGCCCGACTACGTGACCGTCTCGCTCACGCGCGAGGGCGCCTACTTCGTCGGGCCTGACGAAGTCGAAGCGGTGGGCCTGCTCGAAGCGGTTCGGGCTGCGGCTCAAGCCGAGAACAAGTCGGCCGTCGTCATTCGCGCCGACAAGAACGCGACGGTCGATCAGTTCACGCGGGCTGCGACGGTCGCCCGGACGCTGGACCTGCGGCTGCTCCTCGCAACGGATCAGCGCGCGACGCAGCAGTAGAGACTCGACTGGGTGTGAGAGGGAGTGGCTTCGGGTTTGCATCTGAGGGGTACGTCTCCGCGCAATGCGGCTGATGACTCCTCCACGCGTCCTCCGCGCCGATGTCCGGCAAACCGTTCCGATTTCGCCTCCAAAATGTTCTGTCGCTCCGCCAACGCGAGGCGGATCAGGCGGAAGCGGCGCTGGCTCGGACGCAGCGTGAGCGGGGCGAGCGAGCGGCCGTTCTCGACGAAGCGGTAGCGGCGCAAAACCGGCTCTCGGCGCAGTATGCTAGCGCGCAGGCCGGAGGCATCCGCAGAGTTCGGCAGCACGAAGGGTTTCGGCGCGACGCGCACCGCCGCGTGGCCGACGCCCAACGCCTCCTCGACGCCGCCGACCGACGCATCGCCGAGGCCAAACGTGTGCTGCGCATCTATCGCACTCAAGCGGAGACGCTCGACACGCTACGTCAAAGCCACGCCGACGCTCATGAGTGCGCCGCGCGCGCCGCCGAGATGCGGCAACTCGACGAACAAGCCCTGCGCGCCCACGCGCGCCACTCCTCCTGAAGCTCTCTGCCGATGCGACTCGCCGTTACCACCCTCCTCGCTCTGATCCTGTTCGCCGCGGGAGCCGCCGGGACGTACTTCCTGATGCCCGCGCTGGCACCCGAGGACGTCATCGTGGCGCGGCGGTACCAGGACAGCATTCGCGCCGTCCTCGACTCGGCCAACACCTCGGTGCGCGCTGCTGCGCTCACGCCCGACACGCTGCGCTCACCCATCGCAGATGTCCTCGAACAGGTACGGGACGATCCCGACGAGCCGCGAGCAAACGCGCAACAAGCAGCCGAGACGCCCACACAGTCTGCATCCGTTGCCATTGCTGCTGGCGACGCCGAAGCAGAGGCTGCCGAAGCCGAACGCATTGCCGGTGAGCAAGCACAGACCGAACGCGCGCGCGAAATAGCGGGTGTTCTCACCAAACTCGAAGACGCCGAACTGCGCGCGATCGTCGCCCACCTCGACCCCGACATACTGCAATCGGTTTACCAGCAGGCTTCGGCGCGCGGAAAGACCAAACTGCTCCAGGCTATTCCGCCCGAGCAGGCCGCGCTGTTCGTCCGCGCCCTCGTGCGCTCGACCGACCGCACCAACGGCTGACCCGACCTCGCCCACCACCTCGTGATGTCTCTCACTTCGCTTCTCGCCCGACTCCTGCCGACGCCCGAACCGTCGCCCCCCGCGACCGCCGGATCGGATGCCATGCCGTCCTCGGTGTTCGGGGCGCTGCTGGCGCGCGTGCGATCTGAGCAGGCTGCGCCGCTTTCCGGCACCGATGACATCCGCAACGACACACACGATTCGCCCGAAGCTCCATCGTCTCCTCAGGTGCCACGCTCGTCCGAAGTTGCTGGTTGGATTGCGCCACTGGTTCAACCGCTGGCTCAAGGAGACCGCTCGCTCCACGAACCCCTCGACGAACGAGGCGGCTTTGCTGCAGCCGAACGAGGCGTACCCTCAGCAGCGCAGCACCCGAGCGCGCGTTGCCGCCGAGACGAGGAGCGACGCCGACGCCGAACGTCCACTCGCGCCAGCGCCCCTGGCCATTCCAGACGGCTACGCAAGTCATCGAGAGCAGCTCGTTGCGGGCGCAGAGGCGCCGGTCGCGGCAGAATTGACGAGCAGGGTCCGTGTGCAGCCCGCGCCGATCAACTCGCCCCTGGATACCGAAACACCCGTCACGACACAGACGAACGTGATTCCGGATGAACGGCTCGTACCGACCAGCATGCGCCTGGAGACGTTTGTCTCTTCGGTTGCAGTAGCCGCGCCAGACGCTGCGCCGCTTACCTCGCACCCGTCTGCGGAAGTACCCGTCCCAATAGAGGTACAAGGCACGGCGGATGTATCTCACGCACCGTCTGGTTCCTCTCGCGCCGCACGCACAGCGGCGAGCGAGAACATGCTCCCTGCGCACAGTCAAACAGAACCACCGAACCTCCACCGCCTCTCGGCAGCGCAACCGAGCAGCGCTGATCTACCGGTCGTCCAGAGGACATCGGTCGCACATCCTTTACCGACTGGTTCGTCCGACAATACGAGCGCTTCTGATTCGGCGCCTTTACGACCGGGGCCCACATCCACTTCGCTGCCACGGCCTGAGTCGTCCTCTAGAGCGCCAGCTCCTGGTTGGTCTACCTCAGTGCAGGCCGACGCGCCACCAGCGCAGGCCACTACGCTACCGGCGCAGGCTAAGGCCGACATGCCAGAAAGGCCGATCGCGGGGTCCTCATCGGCCTCGCCCGCAGCTATAGAACCAGCACGGACGCCAGCCACTCCGCTCTTCGAGCCGTCGGCCGACCGCACAACTGACCAGGCACCACGTCTGCCGTCCCACTTCTCGTCGCTCGATTCAGTTGAACGGGGCGCGGTTAGTCACGAAGCGAAACCGCCCATCACCCGGTCGGCTTCGGATCCGTACGATCTATCGGACGCGCCTCGTCACCTGCCCAACTCGTCTGCGCCGGTCACGCAGCAGGCCAGTCGGAAGGCAGAGCCCGGACTCGACGTGTTCTCTGAGCAGGTCACGACCGCAGAGCGCCGTTCGCCCCATCCAATCTCGCCAAGTACGGCTAGACTGGATGCCCCCACTCACCCCGACGTAGCCGACGCACCGACCACATCCGAGACCGAAGCGCGGACGGGGCCCAATACTCCTAATCCGAGTGGTGGGCCGCTCCAATCCGGGGCGCAGGAGCAAGGTTCAACTCCATCCGAGACAGAGGCGATGCGTCTCCCCTCGACGCCCCTATCGGAATCGTCCGACTCTGCCAGACCAGCAGCTCTGCGCGAACGCCGCCCCGTATCCGTCGCTACGGCGCACACGTCGACCACTGCTCTTCGGTTGGACCCGCCTCCAACAGGAACAGAGCCTGAGCTCGCAGAGCAAATCGCCTTGGGACATCGTGCACCTCGCCCTCGACCAGCCGTCACAGCCGACGCAGCCCCGCTCGCTGACGATTCGCGTGTAACGACCGTCGAGCGACAGGTACTCGCGGCGGTCGCGCACAGGCAAACCGCGCAACCGCTGGACGACGACACTTCGACGCGGCGCGCGCCTCAGCCCAGCTTCCACACGTACGTGCGCCGCGCCACGCAGCAGAACGCTTCCGCTCCCCGCCCGCTCGGCCAGGCGGAGACTGCCGATCGGGCCGCCGCATCGCTCGAAGCGGCTTCGAAGTCCGACCCAGCCCGACGCGACGCGCCGGTTGCAGCGTCATCGCACACTCGTTTCGTCACCGAGAGCACGCAGCCGCTCGTGCGAACGGCGCCGCAGACGATGGACGATGCACAGCCTGCCGAAGTCCCACCCGAGGTCGATACGGTACGCGCTGAGGCGCCGCACGCCCCCCCACACAACACCCGCGACGACGCCGAGAACCGGGAATCCGTTTCGAACAAGCCGCCAACGACTTCCCCTGATGCGCGCGCCATCGGAAAGGACCAGACGTCAGCGATAGGACAGCCGATTCAGAGAGATGCGGCGCAGATCCTCCCCGCAGCCACGCACCCCGATCTCCTTCCGATACCCAGCGGCGTTTCACCCCCGACTCCACCGGCAGAGCCCCGAGTAGAACCCGAAGCGACCGCTCAGCCGATGCCAGAGACGCCCGATACCGATAGCGAACCGCCTCGGCGCCCCGCTCTCACATCCGACGTGCCGCTCCCGCGCGTTGCCGAAGCAGATGCGCCAGGTGAGGCCGCCGCGACTCCCACCGTTTCACGAGATTCGGGAGACACCCCAACCGATACGCCTACACGCTCTTCCGCACAGATCGATGCGACGGTGCAGGTAGCTGCCGAGCTACCGAGCGCGCGCGAGGCGGACAAACTCACCTCGACCATCGAGCCCACATCGGAAGCGTCTCCGTCTCCCGATAGCGCGCCCGACGAGAGAGGCGAGCGGCGATGACCCCGCTCAACACGACCGGATGCCGGAGCGGGAAGCAGAACGGGTGGAAGTCGGCGACGCAGAAGCCAAGCCTCTCCGCTACGAGGGACGCGGCGAGCGTGCCGACGGCTCATCCGAGCGATCGAATCAGAGCGCATCCGTTTCCGACCGAGCGGCACAGTCTTCCGCCCATCCGGCGCCCGGTGCCTCTCCAGCTCCGCTCTCCGAGACAGAAAATGCGCTGGATTCAGCGGACTCGCTCGGACCGATGGAGGCGCTCTCGGAAGGCGACTGGAACGAGTCAGAAGCTGAGGTCGAGGAGCACACCGGCGTGCGTGGGAGCACGGAATTCGGTGTGTCGCGCGCAGAAGTGCGAGCAGCACAATCGGTGCCTCAAGCACGTTCAGCGGCATTCTCGACTCGCTGGGCTCCTGTCGTCGCCGAGGTTCGTGCGGCGCTGAGCAGTGCGGAAGGCGGATGGCAGCAGATGCAGATCGAACTCGGCGAAGGCGGCGGATCGGTGACGGTCCGGGCGCGGCGTGAGGCCGAGCGCGTGATCGTTTCGGTCGGCTTCTCGGACCCGTCGGTGCGGGCGCAGGCGATGGCTTCGGCAGACCGTTTGCACGAGTCGCTACAGGCCGAGTTCGGCGGCAACGTCGACTTCTCGTTCGACGCCCAGTCGAACGCACGCGACGACACCGCCGACCGCTCTCAGCACACGACCCCAACTTCCCGTTCCCGCTCCGACGCGCGCACCGCCTCAGCTCCGACCCCGATCACCGCTCGCCCGACACTGGGCGTCCAAGCCTCGCGCGAATGGGTCGGCTGATCCGACCGCCCCGCTTTTCCTCTTCGACATGACGATAACCGATACGCCCAACTACGCGATCTCGCTCGGCGCAGGCAGCACGCCGACGGCTCCGAACAACGATCTGGGCAAAGACGCCTTCCTGCAACTCCTGGTGACGCAGCTCCAGAACCAGGACCCGACCAATCCCCAGGACGGCGGCGAGTTCGTGGCCCAACTCGCCACATTCAGCCAGGTCGAGCAGCTAACGACGATGAACGACTCCATTGGCTTCATGAGCGGCCAGCTGAGCGGGCAGAACGACACCCTGATCGGCATTCTGGGTGGCATCGGCGCCATCGGGGCGCCGGGCGCGCCCGCCGGGCCGTCGCTCGTGCAAGCCGCCTCACTGATCGGACGCACCGCCGAAGTACCGGGCGCCCAGGCGATTGCCGGTGGCGGCGAGGGCGGCAACTTTACCTATCGCCTGACCGACGCCAGCGACAGCGCTACGGCCACCATTCGAGACTCGGGCGGCAACGTCGTCCGCACGATCGACCTGAGCGCACAGCAGCCAGGCGAGCACAGGCTCGCGTTCGACGGCAAAGACGCCGACGGCAACGAACTACCCGAGGGCACCTACACCGCCACGATCAACGGCGAGACGGCGGACGGACGCGGCTTCAATGCCGAGATGTTCACGCGCGGCGAGATCACCCGCGTCGGCCAGCAGGACGGCACGCTGTCCGTCTGGATGGGCCGGCTGCGCGTCAACGCCGGTGCCCTCTCGAGCATCGGCTGATTCAAGCCCCCACTTCCGCTAGCGCCCGACCGGGCACTCCGATACCAATCGACCCCTAACCAACCCACTCCTATGATCCGCTCGCTCCGCACCGGCATCACCGGCCTCCAGGCCAACCAGACGCGCATGGACGTCATCGGCAACAACATCGCCAACGTCAACACGCACGCCTTCAAGCGCGGACGCGCCGCGTTCGCCGAACTGCTCGGCCAGCAACTCGTCGGCGTGGGCCGTCAGGGTGGCGGGTCGAGCGTCAACCCGGCCGAAGTCGGCATGGGCGCGGCCGTTTCGTCGATCGACCGCAACTGGAATCAGGGAGGCTTCGAGTTCACCAACATCGGGACGGACCTGTCGATCAACGGCGAGGGCTTCTTCATCGCGCGCGAGGCCGGAGCGGGAGAGCGCAACATCCTGACGCGGGCGGGCAACTTCAGCTTCAACGACGACGGACAGCTCGTGACGCCCAACGGACTCAACGTCCAGGGCTGGCGCTTCGGCGAGGACGGATCGCTGACGACCGGGGCCATGCAGGACGTAGCCCTCGACCTCGAGTCCGACGCCGCGCCCAAGGAAACCAACTCACTGAGCATCAGCGGCAACCTGTCGGCGGATGGCGTGATCGGTGAGAACAGCGGCGAAACGTCGTTCTCGGCGACGATCTACGACGGACAGGGCGTGGCTCACAAGGTCGTCTACAATGTCGAGAAGACCGACGTCAACGAGTGGGAGGTTACCGGAGCGTACATCTCAGGCGACCCCAACGTAGACCTGACGCTCTCCGACACGACGATCACGTTCGACAACGACGGCAACATGAGCAGCCCAGCCGCCGGGGCGAACGGGCGCGTCTCGATCACGGCCAATGGCGCCGTATTCCCCAACACGGGCAACGGCACGCCAGGCAGCGGGGACGATGTCGACTTCACGATGGACATCACCGGACTGACCCAACTCGGCGGCACGACGACGGCCGTCATCAACAACCAGGACGGACAGGCCGCTGGATCGCTCGAGGGCTACTCGATCTCGAACGCGGGCATCCTGACGCTCAACTACTCGAACGGCCAGCAGCGCCCGCTCTACCAGTTGGGCATCGGCGACGTGGCCAACGAGCAGGGCCTGGAGCAGATCGGCGAGAACTTCTACGCCGTCACGTCGGCCAGCGGCGACTTGGTCGTGGGCCGAGCGCAGCAGGAGATGAACGCCGACATCGTCAGCGGCGCGCTCGAACTGAGCAACGTCGACCTGGCACAGGAATTCACCGACATGATCGTGACCCAGCGCGGCTATCAGGCCAGCGCCCGCGTCATCACGACGAGCGACGAGATCTTGCAAGAGATCGTCCAGCTCAAACGATAAGCGCTTGAACGCTGACGCGTGAGCCTGCCGAATCCCAGCGATTCGGCAGGCTTTCCTATTTCACGCCCAAACGCCGCGCGACCTCGTCTCCACGTCTTCGTCTGACGCGCAACGCTTCGCCCGCACCAGCGACCTCCAGTCACTTCGCCAGCCGCCGACGAGCCGTGGGCCGGATGCGCGTCACGCGGTTGAGTCAGTCGCGGGTCTAACCGCATCTCCGCGTATGGGACAGGCACGAGCACGTTGCGGATTTGGTGTCGCACGTGCTGGAAGCGTGAAACGCAGCAGCACGTGACCGCTTGGCCGACGCCGTCTCTGCTCATCCTCCTGCGTTACGTCGCCGCGGCGCGCTCCAACGCGGCCGATAGCGCGTCAACTCTAAACGGCTTGGACAAGTAAGCGTCCATCCCAGCGTCCAAGCACATCTGCTCGTCGCCCATCGCTGCGTTGGCCGTGAGCGCAACGATGTGTGGTTGCTCCACGCCCATCGCTCGAATGGCGAGCGTCGCGTCGAAGCCGTTCATGCGCGGCATCTGCACGTCCATCAGAACGACGTCGTAACGCCCCTCTCGGACGGCGGCGACGGCCTGCTCTCCGTCGCCTACCACGTCGGCCGAAACGCCCAGGCGCTCGAGCATTCGAACCGCGACTTTGCGGTTGATCGGATTGTCCTCGGCGAGCAGAACGCGCAGCGTGGACAGACCGGAACCAGTCGATGCAGAGTCGTCCGAGATCGCGGCGGAACGCGCGGCCATCGCCTGTGAGAGTGCCTCGCGAAGCGCGTTGCGGCGGATGGGTTTGAAGAGCGCAGTCGCTATCGCGTCGCTGCGTACTACCTGCCCGCCGATCGATCGTAGCGCGATGAGCGGCAAGTCGGGGCGGATCATTCGCAGCTCTCGGGCGAGTTCGAGGCCGCTTGCATCCGGCATGTCCACGTCGAGCAAGGCGATGTCCGATGCCGCGACGGCGTCGGGATCGGCGAGCAGATCGGCGGCGGATTCGTACGCGAACGGTCTCAGCCCCCACGCCTCAATCGTGCTGCACAAGGCCTGACGACTGACCGCGCTGTCGTCCACGATCGCGACGCGGTGGCCTCCGAGAGCGAACGGCTTTCCATCGGTGGGCGCGTCGGGGTCTACGGCGAAGCGGAGTGTGCATCCGAACGTAGAGCCCTCACCCGGCACGCTCGTCACGTCGACCGAGCCGTCCATGGCTTCGGCCAGACGCGTGGCGATGGCGAGCCCCAGCCCCGTTCCGCCGTAGTGGCGCGTCGTCGAACTGTCGGCTTGCTCGAACGCGAGGAAGAGGCGCGCCTGCTGATCGGGCGCGATGCCGATTCCGGTATCCTCGACTGTCACCCGGATTCGCTCGCCGTCGCGCGTCAACCGGACGAGCACGTGCCCTTGCTTGGTAAACTTGACAGCGTTCGATACGAAGTTGGTGACGATCTGCGCCACACGCCCCGAGTCGCCGATGACGCGCTGCGGAACGTCGGCGTCGATCTGCACGACCAGTTCGATGCCCTTGCCGGCGGCGCGCTCGGACAGCAGAGCAGTGGCCGCTTCGATGCACTCGGGAAGATCGAAGGAGCGGCGCTCGAGTTCGATCTTCCCGGCTTCGATCTTGGAGAAGTCGAGGATATCGGTGATGAGCGTCAGCAGCGCTTCGCTGCTCGAACGCGCGATGCTGGCGTACTCGCGCTGCTCTTCGTCCAGATCGGTGTCTGCCAGCAGCGCTGTCATACCGATCACGCCGTTCATGGGCGTCCGGATTTCGTGGCTCATAGTGGCGAGGAATGCGCTCTTGGCGCGGCTCGCGTCGAGCGCCCGAACGCGCGCCACGTCGAGGTCGGCGTTGGTCTGCTCCAGCCGAGCGTTGGTGCCGGTGAGCGCGTCGAGCGAACGGCGGACGCTCCAGGCGGCAGGCCGAAACACGTACAGGCCTTCCAGGACGAGCGTACCGAGCGTCAGCAGCAGCAGCACGATCGAGACGGTTCGCAGCGTCGACACGCGAGCGCTTGCCTCATCGGCCATGCGAAACACCAGATCGTTCATTCCGACCAGAAACGCCGTTTCGTTGGCCTGCAGCGCTTGGACGGCCTGCCTCGCCTGATCCGGCGGCGCGCCTGCGATGAGAGTGGCCGCGGCACGCTGCATCGCCACGAAGGGCGCCTCGATGTGGGCGAACCCGATCTCGACCGAATCGCTGACGCTGGACGGAAGGCCCCGTTCGGCATCGCCGTAGCGTAGTCCGTTGGCCGAGCGCGTCCACAGCCCGAGCGTCTGCGCCAGTTCGGAGCGATGCGCCTCCCGCGCCCTCGCGTCCTCCTCGATCTGCATGGCGAGCGCGGACTTCACCAGCCGCTGACTCAGCATCCGCTGCCGCCCAGCGATGTTGACGACGTGCGCGTCGTCGGCCTGCGACTCGAGCACAACGTCGACGGCACCATGACCGAGCAGCACCAGTAAGGCAATCGTGCCCAACGCGGCGACGTAGCGGATCGTGAGACGGCGCCATGCGCGCGCGCCGGTGTCGGGTGAAGCCATGGTGGAAGCGCCGGGGGTTGAAGGAACAGGTGTGTTATCGGTACCCCACCGCTCGACTCAACCTACGACGCTCGGATCAGCGATACAGGTGATCGGGTGGAATGAGTATCGCTTGGGTAGGGACCGAAACTGAAAGCCTGCCACCTATGTGCTGGAGAACACATAGACTATGCATTCCTCGCCAAGATCGAACAAGTACACCAACGCACGTCCCTTCGGTTGAGCGCCTCACGGACAGACCGCATAGACCAGCGCGCGGGTCTTGCCTGAGTGTGAGTCAGACATCGATGCCGCACAGCAGGTCGATTGCGTGCCGTTGGCCGGGAGATCGGTCTTCGAGCAGACCCGCTCTACCGGCCGAACACCGATCTCAGGGCGCACATCTAGACATTGTAGACCTCGTCACGATCCGAGTTGACGGCGCATCTTCTCCACTCAACCGACGGGCGCTCGTCAGTCGTCCAGCTTAGCCAGTGCCCGCTCGGCAGCGATTTGCTCAGCGGCTTTCTTGGTCGACGCCGTTCCGACGCCCATTGCGCGTCCGTTGACGAGGGCCTCGATGGTGAACGTACGCTCGTGCGGATCACCTTCAGCCATCGTGACGGCGTACGTCGGCTGCTTCCAGCCCTGTGCTTGGGCGTACTCGAGGAGGGCGCTCTTGTAGTTGTCGGTGCGAGCAGCCAGAGCGCGCAGATCGCGGCCTTCGAGCAGGATGCGCAGCACGAACGTCTGGGGCGCGTCGGGACCATGGTCCAGATAGAGCGCGCCGATGACAGCTTCGAGCGCGTCGGCGAGGATCGACGTGTTGTCGGCGGCACCTTGGTCGCGGGCCTCGCTGCTGATCTCGATCAACTCGGCCAATCCGCAGCCGCGCGCGACATCAGCTAGAGCCTGCCCGCTGACCAGTTTGGCCCGCAGGCGCGACAAGAAGCCCTCGTTGACGGACGGAAACTCGGCAAACAGGTGCGCGCTAACGATGATTTCGAGGACAGCGTCGCCCAAGAATTCGAGTCGCTCGTTGGACTCCAGGTGGCTGTCCTTTTCGCCTCGCAAGACCGACCGGTGGCGCAGAGCGCGGCGATACAGCTCGAGTTCGACGGGAGGCGTTCCCGTCAGCGCCTCGACTCGGTTTGCGAACGCGTCGTCTGCTTCGGTCCGGGGCGCTGGCGCACCGCTGCCGCGTTTACGTTCGGACCACCATTTCCAGGCCATGGCTTCTTTTTGCGTTCAAGATACGGGCGAGTTTGAGCGGGCGGTGCTTCCGCCGATACCTCTGGGGAGCCTTCTCGTACCGTCCATGCGCCTCGTCCTATCCCTCTTCCTCTTTTTAGCCGCGCCCGCTGCTCTCTCCCAGCCCACCGATGCCACGCCGAGCAAGGACCCGGCGCTGACGCTTAACGCGCCATCGCCCAACCCCACCGACGGTAGAGCCGTATTCGTTTTGTCCGTCTCCGCACCCGGCCACGTGACCGTGGAAGCGTTCGATCTGCTGGGCCGCCGGACGGCAACGCTGTTCTCGGACGCGCTGCCCGCCACAGCTCGGCAGCACATCGCATTCGACGGCGCGCGCCTACCCGACGGACTCTACCTGATCGTCGCTCGAAGCGAAACGATGCGGGTACAGCGCGTGGTGACACTCGCCCGGTGACCAGCGCGGCCTAGCTTGTGCGCTTCACTCGACATCTGGCCTCGTGCGCTTCGTTCTCCTGATCGCCCTGCTCGCCGCCGCCCCCACATGGGCGCAAGACTTCAGTTCAGACCGGCCCGGATTCGCCAACACGCCGCTCGTCGTGCCTGTCGGCACGTTCCAGGTAGAGGCAGGCGCGACGACGTTCGAGGGCAACAGCTACCGACTGCCCGACGCGCTCGTGAGGGTAGCGCTGATTCCGGCATTCGAGGTCCGCGCGCTGCTTCCCTCCTTTCTCCAAGGACAAAGAGCCACCGACGCCGAACTGGGCTTCAAGATGGCGCTGTCGCAGGGCGAAGGCGTACAGACGGCGGTTCTCGGAGCCGTAACGGTTGGCGTTGACGACGGCATCGACCCGAGCAGCATCGGTGGTGCGTTCACGGCAGCCTTTCCGATGCGCGGAGGCTGGTCAGCGACGGCGCAGGGTGGGGCGACCTACGTTACCCAAGACGACATCCTGCTCTCGGGCGCGTTCGCCGCCGGGCGCTCGATCGACGATCAAATCAGCACGTACGTCGAGGCGTTCACCGGCTTTCGGGCCGACGACGTGTCACCCTCGCTCACGCTCCAGCACGGCTACGCGCTGATGCTGACACCGACGATGCAGGTCGACGCATCGGTTGCCGTCGGTGTGGTAGACGCGCCCAGCTGGCAGGTGAGCGTAGGCTGGACCGGACGCTTCTGATCGCGGTTGGAGTCGCAACCAGATGCACCTCGCCTCATGCTCCGCTCCATCGACCCCACGTCCGGCGACGAGATCGCTCGATACGCCACACTGACTTCGGATCAACTCGAAAATCGGCTGAGCCGGAGCGCGTCGGCGTTCGAGCGCAACCGAACCCGACCAATGGACGAGCGATCCGCCCTACTCCACCGCGCCGCGGTTCTGCTCGAAGGAGCGGACAGACGCTCTCGCCGAGTTGATGACGCGCGAGATGGGCAAGCCGGTTGCGCAGGCGCGCGGCGAGGTCGCCAAGTGCGCGTGGGTGTGCCGCCACTACGCCGACTATGGAGCCGCGTACCTCGCCGACGAACGCATCGAAACCGACGCCGCGCGCAGCTACGTCCGCCACGAGCCGTTGGGGTCGGTTCTGGCCGTCATGCCGTGGAATTACCCGCTGTGGCAGGTTTTTCGGTTCGCCGCGCCGACGCTGATGGCAGGCGGCATGGGCGTGCTCAAACACGCGTCGAACGTGACGGGATGCAGCCTCGCTATCGAAGAGGTCTGGCAGGACGCTGGCGCTGACGATGCCTTTCTCAGCCTGCTCGTCTCGTCGGACGCCGTCGCGGACCTCATCGCCGACGACCGCATCCGCGCCGTCACGCTGACCGGAAGCGAGGCAGCGGGGCGGGCCGTAGCGTCGGCGGCAGGGCGAGCGCTCAAACCGAGCCTGCTCGAACTGGGTGGATCGGACGCGTTCGTGGTGCTCGCGAGCGCCGACCTCGACGCCGCCGCCAAGGCCGCGGTGACACTCGCGGATGCAGAACAACGGGCAAAGCTGCATCGCTGCCAAGCGCTGGATCGTCGTCGACGCTGTTTACGACGCCTTCCTCGCCCGCGTCACCGAGCGAATCGAGGCGCTCGTCGTCGGCGACCCGATGGACGACGCGACCGACATCGGCCCCCTCGCCCGTGCCGATCTGCGCGACGAAGTGCACGGTCAAGTCGAGCGCGCCGTAGCGGGTGGCGCCACGGCGACCCTGGGCGGAAGGCTTTCCAACCGCTCGGGGGCGTGGTACCCGCCGACGCTGCTGACCGGCGTCGAGGAGGGCAGCGTCGCCTTCACAGAGGAAGTGTTCGGTCCCGTCGCCGCCCTCATCCGAGCGCGCGACACCGGCGATGCCGTCCGCCTGGCCAACGCGAGCCGTTTCGGTCTAGGATCGGCCGTGTTTGCCGAGCGAGAAGAAGGCGAGGCCGTCGCGCGCCGCCTGAATGCAGGAGCCGCGTTCGTCAACGGAATGGTCGCCAGCGATCCGCGCCTGCCCTTCGGGGGCATCGGCGACAGCGGCTACGGGCGCGAGCTGGGAGCCGACGGCATCCGCGCGTTCTGCAACCGCAAGACGGTCTGGATCGGAGGCTAGCGCCTACCTTTAGGCGATGAAAGAGAACGCGCCGTTCGTCCCGCTCGCCTTCACGCACCGCTCGCCCGGCGACGTGGCCCGGCGCGCACGTTCGTTCTACGAAGAGATGCGCCTGCGTCGGACGGTGCGCGAGTTCGCGCCGACGCCCGTTCCGCGCGTGGTCATCGAAGACGCCATCCGCACCGCAGGGACGGCACCGAGCGGAGCGCACAAGCAGCCGTGGCACTTCGCCGCCATCGGTAGCGCCGACGTAAAGGCGCAGATCCGAGCCGCAGCCGAGGAGGAAGAGCGCGCGTTCTACGGCGGGCGCGCCTCGCAAGACTGGCTCGACGACCTGGCGCCGCTCGCTACGGACGCGCGCAAGCCGTTCCTCGAAGTCGCGCCGTGGCTCATCGCCGTCTTCGCCCGCCCGTTCGACCTGGACGCGGGCGGCGGGCGGCACAAAAACTACTACGTCAGCGAATCCGTCGGCATCGCGTGCGGGCTGCTGATCGCGTCGCTCCACCACGCCGGACTGGCGACGCTGACGCACACGCCCAGCCCGATGAACTTCCTGAGCGACGTACTCAGCCGCCCCTCGCACGAACGCGCCGTCGTCCTGATCGTCACCGGCTATCCCGCCGACGATGCCCGCGTACCCGACCTGGAGCGCAAGCCGCTGAACACCATCGCCTCGTGGCACTGACTAAGGACCAGCTATGACCTCGGCTCGCACCTTTCTAGTGGCCTACCACGACGGAAATCGCTACCTCATCGAAGAGGAGTCGGAGATCGGTTTCCACCTGCACCGTTTCGTCGGCAACGGCCCGTTCTCGGCGCACGACTACGTGCACGACACGGAGCGAGAGGCGAAGAAACTGGCGTTAGAAGCATGGGGCGTTCCTTTCGAGTCATGGCACGCCATCCTATGAGCACCGGTCGTTTCCTCGTCGTTGCCGATCCGTTGAAAACAGACGCATTCGGGGACATAGGACGTTTCATCACCCACACACCTCTCTCCGTCATGACCAAACGCACCCGCCTTCCGCTGCTCCTGCTGCTGCTCGCCGTCCTACCGGCCCGCGCGCAAGACGCAACGCCGACTCTCCTCGAGATCGCGTCCAGCACCTCGACGTTCTCGACGCTCGTCCAGGCCGTCCAGGCGGCTGGACTCGTCGACGCGCTCTCGGGCGACGGCCCCTACACCATTCTCGCGCCGACCAACGATGCGTTCGACGCGCTCCCCGAAGGTGCGCTGGCCGACCTGCTCGGCAATCCGGATCGTCTGCGCACGCTGCTCGGCTATCACGTCATAGAAGGCGAAGACTTCTCCATAGACGACCTGCGCACACGCGCCGACGGACTCGAGGAGCAGATGACGATGTCCGGCCTGCTGCCGCTCAGCAACGGCGAACTGGGCATCACGATCGGCGACGCCGGTCTCGTCTCGGCCATTCAAGCATCGAACGGCAGCATCGTCGTGATCGACCGCGTCATCCTGCCCCGAGAGATGGGCGGTAAGATCCGCTGATTACGCCTTAGGCAGTTGTGCACGTGCGGCGCTCTTTCAAGCGAAGGAGCGCCGCGCTGCGTTTGGCGCTAGGCCGCCTTCTTCAACTCGGCCGCTTCCTCGCCGCCGCTGCCTGCGACTTCGCCGCCGACGTAGAGCGACAGCCGCTTCTCGACGACCGACGGGCTGTCGCCCCGGACGATGCCGATCACGCCGACTCGGATGATGTTGCCGACGTTGGCGATGGCGGCGGCCTGGTTTCCGGCGCGTGCGGCCATCGGGATGAAGAAGAGATTGGCGAAGAGCGCACCGTAGAACGTCGTAATCATAGCGACGGCCATGCCCGCGCCGATGGCAGCCGGATCCGAAAGGTTCTGCATCATCTGGATCAGGCCGATGAGCGTTCCGATCATGCCGAACGACGGCGCGAACGATGCGGCACTGCTGTACAAGCGCGACAGCATGAAATAGTCGGCTTTCTGGTTGTCGATGCGCTGCTCCATGAACGCATCGATCTCCTTGGCATCGGTCCCGTCGACGGCCATCTCGAGTCCGAACTTGGTCAACTCATCGTCGATGTCGGCCATCTTGCGGTCGAGCGCCAGCAGGCCCTCGCGCCGAGCGATACGCGAGAGTTCGGTAAACTCCTCGACGTACTTGGCGCACTCGGGCTCCTTGAACGAGAACATCTTGCCCGTCTTCTTGACCATCACCATGAACTCGTCCATCGTATAGTTGGCGAGCAGCGCCGACGCCGTCCCGCCGAGCACGATGAGGATGGACGGGATGTCGAAGAACGTCGCGACGCCGTCGCCGGTGAGGATCGGGAAGTAGATCAGCGCCAAGCCGAGCACGAAGCCGATGATCAGAGTCTGTTTCATGTCGCGGCGGGGGAGGGAGGCCGGGTGCGGCGCGCTTGGTGGGTTAGGCTAGGGCGCGCGGTGGAGAGGAATACGCGAGGCCGGATTAGCCGAAGAGCGCGTCGATGTCGTCGGCGGATGCGAAGCCGCCATCGTCTGCAAAGCCTGCGGCCGGAGCTGGAGCGGACTGAGCCTTCTTTTGCTCGTTTTGCTCGGCAGAGTCACCGGCTGCGGCGAAGGCGTCGGCGAAGGCGTCCGGGTCGAAGGGTTCGGCGCTCGACTCATCGCCATCGGAGTCTTGAAAGTCGGCGAAGCTATCGGCGAACGCGCTGGGATCGAAGTCGGCCTCTACTTCTACGGTCTGCCCGTCTCCCGAAGGTTCGAAGTCGTAGCCGTCCCCGTACGAGGCGGCGGGTGCGTCGAGATCGAAGCCGCTGGCTCCGTAAGCGACGGCGTCGAGCTTGGCCTGATCGACTTCGCCGGACAGGTCCTCGCCGTCGTTGGAGCGCTGCACCAACTGATCGGCGATGTCCTGGTGGTTGCCGCTGGGATCGAAGCGCGCCATCGGGTCGAACTGGGACTGGCCGTCGCGGATTTCTTGCAGCGCGTCGACCTGAGGTGCCGCCGCTCCTCCCATATCGCTAGCGACGCGCTCGCTGATCTCGCTCAGCCGCATCCGGACGGATTCGATCAGGTGGTTGACCGACGAGATCTGCTGCGCCGTGATGTCCTGCACCTGCAGCGACATCATGATCTGGTTGAGGTCCTTGCGGACGTTGTCGAGGCTTTCCTTCTGCTGCTCGCTGGTGTCCTGCCAGTTGGCTACGATGGTCTCGCCCTCGGCCTTCCACTGCGCCAGCACGTCGCGGACGGACGGAGCATCGGCTGCTTCTCCGAGTGCTTCCAGGAAGCGGGCGTCGCGTTCGCGCAGCTGCTCGCGGTAGTCGCGCGCGTTCTGCTCGGCCAGCGACGCCACGCTGACGTGCTCACTCACCCGGTCGACCAAGTTGAGGATTTCGGTCGTCGCCAGTTCGGTCGCCGCCGTCACCTTTTCGAGTTGCGTCGCCGCCGAAGGCATCCGGCTGGTCGAGAACGAGAGCGAGGTGCTGATGTCGTTGAGCAGCGGCGAGATGTCACCGACGAACTGGAGCAGGTCTTCGATGAGCGGGATCGAGCGCTGTCCGATCACGAAGAAGGAACGCATCTCGTCCAACTTGTGCATGACGACGCTGAAGTCGACGCGGGCGGGCGAGTGAGACATGAATCTGGGAGGTTGGGGGGTGAGCAGCGCAGCGCGCCGACGAAGAGGGCGGGCCTACGCGGCCTGCAAGCGGCGCATGATGGCGTCGATCTTGCTCTTGAGCACGTCGGGCGTAAAGGGCTTGACGACGTAGTTGTTGACGCGCGCCTGCATGGCCGCGACTACGTCTTCTTTCATGCCGCGCGTCGTCACCATGAGGATCGGCAGGTCGGCGTGGTTGGGGTTGGCGCGGAGGGCGCGAACGAGTTCGAGGCCGTTCACGTTGGGCATATTCCAATCGGTGAGGACGAACTCTATGTCCGAATGCTCTTCCATTCGGGCGAGGGCTTCGCCGCCGTCTTCGGCTTCGACGACTTCGGGGTATCCGATCTCGCGGAGCGCGTTGGCTACGATGCGGCGCATGGTGGGCGAGTCGTCAACGACAAGGCATTTCATAGCGCTTGGGGTTGGGTAATGGGGTGATCGTGGGGGACCAGGAGCGGCGGCGCGGGTAGCGCATGCCCCAGTAGGAGTGCCCCCTTGCTATCGGCACCGCTCGTCCGACCTTTAGACGAGGCGCACATTTTTGTCGCGGAGCGTCTGCCTGAAGTTTGGCAGTGAGCCGCTGGACCCCTCCGCCCGTTGGGCACCTCCCCTTCGAAGAGCGGATGCAGCGCTCAGGACGGATGCTATGCTCGCCTCAGGACGGATGCTATGCTCGCCTCAGGACGGATGCTATGCTCGCCTCAGGACGGATGCTATGCTCGCCTCAGGACGGATGCTATGCTCGCCTCAGGACGGATGCTATGCTCGCCTCAGCTCCATCGCCTGCAAAAAAGGCTGTCCCCTCCTCGTCGAGGAGGGGTGCCGAAGACACACTGTGTCGCAGGCGGGGTGGTCCTGAGGTTTGGCAATGAGCCGCCAGCACACCGAAAAGTTGCCGAAACGACGACACGTCTGGCAAAGCGATTCATCTTGCCCGCAGAAACCGCAACTTTCAATCGCGATTGAAAACGGCTCCGCATTCAGGCTTCGATTGCTCCGCCGCCTACCGTGCCGTAGCGTTACCGCCACCGTCCAACCGCCCTCCGCGCCCATGCCGACCCTCACGCACCCTGATCGTTTCGAGCACCGCCACAACGGCCCGTCGCAGGCTGAAATCGAAGCGATGCTCGCCGCCATCGGAGCGAACAGCCTCGACCAGCTAGCCAGTCAAACGGTCCCGTCGGCGATTCGAATGGAGGGAGCGCTCGACCTACCCGCTGCCGTAAGCGAGCAGGCGCTGCTGGCGCGCGCGGCCGATTTGGCGAGTCGCAACGACATCCGCCGTTCGTTCATCGGCATGGGCTACCACGACACCGCTACGCCCCCCGTCATCCTACGTAACCTGTTCGAGAATCCCAACTGGTACACGCAGTACACGCCCTACCAGGCCGAGATCGCGCAGGGGCGGCTCGAGATGCTACTCAACTATCAAACGCTGGTGAGCGACCTGACCGGGCTCGAAATCGCCAATGCGAGCCTGCTCGATGAGGGCACGGCGGCGGCCGAGGCGATGATGATGCTGGCGCGCGCGGCCAAGAAGCGCAGCCGGTTCCTCGTGTCCGACCGTTGCCACCCGCAGACCATCGCCGTCGTCGAGGCGCGCGCGATCCCGCAGAACATCGAAGTCGAAGTGGGCGACCATGCAGGCTGGACGTTCGACGACGACGTGATCGGCTGCTTGGTGCAATATCCTGCCACAGACGGCGAGGTCGTCGACTATTCGGCGACTGCCGACGCGGCGCACGAGGGCGGCGCGTACGTCGTGGCGGCGTGTGACCTGCTGGCGCTGTGCGTGCTCGAGGCGCCCGGCACGTGGGGCGCAGACGTTGCCGTCGGCAACAGCCAGCGCTTCGGCGTGCCGCTGGGCTACGGCGGACCGCATGCCGCGTTCTTCGCCACGCGCGACCAGTTCAAGCGCAACGTCCCCGGCCGCATCATCGGTGTGACGCAGGATCTGGACGGCAACCCGGCGCTCCGCATGGCGCTGCAGACGCGCGAGCAGCATATCCGCCGCGACAAGGCGACCTCGAACATCTGCACGGCCCAAGTGCTTCTCGCCAACATGGCCGCCGCCTACGCCGTTTACCACGGCCCGGACCGCCTGCGCGCCATCGCCGATCTCTGCCACACCGCCGCCCGAACGCTCGCCGCTGGATTGACCGAGCAGGGCCACGAGGTCCGCCACTCTGACTTCTTCGACACGCTCCGCGTGGATGTCGCAGGGCTCGACGCCGATGAAATACTGGAAGCCTGCGACCTCAACCGCATCAACCTGCGCGCCTACGACGACGGCTCGTGGGGCATCGCGCTGGACGAAACCGTGACAGCCGAGGACATCGACGCGCTGCTCGCCGTGTTCGCCACCGACGAAGCGTCCGAGGACCTGTCGGCCGACGAACTCGCCCAGGACCTCGAAGGCGACGTGTACGCCGGTTCGCTCGCGCGCACGACCGAGTATCTCACACATCCGACGTTCCACGCCTATCACAGCGAAAGCGAGATGATGCGCTATTTGACGCGTCTGAGCCGCAAGGATCTGTCGCTCACCTCGAGCATGATTCCGCTTGGAAGCTGCACGATGAAGCTCAACGCCGCGTCCGAGTTGATGCCGGTCTCCATGCCCGGATTCTCCAAGTTGCACCCGTTTGCGCCGGTCGAGCAGGCACCGGGTTATCACGTGATGATGGACGAGTTGCGCGACTGGCTCAGCGAGATCACCGGCTTCCACACCGTCAGCCTGCAGCCCAACAGCGGCGCATCGGGCGAGTACGCGGGGCTGCTCACGATCCGCGCCTATCACCTCTCGCGCGGCGACGATCAGCGCACCGTCTGCCTGATCCCGACATCAGCGCACGGCACCAACCCGGCGTCCGCTGTCATGGCTGGAATGACCGTCGTTCCCGTCAAGACGACCGACGACGGCCGCATCGACCTGGCTGACCTGACGGCCAAAGCCGAGAAGCACGCGGATAACCTCGCGGCGCTGATGGTGACGTATCCGAGCACGTTTGGCGTGTTCGAGACCGGCATCCGCGACGTGTGCGCCGCTGTTCACGACAATGGGGGCCAGGTCTACATGGATGGCGCCAATATGAACGCTCAGGTCGGCCTGTGCCGCCCCGGCGATTTCGGGGCCGACGTGTGCCACTTCAACCTGCACAAGACGTTCGCCATCCCACACGGCGGCGGCGGACCGGGCATGGGGCCGATCGGCGTCGCCGAGCACCTGGCGCCGTTCCTGCCGGGCCACCCGGTCGTCCCAGGCGTCGGTGGCGATCAGGCGATCCAGCCGGTCAGCGCGGCGCCGTACGGCAGCGCGTCCATCCTGCTCATCTCGTGGGCCTACATCGCGATGATGGGCGGCCAAGGGCTGACGCGCGCCAGCCAGCTTGCCATCCTCAACGCCAACTACGTTGCCCACCGGATCAAGGACAGCTACGACATCCTCTATCGCGGACATGAAGGGCGATGCGCGCACGAGTTCATCATGGACCTACGCCCGTTCAAAGAGTACGGCATCACCGAAGTCGACGTAGCCAAGCGCCTGATGGACTACGGCTACCACGCGCCGACGATGTCGTGGCCGGTCGTGGGCACGATGATGGTCGAGCCGACCGAGAGCGAGTCTCAAGCCGAGTTGGACCGCTTCGCCGACGCGCTGATCTCCATCCGATCCGAGATCCAGGAAGTCACGCTAGGACTCGCCGACGAAACTCGAAACGTACTCGAAGCAGGCGCCCCACACCGCCGCCCTCGTGCTGGCCGACGACTGGCACATGCCGTACACCCGCGAGAAAGCCGCCTTCCCCGCCGACTGGACGCGCGACTCGAAGTTCTGGCCCACTGTTCGTAGAGTCGATGATGCCTACGGCGACCGCAACCTGATCTGTACCTGCCCGCCGATGGAAGCCTATGCCGAGGCGTGACTAAACTGCCCACCTTTCAGCAACACTCCCGTCCTTTTCTCGTGGAGGGGAAGTGCTCGGAGGGCGGAGGGGTTGCGAGTCGGTTGCCGGACCACCCCGCCCTTCGGGCACCCCTCCTCCGAGAGGAGGGGGCATAGCTTGGTGCCGGCGGAGTGCGGGCAACAAGTCCAGCTTGTAGAAGTGCGTGCCACGTCTACCGAAAATGCCCTGCCAACCAGTTCAGTACACCCTCGGAGCGGTTGAGTACGGCTTCGTTCGGAATGCGAAGCACGCACAGCCCCAGTTGCTCTATTCTGCGCTGCCGGTCTGCGTCGTATGCCGCCTGCTCTGGTGCATCGTGAACGCCGCCGTCCAGCTCGACGACCAACTGCTCCGATGGGCAGTAGAAATCGACGACGTAGGGGCCGATGCCGTGTTGCCGTCTAAACTTGTGCCCTTTCAAAGCTCTCCTTTTGAGCGCCATCCACATTATCGCCTCCGCTTTCGTTCCGTGCAAGCGAAGCTCACGTCTACGCTCAGTCGCCCCTCGCCTGCTGAACATGCTACCCATTTCACCAAGATAGCTGTTATGTCCTCCCCTCATGGAGGAGAGGTGCCCGAAGGACGGAGGGGTCCAAACGCGCAAACGCCCCGCCCGGATAGACTCCGAGCGGGGCGTTTGCAGTTGAGCAGGTATGATCAGCGCGCGACCGTCAGCGTGCGGGTCGTGCGGAACGTCTCACCCTGAACGCGGACGACGTAGAGCCCGGCGGGAAGCGTCGAGGCGTCGACCGACAGCGTCGTGGCTCCGTCGACCGTTCCGCTCATCAGCGTGGCGACCCTACGGCCGAGCAGGTCGTAGAGTCCGGCATCGACGGCCTGCGATTTGGCGACGCTCAGGCCCAGGCTCGTCTGACTAGCAAACGGGTTGGGGCCTTCGAGAGCGAGCGCAAATGCGCCGTCCAGCCCGATCGTCAACTCGACGACAGGCGAGAACTCAGAGGCTCCGTCGAGGTCGACTTGGCGGAGGCGGAAGGTGTAGTCGCCCGGAGCCAGAGCCGTTGTCGTGAACGAGTAGGTGCGCGCTTCGAGCGTCGTTCCGGCTCCGCGCACGAAGTCGACGGTCTGGAAGGCGCCGTTCGAGCGCATCTGCACGTCGAAGCCTTCGTTGTTGGTCTCGCTCGCCGTCGCCCAGTTCAGGACCGCGCGGCTACCATCGGCAGCGCCGGTGAAGCTGGTGAGTTCGACGGGGAGTGACCCTGAGGAGTACGTGAGGGACGAAGGAAAAGGTGACAGTACTAGGCGTTCCAGGGTTTCCAGACGGGAGACCAGCACCATAGCCCTCGTCTGAGCGAAAGGCACCTCCACTGACAAGAGTAGCTACGAACTTAACAGAGTTTGTCGTGATCGCTGCGTCCGCCAGCGCAATACTGAAATTGTACGTTGTACCTGTCTGTGAATATGTGCCAGCCGTAAAAGGTAGATTTCCGTTGTTTTCTTGAAGTTCGAAGAGACCTGTAAAGTCGAAGTCGTCGTTGATTGCAATGGCAAAGTCAGGAGTAAAGCCAGCCGGAAATGACAACTTCGGACCTTGATCCACCTGAACCGGACAGCCCTGAGACTGCACGCCGAGTAGCGTCCTGCGTATCGATCAGCGAATTATTTGTGGTGATACCACCTGCACGCGTGTCTATGTAGATGACGAGGATATTCTCACTAGATCCATCAGCATCAAGGGCAGAGGGTGCTGTGAGGGTACCGGACAGGGTAGTACCGTCGTCGCTGAAGGTCAATGTGGACCATTACCGACAGGACCGCCGAAACCTGTGTTGCCGTTGCCGGAAAATTGTGCAGACGCAGGCGCGACGAGAAGCGCGAAGAGCGCGAGGGTAGTAAAAATCCGCATGGGGAAATGGGGTTTGGTTGGGTAGGATGGAGTAAAAAGTCGCCTCCATCCGCAGTGACTCAGCGGATGGAGGCGAAGGTTTGATCAGCGGAGAACAGTGGCGCTCGTGGTGAGGCGGAAGGTCTCACCCTGCGCCACGATCACGTAGACGCCCGGCGCCACGCCCGAGAGCGTCGCCGAGAGCGTCGCGTCGGCGGCTCCGCTGAACAGCGTCGTCACCAGGCGGCCCGTCACGTCGTAGGCCGACACGGTCACCTGCTGCGCGCTCGGCACCGACAGGCTCACGCTGGTCAGGCCGCGCGAGGGGTTCGGAGCCACGCTCATGACAGCGTTGTCGCTCGACACCGTCAACTCGACGGTCGACGAAAGCTCGGTCGCTCCGTCGAGGTCGGTCTGGCGCAGGCGGAACGTGTGGGTTCCGGGCGCGAGTTCGGCCGTCGTGAAGCCGTAGCTCTGCGCTTCGAGCGTCGTGCCGAAGCCCGGAGCGAAGTGCACGTCGCGGAAGGCCGATCCGTTGGCGCTGTGCTCGACGTAGAAACCCTGGTTGTTGGTTTCCGATGCCGTCGCCCATGCGAGGCGAGCCGCGTTGCCGCTGAGCGTGCCGGTGAAGGAAGTCAGCTCGACGGGGAGAATGGATGCCGGAGCCGTGACCGGGTTGGGTGACCTGGCGGAGAAGTCGACCGCGTCGCCGCCGAAGCTGCCTTCTCCGTCTGCGGCGGGCGAGAGGAACTGGTTACTCAGAAAGCCGCCGTCACCTATCAGCATAGAAAAGATTTGGATCGCGTTGCCGTCCGTGTAGCCCAGGCTGCTCTTGGGCAGCGTGAACTCGAAGCCTCTGGTGTCGTCGTCCTCGCCCGCGGGAACCGCCACGCTGAACACCGCCGAGTTCTTATCGCCGACGAACGTGTTGACACCGCCACCGCTACCGCTGGCCGCCAGTTCGTAGAGGTTGAGGAAGTAGTTCGTCTGGCCGTCGTTGGTGCCAATCACGAGCGCGTAGTCGGCCGCGAAGCCCGCGTCGAACGTTGTGACCGTGTTGAAGTTGACTACGCCGGCGGGCGCGTTGGTGCGGTCGAAGTCGCCGGAGGTGAAGCCGCCCGTCTTGGAGTCTACGAAGAGCACGATCCGGTTGCCGCCGAGCAGCTTTCCGGCGACGAAGAAGTTGAGGTTCGATCCGGCGTTGGTGACGGCCAGCGCGTTGAGGTACTGATCGCCGAACGACGACGCCGGGCCGCCCGTGTCGTCGCTCAGCGTCGTGTAGCCCTCCGCAGCCGTGAGCGCGCCGTCGATGACGATGGGAAAGGCCGAGAACAGAGCCAAAACGGGATTGGGGGTCGCACCGGCAAAGTCGACTGCGTTGCCGCCGAAGCTGCCTTCTCCGTCTGCGGCGGGCGAGAGGAACTGGTTACTCAGAAAGCCGCCATCACTCATCAGCATCGAGAAGATCTGGATCGCGTCGCCGTCCGTGTAGCCCAGGCTGCTCTTGGGCAGCGTGAACTCGAAGCCTCTGGCGTCGTCGTCCTCGCTCGTGGGCACCTGAACGCTGAACACCGCCGAACTCGCGTCGCCGACGAACACGCTGGGGCCTCCGTCGGCCGGTGTGCCCACGTCGCCGCTGAGCGTGTAGAGATCCAGGAAGTAGTTGGTCTGGTCTCCATTCGTGCCGATCACGAGCGCGTAGTCGGCCGCGAATCCGGTGTCGAACGTCGTGCCCGAGTTGAAGTCGTCGATGCCCTGCGGCGCGCCGTTACGGCCAAAACTGCCGTTGACGAATCCGCCTGCCCGCGAGTCGACGAAGAGGACGATCCGGTTGCCGCCGAGCAGCTTTCCGGCGACGAAGAAGTTGAGGTTCGATCCGGCGTCGGCGATGGCCAGCGCGTTGAGGTACTGATCGCCGTTTGCATCGCTGAACGACGAGGTCGGGCCGCCCGTGTCGTCGCTCAGCACCGTGTAGCCCTCACCGGAGCCGAGCGAACCGTCGATGACGGTCTGAGCATGAGCGGTCGAGAGCGTAAGAAGTCCTATCGTGAGGAAAGTAGCTAGGCGCATGAGGAGGGGCAGTTGACAAATGAAAGCGCTTACAACCACAAATATAATCCAACGCACACGCCACCTTCTCATGGATGGGGAAAAATCTGGTCTTTTCCGTCCATTTCTGCTATCCGTCTGCTGTCTCGAGCGGCTCCTCTTCGGGCAGCGGGCCATCCGATCGGTCGTGACTGCGGCTTCCGGCGCCGAGCACGTGAACGGGGTTGCCCAGCGTGTCCTGCACGTAGAGCATCTGGATCAGCACCAGAGTAGCGACCGCCAACGGCGCGGCGACGAGGATGCCCAGTCCGCCTGCCATCGTACCCAGGATGAGCTGCGACGCGATGAGAACGAACGGTAGAATATCGGTCGTGCGGCGCTGGACGAGTGGCATCAGCAAGTTACTCTCGACGAACTGGGCGGCAGCGTAGATACCCACCACGGCGTACACGTCGCTCGTCGTGCCTGCCGCCAATGCGGCCCCGACACCGATGAGCAACCAGAGGAATCCGCCGACGAACGGAATGAACGAGAGCAGCGCCGCCAGAATAGCCAGCGTCAGGGCGAGCGGAACGCCGAAGAGCATCAGGCCCAGTCCGGTGAGACCGCCCAGGATCAGCATCGAAATGCCGCGCCCTATCAGCCAGCGGCGAAGCGCGTGCCCGGTTGCGCGCAGCACCTCGCGCGTGCGTTTGTGGTGACGAGCGGGCAGCAGTTTGACGACGCCATCGAAATAAGGCTTGGGCGTCGCTGCCAGAAATATGCCGCCGAAGACGAGAATAAACGTGTTGACGATGCCGCTCGTGACCGTGCCCATCATCTGCTGCGCCAGACTCGCCGCCTGGCTGCCGGAGCGCTCCAGCACGACCGACGCGATACCCCACGCCTCCAGCCGCTCCTCAATCGTCTCGACGTACTGCGGCGCCTGGCTCGCGATGGTTCGCGCTTGCTCGACCACACGCGGGCCGATTAGCCAGAAGACGCTGGCCAGCAGCAGCAACACGAGGGCGAGGACCACGCCCAGCGACCATCCTTGACTGAGCGGCGTGCGGCGCCGGACGCCATCGGCGAGTCCTTCGAACAGAAGGCCGAGCAGCAACGCCGCGAAGAGCAGCAGCAGCACATGGCCGATGGCGGGCACGAAGACGAAGGCCAGCAGAACGGCTACGGCCACCCAAGCGGTTCGGCTGAGCCGATAGAAGAACGTGTCGTTGGCCGTCATGCCGTGAGGTGGAGGAGCTCCAGCCAACCACCGGCCGCAGAAAACGACGTGACAGTGGAGTTAACTCACCACTTGCCCCGACTGCTACGCCGCGTCGCGCTCGGTCCGGGCCTGCCCACCCCGGCGCAGCATCTCGTACGTACCCGTCATGGCCGACGCGATGTTGGACAGGTGCGAACTCACGCGCGAGATCATGTGGACGCTCAGCGCCAGGACCGTCGCCTCGTTGGCCGGAAGGTCGCTCGAGGCGAGGGCGCGCATCAGCGAAGCGGCGTCGGCCTTGATCGAGGCGTGGCGCTCGATGACAGCCAGCGCTCGGCTCGAAGTCGCGATCGGCGAAGCACACGATGGTATCGCCGAAGGCTTGTTCGACGCGTCCGCGGAGGATGCGCAGACGCTCGACGAGCGGACCTCGGCGCGGATGACGTGCCAGCGCTGCGTTGCGCGCCAGCGCTTTGCCCAGATCGCCGATGCGCTCGGCCTCGTTGACGACCGACACGAGTTTGAGACTCAGCACCAACTCGCGCTCGGGGTCGACGGTCAGGTGTTCGAGGAGCACGCGCCGGACGCCTTCTTCAAGCGCGTTGACTTCGTCGTCCAGTCCCGACAGGTCGAGGTCGAGGATCTCGTTGTCGAGCAGCGTCCCTGTCGCGGCGCCGAACATCTGCTGCCCGATCACCAGCATCCGCTGCACGTCGCCCAGCGCGCGGCGGACCAGCGCGGGTTGTGCGTTGCGGAAGAGATCGAGGAGTCCCATCGAAGAGGTCGGGCGAAAGAGCGTCGGTAGAAGAACGGGGATGCAGCGGGCCGCTGCCCGGCACACTCCGTTATCGTTCAGTTATCGTTCGCCCCACGATATAGACGATGCACGCGTGCATACGCCGCAACGTCGTCGGACACCAAGCCCTCGACGGACCGCCTGTCGGCCAGCCGAGCGCGCAGATCGGTACTGCTCACGTCGACGCGCGGAGCGTCGATCCAGTCGACGTATTTGGCGAACGGAGATCCCTTCCAGACGACGCCATCGCCCCGCCGGTAGACGGCCAGCCGGGCACGCGTGACGATGCGCTCGGGCTCGCGCCACGTGGGAAAGCTCGCCAGGCTGTCTTCGCCCAGAATCAGCCACCAGCGCGCGGCGGGATGATCGGCGTGGAGTGCGTCGAGCGTGTCAGCGGTGAACGAGCGGCCCGGCCGGTGCAACTCGCGGTCGGACACCTCGAACTCTTCCCGGTCCGCTGTTGCCAGCCGCGTCATGGCGAACCGGTGCTCGGGCGACACGCCGACGGCTTTGTGCGGCGGACGTGCCGACGGCATCCAGATCACGCGGTCGAGCGCCAGTTGCTCGCGCGCCGCATCCGCGACGGCGAGGTGTCCGGCGTGCGGAGGGTTGAAGGTGCCTCCGAAGAGACCCAGGCGAGGTGCGTCGGGCATGAGGAGAGCCTCCGTGATTGTCTGGTCTCGCCGTGTCATGTGCCGGATACGCGACAGGTTTCGTCCGGTCGCTCGCTTCACCCGGCCTCCCGCCCGTGCGGCGTAGCTTCCGCGCTCCCACCACACCGCTCCCGATGCGCTTTCTGCTGCCGCTTCTCCTCTTCGCCTGCGCCCTGCCTGCCGGTGCTCAGACGACGCCCGTCGCTCTGCCCGACAGCGTCGTCGTGACGGCGTCGCGGTTGCCACAGAGCGCGCGGACGGTCGGCCAGGCGATTCGCGTCGTGACGGCGGCCGAGATCGCCGCGCTGCCCGTCGCGTCGGTCGACGAGTTGCTGCGCGGGCTGACCGGGGCCGAGGTGCTGAGCCGCGGTCCGTTCGGCGTTCAGAGCGACTTCACCATCCGCGGGTCGACGTTCAACGGCGTCTTGCTGCTGATCGACGGCGTCCGCTTCAACGATCCGATGACCGGGCACTTCCTGAGCGATTTCCCGATTCCGCTGTCGGAAATCGTGCGCGTCGAACTGCTGCGCGGGCCAGCCGCCGCCGAGTATGGGGCCGATGCCGTCGGCGGAGTGATCCACGTGCAGACGCAGGCCGGGCTGGCGGCTCCGCTGGGTCAGGGCGACGGTGCAGGTGGGCGCGGCACGATCGGCGGCGGCTCGTACGGACTGGCGATGGGCGACGCCGCGGCATGGGTCGCTGTCGGAGACGCACGCTACACCGTCGCGGCGGCGTATTCGGAAGCGAGCGGCCAGGCAATCCCCTCGCTCAAGACGCTGGCCGACCAGCTCACCCCCGAGCCCGCCACCAAGCGCGCCGGGTTCGAGCGCGGCGCGGCGACGGTGGCCATGCGCAGGTCGATCGGCCAGACGACGTTCTCGGCCCGCGCCGCGTTCGACGCGCGCGACTTCGACGCCGTCCGCTTCTACACCAGTTTTGCATCCGACACGGCGCGCGAGCAGACGCAAACGCTGTGGGCGCAGGCGGCTCTGGAGGGCGTCGCCGGGCAGACGCTGTGGCGCGTCCAGGCCGGAGCGCGGCAGCACGAGGACACGTACCGCTACAACCCCGGTGCCCAGCCCAACGAGCACACGACGCGCCAGGCCACACTGACGGCCCACGCCCGCCGCGCCGTTCTCGCCCACGCTCTCGCTCCACGCCGGAGCCGACGCCCTCGCCCGAGCTATCGACTCGAACAACATGGGCGAGCACGGCGACCTGACCGGCGGCGCCTGGGGCGGCGCGACGATCCGCATGGCCGATGCCACGCTCAACGTCCGCCTGCGCGCCGACTATGCCGAGTCCTACGGACTCGAACTCACGCCCTCGGGCGACGCCATCTGGAACGCCACGCCCCGCCTCGACCTGCGCGCCGCCGCCAGCCGCAGCGTCCGCGCGCCTACCTACGTCGAGCGCTACTTCAACACGGTCGCGCCGCGTCCCAACCAGGACCTGGGCAACCCCGACCTGGCCGCCGAGCGCGCGTGGTCGTACGAAGCCGGAGCAGACGCCTACGCCATCCGCACACCCGACGCCCGCCTGACCGTTCGCGGCACGCTCTTTCACCGCGACGTGGACAACCTGATCGACTTCGCTCGCGATCAGCCGGACGACGTGTTCTTGGCCGCCAACCTGCTCGGCGTCCAGACGACCGGATTGGAGGTCGAGGCATCGGCATTTCGTGCGCTGGGCCGCGTCCTACTGTCGGCGGATGTGGGGCACACGGTTCTCGATTTCTCGGTCGACGGACTCGAGGAAGGCGTGCAGGCCAAGTATGCTCTGGTCAACGCGCGGCACCTGTCGCAACTGCACGTACACATGGGGTGGGGACGCGTGGGCGTCGGCATACAGTCCGTCGTGCGCGATCCCGAGAGCAGCGAGCGCGACGCGTACGCCGTCCATAATGTCCGCGCCACGTTTGCGCTCCCGCTCACAGGCGCCGATGCGCACCTGACGGCCGAGGTCCGCAACCTGCTCGACGCAGACTATGCCGACTTGTTCGCGCCCATGCCAGGCCGGTGGTGGATGTTCGGCGTGCGTGCGGCGTTCTGATATCGAATCCGACCGAGCCCTATTCCCGTCGTAACCGCGACGAGCGTCGCTATGTGGCGACTGAGTAGATTGCCGAACGCGTGCGGGACAGCTACGTCCTCGGACCTGGTGCAGTGGACCACCAACGCTGTACTCGCTGCCTGCCTCACGTTGGGTTTCGTCATACGTCGCCACACAACCGCCACACTCTCGCAAACCGGCTGACGCAGATCCAACGCTACTCTACAGCCGTTCACCTCCACTCGACCCCGCAGATCATGCGCCGATCCACCCTGCTGCCTCTGGCAGCCCTCTTCCTCTTCACCGCCTGCGACAGCGCGGATACCGACTCGCTCGCCGAAGCCGCCCAGACGTTCGAGGCCACCGTGACCTCGGCCGACGGCACGACACAGTCCATCTCCGGCTCGACCGACGCGCTTTCGGCGGATGGCGTCCTGGGAGGCGGCTTCGTCACCTTCACCAGGGACGATACCACCAAAACCGGAACGGCCGTCGGCCTGCGATTGGTCTCAGACGACCGCACCCAGGCATTTCGCCTGGCCGGTTTCCTGTCGGATGACGTGACGCTTGGAACGGCCTATCCCATCGGCCTGCCGACAGAGCGGTTGCGCCGCCGCCGCGCCGCTCCGATCGACCACTTCAAAGCTGCCTACCACTTCCGCGGCGACGAGGATCGGACCCACGCGCTGGGCACGGACGGCACGATCACGTTTACGGCCATGACCGATAATACGCTGGAAGGCACATTCGCGTTCGACGCCGTCGTCCTCAAACGCCGCAGCGCCGCCGCCGACTCGTCCGCTGCTCGCGAGACAGTCAGCGTGGAGGGCACGTTCTCTGTCGAGCGCGCCGAGCGCACGCCTGAGGGCGACCGTCGCAAATAGATCGCTCGGTAACCGCCTCGAACCTGTCAGGTCTCGAGGACCTGACAGGTTTTCTCATTTCGCCAAAGCGTAGACCTTCCCTGGGAGCGCACGGCCGAGAAAGTCAGCGATTTCGCGCGTGACGGCAGACACCTCATCCACGTCGATACTCGTGTTGACCTGCATCGCGTCCAGCAGAGCGGCAGTATCCTCGGTGGCGATGTTGCCGGTCGCGCCCGGGATAAACGGGCAGCCGCCCAGTCCCCCGAGAGACGTATCGAACCAGTCGATGCCCGCCTGCATCCCTGCGACGACGTTAGCGAGGCCTGAGCCCCGCGTGTCGTGGAGGTGGAGGACGAGCCGAGCGTCTGGCACGGCTTGGCGAACGGCAGCTACGCGGCGTGCTATGGAGAGTGGATGCGCACGCCCAGTCGAGTCGGCGAGAGAGAACGTGTCGACCGAGGGGCCAAGACGCGCAGCCAAACGCGTCACCGTTTCGACCGGTACGTCCTCGGCCTCAGCGTAGCCCCACACGGTTTGCAGATTGAGTTGCACCTCTGCCCCACCCTCGCGCGCCATGCGGATCATCGCCTCGGCTCGGTCGGCGCCCTCGTCGACGGTCATGTTGACGTTGTCGCGCGCGTGCTTGGGGTGCGTCGCGATGGACAGGTCAATGGCGCGGACACCTGCGGATAAAGCTCGCTCGACGCCTCGCTCGTTGAGTGCCAGCGCTGAGAACACGCAGCCGTCAACGGCGGGAAGTCGGGCGATCACGTCGGCAGCATCGGCCATTTGGGGTACCCACTTGGGATGAACGAAACTCGTCGCCTGGATGCGTCTCAGTCCGGCGCGTGCGAGGCGCGTGACCCAATCGACTTTGCGCTGGGTCGGGATTGCCTTGGACTCGAACTGGAAGCCGTCGCGGGGACCAACTTCGCAGAGGGTTACGCGGGCAGGAAGCGGAAAATCGGTCATGTATGAAGGTAACGCGTTCGTATGCTTACCACCATGCTCCGTCTACCACCACTCGGATGCGCCGCCCTGTTCCTGCTGGCCGCGCTTGCCTCCCCTGCTCGTTCCCAGCCCACCTCACTACACGTCGGACTAAACCTCACGGTCGATGACGGTCTACCCGGTGGAGCGAGCGCGTTGGCACGCGATACGTTCGGGTTCGTCTGGATCGGCACGCGCGATGGGCTGGCTCGGTGGGACGGCGTCTCCGTCACAACGTATCGCACCCAGACTGCGCCCGGCGAGGTGGCCAACGGATTACCCGACAACCCCATCGCAGCCATCGCTAGCGGAAACGATGGCGCGCTATGGGTCGGCACGCCGCAAGGCTTGGCGTACTTCGACCGCAAGACCGAGACGTTTCACTCCATCGCTACGGCTCCGGGCTGCGAGGGAGACGTCTGGTCCATCGCGATTTACGAAGGCGATCTCTGGACAGGCGGCCGAAGTGCCTGCTGGCTCGACGGCGACCGCTTGGTCCCGGTCGACGGCGGCCAGAGCGTCGGCTTCGAGGCGCTGGTATGGAGCGACGGCACGCGGCACCCGCTGGCAACCCTATCGAGAAGTGGGTCAGACCAGGCGTGCGTCCTCTACAAAGCGAGTTGCCGGACCATCGGCCCGGGATATCGCAGCTACGGTTATGCGGCAGGACGACGCTACTCGACGTTTGTCGATACTCTTTACGGCACGACCCCTCCGTTGCCCCTACCCACGTCGACCACGCGAGGTGCCCTTGCCGGCGACGGCTCCAGCGGGTTGTGGATCGGCGCCAACGATGGGTTATTCCATGCAACTCCGCGCACGAGAACCGTTCAGCGCATCTGGTCAGGTCCCACCGTGGGCGTTATTATGACCGACGAGGTAGGACGTATCTGGGTGGGTCACGAGACCGGTGTGACAGTTCTCGTACCGACCGCCATCGTAGCCGACCTGGCCGATCCTCTGCCCACTGTGCGCACCAACGGCCTGCGCGCTGCGGACGGCAAACTCTTCGTGGGCACGCAGCGTGGCTTGTTCGTTCGATCGGACAGCAGCGCGCGACTCGTACCGCTCGACCCGCTCGAACCGGACGCGGCTGTCTGGTGGATCGGCGAGGGCGGCGG
The DNA here is from genome assembly GCA_963815505.1 of Rhodothermales bacterium. Classification (GTDB taxonomy): domain Bacteria; phylum Bacteroidota; class Rhodothermia; order Rhodothermales; family BA12; genus CAXBBB01. The sequence continues at coordinate 237,724 of CAWFGU010000022.1, forward strand.
CGACACGCTATGGGTAGGCACCAAGGGCCGGGGCTTGTTTGTCCGCCCCCGCCCCGGACAGTGGCGCCGCGACTCACGCATCGGAGCCATCGCTCCCGTTCGGTGGGCCGGAACGGTCGGTGGCGCCACGTATGCCGCGCTCTCGGGCGGCCTCCATCGCCTCGACCGTGAGCGGAGCGTACAACTCAACTACGTGCCCTCCAACTTCGTCTTCGCCAGCCGCGACGGTCGCATTTGGGCGGGGACCGACGACGGCGTGCAGCAGGTCGTCGGGGACTCGGTGCGCACGCCTGTCGTACCCGGCGTGGTGTGGTCGCTGGCGCAGACTCCAGATGGTGCCCTATGGTCGGCGATGATCGGGCAGGGGCTATGCCGAACCGAGATCGAGGGAGACGGCTCGAGCCGCTGCCTCACGACGGCGGACGGCCTACTCGCCAACTCCGTGTACGGCGTGCGCACGGTCGGAGACATCGTCTGGGCCTCTTCGGCGCGCGGGCTGATTCGAGTGGATGCGCGCACGCTCGCGCTCGACGTGTTCACTCAGGCCGACGGACTCCCCCACGACGACTTCGACCTGCTGTCCCATGCGCACGGACGAGGGGACACGTTGCTCTTCGGCGGCCGGTGGGGCTACTTCGCTCTCGACGGCAGCCAGCGGCGAGTCGAGCGTGACACGTCCAGGGTCGTCGTCTCCGGCTTGCGCGTCATCGGACGACCGCTGCGCGGGATGTTGGCCAGCGGAGACACACTTGCGCTACGTCACGACGAAGCGGCCTTCGGCCTCGACCTCGCCACGCCCGACGCGCAGAGCGCTCCGGTGAGCTACCGGCTCAGAGGCTACGATCGGGCGTGGCGGACAGAGCGCTCGCCGACGGTCTCGTACGCCTCCCTTCCACCCGGAGACTACGCGCTGGAGGCGCGTGCGGGAGGCGCGCTGTTCACGCTCGGCGTCCAAGTCGTGCCCGCGTGGTGGCAGTTGGCATGGGTGCGTGCGCTGGCCGGTCTGTCGCTGCTCGGGCTCGTGAGCCTGAGCGTCGCGCGGCGCGTGCGGTCCGAGCGGCGACGCGTGAGCGACCGGTTACGCGTTCAGAGGCACCTGGCCGAGGCTGGCGAGCGCGAGCGGCTGCGCATCGCGCGCGACCTGCACGACGGGCCGATGCAGACCCTCTACCAGATCGGTCATGCCATCGACGGGCTGGCGCGCGACAGCCCCGGCTTGCGCGGCGAGACCGAGCGCGTCCGCGTTCTGGCGACGGGCGTGGCGGGCGAGCTGAGAGGCGTCGTTCGGGCGCTGCGTCCCGATCCGCTGGGCGTACTGGGGCTGGCCGGAAGCCTGCGCGCGCTGGGGCGCAAAGTCGACGACGGCGCGTCGGGCATCCGTGTCGACGTGGTAACCGATCCGGTGCCTAAGCTCGACGAATCGTCGCGGCTGGCCCTCTACCGCGCGGCTCAGGAAGCGCTGGCGAACGTAGTTCGGCATTCGGGCGCCACTCAAGCCAGCCTCAAGCTGAGCGCGACGGGCGAGCGCGTGTCGGTCGTCGTCGAGGACGAAGGGCGCGGATTCGCTCCGCCCGCGCGGCTGCTCGACCTAGCCCGCGACGATCACTTCGGGCTGGTGGGCGTTTCTGAGCGCATCGAAGCCTGCGGTGGGAGAGTCCGCGTCGAGCGCTTATCCAGAGGCACGCGCGTGACGGCATGGGTACCTGCGAGCGGCGAGTGACCGGTTCAAGTAACCCAAAGGCCCACATAAAGCGGAACGAAAGCGCACCGCGCGAGCGACAGGCGTTCCCTATCGTACCCTCTGCACGAGACATCCCACGCCCCATGCCTGCTCTCCGTATCCTCCTCGCCGACGACCACCCCGGCTTCCGGGCAGGCCTCGAAGCCCACCTCCACGGCAACGAAGCGTTTGACATCGTCGGCCTAGCGATGGACGGCCAGCAGGCCCTCGACATGGCGATCGACCTGCATCCCGACGTGGTCGTACTCGACATGGAGATGCCGCGCCTGAGTGGCCTCGAAACGACGACGCAGCTAACCGAGCAAGCGCCCGAGATCGCGATCCTGATGCTGTCGGCTTATGACGATGACGACTACGTGGTCGGCGCGCTGGACGCCGGAGCGGCAGGCTACCTCGCCAAAGACGAAACGCTCGACTCCATCGCCGAGGCCATCCACGCCGTCGGGACCGGCCAGACGGGCTGGCTCAGCCGCAGGATTGCCGCGCGCTTCGCGGGACGCCGGGCCGTCCCCTACCGCGCGCAGTACGACGTGCTCAGCGACCGCGAGCAGCAAGTCGCCCAGCAAGCCGCGCAGGGGTTGACCAACGAGGAGATCGCATCGCAATTGTACGTGTCGGTGTCGACGGTCAAGAAGCACCTCAACGCCTGCTTCGCCAAGCTCAGCCTGTCGTCGCGCGCCCAACTGCTGGTGTGGATGTGGCGCAACGGGCTCGTTGAAGAGCAGAAAACCCAGGCCGAAGAGCAGCCAAAAGGTCTAGCGACAAGTGATCGGACGGCCCATACGTCCCGCCGATCAAATCGGGTAGTGTAGAGGTCAGTGGGCGACGCGTGCGCCCTCCTCTCTTTCCACCACACCGCTCCACCTCCATGTCGCGACCGTTTCTGCTCCTCGCCGCCCTTCTGCTCGCCCTCCCCGCGACGGCACAGCCCATCCTCCGCCACACGTTCTCAGGGCCCGAGCTATCCGGCGACCCGTACGAACTCCGCGAGGAAGGTGGGCTGCTCTACTTCATCGGCCGGACCGGCAACCGCGCCGCCCTCCAGTCCTACGACCCGGCCACGAGCCAGCTGCGCACGCTGGGCCCCGACTCACTCTTCGTGCTGAGCGGCGGAGGCTCGCGGTTTCTCGCGCCACTGATCCAAGACGGCAGCATCTACTTCTTGGCAGGCTTCCAGACCGGCGGACTCTACCGCTACGACATTGCGACGGATCAGACGACGAATGTGGGCACCAACGTGTGCCTGCCCCGAGACTTCAATGCAGGCCTCGTCCCCTACGACGACCGCATCTTCTTCCCGGCCACGCGCTGCACCGAGGGCGGCATGTTCCTGCACGTCTACGATCCCGCAACGGGCACGCTCGGACTCGCCCCTGAGCCGGCGGGCGGCATCCCGAGCAACGGCACGCGCCCCATCGACCTGATCGTCCACGACGGACGCCTCTTCTTCAGCGCGCAAACCGTCGCGACCGGCAGCGAACTGTTCGCCTACGACGCGGCAACGAACGAGACGACGCTCGCCCATGAGTTCGTGGCAGGCGCTGCGGGCGGCGGCGGGCGGCCGCTGGCCTCGCTCGGCGGCCTGCTCTACGTCGTCGACCAAGCGCGCGCCAACAACCCCGTCGTGGCCTACAACGACACGACCGGTACGGTCGCACGGACAAGCATCACCGTGGGCACGAACTACGCCCTCGTACCCTTCCAGGACAAACTCATCCTGGCGCGCGAAGGGTTTCGCAACAACGAACTGTCGGCCTACGACCCGGCTTCCGATTTCATCAGCATTCTGGCAGAAGTACGCCCCGGAAGCGAGGGAAGCGCGCCCGCCGGTATGACGGTCGTCGGCGACTCGGTCTTCTACTTCGCCAGCCCTGTCGACGGCGAGCAGGCACTGTTCGTCTACGACGGAGCCAATGGCACGACAACCAAGCTCTACGACGTGTTCACGCGCCTCTCCCGCGCCGACCGCAACGGCATCGCCCGCGTGGGCAACACGGTCTATTTCGGTGGAAGCCCGACGACTGACCGCTCCGCTACCGAGATGCATCAGTACGACTTGGCGACGAATACGGGCAGCTTTGCCTTCGAGGTCAATCCGGCCACGGGGCGCGCCGATATCCGAGATCTATACGACATCGGAGGGCGCGTCTACTTCGGAGCCACGGCGCCCACCCCCGATTTGGCCTCGTTCGACCCGGCGTCCGGCACCACTTCGGTGGGATTGACCGGATTGAGCACAACGGGTCGTCACGTGGTTTCTCTCGGTGACTTGATTTACTTCACCGGCACGTCAGACTCTACGGGCGCCGAACTATCGACCTACGACCCGGCGACGGGGCAGGTCCGCCAGGTGAGTGACATACGGCCTGGCCCGACCGGAGGCGTCAGCGACTTCTTCGTCGGTCTGTTCGGAGACGAAGTGATTTTCAACGCGAGCGACGGCACGTTCGACGGGTCCGGCACGTACGGATACGACCCCGCCACCGAGCAGATACGCTTCCTCGACCGCAACATCGGCAGCGATGCAGTCGAGTTGCGCGACACGCTCTACTTCACCCTGCGCGAAACGTCGCAGAGCTTTGGCGTGGGCGCGTACGATGCCGCTTCGGACAGTTCGTACATCGCGGCCACCATCGGCACGACGCAGCAGGGCTTGTTCGTAGATCTGACGCTCGTCGGTGACACGCTCTACTTCCTGGGACGTGGCGATCCGGCAAACTCGTACAACCTCTACGCCCTCGGAGGCGCCGGGCAACCGGTCCAGCCCAAGTTGGCCGACGCGCTGCTCGCGGACCGCAATCTCAATAACTTGCGCGTCTACGACGGCAAACTGTACTTCCAAGCGAACACGTCAGCCGGTGCGTCGATTCGACAGTACGATCCCGCCACTGGCGCCATTATGGTGATCTACCAAGCCGATCTCAGCGATCGCGTACGCTTTGCAGCAGGAGCAGGCGGCAAAATCTACTTCGTCACCAGCGACGCGAACAACGGCGACAAGCAAGTGCTGCGCGCCTACACCCTGTCGACGGGGGCATTCGAGGTGGTCCAGCGTTATTCGGGCTTCGAAAGCCCGTTTCCCGTCATCGGCGTGGGCAACACGCTCGTCGTGATCGTCAACACCGACGCTGGGCCGACACAGCTCTACACCGTCGACGCCACCATCACGGTCTCGAACGACAATGCCAGCGAAACGGCAGGACTCACCGCCCGTGTCATGCCCAACCCCACATCGGGAGCGGCACGCGTCGTCATCGGCGGTGCTGCGGGCGAGACGAGCGTTCGCCTCTACGACACGTTGGGACGCGAGGTCGCGCGCGTCCACGACGGCCTAATGATCGACGGCGCGACGCTGACGCTGCCGACCGAACGGCTCTCGGCAGGTGCCTACTTCGTCGTCGTGCGCAGCCCGAGCGGCACGCGGACGCAGTCGCTGACGGTCGTCCGCTGATTTCCGCCACCGCTACGCCGCACCTTCGGAGGAGGGGGCGGCGGATCAGGCCCGTGTCTCGTGGTGGGGACGCGGGCCGCTTTGTTTCGGGCACCGACCCTGCGGATCAGGTGGGGCGCATCCGTCTGCATACTGCGTCGTATGCTGCTCGCCTACCTGTCCTGCCCATGCCTTTCCGCTCCGTTCTCGCTGCGCTCCTGCTCTCCGCCTGCGCGTCCTACCCCGAAGCGCCACCGCCGGGCGCTCCGCCCAACGCCCCCACGATCTCCGCCGAGCCGCTGAGCGACCGCCGCGTTGCCTATACGATCGACGCCACGCTCGCCCCCAACGCCCGCACCGTCAGCGGCACGATGCAGGTGCAATGGACGAATGCTGGGCCGGTCCCAGTCGACACGCTGATGTGGCATCTCTACCTGAACGCCTTCCGTCCACAATCGACGTGGATCCAGGAGAGCGGCGGCTCGCACAGAGGCAGCGCAGTCGAAGGCGAGGACCGATGGGGCGGGGTTACTGTCGAGCGGATCGAGCAAGACGACGTGGACCTGACGAGCCGATTCGCCATCGTTCGAACGCCGACAGGCAGCGCGACTGACTCCACCGTTGCCGCGCTGAGTCTGCCGACGGCTGTTGCGCCTGGTGCCACCGTCGTGCTCGATGTGGCCTTCACGTCCAAACTGCCACTCATCTTTGCCCGTACCGGCTTTGCCGAAACGGCTGGCGGAGAGCCGTTCTTCATGGTCGCTCAGTGGTTTCCCAAGCTCGCAGTCTACGAAACGCCCGGCACCCGCTACGTCCCCGGCGACGCACCGCGCGGCCAGTGGAGCGCTCACACCTTTCACGAACACAGCGAGTTCTACGCCGACTTCGGCACGTACCGGGTCCGCCTGACTGTCCCGCTCGATTACGTCGTGGGAGCGACCGGCTTGCAAACCAGCGAACAGATCGGCGGCGAAGCCAGGACGCTCACGTTTGCCGCCGACGACGTACACGATTTCGCCTGGACCGCCTCGCCCGCATTCCACGTGTTCGAGTCGCATTGGAAGCACGTCCGCTTGCGCCTGCTCACCCAACCCGAGCACGCCGGGCAAGCCGATCGCTACCTCGAGGCCGCGCGCGTCGGATTGGAAGGCTACACCGAGTTGGCGGGCGACTATCCGTACACCACACTCACGCTCGTCGATGGCGTCGGCGATTCGAACGGCATGGAGTATCCGACGCTCGTCACGCTGGGTACCGGCTACGGAGCGCCGCCGTGGGTTCGCCTGCCCGAGGTGGTGACGGTCCACGAGGTCGGCCACCAGTGGTTTCAAGGTATGCTCGCGTCCAACGAAGCCGAGGAGGCGTGGCTAGACGAAGGCATCAACTCCTATGCCGAAATGCGCATCGTTGACGCTGCGTGGAATGGACCAGATGGCGACGGCTCGGTCTTCGACCTTCCGGGACTCGGCGCAAGCGACTTCGAGATGCAGCAGGTCGGATCGGCTAGCGTGAAGGCGGGCGATGGCGCGATCGCCGCGCCGACGTGGGAACAGGACAACGCCTACGGTGGACGCGTCTATTCCAAGCCTGCGATGCTGATGGCGAGTCTCGAAACGCTGATCGGTCAGTCAGCGATGCGCGAGTTGATGCGCGATTACTTCGCTGCATGGCGCATGCGCCATCCGACGACGCGCGACTTCATCGCATCCGCCGAGCGCTCCACCGGACAGGACCTCGACTGGTTCTTCGACGCTTACCTCTACTCCGACGCACTTCTCAGCGACAGCCTCAGTCTCGACCCCGATTCGAGCGGCGGTGGTGCGCGCCTCCAAGTCCATCGGCTGGGCCGCGCACCCTTCCCCCGAGAAGTCGAAGTTACCTTCGCGCAGCGCACACAAACCCTCTACGTAGACCCCGATGCTCCGCTGGACCTTCGGCTGGAGGAGACGCCGATCAGCGCGCGATTGATAGCGGTCCCGCTGGACCGCAACGCGGCCGACGACGCAGTCACGCTCGAACCCGACGCTGCGTTTGCGCGCAAGCTGCACCTGAAGGCAGCCCAAGGCGTCCATCTCTTCCTCTCTGCCCTGCTGAGCCTGTGACCGATCTCGACTCGCCGCTCGAGCTGCCGCCACCCGAGCCATTTCCTTTGCCTGAAGCGCCATCCGTTCGAACTGCATCTGAGTTAGCATTCACAGGAGGAGCGTTCGCCGCTCGCCGAATCGGAGCCAGTGCGCTCCTCCACCTGCTCCAAGCTGCGCTGGCGCTGATCGGTACGTTTTCGGTGTACTGGTGGGCAGGACGCGCCACCAACCGCCTCGCCCTGCCACTCGACTACGACGCCGTCTCACTGCTCACCTGGTCCGGTATCGTGGAAGAGTTGTCAGCCGGGTTCGGCCTCGCCTTCCTCAACTTACTCTGGATCGTACCGATCGTTTGGGTCGTTTCATCTGCACTGCGCGTCGGCATCGCATTCGCTGCTTCGCATGGCGGTCGCGGCATCCGCACGGGACTCGGCTACTACGGTTGGAGCGGCGTAGGGCTAGCAGCGCTGTTCGGGTTGCTGGCCTTTGCGTGGGCGCTGCTGACCGTTTTGGTAGCCACCACCCTCGTCTCACTCGTCAGTGGTCCGTCGCGGACCCTGTGGGGCTATTTCGTGGTGCTGCCCGTTCTGCTTTTGGGCGGCTGGGCCGTTCTCGCCTTCAGTCACACTCACGCCCGAGCCGCCGTCGCGCTAGGATCCAAGGTCGGCGAATCGGTTCGGCTGGGATTAGCCGCCGTCGGACGCGACGGACCGAGCGTCCGCATTGGAGTCGGATTTCTGGCGATCGGCTGGATCCTCTGGCTTGCCCCGTTGATCGTCGACATTGTGCTAGACGGCGCGTCGCCCGCCGGATTCTGGACCGCTTTCCTGATCGGTCAACTCCTCCTCTTCGCGCGGACTTTTGTCGAAGTCAGCTGGATCGCGGGAGTCGCCCGCCGCCACGTTACTCTGCGCGAAGACGACCTCTCGTGGCTTAGCCTTCGACTGCCCGAAGAGCTGGTCGTCTATGTCGCGGATTCCGACGAAAGTCGCCAGCCGTTAAGTGCAATTCAGAACGACGAAACCTGACAGGTTCGAGTCAAGACACCTCTAGTCAGTTCGTCGCCTGCTCCGCTTCGTCGCTTTGCACCGACTCCGCGGCGTGGTACTCGGTTTCGGTCCGCACTTCATCGATCACCCCATGCTCGGCCAGCCATCGCTCGGCGTCGATGGCGGCCATACAGCCCGTCCCCGCTGCCGTGATCGCTTGCCGGTACACGTGATCCTGCACGTCCCCGCACGCGAATACCCCGTCGACGCTCGTGTAGGTGCTCGTCGGTTTCGTCAGAATGTAACCCGCGTCGTCCATGTCCAGTTTGCCCTTGAACACGTCGGTGTTGGGCGTATGGCCGATGGCGACGAAGAACCCGCCGACGGCCAAGTCACGCGCCTCATCGGTCTCTGTATCGCGAATGCGGACGCCTTCGACACTGCTCTCGCCAAGCACATCCTCGACGACGGTATTCCACAGGAAGTCGATCTTCTCGTGAGCGAACGCCCGCTCCTGCATCACCTTGCTCGCGCGCAACTCGTCGCGTCGGTGGATGACGTAGACCTTTTTGGCGAAGCGCGTCAAGAACAGCGCTTCTTCGAGAGCTGTATCGCCGCCTCCGACAATGGCGAGGTCTTCGCCACGGAAAAAGGCTCCGTCGCACGTCGCGCAGGCGCTCACGCCACGCCCGAGCAGCCGCTCCTCGTTCTCAAGTCCGAGATACCGAGCCGACGCCCCCGTTGAGACGATCACGGTTTGCGCAAGAATCGGCTTCTCTTCGTCGATTGCTAGCTTAAACGGACGACTATCCAGATCGACGTGCGTCACCATGCCATAGCGCATGTCGGCGCCAAAGCGTTCGACCTGCTGTTCCATCTGCTGCATCAGATCCGGCCCCATAATGCCTTGTGGGAAGCCGGGAAAGTTCTCGACATCGGTCGTCGTGACCAATTGGCCGCCTGGCTGTGGCCCCTGGAAGACGACGGGCGCAAGGTTGGCACGTGACGCGTACAGCGCCGCTGTCAGGCCGGCAGGTCCGGTACCGACTATGACGACGTCGTGGCGCTCGGCATTGGAGAAGTCAAGCGTGGCGAGGGGCGAAGAGTTGAGTTCCATGATCGCAAACAGATAGAGACAGAAACGCCCGAGACCGACACAGAGGTCAGCCTCGGGCGAAAGTGAGGCATCGAAGCCGTTCGTTACGCAGGCTGAGCCGAAAGAGCTTCGAGCTTCTCAGCGAGCACTTTCTTGGGCACAGCACCGATGAGTTGGTCGACGACCTGCCCTCCTTTGAAGAAGAGTAGTGTCGGAATCGAACGGACGCCATACTGCATCGCTACGTCCGGATTCTCGTCCACATCGACTTTACCGACGAGCGCACGCCCATCGAAGTCGTTGGCGACTTGTTCGATCGTCGGGGCAATAGCGCGGCAAGGTCCACACCAAGTCGCCCAAAAGTCGACGAGGACGGGTAAGTCGCTGTTGACGACGTTATCGTTGAAGTTGGCGTCGGTGAGCGTGAGATACTTGGCGTCTGCCATGATCGGAGAAGGTTTGTCGGTTGAGAAGTGAGAAACGGCGCGTCGATGCCAATGTTTCTGGAATGATTGGTCCAGATCTGATTCGACCGCTTGCTCACTTCGCTGCCGCTGCAGTCGGTTCTTCGAGCGCGCGGCGCAAGCTGTTGTAGTATCGGTCGGCGAGGTCATCGCCTGAGATGCGAACTGTGCCCCGGTCACCAATACGGATACTCAGGTCGCTATCGCTCGTCACCCTACCGAGTCGCGTCACTTTAACTCCGTGCCCCTCGACGCGGTCTTCCAGATCGTCTGCTCTGTCAGCTGAAACGGTTAGCACAATACGGCTTTGTGCCTCGCCGAACAGCGCCGCATCCGTCCGCAAATGTTCGTGCATCTCTAATCCGACGTCGACCCCCAACCCATCCGAAAACAACGCGACTTCGGCCAGACACGCGGCCAGTCCGCCGTCCGATAGATCGTGCGCCGACTGCACCCACCCTTCGCGAATCAGGTTCTGCATCATGGTCTGAATGTAGCGCTCCTCGTACAGGTTGAAATGCGGCGCGTCCCCTGCTGTCCGCTCATGCACGAACGCCAAGTATTCCGTCCCACCGATGTCGTTTCGGTGCGCCCACGCAATAGGCGAGAGGAGAAAAATGACATCGCCGACCCTTTGTGCTCCGGCAGGTGTGACATGAGCGAGATCGTCGACGATGCCCAGCATACCGATCGTTGGAGTGGGGAAGACGGCGCCGTTCGGGTTTTCGTTGTAGAACGACACGTTGCCGCCCGTGACCGGCGTGCCAAGCTCGGCGCACGCGTCCCCCATTCCGCCTACCGCCTCGGTAAATACCCAGTAGACTTCAGGTTTGTACGGGTTGCCGAAGTTCAGACAGTTCGTTACCGCGACAGGCCGCCCACCAGCGCACACGACGTTTCGCGCTGCCTCAGCAACGGCGATACGGCCACCCTTCCGCGGGTTGAGGTAAACGTATCGTCCATTGCAATCTGTCGACATAGCCAGTGCTTTGTCGGTTCCTTTGACTCGTACTACGGCGGCATCACTCGCGCCTGGCCCGACGAGCGTGTTTGTTCGGACTTGCGTGTCGTACTGCTCGAAGACCCACCGCTTAGACGCGATGTTGGGTGCGCCCATCAGGTCGAGTATATAGTCAGTCGCTGTGTCGATGGTCGGATCATCGATCGATTCCTGGTCAAACGCGTGCGCCTCCTCTAAATAGTCTGGTTTGCGCGTTTCACGGTGATAAACTGGTGCACCACCGCCCAACACGAGATGGTCGGCAGGCACCCTGGCGACTTCATCGCCATGCCACAGCACCACGACATCTCCACCATCCGTTACCTCGCCGATGTCGGCATATCGTAAGTCCCACTTGGCGAAGATGGATTCTAGATCAGTTTCCCGCCCCGGTTCCGCAACAATGAGCATTCGCTCCTGACTCTCGGAGAGCATGATCTCGTAAGGCGTCATTCCGGTCTCACGAGTAGGGACTCGCTCGAGAAACAGCGTCATACCGCACTCGCCCTTAGCACTCATCTCACATGACGAGCAGGTGATTCCAGCTGCCCCCATATCCTGGATGCCCGACACAACACCCGCATCAATTGCTTCGAGTGTCGCTTCGAGCAGCAGTTTTTCTGTAAACGGATCGCCCACTTGTACGCTCGGGCGCTTGGACTCGCTCGCTTCGCTGATTTCCTCACTAGCAAACGTCGCCCCATGGATGCCATCGCGCCCCGTAGCGCTACCAACGATGTATACACGCTTCCCCGCGCCATGAGCGATCGCCGAAGCTGTCTTACCAATCTCGACAATCCCCACACTCATCGCATTGACGAGAGGATTCCCCTCATACGCTTGGTCGAACACGACCTCCCCACCCACCGTAGGCACTCCAAAAGCATTGCCATAGTCACCAATACCCCTTACAACTCCATCCAGTAGGTACCGAACGCGGGGATTCGACAGCGATCCGAACCGTAGTGAGTTAAGTGAAGCGATAGGACGCGCCCCCATCGTAAAGATATCTCGCTGAATTCCACCAACTCCCGTCGCTGCGCCCTGGTACGGCTCTACCGCTGAGGGATGGTTGTGGCTTTCGATTTTGAATGCGCACGCCAATCCCCCTCCGATGTCGACTAACCCGGCATTCTCATCACCCGCTTCGACAAGCAGCGCATCACCCGAACGCGGCAGCTTTTTGAGCAGAGCTATTGAGTTCTTGTACGAACAATGCTCGGACCACATTACCGAGTAGATACCCAATTCGACCGACGAAGGAATACGACCCAGTTTTCCGACGATCCAACCGTATTCCTCCTCGGTGAGTCCGTGTTCGAGAGCGGCTTCCAGATTGACGGCGAGTTCGCGTGCCATATAGATAAAGGATGCGTGAGCGAAGAGCCGACCAAGATACCTAGTGCGATAGAGAGCGGAGAGAAGCGAACGCAAAAAGGCCCGCCGCTGACGAATCAGCGGCGGGCCTTGAAAGGAACCTGGCGACGACCTACTCTCCCACCACTTGGGCAGTACCATCGGCGCTGCAGGGCTTAACTTCTCAGTTCGGAATGGGATGAGGTGGACCCCCTGCGCAGTAATCACCAGGAAATTAGTGACATTGTGTGCCGTCAAGATTGACGGCTGTTTCCATTGTCTGTTACCACTTCAACGAGCGGCAATGAGTATGCGGTCTCTATCAGGAGACCCATATGGTTTAAGCCACATAGGCGATTAGTACAGCTCAGCTTCACACATCACTGTGCGTTCACATACTGCCTATCAACGTAGTCATCTACTACGGCCTATAAGGGAAAACTAGTCTTGTAGTGGGCTTCGTGCTTAGATGCTTTCAGCGCTTATCCCTTCCCGACATAGCTACCCTGCGATGCAGCTGGCGCCACAACAGGTACACTAGAGGTCAGTCCACTCCGGTCCTCTCGTACTAGGAGCAGATCTACTCAATTTTCCAACGCTAGCAGCAGATAGAGACCGAACTGTCTCACGACGTTCTGAACCCAGCTCGCGTACCGCTTTAATGGGCGAACAGCCCAACCCTTGGGACCTTCTTCAGCCCCAGGATGCGATGAGCCGACATCGAGGTGCCAAACCTCCGCGTCGATATGAACTCTTGGCGGAGATCAGCCTGTTATCCCCGGCGTACCTTTTATCCTTTGAGCGATGGCCCTTCCATGAGGAAACCACCGGATCACTAAGTCCTGCTTTCGCACCTGCTCGACCTGTATGTCTCGCAGTCAAGCATCCTTGTGCCTTTGCACGCTACGTACGATTACCGACCGTACTGAGGATACCTTTGAAAGCCTCCGTTACAATTTAGGAGGCGACCGCCCCAGTCAAACTACCCACCTAACACTGTTCCCCGACCGGATAACGGCCGCGGGTTAGGCTGCAACCAAAGAAAGGACGGTATTTCAAGGGCGACTCCACAACGCCTGGCGACGCTGCTTCATAGTCTCCCGTCTATCCTACACATCCTTTGGTCGAAGTCAATGCTAAGTTGCAGTAAAGGTGCACGGGGTCTTTTCGTCCCGCTGCTAGTAGCCGGCGTCTTCACCGGCACCACAATTTCACCGAGCTCACGGTTGAGACAGTGCTCAATTCGTTGCACCATTCGTGCAGGTCGGAACTTACCCGACAAGGAATTTCGCTACCTTAGGACCGTTATAGTTACGGCCGCCGTTTACTGGGGCTTCGGTCAAGAGCTTCGCCTAAGCTAACCCCCTTCCTTAACCTTCCAGCACCGGGCAGGTGTCACTCCCTATACATCGTCTTACGACTTAGCAGAGAGCTGTGTTTTTGTTAAACAGTCGATTGAGCCTTTTCACTGCGGCCCTCTCTTGCTTTTACTAGGAGAGGGCGCTCCTTATCCCGAAGTTACGGAGCTAATTTGCCGAGTTCCTTAACCGTGAATCACTCGAGCGCCTGAGGATACTCTCCTCGCCTACCTGTGTCGGTTTACGGTACGGGCACCTAAGACAACGTACGACACTTTTCTTGGCAGTATGTTTGGGATCACTATAGTTCAGCCGTGAGGCCTCCCTTACTGTCGTGTTTCAGCTTAAAGACCGGTGTTTTAACCCCGGTCAACCTACGCACTTCAACGTCCATCCGTCAGGACGCGGATCTTACACTTCTGCGTCATGCCTTACGTTAACGCCTTTCGGTGGTACGGGAATATTTAACCCGTTTTCCATCGCCTACGCCTTTCGGCCTCGGCTTAGGTCCCGACTAACCCTGTTCTGATTAGCATTGAACAGGAACCCTTAGGCTTGCGGCGGTGGCGTTATTCTCGCCACTTATCGTTACTCATCCCTACATTTTCGTTTCCAGAAGCTCCACGGTCTCTCACGAGACCGCTTCAATGCCGCTGGAATGCTCCCCTACCATTCTGTAAAACAGAACCCGAAGCTTCGGTGCCATACTTGATGCCCGAAAATTTTCGATGCCGAGCCGCTCGACCAGTGAGCTATTACGCACTCTTTAAATGAATGGCTGCTTCTAAGCCAACATCCTGGTTGTCTGAGCAGCTCGACCCCCTTTGTTCAACTTAGTATGGACTTGGGGACCTTAGCTGTCGGTCTGGGTTGTTTCCCTCTCGGACACGGATCTTATCACCCGCGCCCTCACTCCCGTGCATCACACTATCGGTATTCGGAGTTTGTCAGGATTTGGTACCCGGTGAAGGGCCCTAGTCCAATCAGTAGCTCTACCTCCGATAGGCTAACACGAGGCTGTACCTAAATACATTTCGAGGAGTACGAGCTATCTCCAAGTTTGATAGGCCTTTCACCCCTACCCTCAGCTCATCCGAACACTTTTCAACGTGTACCGGTTCGGTCCTCCACGTGGTCTTACCCACGCTTCAACCTGGCCAAGGGTAGCTCACTTGGTTTCGCGTCTACCCCCAGTGACTCAGCGCCCTATTCAGACTCGCTTTCGCTACGGCTGCGGTGCTGAACACCTTAACCTTGCCACTGAGGAGTAACTCGTAGGGTCATTATGCAAAAGGCACGCCGTCACCCCATAGGGCTCCGACTGGTTGTAAGCGCACGGTTTCAGGATCTATTTCACTAGCCTACTAGGCCTGCTTTTCACCTTTCCCTCACGGTACTTGTTCGCTATCGGTCATGGATGAGTATTTAGCCTTACCAGATGGTGCTGGTAGATTCCCACAGAGTTTCACCGGCTCCGTGGTACTCAGGGTACTCGTAATGGCAGTCGCTTTACGCCTACGGGACTATCACCCGCTATGGTGCAGCTTTCCAGAAGCTTCGACTTGAGTTCGTGCCACATATTCGAGCCCTACAACCCCAGTTTGACCGTAATCAAACTGGTTTGGGCTATTCCCCGTTCGCTCGCCACTACTTGGGGAATCACTATTGTTTTCTCTTCCTCTGGCTACTTAGATGTTTCAGTTCACCAGGTTTGCCTCGTACGCCTATGTATTCAGCGTACGATAACACCCTTTTAGGAGTGCTGGGTTTTCCCATTCGGAAATCTACGGATCAAGCGCCTGTGTGCGGCTCCCCGTAGCTTATCGCAGCTTATCACGTCCTTCATCGCCTATCCATGCCAAGGCATCCACCGTGCGCTCTTATTTGCTTAAACCGGGTCTCCTGATGGAGACCGCATATTTCTTCTCAAAACGCTCGTTTACTCGGTAACAGGACCGCGCCTCTTGATCGTGTTACGGATCGCGCGGTCTATTACAATGGAAACAAGATGTCAAAGAACAGATCCATTGGACATGTAGTATCCTCTGGATAGTGGAGTTACACGGATTCGAACCGTGGACCCCCTGCTTGCAAAGCAGGTGCTCTACCAACTGAGCTATAACCCCGCCTGATATGCTATACTGCGCGTTGCGTCGCGCAGGTGTGGGGCTGGGAGGAGTTGAACCTCCGACCTCACGCTTATCAGGCGTGCGCTCTAACCACCTGAGCTACAGCCCCGGACGTTTTAATGCCGTCTGCGCGGCGTGCTCTCAGGCGAGAGCGGGTTTGTCTGTCAAAAGAACAATCCTCAAATGAGAGGAGTCTCTTCTTGAC
This sequence comes from Rhodothermales bacterium, assembly GCA_963815505.1. GTDB lineage: Bacteria > Bacteroidota > Rhodothermia > Rhodothermales > BA12 > CAXBBB01. The sequence goes on from CAWFGU010000022.1 coordinate 253,576, forward strand.
GAGAGAGAAGCATAGCGAGTCGAGTCAATCCCTTAGGATGAGCGAAAACTCTTTAGGAGGTGATCCAGCCGCACCTTCCGGTACGGCTACCTTGTTACGACTTAGCCCCAGTTACCGAGCTCGCCTTCGACCGCTCCCTCCCTTGCGGGTTGGGTCACGGGCTTCGGGCGCTCTCGACTTCCATGGCTTGACGGGCGGTGTGTACAAGGCCCGGGAACGTATTCACCGCGTCATTGCTGATACGCGATTACTAGCGATTCCAGCTTCACGTAGTCGAGTTGCAGACTACGATCCGAACTGAGAACGGCTTTGTGGATTTGCTCCTCCTCGCGGAGTGGCTGCCCATTGTACCGTCCATTGTAGCACGTGTGAAGCCCTAGGCGTAAGGGCCATGATGACTTGACGTCGTCCCCACCTTCCTCAATCTGCTTGCGCAGGCAGTCTCGTTAGAGTCCCCGACATTACTCGCTGGTAACTAACGATAGGGGTTGCGTTCGTTGCGGGACTTAACCCAACATCTCACGACACGAACTGACGACAGCCATGCAGCACCTCACTACCAGTCCGAAGAAGATCCCTTTTCGGGGACTGTCCGGTAGTGTTCGAGCCTAGGTAAGGTTCTTCGCGTTGCATCGAATTAATCCACATGCTCCACCGCTTGTGCGGGCCCCCGTCAATTCCTTTGAGTTTCATTCTTGCGAACGTACTCCCCAGGTGGGATGCTTAATGCGTTAGCTTAGGCACCACCCCAAAGTGGGGTGACACCGAGCATCCATCGTTTACGGCGTGGACTACCAGGGTATCTAATCCTGTTTGCTCCCCACGCTTTCGTGCCTCAGTGTCAGTAACTGTCCAGCTGCCTGCCTACGCCTTTGGTATTCCTCGTGATATCTACGCATTTCACCGCTACACCACGAATTCTAGCAGCCCCTCCAGTACTCAAGATCAGCAGTATCAAAGGCAGTTCCACAGTTAAGCTGTGGGCTTTCACCTCTGACTTACAGATCCACCTACACACCCTTTACACCCAGTGATTCCGGACAACGCTTGCACCCTCCGTATTACCGCGGCTGCTGGCACGGAGTTAGCCGGTGCTTATTCATACGGTACCGTCAGACCCTGCAGAACAGGGTGTTCTTCCCATATAAAAGGAGTTTACGCCCCATAGGGGTGTCATCCTCCACGCGGCGTGGCTGCGTCAGGCTTTCGCCCATTGCGCAATATTCCTCACTGCTGCCTCCCGTAGGAGTCTGGCCCGTGTCTCAGTGCCAGTGTGGCTGATCATCCTCTCAGACCAGCTATGGATCGCAGTCTTGGTGAGCCGTTACCTCACCAACAAACTAATCCAACGCAGAGCCATCTCGGAGCAGTAAACCTTTCATCATCACCCGATGCCGGTTGATGACAGTATGTGGTATTAGCCACGGTTTCCCGTGGTTATTCCTCACTCCGAGGCAGGTTCTCTACGCGTTACGCACCCGTGCGCCACTTTCCACGACCCGAAGGCCGCTTCTCGTTCGACTTGCATGTGTTAAGCCCGCCGCCAGCGTTCGTCCTGAGCCAGGATCAAACTCTCCATAGTAGAGATTTGATATCTGTTATTTTGTTTCGATTCAACCCAATCCGTACGAGCGAACTCGTAACGGAGTCGGAATTGACTCGGACTCGCTATGCTTCTAATCTCATCAAAGAACTGTGCCTTATATTGGCTTCCGTGGTCAAGTGCGCTCCTTTGTGAAGGCCGCTTTCCGTTGCGCGGATTGTTATGATAGGGAATCCAGATTGACTTGTCAAGTCTTTTTTCCGTTTCATCCTCGTTTCTCATTTCCACCTTGTTCGATGCCGACCAAGTCAGCGCGCCGCCATTGCGAGGGTTGCTATGATACGCCGTTCGATTCGAGGCGTCAACCGTTTTGCTCGCATTCGCGAAGCCTTCTAGTTGAGCGCCGGATTGTCTCGAATCCGGTCGTATCAGCCAGTCTAAGAACATCCTACTGTTCGGGTAGGGCGCTCGAAAACACGAGTCACCAGGGTCTGTTTCCTGCTTTTCAGTGTAAGTGCAGTGAAGCGTGGTCGAGCCGCGCACCTTTTGCTCTGAGCGTGGTGGTAGCTTGCTCTTTCTGTCACCACACCTTTTCTAAATACAATGCGCGAACGTTTAGCTCCCCTCCTGCGCACCGCCAAGAATTTCTACTTCTGGATGGGAGTCGCTGCACTTGCGCTCTTCGTTTACTTGGGCCTTGCTGTCTTCGACAACCTCATTATGCCCTCGTACACACGGCAAGGCCAATCCGTAGAAGTGCCCCAAGTGGAGCGGATGCTGCTCGAGGATGCCCTGGCGACGCTCGACGCCCAAGGATTGGAGGCGGAGCGGGTCGAGTCGCGGTTCGTCGGTGATCGTCCTCCGAACGAGGTTCTGGAGCAGGAGCCCTCTGCAGGCGCCCAGGTCAAGCGTGGCCGCTTAGTCTACATCACGGTCAACTCGAGCGAACGCCCCGAACGCCAGGTGCCAAGCGTGATGGGGCTCGGAGTCGAGGATGCTCAGGCACAGCTTCGCTCCATCGGCTTCAAGGTCGAGACCAGAGCGGACGATATCCCCTCTCCCTATAAGAACACGGTCACGCGCCAGCAGCCTGAGCGCGGCGAACAACTGGCCGCGGGCGAGACGGTGACGCTGTACTACAGTACCGGCCCTTCCGACTTCTACGTGTCGGCGCCGGACGTTACCGGGATGTCGGTCCAGGCAGCGCGGGCACAACTGCGGGGCGAGTCTCTCAACAGCATCGTCGTGGGTGAGGGTGACGACGATGGGGCGACGGTCCTGAGGCAGAGTCCTGAGGCAGGAACGCGCGTTCGAGGTGGCCACGAAGTCCGGCTGTTTACCGATCCTCTCGAAGTCGACGAGGGCGGGGGATTGGATATATAGACGCGCGACTCAGTCTTCGAGCACGACCTGAAACCCAGACTCTACATCGACGCGGACTCGGGCGCCCTGACTAGTCGGGATGACGCGTCCCACGAAGTCGGGCTGGATCGGGACCTCGCGGTGACCTCGGTCGACGAGGGTGACGAGTTGTATCTGGGCGGGACGGCCCCAGTGGACGACAGCGTCGAGGGCGGCGCGGATCGTGCGTCCGGTATAGAGCACGTCGTCAGCTAGAAGGATGCGCTTGGCATCTACTTGGACAGTGGGGCGAATCGGATCGCTTGGTTCACGATCGTCTCGAAAAGCGGAAATATGGAGCTGAGCGGACTTGACCACCGTACCCGACTGCGCTTCGATGGCGGCGGCGAGCGCTTGCCCGAGCAACCACCCGCGCGTGCGGAGGCCAAGGACGAGCAGATCGTCGGTACCTCGGTTGCGCTCAATCACCTGGGCGGCGAGCCGGTCGATGATGCGGCGGACGAGGTGAGATGGAAGCAGGACGCGAGGCATGAACGGAGTGGAGTGCAGGTGCGCGAAAGATAGCGGCGACACGGCGACGCGGCAGCTTCCAGCGAGTCAGCTCGCCTCACTCGTCCGCTCTTTCAGCGTTCGGCCTTTTGCGTCGCGCCATGCGGTCCATCCGTTCGAACTGCGACCCAATACCAGTGCAGAAGCGGAACTGGGAGAGTTGAAGGCGAGGTCTTTTGTAAGTAGGAGCATCTCGCCGTCGGGGATGAGAGCTCCATCTTCGATCGAGCGCATGCGCGCCTTTCCAACCCACGTCTTCTCGGCCGATCGTGTAGTCTGCATTCGCGCCCGAGACCCTTCCAGGACAACAAATCCCTCCGTGGTTGGGTACCCTGTGGCGAATACTCCCTTCTTGGTACGACAGTAGAAGTGCTCGGTGGACGCAGCATCAGAAACCAAATCGCTCGCCCCGGCCACCACACTAACGGCAGCAGCAGGTCGAAAAAGCGGATAGCCGAGTAAGGCGACGAGCGTTTGCAGCGTGTCGAAGTGGTCGAACAGGTCGGCTTTGACAGATTCGTTCACGTGTGGCTCTTGGGCGGCACACTGATTGATCACCTTGTACCGCCCGACGTTCTGCGCCTGCTGCGTGGCGAACCACTCCAACCATCGCCCCTGAGCTTTGTCGAAGGCGTTGGTTTTGGATGTGGACGTGATCACGATGGCCTGCGTCCACCAGTCTTTCGTGGCGTGATGCTGCTTCAATCGAATCCAGCAGTTCTCAGACTCGCCGATGTAGACCTCTGGCGTGCTTCCTTCGTCGACCGAACCAACGAGGAAGTAGACGCCGACTTGTTTGAGTTCGGCTCGGCTCTCGGCAATCGACAGGACGCTGCGTGGCACTTGGATGGCCTGGACTAACCGCTGCGTGACCTCGGCGATGCGGACGGATTGCGGATCGCCGTCGGGTAGAAAGACCTGGATGGTTTTGGCTCGCGCGGACATGAAAGGAAGTCGAGTGGGAGATGAGCGTCCAATCTAGGCGAATCGACTCCGGTCAGAAGCCGCTCAGCGTATCGATTAAGGCGCCGAGTCCTAGCCCGCGCGCGCCGGTGCGCTGGCGCAAGCTGCACCATAGGTCGAGCAGGATCATCTGCGCCGAGTGCAACGGAACGGCGATCCAGAACGAGCGGCAGCGCCAGACGAGCGCGCCCAACGCGACGCCTCCCAGAATCGAGAGAAATGCTTCAGCAGGCGGCTTGTCGATGTGGAGCAGGGCGAAGGGGACGGTCTGGGCGATGATCGCGTAGAAGCCGAGCGCGCGGGCGCTGCCAAACAGGACGAAGCCGCGCCACAGGTACTCCCAGCCCATCCAGTAAAAGAGGAAGAGCGCGTGGTAGATCAGGAAGAAGTCCCACCGCTCGGCCGCCGGGTCGAAGTGCGGGTACTTGTAGAGGAACGCGTCGGTGTCGGACAGCACCCACGTGCCGACGGCCACCAGCGGCAGGTACAATCCGCCGAGTAGACCGGCCAGCTTCCAATCGCCCAGTCCCAATCCGATCTGCGATGGCGTGCGTTTGAACACGAGGATCAGGACGGCGACGGGGACGAGAAAGCCCAGAATGCCCTGCCAACCAAACCACCAACCCCAACTCATCAGGCCAACCGTGTCGAAGCCCAACGTGCCCATGTTCAGGTGCGGCTGGATCAGATCGCGGAACGTGCTCTTGCTACCGATCTCGACGTGAACAAAGACGAGGACGATGGAGCCGAGGAGAACAGTCACCGCCATCGCATCCATACTGCGGACGGCGGCGATCAAAGCACGCCACTCGTGTGCGATGCGGGCGCGGAGCGTCATGGCGAGTAGAAGTCGGAAGCGAGCCCTAAAGCTACGCACCTCGGCGCAGAGGTGGGGCGAATGAGCTAGTCGTCGGTCATGCGGCGCTCGACGAGATGAATCGTGTGTTCGAGCAAGGCAGAACAGCCCGGAGTGCCGTGTCCGGCCACGACTAGTTCGACGTTGAGATAGCACTCACTCACGAGATGTGTCACTATAGGCCACGATTCCAAGTCGAGGCGTCGGCGGCGGCTAGCGCGGTCGTCCGTAGCGCTTCTTGGATGGCGCAGCTACAACAAGCACGCGAGCAGATGGAACGTAGGCGACAAGGCTATCCGGTGCAGGCGCCTCACGAGAAGCGCAGCCGGTCAAGCAGAGCGGAAGCCAATCAGAGAGCATCTCCGCTGTCCAGACACGATGCGAGCCGAGAATCGACGGTCAGGCACGAAAAGCGTTCTGGAGAACGAAGAAGACGTTTTCCTTGCGCTCGCGCAAACGGCGGCTGTAATAAGGCCACCACTCGGTTCCATAAGGGACGTAGACGCGCATGTTGTAGCCTTCCTGCGCGATGGCCTTTTGCGTCGGCGCGCGCATGCCGTAGAGCATTTGAAACTCGTAGCGGTCGGCTGAGATGCTCTGGGCAGCGGCGAAGTCCTTGGTCGCCTGAATCAGCGCGTCGTCGTGCGTGGCGATGCCGGGGTAGCGCGCGTTCTGGAGGAGGGCTTGCATGTGATCGACGTAGGCCATGCGGATGTCGGCCATGTCTTGAAAGGCGATCTCGGGCGGCTCGCCGTAGGCACCCTTGCACAGGCGAACGCGGGCGTTCAACTCGCACATCCGGGCGATGTCCTTGCCGGTTCGCTTGAGATAGGCTTGGAGGACGGGGCCGACGTGATTGGGAAAGTCGGGATAGACACGCTCGAACACGTCCAGCGTGCTCTGCGTGATGTCCGAGCCTTCCATGTCCAGCCGGACGAACAGGTCGCGCTCCTTGGCGACTGCGAGCAAGTAGCGCAGGTTCGTCTCGGCAAACGACTCGTCGATCTTCTGCCCCAACATCGACAACTTGATCGAGATCGACAGCGTCGCGTGATCCATGCCGCCGCGCCCGACGGCTATCTGATCTTTGTCGCGGCGATCGGCGAGCGTCTCAACCAAGTCGACGTAGGTGTCGCGGGCGCTCAGGGCCACGTCACGGTCGCGGACGTATTCGCCCAGCAGGTCGAGCGTGACGAACAGACCGTCGTCTACAAGCGTGCGGACGACCGGCATCGTGCGGCCGAGCGTTTCGGCGGCGACGAAGCGGCTGGCGAGGAAAAAAGGTAGTTTCAATGCGATGGCGTCGGAAAAGCGGTTTTTCTCGGCACCCAACGCGCCAAACCGCTCGGGAGTTTACGCCGCCAGCGCCGTCTCCAAGTCGCTCCACAAATCTTCCACGTGTTCGAGTCCGACCGACACGCGCAGCAGCGTCTGCGACGCCCGCGTGCCCTCGCCCTCGACCGATGCGCGGTGCTCCACCAGACTTTCGGTCCCGCCCAGCGAAGTCGCCTGCCGGAACGTGGTTAGCGCGTTGGCGACGCGGCGTGCGCGCGTTTCGTCGTCCGGCCCCGCCACCTCGAACGAGAGCATCGCGCCGAACGCTTCCATCTGGCTAGCGGCTATGGCGTGTCCGGAATGTTCGGGGAGTCCGGGGTAATGGACGCGAGCGACGGCCGAATGCGCGTCCAGTCGCTCGGCGAGAACTTGCGCGGTGCGCGTCTGCGCTCGGACGCGGACAGCCAGCGTGCGCATTCCCCGCAAAGTCAGCCAAGCAGAGAACGGATCGAGAACGGCGCCCGCGCTCTTTTGCAACGCGTCGATGCGCTCGGTGTGTTCGGTCTCTTCGCGTGTGAGAACGGCGCCGCCCAGCACGTCCGAGTGCCCGGCGATGTATTTGGTGAGCGAGTGAACGACCAGATCAGCGCCCAGGTCGAGCGGACGCTGCAGGACCGGCGTCGCCCACGTACCATCGACGGCGAGAACGGCGCCGCGTGCGTGCGTTTCGTCGGCCAGCGCGGCCAGATCCGAGATGCGAAGCAGTGGGTTGGATGGCGTTTCGGCCCAAACCAGACGCGTGTCGGGCGTCCAGGCGGTGCTGAGCGCGTCAGGCTGCGACAGGTCGGCAGACGTGAACGTCAGATGGTCGGCGAGAGCGGTTTCGAGCAGGTGACGGACGCCGAAGTACACGTCGTCGGCCAGTATGACGTGGCTGCGCGCGGGCAGCGTCGCCAAGACGGCGTGGACAGCCGCCATACCCGACGCCCACGCCCAGCCGCGTACTCCGCCTTCCAACTCGGCGAGCGTCGTTTCGAGGAGGGCGCGCGTCGGGTTTCCGGTGCGCGCGTACATGTGACCTCCGCGATAGTCGCCAGCGGGCGAGCGCTCGAACGTCGAAGACAAGACGGGCGGCGCGACGAGCGCTCCGGTCGTCGGGTCGGGGACGCATCCGGCGTGCGCGAGCAAGGTGTCTAATCGGCGAAGGGAGAGAGCGTCGGACATCGGCGAGTGGTATTTGGCTCGAAGGTAGGGGTGAACCGTACTCACTGTTAGGGCGAGCGCATTATCACCAATGGCCGATTTGCCTGGTCGGCCTGTGCCTCACCGCCCAAGGGTCCGCGCCCTTTTCCGTATGGCCGGGCAGTTGCCGGTTACTGGGTCACTAGGTGTCCTACCTTCGCAGAGAAATCGGTCGGGAAAACCGGGAAAAGGCCAATCCACGGAGAAGGCGCTCGCCCTAGGGCCAGGCGCAGCCGGGATTGGTCCGACCTGCACACCCATCGTATTTTGCACTCCATTCACAGCACACGCCATGCGACACGTGCCGCCTCTCGTCCCTTCTCCTTCTGCTTGGACCAGTTATCTGCTCCACTGGTCGACTGACGCGGACCTGAACCTGCGCGCGTGGTCGGACACGGTAGATCAGATGGCCCGCAATCCGATCGGAGAAGGCGCTTCGAACGTGAGCGACCTGATTGCCGCCTTGGAGTTGCCGAATGTGGTTCTGGCGGGGCACGACGCCGCCCGCGACGGGATCGTGTCGCGCTACGATCTGGAGTGGAATGGCGGATCAGTGAGCGTCACCGTCTGTCCGGACCATACGGAAGGGACGCGGGGAGTGGCTCGTTTCAGCCCCGATGGTGCCGGGCCTCAGGTTCCGCCCACCGTCGCGCTCGACGTGCGAGGCGGAGTGGTCGTTCGAGCCGATGCGTGCGGCGGGCGTGCTGTTTGGTCGCTCCACACTGGTCGGCCTGCCGTTCGAGGCGCTGCTCGACGCCGAGTTCGACGAGACTGTAGAGGCGGCGTTCGACGGACGCACGTCGATCGTGCCGCTGCTGCGCTACCACGCGGGAGAGGCATCGGCAGGTCTGGCCGAAGCGCACTTCGAGCGGGTGGGCGCTTCGAAGGAATCAGCTGACGCTACGTGGCGGGTGACGTTCTACCCGCTCGTCGATCATCCCGAGGCGCGGCGCGAGCTGGTGCGACTGGCGTCGTACACGCAGCGCCATCCCCACCCCATCGCCGAAGTCACGCAGAGCGGAAGCGTCCGCTTCGTCAACGATGCAGCCCACCGGATGCTGCCCGAACTGACCGAGTTGGGAATGCGCCACTCGTTCCTATCGGGTCTGCTCGACCTGTCGGTCACGAGCGACGCGAGCGCTTCGGCCACGCGCACCGTTCTGCTTCCTGACGGGCGACGCTTCGAGCAGCATGTCGTCCGCGTGCCCGGTGGCAACCTGCGCGTCTTCGCCTACGACGTGACGAGCGCTTCGCAGGCCGCAACCGAGTTGCGCAACCAGATTGCCCAGAGCGAGACACTGCGCGCATCGGTCGTCTACCAGCGCGACATGGCTCGGACGCTGATGGAGACGCTGGCCGAGCCCGTCTTCGTCGCCGACGCGAGGGGTCAGATGCAATACGCCAACGCTGCGGCGCAGAAGCTGATCGGGCAGACGCTCTCCGACATGCAGGGGCACTCGATCCTCAACATGGTGCATCCGGACGACCGAGCGGCGGCGCGCGCCCACTTCGAGAGCCGCGACCGAGTGCAGCAGGCCCGCTACCGGCTCCGGCTGGTGAACGCCGACGGGAGCGACGATCGACGGACTCATCTCGGCCGCCGCGCTGCGCCACGCCGACGGCTCGTATGCCGGGTCAATCGCGTCGTTCACCGACCTGACCGAGCAGTCCGAGCACCAGCGGCACGTCGAGACGCTGAGGCAGTTTCTACGAAAGTATTCTGGCCGAACTGCCCGTCGAGGTGAGCGTGCTCGATGCCGACGGCTGCTACCTGTACGTCAACGCCGAAGCCATTCGCAATCCGATTCGGCGCGCGGATCTGATCGGTAAGCGTCCCAGCGAAGTCGTCCCCCGGACAGACGAAGAGGCCCACCTGCTGCGCGCGCGACAGACGTGGATCGACACCATCGTGCGAACCGGCGAGCGCATCACGATGGTCGAGCGGCGAATCGATGAGACATCAGGGAAGGTGCGGCTGTTCGAACGAGCGGGAATCCCGCTGAGCGACGAGAACGGGCGCGTGACGTTCGTGGTCGTTCACGGCATGGACATCGGCGAGCGGGTGACGCACGAGCGCGAGCAGATCGCGGCGCGACGTGCGGCCGAGGACATGAACGCGCTCAAAACGGCGCTCGTGACCAATATGAGCCACGAAATCCGCACGCCGCTGACAGCGATCATCGGATTTGCCGACCTGCTGGCCGACGACCTTCCGCCCGATATGGATCGTGAGCCCGTAGCGCTCATCAGGTCGAGCGGCGAGCGGCTGCTCGACATGCTGAACGACATTCTCGACTCGGCCAAGCTGGCCTCGCACTCGCTCCACCTCGACGTGCGGCCCTACGACATACGCGAGTTGACGCGATCCCTCGCCGATCACGTTCGTCCCGAGGCCGAGGAGCGCGGGTTGTTCGTGACGTGTCGCGTCGCGCCGTCGCCCGTTCGCGCCGCCGTCAACGCCGACGCGCTGCGCCGCACGCTGCATCACCTGCTCGTCAACGCGATTCGGTTCACTCACGAGGGCGGCGTCAAGGTCGACGTGCGAGTGGAGGGATTGTGGGTCGTTCTGAGCGTGTCGGATAGTGGTGTGGGCATCGACCCGGCGTTCGAGCCGCACCTGTTCGAAGCCTTTCGCCAGGAGTCGACCGTCTCGACGCGCCCGCACCAGGGCAACGGGCTGGGGCTGTCGATTGCGCTGGGATTGACCGAGCTGATGAAGGGCACGATCACCGTCGACTCCACGCCGGGCGTAGGCTCGACGTTCACGCTGCGGTTTCCGCGCTTGCCGGACGACTCATGAACAGGTACGTTGCCGGAGCCGACGGATGCCGATCAGGCTGGATCGTCGTCGCGTTTCCTGCAGGGGCACCCAAGCGCGCGACCGTCTCGCTCGCCGAACGAATCGCCGACGTGCCCGGCATGGCCCAACCGCTCGACCGCTTGCTGATCGACATGCCCATCGGCCTGCCCGATGTTGCCGCGCGCGGGGGCCGGGCGTGTGATAAGGCGGCCCGAGCGCTGCTTGGCTGGCCCCGGAGCGCGTCGGTCTTCTCGCCTCCCGCACGCCCGACGCTGGCCGCCGCCGATTATCCAGACGCTCTCGCCCGCAACCGCGCCACGGCACCGGACGCGCCCGGCCTGAGCAAAGAGAGCTTCTACCTCTTCCCCCGCATCCGCGAGGTCGACGCCTGGATCACGCCCCACCGGCAGGCGTGGGCCAGCGAAGGCCACCCCGAAGTCTCGTTCGCACGGTTGAATCAGGAGCAGACCGGCGGCGGATCGCTGCGGCCGGGCAAGCGCACGCCCCAAGGCCGACAGCTGCGCTGCGACCTGCTGATCGGCGCGGGTTTCATCCCCGAAACGTGGACAAAGCCCAAAGGAGCCGCTTGGGACGACGTGTTCGACGCCGCCGCTCTGGCCTGGAGCGCCGCCCGCTGGCTGGCTGAGACGGAAATCGTGCTGCCCAGTGGCGTGGCCGAGCGCGACGGGCGCGGATTGGAGATGATGGTTCGCGCCTGACGGGTTCTGCGCTTCGGCACCACCCTCCATGCCTAAGGGATGCTTGTCACGCCGCGCCTGCCGCTTCGTCGAACTGCAACGCTGCGAGCCGGGCGTAGAGTCCACCTCGGGCCACCAGCTCGCTGTGCGTGCCGGTTTCGACGACGCGGCCCTCGTCGAGCACGACGATGCGGTCGGCGTTGACGACGGTAGCCAAGCGGTGCGCGATGACGAGCGTCGTTCGGCCCTGCATCAACTCGTCGAGCGCGGTCTGGACGGCGCGCTCGCTCTCGGCGTCGAGGGCGGACGTGGCCTCGTCGAGCAGCAAGACCGGAGCGTCGCGCAAGAAAGCGCGAGCCAACGCGATGCGCTGACGCTCGCCGCCCGAGAGCGTGATACCCCTCTCCCCGACGGGCGTGTCGTAGCCGCCGGGGAGTTTGTCGATGAACCGGTGCGCGCTGGCGCGGCGGGCGGCGGCTTCGACTTCGGCATCGGTCGCGTCCAACCGTCCGTAGCGGATGTTGTCGCCGATCGTGGTGGCGAAGAGTTGGGTTTCCTGAGGAACGTAGGCGAGCGACGCGCGCACGTCGGCGAGTTGCACGTCGCGAACATCGTGCCCGTCGAGCGTGACGCGGCCCTGAGTGGGATCGAAGAAGCGCGGGATTAGACCGATCAATGTGCTCTTACCGGCCCCGCTCGGGCCGACCAAGGCGACGGTTTCGCCCGGCGCGATGCGCAGCGACACGTCCTGCAGGACGTTAGCGGAGCGGAGCACCTCTGACTCGTCTGGAGACCCTCCAAGATGGTTGTGCAAGCCTACACTGCCATTTCCGGTGTTTCCATATCCATTTCCGGGACTTGCATCGCCGCTTCCGAGGCTTGCATCGCCGCTTCCGAGGCTTGCATCGCCGCGCTCGGGAGGTACATCAGCTTTTCGGAGGTTTACATCGCCGCGTGGGAGACTTGCATCATCAGTTTTGCGACTCGCTCTTCCGTTTCCGTGCGCAGCATCGTGAACCGGGGCGGCATCCTCTTCGGCTTCATAGGCGAACGACACGCCCTCAAACGCCAGTTCGCCGGTAGCGTGGGGCAGCGGCCGCGCGCCGGATCGGTCGGCGATTTCGGACTGGGTGTCGAGCAGCGAGAAGATGCGGTCGCTCGCTCCGGCGGCCGACGAGAACGTGGTGTAGAGGCGGCTCAGCCCGCCGACGCCGCGCGCGATGTTGAGCGCGTAGAAGATGAACGCCACCAGCGCGCCCGCCGTCAGCCGGTCCGCCAGCACCTCGCGCCCACCGAACCAGAAAATCAGCGCCAGCGACGCGAACGAGAGCAATCCAACGCTCGTCCAAAACGCGTTGGCATAGACGATCCGCTTGCGCGCCTGCTCGAACAGCGTCTCGGCCGACGCGTCGAACCTCCCCGACTCGTGGGGCTGCCGCCCGAACGCCGTCACGACCCGAATCGCCGTCAGCGCCTCTTCGGCGATCGACGTGGTCTCGGCCAGCCGGTCCTGCACGGCTTTCGCCAGCGCGCGGATCTTGGCGCCGAAGTAGCGCGCCAGCAGCGAGACGGCAGGGACAACGGCAAACGCCAACAGGCTCAGCCGCCAGTTGAGCAGCACCATCAGCACGACCGAGCCGACCAGACTCAGCGTCTGCGTCACCAACTCGACCAGCGCCGTCGTCACCGCCGCGCGCACGCTTCCCACGTCGTTCGTCAACCTGCTCGTCAGGTCGCCCGTTCGGTGCGTCGAGAAGAAGCGCGCCGAAAGGCCGAGCAGGTGGGCGTACAGCTTTTTGCGCAGATCCGTCACGACACGCTCGCCCGTCCACTCGAGCAGGTAGTAGCCGATGAAGCCCAAGACGGACTGGAGCAAGAACAGGCCGACCAGTGCCAGCGCGATCCGGTCGAGCAAGCCGCTGTCGCCCTGCTCGAAAACCGCGTCGAGCAGCCGCTGCAATCCCAGCGGAACGACGAGCCACACCAGCGACGAGCCGGAAGCGGCCACGAACGCGAATCCCAGCCTCCGCCGATACGGACGCGCGAACGCCAGCATCCGTTTGACGGCGCGGAGCAACCCGGCGGGTTTATCGGGAGCAGGCGCGGCGCGGTCGGACATGGCAGCCGCCAACGCGCGGGACGAGCGCGGTTCCTCGATCCCGCCTGCGACGCGCTACCTCTTGAAAGAGCCCATCGGCATTTTCGTATAGAAGCGCATCGGTATCGTCATGCGGAACTTGACTGGCCTACCATTTCGCACGGCGGGCGCGAAGCGCAGACCTCTTACCCCGATCATTACCTGCTCGTCGAACAGCGGGTGGGCTCTCTGTATGACACGCGGATGGATTACGTGCCCCTGCTCATCGACGACAAACTCGGCGATGACTTCGCCGCTTATACCTGCTCGTTTAAGCCGCTCGGGATATACGATCCCCTCTTGCATCTTCCTCATGGCCGTCCGCAGGTCCGGCAACATGAGTGGCTTCGCGTCGACTTCGCTCCCATCATCGGCGTAGATGCCGGGTGCCGACGGGGTCAACGGCGGCTGATCGTCGCGGAAGTCGACCGGCAGGATCCGGTACGACGCGATGGGCGCTGCATCCAGCCGAGCGGGCGCAAAAGTGAGCGTGGATTGGACCGCCTCGACCACGACCGAGTCGGCGACGGGCGACAATCCTCTGATCACGTCGATCTCGCCGACGCTTCCCGCCGCGTCTACGCGGAAGCCGACGACCACGCGCCCGGCGTGCGCCGCGATCAACCGTTGCCCGGCGTCGCCTCTGGAGATTCGGTCCATGAACACGTGCATTCCCGACTGCGGATCGGGCAGCATCTGGGCGCTCGAGTCGGGAGTCGGGTAGGCTTGGGGATCGAATGCGTCGGGCCGGACGAGCATCGGATCAAACGCGACCGGCACCATCGCGGACGCCCGAACGGTCGCTCCCCCGTGCCGCGCCGGAGCGAACCTCAGCATCTGGACTGCCCGGACGGCCGCGCTGTCACGGTCGGGCCAGAGGCTGCGGACGATGCGAGATGAGGCGACCGCGCCGGACGTGTCAACGACCACCTCGACGTAGAGCGTACCGGCGTCCCAGGGTGCGTAGATGCTGTCGGGCTGGGCGATGGTCAGTTGCAGAAAGCTCAGCGCCGTCTGCGCGTCGGGTAGCAAGGTGGGCGGCTGGTCGGGGCGCGTGTAGACCGAGTCCGGCGTCTGCGCGTGCAGTCCGGGGGCGAGGCACGCGGCGAGCAGCAGAGCGAGGACGAGCGTGCGAGATGGGATCATCGGCAGGAGGAAAGCAAAGAGGCCAAGGCAACAGTAACGGCTGCGCGCTCCGTCCAGCATGAGCACCGAGTGAGTTACCTCGTTTATCCGATCCGCTCGGCACCAACCGCTCCGCCATCCGGTTATCTCACACTCACCCAACCGACGACTTCTCATGCTCCGCCTCGACGCCTCCCCCGCGCTCACGTTCCTCGACGACGACGCCCTCGACCAGATCCAGCCCGAACTGCGCGCCGCCCATCAGGCGCTCGTCGGAGGAACCGGCGAAGGCAGCGATGCGCTGGGCTGGCGCGAGATGCTACTCAACCCCAACGACGCCCTCCTCGACGACCTCGAAACGACGGCCGCCCGCATCCGCGACAACGCCGACGTGCTCATCTGCATCGGCATCGGCGGATCGTACCTGGGCGCCGAGGCCGTCATCTCGGCGCTGACGCCCTACTTCGGCGATACGGGCACGCGCGTCGTCTTTGCGGGCCACCAGATGAGCGGCGTCTACCTGCGCGAGTTGCTGGCGAGCCTCGACGGGCAGTCGGTCTACGTCAACGTGATCTCGAAGAGCGGAACGACACTCGAACCGGCGCTGGCCTTTCGCGTCGTCCGCGCGTGGATGGAGGAGCGCTTCGACGACGCCGAGCGACCGCATCGTGGTCACGACCGATCCGGAGCGGGGCGCGCTCGAAGAGTTGCGCAAGGAGAAAGGCTACAAGAAGTACGTCATCCCCCCGAGCGTCGGCGGGCGGTTCTCGGTCTTGACGCCCGTCGGCCTGTTGCCGATCGCCGTTGCGGGCATCGACATCCGCAGCTTGTTCTACGGCGCCGCCGAACTCTGCCAGAAACTCGACGCGCCCGACGCTCGAAGGCGACGCGCTGACCTATGCCGCCGTACGCGCGCTGCTCTTGAAGCAAGGAAAAACCGTCGACCTGCTCGCCACCTTCGAGCCGCGCCTCAACGCGTTCGGCGACTGGTGGCAGCAGCTTTATGGTGAGAGCGAGGGCAAAGACGGCAAGGGCCTCTTCCCCGTCGGCATCCGCTACTCGACCGACTTGCATAGCGTCGGACAGTACGTGCAAGACGGGCAGCGCACCATCGCCGAGACGTTCCTAATGCTCGAAAACGACGGCGGCGATCTCACCGTCCCCCAGACCGGCGCCAACCTCGACGGACTGGACTACCTGATCGGTAAGACGTTTACGCACGTCAACCGCAACGCCTACGAGGGCACGCTCAAAGCCCACACCCAAGGTGGCGTCCCGGCGATGACACTGTGGATGGACCGCCTGACACCCGGCACATTGGGCGAGGCGATCTACTTCTTTGAGCACGCGGTCGGCGTGAGCGGCTACCTGCTCGGCGTCAACCCGTTCGACCAGCCCGGCGTGGAAGCGTACAAGCAGGAGATGTTTCGGCTGTTGGGTAAGCCGGGCGCGTAGAGATGGGGGCGGCAGCGTGCGGGCCGTTCAGTTGGCCCACGCGCTGCGGTCGAGCGAGCGGTACTGGATGGCCTCGCTCAGATGTTCGTTCCCGACGCGCTCGCTTCCGCCCAAATCGGCGATCGTGCGCGCAACTTTCAGAATCCGGTCGTACGCGCGCGCCGACAGGCCGAGCCGGTCGAGCGCCATCCGCATCAGGTTCTGTCCGGCGTGATCGAGCGCGCAGTGCGTCCGCACCTGGGGCGACGACATCTGCGCGTTGCAGTGCGCCGACGATCCCGCCAACCGCTCGGCCTGAACCGCCCGCGCCGCCACGACGCGCGCCCTAACGTCCCTACTCGTCTCGCCCGGCGCCTTGCGGTTGAGTTCGTCGAATGGGACCGGCGCCACCTCGACGTGCAGGTCGATGCGGTCCATCAGCGGGCCGGACACCTTGCTCAGATAGCGCTGGACCTGGGGCGGCGCGCACGTACAGGTGCGGTTCGGATCGTTGAGGTGGCCGCACGGGCAGGGGTTCATCGACGCGACGAGCATGAAGCGCGCCGGATACGAGAGCGTTGCCCGGGCGCGGCTGATCGTGATCGCCCCTTCTTCCAAAGGCTGACGCATCACTTCGAGCACCTGCCGCTTGAACTCGGGCAGCTCGTCGAGAAACAACACGCCGTTGTGGGCCAGGCTAATTTCTCCGGGCAACGGCGACGCGCCACCGCCGCACAAACCGGCGTCCGATATCGTGTGGTGCGGACTGCGAAACGGACGCGTCGCCACCAGCCCACCGGCGCCCAGCATACCGCCGACGCTGTGGATCTTAGTCGTTTCGAGCGCTTCGTCCAGGGTCAGCGGAGGCAAGATCGTCGGGATGCGGCGCGCGATCATGGTCTTGCCGCTACCGGGCGGGCCGACGAGTAAGACGTTATGCCCACCCGCAGCGGCGACTTCGACTGAGCGGCGC
Source organism: Rhodothermales bacterium (assembly GCA_963815505.1). Lineage (GTDB taxonomy): Bacteria > Bacteroidota > Rhodothermia > Rhodothermales > BA12 > CAXBBB01. The sequence goes on from CAWFGU010000022.1 coordinate 270,533, forward strand.
ACGTTCTCTTGTCCTCGTACGTCCGACAGGTCGCGCTCGTAGACGGCCGCATCGCGGAAGAGAGCGGTTACGTCACGCGTGTGCGGGTCGTGGGTCGAGCGTCCGGCGAGCAGTTCGTAGGTCTCGCGCAGCGTCGCGACGCCGTATACGCGCAGGCCGGTGACGACGGCGGCTTCGTCGGCGTTGGCGAGCGGACAGATGAACGCGGCCTTGCCATCGGCGCGGGCTTGCAACGCGGCAGGCAGCACGCCTCGAACCCCGCGCACGCTTCCGTCGAGTGCCAGCTCACCTAAGATCGACACCTTGTTCAAGCGGTCCGCTGGCAGGTCGGGCGCCAATGCGGCGAGAAGTCCAACGGCGATCGGCAAATCGAACGCGGCGCCTTCCTTACGCACGTCGGCGGGGGCGAGATTGACCGTCGTCGCGCCGCGCGGAACGGGCAGGCCGCTGTTTTTGAGCGCGGCAAACACGCGGTCTCGGCTCTCGCGGATCGCGCCGTCGGGCAGGCCGACGACCGTGTAGCGCGGCATGCCTGCCTCGACGTGGGTTTCGATTTCGATGGGGAGCGCGTCGACGCCCATCGCCGTGCTGCTCCAGATGTGACTGAGCATCGTCTGAGGGAAAAGGTGGGACAGGACGTTGCTAGACCCCTCAAAATCAGGTACATAACCTCGGATCGAAAAGAAAATGCGCAAATCGGCTAAATCGGCGAGTCAGGCGGAAACCAGGTATCCGATGCGGGGTTGGCGCGCCCGATTTTCAGCGAGATCGTCTCGCGCTTCTCTCTTCCCTCTCCGACCTCATGGAAGATCTTTCGACAGACGGCACCATCAGCCGCAGCGTTCCCAGCGTCTCGCGCGAGCGGTGGCATGCGCACGTGCTGACCAAGCTGAACAAGGGCTACCGCCTGATTATAGGCGAGCGCAAGTCCGCCAACTTCCACCACCCGGCGCACGGCTACGAAACGTGCTCGCACGAAGTCGCCCGCAAGATGGTACTGTCGGGCGAAGTCGTCGCCGTCGGCACGCACCGTCTGGGCACGATCTACGCGCTGCCCGTCCTGACAGCCGCTCCGTCGCGCGCCCCCGTCGCCCGTCGCCCGGACGAAGACGATGCCTACGAAGCGGACTTCGCACCGCTCGACCTGAGCGACTTTGGCGCCGACATGGAAGAGATTGAGATGGAGCAGGAAGAGGAGGACTGACGCTGCCCCCACTCCAGATTACTGACGGGCGCTCTTTCCCACGTGGAGAGGGCGCCCGTCGTGCATTCGGGTAAGAGGGCAGAGCGGCTGACTCGGCTCGTTCGGAGTTACTGAGCCGTCGGATCCTGGACGACTGCGTCAGAATCAGCGTCGTCTGCGGCAGCCGAAATCGAATCGGCGGCGGCGTCCGGCGCGGCACCCACTGCCTCGGTCGTATCGGAAGCAGCGGCCGGGTCTGGGTCGATGGAGCCGTCGAGGCCTTCGAAGAGGAGCATCGTGGCGATAGCCAGCACGGTCGTGATCGCAATGACGGCGAGTAGGACGATGTACTCGCGCTTGCCCGAATCGAAGTGTCCCTCGGTATCGGCGACGGGCTGCTTACTCGCAGCATCGGCAGGCGTCTGGACACCTGACTTCGGCGCGCAGCCCGGAGTAGCTGGCGTCGGCGACCTGCGGATCTGAGTAGAAGTCGTTCGTATCCGAAAACTCGCCCGCACCATAAGAGCCGATGCTAGCGACACGCCAAAAGACGGAGCCACTTTTGCCGTGAAGCACGTTACGCACTTCGAGACCGGTCGCCTCGACGCGCTCGTCGACGATCAGCCGTCCAAAGTCCTCGTCAGGCGACACCTGCACGTCGTAGGCACGGGCGCCATCTACGGGGCGCCACGCTAGGCGGGCAGCATCGCCGCGGACGGGCGCCGAGTAGACGGGAGCGACGAGTTCGGGTGGGGGAAGCGAAGCGGGACGGTAGGCCATCGACAGTCGGCAGAGTGAGAGATGCGCAAAATAACGGCCCGACGCTGCACCGAGCGACCGTGCGCCGGGCAGGTGGTGAATTCAAGGTCGAATCCGGCTCACGCGCCAGCCAGGCGCTCGAGTTCGTGAGCAGCGAGTTCGATAAAGTCGCGCTCGGTCACGATGCCGACAGTTGGCCGTCGCGGACGACGGGCAGGCTGCCGATGCCGTGTTCGCGCATCAGCCGGATGGCGTCGTGCGTCGTCGCTTCGGGGCCGATGGTGATGGGATCGGTCGTCATCACGTCGCGGACAGATACATCCTCGGCGGCGCGGGGGCCGGCGAAGTGCGCCATCACATTGCTGTGTGTGACGAGTCCGCACAGGTGGTGGTGTTCGTCCTCGACGAGTACGTGGCGGACCCGCTGCCACTCCATCACGGCGGCCACCAAATCGACCGGCTCGTCTTCATGGGTGGTGAACAGATCGGTCGTCATCACGTGCTCGACCCGAGTCCGGCGGGCACGCTTGGGATAGCTCGCCGAGCCATGCGTCGCCAGCGGCCACGTGTGAACGGGAGCGCCTGACGCCTCCCGGTCGCGCATGGCGGCAGTGAGAGCGGCCAGGCAGTCGGACCGTGAGGCGCGGGAGTCGGCCTCGCGCAGAGCCGCCAGCGAGTCCAGTTGCCAGCGCGCGCCGTTACGCCCCGACTTGACGCGCGAGCGGATGATGCCCAGATAGCGTGCGCTGTCCGATTCGTCGATGCCGGATGCGTCCAGACCCGTGCGGGCCAGGGGAAGCAGGTGGTCGAGGATGAGTTCAGTCGCCGACATCCGGGCGCCGTCGAGCCAGCACAGTTCGGCTCCCAGACCCTCGCGCGCGGCTCGGAAGAAGTTGCTCTTGACCTCATCGAAGTGCAAGCGCGGACGCACGTCTCCGAAGCGCTCGACCAGCCCGCTGACGAGTCCGAACCAGAACGCCGCGTTGGCGACCTCGTCGGCGACAGTCGGCCCGGCGGGCAGGATGCGGTTTTCGATGCGCAGCGTCGGTCGACCATCCGAGACGCCATAGACGGGCCGATTCCAGCGATAGACGGTCCCGTTGTGAAGCGAGAGTGCGCGCATATCGGGCACGTCGCCGCGCGCGAGAACGTCGAACGGGTTCTCGGTCTCGCCTTGCGGCGTTAGGATGACGCGGAAGCGCGCGATGTCCTCGCGGTAGATCTCGGTCACGCTCTTGTGCACCCAGTCGCTGCCGAAGTGGACGCGCGGGCTGAGTTCGCGCAGGTGCAGGTGGCTCGTCCGCGTGTCGACGGCCTGTTGGAAACAGGGCGATGCGCGTCTCGTGCCACAGCCGCCGCCCGAACAGCAGCGGACTGTTCGCCGCCGCCGCCAGGACCGGGCGCCGCCACCATCTGCGCCGCGTTGTAGTAGTGAGGAAACGCGTCGGGATCGACCTGAAAGTGCGTCTGAAACGACGTGTTGCAGCCTTCGAGCAGGACGCCTTTGTGGCGCAGGTAGAGTTCGTCGACGCCCCGAATCTGAATGAAGCCTTCGTCGCCGCGCAGCTTCTGGATCGCCTCGTCGATGGCGAAGTAACGCGCCTCGGGCGTGACGGCGTCGTGCGAGATGTCCGAAAGCGTGAGCGTCGGCAGGATGCCGGTCATCACCACGTCGGCGCCCTCGGCCTGCACGGTTTCGCGGACGATGCCAAGCAGATGCGACAGCCGATTTTCGAGCGTACTCAGCGCCCGATCGCCCCACAGAATCGGTTCGGTCCCGAACTCGACGGCGAAGCGCGTGATCTCGCTGACGATTTCGGGATGCGCCTCGCGCGCCAGAACGGCCTGGATGATCGGCGCGGCCTGCTCGTTGGCATCGACCATCGCCAGTTCCTGCTCGGCTCCGATGTGCGGCTGGCCACTTGCGAATCGTCCGTCGAGCAGCATTCGGTCGAACGCGCGCACCTCGCGCAGCAGTTGGCGAGTGAACGCGCGCAGCTCGGACGACGAATGCGCGTTTTGGACGTTGGGGTCTCCCATGTAGCGGAGGGGAAAGAGCGGCGTAGGACGACGCCGGGTGAGGAGGAAGGTGAGCCGAGTCAGGTGATGCTCGGCAGGCCGTCGGTCAGCGACGCTGTCAGCGCAGGAGCGGATTGCGCCGGGTCGAGCAGCCGCTCGGCGTAAGGCAGCAGGGTACGTTCGCTCACCAGTCCCACCAGCCGTCCGCCTTCGAGAACGGGCAGCGAGCCGATGCGGTGGCGCGCCATGCGCCGGACAGCATCGGCCAGCGGAGCGTCGGGTGCTGTGACGATGGGATCGCTCAGCAGGAACGAGACGATGGGTTCGGCGCCGTCCTCGCCTTCGAGTTTAGCCATGTGGCGCAGCAAGCGGAGCCGGTCGACCAGTCCGAGAAGGGCATGATCTGTGTCGGAGACGAGGACGTGACGCCACCCGTTCGACACCATTCGAGAGGCCACGTCACTCGCTCGCGCGTCGGCGGAGACGGTGGGGAGATCGGCGCGCATTACATCGCGTACAAAAAGTGCTCGGTCGGTGGACCCATTGGTCATAACACTACGTTCATTTAGGAGATCGCATGAACAGCCACCACGCCATGACGTTTCCTGAACCGTCTTCCTTGCCTCGGCGACGCAGCCGCCTTACCCAGAAGTACGTCTGGGCATTCTTCGGAGGGATGGTGGCACTGGTCGTAGCTTTCTTCGCTTCTCCCGCTCAAGCGCAGACCGACCCGAGCGCGAGTCTGGCCCAATACGCCCGCGCGCTGACGCAAGCGCAGTCCGGAGATCATGACGGCGCTTTGGAGGCCTACTCGGAGCTCGCATCGGCTCTGACGGGAGCGGCTTCCGCAGACGTCTACGCCGCATCTGCGATGAGCCGACGCGCGCTAGGCGATCTGAGCGGTGCCCGGAGCGATGCCGAATCGGCTTCGACGCTCTCCACCTCGGCTCGGTACCACGCGCTGTCTGCCGAGTTGGCGATGGAAGCAGGAGCGTTCACCGACGCCCAACTGGCTTACGAACTCGCCCTCCAGGCCGACGCCGATTACGCGCCCGCGCTCTCAGGACTGGCCGAACTCCATAACCGACTGGCCCGCTACGACGTAGCCGCTGCGATGCTGGCTCGCCTCCCCAACCCGACTGACGCCGACCTAGCGCGAACGCTCGACCTCGCCGAGCGCGCCGGGGATGCGGCCCTGACGACGCAGGCGCTCGACCACCTCCTCGCCCTTCGCCCCTACGACGCCGACCTATGGGTGCGCCGAGGGCAGGCACTCGCCCGCCAAGACGACACTGCCGCCCAAGATGCGTTCGCCCGCGCAGCCGCGCTCGACCCCGCCAACCGCGAGGCCCGCGCCGCTCTGGCCGCTGAGATAGCGACTCAGTCGCAGGGACGATCCTCGCTCCTCTCCCCCACACCCGCTCGCGAAGCCGCATGGGCCGGAGCGCTCGACGCTGCCCGCCTCCAGGCCGAAGCCGACGCGGATCCGCGCGACGCCGATGCGTGGGGCGTCGCTGCGATAGCGTGGATGGAAGCCGGGGACGATGCCAGAGCTAGACGCGCGCTCGACGACGGCCTGCTCTTTTTCCCCGGCGACGTGCGCCTGCACCTCTCGTCAGCCTATCTCGCCGCGCTGACCGGAGGCGATGCCGAAGCCGCTCTGTCTCAGGCCGCATCCGAAGCTGACGCTTCTCTGTCGGGCGCCGTCGAACAGGCCAGCGCTCTCGTTCGGGGCGAAGCGGTCGACGTGGACGCTGCGTTTGTGCGCGCCTTCCTCCTACCTGCGTCCAGCAGCGCCCTCTACGCCCGGCTGACGAACCGGCAATAATCGCCGAGACGTAAAGGTGGCGTGATCTGAGAGGTGCCCGCGCAGCGTTGTTTGGAGTCCGCAGTTTTCCGGTCTCCCATGTTCACCACTGCTTCCGACTCGGCCCGCGCCCGCTCGCTGCACATCGCTGCCGAGGCGTTGGGCTGGACGGTCAGCCCGCTCGTGCTGCCGATCGTAGGCGCCACGGTCGCCGCGCACGCGCTGGGCGCCTCGTCGCTGGCCACACTATGGGTTGGAATTGCGACACTGGTCGGCACAGGATTGCTGCCGCTCGCCTATATCATCCACCTGATGCGAACGGGCGACGTGGATACGCTCGACGTGCGCGAGCGGACGAGCCGCGTCCGCCCGATCCTGTTCTCGGCCGTCTGCATGTCGGCGCAGGCGGCAGTTCTGACGTGGCTGCTGCCCGAAAGTCTGTCGCTCATCGCGGGCTTGGCGTGGATGCAGGTCGTCAACCTCTTACTGCTACTGACGATCACGCTGTTCTGGAAGGTGTCATTCCACCTGTCGGCGCTGTCGAGCGTGGCCGGGGCTGTGGCAGGGTTGATGCTGTTCGTTCCGCTCGAGCACCCGATCTCGCCGATCCTGCTGGGCGTGCTGCTCGGACTGATTCCGCTTCTGGCGTGGGCGCGCGTGCACGTCGGCGCGCATACGTGGCGGCAGACGATGGCCGGGACACTGTTCGGGCTGGTCGTGTTGCCTCTCGAAGTGGTGGTTCTGATGGGGCTGCGCGCGTAAGCGTTCGATTCGCGCACCGTGGCGAACGCTTCGCCCGATTCGCGCGGCAGAGTCCTGGCCTTTCGCCGGTCCGTCCGTTAGATTGCCCGCTCCCTTATTGCACGCCCTGCCTATCGCGCTCGTTACGGTCTCCTCCGCTCTCTGTCCGACCGCCATGCGCGTATCCGCCCTCTTCCTCCTCAGCCTGTTCTGGGTGCTGCCCGCACACGCGCAAAACTGGGGCACCATCGTGGGCCAGGTCGTCGCCGACAGCGATGGCGAGACGATTCCAGGCGCGACGGTCCTCATCGAAGGCACCAACTACGGCACGGCCACGCTGCCCAACGGCACGTTCGAGATGCGCGCTCCGGCCGGGCGCTACCGCATGCGCGTTTCGGCGATCGGTTACGTGACGCTCTTCGATAGCGTAACGGTTCGGCGCGACGAGCGGACGGCGTTTTCGGTTCGGCTGGCGTCGGCCGTCTTGGAAAACGACGGCGTGACGGTCCGAGCCGAGGCTACGGGTGCGGGCGTGTTCACCATCGACCCCAAGGACATCCAGAACATTCCCGGTCCGTTTCGGACGCCGTTCCACGCCATCCGCGTGCTGCCGGGCGTGGCGGGGAATAACGAACTGTCGAACCAGTTCTCGGTCCGCGGTGGTGGGCTGAACGAAAACCTGATCTTTCTCAACGGCTACGAAGTCTATCTGCCGTTTCGCCCGCGCCAGGGCGAGCAGGAAGGGCTGGGCATCCTCAACCCCGACCTCACCGAGAGCCTGACCCTCTACACCGGCGGCTTCCCCGCGCGCTACGGCGGTCGGCTGTCGTCGGCGCTCGACGTGACTTACGCCCGGCCCATTGACGAACCCATCGGCGGCTCGTTCACGCTCTCGACGCTCGACGTGGCCGGAATGCTGCGGGCGAGCGCGATGAACGGAAAGCTCGGCTGGATCGTCGGCGCGCGGCGGGCACAGGCGGCCAGTTTGTTCGGCGCGCAGGATCTGGACGGGCAGTTCGACCCCGAATACATCGACGTTCAGGGAGCGGCGGCCTACCAGATTGCGCCCGGCCACGAACTCGAGGCGACGGGCCTGTGGCTGCGGCACCGCTTCGACTTGACGCCGACCTCGCGGCTGACCTACAACGGTGTCATCAGCCTGGACCCGAGCCGTCCGTCTGACTTCCAGAGTGTGTTCTCGCGCTTCAATGGCAGCGAGGAGAGCGGCTACACGACGGCGTTTGGCGGCCTGCGCGTCAAGAACGCGCTGAGCGAAAAGGTTCAGGTCGAGCACGACGTCAGCTTGTTCGACACCGATGAGTTCGAGGAGCGCGACATCGTCGGCCAGGCGCGGCTGAGCCAGGTCGATCCCGGATCGGGCGAGGGGGTACCCATCGGCGACGGCGAGCAGGTCGACCAGGCGAACAACCGCATCCGCGTTACCAGCCTGACCGGACAGGGTCGCTACCGCGTGTTGGCCGGGCGCCACGCCGTCGAAGCCGGATGGATCGCCCGGCGCTTCCGCTTCGACGACCGCATCGACGAACTCGCCGAGCGCCGCGCCCTCGACCCCACTACCGGCGCGCCAGACACGCTCGTCCTGCGCGACATCGACGACGCGCTAACCGTCGACACCGATCAGATCGGCGGCTACATTCAGGACAGCTTCGGTTTGCTCCCCGGCGACCGGCTCGTCGCGACGGTCGGCCTGCGCGCCGATTACTTCGGCTTCACCGATGAACTGACACTCTCGCCCCGACTATCGGCCCGCTACCAGCACACGCTCACGACTACCTACAACGCCGCCGTCGGTGTGTACCACCAGACACCCACGTATCAGGAACTGCGCGGGGAGCGGCAAGCCGTCGCGGGGCCGGACGGAACGCTCGTCAGTTCGCTCAACCGCGACTTGAAAAGCCAGCGCGCGATTCAGGTCGTCGTTGGTGGTGAGCGCTTTTTCGAGTCGCGGCGCCTCTACTTGCGCGCCGAGGGGTACTACAAAATGCTGTCGAACGTGATCTCGTATGACTTCAACAACAGCCAGGTGCGCTACGCCGGTGAGAACGACGCCGACGGCCGCATCTATGGTTTCGACGTGCAACTGCGCGGCGAGATGGTGCCCGGGCTCGAAAGCTGGTTCAACTACGGCTTTCTCGTCGCCGAAGAAGACATCAGGCCCGAGTTCGAGGACGGCTTCACGCGTGGAGTCCTCCGCCGCCCAACCGATCAGCGGCACACGTTCTCGCTCTTCGTCCAAGACTACATCCCCGGCGACCAGAGTTGGAAGCTGCACACGCGCATCCTGTTCGGCAGCGGCTATCCGTTCACGCCGCTCAACCCCGGCCGCCAGATCGGCGAGATCAGCTATCCGGTCTCGGCGGCGCGCAACAGCTTCAGCTACCCCGAATACCGCCGGATGGACTTGGGCGTGACCAAAGAGATCGTCTTCGGCAACCCCGACGACCCAGCCTTCCGCATCGACGCGACAGCCGAGGTGCTCAACATCTTCGACATGGACAACGAAGTCGCAAGCACCTACGTCGCGACCGGCGACCGCTGGAAACGCGTCCCGACACGCCTGACGCCGCGCACCTACAACGTCCGCATGCGCGTCACGTTTTAGGTAATAGCGCTCCCGACCAATCGAAAGGTAGGTCCGAGAGTTGCTTCGGCAGCCGTCAGACCCAAGCAAAACGCCCGGCATCTCGCGCGAGATTGCCGGGCGTTACTGATAGGAGACCAGACTCAGTCGTCGGTCGGAGCTTCTTCTCCGGCGGGGCGAACGTCCCAGGTGAGCATCTGCTCAATGTCGGCGCTGTCCTCGTCTTCTCCGTCGGCGGAGATGAACGTGTAGTCGCCGAGTTTGGCGCGCTGGGCGGCGGCGACGCGCGTCCACTTGGTGCCCGCGGCGTCCTCGAACTCGTCGGGGAACGGGCTCGCCAAGCGGTACGACGGGTGGTACTGGCGGTACTCCTTCTGCGCTTCGTAGAGGGCGTGGCGGCGAGCGCCCGCTTTGGTCTCGCTCTCGGCGGACACCTTGAACGGCGGAATGTTGATCTGCGCGCGCCAGTAGCCGTCCTCCATGTCGAGGTATTCGGGGCGCATCACCTCGAACTCTTCGGGGGATGGATAGGCGCTGCGTTCGGTGAATTCAGACATCGGAAAGAGGTGCGGTTGGAACGGAGCATAATACATCCGCCCGGACCGCGTGTTCGTTGGAATCGGACGCATTCGCCTCTCGCCCGAAGCGTATGCGCGATTTGCTTGACCCTCGCGAAACCCGACAGCGCTACGGGGATGTAAACGCCACATGTCCCGTTTCAACCTCTCTGCTCATGCTCGACGCTGACACCCAAGACGACCTGCTCCTCGCGCCGCTCGCGCTCGATGATGAGGACGACTTCGACTTCGATGACGACACCGACATTGACGACGATGACTCCTTCGACGATGACGACGACGAGTTGGATTTCGATGACGATGATCTCGACTTCGACGACGACGACGAGCTGGACCTCGATGACGATGACGACTTGAGTCTCGACTGAGCCCAATCGCAGACGACGCTGCGGCGGCCGGGTTAGTTCATCACGCAGGGCGATTCCTCGACGACGCGCGTGAACCGAATCGGCGCGTCGATGCGGGGTGCTTTGACCGCGAAGAACGGCTGCTGCGGCGCCGGTGCGGTCGTGCATTCCTCTCCCGGAACGAGCAGCACATACGTCGCCTCGACGCCGGACGAGTCCTGCTCTAGCGTGACGAACCGGAGCGCGTGCCCGCCGAACGGAGCCTGTACTCCCGCGACGAGAATCATCGCCCCGCCGAGCGAGTCGCCTCTGAGTTGGGCGGGGCGCAGGAACGAGAGGCTGTCCGACAGGCGCGCCCACTGCGCATCGGTTCGAGCGACCGTTTCCAGGTCCGACGCGCCCTCGTACGTGCCGAAGCCGACCCGTTGAAACGGAATGGGCGTTGCCCCTTCGTCGGTGGTGAACACGGCGCCTTGCGGTGGTGCTTCGCACGCCGAAGCGCAAAGTCCCAGCATCGTCAGCAGGAGCGTGCGAAGGCGGCTCGAACGCGCGGCGAAGGTTGCGTGCCCTATCGGAAAGGCGTTTCGGGTGTCGGTAGTTTGCATCAGGAAGGCGCGAATCGGATAGAAAGAAGTAGTCCACGCGCAACGTCCGGCGATGAGCGCCGGTGCCCATTCTCCTCCTCGCCGATCGGTCGCGCCCGTGAACGCTTTCTTTACAGACACACTGGCAGCCTTTCTGCCGCTGTTCGTCGCCGTAAATATTTTGGGCATCCTGCCGCTGTTCATCAGCTTCAGCGAGGGCCTGACCGATCAGTCGCGCCGCCGCCTGGCCGTCAAGGCCGTTACGACGGCGTTCGTGGTGGCCGTCGCGATCCTGTTTACCGGCGAGATCATCTTCAATACACTGGGCATCACGGTCAACGACCTGCGCGTCGGTGGCGGGCTGATCCTGCTCGTGCTGTCGACGAGCGACCTGCTCTTCAGCGATCTCAAGCGCCGCTCACCCTGCCGACGACGACGTAGACGAGGAAGACCACGACATCGGCATCGTCCCGCTCGGCATCCCGCTCACCATCGGTCCGGCCGCCATCACCACGATCATCGTGTCGCAGCAGCAGTTCGGCTATGTCCCGACGCTGACGGCGCTGTTCGCCAACCTGGCGCTCGTGCTGGTCGCGTTTATCGGTGGGCCGGTCATCATGAGCTTCCTCGGGCGCAACGCGTCCAAGGCCATCGCCAAGATCGCGAGCCTGTTCCTGGCCGCCATTTCAGTCGCCATGATCCGGGGCGGCATCGTGGGTATGATCGCGGCGAACGGATGATCGCGGCGAACGGGCTGATCGCTCGCATTTTGCCGCTACGTTCGTAGGTTCGGGGTCCGTTCTCGACGAGCCGATTGCAATGGAAGACGCTGCCCCACCTCTCCCCGTTGCCTCGGTCGCGTTCGTCGGAGCCGGAGCGGCCGCAACCGTTCTCGCCCGTCGATGCGTCGACGTAGGACTGTCCGTAGACGCCGTCGCGAGCCGGACTATGTCGTCAGCAGAGCGGCTGGCCGAGCGGGTCGATGCGCGTGCTACCGATTTGGCCGGAGCGATGCAGGCTGGAGCCGATGCCGTCGTGTTGTGCGTGCCGGACCGGGTGCTGTCCGAGGTCGCACGAGCCGCAGCTGCTCACGCGCGACGCAGCGGACTGGCAATCCATACGTCCGGAGCCTTGTCGGCAGGCGTTCTGGTGCCGCTTCGGCTCGCGGGGATGACACCTCTCGCTTTTCATCCAGCGCAAGCGCTGTCGCGTGACTCTAACCCAGCGATCTTGATTGGCGCGGCGGCAGGGCTAGACGGCGACGCACGAGCAGTCGCAACCGGTCGGAAGCTGGCCGAGCGGCTGGGTATGGTACCGATCGTCGTCGATTCAAGCCGCAAAGCCGTCTATCACGCAGCCCTGAGCGTGGCGAGCAACTTCGCCGTCACGCTGTCCGCGCTATCGCACGAGTTGCTGCGCAAGGCAGGCGTCGATCAGCCTGGCGCCGTCATCGGTCCGCTGATGCGCGGAACGCTGGGCAACCTCGAAACGCAATCACCAGCCGATGCGCTTACGGGCCCCATCGTGCGCGGCGACGCGGCGACGATCGAGCAGCATCTGAGTGTGATCGCGCAGACAGCGGCTCACCTGCTTCCGGCCTATTGCGCGCTGGGCGTAGAGACGGTCCGCCTAGCCCACGCATCAGGCCGACTGAGCGCGCGCAACGCCGACGTACTGCTGAGCCTGCTCCACGCCGCCGTCGCATCTCCGCCCGACGACCGAGAGCGCCGCGCGGCGTAGCCCAGCTTACTGATCGCCCAAGATCACGGGGAGGCCATCTCCGCCCGCGCCGATGATAACAGTCTTGGCGTTGGGCGATTTGGCGAGTTCGATCGTAGCCTGGATGCCTTGGAATTTGAGGAAGTTGGGCGACAAGCTCTCGGCGATGATGCGGGCGCGGTCGGCGTCTCCTTGCGCTTCGACGCGCTTGCGGTTGGCCTCCTGCTCGGCCCGCTGGATCGACAGGCGCGCCTGCTCGACACGCTGCTCTTCTTCGAGCTTGTTTTCGATGGCCGCTCGGATCTGCTGCGGAAGCCGCACGTCGCGGATTAGAACAGCTTCGACATCGACGTAGCCCTTCTCGACGGCGGTCGCGACGCGTTCGAGGACGTTGGTCTGCAGTTCGCCGCGACGGGTCGAGTAGAGTTCTTCGGGCGTGTATCGGCCGACGACTTCGCGGACGGCGCTGCGCAGTTCGGGTAACACCAGCTTCTCGGCGTAGTCACGTCCATAGTTCTTGTGCAGGCGCGGCAGGCTGTCGGCGTCGGGGCGCCAGCGGATCGAGATGTCCATGCCGATGGTCAGGCCATTGGAGGAGAGCGCGTCGAGTTGTTCGAGTTGCTCTTGCACGCGCACGTCGTATTCGATCACCTGAATCCACGGTGCATGGATGTTGAGACCCTCGTCGTACACGTGGGTGAGGTCGGTACCGTTGCCGAGTTGGTTGAAGCGCACGCCCAACTCGCCCGAGTCGATAGACGTCGTCATGCAGCCGCCGCTACTGATCAGGATGAGGAAGAACGCGACGGCTATGCCGATTTGGACGCCGTTGCGGATGCTTGGATTGGACTGAGCCATGAGAATCAAAGGGGTAAATGCTCTAGGCTCTACGCTCTCGTAACCGTTTAGTGGCAATCAGAAGCGGCATTCTGCACGCGGTTCAAGGCACGTCGATGGTCTGCTCAGCGACGATGATTTCGCCTCCGCGTGCGTACATCCGGTGATCGGGCGTCGAAAGGGCGACAGCGATGCGGTGTGTCCCTCGGGGCAGGTCGAGATGATGCGTGCGCGCGTACATCCGCCCGACCTTCCTGCCGTCGACGTAGAGGTGGGCGTGGCCCTCGCCGGACGCGACAGGCGACGTGTGAGCCATCGACCCGTCGTGCATATCGTGATCGCCAGAGGGAGCGGCGTCGCTAAACCGGAAGCCTTGGGCGTCGACGCGGACGAGGTAGCCGCCGTGCGGATCGGGCTGCACGTCTAGTTCGAGTGTCGGGACAGTCTCGCCATGGGGAATCTCGTATAGGTTCTGCGTCACCTCATCAGCGTGGGTCTCGTAGGCATTCCACGACAGCCAAGCATAGGGCACGATGAGCAGGGCGAAGAGGAGCGCGACGTTGACCCCGGCAAACGCCGTCCGCAGGCCCAGTCGCTTGTGGAACGTGTAGGGCGCTCGGTAGACGCGGCCTGGGCCTTCGATCACGAACACGATCAGCGCGGCGTGGATGAGGGTGTGGCCGATCACCTCGGTCTTGCCAAAGATGAGCGTCGTCGTGAAAAATACCAGCGTGATGACCAGAGCCAGTGGGCGTTGGAGCAGGCAGATGATGAGCAGGTAGCCCAGGCTGAACTCGACGAACGCGGCCGACGTGAGAAAGAAGTCGATCGGCAGACCCAGCGCCAGTTGCGGATTCTGCTGCAAGACGTACTGCCCCCACTGCGGGTAGATCAGCTTCTCGAGCGCGACCCAGCACAGCGAGAAGCCGACGGTTAGGTAGAGCGCCGGAAGCCCCAGCGCTCGAATCCGCTCGGTCCGACCACCGCTCGTCACAAAGTAGAAGCCAACGCCCGCAAAAAAGACGTAGTCGAGCATGTGAAGCGGGCCGAATAGCGCGATACCGTAGACGTAGAGCGCCAACAGTCCGGCGCCCGCGATGGGCACGGTTCGGCCGAAGAGCAGCAGAACGGCCAGCGCGAACTGCGCCCAGCCTACCCACGCACCCGCCGCTTCCAACTCAGGGACGAAGATGGCATCGCCCTGCCACGCGAGCAGCAGCGTCGCTCCGGCGCCGACGCGCAAGATCAGGCCGCTGCGGTCGCGGTAGCCCGCCAGCCAGCCGTCGAGCCGCTCGGACCAGCCCGCCGTCTCGATTCGCTGATCCACCCAGACCAAAGCGGCGATGACGACCATGCTCAGCACCAGCAGCGCCCACACAGTCGGCGTCAGCGCCTCGGTCAGCGTAAGCGGCCGGTCCGCGAAGCTGAACTCGCTGAACCACTTGACGTGTGCCCACGCCACAGCGGGAGCGACGAGCAAGGCCAGCGTCAGAAGCGCGAGCAGGCGCGGTGCAGAAAGGCGGGAAGGACGGAGAACAGTCATGGCGTCGCGAGAAAAGCCTGTCCCCAAGTGTACGCTCGGGCCGATACGGTCGGCGAGCGGCGAGGACGAACTGAACCGATTTTCGCCGATCCTACGACGCGGCTTCGCGCCACCTGCCACCGGTCTCCACATCCGGCACCCGTCGCGTCAGAGCGCGTTGCGGGGCTATGGAAACCGATCTCGCCACGCCACTCTCCGACGCTCTGCTCTCTATCTCAGACGCCGAGTTATCCGGCCGCTGGAAACGGTTGCAGACGTGGATGGCCGAACGCTTCGGATTTGGTGCCGAGATCGGAGTCGAAGGGCTGCTGTTTCTGGCGGGCGTGCAGGAGAGCGGCAAAGGCTACGACCCTGGTATGGAGAAGGAAGCCAAGCAGGCGACGATCATGGACGGTACCTACGCCGTTCTCGCTCACGCCGGACTGTACGAGCGCGCCGGAGTCGAAATCGACGGTCGCCCGATCTGGGCACGAATTGAGACGCCACCAGCCCTGTCGATCGGCGAGCAGGAGAAGCTGATTCGCTCGGCCCTAGTCGCCTACTTCACCGATCTTATTGAGGCGCAGAAATAAAATTATGGTTTCTGTTGACACTGTGTCAGCAAGTGCGTAGTATCTGGTCGTTCAGAAGATCCTGTTTCCGTGTCCACCCCATCCCCCCTCGCCCAGCGAAGAGAAGAAGAGAAGGCGCAGCGCCGCACTTCGATTCTCGACTCGGCCGAAGCCGTCGTCGCCGACAAGGGCTTCGACGCGCTGACGATGGGCGACATCGCCGCGCGGGCGAGGCTGAGCCGTAGCTTAGTCTACGTCTACTTCGCCGACAAGGGGGATCTGGGGCACGCGCTCGCCCACCGAGCCGCTGTCGATCTGTCATCGCGCTTCGAGCACGCCGCCACGGCGCACCGCTCGGGACTCGACCAGATTCGCGCCATCGGACGCGCGTACGTACGATTTGCCAAAGAGCGGCCGGTGGGATTCGAGATGATTGCGCACAATCAAGCGCGTGAGGCGGATCCGGAGTCGATCGGTCAAAACGAAGGCGCGATGCTACGCGCAAGCTCGGGCACGCTTCATCTGATGGCCGACGTGATCCGACATGGGCAGCACGATGGGTCGATCCGCAATCATCTCGACCCCGTTAAGACGAGCATCGCGCTGTGGGGCTTCATGCACGGCATGATTCAGATGTGGTCGATGAAGGGTGCGATGCTGGGTGCCAGTTTTGGCCTTGATGAGGACGCCATCCTCGACCACACGTTCGAACTAATCAACTTGTCGTTAGCCAGCGAGACAGCGAGCGGATAATTTATTTGCCTTCACATTGACACATCGTCACCATGAGACATTTTGATATAGGTAGACTACTTGTCTTGGCTGTATGCCTGGCTGTGCTTCCGGCGCGCGCCCAGCAGTCCGAGGCTGATGTGCTCTCGGACTTGACCCAGGCAGCGCTCGACCGCAACCTAGCCCTTGCCGAAACGCAGGCCGGTGTTCGGTCCGACCGAGCAGCGTTCGACGCGGCGCGCCTGGGCTTTCGCCCTCGCCTGTCGCTCGACGCTCGGTTCACGCGGGCAGGCGGTGGGCGCACGATCGAACTGCCGCTGGGCGATCTACTCAACCCGGTCTATGACGCGCTCGGTCAACTGACCGGTCAGCCGGGCGCGTTTCCCACGCTCGACAACGAGTCGATCCCGTTTCTGCGCGATCAGGAGCAGGAGACCAAGCTGCGGCTCGTGCAGCCGATCTACCAGCCTCGGCTGACGGCGGCCATCGGCGCCCGGCGCGCGCAGGTCGAGGCGTCCGAGTCGGAATTGGAGGCGGTCCGGGCCAGCGTCACGCGCGACGTGGCAACGGCGTACTTCACCTATCGGCGGGCCGAGCAAGGTGTCGCGATCCTCCAGGCGGCGCGCACGCTGGTCGACGAAAACCTGCGCGTAGCCGAGCGTCGGCTGTCGGCGGGCGATGCGCTCCGCGCCGACGTGCTGCGCGCCCAAGCCGAAACCTTTGCCGTCGCGGGCGATCAGGCGGCGGCCATGCGCGACCTCGACCTGTCGCGCTCGGCCCTCAACGTGCTGCTCGATCGCCCGCTCGATACACCGATTCCCGAGGCCGAAGCAACGGCCTATGTCCTACCTGACGACCAATCAGCGCTGGGCGAGCGGCAGGCGCTGGCAGTCGCGCGCAGAGCCGAACTCGACCAACTCAGCGCCGCCATCCGCGCGTCCGAGTCAGCGGTAGAGCTAGCGCGGGCGGACCTGCGCCCGTCGGTCGCGCTGGCGCTGGACGCCGGAGTTCAGGGGCGCGGCTACGTGCCGGACGACGACGGGCCGTTCTACCTGGCATCGGTCGTGGCGTCGTGGACGCTGTGGGGCGGCGGGGCCGAGCGGGCCGAAACGCGCCAGGCGCAGGCCGACTTGGAGCGCGTCCGCGTTGGGCGCGACCGCGCCGAGCAGCAGATTCGGTTGCAGGTCCAGCAGGCGTCGGACGCCGTCCGGGCCGAGCGCGCGCGGCTGCTGGCAACCGAGCAGCGCGTGACGGCGGCGCGCGAAGCTTTCCGCCTGACCAACCGCTTGGTAGCCGAGGGCGCAGCCAGTCAGGTGCAGTTCCTCGACGCCCGCTCCGCACTCACCCAGGCCGAACTGGCATCGGCTGCCGCTCGCTACGACTTGCTTTCCCAACTCGCCCGCCTCGACTTCGCCATCGGCGCTTTCTCCTCAGACCCATGATTCGCCTCTCCCTCCTCGCCGCCCTCATCCTGCCGCTCGCGCTCTCGGCCTGTTCGGACGCGCCAGAGGCTCCGCCTCCGATGCCCACCCATCGAACCGTCGAAACCGCTCAGGTCGAGTGGGCCGAGGCGCCCATGCCGATTCGGGCGAGCGGGACCCTGGCCCAGGCATCCGAGCAGACGCTGTCGTTCAAGGTCGGCGGGATCGTGGCGCGCGTGGCGGCCGACGAGGGCGACGCGGTCCGGGCCGGACAGGTGCTGGCGACGCTCGACCAGACCGAGATCGACGCCCAGGTGCAGGCCGCGCGCTCGGCGTCCGAGAAGGCCGACCGCGATCTGGCCCGAGCCACGCGCCTGCTGGCCGACTCGGTCGCGACGCCGACGCAGGTGCGCGACGCGCAGACCGCCGCCGAGGTGGCGCGCTCGGGCCTCGAAGCGGCCGAGTTCAACCGCTCGTTCGCCGTCGTTCGGGCGCCCGAGTCGGGCCGGGTGCTGACGCGGCTGGCCGAACCCAACGAACTCGTCGCGCCGGGGCAGCCCATTTTTCGCGTCGGGACGGCCTCGGGCGGCTGGGTCGTGCGCGCCGCCCTCGCCGACCGCGACGTGGTGCGCGTGCAGCAGGGCGACGCGGCTGACGTGACGTTCGGCGCGTTTCCCGGCGAGACGTTCGGCGGACGGGTAACGCAGGTGGCCTACGCCGCGAGCGGACCGGGCGGCACGTTCGAGGTCGAGATTGCGGTGTCGGATGCGGACGGGAGGCTTCGATCGGGGCTGGTGGCGTCGGTCGCCATTCGGACGCAGGGCGAGGGCCACGCGCTCGTTCCGTCGGGCGCGCTCGTTTCGGGCGACGGCGACCAGGGCGTCGTATTCACGCTCGACCCGAGCGGCGTCGTCAGGCGCAGAGCGGTCCAGGTCCTCGCTTTCTCGGGCGACCGGCTCGCCGTCTCGGGCGGGCTGAGCCGCGCCGACCGCGTCGTCACGACCGGCGCTCCCTTCCTCTCGCCCGGCGACACCGTCGTCGTCGCCGACGCCTCGCTTTCGGCCGCCCTCCGCTAAACCCGGCGCACCCTACGCCTCACCTCCCCGACCGCCATGACGCTCCCTCGCCTCGCGATCCAAAACTACCAGTTCACCCTCGTCGTCGTGGTGATGCTGACGCTGCTCGGCGTCCAGAGCTTTCTGTCGATGCCGCGCACCGAAGACCCCGTCTTCGAAATCGCGACGACGCGCATCGTCGTGGTCTATCCCGGCGCAGGGCCCGAAGACATCGAGCGCGAAGTCGTCGACCCGATCGAGGAGGAGATCAACGAACTCGACGACCTGAAATCGCTCGACACGTCGATCCAGGACGGACTGGCGGTTATCGTGGCCGAGTTCGAAGCCTACGCCGACGCCGACGACCGCTTCGACGCCGTTACCCAGGCCGTTTCCCAAGTGCGAGGCGATTTGCCCCAGGGCGTCGCCGCGCTCGAACTGGTGCGCACCTCTCCGGGCGACGCCGTCATCTTCCAGGTGGCGCTGGTGAGCGAGACGGCGACCTACCGCAGCCTCAAGCGCGAAGCCGAGCGCGTGGAGGACGCGTTCGAGCAGGTGGCGGGCGTCAAACGAGCCGACGTGTGGGCCATTCCCGATCCCCAGGTCCGAGTTGGGTTGGACATGGAAGCGATGGAGGCGCGCGGCATCGGGCTGGGCGAAGTGGTTCAAGCGACCAGGGCGCAGTCGGCCAACCTGCCGGGCGGCGCGGTGCAGTCGGGCGAGCGGCGGTTTACGATCCAAACGTCGGGCGCCTACGACTCGGTCGAGCAGATCGGGCGAACGGTCGTGCGAGCGGGCAGCGAAGGGGCGCTCTACCTCGACGACGTAGCCGACGTGCGACTGACCTACGCCGACGACACCTATCGCGCCCGCATGGACGGCACGCGGGCAGCGTTCGTGACGGTCGTGCAGCGCGAGGGCGTCAACATCTTCGACGTGCGATCGGGCATCGAAGCGCTGCTGGGCGACCTGCGCGACACGCTCCCTGCCGGCGTCGAACTGCGCGTCGCGTTCGACCAGGCCGTCAGCGTCGACGAGCGCGTGGGCGGCTTCTTCTCCAGCCTGCTCCAGGGCATCGCGCTCGTCGGCATCGTCGTTCTGCTGGCGCTGGGACTGCGCGCGTCGGTCGTGGTGATGCTCGTGATTCCGGCGTCGATCCTGATCGCCGTCAACTGGCTCGACCTGGCCGACTATGGCTTGCAGCAAATTTCCATCGTGGGCCTGGTGATCGCGCTGGGCCTGCTGGTGGACAACGCTATCGTGGTCATCGAGAACGTGGCGCGGCTCATGAGCCAGGGCATGAGCCGCAAGGAGGCAGCAAGCCAGGGCACGGGCGAGGTCGCCTGGCCCATCGTGGCGGCGACGGCGACGAGCGTGCTGGCGTTCGTGCCGATGATCGCGATTCAGAGCGGAACGGGCGATTTCATCCGGTCGATGCCTCTGACGGTCGTGCTGACGCTGATTGCCTCGCTACTGCTGGCGCTCACGTTCACGCCGATGCTGGCGAGCCTGCTGCTCCCTCCGGACGGCGGAAGCGTAGGCAAAAAACCTCGGCGCACTCCGATTTTGCAGCGCGGTCTGGACGGGTTCTCAGCCCGAATCTACGAGCCGTTTCTGCTGCGTGCGATGGCGCGCCCCAAACTGGTGATGGTGCTGGCGCTGGCCTCGCTCATCGGCGCCGGTGCGCTGTTTCCCCTGATCGGCGTGTCGCTGTTTCCCAAGTCGGGCAAGCCGCAGTTCCTGATCAGCCTCGAGACGCCCGACGGTGCGACGCTGGACGCGACCGACCGCGCCGCGCTCCAGGTCGAGGCGATCCTCGCCGACTTCGACCAAGTAAAAACCGTCGCCACGAGCGTCGGGCGCGACAACCCGCGGATGTACTACAACATCGTCCCGCGCCGCGACCTGCCCAACGTAGGACAGCTGCTCGTCGAAACGCACGACGCGCGCGACGTAGAACCGCTCGTCGCCCGGCTGCGTCCGGTCCTGGCCGCGCTTCCGGGCGTCGAGGTGACGTACGAGGTGTTCGAGAACGGCCCGCCGGTCGAAGCGCCCATCGCTGTCAAGGTGCTAGGCCCCGACCTGGACGTACTGCGCGAGCTCTCGCGCGAGGTCGAGCAGATCGTCGAGCGGACGGACGGGACCGAGAGCGTCGCCAATCCGCTGAGCCAGCCGCGCACCGACGTGGCGATCCAGATCGACCGCGACAAAGCCGCCCTGCTGGGCGTGTCGGTCGCCGACGTAGACCTGGCCGTGTTGGCGACGATGAGCGGCCTGCCGGTCGGCTCGTACCGCGACGACGAAGGCGTCGACCACGACATCGTCGTCCGGCTTCCGCTAACGGACCAGGCGGGGCAGCAGCGCCGCGCGGGCTTTGGCGATCTGGACCGCGTGACCGTCGCCGCGCGCGCAGGCGTCGTGCCGCTGCGGCAGGTGGCGCTACCCCAGTTCGAGCCCGTCGCCGCGCGCATCGACCACGTCGACCTGAGCCGCGCCGTCACGGTTACGGCCAACGTCAACACGGCAGCGGGCTTCAACGAAATCTCCGTCACCCAGGCGATCATCGACCAGATCGACGCGCTCAGCCTGCCGACGGGCTACCGCGTCGCGTACGGCGGCAAGCTGGAGGCGCAGCAGGAGAGCTTTTCGAGCCTGGGCGGCGCGCTGATCGTAGCGATGCTGGGCATCTTCGCCGTTTTGGTGCTCCAGTTCGGCTCGTTCAAGCAGCCGCTGATCATCTTCGCCGCCATTCCGCTAGCGACCGTCGGCGCGTTTCCCGCCCTATTGATTACCGGCTACACGTTCAGCTTCATGGCCTTTATCGGCTTCACGAGCCTGGTCGGCATCGTCGTCAACAACTCGATCCTGCTGGTCGATCTGGCGAACCGACTGGTCGCCGAAGGCCAATCCGTCGCCGACGCGGTCCGCGAGGCCGGGCACACGCGCTTCGCCCCGATCCTGCTCACGACGATGACGACGATCGGCGGCCTGCTTCCGCTCACGCTGACCAACTCCGACTTGTGGAGCCCGCTGGGCTGGGTGATCATCGGCGGGCTGGCCGTGTCGACGGTTCTGACGCTCGTCGTCGTGCCGGTCCTCTATGAGCGCCTGACGCCCGAACGCGAATCCGAGCCAGCGTCTCCGGCACCGACTGCCTAAGAGCGCCTAACAAAACCCCTCGCTGGCTGCGACCGGCTGCGCAAACGTTGTGCTTCATTGCCCTGCATCGCCGCAGCTATCGCTACGTCTGCTTCGGCCGCCTCGTTCAACGCCCGCTCACTCGCCCTCGCCTGCCGCGCCGAGTTTTGTACGCGCTCTAACTCTTTTCCCTTCCATCCACACCACTATGAACGACACCCACACACCTCGCCTCGCTCGCATACACGGGCCGTTTCCCTACGCCGATGCTACGGCTCTGGTCACCGGGCCGACATCGGGCATCGGGCTCGCCATCGCCCGAGCGCTCGCCGAAAAGGGCGTGCCGCGCCTGGTGCTGGCCGCTCGGAGCGCCGATGACCTCAAACGGGTGGCAGACGAACTGCGCGCCGCCTCGCCCGGACTGCGGGCCGAGACGGTACCCGTCGACCTGTCCGAGCCGGACGGAGCGGACCGCCTGCACTCGGCCGTCGCCGCGATGGGTTTGACCGTCGACTTGCTGGTGAGCAATGCGGGCGTTGGAGCTGCCGGACCGTTTGGAGAGGACGCGGCGCGGGGCGCTGCTCCCGTATCGGTGGTCGATCTCAACGTGCGCGCCATAGTGCGGCTGGCCGAGTTGTACGTAGCCGAAATGACTCAGCGCGGCGGAGGGATCGTGCACGTCGCGTCGACGGCAGCCGATCAGCCCGTACCGTTTTCGGCTGTCTATGGGGCGAGTAAGGCGTTTGTGCTCTCGTTCTCGCAAGCGCTGCACACCGAGTACCGGTTGCGCGGTGTTCGCGTGGTGTGCGTGGTGCCGGGCGTGACGCGCACCGACCTGGCAGGACCTGGAAAGGGCGAGCCGCGCGGCGGACTCGAAGCGCTGAGCACGTCCGAGCCGAGCGAAGTGGCCCAAACGGCGCTGGCCGCACTGGACGCCAACGACCCATCGCGAATCGTCGGCGTGCGCAACCGCGCGCTGTCGATGGCTACCGAACTCGTGCCCAGAGCGCTTTCGTCGCGCGTGCTGGCCTACGCCAAACGGCCCGATGGCTACGAATCCGTTGCGCCGTTCCCTGTCGCTGCCGTGGCCGGAGCCGCTGCGGGCATCCTGCTCGTCGTGGGAGCCGCCATTGGGCGCTCTCGCTGACCGCCGCTCTCACTCCCCTGCTTCCACCGCCTTCGCTCTTCCCTATGCCTTCGCCGCCCGACACGCCGAGCTATCTCATTCGAGCTCGTCAGCGTTTCGGCCCGTGGGCCGTCGTCACCGGCGCTTCTTCCGGAATCGGGCGCGCGTTCGCAGACGCCCTCGCCCGAGGCGGGTTCGATCTGATCCTGGCTGCACGCAGCGGAGACGTGCTGCGCGAGAGAGCAAACACGCTGTCGGCGGCGCACGGCGTTTCCATCATGGTCGTCGACGCCGATCTGGGGACCAACGCCGGACTCGAGCGGCTCGAATGGACCGCGCACGACCTCGACGTGGGCTTGCTCGTCGCATCGGCCGGACTGGGGACGTCGGGCGGGTTCTGGGAAACGGATTGGGAGCGGCACGCCCAGATGCTGGCCGTCAACGGAGACGCCGTGCTGCGCAGCGCGCACCATTTCGGCCGCCGGTTCGTCTCGCGCGGGCAGGGCGGCATTGTGCTCTTCGGGTCGGTCGTCGGGTTTCAGGGCACTCCCAACGCGGCACACTATGCAGCCACGAAAGCCTACGTGCAGACGCTCGCCGAGGGGCTGTACGTCGAAGGCCAATCGTTGGGCATATCGGTCGTGTCAGTCGCACCCGGACCGGTGAGCAGTGGTTTTGCGAGCCGTTCGGGCCTGCGCTACGGTCCGGCGGCACAGCCTGCGGACATGGTGCGCCCTACCCTCGAAGCGCTCGGCAAGCGGCCCACCGTACACCCGGGAGCGCTCGCCAAGGCGATGAATCACGGCCTGTCGCTGCTGCCGCGGCGCGTCCGGTCGGGCGTTCTGGGACGCGTATTCGGCGCGATGATCGAGAGATGAGAGGACACAGGCGAAAGCGCGTCCGTCGAAAGGCGACCCGCTCAGGCCTTCAGCCGAGAAGCGACGCAACCATGCGCAGGTGCGCGCGCAGCGTCTCGAAGCCCAACCGCTCGGCGGCGGCAGCGATCGGTACCCACTTGACGCGCTCGATGTCCTCGTCGGCCTGAGGCGTGAACTCGGTCTGCTCGGTCTCCATCCGAAACCAGTGCGTCGTTTTGACGGCGTAGCGCTTGGTGAGCGGATAGCCGTGCAGCGTCGATCCGAGCGGGCGGATGACGCGTAGCCGCTTGATACCGACCTCCTCGCACACCTCGCGCTTGGCGCACGCCCGAATCGTCTCGCTGCCTTCGATCTTGCCTTTGGGCAGATCCCACACGCCGCGCCGGAAGATCAGCAGCACGTCCGGCCCACTCTCCCCCTGTCGAACGACATATCCGCCCCCCGCGACGACAGCTTTTGGCGAGCGGTAAGCGTCCGTTCCCGGTCGTCCGTTGAGGATGGCGTGGTCGGGGACAGCATCGGCGAGCAGTCCGATGGGCGACGCGTGCAGTCCCGTGAGCTGCGTCGTGTCGACTACGGAGATGCGTTCGCTCAGCGCCAGGGCGGCATCGAGCGTATGCAAGAGAGGGGCGTCGAGGCCGAGGTCAGGTTGAAAGAGAAGCACAGCGGGTGGGATGGATCGGCTTAAACCTACGGCGGGACTGAGAGGCAAACTCCCAGTCCCGCCGTGCGATTTCCAAGAGGGACGCTCAGCCTGTCCGCTTGATCGTGCAACCGATGGAGCGTGTCACGCCGGGATCAGGCGCGCTGCCCTGAGCGACGGCCTGTATCGCCTCCATCAGAAACGGCTGCGTCACCTTGCTCGCATCTCGGGCGTTATCGTCGATGGCGCCGCGGTAGACGAGTTTCTTGTCGCCGTCGAACAGGAAGACTTCGGGCGTGCGCGTGGCCCCGAACGCGTCGGCTATGGCCGTTCCAGCGTCCTGCACGTAGGGGACGGTGTAGCGGTGCTCGGCGGCATGGGCACGCATCGCGGCGGGTGAGTCGTCATCGTTGCGGAAAGCGACGTTGCTGTTGACGATGATCGTTCCGATGCCCTGGGCCTGAGCGCGCGCGGCCAGCGGGGCAAATCGGTCCTGCCAGGCGAGCACGAACGGGCACGTGTTGGCACCGAAGATGACGAGTAGGCCGCCTTCGCCCGCAACCGCTCCGAGCGTGTATTGGGAGCCGTCGGTTCCCATCATCGCGGTTGTGGGCAGGGGAAGAGCGCTACCGATGGCAAGGGGCGTCTGGCCTGCTACGTGCGACGGCGCAAACGCAGTCAGTATGAGGGCGGCGGCTGCGAGAACAGGGACAGAAGAGCGGCGCATGGCGAAAATCAAGTTGGTTGGAGTGGAAACGTTTCGGGTGTGCATTGGGATTCCTACACCATCTCATCGGTTACGCCGCCGTCGATCTTGGTGGTAGAACTTTGCGCACCGCCGTTTGGTAAACGCATTCGTTTCCTTTTGCGTATTTCTACTTCTATGGCCGTCTCCATTGCCCACCTGCACGACCTCGCCGTCCTCTACCTCGGCCTCGCGTATGGCGCCGACGCCGATCTCGACAGTTCAGAGATGCAGGAAATCGTTGCCCGTCTCTATAAGTGGCAACCCAACCGCGATCCGGCGATGCTCCAGCATGTACTGCGCGAGGCGTCGATGACGTACTTCAACAACCCCTCGCGTGAGCGCCTCGAGACCATCATTGAGACGTTGGGTAAGGCGCTCGATCAGGACACGCGCTCGACGATCCTCGAAGACTTGGTCAGCATCGCCGAGGCGGATGGCGAAGTCGTGGCCCTCGAACGCGATTACATCGCCCACCTGCGTAAGGCGTGGACGAGCGAAGCGGCCTGAGATCTCAAGACGCCGCTAGCACATCGACCGCTTCGACGACCGCTCGGTCGGCGCGGTACATGAACGGTAGCGACTTGCGCACGCCCGCCGCATCGGTGTACGCGATCTCAAACGGCACATCTCGGCCTGAGCTTTGATGCTTCAACTCGACCTGCCCCGAGCCACCGGACGCGATTCGGTCGCTGGGGCGGATATGGCCCTGCACCTCGCCGATTGAAACCTCGGTGACGGCCGCTCCTCTGTTGACGAATAGCGCCGTGACGGCGTCGCCGCTCGGGGCCGTGCCGACGAATCGGAATTCGGGTTCAACCTCGAAGTGAGGCACATCCACCTTTCGCTTGCCGAGCACTTCGGTCGTAGCGTGATCGACGCGTGAGTCGTAGTCGAGACCCAGCATCTTTTCGATGGGCGCCCAGATCACCTGGAGCACGTAGATCGAACCGACCAGATCGGACAGCCAGCGAAGCAGAGAGCTCATGGCGGATCAGCGCGTGAAGGCGCGGCCCATCTGGCCCAGTCCGTGCTCGCCAGTGATCGCGTCGTCGCGGGCTTCGGCGTCAAGCAACTCGTGCGACATAGGCACGTGGGGAGCAACCTCCTCTTTCGTCTCCATCTGCGCGACCCAGAACGCTGCGGTGACCGCTCCGATCAAGCCGGAGGCCGCCATGGCCTTGCCCCATCCGTCAGGGCCTCCGGTCGCCAAGCCGAACGCCCACCACGCCACTATCGCGACTCCGGCCAATCCGACTGCGCGGCGGTGCGACGGTGCCATCCACATGCCGGACGCAGCAAAGGCGCCGCCCATGAAGAGGCTCGTGAACGATTTGGAAACCCAGTCGAGATCGCCCTGCCACGCATCAAATCCCAGCACTTGCAAAAAGCCGAGCGTGAGCGTCATGCCAGCGACCTGACCGACCGTTGCGCCGAGCAGAGCGGCTGGCGCCACGAGTGCCCAGCGTGTAGCGGTTTTCCAGTGACGCGAAAGAGAGGAAAGGAAGGACTTCATCGCGGCACTGGGTTCGTTGAATCATCTACAATGTAAACGCCACCCCCTCGCATTCAAAGCAAGAGGGCGGCGCTGCTCATTCGGCACGAGTCACGGCTTAAGGACGACCTTGATGCAGTCGTCCTTCTTGTCGCGGAACGTGTCGTACATCTTGGGCGCGTCGTCCAGCGAGGCCGTGTGCGTGATGACGAACGACGGGTCGATCTCGCCGTCGACGATCTTTTGCATCAGCGGATCGAGGTAGCGCTGGACGTGCGTCTGGCCCATCTTGAACGTCAGTCCCTTATTCATCGCGGCGCCAAACGGAATCGTAACGGCGGCGGCGTAGACGCCCGGCACCGAGATCGTCCCACCTTTGCGGCACGACTTGATCGCCTGCTGCAGCACGTACGGGTGATCCGACTGAAGGTGGACAGCAGCCTTGGCTTTGTCGACGAGCGCCTTGGCGTCGTTGGCGGCGTGACTTTCTGCACCGACGGCGTCGATGCAGCGGTCGGGTCCGCGCCCGCCCGTCATGTCCATCAGCGTCTCGTACACATCGACATCGTCGTCCGAGAAGTCGATGGTTTCGGCGCGTCCATGCGTGCGTGCCATGGCGAGCCGCTCGGGGACCTGGTCGATGGCGATTACGCGTCCAGCTCCCATCATCCAGGCGCTCTGGATCGCGAACTGGCCGACCGGCCCGCAGCCCCAAATAGCGACGGTATCGCCGCCTTCGATTTCGGCGTTCTCGGCAGCCATATAACCGGTCGGGAAGATGTCCGATAGGAAGAGCGCTTGCTCATCGGTCAACGCTTCGGGTACTTTGATTGGGCCGATGTCGGCGTAGGGTACACGTAGCAGTTCGGCCTGACCGCCCGGAATGCCGCCGAGCAGGTGCGAGTAGCCATAGACGCCAGCGGGCGAGTGGCCCATCTGTTTGCGCGCGTTTTCGGGCTTGGGGTTGGACTCGTCGCAGAGCGAGAACATCGTCTTTTCGCAGAACCAGCAGTGACCACACGAGATCGTGAACGGTACGACGACCCGGTCGCCCTTCTTCAAGTTGGTCACCCCCGAGCCGACTTCTTCGACGATACCCATCGGCTCGTGACCGATGATGTCGCCCTCCTTCATCATGGGAACGAAGCCGTCGTAGAGGTGAAGGTCCGATCCGCAGATGGCAGTCGAAGTGACACGGATGATGGCGTCGCGCGAGTCTTGGATTTCGGGATCGGGGTGCGTATCGACACGGACGTCGCCTTGGCCGTGCCAGGTGAGCGCTTTCATGGGCGGTGGGGGTTGGGTGAGACCTTCTCACCGGACCTGATCCCGCACCGTTCCGACAGATTGTGACGCACGCGGCTTCATACTGGGTTCGTACCGTGCTCTTCCAACTCGCCTCTTACTCGACCGTTGTGAATGCTCCAACGTACTCGGTGAACGTACCGGTATCGGCCCAGACCGGAGCGCCGTGCAGCCGCACGCTACGGGTTTCTCCTTTGGCATTTAGTAAGCGGCAGTCGAGCGTGCAGGCCGAGCGGCGTTCGACGGCGGCTTGCCATGCCTCGGCAATACGGGTACGATCATCGATGTGGAGCACATCGGTCCATCCGTTGGCGGTGCTCTGGGCCGTAGTGCGTCCGGTCACGCGTGTCCATGAGGGGCTGACATCGAAGACGGCGCCCGTATCGTCGGCGGCGAGTGTGCAGAGAGTCGCGGCGTCGGTGAGAGCAGATGCGCGGCGTTCGCGCATCCGAAGTCCGATCTCGGTCGAGACGGAAGCAGCCAACTCCTCGATGACGTGCACGTCCTCTTCGGTCCACGCGCGCGGCATGTCGCTGACGACGCAGAACGACCCCAGCGGCTCGCCTTCGGGCGCATGGACCGGAGCGCCGACGTACGCGACGACACCCAAATCTGCGATGGCCGCATTGGCTCGGACGAGCGGATGCTCTCGGGCGTCCTCTACGACGAGCGGCGCGTTGCGCTCGACGACGTGCTGACAGAACGAGTGCGACAGCGGTGTGTGCCTCACGTCCATCCCGACGCGGCTCTTGAACGTCTGACGCTCGGGTTCGACGAGTGACAGCAGCGCGACGGGCGTGCCGAGCAGGCGTGTTGCCAGACGCGTATAGCGGTCGAACACAGCGTCGGCCGACGGATCGAGCAGTCCGCTTCGGCGCAGAGCGCGCAGGCGTATCGGGTCTGACAGAGCAGCGGCGGTTCGATGGAGAGGAGCGTTGTCGGACACAGCGGGCAGGTGATGGAGGAAGCGAGTCATACGGCGGACCAAAGCACGAATCGGCGGGTCGTACGCACGCTCGGTAAGCAAGATGGGGCACCGAGCGCGGTTTTCACTCGCCCAAATCGACGACGGGAGCGCCCGTAGCCGGAAGCTGGTCGGCGACGGCAGCGATTTCTGAAGCCAGCGCGTCCAACTGGGCACGCGCGTCGGCCAACTCCCGCTCGGCCATCGCGACGGAACCGCGGTGCAGCGGCGTCGGCCCATACTGCGTGGTCAGCCCCCGGTAGCCGACGAACATCCGCGACTGGATCGACGGCGGATTGCGCTCGCCGACGGCGTCCTTGGCGTCGTAGCCGCTCAGTTTGCGGTCGAGATCCGTCAGGTTTCGGTGGATGGATGCAATGCGAGCGGCCAAGGCGGCATCGGGGCGACGGGCGCGGTCATGGGCCGATCGCAGAGCGTCGGCGCGATCCTCGGCGCGTTCGAGCGCGTTGCCGAACAGCGTCATGTCGGTCATCAGCGCCTCCATCTGCTCGCGAAACGCTTCGAGCGTGGCGACGGGAGCCGACGGCAGCGCGCCCTGGCGTAGAGGCACGACGTTAAACGATACGGGAGCCGAGAGCGCCAACTCGACGCCATCCGACGTGCGGACGAGCGTCGCCGAGTACGATCCCGGCTCGACCATGAATCCGCTAGGCCTGGACGACTCGCCCGGCGTGATCGGCCCCAATGCGTCGCGCTCCAGATCCCACGCGACGCGGTGCAACCCCTTAGAGGTACGTCCGTCGACGCGCGCTACGATGTCCCCTCGTCCGTCGCGAATGACCAGCTCGACCTTGTCGGCCTGCTCGTTGCGTTCGGCCTCGAGGGCGTCCCAGCCGGGGAAGGGCACGTCGTCTCCGTCCTCGACTTCTTTCTCGGCCGATCGGCGCTGCGCCTCGAGGCTTTCGTAACCGTCGCGGAGGTAGTAGGTGAAGACGGCTCCGAAGTCGGGGTTGGGCGCGGTGTAGTAATCGTCGCCTTGCGAGTTGTTGGTGACCGAGCGCTCGCGGTACAGTTTGGCGTCGCGCAGTCCGAACAGGTGACCGGGCTTGGCGAGAACCGCATCGGTCATCTCGCGCAGCGGCGTGTAATCGTCGAGGATGAAGAAGCCTCTGCCGAACGTAGCGGCGACCAGGTCATTTTCGCGGCGCTGAATCACCAGGTCGCGCGTCGAGATCGTCGGCATGTCGCCGCCCAGTTCGATCCACTGTCCGCCTCGGTTGGGCGAGAAGTAGACGCCGTTCTCGGTCCCGGCGAAGATGAGTCCGGGCTTCTGGTGGTCCTGAACGACGCGCCAGACGAGCGTGCGCTCGGGCAGTCCCTCGGTCATCAGCTTCCACGAGCGTCCCCGGTCGTCGCTGCGGATCAGGTAGGGGCTGAGGTCGCCGTTCTTGTGGTGATCGAGCGCGGCAAAGACGATGTTGGCGTCGTGCCGGTCAGGACAGACGTGGTTGACGAACGCCATCGCGGGCACGCCGGGAATGCTGCCCACATCAATCCGCCGCCACGTCGATCCGCCATCCTCGGTGACCTGGATCAGCCCGTCGTCCGTTCCGGCGTAGACCAGGTTGGCGTCTCGGGGCGACACGTCGACCGACGAGATCGTGTTGTAAACCGACATCGCATACAAGTCCCACGCGTTGTCGTAGCTCTGCACGCGGCCCATGATCGGAAGCTCGAAGCGTTCTTCGTCGCGGGTTAGATCGCCCGAAATGGCCGTCCAGCTGTCGCCTCGGTCGGTCGACTTCCAGACGCGCTGCGACGCGAAGTAGATCGTGGCCGGATCGTGCGGACTGACGACGATGGGAGCGTCCCAGTTGTAGCGCTCGGTTTCGCCTGGCGTGGACTGAGGCACGACGAACGTAGCCTCGCCCGTGATGCGGTCGATGCGGTGCAGGTTGCCCTGCTGCGATTGGGCGTAGCCGATGTCCGGGTTGCCCGGCTCGGTCGCCGACTGGTGGCCGTCTCCGCCCAGCGTCGTGTACCAGTCGCCGTTGCGAATGCCCTGGCGCGCATCGGTCCGCGAGGGGCCGCCCTGGGATCCGTTGTCCTGCGTGCCGCCAAAGACGTTGTAGAACGGGACCGCGTCGTCGACGGCGACTTTGTAGTACTGCGTGACGGGCAGGTTGGCGACGTAGCGCCACGTCTCGCCGCCGTCGAACGATTCGTAGAGTCCGCCGTCGGTGCCTGCGAGCAGGTAGTCGGGGTCGTCGGGGCGGAAGGCCAGGGCGTGGTTGTCGCTGTGCTTGTAGCGGCTGCGCTCGCGCTCAAAATTGGCGCCATGGTCGTTGGACTGCTGAATGCGCACGTCCATCAGGTAGAGGCGCCCTTCGTGGTGCGGCGACGCGTAGAGCTCCTGGTAATAGTGCGGCCCCGTTCCCCCGGCGACGGCGTCCGACATCTTGCGCCAGCTCGCGCCGCGGTTCTCGCTCATGTAGACACCGCCGGTCCGCCCGTCGAGTTCGATGGCGGCGTAGACGCGGTCGGGGTTCTGGGGCGAGATGGCCAGACCGATTTTGCCCATGTTGCTGCTGGGCAATCCGCGCGAGAGCTTGGTCCACGTCTGCCCACCGTCGACACTTTTGTGGAGACCCGAGCCGGGACCGCCGCCCATGTAGGCCGCCACGTTGCGGTGACGCTGCCACGTGGCAGCATAGATCACGTCGGGATCGCGCGGGTCGTAGACCAGGTCGGTCGCCCCGGTCCACTCGTCGTCTCCCAACGTGCGCGTCCACGTCTCGCCGCCGTCGTCGGTGCGGTAGATGCCGCGCTCGCCGCCCTTGCTCCACAGCGGACCTTGCGCGGCTACGAGCACGACGTCGGAGTTCTCGGGGTGGACCATGATCGTCGACAGGTGCTGGCTTTCTTTCAGGCCCTTGTTTTCCCACGTCCGGCCACCGTCGGCCGAGCGGTAGATGCCGTCGCCATAGCCGACGTGCCGCCCGCCCACGTCCTCGCCCGATCCGACCCAGACCGTGTTGGGGTTCTGCGGGTCGAGGGCGATGGCACCCGTCGAGTATGAGCCTTGCCCGTCAAACAGGGATTCCCACGTCGTGCCGCTGTTCTCGGTCTTCCACACGCCGCCGCTGCCGACGGTCACAAACCACGTGTCGTTGTCGTCCGGGTGGATGGCGATGTCTGCGACGCGACCCGACGTAAACGCCGGACCGATGCCGCGCCACGCCAGCGCGTCGTAGCTGAGACTTTCGACGGTAGGCGGAGCGTCGGCCTCTTGCGCCTGAGCAGGTAGGACGAGCAGGGCGAGCAGAAGGGGGAGTAGCAGTCGGCGCATAACGGTGGAAAGTGAGGCAGAGACACGCGGAATCTACATCATGCGCACCACGCACTCGCCCACCTGTTAGCTAAACAGCGCCTCGACGAACGCGACCCGGTCGAACACCTGCAAGTCGTCGATGCCTTCGCCGACGCCGATGTACTTGACGGGGATCTTGAAGCCGTTCGAAATGCCGATCACGACGCCGCCTTTGGCCGTGCCGTCGAGCTTGGTAAGCACCATCCCGGTCACGTCGACGCTTTTGGTAAACTCCTCGGCCTGGCGGACGGCGTTCATGCCGGTCGATCCGTCGAGCACGAGCAGCACTTCGTGCGGAGCGCCCGCGACCTGACGGTCCATCACGCGCTTGATCTTGGACAACTCGTCCATCAGCCCGCCCTTGTTGTGGAGCCGCCCAGCCGTGTCGATGATCGCTACGTCGGCGCCTTTGGATTTGGCCGATGCAATCGTGTCGAACGCGACGGCGGCAGGGTCGGCGCCGTGTCCCTGCTTGATGATCGGCACGCCCGCGCGCTGCGCCCAGATGTCGAGCTGCTCGGTCGCCGCAGCGCGGAACGTGTCGGCGGCGCCCAGAACGACGCTCTTTCCGGCCTGCTTGTAGCGGTGCGCCATCTTGCCGATCGTCGTCGTCTTGCCGACGCCGTTGACGCCGACGACCATGATGACGTGCGGGCTGTTGGGCAAATCAGCGTCAAAATCGCGCGGGCGTTCGGGCGCGTCTTCGAGCATCAGCCGGGCGATCTCGTCGCGCAGCAGTTCGTTGAAATCGTCCGTTCCCGTATAGCGGTCGGTCTTGACGCGCGCCTCGATGCGGCGGATGATCTCGACCGTCGTGTCGACGCCCAGGTCGGCGCTGACGAGGACCTCTTCGATGCGGTCGAGCACGTCGTCGTCGATCGTGTCGCGGCCGCGGACCAGTAGGTCGATCTTGCCGAAGAACGACGAGCGGGTTTTCTCCATCCCCTCGTTCAGCTTGGCCTGCTCCTGTTGCCGGACTTCTTGCTGAGCGGGAGGCGCCGTCGGTTGGGGATTCTGTTTCTTGAATCGGTCGAAAAAGCCCATCGCGCAGTCGTGTCAGTTCGTGTTGGAGCGCAAGTAACTACCGACCGGCCCGAACGTGCCAGCCCATCCTCTTCACAAACGACTCGCTACACCTCGGCCGCCGCGCTAGTCGAGGGCGGCACCTGCATCGCGCGGACGAACCGCAGCAGGTACTGAGCGAACGAGACGACGAGCAGGACCAGCGCCACCCAGACGGCCGCATCCATCGCTTGGGTCCACCGCAGCAGCGCGAACAAGACCGCCAGCACGACCGCGCCGACGGCCAGTTTGCCGCTCCACACGCTCGGCGGGACGGACCCGTGCCGCTTGGCGATCAGGACGCCGCCGCCAAAAATCAGCACGTCGCGCACCAGCACGAGCACGATCAGCCAGACCGGCAGGTTGGGTTCGACGGGCCGGAGCGCCAGCGCACCGCCGATCACGACCGCTCCGATCTTGTCCGCGAATGGGTCGAGCACTTTGCCCCACTCGGACACGGTCCCCGTCCACCGCGCGAGCTTGCCGTCGAAAAAGTCCGTCGCCACACCCACCGCCACGAGCGCCCACAGCCAGCCGATGTGCTCGCCCGTCCACACCAGCAGCGCGATCGGCACGACCAAGGCGATCCGCGCCACGCTCAGCGCGTTGGCGTACGTCCAAAACCGGCCCAGTTCGGCCATCGTGTGCGGCCCTGAGGTGTTGTGTGGCGTAGACATAGTCGAAGAGTACGAATGCAAGACCCCCAGGGTTGGGAGTGATGGGGAAAACGCGCCTCAGCGCGTGCCCATCTGCGCTTCGATCTGCGCGAGGTAGGCTTGAGCGCGGCGGTCGGTGGGGTCAGCGCGGACGGCGCGTTGGAACAGGCGACGAGCTTCGGGCAAATCGCCCTTCTGACCGGCGATTACACCCAGGTTGGCGAGGGCGCCGGTGTGGTTCGGATCGACGGCCAGGGCGCGGTCGAAGTAGGGAACGGCCTGATCCGCATCGCCCGCCATCAGGGCGACGGCGCCGCGCGTGACCAAGGCATCGAGCAGGTCGGGGTCCAGCGCGAGGGCGCGGTCGAGCGCGTTGGCAGCTTCTCCTACGCGTTGTTGGCCGACGAGGAGCAGCGCCAGATTATTCCACGCGCCAGACTGATGCTCGGGGTCGAGAGCGACCGTGGCGCGGTAAGCGGCTTCGGCTTCCGGCGCACGTCCCGCCGACGCCAATGCCTGGGCCAGTTCGTGCTGTGCTTCGACCAGCTTGGGCTGAATCGCGACGGCCCGCTGCAGCGGAGCGACGGCTTCGACGGCCCGTCCCGACGTACGCAGCGTCCAGCCCAGCCGGTGCAGCAGGCGCGCGTTCTCGGGATGGACGGCCGCTCCCTCTTGCAGCACCTGGGCAGCGGCGGTCATGCTGTCGTCGTCGGCCAGCGCCCAGGCCAGGGCGAGGTAGGCGTCGGGCGGCGTCAGTCCGGCGGCCAGGCCCTGCCGGACTCCGGCTTTGATGCGCGGGCGATAGGCGGGCAGGCGGTGCTTGGTGGCGTAGACCGTCCAGTAGGCGACGGCGTCGTGCAGTGCGCGCTCGGCTCCGGTCTCCTCGGTCTCGCCTTCCTCAACGACGCGGACGAGTTCGATCGGCTCGGCGCGGTATCGGTCGATGTCTTGGGTGGCCGGCGGCGGAGCATCGGGCATCGCGCGCCGGATCCAGTGGTCGGTGAACGTGACATGCGGAATGTCGGACGTTCCGGCGCGCTGGAGGTGACACGTCGTGCAGGTCTGCGCCAGTTCGACCTCGCCGACCGACGCGTGGGCGGCAATGGCGAGGTCGTCCGGCGTGTGGCACGTCTGGCAGACGGCGTTGAAGTGATTCGGCTCCATCTCGGCGACCGGCGTGTGCGGGTCGTGGCAGGTCGTGCACGTCATCTGCGACTGGTCGAAGCACGCGCTCCGGGCCAGCCGCTCGGCGTGGCTCGCGATGCCGAACGACTGCGGATCCTCGATCTGCTCGAGCGACGCGTAGACGACGCGGTTATCGCTCAGCTTCTGGCCCGGACGAAACGTGTCCGGGCCTTCGCCATCCATCCAGACTGTCGTCCCGGCCAGGTGGCACTGCTGGCAGACGGCGAGTTGGCGCCCTCGGTCCAGGTCGTGCGGGTTGACGACGCCGATGCCTGGGTTCTCGTGCGCCAAGCCCTCCAGGTGCGCCTCGACGTGTTCGCTCGACGGACCGTGGCAGCGCTCGCACGAAATACCCGTCGGCATCTCCTGGTAGTGCGCTTCGGTGAACTCGGAGTAATCGGGCAATGCGTTGTGGCACGTGATGCATTCCTGGTTGGTCGGTCGGCTGAACCGCTGGTTCACCTGCGTATAACCCGGGCTCAGGTCCCAGATCTCGCGCTCGACGTACCACGTCAGCGGCATCTCGGTCGTGTGTCCGTTCGAGGTCATCAGGTAGGAGCGCGTCGCGTGGCCCGATCCGATTACCCACTTGACGGCGTGCGTGCGCTCGTAGACCGTCGCACCCGATTCGTCCAGCCGATACTCGCGCTGGTAGAGCGTGTCGCCGCGGACGAAGGGTTCGTAGTAGAGATTCGACTTGGGATCGTACACTTGGGCGCCGTCGAAGCGCTCGGGCGCCGTCTCCGGGTCGAAGAGCGAGACGGACTGCCCCATGCCCGACCGCTTGTAGCTCGAAAACAGATCGTTGTGGCACGTCGCGCACGTCGCGTCCCCGGCGTAGGCAGCCTGAGCGGCGGGCACGGCGTTCGCCGATCTGGCTTGCTGTTCGTCGCCCTGGCACGCACTCAGCCCGTGGACCGATGCGAGCAGTACGGCTCCGGCGATGAGGAGCGTGGTGCGGGAGTTGAAGGAGATTGGCAACGTCTTTGTAGTCTCGTCGGGTATGAAAGTACATGCTCTGCTCTCCCGCAACCGCCCCCGTGTGGGCGCCCCGTTCGTCTTGGGCACCAGCCTGTCGCTGGCGGCCCTCGTATTGCTCGTCGGCGGCTTCTCGATGCACCACGTCGGCCAAAGCGCGACGCCTCTTGGCCCCAGCGTTCCCATGCTATCGGTATCGTCCCATACCTACGCATCGCCGGTCGATAGCGTGCTGGCTCAGCTGCACGGGTCGTTCCTCGCCGGAGAGCCCACGCTCACTCGGGCCGCCGATGCACGCCTGGACGACGCAGCGTTTGCGCTCCAGGAAGGCGACGCCGGGTGGGAAGTCGTGTGGAGCGAACGCGACGTGGTGCTCGCCGACGCCCGCGCCACCCACTTGCGCGAGCGGTTGGCATTGTGGAAGCATGGCGCGCGCGTTCGCGTCGTGGCGCGGAAAGACGTGCCGGGCATCCGGGCACGGCCTTTGCGCTAGTCGGACGCATCGGAACCGGCTTCCCCTTGCCGGAAGGGCGCGACGTGCACCTAGTTTCCGAGATTCCTCCCCCCGCCCTCTATGTCAGGTCCCGTACTGATAGCCGTCGCGATGGCGCTGCTGACGCTCTGCATCGGCGCCGTCGGCGGATACTACTACTTTCGCGCCCGCTTTTTCGACGACGAAGGCCGCGCCGCTGCCGCCCCTCCCCCCGTCGACGCCCACGCGCTGACGCACCGGAAGGATGCCGAGATCGAATCGGTCGAGGTGCAGGTCGACGCCGTTCGCGACACGCTTTCGGTCCACCGGGACAGCCTCAAAATCGCTCTGGGGGACGAATGGCCGCGCCTCGATGCACATCTGCTGCGTCTGAGCGATTCTCTCCAGCAGGCAGCCGATGCCGCCCGAACGCGCGAGGAGTCTCTCCGCGAAACGGAGGCTGTCGTCCGCAGCGAAGATGAGAAGGCCATGGCGCGCCGCGAGCGCTATGCCACCGACCTCTCGTCTCTCCATGAGAAAGAGGATACACTCGCATCGCGGCGAGCCGCCTGGGCCAGCGAACGCGCTCGCATGGAAACCGAACTCGCCGCTCAGAAAGCCAAATCCGTTTCGGACCTCGATGCCGCCAAGCACGCGCGTAACCAAGCGCGTGCGCAGGCAAATGCGCTGACGCAAGAGCGCGACCGCCTCGCATCCGAACTCGCGCGCACGCAGCATGCCCTGTCGGACGAGCAAGAGCAACTCGTCGCTCGCCAGTCCGAGAGCGACACGTTTGCTGCGGATCTGCGCCGCGTGCAAGCCCGCCGTGACGCGTTGCAAACCGATCTGGACGTGCTCACGCACGCTCACCAAACGCTGACGGCTCAGCACGACACGGCCGCGAACACGCTCGCGCACACGACCCAGCTGCTGGGCGACGTGACGGCTCAGCACGAACAACTGACGGCGGAGCACCAGACGCTCCAGACCGCTCACACAGACCTCGAAGAGCGTCACGACGCGCAGACGCACGCGCTCGAAGCCGAGTCGGCTCGCCTCGCCGAAGCCGAGTCCGAGCGCGATGCCCTCGCTGCCCAACTCGAAACGACGCAGCGCGAGCACCACACCCGCGCCGAGCAGCACGACGCCCTCGCCGACCGCTTCGACGCGCTGCATATCGAGCACGAGGCCGCGCGCGCGCGCCTCGCCACGCTAACGGCGCAGCACAAGGCGACGGTGTACGATCTGGAAAGAGCGCAGCAGACGCGCGAGGCAATGGAGGCCGAGCGGGACGATGCAGAGAAGAAACTCAAGACCGAGCGCACACGCGCCGCCGACCTGACGAGTCAACTCGAAACCGAGCGCGCCAGCATCCGAGACCTGACCGAGCAACGCGACGAAGCCCAAGACATGGCGATCGCTCTGGTCGGCGAGCGCGATGCGGCGCAAGAAGAGATCACTGCTCAACGCGAAGAAGCAGAGCAGCGGCAACTGGAGTCCCAAGCACGCATCGCCACGCTCACGGTCGAACGCGACGAGCGCAAATCGCTGCTGCTCGATGCCGAGCGGATGCTGTCGCTGGCGCGAGAAACCGCCGACGACCACGAGCGCACGCTGGCGCAATCCGCCGAGACACTCGCCGCGGTCGCGACCGAACGCGACACCTTGAGCGACGCGCTGGAGGCCGAGCGCGAAGCCACCGCTGCCCAAGCGGAGCAACTCGACGCACTTTCCGATGAGACGGAGGCGCTCCGAAAAGCGACCGAAGAATCAGCCGAACGCTTCGAGACCGAGCGGCAGGCGCTCGAAGACGAACGAGACGCGGCTCAGTCCGAAGTCGCCGCCGTCACGGCTGAGCGCGACGCCATCCACGAGCAGATCGCCGATCTCCGCGCCGACTTCGCCCAGGCGGAGGCGCGCGCCGAAGCGTTGCAAATCACTGCCAGTCGGCAGAGCGATTCGAGCGACGAGGCCAAAGCACTTCGCGCCGAACGCGACCGGGCGATCCAAGAGCGCGACGCCGCACGCGACGATCTTCGCGCCGCCCAGGCTGAGGTTCGGGCATCCGGCGACGCCTCAGAAGCGCTCCGAAGCACCCAGACCGAAGCCACCAGACTGCGAGACGAGCGCGTTGAGATCGAGAACCAGTTGACCATTGCGCAGGCGGAGATAGAAGCGGCCCATCAGCACACCCGAGCGCTCGAAGTCGAACTCGAAGCGCTCCAGGCTGCTGCGTCACGGACTGCTGGAAGCGCAGACTTCGACAAGGCGCTGGCCGCTGCACACGCAGAGCGCGACACACTATCCGAGCAGGCATCGGCTCTGCGCAGCCAACTCGCCCTAGCACAGGCCGAAGCCGAAGCGGCCCGCGAAGCCCTCGACGCGCTGCCCCAGTCGGGCAAGGTGGACGATCTGGCGCAGCGCCTGACCCTAGCTGAGTCCGAGCGCGACACCCTGTCGGATCAACTCGACGCCGCCCGGTCTGCGCGCGACGCCGTCCTCGCCGAACGCGACCATGCCCGCGACACCCTCGCCGACCTGGAAGCCGATGCGGCACGCGCTCACGCCGACGCCAACGCGTCGCGAAAAGAACTCGCCGCCACCCGCGAAGCATCCGAAGAAGACCGCCGAGCCGCCGACGCCCGCCGCCACAGTGCCGAGCGCGAACGCGCCGCACTCCAATCCGAACGCGACCGCCTGGCAGCCGACATCGAGTCGCAGCACGAGGAAGCCGAAACGCTCCGCAATGCCTTGGCCGACCTGCGTGGCAAACGCGAGCGCGCCGCCGCCGATCTGGCCCGGTCGCAATCGCAGCGCGACGCGCTGGATTCCGACGAGCGCCAACTCATCGATCTGCGCGCGCAGCTCACCACCTACCGCAACCAGCTCGCCTCCTACCGCGACGACCTCGCCCGGCGCAGCGAAGTCCTCTCTAAACGCGAGCGCACTGCGGAAGCCAAACTACAGGAAGCCCGCGACCTGCTCGCCCGCGTTCCTGTTCAGCGCTCCGATCTCCCCACGTTCTCGCCCGTAGGCCCGCTACTCAACGGCGACTAACGGATCAGGAGCTGATTACGCGACACGCTCCAAAATCAGCGGCGGCACGTCCGGCGCTTGGTCTCCGATCTCCACCGACGCACGCAAGGCGCGGCTGAAGGCGTCGGGTTCGGCCGTGCGCGAGTAGAGCGTTGCCAGCGACTGGCCCTTTGCGACCTGCTCGCCAACGCGTGCGTGCAGCACGACGCCCGCCAGCGGATCTACGTCGTCCTCTTTGGCTCTGCGCCCGGCCCCAAGCGCAACCGTCAAATCGCCGATCTTGCGCGCGTCGATGTCGGTGACGAAACCCGAACGCTCGGCCTCGACGACGATCGAAGGCGACTGGGCCTGCCGCTCATCGGGATCTTCGAGCGTGCGGATGTCGCCGCCTTGCACCTCGACGAGCCGGACGAACGTGTCCCATGCGCTTCCGTCAGCCAGCGCGGCGCGGGCTTGCACGGCGCCCTCCTCGGCCGAGTCGGCGACGCCGCCCATCCGCAGCATTTCGGCAGCCAGAGCGACCGTGATTTCAACCACGTCCTCGGCTCCTTCGGTCTCACCGCGCAGACACCGAACCGTCTCGGCGACTTCGGGCCAGTTACCTGCCGCCCGCCCCAGCGGTACGTCCATGCGCGTCAGCAGAGCGGTCGTTTCGACGCCGCTGCGCGTGCCGATGGCGACCATCGTCTGAGCCAGTTCGCGCGCGCGCTCGGGCGTCCGCATGAACGCGCCCCTGCCGACTTTCACGTCGAGGACTAGCGCGTCTAGCCCTGCCGCCATCTTCTTGGACATGATCGACGCGGCGATGAGTGGTATCGACTCGACCGTCGCCGTCACGTCGCGGAGCGCGTAGAGTTTGCGGTCGGCAGGCGCTATCTCGGCGGTCTGGCCGATCATGACGACGCCTAGATCGGCGAGTTGGCTGCGGTAGCGGTCCAGCCCCAGCCCGGTCGTGAAGCCGGGAATGGATTCGAGCTTGTCCAACGTGCCTCCGGTGTGCCCCAGCCCCCTGCCCGAGATCATCGGCACCCCGACGCCGCAGGCCGCTACCAGAGGGGCCAGCAGCAGCGAGATCTTGTCGCCGACGCCGCCGGTCGAGTGCTTGTCCACCTTTCGCCCAGCCACGTCCGACAGATCGACGACCGTCCCCGAGTGCAGCATCACGTCGACCAGCGCGGACGCTTCGTCGGGCGTCAGGCCTTTGAGGTAGACCGCCATGAGCCACGCACTCATCTGGTAGTCCGGCACGTCGCCGTGCGTGTAGGCGAGCACGAAGTCGCGCAGTTCGTCCGGTTGGAGCGGAAGTCCGTCGCGGGTGCGAGCAATGAGGGCGGCGGGAGCGAGCATGGGCGAAAGCGAATCAGAGAAAAAGCAAAAACCCTCGCCAGCATCGGAGCCGGGCGAGGGTTCGAAAGGTAGCGAGGCAGTTTACGCCTGCTCCGGGGCAGCGTCCTGCGGCGCGTCGGTCGACTCGTCGTCGAGCTGCTTCTTGCCACGGTTTCCGTAGCGACGGCGGAATTTCTCGACGCGACCGGCGGTGTCGACGAACTGGCGCTTGCCGGTGTAGAACGGGTGGTTGGTCGAGTCGACATCGGACTGGATGTCGCGACCCAAGGTCGAGCGCATCTGCGCCGTCGTGCCGTCAGCCAGCTCGACGGTCATGGTCGTGTATTCGGGGTGGATACCGGGCTTCATAGCCGAAAGCGGTTAGGTGTAGTCGTCAGTGCGCGAGGTGCGCGCGAAGTAGCCCGTAAAGCTACGCTATTGCCCTGGGTTGTCCAACCGTTGGCCCAACCTTCACCCGTGCGCGTAGTCAGTCTTCGTCGTCGAACTCCTCGTCGTCCGGGACGACGGCGGGAGCAGGCGTGGGGTTGAGGATGTCGATTATCATCGTCACGAACGCTTCGGCGGACTGCAACACCTCCTCGGCTTGCGGCTGCTGGACGCCGAAGCTGTGCGCGTAGTCGGCGACTTCCATCAGGTCGTGCGC
Source organism: Rhodothermales bacterium (assembly GCA_963815505.1). Classification (GTDB taxonomy): domain Bacteria; phylum Bacteroidota; class Rhodothermia; order Rhodothermales; family BA12; genus CAXBBB01. Next base: position 312,015 of record CAWFGU010000022.1, read on the forward strand.
ATGATCGAACGCGACGCCCGCTTCTTCGGGGACTTCGCCCGAGCGCACGAACGCATCGCCGAACGCGACGCGGATGCCGCCCGACGTGCCGACGCGGCGCTCGACGAGCAGGGCTTGGGCAGCGTAGAACATCGCGAAATAGCTCCGCGACGCGCACGAGTCAAAGTCTTCGATTTCGAACAGGACGGCTGCGCTGCGCAGGTACGTTTGCGCTTTGCCGAGCAGCATCAGCTTCTGGCTCATGGACGAGGGAGGTGAGAGAGGCCAAACATAGCGCGCCCCGCCGTGACGCCCCGGTTATATCATGCGGGACGCCGCGCGACGACGAGGATCGACACGCCAAACGGCATCGCCAGTCGTGGTATGATGCGCCGCTCGGACGCAAAAATGGCTTCTAATGCACCGTTGACTGGTCCGGATGGAATCGTGTCGATGTCGGATGCCGTCTGCGTCCGGCCTCTGATTCGCTCGGCCACGTTTCCCAGCGTCCGAGCCGCCGCGACGATCGGAAAAAGCAGCGTGTTGAAGTACGTCGCTCGTTCGACCTGGAAGCCCGCCGAACGGATCAGCCGAACCAACTCCGACCGTCGATAGCGTCGCTGGTGGTGGTTGACTACATCGTGCGCACTCCACAGCCACCGATAGGCGGGGACGGTGAGGAGCAGGACGCCGCCGGGCGCTGTCAGATCGTGCAGCGCAGTGAGCGATGCCGCGTCGTCGGGTATGTGCTCGAGCACGTCGAGCAGCGTGATCAGATCGTAAGAACCTCGGATCTGATCCGGGAGCGCGTCGGGAAGATGTCCCTGATAGACGGCAGCAGCAGTCCCGCGTGATCGAGCGTAGACGACGGCTCCCTCGTCCATTTCGACGGCGTCGAGCGCTCCGTAGCGGCTGAGCAGGTCGAGATTGCCGCCTGTCGCGCAGCCCATTTCCAGGATGCTAGCACCGCTCGGCAACGCCAATCGGTCCAGCACCTGAGCGACGATCCGCCTGCGCGCTCGGAACCACCAGTGCGCATCTTCGGCGCGGGCGTAGGTGGCGTAGAGGGCGGCGTCCATGCGATGCGTGGGTGAGCGGCCAAGCTACGGCGCGCGGCTACGGCAGCCGGAAGTCGAACCAGCTTCCCGCGATGCGGATGCCGCTTCCCAGTTGGTAGCGCTCGGCGTCCAGGATTTGCTGCCAGACTTCGACGCGCCACACGCTCTCGCGCCACGCAGCACGAGTGGCGACGTTGGACGGGTTCATCAGCGTGCGGCGGCGAGCGTCTACGAAGCGGTGGAGCCAGTCGGTCTCTTCCGCTCCGCGCGCTGGAATCTCACCGGCTCGGCCGAGAATGGCGGAAAGGCCGTCGGCGTCGTGGCCGTCGCCGTGCTGGATGGCGGTGTCGTAGAGGAGGGCGAGCGCCAGCGGCGTCGTTGTGCCGAGTTGGGCGGCATAGCGCTGCGCCGGAGCGTAGTACCAGTCGCGCGCAACCTCGTCCTGCGCCTGCTGGAAGAGCGGATCGGCGGCGGCTTGCGCCCAGGCTTCGGGAAGTCCGTCCAGCCCCGACACGTCGCCCTGGAAGCCTTGCTTGAGCCGATCCAGCTCGGGGAGATAGCGAACGATGGGCGCCAGTTCGCGCACTTCTTTGTATCGACGAATGACCTCGGCGGCGCTTCCGCTCGACGTGGTAAAGCCGATCCAACCTAGCGTGTATCCTCTACCATCGCCCAGCGCGTACCAGTAGCTGTACTGCTTTTCGAGCGTACTGTGCTCGAAAAAGGACACCAAGGCTTCGGTGCGTCGCTGCTGATCCGGCGAAAGATGGGGAACGTCGGCGTCCTGAGCCGACGATTCCAGAGCCGAGAACCCGTCGCAGGCGCACAGGAAAAGGAGGAGACAGAGCGAGCGGATCATACACAAACGTTAGAAACACAGACGGATACGACAACAGCAACGACTATGCCCAGTCGGTGCGGCAAGTCAGCCTTGATCGAGAGATTCCACTCGTATCGGCGGCGAGCAGGCACGGCATTAGCACGTCTGCAACCGCGTGCCATGAAAGATGATGCGCGCTCGCTCTATGCGATCAGCCTCGCTCGCCTTACGTTCTTCACTGTTTCGATCTCTACCTGTCATGCGCCGCTCGCTTGTTCTCTCCGCTCTCCTCTTCTCGCTAAACGCCTCAGTTTTGCAGGCACAGACCGCCCGAGTGCTGACCGACCTGAGCGCACTGCCTTCCCCCGCCGCGGCATACGTGCTCTCGGAGTTCATGCCATTCGATGGAGCGCTCTATTTCGTCGCTTCGGCAAAACGAGAAGCCGACGACCGCGACGCGACGCGCCTCGGTTTGTGGCGATACGACGGCACAGGCCCCGCCCAGCGAGTTGCCGAAGCGGAAGACGTGCGCGCGTCGTATGTCTTCGCCGAAACGGAGGGCGCGCTCTTGTTCTGGTCTGAGGCCGACCTGTGGCAGTGGGACGGCACCACGCTCGAACAGGTCATCAGCGGCCGCCGCGACTTGCGGATGTGCAGCCAGTCGATGGCGGTCTACCGAGGCGTGGCTTACTTCTGTGCTTCCCAACCGAGGGAGTCCAGCTTCGGAGACGAAGAACTGTGGGCGTGGGACGGCGAGCAAGCCCGGCTCGTGGCTGACCTGAGGCCGGGAGAGATGAGCAGCCAGCCGTTCGATTTCACCATTTGGAACGACCGACTCTACTTCTCGGCGTACACCGAAGACACCGGCCACGCACTCTGGGCATTCGATGGTGCCGACGTGACCGTCGCTGCTCAAATCGGGCCTGCGCTCTCAAGCGGCCGTCCGGCTGATCTTACCGTATCGGGCGGTGCGCTCTATTTCTCGGCTGCGGATGCCGCGCACGGTCGGGAGTTGTGGCGGTTCGACGGCACCGACGCCACCCTGATCGCCGACGTGTACGTAGGTCCCGAATCGTCCAATCCCACTTCGCTCGTCGACGTGAACGGACGACTTCACTTCTCGGCAGACGACGTGCAGGCGGCTCGCTTGTGGCGTCTCACCGAGACCGGAGTCGAGGTCGCCGCCGATGTGTGGCCGTGGCACGGATACGACGATTGGAGGCACCCTGCTGCCATCGGCGAGGTGCTCTACGGCGTGCTCCGAGACGGAGTCCACGGAAGCGAGTTGTGGAAGCTCGAAGGCGGCACGCCCGCGCTTCTGGCCGACCTGGCGCCCGGCGAAGTCGGCAGCGATCCCCGCAACCTGACTCCGCTGGGCGACGCCCTGGTCTTCCTCGACGATGACCGGCGCCCCTGGACCCTCGCGATGGCATCGTGCGCCCGCTCGTCCTCGAAGGACGTTGCCCGTAGCGGGCGCCAGGCCGAGCGGACTGATCAGCGCCGGGGACCGGCTCTACTTCGCAGCCCACACGCTGCCCAACGCGTCCGAGTTGTGGACAGTCAAGGACGAACGAGCGCAGCGGTTCTCGGAAGCGTTCCCTGACGTGGCCCAGCGCCTTGCCCCCAACTCCCGGCGTCCTCCCAGCCCCGTCGGCAGCAACGGCGACTGGTTCTACTTCAACCGACCGGCAGGTTATCGAAGCGTGAGGAGCGACACATTATGGGCGTTCGACGGCTCCGACCTGATCGCGACGCCGGACATCCTCACGCGCGGCTCTAGCCTCCGCATCGGGGATGATGCTTACACGACGGCTCAGCAAACGCAACAAGGCGAAGCCACGACACCGCCTCGGCTGCTCCATCTGAAAGGAGCGAGCGCTCACCTCATTCCGAACACCGACTGGGCGTACGATGTCACGGCCTTCGATGGACGCGCCTACTTTCTCAGAGGAACCGGCGGCGGTGATCCAGCACCGACCGAGGTCTGGACGTTCGATGGAACCCAAGCAACCAAACATGCCGCGCTGTCCGATCTAGTCGCGTTATCGACGGGCCGCGTGCTACTCGACGCCGACGAGGACCTGCTCTACGTGGGCGTAGACAGCGTGCTGGCCCGGTTCGACGGACGCACTGTCACGCCGATCGACCTGAAAGGCGAAGCACTCTGCAGCACCGATGCGTTCACGTATACGAGTCTGACGTTGATTGAAACTCGTCACTTCGACGGGTGCGAACTGTCGCTCGTGCGCTCGGATACGCTGGTGTCGAAATGGGATTTGTACAACGATTACTCTTCTCTCTTTCAGGCCGCACGCACCAGCGGTATCGACTTGGGGTCTTCCACACGCTATGGAGACGACATTCTGTTCCAGTCATATGGCACGCTCTACCGATTCGCGAACGACAGCGTGAGCGCCGTCATCGACGATGCTTCGACCCTCAGCAGAGAGGCATTTGGAGTCGAGCATCAGGGGGCGTTCTACTTCACATCGAAAGGCGAGGTGTGGATGCTCACGCCCGACGCCCTTCTGCCTGCTTCCGCGCCTTCCGTTCCGAACCGACCTCACACAATCACCATCGCCCCAAACCCGGCTACCGGCTGGACGACGGTCACGCTCACCCTGGATGCACCGGACCACCTACGCATTGCCGTCTACGACTCGCTCGGACGCCAAATCGTGATTCTGGACGACGGACCGCTTTCGGCAGCGACCGACCACACGTTCCGCTTCGATACGAGCAATTGGCCCGCAGGCGTCTACACAATCCGCGCCGCTGGCACGGCGTCCGTCTTGACACAGTCTCTCGTCGTCGCGCGCTGATTTATGCGCGTGACATGGCGCTGTTCGTCGGCTCGGCTCCAACTGGAATTGTGCGTACACTTGGCACAAGCCCTTGCACACCGACATGAACACCGCATCTCGACTAGCCGACGCCCTCCGCCGCATTGACGCTCTGAACGAAGAAGTCGACGCCCTACGACCGCTGCCCGACGACGTGTTGGGCCGAGCCATGCAGCGCCTGCGCCTGGAGTGGACGTACCACAGCAACGCCATTGAAGGCAACAGCCTCGACTACGGCGAAACGCGCGCTCTCCTCATGCACGGCGTGACGGCGCACGGCAAACCCTTGCGCGACCACCTCGACATCCGGCAGCACCGAGAAGCCATCGACTACCTCGAAGGGTTCGTGCGCAGCGAGGAGCCACTGACGCTGGCCGTCGTGCGCGAACTGCACAAACTGGTCAAGGGCGAGACGTACGAGGTCACTGCCGAGACTGAGAGTGGCGAGCGTGTCGCACGAACGGTGAAAGGAGGTGAGTTCAAGCAGCGTCCCAACCACGTGCGCACGGTGACGGGCGAGATGCACTACTACGTGTCGCCCGAGGAGACGCCCGCGCGCATGACGGATCTTGTAGACGCCTATCGCGGAGGGCAAAAGCAAGTCGAAGCAGGCGAGCTACACCCACTCGTCGCCGCCGCGAGCGTGCATCACGAACTGGTCGCCGTTCACCCGTTCCCCGACGGCAACGGCAGAGTCGCACGCGTGCTGATGAATCTGCTGCTCATGCGTGCCGGATACCCGCCCGCCGTCGTCCGCAACGAGCGCAAAGACGCCTACTTCGGTGCCCTCGCCCAAGCCGACGCCGGAGACGGTGAGCCGTTCGCGCTGTTCGTCGCCGAGGAGTTGGAGGCGACGATGCAGTTGTACCTCCGTGCGCTGCGTGGAGAGCCGGACCCGGATGCGTTTGGTCGACGGGTGGCGGTGCTGAAGAAGCGAATTAGAGCGTCGAGATCATGAAGCCGTGTTGACAGATCAGAGAAGAAGTCTGATTTGAGACAGTCTTCGTCTTCCCGCTGATAGCTGCGACGAGATTCAGGAGTCGACTAGTCGAAGCTGTCTCCTTTTTTCGAACCTATGACCTTATGTTCGGCACTCGATTGCAGAAGGGAAGACGATATCGGAGGGAGTGCGCTGAGAGATAATCAGAGTCCGGACGTGGATCGAGATGGATGCATAATCGGTCGCTTACTGGACTTGCGACACGCGACTCCAAGCTTCTCAATGCGTTTGACATATCATCGGACCAGCTTTCAGTGACAGCTGTACGTTCACAGTATCACCACTTGGCTTGAAACAGAGCAGATGGTATCCGTTCGCTACCTGAGCCAAACCCCACGCGAGAGAATAGGCCAACTACATCGAGACCAGTTCGCGAGCAATGTGCTTGACCAAATCGAGCAGCACCTAGTCGTCACTAGGCTGACTGTCTAAGCCTTCGCCCGCTCCTCCTTGATCTGCGCCTCGAGCGCGTCGATCTGGTCGCGCAGGTCGGCGGCGCGCTCGAACTCCAACGACTCGGCGGCTTCTTCCATCTCGCGCGTCATCTGGACGATCAGGTCGCCTTTCTGATCGGGCGTGAGATACTTGACCAGCGGATCGGCGGCGATGGCGTACTGGCTCTTGTTCTGGTACTCGGACTGTCCCTGACGTTGGGGCGTCGACTCGTCGCGGTATTTCTCGTCGGCGACCGTCGTGCCTCGCATGATGGCGTCCCTACTCTTCTTGACGGTCGTCGGGACGATGCCGTGCTTGGCGTTGTAGGCGAGCTGGAGTTCGCGCCGACGGTCGGTTTCGTCCATCATGCGCTGCATCGACCCGGTGATGCGGTCGGCGTACATGACGACTTTGCTGTTCGTGTTGCGGGCCGCGCGTCCGGCGGTCTGGATGAGCGAGCGGTCGCTGCGCAGGAAACCCTCCTTGTCGGCGTCGAGGATGGCGACGAGGCTGACTTCGGGCAGGTCCAGCCCCTCGCGCAGCAGGTTGACGCCGATCAGCACGTCGAACACGCCCAGCCGCAGGTCGCGCAGGATTTCGACGCGCTCGAGGGCGTCGATGTCGGAGTGGAGGTAGCGGACGGGGATGCCGAAGCTGTCCAGATACTCGGCCAAGTCTTCGGCCATGCGCTTGGTCAGCGTCGTGACGAGCGTGCGTTCCTTTCGGGCGATCACGATGCGGATCTCGTCCAGCAGGTCGTCGATCTGGCCTTCGATGGGGCGGATCTCGACGACGGGATCGGGAATGCCGGTTGGGCGGATCACCTGCTCGACGAAGACGCCGTCGCTCTTCTCCAACTCGTAATCGCCAGGCGTCGCGCTGATGAAAATCACCTGGTTGTGCTTGGCCTCATACTCTTCGAACGTCATCGGCCGGTTATCCAGCGCCGACGGCAGGCGGAAGCCGTGCTCGACCAGACTCAGCTTGCGCGCGCGGTCGCCGTTGTACATGGCGCGCACCTGGGGGACGCTGACGTGGCTCTCGTCGATGAGCAGCAGGTAGTCGTCGGGGAAGTAGTCGAACAGGCAGTAGGGGCGCTGCCCGGGTTTCTGGCCGGTCATGTGGCGGCTGTAGTTCTCGATACCCGCGCAGTAGCCGACCTCTTTCATCATCTCGAGGTCGAACATCGTTCGCTGCTCGAGCCGCGCCGCTTCGAGCATCTTGCCTTCGTCGCGCAGGATGGCGAGCCGCCACTTCAACTCCTCGCTGATCGTGTGCATCGCCTTCTCCATCTTGTCCTTGGGCGTCACGAAGATGCGCGCCGGATAGACGGTGAGCAGTTGCTCTTCGGTGATGTCTTTGCCCGTCAGGGGGTCGAAGATGGTCAGCCGCTCGATCTCATCGCCCCACATCGACACGCGGTAGGCGATGTCTTCGAGGTAAGCCGGAAAGATCTCGACCACATCGCCCCGAACGCGGAAGTTGCCGGGCGTAAACTCGATGTCGTTGCGGCTATAAAAGATGTTCACCAGACTGCGCAGCATCTCGTCACGCTCGATCCTCCGACCTGCCCGCAGCTGGACGATCTGGCTCTTGTACTCGTCGGGCGATCCCAGTCCGTAGATGCACGAGACCGATGCGACTACGATCACGTCGCGCCGCCCACTCACCAGCGCAGACGTGGTGCGCAGCCGCAACCGGTCGATCTTCTCATTGATCGCCATGTCCTTCTCGATGTAGGTATCCGAGTGGACGATGTAGGCTTCGGGCTGGTAGTAGTCGTAGTAGGAGATGAAAAACTCGACGGCGTTGTTCGGAAAGAAGCCTTTCAACTCGGCGTAGAGCTGAGCCGCTAGCGTCTTGTTGTGCGACATCACCAGCGTTGGCCGCTGCACTTCCTGCACGACGTTGCTCGCCGTAAATGTCTTACCCGTTCCCGTCGCCCCCAGCAGTGTCTGGTACTTGTCCTTGCGCTTCAGCCCGTCGACGAGTTCGCGGATGGCGCGGGGCTGATCGCCGGTCGGCTTGAAATCGGCCTGGATCTGAAACTGGTCGCTCATGGTCGGTGCGCTGGGTCGTCGGTTGGGCAAGCGGGGCAGCATAGGCTACGCGGGTGACGACGGTATGTCGCGGCGTTGGGGTAGACCAGACGTATCGTTTGGGTGAACCCGAGCGTGCCTCCATCCGTGCAAAGACAAACCCGCCGCTCGCTATGCCGCCTCTCCAAACCGATCAACTTTCCGTCTCGGCGCTGCGCCCGATCACGGTCGACGAGTACCACGCGATGGGCCGAGCCGGTGTCTTTCGGCCTGAAGAGCGCGTCGAGTTGCTCGACGGTCACCTTCTGCCTATGTCTCCCGTCGCTGGCCCCCACTTCGTCGTCACCAATCGGCTGAACGGTCATTTCTCACGGTACGTGTACCAAGCGTCCGCTGATCTGGCTCAGGTGAGCGTTCAAGCCCCCGTCCGCCTGAACGACCAGTCCGAACCTGAACCGGACGTGACGCTGCTGCGACCGGATTACGACGACCGGATCGCGGTCGCCGGGGCGGGCGATGTGCTGCTGATCATCGAGGTGTCCGCATCGACACTGGCGTTCGATCAGGGGATCAAGCGGAGTCGGTATGCGGCGGCGGGCATTCCCGAAGTGTGGATCGTGTCGGTCGACGGCCTATGGGTCGAGGCCGCACATGCGCCTGACGGCAACACGTACACCGAGATCCGCCGCTTCGCGCTGGGCGATGCGCGTCCGCTCGTCCCTCAGTCGCTGCCCAGCCTGCCGCCGCTCGACCTGGCTGTGCTGTTTCGCGGGATGGCTAAACGGGCCGCCATCGTCAGCCGACGTACATCGGTACTGCACCTCGGCGACACGCTCGCCCGATGCGTCGGAGACAACGACGAAGTGCGGCGCCGTCTCATCGTCCGCTGTCGACAGGTCATACCAGAAGCGATCCGTTGTCGTAGCGTGCGTTCGGCTCCCCTCGGCGTGCAACCACGTCCTCGATCAGTTGCCCCATTCGGATCGCCGTGCGGCGTCGCAATGCCGGAGTGAGTGACCACAACGCGCGTCAGGAAGCGGTTGGACACCGCACTGGTCGAAAGCGCTGTCGCGGTGATGCCGGGATAGACGAACGTCGTCAACGTGTCGGTCTCTTCGCTAGCGTGCTGGTTGGGATGCGTTACCACGTCGACGCGCTGCGGCTCGCCGAGTAACCGGCGGATGTCGGCGTGGCTGATGTGCTCGCGATTCGGCCCGACGGCGGCTTGGAGAAACGCCTCCGCAGCACGTGCGGTCGCGGACGAATCTTCGGACACCGGCGGCGCACTTTCGGGCGACGTGCAGGCAGTGAGCAGGAGGAGCACAAACAGCAGGCGCACAACGACGGCGTGTAACATGGAACGGACGCCCTCCGTACGTCCGCACTTCCGATTATTTCCGCCCTGCGCCGCTATGTCTCGCCTGATCGCCTGCCTGCTCTTCTTACTCGCTGCTGCTCCTGCGTTTGCCCAGAGTCCCATCTACGTTGGACTGACCGATAGAGGGCTGGACCGAGTGAACGGCGTCAGCGTCACGCTCTGGCGCTACGACTGGGACGGTATCGCCGACGAGAACGTACCGCTTGGACGCGTCCGCGGTCTGGCGCTGGGCCTTCCGCTGGCGTCTACGGGCGATCTGAGCGGAATAGGCTTAGGCATATTCGGCGTGACCTCGCGCAGCGACATCGACGGACTGGCCCTGGGAGGTCTCTCAGTCGTCGCCAACGAAGACATCCGAGGGATCGCGTTAGGCTCACTAGCGACCGTAGCGGGCGGCGACTTTACCGGATATGGATTCGGCGGACTGGCGTTGGTCGCGGGAGGCAATCTGAAAGGGGCTGGATACGGCGGGCTAGCTACCGTAGGAGGAGAGAGCGTGAGTGGAGTGTTCAGCAGCGTACTCGGCGTGATAGCCGGTGAAAACTTCAATGGCGTTGGCGGAGGAGGCTTGGGCGTCGTTGCTGGGTCGAAGTTTGACGGCGTCGGCGTCGGAGGGTTGGGCGTCGTCGTGGGTGAGGATGCTAGAGGCGCGTTCGGTGGTGGACTGGGCACGGTTGTCGGCGGAAGTCAACTCGGGCTGAGCGTCGGAGGACTGGGCACCGTCATCGGCGAGGATCTGCGCGGACTGAGTGTCGGCGGAGGCGGCGTGGTCGTTGGCGGCGACGTGTCGTGGGGCGTGTCGATTGGCGGATTGGGCACGGTGACGGGCGGCGAGATGCGAGGCTTTACGCTGGGCGGACTCGCGGCCATCGCGCCCGACCTGCGCGGAGTGGCGATCAGCGGAGGCCTCGTCTTTGTGCCGGACAACAAGACTTACACGTCCACCACAGACGACGAAGGCAACACGACGATGGTTCGGTCGAGCGACGGAGGAAGGCTGAGCGGGCTCGCCCTCGCACCCGTCACGACGGTCAAGGGCACGCAGACCGGATGGTCCATCGGCCTGCTCAACTACGCGCGCAACCTGAGGGGCGTCCAGATTGGCCTGATCAACATCGCCCGCAATGGCGGCTTGGCAACCGTCTTGCCGCTGTTCAACAAAGGACGATAGCGCGTGCCCTTCACACCGTTTCACTTGGGACCGGGCGCGCTGTTCAAGGCTGCATTGGGCAAGCGGTTCAGCTTTCTGGTCTTCGCCGGATCCCAAGTGCTGATCGACTTGGAGCCGGGCGTCCGAATGATGATCGGCACCGATCTGCTCCACGGTCCGACGCACTCGGTCGCTGGAGCGCTCGCCATCGGAGCCCTCGCCACACTGATCGGAAAGCCGATCTCCAACTTCGTGCTTCGGATCGCTGCGCCTGACGCGCGGCTGGTGACGTGGACTGCATCGACCGTCGGCGCCTTCATCGGCACGCTATCGCACGTGGCCCTCGACGCCGTCATGCACCGCGACCTGGCGCCGCTGTGGCCGTGGTCGGGCGCAAACGCACTGCTCAACGTGATTTCGGTCGATGCGCTGCACGGCGCGTGCCTGATCGTAGGAGTGTTAGGAGTCTGCGGCGGGGCAGCGCGGCTGTTGCTGGTGAGGCGTGAGCGTTTCGGGGGCTGACGCGTAGAAGACCACATGTCCGACGCGCGTACGATCTATCTCACCGGCTTCATGGGTTGCGGAAAGAGCACGCTCGGACCGATAGCGGCGAACGTGATGGGGCGCACGTTCTTCGACCTGGACCAGGAGATCGTCGCCCGCGCTGGACGCTTGATCCCAGATATTTTCGACCGCGAAGGCGAAGCAGGATTTCGTGCGCGGGAGGCGGAGGCGCTGCAAGAGGTCGGAACGGACGCGCCGTCGGTAGTCGCACTGGGGGGAGGCGCGTTCGTTCAGGAAAGCAACGCGCGGTGGCTGCTTCAAAACGGACTCGTGGTCTATCTCCGCCTGCCGACCGCTGTGCTGGCCGAGCGCCTGATCCACTCGCCAACGCCTCGCCCCTTGCTCTTCGACTCCGAGGGAAACCGGCTGCAGGACGATGCGCTCCGCGCCAAGGTTCACGCTCTGGTAGCCGAGCGTCAGCCCTATTACAGACGCGCCCATCTCACGATTGAGGTGGGCGACGTGCCTATCGGCCAAGCCGTCGACCGACTCGTCGCTTCCCTCCGCAAACGGCTGAGATAATCTACCGGGGTGCCAAACTCTGCGTAATGAAAACCGTCGCCCCTTCGCCGGTCGCCACACCGACAGCCTGTCCGCTGTAAACAGGGCTGAGCAGATTGGCGCGGTGACTCGGACTTTGCATCCACATTGCGACGGCGTGCCGAGCGATCTCCTCCTCACTGCGCCACTCGACCACGTAGCGGACACTTCCATTCTGTTCGTAGCGCTCGTAACTGCTGAATCGGTGCGCGAGGTACAGATTTTCGCCTAGATCGCGCTCTTCCCTACCCGCCCTGACTCCGGCATCCTGACCACCGTGATCATGCGCGAAAAAGCGACCGGACGACATCCGCTCACTGTGCGCTCGGGCGGCATCGGTCAAGCGTAGAACCTCGTTCAGGGGCAAGCGGTCGTGATGAGCACGAACTGCATTGACCTCGACGAGCAGAGCGCGCTCGAGTCGGGCATAATCGAGAGGCGGGGGCGTCAGCTTTGCCGCGATTGGGTCCTGGGTCAACAGACGGTCGAGACTCGGGTCCACAGTGGTCGCGCATCCCGTTACAGCGAGAAGTAGGCAACAGAACAACGGGCGCATGGAGCGAGGGGTACGATGGCGAGGCGAGAAGCCATTTGGTAATCATTCCATAATACTCCGGTAATGTGGAGAGGTGCCCTTCATCCATTCGCCATTCGGATGGCGTGTGCATTCCGAAAATGCCTCGCTGATGGACGCAGGCCTTCACTGAATGTCGAGATAGGCAATAACCCATTGTTAAATGAATATTATCGCGCACTCAAATAAACGCCCGGTAACACATTCGTTTCATTTAATGTTAATGATTTGGTTACATTGGAGATCAAGAACCCTAATGAGGAGCATCATGCACACCCTGACTCGCCAGTACCATCAATTGAACGCAGCTGCGCGGTTCGCCATCTCGATGGTTCTCGCTCTCGTTCTGTGGAGCGCTGCACTGGTCGCCATCCTTCCGGTGATAGGCGAGTCCTTCTCCCCCGCCTGGATTTTGATTGGCCTAGCCATCGCTCCCTGGATCGCTGTGGATAATTCGTTTCGGCGTAAGTCTTCCCTCTGAAGCACAACTCTCGACTTAGAGCGGCGAGTGGCACCTTGTGCGGCTCGCCGTTTTCGCGTTGGGTCATGTGCTTGCCCTCCCCAAAGCACGAAAGCCCGTCAGGCCGAGGGGGACCTGACGGGCTTCGATTCGCTGCGAGGCAGGGATCAGCCGTTCATGACGACGAGGAATTCCTCGTTGCCGCGCGTGCCTCTCATCTTGTCGAGTAGGAACGTCATCGCGCGGGCAGGCTCCATTTCGGACAGGACCTTGCGCAGCACCCAGACGCGTTGCAAGGCGAGTTCGGGAATCAGCAGTTCCTCGCGGCGCGTGCCGCTCTTGACCAGGTGCATTGCTGGGAAGAGGCGGCGGTCGGCGAGTTCGCGGTCGAGTACCAATTCCATGTTGCCCGTCCCTTTGAACTCCTCGAAGATGACTTCGTCCATCTTGCTGCCGGTCTCGATCAGGGCCGTGCCAATGATCGTCAGGCTGCCGCCTTCTTCGACGTTACGAGCGGCCCCGAAGAACCGTTTGGGGCCACGCAGCGCTCCGGCTTCCAAGCCGCCCGACATCGTCCGTCCCTTGTCCGGGGCGGTCGTGTTGTGCGCGCGCGCCAGCCTCGTGATCGAGTCGAGCAGAATCACCACGTCGCGACCGGCTTCGACCAATCGCTTGGCCTTCTCGAGCACCATGTTGGCGACGATCACGTGCCGCTCGGGCTCCTGATCGAACGTCGACGCGACGACTTCGCCCCGGACGTTGCGCTGCATGTCGGTGACTTCCTCGGGCCGCTCGTCGACGAGCAGGACCATCAGGTGCGCCTCGGGATGGTTCTGCGTGACGGCGTTGGCGATCTTCTGCAGCAGGACCGTTTTACCCGTCTTGGGCTGCGCCACGATCAGTCCGCGCTGGCCTTTGCCGATGGGAGAGAACAGGTCGAGGATGCGCGTGGCGTACTCCTTGTCGGTCGTCTCCAGCTTCAGCTGCTCTTGGGGGTAGAGCGGCGTCAGGTATTCGAACTGCTTGCGCTCACCGACTTCGGCGATGGGCGTGCCGTTGAGCGTGACGATCTCGGCGAGGCTGAAGAAGCGCTCGCGCTCGCGCGGCGGACGCACCTTGCCTTCGATGGTGTCGCCGAACTTGAGCGCGTGATCCTTGATGACCTGGGGACTGACGAAGATGTCGTCGGGCGAGGGCAGGTAGTTGTACTCGTGCGAACGCATGAACCCGTAGCCGTCGGGAAGCAGTTCGAGCACGCCGGTGCGCGCGAGAAGCGCGGGCGGAAGCTCAGCCGTCGGCTGATACGCCTTGACGTAATCGGGGGCTTCGGCGAGCGCTTCCTGTCGCTTGGTCTCGAAACGGGCGCGCTGGGCATCGGTGAGTTTGGACGGATCCAGTCGCTCGTCGCTCGTCTCCTCCATCGCGGCGAACGCTTCGGGCGGCAGGTCGCTCTTGTCGAAATGGAACCCGGATTGCTCGCTGACCACTTCGCGCAGCGCGTCGAGGCGGCGGCGGTCTTCGGCCTTGGCCTGCTGTCGGTCGCGCGTCGATGGCTGGCGGTTGGGGTCGGATTGGCGACGATCGTCGCGGCTGTTGCCATTGCCGCGATCGTTGGTGCTGTTGCGGTCGTTGCTGCTGCGGTCGTCTGTGTCGCCACGTGTGCGTTTCTTGCGCTTCTTGCGGCGGCTGGACCGGCTGCTGCCATCGTCCGAGTTGTCGGCGGGGTTGGAGTCGTCACTTCGGTTATCTGAACGCCCACGGCCTCCACTGCGACCGCCATCGCCTGAGCCGCCGCTGGCTTGGTCGTTATCCCGGTTGGAGCGTCCACGACCACCTCGGGGGGAAGTGTCGTTTCCGCTGTCCTCACTCGTGCTGTCCGAGTCGGAATCACTCTGGGCGAGTGAGCGGCTGCCGCGTGGCGAGCGGTCGGCCTCGTTCGAGTTGTCGGCACTGCTCGACCGGCGGCCACGCGAGGAGCGGTTTTCATCGTCGCCCGAGTCGGAGGCGTTGTCGCTGCTGCGACCTCTGCTCCGGCTGCGGGACGCGCGCGCGTCGTTTTCTTCGTCCGCCGATTCGTCCTCGACCTGCGAGTTGCTACGCCCACGCGAGCGGCGAGGGGCGGGCTGATCGGCGCTCTTGGCCTCGTCGCTGGACGAGCCACGCGAGGATTTGGAGCCCGACGCGTCGTCTTTCGACTTGTCCTCATCGTCCGCCTTCTCGGCTTCGGCGCGCAGATCGATCTTGACGAAGCGGCCTCTGCGCTGGCGTTTGGGGGCTTCGACGGGCGGTTCTTCCTGTTTAGCGTCGTCGCTCTTTGCGGCCGTCGTCTCGGCGGGTGCGTCGCTGGGGACCTCCTTCCTGCGCGGCGCGCGGCGGCGGGACGGCTTGGCGTTCGAGTCGCCGGACGTATCAGCGCCGCTCGCATCGCCCTTCGATGCAGTTTCGTCGTTGGGCGCGTCGTCGTCGGTCTTCTTGCGGCGGCGGGGCGAGGCTTTGCGTCCGCTCGATGAGCCGCGTCCGCTGCTGCGCCCCGACGAGCTTCCACGCTTGTCGCCTGCGGCCTCGCGTTCGGCCTGAGCTTCGAGGATGGCGTAGACGAGATCCTGTTCTTGAGGCCGCTGGTGCCCTGGAGGTTCATGTCTTTGGACATGCCGCGCAATTCGGCGACGGTCTTCGCCTGCAACTCGGTGATTTTCATAGACTGAAAATAGAAGGGGGAGTGTCCGGCACTCGGAGCCGGAAGGGTTGGTGAGCGCCGCACCGTGCGACGAATCCTGAGGCGCGGACCGAGTCGCCGAGAGCGTGCGCTCTGTCGGGGCGAGGTCGGACGACCGGTTCGGTCGGCGCCGTGTCCGTGCGACTGAATAGCGCGTGGACGGTTGGAAAGGTAGGTCGAAAACGGGGGACGGCGACCTTTCACGAGTTGTCGTTACGTAAAATATTCGCGCGGAATCTCGGCGATCGTCACGTGCGATCCCGTCACGACACACACGTCGTCGGGATCAGCGGTTTGCTCGAACTCGGCAAGTGCGCCGGCGACGGTTGCCGTCTGCACTTGGCGCACGCCTGCGCCGCGCAGCAGAATCGCCAGCACATCGGCGCCCATCGCGCGTTCGCCGGGCAACTCGGCGGCTACGACGCGCGACCCGCTCTGGGCGAGAAGGCGAGCCACGCCGTGGGCGTCCTTGTCGCCCATCAGGCCGACGACGACGGTTCGGACAGCTCCCTTGGGGGGTTCGGTTTCGTGCAAGACCGCCTGGATTCCGTCCGGGTTGTGCGCCACGTCCGCGACGACGCGGGGTTGATCGCGGATCGCGTCTAGGCGACCGCGTAATCCGGTCAGCCGCACCACGCTCGCCAGCCCGCGTCTGACGGACGATGCGTCGAGCGCGCGTCCGGCCAGCACCTCGACGGCGCGCAGGGCGAGGGCCGCGTTGCCGACCTGGTGCAGCCCGGCCAGTCCCAACCGCGCGTGTGGGTATTCGGCGTGCGGCGTTTCGAACGACACCCCTTCGCCTCCCTGACGCGCCGAGACGCTGTCGCGCACGTTCTCGAACTCGGAGTCGACCGCGGCAGCCGCTCGTCCCAGCACGTCCAGCACGTCCGAGCCGGTCGCGTTGGTCAGAGCCGGAGCGCCAGGCTTGAAAATGCCCGCTTTCTCTTTGGCGATGGCGGCACGTGTATCGCCGAGCAGATCGGTGTGGTCCAGCCCGATTTCGGTCACGCACGCCACGACTGGCGTCACCACGTTCGTCGCGTCGAGCCGTCCGCCCAGCCCCACCTCGACGACGGCTGCATCGACCCGCTCGTCGGCGAAATGGAGCAGCGCCAGCGCCGTCGTCGCCTCAAAAAACGACACGCCGATCTGCTCGAACGCCGGCATCCAGCGAGCAACGGCATCGTCCAGCCAATCGTCCGGCACTTCGCGCCCATCGATCCGCATCCGCTCGTGGACACGCCACAGGTGCGGCGACGTGTGCAGTCCGACGCGTAGCCCGTGCGCCTGCAACAGCGCCGACGCAAACGCGCACGTTGACCCTTTGCCGTTCGTACCGGCGACGTGAACGATGCTCAGTCCGTCGTGCGGATCACCCATCTCAGAGAGTAACGCGCGCATCCGGTCGAGCCCGGGTTTGTACGCGGCATCGGTGACGCCTGCGAAGCGTGGGAGCGCGAAGAGCGTGTGTTCGGCCTGCGTCATTGATTCGACCGCGCGTCAAGGACGGATTGGATCAAGGCGCGCATCTCTTTGCTATCGGCCAAGTCGAGCGCGGTTTGCCCACTGCCCGCTTTGATTGCCGGATCCGCACCACCGTCGAGCAGCAGGCGGACCACTTCCAGGTAGCCTTCCTCGGCGGCTTCGTGGAGCGGCGTGTGTGCTTCGTCATTCGTGCGCGCCGTATTGGGATCGGCGCCGCGTGCGAGTAGGGCACGAACGGCGTCGGCGTGATCGTGTGTAGCAGCTTCGATCAGCGGCGTGTTGCCCGCTCCATCGCTCGTCGCGTTGGGATCGGCTCCGGCGTCGAGGAGCGACATCGCCAGATCGATCTCGCCCCGGTGAAGTGCCAGGCGCAGCGCGTCGCCGGAGCGTTCGGGCAAATTCTGCAATCCACCTGCCTCTACGAGCGCACGCGCCGCGTCGAACTGATCGTTGGCAATCGCGAGCGTGAGCGCCGTGTGGCCGTCGCCGTCGACCCGGTCGACTTCGGCGCCGCGCGCGATCAGCGTGTCGATGACGGCGATGTGTCCGGCCAAGGCCGCATTGTGCAACAGCGTGCGAGTCGACGTGTAGTTAGCGTCTCCGCCCTGCGCGATCAGCGTCGAAACCACGTCGGCTCGTCCTTCGGCTGTGGCATCGGAAAGCGTCCAATCACGCTCCCCACCATCACTCACCAGCGTGGCGACCGTGAACCCGAGCAGAACAACGCCCAGGAATACACCATAGCTGACGTATCCCAGCGCCACACTCAGCATCGCCAGTACGACCGATCCCCACGTCCGAAACATCTGATAGGCCGCCACGCACACCAGCACGAGCAGCAACCCGGCATCGATCATCAGTTCGACGTTCATGCTGTGCAACGCTTCGGGCCATACGAGGTAGAGCAACTCGGCGAGCGATCCGATTACGGTGACCTGTCCGTAGCAGAACAGCCCGAAGACCAACCCCTCGGCGATGCGCATCTTGCGCCCCATGAACAGACGCAGAAAGAGCGCGATGAACAGGCAGACGATGACGGTCAAGTAGGTGCTGTTTTCCATCGACCACGTGACAAACGTACCCAGAACCTCGTCCATCGACCGCGAGGTCGAGCCGGCATTCATTGCGCCCTCTCCTATTTGCTCGACAATACGTTCCTGATAATCCGTCAGCGCGTGGACGATGAGGTTGAACGCCGTCGCCATCACGACGAAGCCGAGCGGGTTGACGTAGCGCTTGCGCTCGCCCCGTAGGTAGCGCCCGATAACGTGCCCCGGCTTGAACGTCATATGCCGGAGCGTCAGGAGCAGACCGTATTCCAGGTGCAAGAAGCGACGCCGAAACTCGCCCCACAGCACCTTGAACGTCAATCGGTCGCTTTCCATCGCGTGCTGTCCGCAGACGCCACAGTAGGGACCGTGCATCGGTGCGTCGCAGTTGGCGCACTCGCGGTCGGCTGAATCTGGCGCCGCGTCGGTCGTAGGAGGCAGGGCCGATGACGGATGGGTGGAGAGCGAGAGGTTCTGCATCGACGAGGGGAGACTGCGATGCAGAATAACGATGGCGGACCGCTCCGCGTCAACTTGTGCGCAATCGGACGAACGCAAAAACCTGCCAGGCCGCGATGGCCTGACAGGTTGGGAGGGGCGAGCCGAAGCTCGTCGAAGGGTCGAAGACCCTCAGCCGTTGGCGACGATTTCGTGCTCGGCGAAGAAGTAGTTGGCTTCGATGGTGCCGTTCTCGGCGCTGTCCGAACCGTGGGCGGCGTTGCGGCCCAGGCTCTCGGCGAACTGCTTGCGGATGGTGCCTTCGGCAGCCTCGGCGGGGTTGGTCGCGCCGATCACTTCGCGCCACTTGGCGACGGCGTCGTCGCGCTCCAAGACGAGAGGCACGCACGCGCCGCTCGACATGAACTCGACCAGTTCACCGAAAAACGGACGCTCGCGGTGGACGGCATAGAAGCCGCCTGCTTCGGATTCGAGTCAGGCGGACGAGCTTCATCGCTCGGACGGCGAAGCCTTCTTTGAGAATGCGGTCGAGGATGGCTCCGGCGTGTCCGTTGGCGACGGCGTCGGGCTTGATGATGGCGAGGGTGCGTTCCATATCGGAGAGAGTTCAAAAGTGAGTCGTCAACCTACGAATCGCCCTACCCAGACCGCACGTGCGCTTTCTGCAAACGCCGCCGCCTCGCCGACGCTTACCGCGCCGTGTCGATGTGGAGCGTCCCTTTGTACGTCTCGAGCTTCATCGCCGGACCACCACCGCCCATGCGTCCTCGGGCGACGCCGTCGCGCACGTCGATGGGCAGATCGGTATCGAGGTTGCCTTTGCGTCCCAGATCGGCGTCGAGTGCGAAGCCTGCACCGTAAGGGACGATCAGCCGCACGTCGCCCTTGTACGTGTCGACCGTGACGCGGCCCGACAGGTCGGCGAACGCGATTTCTACGTCGCCCTTGTACGTGTCGACGTTGGCACCGCCGCGCACGGCCCGGACACGCGCCGTTCCTTTGTACGTGTCGATGTCGATGTTTCGCGCACCGTCGACGCGGATCGTGCCCTTGTAGCTTTCGACCGTCACGTCGGCGTCGAGCGCAGCAATCGTGATCTCGCTCTTGTAATCGTCGACGTTCAGCCGGGCACTGCGCGGCATCCGAATCGTGTAGTGGACCAACGGTAAAGTGCCGCCGTTGTTGACCGTAACGATGCCCAGAAAACGCCGCGTTCTGGAATCGTTGAGGCGCTCGTAGTCCGTTTCGACCGAGACGCGGTCGTCCGAAGCATCAAATCTCACGTCGACGAGATCGACATCGCCGTCGTTGGAATCCTCGTCCGGCGCGATCCGCACGTCGATCTCGACTTCGTCCTTGTCCCACACCTCCACATCGACCGATCCTTTGTACGTGTCGACGACGAGCACGCCGCCGCTGCGAAGCGGATGATCGAACGTCATCGTCCGGTCTTGAGCGAGCAAAGGCGCGGCGACGAACAGCAGCAGGGCGAGGGTAGAAAGCGTGCGCATGGCGGTGAAAGGTTTTTCGCAGCCTACGGAGCGCGCCATCGCCGGGTTACAGCCTACTCCAATCGTAGCAGTCCCATTCGGCTGTTGACGACCGCCGACAATAGCACGACAGGCAGGTTGGAGCGCGGCAATACGATGGTCTCGAACGCAACCGCATGGGCGGACACCTCTTGGCTCTGGGCGGCGCCGGTGCGGCCAGCGTCTCTTGACCACCGGCTAGCTCACGCTTCGTACCCGGCGACGTGGCGCTCGGCGTGGTAGCTCGACCGGACCAATGGGCCACTCTCGACATGGTCGATGCCCAGCGCCTCGCCTTGCTCCTTGTACCATGCGAACACGTCGGGGTGGACGAACTCTTCGACGGGCAGGTGCATCTTGGTCGGCTGCAGATACTGCCCGATCGTCATCACGTCGACGCCGTGGGCCGCGAAGTCGCGCATCAGTTCGACGACTTCCTCCTTGGTCTCGCCCAGTCCGACCATGATGCCGCTCTTGGTGCGCAAGCCGTGTCCTTTGGCGAGCTTGAGCACGTCGAGCGAGCGCTGATAGTCGGCCTGCGGGCGGACCCTACGGTAGAGGCGTGGGACCGTTTCGACGTTGTGGTTGAACAGGTCGGGGCGCGCGTCAAGTACGAGGCTGAGCGCGCCTTCCATGATGCCTCGAAAGTCGGGCACGAGCACTTCGATCGTGCAACCGGGCTGCGCCTCGCGGACGAGCCGGATCGTTTCGGCGAAGATCGGGAGCGCCGCCGTCCTTGCGCTCGTCGCGGTTGACGCTCGTCACGACGACGTGCCGCAGGTCCATCAGCTTGGCCGCCTCGGCGACGCGCCGGGGTTCGTCCCAGTCCAGCCCGGTGTCGGGTCGGCCGGTCATGACAGCGCAGAAGCCGCAGCTGCGCGTGCAGACGTTGCCCAGGATCATGAACGTCGCCGTACCTGCGCTCCAGCACTCGCCCATGTTCGGGCAGCGCGCGCTCTGGCAGACGGTGTGCAGGTCGTACTTCTCGATCGTGTCGAGCACGCTCTTGTACGTCTCGCCGTAGGGCAGCCGGACGCGCAGCCAGTCGGGTCGTTTGCCCCTCGCGTTCGAAGGCGGAGCCTCGACAACCGGAAGCGACAGAAAGCCGTCGCCACCCGCCTCCATCTCGGGCACGAGCGCTTCTTTGGGCGCTTTTTTGAGTTGGATCTGTCCGGGGAGAGTCGGGGCGTTCGTCGGCACGGTTGCAAGCGGGTTACGTCTGTGCCGGGCCAACGGCGCGCGTCGGGGCAGGATCCGGATGCACCCGGGCTTTACTCACCGGAAGAGGTGCCGTCGTGGGCCGCGAGCACTCAGCCCGCCAAGGCGTATCCCTCGCTTTTGATAGCCGCAATCACGTCAGCGCGGGCGTCTTCTCGGTTGTACGCGACGGTCGCCGTGCCGATGGAGACAGATGTAGCCTCGGCTCCCTCAACGCGGCCGATGGCTTGGCGGACGGCGCGGACGCAGTGGTCGCAGGTCATGCCGGTGATGGCAAGCGTTTCTTGGGCGGCAGTGTCGGGCATAGTCGTATCGGTTAGGAGGTGCAGCGTAAACGAGGATCCGCGCCGGACGGTTCGGGGCACGGACGCGAGCGCGCCGTTCGTTACCTTCGCACGTCCCACCACACGCGCCTTTGGACGACTTCTCTGCCTACCTCCAGCTCGGCCTCACGCACATCCTTGACGTGCAGGGCTACGACCACATCCTGTTCATCGTCGCACTCGTCGCCGCTTACACGCTGCGCGACGCGCGCCGGTTGTTTTGGCTCCTGACGGCCTTCACGTTGGGGCACAGCGTCACCCTCGCGCTGGCGACGCTGGGGCTGGTGACCGTCGACGGTGAGCTGGTCGAGCTGCTGATCCCGCTGACGATCGGCGCGACGGCGCTCTACACGATCTGGCAGGAGCGCCAACCGTCGGGGCCGTATGAGGCGGAATCGAAGCGGTCCGCCTACGCGCGCTACGGATTGGCGGCAGGATTCGGGTTGATCCACGGTCTGGGATTCTCGACGTTCCTACGTGCCGCGCTGGGCGGTGAGGAGTCACTGGGCGTGCCACTGCTGGCATTCAACGTCGGGCTGGAATTGGGGCAGATCGCCATTCTGCTGGGCATTCTCGCTGCCGGGCTGACAGCGACCAGACTGGCCGGACTGACCGACCGCGCGTGGATGTTGGTACTGTCGGGCGTGGCGCTCGGCGGCGCGCTAACGCTCGTGGTCGACGCGCTGGCGGGGTGAGAGCAGCCTGAGAGGCAGGCCGGTTTGGCACCCGACCGCAACCTTATGGCACTCGCTTCGCTACATTGCGAACCGACTCCCTTTCCCATCCTCCATCTCCTCGATGCGCACGTCTCTCCTCGTGTTCGCGCTCGTTCTCGCTGTTCCCGCTTCTGCGCAGAACTGGCTGGGCGGCGACGCAGACGGCACCAATAATTCGATCTTCCGCCCACTCGACTGGCCCGCCGCCAACAGCTACCGCACCGGAGCGGGCACGCCCGGTCCCGACTACTGGCAGCAGCGCGCCGATTACGTGATCGAAGCCCGACTCGACACGACGGATCACACGATCCATGGATCCGAGCGCATCACGTACCACAACAACAGCCCATCGGACCTGCCCTTTCTGTGGGTCCAACTCGACCAGAACGTCCGCTCGCGCGAGCACAGCCGGACGTACCAGCTGGAGTCTGCCATTCCCGCCGACTTCAGCCCCCAGGCGCGGCAGTTCCTCGAACTCGACACGTTCGACGGCGGCTACGACCTGACACGCGTCGAGATTGTCGAGGGACGACGCACCATTGCGGCAGACTACAGGATCGACGACACGATCATGAAGATCAACCTGCCCCAGCCGGTCAGGAGCGGTGAGACCGTTTCGTTCGACATCGACTGGAGCTACCGCATTCCCGACGACGGACGCGGCGCCAAGGAGATGGTCAGAGACGGCTGGCTCTACGAGATGGCGCAGTGGTTTCCGCGCATGAGCGTCTACGACGACGTGCAGGGCTGGCAGACCGACCAGTTCTTGGGACAGGGCGAGTTCTATCTCAACTTCGGCAACTACGACGTCAAGCTGACCGTGCCGTGGAATCACATCGTCGAGGCGACGGGCGTGCTTCAGAACGACCGCGAGGTCCTCACGTCGGAGCAGCGCAGCCGCCTGGCGAGGGCCTACCAGAGCGAGGAGCCGGTCTTCATCATCGCCGCCGACGAGGTGATGACGCCTGCGTCGCGCCCGACCTCAAGCGGCATGCAGACGTGGCACTACAAAGCCGAAAACGTGCGTGACTTCGCGTGGGTCTCGTCGAAGACTTACGTCTGGGACGCCGCCGGATACACCAATCCCGGTGACGACGACGCCCATCGTCGTCCACTCGCTCTACCCGCGCGACGCCATGCCGCTGTGGGACAAGGTCTCGACGCGCGCCACGATTCAGACGCTCAAGACGTACGGCGTGATGTCGTTTCCCTATCCCTACCCCAAAGCCGCCAACGTCCACGGGCCGGTCTTCGGCATGGAATACCCGATGATCTCCTTCTGCGGAGCTCGCCCCGACGAAGATGGCATCTATTCCGACGGCCTGGAGCGCGCGCTGATCGGCGTGACGATCCACGAGGTCGGCCACAACTGGTTTCCGATGATCGTGGCGTCGGATGAGCGGCAGCACACGTGGATGGACGAGGGCCTGAACTCGTTTCTCGAGTACTACGGCCGCCACGAGTACGCCGAGACCTACTGCGGTCAAGAGTGGACGCAGACCGCAGACTGCTCGTGGCCTGCCAGCCGGGGCGACGCCAGCCAGATCGTCGGCTATATGCGCGACGACGACCAAGTGCCGATCATGGCCGAGTCCGACGTGGTCCACCGGGGGTTTGGCTCGAACGCCTACGGCAAGCCCGCGACCGGCCTGATCATGCTGCGCGAGAAAGTGTTGGGCCACCAGGCCTTCGACGAGGCGTTCCGCTTCTACTCGACTCAGTGGATGTTCAAGCATCCCCAGCCCGCCGACTTCTTCCGGTCGATGGAAGAAGGGTCGGGCGAGAACCTCGACTGGTTCTGGCGCGGCTGGTTCTACACCACCAACGCCAACGACCAGACGCTGGCCGAGGTATCGCAGCAGGACGCCAGCGAACTCACCGACGACGCGAGCCGAGGCGCTAACTACTACCGCGTCCAAGTCGACAACAGCGGCGGGATCGTGATGCCCATCGAACTCGAGTTTCGCTACACCGACGGCACGATGGACCGCCGCGTCATCCCTGCCGACGTATGGCGCAACGACGAGTTGTCGCACACGGTCGGCATGTTCTCGGACAAGCAGCTGAGCGTCGTCGTACTCGACCCGGACGAAGCCTATGCCGACATCAACCCAAGCGACAATCTCTGGATTGCGCCGACGATGACGGAGTCGGAACTCGAGGCGATGGGCCTGATGCGTCCGCTTACACCCGAGCAAGCGATGGAATACGCAGGTTCTTTCATGGGCGTCGAGCGTCCCATCGGCATGGAGTTCACGGCCGACGGGGCGACGGTCCAAATCACGATCAACGGACAAGGCCCCTTCGGCCTGGCGCGCTCGGACAAGGATACGTTCTCTTGGAGCGAGGCCGAAGCCACGATCGCATTCACGCGCGACGCGAGCGGTGCCGTCACCGGCCTCACCTTTTCGGGTCCCGCCGACTTTACCGCGAATCGGGTCGATGCTAACTGACCATTGCGCCTGACTCCATGCGGCGGCGGCGGGCATACCGTTCGCCGCCGCTGTCGCGTTTGCACGTCTGCCACCGACTCCGACGCACCCTCTACCGCCATGCTTCTGACGTTCCTGCTGGCTCTTCTCTCCGCCCCTGCTCCTCACGACGTGCACCTCTCGCACGGGCGGATGCTGATCGAGGGCGAGACCATCGTCTTTCAGGTCCGCTTTTTCCGCGACGACCTGGAACGTGCGCTCGCCGGAGGAGCCGAGAACGCCCCGCCCCTCACCCCGACGCGCGAAGTCGACGCACGCGTGGCCGAATACTTCGCCGGTCACGTCACGCTGGTCGCCGACGGCGCACTGCTGACAGGCCAGATCGCTACCTCGGCCCAGACCGAAGACGCTGGCGAGGCGATCTGGACGTACCGGTTGATCTACCAAGCCCCGGCGCCCCCTCGGCAGATTCATCTGCGTAACACGCTGCTGATGGAGATTTTCGACGAGCAACGCAACTTCGTCCGCGTGCTCGACACCGCCAGCGAAAAGACTCGCTCGCTCTACTTCGTCAGAGGGTCCGAAGCGTTCACGTTCGAACCTGCGCGCTAACCGCGCGATGAAGGCCGAGAGGATCGCCTCGACTTTTTTCGGCGTCGTGCGAAGTCTATTCGCGTTTAGCGAATCTAAAACTCGATTCGCGCTCTCCACCCGCAGCTTCGGCCCAGAACAGGCTTCTGAGAGCAGGAAATGAGCTTTTCGACCATTACCTTAATAGGACATAACGCAAAATGCACCTGCCCCCAAGCCCTCAACGACTATGGAATTGAAAGCCGACGCCATCTCCCCCGCCGACGTTCGCGCGACGCTGGGCCGCCACATCCTCGCCGACGGCATGGACATGGTTCTCGACATGAATGCGTCCGCGGGTCGCCACTTGGTGGACGCCAAATCGGGACGCCGCTTCCTCGACCTGTTCGGCTTCTACGCCTCGTCGGCGCTGGGCATGAACCACCCCGGCCTGCGCAGCGACACCGCGTTCATGGAGCGCCTGACCGATGCCGCGGTCAACAAGATCGCCAATTCGGACGTGTACACGCCCCACTTTGCGCGCTTCGTCGACACGTTCGGGCGCGTCGGCATTCCCGAGTCGATGCCGCACGCCTTCTTCGTGTCGGGCGGAGCGCTGGCGGTCGAGAACGCGCTCAAGGCGGCGTTCGACTGGAAGGTCCGGCTCAATTTCACCAAGGGCTATAGGCGCGAGGTCGGCCACAAGGTGCTGCACTTCGACCACGCCTTCCACGGTCGGACGGGCTACACGCTCTCGCTCACGAACACCGTCCCCAACAAGACGGCCTACTTCCCCAAATTCGACTGGCCGCGCGTCTCGACGCCGATGATCGCGCACACCGGCGGTGAGCCGACGATGGACTGTGACCTCGAGGTCCGCGAGGCGCTCTCACTGGCTCAGATCAAACGCGCGTTCCTCGACCACCCGGACGACATCGCCTGCATCCTCGTCGAGCCGATTCAGGGCGAGGGCGGCGACAACCACTTGCGCCCCGAGTTCTTGCAGGCCGTCAAAGACCTCGCGCACGAGAACGACGCGCTACTCATCTTCGACGAAGTCCAAACGGGCGTCGGCGCGACGGGCAATTTCTGGGCGTTTCAGACGCTGGGCGTCGAGCCGGACATCCTGGCGTTCGGCAAGAAAACGCAGGTGTGTGGTATCCTTGCCGGTCGCAAGATCGAAGAGGTCAACGGGCACGTGTTCGAAACGTCGAGCCGCATCAACTCGACGTGGGGCGGCAACCTGGTCGATATGGTCCGCTTCGACCGCATTCTCGAGATCATCGAACAGGACAAGCTGGTCGAGCAGGCAGCCGAAACCGGCGCCTACCTCAAAGACCATCTCCTGGCGCTGGCCGAGCGCTTCCCGTTCACCAACGTCAGGGGCAAAGGCACGTTTTGCGCCTTCACCGTCGCCGACGCCCACACGCGTAACGCCATGGCTGACGCGTGCTTCGACCGAGGCGTCGCTATTTTGGGCTGCGGCACGTCGAGCATTCGCTTCCGCCCACCGCTCACGATCACCAAAACCGAGATCGACGAAGGCATGAACGTTCTCGCCGACGCGGCTCAACAGGTCATCGGTTGACGCTCGAACCGCTCACGCGCCGCGTTGCGCCTCGCACGTTCGTTTGAGACCCTCGTTCTCCTGCCTTAGCGCCCAGCGCAGAGCGGGCCACAGGATCGGCCACAGCAGGACGGCGAGCGCGCCGGTCGCTTCGATGGAGAGCCGGTTGGTCGTTCCGTCGCCGCTGGGCGTCACCTCGTGTATGGCTTCGAAACGGAGCCCTGGACGGCTCGACACCCACACGAACCGGCGAGGCGGATCGAACTCGGTCACCGTCCACTCGGCTTCGGGCTGAGCCGGTTGCTTGATGCGGGCGACGCTTCCAACTCCGAACGGCTCTGCGTCCATGCGCCGGACGGACGTGACGGTGGCTAGCCAATCGGGCCAGCGCTCCACGTCCGAGGTGACGGCCCAGACAGTTTCTGGAGGGACTGTGATGTGTATAGCGTGTTCGACGGTCATGGAAGATGCGGACTGGATTGGTTCGACCACGGCCGTACGAATGGAGGATGCTGTCGTTGCGAGAGGCATCACCTCTCCGTCATCTTCGACGAAAAGCCATGTGCTACCACATCGGATCTCTGTCGTCACCTAACTCTCGTTCCATGTCCGACACCTACACCCCCATTGATTGCGGCTTCTACGACCGTATCGAAGCCGCCGTTTTGCGCCGTCGCCCTGTCGCGCTCAGATTGACGGACGGAAGCTCGCGTAACACGCGCATCCTCGACGTGGGCGCGCGCGACGGCGCGGATTGGGCCAAAGTCGAGGGCGTCGGCTCGGTCCGACTGGATCGCATCGCATCGCTGGACGGCGTGGCGCGTCCCGGTGCGGCCTCGTGCGGGATAGGATGACGGCTTTCAGCGTACTCCGTACGACTCTCGGATCGTGTCGAAGGCCTGCTGCAGCGCCTCGAACGACTCCCAAATTGCCGACACCACGTCGTAGCGGTACACGCGCCGGTTGATCAGCGCGTAATCGGTGCCGGGCGCGTTCTCTCCAATGGGAATTTGCTGCTCGAACCAGATCGACGAGAAGTCGTAGTCGAACCAATAGCTGCTCAGGTCCAACCCGTCGGGCGTAATAGGCCGGAGGTCTCGTCCCGACAAGTCCGACAGGTAGAAGCGCGACGCGTCTTGATCGTTGACTCTTCCGTCGCCATCCGTGTCGCGCAGGGCGATGCGGTAGAGGATGAACGTCTGATCTACATCGTCCCGGCGGTGGTCATCGAACAGCGGCGCTCTCATTTCTAGAATGGCGGCGCTCGTTTCGAGCAGCGGACGGACTGCACGTGTCTGTCTGTCATAAAACAGCACGTTGATCCGCTCGCCAATCAGCCCCATGCCCACGTCGCCTGCCGACTCTGCGGCCTCCAGATACGCTTCGGTGTGTCGCGTGTCGACGACGTAGACGGACGAGTAGAGATAGGGCGTGTCGCCGATGCGCGTCGGACGCTCGTAGTCCAAGTGCTGCGACGCGGCGGCGCGGGCGCGGAGCGAATCGCCTGCAGGTACCTCGACGAGTCCGCGATCCGGTGGCCGGTCGAGCCAGCGATCGATGCGCAACTCGGAGAGCATCGCGATGAGCGCGGCGACGAGCACGAGCAGCAGCAGGTAGCCGTTGACCGTCCAAACGACGCGAGTGGATTTGGAATCGAACACGAGAACGCGAATGGGTTGATCAGAGAACCTCGCCGGACCGCCGAGTTGCTCAGTCCTCCAACTCTACTGTCCCAATGCGCGCTCGGTTGACCGTGAGGCGCGTCACGTCGGGGCGACTGTAGTGGCCGGACGGGTCGAAGTTCTGCCGCTCGCGCCGCACTATGCGGTGGTCGATCTGGGCGGTGATCAGGCCGACGCTGCCCTCGACAGGAGCGACGACCCACTCGCCGTCCGGCCCAGCGATGCACGAGCCGCCCGTAGCGAATGTGGTGTTTCCGTCCGTTCCGCCATCGGCCAGAGCAGACAGCAGCAAGTCCCGGTGCGGAACGTGGACGGCTACGTCGGCGGGCGACAGAGGCGGAGCGGCGGAGATGACGTAGCTGCGGCTCTCCTTGGCGATCATCCGCGTGATGTCGTCGGTGTTGCGCGTCGATCCGGGCCAGATGGCAACGTGCAGATCCTCGCCCTGTCCGTAAAGGGCGGCGCGCGCCAACGGCATCCAGTTCTCCCAGCAGTTCAGCCCGCCGACCGTCCACGCTTGAAGCCGGTGCGTGCGCAGGCCGTGGCCGTCGCCCGGCGCCCACGACAGACGCTCTTCGTAGGTGGGACGCAGTTTACGATGAACGCTCTGAATGTCGCCAGCCGAGTCGATGTAGACGAGCGAGGCAAAGACGCTGTGCCCCATCGTTCGGTCGCGCTCGATCATGCCTAATACGACGGCGATACCGCCCGCCTTGGCCGCGGCACACACGTCGTCCAGGTGCCCGTCGGCGATGCAGACGGCTTGGTCAACGTAGTGAGCGTGAAAGTCTTTTTGCACGTCCGATTCAAAGCGGCCACCATCGGTCAGGCTGATCCAGAACGGATAGCCTGGTACGAACGCTTCGCCGAAGGTGACCAGTCCGCAGTTCGCTGCGGCAGCATCGCCTATGAAATCGACGACGCGTGCAATCGTGGCAGCGCGGTCGAGCCAGACGGGTGCGATCTGGGCGATGCCGACAGTAAGCAGGTCAGGAGCGGACATGGCAGCGGAACGGCGGGGTGGATGAGTGAGCGGCGAAGATAGGCGAGATAGGCGCGCTCATCCGCCTCGCTCGCCGGGGCGCCAACCAAACGCTCCGTGCGTTAGATTGGACTCCGGAAACTCACCCTCTCCGAGTGCGACTAAATCTCCTCCCACGCACGCCGTGATCGACGCCGTCCATCTGCTGACCGAAGCCGAGAAGCTGACCGAGTGGTGGTCGCCGCGCGTGGTGGGGCGTGTCAACGATCAACTCGTTAAGGTCGCCAAGGTTAGGGGCGAGTTCGTCTGGCACAACCACGCCGATGAGGACGAACTCTTTCTCGTCTTGCAAGGACGGCTCCGCATCGAGCTGGAAGACGGCGCGATCGAACTGCCCGCAGGCTCATTCGCAGTCGTCCCACGAGGCGTTCGGCACAATCCGGTCGCCGACGAGCCGTGTTTCTTGGCGCTGATCGAACCGGCGTCGACGCGGCATACCGGAGACCTCGTGACGCCGATGACGCGGTCGATTGCCGATCAAATAGGCACACGGGGCGATATCTAGGTAAGTGGTAGGGCCGTTGAGGACGCGGGGCGACGGTTCAGAGGCGCGGTGGGCCAGACGACCCAATGCGTGTGTGAAGGGAGCGCTCAGATGTCGCATCTTGTCACCCTCTCTTTTCGACTTTTCCACTCGCGATAAACCGCGTATCGTACTGAGGCGCGTCGTCGTCCCGCCGACGATGCCGTCCCTCACTTCCGTTCTGCTCCTGCGTACAGCTACACCCTTCGGCATGATAGTTCTCGAACGCTACGCCCTGCGCGTCTGCCTGTGGATCGGCCTTGCGCTGCTGGTATGCGGCCCGGCAGCGGCGCAAGAAGCCGCCGCTCCGTTCGAAGTCGATGCGATCAGTGTGCGCGCCGAGACCGGTACGCAGACGCGGTTGGACGTGTACACCAAGATCTCGTACGCTGCGCTCTCGTTCACGCGCGCCGACGCCGGATTCCAGGCCCGCTACAGCGTCACGCTCGGTGTGTACCGCGTCGAAGCGGGTGGACGGCAGGGCGCTTACGTCGCGGGCAAGACGTGGGACCGCACCGTCACCGCGTCGAGCTACGACGCCACGATCGAAGACCGTTTTGCCGACAAAACGACCCAGTCGCTGTCGCTCGCGCCGGGGCCGTATCTGTTGCAGTTCAGCGTCGAGGACGGCGCGTCGTCGCGCACCTATGCCCACGAGGTGACGACGGTGGTTGCCGACCTGGGCGCGTCGCCGTCGGTCAGCGACCTGATCCTGGTCGACAGTTACGACGCGGCCAAGGCGAGCATCAGCCCGCGCGTCTCTAACGCCGTCGCGTCGGATGAGCGGGCGTTTTCGTTCTTTTACGAAGTCTATTCCGATGCCCCGCGCGAAGTGCGCGTCGTGCGCGAAGTGCGGCGGCAGGCGCGGCGCTCGCTGGTACGGACGGCGCTGGGCATGCAGCAAGACGAGTCGTCGAGCGCCACCTACGCAACCGTCGCCCCGACGAGCCTCAAGGCCGGTCGCAACCCGGTCGTGGTGACGATTCCGCTCGAGGGCTTCCGCGTCGGTAGCTACACGGTCCGCATCCGGCTCGAAACGCTCTCGGGCGACACGCTCGCCACGCGCGAGAAGCCGGTCGAGGTGCTGTGGACCGGGCTGGCGCAGCACGTGCGCGATCTGGACGGCGCCATCGCCCAACTCGTCCACATTGCCAAGCCGCGCGACATCGAGGCGATGCGCGAGGCGCCCTCAACGGCCGAGCGCCTGCGCCGCTTCCGCGCCTACTGGGAGCGCATGGACCCGACGCCCGGCACGGCACGCAACGAGCGGATGGAAGAATACTACCTGCGCGTCGCCTATTCGAACCGCAGCTACAAAGCGGGCGGACGCAGCGGCTGGGAGACCGATCGCGGCCTCGTCATGATCCGCTTCGGCGAGCCGACCGAGATCGAGCGGCATCCGTTCAGTTTCGACAACGATCCCTACGAAGTCTGGACCTATAACCACATCGGCCGCCGCTTCATCTTCATCGACCAGACCGGCTTCGGCGATTACCAGCTTCTGCACCCGATTTGGGACGACCGAACGCGGCTGTAGCACTCTGCGCAGCCGTATCACTGTCTGCCACTAGTTGTAGCACTATGCGCTCTCTTGGCACGCTCGCCCTCGCTCTGCTGGCACTCGCCGCCTGTGATTCCAGCGAGGAGTCGTACGACCACGCTGGACGCTACGTCGCCGTCGTGCTCGACCTCGAACGAGCGGGAGACGGACGCTACAACGCTCTGGCATCGGGTGGCGGTCTAGCTCTGACGCTGACCGACGATGGACGCGTCACCGGGACGTTCAATCCGGGGCGTGACGACTCGAACGGCGCAGACGCCCCGACTCCGTCTACTGCACCGTTCTCCGGCACCTACGCCAGATTCGGCATTCGAGAGATGGTGATCGACTCGGACGACATGGATCCTCGCTTGCCCAGCTTATTCAATCCGAGCGGCGAAGACACGTACGAGGCCGAAGTGGTCGGCTTCACCGGTGGTTACCGCATCGTGCTGGAGCGGCAGTAGGCGGAGCACGGATCGGAGTCGATGCGTTGAGACGAGTCACTCAAGCCGTTCCGTATGTCCCAGCCGCCCCGCCTCGTGTTCATGGGTACGCCCGAGTTCGCCGTTCCGTCGCTCGAGGCGTTGGTCGAGGCGGGCCACGCGCCGGTCGCCGTCGTCACGTCGCCGGACGCGCCGGGGAGCCGAAGGAAGCCGCCGACGCCTCCACCGGTCAAGCGAGCCGCCGCGCGGTTGGGGATCGAGCGGATTTTGCAGCCCGAGTCGGTCAAGTCGGCTGAGTTCGCCGACGAGATCGCGGCGATCGAGGCCGATTTGGTAGTTGTGGTGGCGTTCAAGATTTTGCCTCCCTCGGTCTTCGAATCGGCGCGACTGGGCGCGTTCAACCTGCACGGATCGCTGCTGCCCCTGTACCGCGGCGCCGCCCCGATCCAGCGCGCCGTCATGGCGGGCGACGACGAGACCGGGTTGACGACGTTCGCCCTCGCCGCACGCGTCGACACCGGCGGCATCCTGCTGCAGCGTCGCGTGCCGCTCTCGCCGGACGATACGGCGGGCGACCTCCACGACCGGCTGATGACACTCGGCGCCAACCTGGTCGTCGAGACGGTTCGGCTGTACGAGCGCGGCGAAGCACATCCCCAGCCGCAGGACGACGCGCACGCCACGCCTGCACCCAAACTCTTCCGCGAAGAAGGCGAAGTCGACTGGGCACAGCCTGCCCTCCAGGTGCGCCGCCACATCCACGGATTCTCGCCCTTCCCCGGCGCATGGACCACATGGCGCGGCGCCTCCCTCAAGCTCTACCGCACGGCCCTTCCCGACGACGCACCGTCCGAGTTGAATACCGCAGATCCGGGCACGCTAGCTGTTCGCGACGATCGCCTGTTCGCCGCCTGTGCGGATCGTCCGCTGCAACTAACCGAAGTACAACAGGCGGGGCGCAAACGGCAGAGCGCGTCGGACTTCATGCGCGGTGCCGGATTGGAAGAGGGAGAGCGCGTCGGTTAGCTCAACCGAAACGAACGGCGGTGGTGAACAGTCGGGCCGTGTTTGGAGAGGGCAGCGTAGTGCGCTTTGGTCGGATAGCCTTTGTTGCCCTTCCAGTCGAAGCTCGGAAATCCCGCATCCAGATCGATCATCAGGCGATCGCGCGTCACCTTGGCGATGACCGACGCCGCGGCGATGCTCTGACTCTTGCCGTCGCCTTTGACGATGGCGAGAGCCGGGGCGGGCAGGTCGGGTGGAAGGCGGTTGCCATCGATCAGGATGCGGGTGGGCAGCACGTCGAGAGCGGCTACGGCTCGGCGCATCGCTTCCATCGCCGCGTGCAGGATGTTGAGCCGGTCGACCTCGGCGGGCGAGCACATCCCGACGCCGACAGACAGCGCGATACTCGGAATCCGTTCGAAGAGCACATCGCGCTGAGACGGCGACAGCTTTTTGGAATCGTCGAGCCCATCCAGTTCGCAACCGGGCGGCAGAATCACGGCGGCGGCTACGACAGGACCGGCCAGGCATCCGCGCCCGGCTTCGTCGACGCCCGCCAGGAAAGCGAGGCTGGGGCGATAGTCGAGGTCGAAGCGGGCGAGAGCATGCGGCATGGCAACAAGCTACGCCGCATGCTCTCGTCAGGCGGCCATTGCAAGAGGCATCGCCTCTGATTCGGAGGCGGAGGGTCGTCCGTAGCCGCGTAGCCGGAGGGCCAGTTCGTCGGCTGTCGTTGCGGTCATCATGCGCGTGGCGCTTCGGTGCGACGCGGCGAAGACGGCGTGCGCGCCCGACTCGTACCGATGAAACGTCCAGTCGGGACCGCGTGCGCCAGCGGTTTCGGGCCGCTCGGCGAGAGTTCTCACAGCGGCCAGCAGGGCGGCGCGTTCGTCGTCTTGCCAGAGGCCGGAGAAGTGGGGGGAGCGGTCCATGGCGCGGCGGGGAGTAAGAGAGTAGTCACATGATCAAACATGTACCGTGCCTACCCTATGTCACACCCGTTCGAAGCGGACGACATCTTTTCCACACCCGTCTGCACATACTGGACGATTGGGATCAGTCTCCCGCGAGAGGAAGTCGGACTAAGAAGCGCGCGCCGCCCTGCGGACTATCGCCGGCCTCAATGGTGCCGTCGTACTGCTGTACGATCTCGCGCGCCAGGAAGAGGCCCAGTCCGGTAGCCGTCTCGGCACCCGTCGGCTGAGCATTCAAGCGCGTGTAAGGGTCGAAGACGTGGCTGCGCTGATCGACCGGGATGCCTGGCCCTTCGTCGTCCACGGTCAGGACGGCGTGGCCGCTTTCACACGTCAACCCGATGTACACGTCGGATTCGAGGGGCGCGTATTTGAGCGCGTTCGATACCAGGTTGTCTACGATTAGCCGCAGGCGAAGCGCGTCGGCGCGGACCATCGCGGGCGCCCCGTGCAGGAGCGTATGGATCCGCTGCCCCTTGGTGCGCGCGAACCCTTGCGACAGCGCCGCTGCCGACCGAACGACGTTCCGGAGGTCGACGACGGGCAAGTCGGCGGAGGCAGCGGAGGCCGATCCGGTTTCGGCGTCGAGGATCGAGTGGATCAATAGCAGTGCCTGCTCGCCCGCTTCGTGAATGATGCCGATCATCTCGGCGGTTTCGGAATCGGGCGGCAGGTCCTCCTTGATGGCTTCAGACAGTCCTACGATGCCGCCAATCGGGTTTTTGAGGTCGTGCGACACCATCCGCATGACACGCTCTTTACTCGTCACCAGATCGGCGAGCACAAGGTTCTGCGCTTCCACCCGCACCGAAGTACCTCGTAGTTCTTCGGTCTGCTGATCGACGGCGCGTTGCAGGGTCCGCTCGCGCTTGCGAATCGATCGGTCGCGTAGGCCGACGATGCTCACGATACCGAGCGCCAACGCCAGGGCAGCACCGATCAGAAACCACGGGGTCTCGTAGATCGGCGTCGGCACGGCAAGTGTAGCGAGCACGTGCGCGTCGCCCCACTCCCCGTCGGCGCTGCGGGCGCGGGCCTCCAACCGGTAGGACCCGCCGCTCAATCCGGCATAGGTGATGCTGCGGTCCGATGGAGTGACACGCTCCCACTCGTCGCCCGAGAGCCGGACGTTGAGTTCGATGTTGCGTGGATGCTCGGCGGTGATGGCTCCGATACGAAACCGGACGCGCCGGTCGGACGATGACATCCGAAGCGCACACGGCCCGGTCGTCGAGCACGTCTCTGGCATCCCGTCGACCTCGGCGGACCGGAGGTAGGGCGGCGGCGGCGGCTGGGCGTCGTCAGCGAGTTCGGGATCGAGTACGGCTATGCCTTTGATCGTCGGGAGCCAGACTTTTCCGTCGGGCCAGACCAGACCGGCGCCCTGAAAGCCTCCGTTGGCTTCGGTACTCGGCAGACCGTCCGCCGACGTGAACGTACGCACGTGAGGAGGTTGGGCGTCGCCGTTCAAGAACGCGTCCAGGTCACGTCGATGCGTTCGAGCCAGGCCCTGATTGTGCGCCGACCACAACCGTCCGCGTGCGTCGAGGTGGAGCAGGGAGACGAAGTCGTCGGGCAGGCCGTTGGACGCGCGAAAGCGGGGCACGTCGGACGAGTGCAGCGTCTCTTCGCGCCCTCTGATCTGTGCGCTGAGACCGAGCTGGTAGATGCCGCCGCCATAGGTGCCGACGTAGAGCGTGCCGTCTTCGGCCTGAGCGAACGTGCGCGCGCCGCCCTCGACACGCAGGATCGGGGCAAACGCGACGCCGTCGAACCGCGCAACGTAGCCGGGTCCCCCGATCCAGACAACACCGTCCCGGTCTTGAAAGAACTGCTGGACCATGAACTGGGCGCGCTCTGCTCCGTCTGCCAGATGCCAGGCCGGTACGTGGACAAACGCCCCGGATGCCGAGCGGCGGTAGATGCGACCATCCCTGTTCCGACTGGTCCACAGCATGCCATCGCGGTCGGTAAAGAGCACGACCGAGCCTCCTTCCAGACTCAGGCTGGCCGTCTGCGCCGACGCGTCGATCATGCGGATGCGCTCGTCGCGGATGCGGTGAATGCGACCGCCCATCCCCGTCGTCCAGACGGCCCCGTCCGGTGTCTGCGCGACGGTCCAAAAGCAGTTGGAGATCCGTGCCATTTGTCCGGGTGTCAGCGCCTCATCCGACGCCAGGTAGGCGGACCGTCGCCCCGACGCGTCGAAGTTCAGCACGCCCTCGCAGTTGCCCGTCGTCCACACGCTGCCATCGCGGTCCCGCAGCAGGCTTCGGACGCCGCTGGCCCCGAACTCTCCCACGTCGACGATGCCGATGCGATGCGGGCGCAGGCGCATCACGCCGTCGGACTCGAGCGCCAACCAGATCATGCCCGCCGAGTCCTCGTATATCCAGTTGGCGTGCAACGTCGCCAACGTATCCACGAGAGTCCCATCAGACGACAGGCGAAATACGCCCGCGCGCGCTGCGGCCAGATAGCCGTCGTGGTATGGCACGATGTGGCGCGCCCAGTTCAGGTCAGAGAACGTCTCTAAGCCGTCAGCCGTGATGCGGTGGATGCCCGCCTCCCCCATCGTCCACGCCGTGCCATCGGCATCCGAAAACAGGTGAGAGGTGCGGAAGCCGACCGGCTGCGAGGCGTGCAGGCTCCACGCTCCGCCGCTCAGTTTCCAGATCTGCCCGGCTACCGAATAGCTGTAGATGGTGCCGTCGCGTGACCGGGCGATCATTCCGCTGCGGACGATCCCGTACGGAGGATGCGAGCCGAGGCGATAGGTCGTATCGGCCCCCACGAAGTAGAGCGACGCGTCGGCCGCTTTGGACGTTTCGACGATGATGCTTTCGGTGTAACCGTCGTACGTGTAGCCGTCGAGATCGAACGCTGCGATGCGTTCGACCAACGAGTCGCCTAGGGTGCGCCAGATTCCGTTCCCCAACACGACGGCACACATGGCTTGGCCGCCCGGACACGGCGTGAGACCGTCGCCGCGGACGGTTGCACCCTCCGGAATGCCTCTCAGCTCGGCAGCGCGAAACTCGTAACCGTCGAAGCGAGCCGGTATGCCAAACCCGCCCATCCAGATCGATCCGTCGCTGCCCTGCAAGACGCGCTGATTGGAGTTCTGCGGCAAACCGTTGTCGACGCTCCACACCGTCGACTCGAACCCGTGGCGCACCAACCCCTCCCACCCCGGCTGCGCGCGCACTCGGCCCGCTGCCCCAAGCGAGGAGAGCAGCACAAGGGAGAAAACGCAGGCTACGACGAGGCGACGCACGTAGAAGTTTGGGGATGCCGAGACGGTCCGGGGAGAGGTAGGTATCGACCGGAGCGCGGAATTCCTAACCTACTGCACGTTGGGCGTCTAGCAAACTCGACAGATCAATCCAAACCGTACGTCTGCGCGACCTGCTCGGGCGTCAGCGTTTCGGACTCGGCGCCGGGGATGGCGGACTTTTCGAGCACGAACCGGCCCATCACGAGAGCGTCCAGATGCGTCGCGCGAAAGCACCGATAGGCATCCTCGGGCGTGTGGACGATGGGTTCGCCGCGCACGTTGAAGCTCGTGTTGACGAGAACCGGAGTGTCCGTCCGCTCGCCAAACGCGGTCAGCAGCGCGTGGAAGAGCGGGTTGTACTCACCGTCGACCGTCTGCACGCGCGCGCTCCCGTCGACATGGGTCACGGCGGGGATCGGGCCGCCGACGCTTCCCAACTGGCCCAGGCCCTCGCCTTCGACCGTCGCGCCTTTGACAGGCGCCACGAGCAGCATGTACGGTGAGGGCGCATCCAGGTCGAAGAAATCCCCGGCGCGCTCGGCGAGGACCGAGGGAGCGAACGGGCGGAAGCTCTCTCTGAACTTGACTTTGAGGTTGACCGTCCGCTGAACCTCGCGACCCCGCGCGTCGGCGAGGATCGAGCGGTTTCCCAGCGCGCGCGGTCCATACTCCATCCGCCCTTGAAACCAGCCGACGGCCTTTCCGGCGGCGAGCAAATCGGCCGTGCGAGCGACCAGGTCGGCGTCGCTTTCGGCGCGCATGAACGGAATGCCGGTCGTGGCGAGGAAGGCCGCGATGTCGTCGTCCGAAAACGAGGGGCCGAGATAACCGCCCTGCATCAGGTCGCCGGTTGGGATCGGTCGCGATCCGCCCAGCGCGTGATGGTAGGCGGCGAGCGCCGATCCCAGTGCGCCGCCCGCATCACCGGCAGCGGGCTGAATCCACAACTCGTCGACCAGTCCCGAGCGCAGCAGATGCCCGTTGGCGACGCAGTTGAGCGCGACGCCTCCCGCCATCGCCAGGTTGCGGCTGCCCGACACGCGGACGGCTTCGCGCGCCAGTCCCAGCACGGCGTCGGTCGTGACGGCCTGGATCGAAGCGGCGAGGTCGAGGTCGCGGGGCGTCAGTTCGGACTCGGGGCGGCGGCGCGGGCCGAAGAGCGATTCCATCTTGGGCGTCGTCATCCGCAGGCCCGTCGCATATCCCATGTAGTCCATGTTCAAGCGAAACGAGCCATCGTCGCGCAGGTCGATGAGGTGCTCGCGAATGGCGTCCGCGAAGCGCGGCGTGCCGTAGGGCGCCAATCCCATCAGCTTATATTCGCCGCTGTTGACGCGGAAGCCGCAGAAGTAAGTGAGGGCAGAGTAGAGCAGGCCCAGAGAGTGTGGAAAATGCAGCTCGCGGTCCAACGTGAGCGTGTTGCCGTCACCAGTCCCGATCGTCGTCGTCGCCCACTCGCCGACGCCGTCGGTCGTGAGGACGGCGGCCCGCTCGAACGGCGAGGCGAAAAACGCGCTGGCGGCGTGGCTTTCGTGGTGTTCGGGAAAGAACAGCGGCCCCTCGTAGTCCAGCGCCTTGCGGATCGTATCGCTGGTCCACAGCTTCTTTTTGAGCCATACCGGCATGGCGGCCCACCACGACAGCAGCCCGCGCGGCGCACTCGCGACGTACGTCTCGAGCAGTCGCTCGAACGTCAGCAGCGGCTTGTCGTAGAAGGCGACCGCGTCCAGATCGGCGACCGTCGCCCCACCTTCGCGCAGGCAGTAGGCGACGGCCTGACGCGGGAAGCTCGCATCGTGCTTGACGCGTGTGAAGCGCTCTTCCTGCGCCGCTGCCACGATTTGCCCATCGCGCAAGAGGCACGCTGCCGAGTCGTGATAGAATCCGGACAGGCCGAGGACGAGCATGGAGCGGGGCAAAAGAGGAAGTCGAAAACTACGCCGCCGCGCGCCTACTCTCCATTCACGGCTCCTGAGCGGTGCGCCAACCGACTCCCGCGTCCACCGCCACGCTTTGGGCGGCGGGCTTGTCATCGCCTCGATCACCAGTCGAAGACCCTCAGCGTGGGAACGTGCGTTCCGATTTAAGCGTGCCGTCGGCCTCTCCCCTCTCCGTCCGACCGATGCGCCTCTTCCCGATCGCCCTACTCCTGCTTCTGACGGCCTGCGCCGACTACGACACCGCGTCGCTGACCGAACCCGACGCTATCGACCAGCGCGTAGCCGAGGCGGACGAGCGGATGAGCGCGTCGCCGGCCGGGCAGCGCGTCGCTCAGGCGATTGAGGCGCACGGCGGACTGGAGGCATGGTACCGAGGCGGGCCGCTGCGCTACACGTACGCCTACCAGCGCACCGAAGCGGATGGCACGGCAAGCGGCGCTCCCCTCGCGACCCACCAGATCATTGACCTGTGGAGCGCGCGCGCCGTTCACACCGTCGTAGCCGACACATCGGTCCGCTTCGGATGGACAGGGGAGGAAGCCTGGATCGCGCCCGCCGACGCCGAACTGTTCACCAACGCGCGCTTCTGGGCGCTGACGCCCTACTACTTCGTGTCGATGCCCTTCGTCCTCGCCGACCCAGGCGTCAACTACGCGCTCGCTCCGTCCGACACGGTCGATGGCCGCACCGTCGATGTCGTCCGCATCACGTTCGACGACGGTACCGGCGATGCGCCGGACGACTATTACGATCTGATGCTCGACCCCCAGACTAATCGCGTGCAGGGCGTCCGCTACGTCGTCTCGTACTTCAACCCCGACGGCGAGCTGGCCGAGACGACGATGCTCTACGACGGGACGCAGTCGCCGGGAGGCGGGATCGTGATGCAGGAGGGCTTCCGCTCATTCTCGTCCGAAACCGGCTCCCAGCGCGCCAAAGGAACACTCACCAATCTGCGCTTCGCCCCCGACGTGTCCGACGACGTGTTTGCCAAGCCCAGTGGTGCACGCGTGCAAGAAGGCAAGTGAGTCGATCGGCTGAGGCGTCGACGGGATCGGCGCCGTTTCTTCCAACGTGGATCACCTGAAACCGGACTCGCTCTTGCCCCGCCCCGTGGGCACGTCTCCCGCGATCGCGCGACTGACGGCTTTGTGGGCGCTGGCCGAGGTGGGGCTGGGTGGCGCATTGCACGCGTTTCGCTTGCCGCTGACGGGCCTGCTCGTGGGGTCGAGTGCAGTCGTCCTGCTGGCTCTGTTGGCAGAGGCGGCGCGCCGCGATGGGCGGCCGATCCGGCGCACGCTACTCACCGCGACGGCGGTGGTATTGGGCGTGAAAGCGGCGGCGAGTCCGCACTCGCCGGTTGGGGCCTATCTGGCCGTCGCGTTTCAGGGCGGACTGGCGGCGCTCGTACTACCGGCGCTGGGCCGAGCCGCTGGACCGCTGGTACTGGGCGTCGTCGCGCTCGTCGAGTCGGCGTTGCAGCGCGTGATCGTGATGACACTCCTGTTCGGAGCCGCCTTCTGGGACGCCGTCGACGCGCTGGTAGCCCTGGCGATTCGGCAGATCGGCCCGTTCCTGGGAGTGGCCGACGGTCCCAGTTCGGCGAGCGTGTGGCTGGTGGGCGTCTACGTCGGCTTGCACGTGGCGATGGGAGCCGTCGCAGGCGTGCTGGGCGGTCGATTGCCGCAAAGAGTATTTGACGCGTCGCGGCAGCCCGAGGCGATAGCGTTAGCCTCCGAAGCACGCGTCCGGGTCGGGAGGCGAGTGGCGCAGCGAAGCGCACGACCCGGCGCGTGGTGGACTGGCCCGGTCGTGCGCCGCCTGGGGCTGGTCGCGCTGCTGCTGGGAGCCTACGCCGCTCTCGGACTGGCAGCAGACACGACGCGGCCTCTGACGACGGCGACTGTCGCGCTCGTGCGAGCCGTCGTGCTCATCGGTCTGTGGATGACACTAGTGGCTCCGCTGCTGATGCTGCTGGTGCACCGATGGGCGCGCAAGTCATCGCGCGGAGTCGAGGTGGCGCGCGCGGCCGACCAGCTTCCTGAACTCGCCGCGCTGGCTCGCCTGGCGTGGGAGCGGACGCTGGGATGCGGTCTGGTGCGACCCGTCGCCTTCGCCACGCTCGTCGCAGCGGCAGCACTCGCCTCGCTCGAATCTGCGCCCGAGCCGTGATCGTGATACTGACTGGGCCGATTCGAACCGGCAAAACCACCGCCCTCCTGCGCACCTTCCCGGCAACGATCTCGCGCGGCGTGGTGCAACCGGTCGTCGACGGGAGCCGCCGCGTGTTGGACCTCCGCTCGGGCGAATCGCGCGCGCTCGAAGCCTCACCTGGAGCACGCGAAACGGATCGGGTGCCGGTGGGTCGGTTCACGTTCTCGGCGTCGACGCTGGATTGGGCCAACGCCTGCGTCATCGGCGCGCTCGCCGACGCGGCAGACAACTCGTGGGTCGTGATCGACGAAGTCGGTCCACTCGAACTCGGAGGAGGCGGGTTAGCGCAATCGGTTCGCGATGGTATAGCGCACACCCAGTCGCCGGGCGGACCG
Organism: Rhodothermales bacterium; assembly: GCA_963815505.1. Lineage (GTDB taxonomy): Bacteria > Bacteroidota > Rhodothermia > Rhodothermales > BA12 > CAXBBB01. Next base: position 353,897 of record CAWFGU010000022.1, read on the forward strand.
CGCGTGCTGCTCGTCGTGCGCGAGGGAATAGTGGACGCCGTGTGCGGCGCGTTCGGGATCATTGACCCGCTCGTGCTCAGGCTCGGCGACCGGTTGCCGGATGGACGACAGATCGGCGGGCGGAAGTCACGACTGTGACAGTCACGACTGCGCCCCACAGAAACGGGACTGAACCGACCGTTCTCTTCGGCTCTCTTCGGCCCGGTTGACCGTCTTTGGGGTTTGGAGTGTCGAGACGCGCAGCGCTGGACGGGGTCGTCTGCGTAACGGTCAGAGCGCTTTGACTTCGGTCGTCAGCGTCGCGATGGATTCTTTGGCGTCGCCGAAGAGCATCCGCGTGCCGGGCATGAAGAAGAGCGCGTTCTCGACGCCCGAGTAGCCCGGACGCATCGACCGTTTGAGTACGACGACCTGGCTCGCCTTGTCCACGTCGAGGATCGGCATGCCGTAGATCGGACTCGACGTGTCGGTTCGCGCAGCCGGGTTGACTACGTCGTTTGCTCCGACGACCAGGACCACGTCGGTGCGGTCGAACTCGCCGTTGATCTCGTCCATCTCGGCGAGCAGATCGTACGACACGTTGGCCTCGGCGAGCAGCACGTTCATGTGCCCCGGCATGCGCCCGGCGACCGGGTGGATGGCGAACCGGACGTTGACGCCCTTGGCGGTCAGCACGTCGGCCAGTTCGCGCACCTGATGCTGCGCCTGCGCGACGGCCATGCCATAGCCCGGCACGATCACGACGCGGTCGGCATAGGCCAGCGACACGGCGACGTCGTCGGCCTGCGTTTCCTGGATCGAGCCGCCCGACTGGCTCGTCGCCGATCCTTCGCCGCCGCCGCCGCCGAAGCCTCCGGCAAGCACGTTGAGCAGGCTGCGGTTCATCGCGTCGCACATGATCTGCGTCAGGATGAGCCCGCTCGCCCCGACCAGCGCGCCCGAGACGACGAGCGCCGTGTTGCCCAGCACGAAGCCCGTCAGCGCGGCGGCGAGTCCCGAATACGCGTTGAGCAGCGACACGACGACGGGCATATCCGCGCCGCCGATAGGCAGCGTCGTCGTCAGGCCGAGGACCAAGGCCAAAACAGCCAGTTCGAACAGGATCAAAACTGGCAGATGGATCGAGTCGTGAAGGACGAGAAACTGAGTCCCTGCTTCGCTCGCCTCCGACGCGTAGTAGGCGATCAACCCGACCGCAGCGACGGCCAGCAGCAGCGTCAGCACGCGCATTCCCGAAAACGAGATCGGGTTGCCGGACAGCTTGCCCGCCAGCTTGCCGTACGCCACGAACGAGCCGCTCAGCGTCACCGAGCCGACGAGGACCGACAGGCCCAGCACAGCACCCGTAATCGGGGAAATGACTTCAACCCCGTCCGCCAATCGCGCGCCCTCAGCCAGCGCCACGCCCACCGACGCCAGCCCGCCCAGCCCGTTGAAGGCCGCCACGAGTTCGGGCATTCCGGTCATCTCGACGCGCCGAGCCAGCAGCACCCCGATGCCGCCGCCGAGCACCAGTCCGGCCAGCAGCACGAACGGCGAGAGAACTTGCTGACTCAGCAGCGTCGCCACGACGGCGACGAGCATTCCCGCAGCGGAGAGCCGGTTGCCCTGTGGCGCCGTCGCGGGCGAGGAGAGCCGTTTGAGGCCCAGGATGAACAGCGACGCAGCGACGAGGTAGGCCAGTTCGATCAGAACGTCCATGAGCAGTCGGGTAGATCAGAAAGTGGAGGGCGGAGGTCAGGCGTCGGAAGCATTCGGAGTATTCGGCGCGCGTTTCTTCTTGAACATCGCCAGCATCCGGTCGGTCACCAGAAAGCCGCCGACCACGTTGATCGTCGCCGCGACCAAGGCCACGAAGCCCAGCGACTGCGCCAGCACGCCGTCCGTCATCCCCGACGCCACCAGCGCGCCGACGATCGTGATGCCGCTGATCGCGTTCGACCCCGACATGAGCGGCGTGTGCAGCGTCTGCGGCACCTTGGAAATCAGCTCGGCGCCGACGAAGGCCGCGAGCACGAATAGAATCAGATCGTCCAGCATAAAAACAGTCGTTTGTAGTTGTTTGAAACCCCAAAAGGGCGACCCCCCAAGCCACCCATCCTGCCGCCACATCACCCGCCGCTCAGCATCCCCAACACCCGCGGATGCACGACCGCCCCGTCCCGCGCCACCAGCGCGCCCTGCACGATGTCGTCTTCGAGGTCCAGCGCCAGCCCATCGGGCGTGGCGATCAGCCCGACCAGCGCCGCCAGCGTCCGCCCCAGCACGAGCGAGGAGTGGACGGGCATCTCAGCCGTCACGTTGGCCGGGCCGAGGATCGACACGCCGCCCGATACGACGGTCTCGCCCACCTGCGTGAGCGCGCAGTTGCCGCCGCCCGGAGCCGCCAAGTCGACGACGACCGAGCCCGGGGCCATGGCCGCGACGGCTTCCTGACTGACGAGCAGGGGTGCCTTCCGCCCCGGAATGAGCGCCGTCGTGATGACGACGTCGGCTTTGGCGACGTGCAGCGCGAGGGCGCGGACCTGCCGCTCGGCCTGATCGTCGGCGAGCGCGCGGGCGTAGCCTCCGGCGTCCTGCGCGTCGCCCCCGCCCAGGTCGAGTTCGACGAATGTCGCGCCCAAGCTGCGCACCTCTTCGGCCGACGCCGCGCGCACGTCGTACGCCGACACGCGCGCGCCCAGCCGCCGAGCCGTCGCGATCGCCTGCAAGCCTGCCACTCCTGCGCCCAGAATCAGCACCTGCGCCGGACGCAGCGTGCCCGCCGCCGTCGTGAGCAGCGGAAAGAACTTGGGCAGCCCATTCGCCGCTAGCAGCGCGGCGCGGTAGCCTGCCAGACTCGACAGCGCCGAGAGCGCGTCCATCTTTTGCGCCCGCGACGTGCGCGGCACCAACTCCATCGCCAGAATCGTCGCGCCGGACGCGGCCAGCGCCTGCATTCGCTGCGGATCGCCCAGCGGGTCCATCAGGCCGACCACGGTTTGCCCGGCTCGCACCTGCTCGGGCGCAGGCGGCGACACGCACAGCAGCACGTCGGCAGCGAACGCGTCGCCGGTCGTGCATCCGGCGGATTGGTAGTCGGCGTCGCTATGAAACGCTGCGGCTCCCGCACCGGGCGCGACGACGACGGCGAACCCGTCTTTTACGAGACGGCCAGCGGTTTCGGGCGACAGGGCGACGCGCGTTTCGCCCTGTAGAGTTTCGCGGGGTACGCCGAGAGTGAGCGGCATGAAGTCGGTCGTGGAGTTGGCGGAACGTACGAAGGATCAGCGTTCGAATCCTTCACATTCGCTGCCTCACCCCGCGCCGTGCGTGTCAGCGTGCCACGTAGCGCCAGCCGGTCACCTTTTCGTCGACTAGCGTCACGTTGAACGTGCGCGAGCCGTCCACGTCGTATGACCACGTCTCGCGCTCCTCGACGCGCTGCCGCCGGTTCGGGTCGCCGGCCACCTGACGCAGCTCGTCTGCCGTCATTCCGCGTTTCAGATCGGATGCGAAGCGGGCTGTGGCGGGGGCACGGGCTTCGCTGCGCGCCTGCTCGGTGTTTCGCCAGCCTTCGCGAGCGCCGCGCTCAGAAGCCTCGACCTGTCGTTCGCACGCAGCCCGGTCGTCACCGCCATCCGGGCAGAGGCCGCTGCAGCCGGAGGCGGCCGAAACCAGTAGGACGATCAGGACGAAGGCCGTGGCAGGAATTCGGGTCATAGTTGTGGGGTTACTGGCCGAACGCCGCCCGAAGTGCCGCCTCGCCGCCGACGATCGGGATCTCGATCGACAGCGCATCCTGGTCGAGCGTCAACTGCGTGCCCGCTTCGGGATGGATGAGAAAGTCGGGATCGCTCGAAAACACGAGCAGACCCAGGCGCTGACCGGCGGGGATGATCTCGTCGTCTGGTTGCAGGTCGAACGAGAGGTCGACGAACTGGCCGGGCGTCAGCGGTGCGCTGGTTTCGAGAGCCGTCGCGTTCTGCGGATCGGCCCAGCCGCGTGTGAGGCCCCCGCCCGCCTTGCGCCATCCGTCCGACCACGGCAGCGAGACGAGGTAGACCGTCACGTTGGCCGCTGGTCTGTCGGCGGCGAGGCGCATCGAGACGCGGCTAACGCCCGACAGGTGGAGCGGCTGCTCGAGCCGGGGTGAGACGTAGAGCAGGCGGGCCGCGTTGGGCGCGAAACCGGTCAGCGACTGCGCGTCCAGCGACACGTCGTCGGACAGCATCGCCATGCCCTGGGCATCGTCGGCCCGCGTCAGGCTCAGGCCGCCCATCATGTTACTACCGTCGGCGTCGAGCGTGTGGCGCTGACGTAGAGGGGGACCGATTGGGCGTCGGGGTTGGGGTACGTGGCGTAGGGCGTCGGCTCCATCCGGTCGTCGTTTTCGCGGACGATCCAGGCGCGCGGGTCCTCTTCGACGCCGTTCTGGACGCCATAGAGAAAGCGCGTGAACCAGCGGTTCATCAGCCGCATCGGAGGCGCTCCGCCGTGGCCCTCCTGGTGGTAGTAGTATTGAACCGGCACGCCTCGATTCTCGAGCGCCTTGGCAAAACCGAAGCTGTTTTCGGGCATCACGTTCCAGTCGTTGAAGCCATGCGCCATCAGCGTCGCCGCGCGAACGTTGCCAGACTGGGCGATGTAATCGCGCGCGGCCCAGAACGGTGTCAAGTCGCCGGTTTCGCGGCTCAGTCCCTCGACCATTTCGCCGTCGCGATACGTCTGGTTGCAATAGTCCCAGCGGTCCGAATCGCGGCTGTGGATGAAGTCGTAGAGCACGTCGGCGTCCTCGCCCAGGTAGCCGCCCGGACTGCGGACGGCACCGTTGGAGCGGTAGTAGTAGTACCACGACGTGACCGGCGCAATCGGGATGATCGCCTCCAGCCCGTCGACGCCCGTCGTAGCCGCCATGACCGGCAGCGCGCCGTTGTACGACGTGCCCGTCATCCCGACTTTTCCGGTCGACCAGTCCGCCGTCACCTCGTCCTCACCGTCCGCAGAGGTGAAGCCGCGCGCGCGTCCGTTGAGCCAGTCGACGACCGCCTTGGGAGCCAGCGCCTCGTTCGATCCGCCGACGGTCGGGCAGCCCTCGGATAGCCCGGTCCCCGGCGACGACGAGTGGACGACGGCGAACCCGCGCGGCACCCAGTCGCGCTCCTGCGACTGCGAGATGCCGGGCCGGTTGCGCGCCTCGAACCGCTGCGCCGCGCCCCGAGCCGGACCCGACTCGCCTAGCTCGTGCTCGACGTTCCAAAACAGGTCGCCCAGCGACGCCGTGCCCGCGAAGTAGGGGCTCGTCTCGTAGACGACCGGCACTTTCAAACCGTCGTCCGTCTGCGCCTGCCGCGTTACGGCCACGTGGACGCGGTCCCTTTCGCCATCGCCGTCCGAGTCAAAGCTGGTTTCGACCCACAGCTCCTCGCGGATCCAGTCGTCCGGATTTTCGAACGCGGGGACGACCTGGGCCTGTCCATCGGCGAAGACGGGACCGGCCTGCTGCGCGGAGGCAAGCGGGACAGCCGCGAGGAAGAGTAGAACAGCGAGTAGACGTGCGGACATGGGAGGTCGGAGGTGAAGGAGGCGCTCCAAAGTAACGATGGGCACGCCGGGGCGCGTATTCAAGGAGGCATCGGTCTAGAGGAGCAGGTTCACCGTCTTTCAAGGTGCATTGCTGCTCCTGATTATAAGAGCGATGTGTTGGAACTGGCGCGCGGCCTCGTTCAACCTATCAGCAGCATCTAACTCTTGTATGATGGGTTCCGTGCTGGGTCAGCATCGGTGAACACGTATCAGATGGCATCACCGATGCTCTGCGTCGGAATACGCCTCGTCGCCTTTCGCTAAGAGATCTGGACTTCATCCGCTCGCGCAGGATCCGGAGCAGCATCCTGCCGCGCGGCTAGCTAGGCGAGTCATCTAGATCGGTGGGCCGCGATGTTTGAGGCCCTGCGTCGTGCGCCGCGATGAGACAGCAGAGATCGCGAGGCCACCGATTGGTGACGACTTCCTGTGACTTCCAGTTCTGGCTAACTGTATCTCGCAGCGCTATCCAGATCCTTGAAGGGAGTTAACGATCGGGCGAACGCAAGTCCTGCCGGCATCGCCCTTCCCGACGGTCGAATGCTCGAGATAGCGCGCTCAGAGTGACGGCAGCATCGCATCGTAGAGCAGAGTGCCCATGTTGCCTTCGCTTCCGATGATGCCTACGGCGCCGCTGCTCCACACCAGCACAAACGCAGGTCGACGAAGCGATGACGCTGGCCGAGCTGTGCGCTGGCCCTTCGCGTCTGCCGCGCGACGAAGTCGAGCTCAGTCCAGATTGCCATCATCTCGCCCCAAGAGAAGCCTCTGCGGTCCAGTAATCAAATCCTCTACTGCGTCGACTTTCGCTTCACGAAAACAGCAGGGTGTTCGGCGAGTGACGAGCCGGCGGTACGAGATAGGGGACCTGTGACTGTTCACTCTGGTAGGGTCTGTCGGTCGATAGAGTCTCAGCATAGCCGAGTCGATTAGAGCATTACTCGCAGCGTTGAAGAAAATGAGGGGCAACGCTGATAGCTGCGTGGTGCGCCAAACCTGCGTCGTTTATCTCCCGCCAATACTGATAGAAGCCAGAAAATTGATGGCACTCGTCCAGCAGTCGGTCGATGACCTGATTGATGTGTCGAGACGGAGTGCTCATGATTTGACTGCAATTCAATGCCCGTCCTGCAACGTCCACTTACGGCATTGAGATGCAGATTGGTGCATCCTCACCGGCACGTGTGCGTTGGCATATGCTCTGCCGAATCCGACCGCCGCCGATGCCTGCCACGCCCGCTCCCAAACCCACTGCTACGCCGACCGCGAAACGCCTGCGCGACCGGACGCTCGTGCTGCGCGGCGTGCGCCAGCACAACCTGAAGGGCTTCGACCTCGACCTGCCACACGGACGCCTGATCGTGGTCACGGGGCCGAGCGGAAGCGGTAAGAGCAGCCTCGCGTTTGATACGATCTATGCCGAGGGACAGCGGCGCTACGTCGAGAGTCTGAGCAGCTACGCGCGGCAGTTTCTCGCCCGAATGGACAAGCCGGACGTGGATTACATCGCGGGCTTGGCTCCGGCGATGGCGATTCAGCAGACGACGACGAGCAAGAACCCGCGCTCGACCGTCGCCACGCAGACCGAGGTGTACGACTACCTGCGGCTGCTCTACGCGCGCATCGGCACGACGATCTCGCCGATCAGCGGGGAGGTCGTCACCAAGGACAGCCCGCGCAGTGCGGCCGTCGAGATGGCCGAGCGGTTGCCGGACGGTCAGCGATGCTACCTGACGTTCGCGCTGCCCAAGCACAAGGGCTTCAAGGTGCCCGACGAACTGGAGACGATGCGCGCGCGCGGTTTCTTCCGCGTCGTCACGCTGCCGACTGAAAGCGCAGGCTGCCAAGGGAGCGGGACCCGAGACTCATCGACCTGAACGAAGTCGAGCCGTCGGCCGTCAAGACGCCCCGAACCCGGCTGCGCGTGCTCGTCGACCGATTGGTGATCCGTCCTGACGATGAGGCCGGGCAGAACCGGATCGCCGACAGCGTAGAGCAGGCGTTCCGCGAGGGCGAGGGGCGGTGCGAGGTGTTTCCGGTCGCGAGGGATGGCGAGGAGACGCCCGATCCGCTGTCGTTCAGCGAGCACTTCGAGCGCGACGGGATGACGTTCGAGGAGCCGACTCCGCTGCTGTTCTCGTTCAACAGTCCGGTCGGCGCGTGCCCGACGTGCCAGGGGTTCGGCAAGGTGCCGGGCGTCGATCCCGAATTGGTGATTCCCAACGCGCAGCTGACCATCCGGCAGGGCGCGCTGGCTCCGTTTCGCACCGAAAAGTGGAGCACGCACTTCCGCGATCTCATTCGCGAGGCCGCCAAGCGCTCGTTCCCTATCGACACGCCCTACGCCAAGCTGACGCAGGAGCAGCAAGACTTCTTGTGGAAAGGCGGCGGCACGTACGACGGCATCGACGGCTTCTTCGCCTTCCTCGCCCGCAAGAACTACAAGATGCACTATCGCATCTACGCGGCGCGCTTCCGCGGCTACACGACCTGCTCGGAATTGCGACGGACATAGGGTCCGCGATCAGGCGCAGTACGTCCAGGTCGGCGGCAAGACCATCGGCCAGGTCTGCGAACTGACGACGGCCGACGCGCGCACCTTCTTCGAAACGTTGGAGACGACATCCCACCAGATCGCCATCGCCGGAAGCATTCTGGACGAGGTGCGTCGGCGGCTGAGTTACCTGGTCGAAGTCGGCCTCGACTACCTCACGCTCGACCGCCTGAGCCAGACGCTGAGTGGCGGCGAGGGACAGCGCATCAGCCTCGCCACGAGCCTGGGATCGAGCCTGGTCGGCAGCCTCTACGTGCTCGACGAACCCTCTATCGGCCTGCACCCGCGCGACACGCATCGACTGATCGCCATCCTCGAAGGGCTACGCGACCTGGGCAACACGGTTCTCGTCGTCGAGCACGAGCCGGACATGATGAAGCGCGCCGATCACGTCGTCGACATCGGACCGGGCAGCGGCGGATTGGGCGGACACGTCGTCTTCGAGGGGCCGTACGACGAACTGCTCAACGCCGACACGCTGACGGGCAACTACCTGAGCGGGCGTATGCAGATTGCGACGCCCGAAGGCAGGCGTCACTACGATCCCGAGCACGCGATCTCTGATCGAAGGCGCGCGCGAGAACAACCTGCAGAACGTCGACGTGGCACTGCCGCTGGGCATGGTGACGTGCGTCACCGGCGTCAGCGGGTCGGGCAAATCGACGCTGGTTCACGACACGTTGTATGAATCGCTCCGCCGGATCAAGGGGCAGTACGAGGAGGGCACGCGCGTCGGCAAGCACGACGCGTTGATCGGAGCCGAGCTAGTCGACGCCGTCGAGATGGTCGATCAGACGCCCATCGGCAAGACGAGCCGCTCCAACCCCGTCACCTACGTCAAGGCGTGGGACGCGGTCCGGTCGATGATGGCCGACACGCACGCGGCCAAGCTGCGCGGCTATCGCGCCGGGACGTTCTCGTTCAACGTGCCGGGCGGTCGGTGCGAGACGTGCGAGGGCGAGGGCGTCGTCAAGGTCGAGATGCAGTTCCTCGCCGACCTCTACCTCGAGTGCGAGGCGTGCCGGGGCAAGCGGTTCAAGCAGGAGGTGCTCGAAGTCAAGTGGAACGGCAAAAACGTCCACGACATCCTGTCGATGACGATTGACGAGGCCGTCGCCTTCTTCGAGGACGCCGACTCCGATCCAGAACAAACTCAAACCGATGCAGGACATTGGCCTGGGCTACCTCACGCTCGGACAGCCCGCCAACACGCTCTCGGGCGGCGAGGCGCAGCGCGTCAAACTCGGCGCCATCCTGGGCAAACGCGCCAAGGACCGCACGCTCTACCTCTTCGACGAACCCACGACCGGCCTGCACTTCGACGACGTGCGCAAACTGCTCGGCGCGTTCGACGCCCTCGTCGACCAGGGCCACAGCGTCATCCTGATCGAGCACAACCTCGACGTAATCCGCTGCTCCGACTACGTGATCGACGTGGGACCCGAAGGCGGCGTCGGCGGTGGGCAGATAGTGGCGGCTGGGACGCCGGAGGAAGTCGCCAAAGTGGAGGATAGCCACACCGGGCGGTTTTTACGGAGCGTGCTGTAAGGTACCCAAGCCCCCACCGTCGGGGGAACGGTGGGGGCTTGGGATGGTGGGGCAGACCGGTTGGGGAAGAGGCATGCCCGTGGCGTGGCGGCGTGGCGGTTCAGGCGTCAGTCGTACTGGCGGCGCAGGAACGTCGGCGCATCGGTGCCGGACTCGGGGCGCTTGGGAGCCGGGCGGCTGCCGTCCATGTCCAGACGGACGCGCTTGACGACCTTGGGGCATGGTCCCGGCTCGCCCTCGGCGTCTTCCTCCATTCGCTTACGGCGGATGAAGGCAGGCGGGTCGAGAGCGCGCACGTTCTCCTCGCCCTTGTAGAGGCGCGGCGCGTGCGGATCGCTGGGCTGGGTGCGGGTGATGTGGAGCGGCGCTTCGGGCTCGGGCGTCGGCTCCGGCTTCTGAACTACGGGCGCGACTTCGGCGACCGGCTCGGGCGCAGGTTCAGGCTCCTCGACTTTGCGATCGAAGCCCGTCGCGATGACCGTCACGCGAAGCAGATCGCCCATTTCCTCGTTGAACACCAAACCCCAGATCATCTCGACCTCGGGACCGGCGGCCTCGTTGATGAGATCGGCGGCTTTGGTCGACTCAGCCAGGCCGATGTCGCTCGACCCGGTGATGTTGACGATCACGTTGCGCGCGCCCCGAATAGACAGTCCATCGAAGAGCGGCGACGTGATCGCTTTCTGCGCGGCGATTTCGGCGCGGTCCTCGCCTTTGGCCTCGCCCGATCCCATCAGCGACAAACCGCCGTCCTGGATCGTCGTGCGCACGTCGGCGAAGTCGAGGTTGACCAGCCCGTGTTCGGTGATCAGGTCTGCGATGCCGCGCGTGGCTTTGTAGAGCACGTCGTCGGCCATGCCGAAGGCCTGCTTGACGGTCAGCTTCTGAGCCACGTCGTTGAGCCGCTCGTTGGGAATGACGACCAGCGTGTCGACGTTCTCGGCCAGCGCGGCGATGCCCTGCTCGCAGCTGACGTGGCGCCGCTTGCCCTCGAACCCGAACGGACGCGTGACGACACCGACGGTGAGCACGCCCTTCTTGCGCGCGATGTGCGCGACGGTCGGCGCTCCGCCGGTTCCCGTTCCGCCGCCCATGCCTGCCGTGATGAAGACCATGTCGTAGCCGTCGAGCAGTTTTTCGATTTCGCTGCGGCACTCCTCAACGGCCTCGGCACCGACCATCGGGCGGGCTCCAGCGCCCAGTCCCTTGGTGAGCGCGCGCCCGGCCTGGATCTTGACCGGCGCCTGGTTGAACGCTAGCGCCTGCTGGTCCGTGTTTATGACGATGAAGTCGACGCCCGAGATGCCTTTCTCGATCATGTTGTTGACCGCGTTGCCGCCGCCGCCGCCGACGCCGATGACGGCCATGCGCGCGGCCATCGGCTCGTCCTCGATGAACTCGAAGCGGCTCTTGATACCCGTGCTGGGCGCGTCAGGCGTGGTGGATGCAGCGCCCGTCGACGCGGTGCGTTCGGGCGTTGTGGGCGTATCGAAGCCCGATGAGGTGAGTTGCGTAATGTCCATGGTATCCCCCGATGGTCTGTGTGATGTGGCTTGAAAAAAAAGAGGGCCGAACGACGGCTGCCTCGTGAAATGGAAAAGGTTAGAGTTCGTCGAAGAAGCGTTTGACCGATGCAAACAGGCTGCTCGACTCTTTGGAAGCAGGCGGCTGCATCGGCGGCGCGATCGACGGGCGGACGCCCATTGCGTCGCTGCCGACGGCTCCTCCGATGACTTCGGGCCGAATGCCATAGAGCACCAACCCGACCGAAGTCGCGAACTTGGGATCGTCGACCTGGTCGTAGAGCGCACCCTCGAGCCCGATGGGCCGTCCGATGCGCGTATCGACGCCCAGGATGTCGGCCGCCAGTTCGGCGGTTCCGGGAATCAGCGCGCCGCCGCCCGAGAGCACGACGCCGCCGCTCAGGTGCTGCCCATAGTTGGTGCGCCGGATCTCGACAGCCGCGAACTCGAGGATTTCCTCCATGCGCGGCTGCACGATCTGCGCCAGCACGCTGCGCCCGACGGCCTTCTCGGGCCGCCCGCCGATGCCGGGAATCGTGATCTCCTCGTTCTCGTCCGCCATGTCGACCAGCGTCACGCCGAACTGCTGCTTGAGCGCTTCGGCCTGCTCGCGCATCACCCCCAGTCCCCGGCGGATGTCGTCGGTGACTTTGTTGCCCGCAATCGCGATGACGGCGGTGTGGCGGATCGTGTTCTCCTCGAAGACCGCGATGTCGGTCGTGCCGCCGCCGATGTCGATCAGCGCGACGCCGATCTCTTTCTCGTCGGGATGCAGGACGGCATAGCTGGACGCCAGCGGTTCGAGCACGATGTCGGCGACTTCGTAGCCCGCCTTTTCGATGCAGCGGTGGATGTTGCGCGTCGCGCTGACGAGCCCGGTAATGATGTGGACCTTGGCTTCGAGCCGCTTGCCGCTCATGCCGACCGGGTCGAACACGCCGTCCTGCCCGTCGACGATGAACTCTTGCGGGATGACGTGCAGGATCGTCCGGTCGCTGGGCACGTCGACCTGCCGCGTGTCCTCGATCAGCCGCTGCACGTCGATCTCGCCGATCTCGCCCGAGCGGTTGTTGATGGTGATGATTCCTCGGCTCTGGCGGCTCTCGATGTGGTCGCCTGCAATGCCGACGATGACGCGCTTGACCTCGACGCCCGCCATGCGCTCGGCCTCCTGGACAGCTTGCTGGACGGCGTGGACGGTCTTGTCGATGTTGACGACGACGCCCCGGTTGAGGCCATCGCTCGGTGCCGTGCCGACGCCGAGCACCTGAACGTCTCCCCCCGAGACGTGCGACGCGACGATCGCGCACACCTTGGTAGTGCCGATGTCTACGCCGACGACGATACGTTCGCTCATAGTGATGATGTTGTGTGGGGCCGCCGTGGCCCGGTGATAGACGGTGCGCGTTGCTCTCTTCCCCGAAAGCGCGGCGTGCCGGAAGGATGGATCAGCAGATCCGGTAGAAAGTGTTGTTGAATTTGGGTGCTTGCCGCAGACCCCTCCACCCTTCGGGCACCTCCCCTTCAAAAGGGGAGGACGTGTTTTGAGCGGAGTAAAAGCTCCCGTCCCCTCCTTTTGAAGGAGGGGTACCGAAGACGCCCGTGTCGGAGGCGGGGTGGTCTGAGGCAAAGACGAAGCGATTCACGCGTCACCTCCCGTCGTGATGAGTTGGCCTTCGAAGCGCAGGTCGATCGTCGCCACATCGCGTGTGGGATGCGTGAGCAGCGACTGGTGCCAGAAGGCGTCCAAGGCAGCGAGCTTTCGGGCGAACGAGTGGTCGCCCAGGCGCACGCGCAGGCTGCGACCCAGCGGCGTCGCGGGCGTCCACGCGTCGATGCCGCCTCGGCCGACGACGAACTCGGCGGCGAGCGTGGCTTCCTCTTCGCTCATCACCGATAGGTCGGCGAGCAGCGCGCGGAGTGCGGGCGAGGCGACGGGGCGCGTCGGGTGCGACGGAGCGTTGGCACCCCGCACGATGGGGACGTAGAAGACAGCAGAGTCGGCGGCAGGCATGGCGTAGCCGCGCGCGTCGAGGTAGAACGCGGCGTCGCCGTTGCGGTCGAGGGCCAGGGCGACGGGCGTGCGCTCGACGACGCGAATGCGCAGCGTGCCGTCCGGCATCCGCAGCACGGTGGCACTCGTCACCCACGGATGGCGGCGCACGCGGTCGGCGACCAGTCCGGCGTCGACTTCGTGCATCGCCATCGACGTATCTATGCGCGCGAGCCGCAGCACCTCGTCGACATCGGCAAAGCGTGCGTCGACGACGGCGATGCGCTCGACGGGCAGCACGTAGCCGTACCACGCCGCGCCTCCGGCGACGAGCAGCGCCAGCACGACGGCGATGATCCACTTCACAGGCACCTTCATTCGGCACCTCCGGTGTTGGCCTGTTGCAAACGCTCGAGAAGCGCGTTGCCCCACTTATAGATCGGACCGGCGCCCATCGTCACGACGACATCGCCCGGCTGGACGGTGCGGTCGAGTTCAGCGCCGAGTTGGTCCATCGACGGCATATAGACGACGCCTCGGTGCCCGTTGGCGCGGGCCTGCTCGGCGAGTTGCGATCCGTCGACGTTGGGATACTGCTCCTGCGTTTCGCGCGCGCCGTAGATCGGGGTGAGGATCAGCACGTCGGCATCGAAGAAGGCGCGCGAGAAGGCGTCCATCAGATCGTGCGTGCGGCTGTACAGGTGCGGCTGGAAAACGGCGACGATACGTCGGCCCGCGAACGCGGTTTGGGCGGCTTCGAGCGCTGCCTCGACTTCGGTCGGATGGTGCGCATAGTCGTCGACGATGATCACGCTTTGGGCTTCGCCCTTGACCTGGAAGCGGCGGTCGACGCCGGTATAGGCCTCCAGCGCCCCGGCGATGTCGTCAAACCGCATGTCCAGTTCGAGCCCAACGGCGACGGCAGCCAAGGCGTTGCGCAGGTTGTGCAGGCCCGGCGACGGGAACGCGATCCGCCCCAACCGCTCCCCCTGCGAGACGACTTCGAACGTGGTGACGGCTCCATCGTGGCGCACGTCGTCGGCGCGCACGTCGGCTTGGCGGGAGAGGCCGTACGTGGTGACGCGCCTGCGGATGCGGCCCAGGATGCGCTGCACGCCCGGGTCGTCGAGGCAGGCGATGGTGACGCCGAAGAACGGGACGCTGTCGGCGTACTGCACGAAGGCGTCCTCAATCTCGATCAGGTCTTTGTACGTGTCGAGGTGATCGGTTTCGACATTGGTGATGACGGCGATGCTGGGCGTCAGGCGCAGGAAGGTGCGGTCGTACTCGTCGGCCTCGAGCACGACGATGTCGCCCTGCCCCGCGACGGCGTTCGAGCCAAACGCGCTGACCTTGCCGCCGACGATGATCGTCGGGTCAAAGCCGCCGCCCTGGACGACCAGTCCGGTCAGCGTCGTCGTCGTCGTCTTGCCGTGCGTACCCGCGATGCCGACGCCGTACTGCATCCGCATCAACTCGCCCAGCAGAACCGCGCGCTTGATAACCGGCAACCGGCGACGACTCGCCTCCATCGTCTCGGCGTTGGCGTTGGGGTTGACGGCCGACGAGTAGACGACCGCGTCCACCTCGCCGACGTGTTTGGACGAGTGACCTTCGTAGATCGTCGCGCCCAACTCGGCCAGGTGCTCGGTCACGGGCGACAGACTCGCGTCGCTGCCCGTCACGCCGTAGCCGCGGCGCAGCAGCACCTCGGCCATCGACGACATACCGTTGCCGCCGATGCCGACGAAATGAACCGTGCGGATGCGTCCGAAAATGGGTTGTCGTCTCATCGCGTGGCCTCCATGAGTCGTGTGGTCACCACAGGACCCCTCCGCCGCTGCGCGGCACCTCCCCTCCGAGAGGGGAGGACAGATACGGTGCTTTCGGTGATCGTATTCAGTGAACGCGAACACGTCCCCTCCTCTCGGAGGAGGGGTGCCCGAAGGGCGGGGTGGTTCAAGCAGTACGTCATCACACTCACCCTATACCTCCATCAGAAACAGGCGCACCAGCCAGAGCCAGCACGCGCCGGGCGATGGCGTGAGCGGCTGCGGGGCGGGCCAGCGTGTCCAGCGCCGTTTTCATCGACTCGCGCTTGTCTGCGTCTCCTATGAGCGCCTGCACGTCGGGCACGAGTCGGGCGTCGAGGTCGGCTTCGGGAAGCAGGATGGCGGCTCCGGCGCGCTCCAGGCTGCGCGCGTTGTGCGTCTGGTGGTCTTCGGACACGTTGGGCGACGGCACCAGGATCGCGGGCGATCTGGGTGATCGCCAGTTCGCAGCACGTGATCGCTCCGGCGCGGCAGAGGACCACGTCGGCGGCGGCGTAGGCGTGCTGCATCTCGTCGAGGTATTCGAGCACGTGCAGCCGGTCGTGATCGGGCGCTTCGTCGAGCATCTCGGAGTAGTAATAGCTGCCCGTCTGCCAGACGATGTGGAGGTCGGGGTTGGCGTCGAGCAGCGTCGGCGCATGCTCGATCATCGCGTCGTTCAGGCGGCGGCTTCCGAGCGATCCGCCGAACATCAGCAGGACCGTCGCCGATTCGGGAATGTCGTAGTGCGTCCGGCCCGCCGCGCGGTCGCCCGATTGCAGGATCTCGCGCGTCGGGTTGCCGCTCAGTTGCACGTCGGCACCCGCGAAAGCTTTGCTCGCTTCGGGGAAGGCGACGTGGATCTCGCTCGCTCTCTTGCTCAGCAGGCGGTTGGTCAGCCCGGCGAATGCGTTCTGCTCCTGGATCAGCGTCGGACGCCCCATCGCCTGCGCCGCGCCCAAGACCGGACCGGTCACGAATCCGCCCGTCCCGACGACGACATCGGCGTCAAAACCTTTGACGAGTTTCCACGCGTCCGAAAAGCCTTTGCCCAGCTTGAACGGAAACGTCAGCAGCTTGGGCGACAGGCTGCGCGGCAGTCCGGCGACCGTAATCGGCGAGATCGAGTAGCCCGCTTTGGGCACGGCCTCCCACTCCATCCGGTCGGTCGTCCCGGCGAACGTGATCGACGCGTCGGGCCGCAACGCTGGACCGCGTCGGCGATGGCGAGGGCCGGATAGACGTGTCCGCCGGTACCGCCGCAGGCGAACAGGATGCGCGGCGCGCGGTCGGTCGTGTTCAGGGTCGAGGTACTCATTGGCTCTGACGCGATAGGTTGAGGAGGATGCCGGTCATCGCGCCCATCGCGACGATGGACGAGCCGCCGTAGCTGACGAACGGCAGCGGCTGCCCCGTGACGGGAAGCAGGCCGACGCTGACGCCCGCGTGGGCCAGGCCCGACAGCACGATCATCAGCGTGAAGCCGACGCCGATGAACAGGCCCATCGGATCGGGCGCGTGCCGGGCGATGCGCAGAAAGCCGCGGAACAGCAGGATCACGAATGCGCCCAGGATCAGCAGCGCGCCGATCAGCCCGTACTCCTCGGCGATGATGGCGAAAATGAAGTCGTTGTAGGGCGCCGGTAGGAAGTCGCGCTGGATGCTCTTGCCCGGCCCGACGCCGACGATCCCGCCCGACGCAATCGCGATGCGCGCTTGGAGCGGCTGGTAGGCTTCGCGCAACTCGTCGCCGACGCCCTGCGCCTCGGTGTGCGTAGAACAGGCTGACGCCCAGCGCCTGCTCGACGCGCGCCGCACGCGCCGGAGAAAACGCCAGCAGCAGCATCGCCAGCGACAGCCCGATGGCTCCCAGCCCGGCCAGATGCAAGACGCGGACGCGGGCGACGAAGCACATCAGCACGACCGTCAGCAGCAGCAGCGCCGCCGTCGACAGGTTCTCCATGCCGATCAGCACGACCGTCGCCAGCGTCCACACCATGACCGGCATAAACGCGTGCCCGAAGCTTTCGATGTACGACTGCTTCTGCGCCAGCAGCGTCCCGACGTAGAGGATGAGGGAGATCTTGGCCAGATCGCTGCGGCTGAAAGCTGACGCCGCCCAGACTCAGCCACCGCGCCGCGCCGCCGGTAACGGTCCCCCAGATGCCGACGACCGTCAGCAAGACGAGCGAGCCGATCAGCAGCCACCGACTCACCCGCGCCAGCTTGTGGTAGTCGACGAGGCTGACGGCTCCCATCGCCGCAAATCGCGAGGCCGACCTTGACGACGTGCCGCCACATGAACGGATCGCTGCTGCTGCCGCTCTTGGTCGCCAGGAACGCGACCGCGCTGTACACCGCCGCCACGCCCCACGCCGCAAGCGCGAGCACGACCCAGATCGTGTAGCGATCCGAAGCGGGTTTGACAGGATGAGTGGTTGCGGACATGGAGATGAAGTGGCGGCAGCGTGCGGTGCAGGGACGGCTCGGCGAGCCGCCCGTACGGGTCAGATCAGAGGGCAGAGACGGCGTCGCGAAAGGCCTCGCCGCGGTGCTCGTAGTTCTCGTATTGGTCGAACGAGGCGCAGGCGGGCGAGAGCAGGACCACGTCGCCGGGTTCGGCCAGGGCGGCGGCGCAGCGGACGGCGTCGGCCATGTCGTCGGCTTCGACCGAACGGGGGGCG
Source organism: Rhodothermales bacterium (assembly GCA_963815505.1). Classification (GTDB taxonomy): domain Bacteria; phylum Bacteroidota; class Rhodothermia; order Rhodothermales; family BA12; genus CAXBBB01. The sequence continues at coordinate 371,575 of CAWFGU010000022.1, forward strand.
ACCGATCCCAGGTCGCGCATCACCTTGCTGGCGCTCTCTCCGATGGCGACGACGCCGCGTGTGCGGCTAGCGACCAGGTCGCGCAGGCCCGCAGTAGTCGTTGCCCTTGTCGCGGCCTCCGGCGATGAGGATGACCTTTTCCCTATCGAAGCTTTCCAAGGCGTACCAGACGGCGTTGACGTTGGTCGCCTTGGAGTCGTTGACGAAGCGCACGCCCTGATGCTCGCCGACGAGTTCGAGCCGGTGCGGCACGCCGCGAGAACGTGGCGAGGCTTTCGCGCACGATCTCGCTGCGCACGTCCATCACGCGCGCGGCGACGGCGGCGGCGAGGCTGTTGTACAGGTTGTGTCGGCCGCGGAGGGCGAGGGCTGTAGCGGGCATGAGTCGTTCGGTTTGAGAGTCGGGCGCGTCCGAGAGGCGGAGGCAGAGGTCGCCGCCGTCGATCCAGCCGCCCACCTGGAGCGACCGGTCGATGCTGATCGGCAGCAGTTGAAAAGGATGGTCGCTAGCGAGACGGGCGGCGACGCGTTCGTCGTCGATGTTGTAGACCAGAGCGTCGCCGTCGGCCATGTTTTCGAACAGGCGGTACTTGGCGTCGGCGTAGGCATCGACCGAGCCGTCGTAGCGGTCCAGGTGGTCGGGCGTGATGTTCAGTAGAATCCCGACGCGCGGGCGAAACGCGTCGATGTGGTCGAGTTGGAAGCTGGACACTTCGAGGACTGCGACGCCATCGGCATCCACATCCTGCGCGCCGTCCGAAAACGCCTGACCGATGTTGCCCGCGACCAGCGTCGGCCGTCCGTCGGCTTTGAACACGTGGCCGAGCAGGCTCGTCGTCGTCGTCTTGCCGTTGGTGCCCGTGATCGCGACGATGGGCGCGTCGCAGAACCACGACGCCGCCTCGATCTCCGACACGACCGGCGTCCCGCGCCCCAGCGCCGCCTGCACGATGGCCGCCGTCGTCGGCACGCCCGGCGATACCACCATCAAGTCGCACGCCAGCGACACCTCGCCGTGCCCGCCGAACTCGACTTTGACACCGGCCGCCTCCATCTCCTCGCGCACGTCGGCCCGTTCGGCGCCGCTGTCCGTCAGCCGCACGCCCGCTCCCGCCGACGCGAGCAGCCGCGCAGCCGCAATCCCGCTGCGGGCAGCGCCCACGACGGTTATGCGTTTGGATTTGAGGTCGGAGAGGGTCATGTGTGAGGCGAAGCGAAGAGCGTTATCGCAGGTTGAGAGGCAGCAGGGGCGGATCCGGGATCCGCCCGTACGGGGCCGGAGGTATTGCCGAAGCGCGGTTATTGGATGCGCAGCGAGAGGATGGTCGCGATGGTGGTGACGGCGGTGATGATCCAGAAGCGCGTCACGATTTTGGCCTCGTGCGTGCCTTTGGCCTCGAAGTGGTGGTGCAGCGGGGCCATGCGGAAGACGCGCTTGCCGGTTCCCGTTCGCCGCTTGGTCCACTTGAAGTAGCCCGTCTGGATGATGACCGACAGCACCTCGGCGAAGTAGATGAAGCCCATGATGGGCAGCAGCAGCTCTTTGCGAATCGTCAGCGCGACGATGGCGACGGCCGCTCCTAGCGCCAGCGAGCCGGTATCGCCCATGAAGACGGTCGCGGGGTAGCCGTTGAACCACAGGAAGCCGAAGCACGCGGCCGTCATGGCGGCGGCAAAGATGGCGCCCTCGCCCGCGCCGGGCAGGTAGATGACGCCCAAGAAGTCGGCCAGGATTTCGTTACCGGCGATGTAGGTCAGCGCGACCAGTCCGGCCGACACGAACGCCGTCACGCCGGTCGTCAAGCCGTCCAGCCCGTCGGTCAGGTTGACGGCGTTTGAGACGCCCGTCACGATGAAGACGGCGACGGGGATGTAGACGAGCCAGCCCCAGCCCTCGACGCCGAAGTAGCCGATGATGTCGTAGTCGAGCGGGTAGCTCAGGATCGGCAGGTGCGTGAACGTCTTCACGTCCTCGAACTGCGGCAGGAAGTAGAGCACGCAGCCGACGACCAGCCCCAGCGTGATCTGTCCGATCAGCTTGTAGCGCGCCGACAGGCCGTCTTTGTCCTTCTTGACCGTCTTGATGTAGTCGTCGACGAAGCCGAACGCGCCCATCCACGCCGTTCCCAAGACGCACAGCCAGACGTACGGGTTGTGGAGTTCGCCCCACAGCAGCGTCGATCCGATGATGGCGAGCAGGATGATCAGGCCGCCCATCGTCGGCGTGCCGCTCTTGTGCGCGTGGCTGACTGCTCCGGCGTCCTCGCCCTCGCGGACGCTTTCGCCCAGCTGCTGCACGCTCAGCCAGTTGATCATCTTGCGTCCGATGAACAGCGCGATCAGCAGAGCGGTCAGCGCGGCGAGCGCAGCGCGGACGGTGATGAACTGGAAGATCTGAAAACCGGCCGGTTCGTAGGTCTCTTCGATCCAGGTGAGGAGGTAGTAGAGCATGGGTCAGTGGCGGATGGGAGGAGCAGCGTCGAACAACGTCGCGCACGAGGGCGCGGTCGTCGAATGGGACCTTCTCCGTCCCCACAATGAGGTAGTCTTCGTGCCCTTTGCCCGGTCACGAGTAGCACGTCGCCCGGCGCGGTGTGAGCGGCGGCGTAGGTCAGCGCGTCGTGGCGGTCGACGATCCACGCAGCGTCGATCGGGCGGTCGAATCCCTGCCGGATGTCAGCCAGGATCTGCTCGGGGTCTTCGGTCCGCGGGTTGTCGGACGTGACGATGCAGCAGTCGGCGTAGCGCTCGGCGATCTGGGCGGTCGGGCGGCGCTTGGTCGTGTCGCGGTCTCCGCCGCAGCCGAAGAGCACCCACAGGCGGCCGCGCTCGCTGTCCATCGTGGCCCTAGCGGTACGCAGGACGTTTTCGAGCGCGTCGGGCGTGTGGGCGTAGTCGACGATGATCGTGCGGTCGTCCTGCGTCACGAACTGCTCGAAGCGGCCCGGAACGGACGACGCGCCTTCCAACGCGATGCGCACAGCCGACGGCTCCCAGCCCATGCCGACGCCGACCGAGTACGCAGCGGCCAAGTTGTACGCGTTGAACTCGCCGACCAATCCGAAATGCGAGCGCTGCCCGTCGAGTGTCAGCGTCAGTCCCGTCAGCGCGTTGTCGTCCAGGCGGAAGCGCACGTCGGCCCGTTCGGATTCTCCGTAGCCGATGACGATTGCGCCAGCGTCGCGAGCAGCGTCGGCCATGTCTGCACCCGATGGATCGTCCACGTTGACGACGGCGACCGACTTGCGGATGCAGGTTCTCGAACAGGCGACGTTTGGCCGCGCGGTAGGCGTCCATCGACCCGTGGTAGTCGAGGTGGTCGCGCGTCAGGTTGGTGAATGCGGCGGCGGCAAACGGCACGGCCGTCACGCGGTCCTGGTCGAGGGCGTGGCTCGACACTTCCATCGCGCAATGCGTGCAGCCCGCGTTGGCCATGCGCGCCAGCAGTTTGTGCAGCTGCTCGGGTCCGGGCGTGGTGTGCGTCGCGGCGACGACTTCGTCACCGATGCGCGTTTCGATCGTGCCGATCAGCCCGGCCTTGTGGCCCAGCGCCTGGGTCATCTGGTGCAGCAGATACGTCGTCGTCGTCTTGCCGTTGGTGCCCGTCACGCCCATCATCGCCAGCCGCTGGGCCGGATCGCCATGCATCAGCGCCGACGCGTGCGCCAGCGCCGCGCGGCTGTTGCGTGACGCGGATCGTCGGCACGTCGGCGTCGACGGCACGCTCGCTAACGACGGCGATGGCTCCCGACGCGATGGCTTTGTCGACGTAGCGGTGGCCGTCGGCTTTCTCTCCGGCGACGGCGACGAACAGGCTGCCGGGCTTGACGGCGCGGCTGTCCGATGTGACGCGCGTGATCTCGACTGGCCCACGCGCGCGCCGCCCACGCCCGAGTCTGCGCGGAGCAGATCGGCCTGGGAAAAGCGTTCGAGCAGGGCGGCGAGCGTCGTCATCGGTTCGGCTGGGAAGGAGCGGATGAGGACAGGGTGAGGACGGCGCGCGATGGAGCGGGCGCTCCGGCGGCGGGCGATTGCGACGTGACGACGCCGGAGCCGCTGATGCGCGTCCGAATGCCCATTTCGGCGAGCCAGTAGCGCGCCTCGCGTCCGGTCAGGCCGATCAGGTCGGGCATCGTCTCGACTTCGAGCGTGTCGGCGTCGGCGCGGACGGTTGCGCCGATGACGAGGTCGGCGTCGGTCGTGTGGACGGCCGAGAAGCCCCGCGTCCGCCGACACGTTCAGTCCACGCGAGCGGACGACCGACGAGGCGACGGGAAGCGGCGCGGCGTGCAACTCGGGTGCGTGGGTGCGGTCGGTCACTTCGGTCGAGTCCGGCGGCGACAGGCGGGCGGCGATGGCGGGGAACGTGCCCAGCCAGCGGCTCGCCGTGCGCTGAAAGACGGGCGCGGCGACGGCTCCGCCGTAGATGCTCGAAGTCGGCTCGTCCATCACGACGATCAGCGCCACCTGAGGATCGTCGGCGGGGAAGAAGCCGACGAAGCTGCCGCGGTAGCCGCTGCCGTACGCGCCACCTTCGGCCTTGCGCGCCGTTCCGGTCTTTCCGGCAACGGGCATGCCCGGTCGATCATCGCACGTCGCGCCGTTCCGTCTTCGCTGACGGCTTTCTCGAAGGCGGGAAGCAGCGCCTGCGACGTTTTGTAGCTCATCGCCCGGCGGATCGAGTCCTGCGGTGCTCGCCACGTCACGCGCCCGGTCACGTCGCGGCGCTCGGACACGACGTAGGGCTGCACGAGCAAACCGCCGTTCGCCAGCGCGCAGTACGCGGCCAGCACCTGCAACGGCGTCGCCGACACTTCGTAGCCAATCGCCATCGATGCCCGCGTCGTCCCGCTCCACTCGGACGGACGCTTCAAGCGCCCATCGGCCTCGCCCGGCAAGTCGACGTAGGTCGGCTGACCGAAAGCCCATCGCGCGCGCCGTCTGGTAGAACGCGTCCGGGTCGATGCGCCCGGCGACGCGCGCCGTGCCGACGTTGCTCGAGACGGCGATCACGTCGCTGAACGGAATCGTGCCGTGCGCTTTGGTGTCGCGCAGCGTTCGGCCCGAGAAGACGCCCCAGCCCTCGCCGGTCTCGATCATCTCGTCCATCTGCACGACGCCCTCGTCCAGCGCGGCCGCGGCAGCGACGAGTTTGAACGTCGATCCGGGTTCGAGTTGGTCGGTCATCGCCCGGTTGCGGCGCTGACTGATGCTCGAAGCTCCGGCGCTGTTCGGGTTGTACGTCGGCACGTTCGCCATCGCCAGGATCGGCTCCGGTTCGTGGGATCGATGGCGACGGCTGCTCCCCACTGACTTCCGGCTTCGGCCACGCCGCGCGCCAGCTCCTCTTCCATGATGCTCTGCCGATACAGGTCGAGCGTCAGGACGAGCGACTCGCCGTGCTTGGGTTCGACGCGCGCGCCGTCGACCAGCGCCGTCCGTCGCGCACCCTGTCTCGCCGAACCGTCTGCTGCCCCGCGACGCCTTCGAGCGCTTGCTGATACTGCACTTCCAGCCCAGCCAGTCCCACGCCCGTCGCGGTCGACGTGGCCCAGCACGTGCGCCGCCGCCGTCCGTAGGTGTAGCGGCGCGAGCGCGTCGGGCTTGCGATCAGGCCGGGCACGTCCGACGCCTCCAGTTGCTCATACTCCGCCTCGCCGACTCCGGTCGCCAGCGAGACGTACTGCTTGGACGCGCGCTGTCGACCTTGCGCGCGTAGTAGCGCAGCCGAGCGTCCGGTCAGTCGACCGAGCGTGGCATAGAACTGCGTCGCCTGATTCGAGAAGCCGCGTGCCGTCGGGTCGAGGGCCAGGTCGTAGCGCGTCTGGTTCGTCACGAGGACCCGGCCCGCTGCGTCCAGGATGTCGCCGCGCAAGGCAGGAATCTGCTCGATGCTTTGCGCCTGCTCCTGACCGCGCGCGCGGAGATCGGCGCCCTTCCTCGACGTAGATCCGCCCCATGCGCCACACCACGAGGATCGGCACGATGCTGACGATCGTCAGCACCACGTACATCCGGGTATGAATCTGGTCGCGGGCGGTCACGGATCAGTCGGTGTCTATGGTGAGAGAAGCGCCGTAGCCCATGCCTTCCTCAAGACCGAGCGCGTGGGCGCGCGGCAGGATGACGGTTGGGCTGGTGGCCGCGTCGAAGGCGGCTTTGAGCCGATTGTGGCGCAGGTGCAGACTCAGGTTGTCGCGCTTAGCCTCTTGCACCTGCGTCAGCAAGTTGTGCGTCGCCGACACGTGACCCACGTACGCCGTGAACAGGATCGACGCGGCGACGACGAGCAACACGAAGTTCAGCGTCGAGATACCCATCAGCGTTTGGGACACACGCCCCTCGCGACGCGCGACCGGCGTTCCACCCAACGTGCCCCAGTCGGCGGGCGCTTCGGCTTCGGGGCGGACACCCTGCTGGCGCTCGGCCTCCCACGCGCGCGTGTCCGACGGACGTGCCTGCCGAGCCGCCGGGCGGATGCCCTTGCGACGCTGGGTCGATGTCATGTTGAGGACCGGCATGGCGTCAGGCGGTTGTGGTGGGCGTGACCTTCTCGGCGGCGCGCAGCCTCGCGCTCCGGGCGCGCGGGTTGCGGGCGATCTCTTCGTCGGATGCCGTGATGGCGCGCGTCGTAATCGGGCGCAGCGGCGCGATGGGGTTGCCATATCCGTCGCGCGGAACGTCGGCTTGGTCGAACGTGCCCGAGCGGAAGAAGCGCTTGACGCGTCGGTCTTCGAGCGAGTGGTAACTGAGCACGACGATCCGTCCGCCCACTTTGAGCCGGTCGAGCGATTGCACGAGCGCCCGCTCCAGCGCGCCCAACTCGTCGTTGACCGCGATGCGCAGCGCCTGAAACACGCGCGACAAACTCTTCGACTCGTCGCGATTGGGCACGCTCGACCGAATGGCGTACGCCAGCTCCCCCGTCGTCTTGATAGGGCGACGCTGAACGATGGATCTCGCGATGTGCCGACTCCGGCGCTCTTCGCCGTACTCGTAGATCACGTCGGCCAAATCGTCCTGATCGTACGCGTTGACGATGGTCGCTGCCGTCACGTCCTGCCGCTGGTCCATACGCATATCGAGCGGCGCATCGGCGCGATGGCTGAAGCCGCGCGACCCGTCGTCCAGCTGGTGCGACGAAACGCCGATGTCGAGCAAGATGCCGTCGATGGTGTCGATGCCCGCGCGGTCGAGCAGCTCGGACAAATCGCCGAACGTACCTCGAATGGTTTGAAAGCGGCCCGATTCTACGTCGAGTCGCGAGCCGATTTTCGGCTTCGATCAGCGCATCGGCATCGCGGTCGATTCCAACTAGTTTAGCAGTTGCATCAGCGATTGCAGAATCGCCAGACTGTGCCCACCACCGCCCAGAGTCGCGTCTACATACACACCGCTCGCATTTCGGGACGAGCAGTTCGACCGTCTCGTCGACGAGGACGGGCGCGTGGTATTCGGAGGCGTAGTGTGTATCCGAGCGTCATGCGATCCCTCCTCCCATTACGTCCTGGATCAATTCGGACTCGTCGAGAATGTCGCCCATGTAATCGGCGTAGCGATCCTCGTCCCAGATCTCAATGTGGCGAAACGCACCTACGACCAGCGCCTTGTCTCCGATGCCAAACTTGGCGAGCCGGTCGCGCGAGATGGTGACGCGTCCCTGCTTGTCGAGTTCGAGGTCTTCGGCCGAGAAGAGCAGCACGCGGATGGCCTTGCGAACGTCGGCGCGAAACTCGTTCAGGCGGCTCATCTCTTCTTCCTTCTGAGCCCACACGTCTTCGGGGTAAAGCTGCAAGCACCCGTCCACCCCGTCCACCATCGTGAAGCGGCCACCTGCCTCGGGGGCCATCGACGCACGCATTTTCGCCGGGATCGCGATGCGTCCCTTCGGGTCTACCGAGTTGAGCGAGTGTCCTTTGAAGCTTGCCATGACGAGTGTATCTCCCCACCCGGCGTCCCGGATGTAATCCTTCCCCACTTTCCCCCACACCCATCAATCTAACCGAAAAAGGCTGTTTTCCAAGCTAAAAGCCTGTTTCTCGCATATTTAGGTGTATGCGCAACCGGTGGTGACATGCCCAGATACTTCCACACACGAACCGAAAGAACAAATATTCACCCTCTTCACTTTGCCGGTGAACAAGTTTTCACCCTAGCCGTGTTTTATCCACACGCTCATTCACACATACGAGAGATGTCGCCAACACTAACTGACAGGCAGAGTCAGATTCTGGCTTTCGTTCAACGCTACATCCAGCGTCATAACAGGCCACCTACCATGAAGGAGATTGGGGGCGAAGTGGGAATTTCATCTACCAGTGCCGTCTCCAAGTCGCTGGACGCGTTACAAGATAAGGGATACGTCACACGCACGCCCAACGTATCGCGCGGCCTTCGCATAGTCGGCTCGCAGGCCTGGCACATTGGCTTCGCCGACCGTATCGCTACCCTACGTCGCCGACGCGTTCGGGCGGCACCCAGCGTCGCTCGGCAAGGTCAGCGACGGCGTTCTGCACCTCGACGCCTCGCTACTCGCAGGACACCCGGCAATCGACGTAATCGTAGTCGCAGCAGGCGATGATGGCATGGTGGGTGAAGGTATTCGCAAGGGCGATCGCGTCGTGACTCACATGCTCGCTGCAAAGGATATGACGAGCTCTAGGGCTCTCCGTCGTCGTTCTCCGCGAACAGCTCGTCGTACGCTTTATACATTTTGCACGTCGGTTGTGGCACGTGAAACCTGTAGCCAAACACTACCCTGAGGAGGAGTTTGGAAACGGTGATCCAGCCTTCCATCCGCTTGGGCGCGTGCTCAGCATCGTACGATTTGTCGCGCAAAACGACTTCTCGTCTGCACAAGTTAGAGATGGGATAACTGATCAGGCGTGCTCGCGTACAGTTTCTGCTACTATCAGACAGGACTTCTATATAGCTACTCAGCATGTGCTCGAACTCCCCACTCGAGGATGAGGCCAATGCTTTTCGCTCTGGATCCAACGCACGGGCCTGCTCAATTATCTCCTCGCCCATAGTCGGATATAAGCTCAATAGGTGCTGGTGCAACCGTACACCGACTCGCCCCATCCGCCTTAGCAGCAACGCGCGGTCCATGCGCCGCAGAACTCCGACGGCTAAGCCATCCTTGTCTGTGTCCATGAGCCCGAGGACCTGGATTCGGTACGCCAAGTCACTCAGAAGCTCGGCGTCGTCACGCGCCCACGTGCGCGCTTCGCTGTGGGGTAGCAGTGTCGTAGGGTCGGATGGAGAATCGGCCAGACTTCCTGGTTTCGTGCCACTCGGCGGCGACTGAAAGGGCGGACAGAAGTGCGACGGTCTGGTACGCCTGACGCTCGTCGTGTTCGGTGTCCACCTAGATGTCGAGGTAGCGCATGAACGCCTGGACACGGTCTTGCAGGTCTTCCTCGGTCTCGGACTCGCCGTGTGAGCCGATCACGTTATAGCCGTAGTGTTCGAGCAGGTGGCGCACGCGCGATGCGTCCTGGACGTTGAGTTTGAGCGTGAGCACATAAGACTCAGAACCCTGAGATGGCTGCTCGGACACGACCGAAAGAATGCGCACGTCGTTCTGCTCGATCGTGTGCACGAGTTTGGCGAGCGAGAAGTCGCGAGGCTCCATCTCGACGGTCACGATGGCCCCGGCTTCCTGGGTGGCGAGCATTTGGGCGTAGCGCTCGAAAATGTCGCGGCGGCGGGCGAAGCCGAGATAGCGTCTGCCTTCATCGATGATGGGCAATGCCGTCAGATCGTGCTGTACCATCAACTTAGTGGCCTCGAATACGTGTGCATCAGGAGCAATGCTGACAGGGAAACCTCCGATAACCGAGGCTATAGTTGAGTCGGGTCCATCGGCGTTGAGCAATACGCCCTCGCTCACGACGCCCATTAGAATGCCATCGGGACCGACGACGGGGAGTGTTTCGCAGCCATCCTCTAACACCATTCCGAGCGCCTCCTCAATCGTGTCGGAGGGCGAGAGCGGAGCAGGTGTCCAGGTGACGAGGGTATCGATGGGGACGGTCATGGCAGGCGGGCGCTAGGGCTACGCGACGGAGTGCAAGGGGTATGCCGAATGAGGAGAAACAGGCGCGTATCGATGGGACGCCGACACAAAGGCAGAAGGAGATGACCACCGTAGGGGTATCGGGACACGGTGCCGAGAGGTTAAGAGGCCACCTCAGATTGACCGTCGCCGCTCCACCTCAGATCGGCATACGGACGCAGGGCGGTTTCCAAGTCGCCGCGGTGCTGCGGGTCGACGCGGAAGCGCAGACGGGCAACAGCAAACGACTCGGGAGATCCATTGCGAGCATAGCCGTATGTCTCATCGAGCACATCGGTGACCTGGTGGATGTGAGCAATCAGTCCGCTACCGGTCGCAACGGGAACGAGTGCGTCCATCGTCACGAAGTCGGCTTCGACGGCCTCGACCATCTGCGCCTTGAGCTCTTCCAGCCCAACACCACGCAGCGCCGACACGAATGCGGCATCCGGATAGTCGGCCTTGAGCTGAGCGAGGAGGTTGCGCGCTTCCAGGTCGTCCATCTTGTTGAACACGAGCAGGCGGCGCTTGTCGAGCACACCCAGTTCGCTAAGCGTCTCGCGCACGACGGCAATGTGATCCTCGAAGTGCGGATGCGACGCATCGACGACGTGCAGCAGGATGTCGGCTTCGCGCGTTTCGTCGAGCGTCGACTTGAACGACTCGATCAGTCGGTGCGGCAGCTTGCGGATAAAACCAACGGTGTCGGACAGCATCACCTCTTTGTTGTCGTCCAGCCGGACGAGCCGCGTCGTGGCGTCGAGCGTAGCGAAGAGCCTGTTCTCGGCGAGCACGTTGGTGCCGCTGATCGCGTTCATCAGCGTGCTCTTTCCGGCGTTGGTATACCCGACCAATGCAAAGCGCGCGTACTCCTCACGGCCCTTGCGCTGCGTCGTCCGCTGCCGGTCGATCTTGTCTAGCCGCTCGCGCAGTAGCGACATCCGCGTGCCGATCAAGCGGCGGTCCGTTTCGATCTGCGACTCGCCCGGCCCCTTGAAACCGATGCCGCCTTTCTGCCGCGAAAGGTGCGTCCACTGCCGCGTCAGCCGGGTGCGGACGTAGTCGAGTTGCGCCAGTTCGACCTGCGTTTTGGCCGTCGACGAGCGCGCGCGCGTGGCGAAAATGTCGAGGATCAGACCGCTGCGGTCGACCAATTTGCATTCAACCTTGCGTTCCAAGTTGCGCAGCTGAATCGGCGACAAGTCGTCGTCGAAAATGACCAGGTCGGCTTTGTGAAACTCGACGGCTTCCTTGAGCTGATCGACCTTGCCCGATCCGATGTACGTGCTGCTGTGCGGCTTGGCGAGGTTCTGCGTGATGCGCTCGCACACATCGGCACCGGCGGTGTCAGCGAGTTGCGCCAACTCGTCGAGCGAGTCTTCAATATCGTAGCGCGTTTCGCCGGGCAAGAGGACACCGACGAGGATGGCGCGTTCGCGCGCGTTGGGGTTGGATTCGTACAAACGAGACGAGGTTTATTCGCCTTTTAGAACGTGCCGAACGCCCGCAAGTTGCCCGACATCGCCTGGGCACCTGCTCTCATCGCGTGATGAGGTTAACTCCGAATATGCGCGCTGAGCAAGCGGTGCAGCGCATCCAGGTCAGCTATGAGGAATCGGCGCAGCGCACCGTTGATTTCGTCTCGAAACTCAACAGAAACTGGTTATGGACCGCTCGTTGTCTACCACAGCTGCTTTCGTTCTGCTGGTCTTGCTACCTCTTTCGGGGTGTGACCTGTCCATCGACACGCCTCCGCTCGACGCACCTCGTTTGCAAGCCGAGTGGTCGGTCACGCCCCAGACGCGAACCCTCAGGCTCCTCGCTGTACCAACAGGGCTGTTGACGGTCACGGAAGAGGAGAGAATCACGCTGCTCAGCGCGTCGGATGGATCCCTGGTCTGGCAAAGCGAGGTTCAGTCCCGATCAACGCGCTTCTACGAAGAGGTAGCCAATCGCTCCTACGTTTTCGTGAGCTTAGTGGCCGAAGCAGATCCTGGTAGACCGATTAAGCTCGTTGCGTACGACGCAGCGACGGGAGAGACGGCGTGGTCACAGCCGTATGGAGAGGCACGCGAGAGATATCCCATCCAGTTGTACGGCGCTACGAATGATCGATTGATCGTGGGATCGATCCACGGTGTCGCTTTTCTTTCGGCCCAAACGGGTGAACAGATTGCAAGAGTGACCTTCGACTCGGACGAAGGGTTCTACAACAGAAATGGATTCGTTCAAGACGATGTCGTTCTCTTGGATCAAACGGCGCGGGATTCGGTCACGAGGAGGCGTACGAACCGGTTACTATCCATAGACGCGGTCACCCAGGCGACAAATTGGGAGCACGTGATGCCGAACGCAGCCGAGCCTGTCGCCTACATCGCTTCGGAAGCAGAGACGTTGTACGTCGGGGTGAGAACGGCGAAGGAACGAGAGAATCCGGACCGCCTCATCGCGATTGATGTAGCGAATGGACAGGTTCGATGGACACGCGACATTGAGTTCACCTGGGGCATCTCGCACCTTGGGGGGATCTGCGTGAACACGGACATCGAACGAAAGAGAGCCGGAGCCTTCTCCAATTTCGCTCTTCGCGTCGCCTGCCTGAACGCACGCGACGGGCGGACGACGTGGAGGACGCCCGACCTCGTGGAGCCGACGAATGTCGGAGTCGTCCGCGAAGGCGTGCTTTACTACCCACAAAGTGAAGGCATCTTCGCCTGGCAGGTCGAGACCGGAACGCCTGTCGCCGGGTCCGTCGGCAGCGGAATCGGAAGCCTGTACGACCTCACGTCGTCCGAAGCGGGACTGTTCGGTCGGACGTTCGGACCTCCGGAGACGTTGGCTCGTGTCGGACCGCCCGGTCGAAGATAGCTTGGTGTGCCAAAACGAGCGCGGTCTCCATCCGAGCGTCAGTAGCTTGCCACCCGCTCTCCCCCGCTCCACATGGCACGCCGCTGGTTTTCAACTCGACAGAACGACGGCGCATGGGGCGCTCCGATCACGTGGCAGGGTTGGGGCGTCGTCCTGCTCTGGATCGGCGTCGTCCTGTTCGGCGGGCTGCGCTGGGCCAACGGGCGCATCTCGACCGATTCGTTCTCGCTCCTCTTCGTCTGTGTGACGCTAGCTGCGGTGGCAGCCTACTGGTTCAAGGGCGCCCGGCATCGGTAAATCGAGGCGCTTGGTCCAGTCCCAGCCGCAGCTGTACGGCTTCGACCTGCCCAGGGTAGACGAGCGACGAGACGGAGAGGCCGAGCAGCCGGACGGGGCGCGAGACGGCATCGGCGTGCAGCAGGCGAACGGCTTGGGCGTGGAGCGCGTCGGTAGTTTCGATGAGGTCCGAGCCGGTGTGAGCGCGCGTGTGGAGGGCGAAGTCGGCGTATTTGATCTTCAACGTGACCGAGCGTCCGCGCAGCCGATGCGTAGCCAGTCGACCGGCCAGTTTCGTGGCGATGGGACGGAGCAGTTCTTCCATATCGGAGAGTCGGCTCACGTTGCGACCAAACGTTCGCTCCGCGCCGACAGATTTTCGGATGCGATGCGGCCGAACCTCGCGCGGATCGTCGGCCTGAGCGATGCGCCACAGCCAGCGTCCGGTCTTTCCCAGATGCTGTTCCAGCTCGTCTTGGGTTCGCGCACCTAAATCGGCGCCGGTACGCAACCCGAGCGCGTGAAGCCGCGCCGCCGTGACCGGACCGACCCCGTGGAACTGCTCCACGCGCAAACTCGATACGAATGCCTGCGCCTGATCCGGCGTGACGACCGTCAGACCGTTCGGCTTGTCCATTCCGCAAGCGACCTTGGCGATGAACTTACCCGGACCAACTCCCGCACTCGCCGTCAGTCCAGTCTCGCGCGCGATGTCGGCTCGGATGCGCTCGGCAATGCGTGTCGCTGAAGGAGGTCCGTGTTTGGGCCGCGTCACGTCGAGGTAAGCTTCGTCGAGCGATAGTGGCTCGATCAGGTCGGTGTAGCGGGCAAAGATGGCACGCACCTGCTGGCTGACCTCGTGATAGACGCCGAAGCGAGGCGGTACCACGATGAGAGTAGGACAACGCCGTATAGCCTCGAACGTCGGCATAGCGCTTCCTACGCCAAACGGTCGCGCCTCGTACGATGCCGTCGTCAGTACTCCGCGCCGCCCCGCACCACCGACGGCAATCGGCCTGCCGCGCAGGCTCGGATCGTCGCGCTGCTCGACGGACGCGTAGAATGCGTCCATGTCGATATGGATAATCTTACGGTGGTTCACGTGGCGTCGGCGCAGAAGGCAATAGGTGCAAAGCTATGGTAACCCACCACTCGGCACCGCCCGCAACCTATGTGTAGTGACATGACTTACCGTTAAGTAAGTCAGGTATTTGCACAGAGTCCCCATTGGTTATACCTTTGATATATCGCGCGTCCTCGGACCGTGTACTTGAGTCGAGACTGTATTTCATGGTGGTGATACAGTCTTGACTCATTTTTGGTCTAAGCGCATTGCGAGCCCATCGCGGGAACGGTCGCGAGAAGCGTCATGGATCGTGCGACAGACGTAACTCTGTCCAGAGAGAAGAGCATCGATCATCGGCAGCGGCTAATCGTGAGTATCTTGCAGGTCGACTCTCATCTGTCTTTTGCTATGACTTCGGCCACTTCGCTCTCGCCCGCACGCTCTACTACGCTCGCCCACCTGCGCAGCGCGGACGCTTCTCTCCTCATCCAGATCGCTGGAATCGCAGGCTTCGCACTGCTCGCGGCGCTGGGTGCCCAAGTGCGCATCTACCTCTGGGAAGTCCCGATTACGCTGCAAACGGCCGCTGTTTATGGTGCTGGACTCTTTCTGGGGTCACGCAATGGTGCGCTCGCGATGCTGGCATATCTCGTGATGGGCCTCTTCCTGCCGGTCTTTGCCGGGGCCGAGTATGGCATGACCTACTTGGTAGGCGCAGCATCGACGGGCTATCTGCTCTCCTACCCATTTGTCGCCCTGCTGATCGGTCGGATGACGAGCGCCGATGCTTCGCTGGGACGCCTGTTCGCTGCTTCGGCTCTTGGCGCACTGGTTCTCTTCGGGTCGGGCGTGACGTGGTTGCACTTCGCCGCCGGACACGCAACGTGGGCCGAGTCGATCTACAAGGGATTCGTTCTCTTCATCACGTGGGACCTGTGCAAAGTCGCCTTAGTGGCGGGTAGCTATGCCGGTCTGAACCGCCTGAACGACCGCGGCTGAACCGCCCGTGCGCCGTACGACCCATGCCCCACTCCTAGACGACCGCTTCTGCGTTCCTCTACGCGGCATCGGCGTGGATGAGCAGACGCGCTGTGCTCATCACGACGGCCCGTCCGACACCATCGCCCTTCGCTTGGCCGATGCATTCTACCCCTGCCGCGCGTGTTTCGAGGCGGTCGGCGGATGGGCAGGTATCGGCGACCCTCGCGCCAAGCTGGACGACTCCGCAGTCCTCTGTGGCGTTTGCCGAACCGTGCTGAGTGTTCGCGATTACCTAGCCTCTAACCACACATGCCCGTCGTGCGGGTCTGCGTTCAATCCCGGCTGCGCAGCGCATCGCGACCTGTATTTCCGGAACGCTTAGCCAGTCCCCATCGACCGTGCGACGCTGCTCATCGCCTCGAGATGGATTTCGCGTCCGTCGATGACGATCTTGTTGCTGTATGAAGCCGATCGAACCGCTTTCGTCCGCTACGGAGGACTATCTCAAAGCCATTCTAATACTTGGCAGAGGCGAACCGGTTGGCACGTCCGAACTGGCCGAATCGCTCGGCGTGGCTCCGGCATCGGCGACGAATATGACCAAGCGCTTGACCGAAGCCGGTCTGACCGAGCGCTCCCCCTACCGCGGCGCCACGCTCACGCCCGCCGGACGCCGGGTAGCCGTCGAGTTAATCCGCCATCACCGGCTGATCGAACTCTACTTGCACAAAGCGCTGGGCATTCCGTGGGATCGCGTCCATGACGAGGCCGAGCGCTGGGAGCATGTCATCTCCGAAGAGGTCGAGGCGCGCATGGACGAAATCCTCGGCTTTCCGACGCACGACCCACACGGCGCTCCGATTCCGTCTGCCGAATTGGACTACGAGCATCCCGTACGCTGCGCGCTGTCATCGATGGCCAAGGGCGAGAGCGGGCGCGTGGTGGAGGTAGCCGACGACGATCCGGCACTACTCCGCTACGTCGGCGAGTTGGGGCTGTATCCAGGCGCAGAGTTTGTCATCGAGCGCGGCGAACCTTTCGATGGCGGACCGATCGCGCTGCACCTCGTCACGGCTCCTGCCGTGTCCATCGTCGTCGACGGAAAAGCGGCGCTGAGCGTGTTCGTCGGAATCCGCCGAAGTCTGAGCGTTCGTCAGCCTACGATGCCCTGAAATAGCGCCGCAACGTCGAGTGAGGGCCTACCCGGGCAACAACTGGGGCACGAGCGGCCACTCCAACGCAGGCGAATACCGTTCGACGCTTCAGTACGATCTGCC
Organism: Rhodothermales bacterium; assembly: GCA_963815505.1. Lineage (GTDB taxonomy): Bacteria > Bacteroidota > Rhodothermia > Rhodothermales > BA12 > CAXBBB01. Next base: position 388,103 of record CAWFGU010000022.1, read on the forward strand.
TATCGAGCAACTCGACGCACTCGCCGGGCCGAAAGATGCCGCATCAGCCATCGTGTGGTATTCGTCAGCCGTAGTAGGCCGGTTAAGATGACACCGACAGGGGCAGTCGCGGAGAGGTTGGAGCAGACGTAGACAGCGACATGAGACGAGTAGATTTGTCTATGAAATGGATTGTCTGCTTCGAGTTCACCTATGCGTCCATGTCCGGCAGGTTGAAGCCGATGCCTCCACCGGTCGGCGATGCGGCGCCCTGCTTCAACTCCGAGGCGAGTTTGCGGTACTCGCGTTCGATCTGCGGCGTGACGCTGGCGCGCGTCTCGTCGAGTGCTTTGGTAAACGCGGCCATCGCGACCTCGTCGCCCCCGGCGCGGATGGTGAGCAGACCTGCTTTGCGCGTCAGGTTTTCGAGGTCCGCTCCCGTATAGCCGTCTGTTTTGGCGGCGAGCGCGTCCAGATCTACATCTGCAGCGAGCGGCATCTTGGTGGTATGCACACCGAGGATTTTGCGACGGCCCGGCTCGTCGGGGATCGACACGTAGATGAGTTCGTCGAGGCGACCGGGGCGGAGCAGGGCCGGATCAAGGAGGTTGGGCCGGTTGGTGGCCGCAATGACGACGACCCCCTGCATGTCCTCCAATCCGTCCATTTCCGCCAGCATCGTATTGACGACACGCTCGGTCACGCCCGATCCGCCCATGCTGCCCATACCGCCCCGTGCGGGAGCCAGCGCGTCGATTTCATCGATGAACAGGACGGTCGGGGCGACTTGCCGGGCGCGCTGAAACAGCCGCGTCACCTGCTGCTCGCTCTCGCCGTACCACTTGCTGAGCAGATCGCTCGACTTAGCCGCGATGAAGTTGGCTTCGGCCTCCCGGGCGACAGCCTTGGCGAGCAGCGTCTTTCCCGTCCCCGGTGGGCCGTAGAGTAAGAAGCCCTTAGCCGGACGGATACCCAGATCGCGGAATGCGTCGGGGTTCTTGAGCGGCAACTCGACGCCTTCTCGCAGCGACTCCTTAGCCTCGTCCAGCCCACCGATATCGTCCCAGCCGATCGACGGGGCTTGGATCATGATCTCGCGCAAGGCCGACGGCTGGACGTTTTTCAGCGCTGCCGAGAAGTCCTCGCGCGTGACGACGATTTTCTCCAAGATCTCGGATGGAATCGTCTTCTCGTCCAGGTCGATCTCGGGCAGGTGGCGGCGCAGCGCTTCGATGGCAGCTTCCCTCGCCAGCGCGCCCAAATCGGCGCCGACGAAGCCGTAACCCAGCCGGGCGACTTCGTCCAGGTCGACGCCCTCGGCGATGGGCATTCCGCGCGTGTGGATCGCCAGAATCTCCTTTCGGCCCTTGTGGTCCGGCACGCCAACGACGATCTCGCGGTCGAAACGTCCCGGACGGCGCAGCGCTTCGTCGAGGGCGTCGGGGCGGTTGGTTGCAGCGATGACGACGACGTTCTTGCGCGCGTCGAGCCCGTCCATCAGCGTGAGCAGCTGCGCCACGACGCGGCGCTCGACTTCGCCCGAGTCTTCGCGCTTGGGCGCGATGCTGTCCAACTCGTCGATGAACACGATGGCGGGTGCCTCCTTCTGCGCATCCTCGAAGATCGTCCGCAGCCGCTCCTCGCTCTCGCCGTAGCGGCTGCCCATGATTTCGGGACCGTTGATGGTGAAAAACGACGCGTCACTTTCGGCCGCAACGGCACGCGCGATCAGCGTTTTGCCCGTCCCCGGCGGACCGTAGAGCAGGACGCCTTTGGGCGGATCGATGCCCAGCCGGGCAAAGAGTTCGGGGTGTTTGAGCGGAAGTTCGATCATCTCGCGCACCTGCTCCAAGACCGGTCCCAGGCCGCCGACATCGTCGTACGTGATGCCGATGGGCGACTCCTGCGGCTCCGTATACTCGGGCAAGATTTCGATCTCGGTTTCGGGCGTGATCTGCACCAGCCCGCGTGGACTCGTGCTCGTGACGATCAGCCGAATCTCTTGCAACCCGAACGTGGGCTGCCCACCGAACGGCGAGTGATTTCCAAAAGGCCCCTGCTGCGTCGACTGCTGCGAGTAGACACTGGTCGAGATCACGTCGCCCGTGGCCACTGGGCGGCCCGCCAGCGTGCGTAGCAGCGCCTGCCCGTTGCCCTGGAGCATCACGCCCTGCTGTGCCGGAGCCACGACGACGCGCGAGGCAGGCTTGGTCTCAGCGGCGCGGACCGTCACGTGCTCGCCCAAACCTGTCCCGGCGTTGCGGCGCTGCAAGCCGTCCAGCCGAACGATATTGAGTCCGTCGTCGGCGGTGTAGGGAGGCAGCGCGATGGCGACAGACGGGCGCTTGCCTTCGATTTCGATGAGCGCACCGGGTTGAATGCCCAGCCGTTCGAACGTCTGCCGGCTCAGCCGCGCTCCGCCCTTGCCTACGTCGTTTTGCTGCGCCCCTGCCACCTGGAGGCGGATGTCGTCTGAGGACGCTTCGTTTTCGGAGGGAGTGAGAGGAAGTGCGTCGGGCATGAGGAGGAGCGTGCTTGGATCGGATTAGGCGATCTTGCACGGCACCATGGGGCAGCTGTTCGCTCCGGACTGCAGTATTGTCGCCCCGTCACACCCGGATGTTCACGTCCTCCACTTGTTACTTCGCGCGCGCGCGAGGCGGCTCATGGTCTGACCTCCTATGCCTCCGATGTCCGCTTCCGACCGCTCCGCTCTTGCTCGCTGTGCCGATGGCTCGGCGCTGCGCGTGGCGCTGTTCACCGGAGCGTACAATCACATCGCCGATGGCGTGTCGCTGACGCTCAACCGGCTCGTCGGATATCTCGTCGAGCAAGGCGTCGACGTGCAGGTGTTCGCGCCCACGATCCCCAATCCGCCGGTCGATCATGCAGGGACGCTGCATCCGGCTCCGTCGATCTCGGCGCCCGGACGCCCCGAATACCGCGTCGCGCTGGGCGTGACCAAGAGCGTTCGCAAGCGTTTGGCTGCGTTCGACCCGCACGTCGTCCACATCGCCACGCCTGACCTGCTTGGCCTGGGCGCGCTGCGGTGGGCACGCAAGCGCAAACTGCCGATCGTCGCGACGTACCACACGCATTTCTCGTCGTATCTGCGCTACTACCGCGCCGGACTACTCGAAGGCGGACTCTGGCGTTACCTCCGCTGGTTCTATGGCAAGTGCGACGGCGTCTACGTCCCCTCTCAGTCGATGGCCGACGTGCTCAACTCACGCGGCATCGGCGACAACCTGCACGTGTGGGCGCGCGGCGTCGACCCGGACGTGTTCAACGTCTCCCAGCGGTCGGACGAATGGCGGGCCCGGTACGGACTGGTTCAGGACGATGTCGTCGTGACGTTCGTCGGACGGCTGGTGCTCGAAAAAGGTCTGGACGTGTTCGCCGACGTAGTCGAGGGGCTGAGCGCACGCGGGCTGCCTCACCGTAGCGTCGTCGTCGGCGACGGACCTGAGCGTGCCGACCTGCAGGCGCGCCTGTCTCCTCTGGGGACGGTTTTCACCGGCCACCTCGAGGGCAACGATCTTGCGCACGCTTACGCCTCGTCCGACGTGTTCGTGTTTCCGTCCGAAACCGAGACGTTCGGCAACGTGACGCTGGAGGCGATGGCGTCGGGCGTCCCTGCCGTCTGCGCCGATGCTACCGGAAGCCGGTCGCTAGTCATCGACGGCAAAACGGGGTTTTTGCCTCCCGCTCGCGACAGCGCCGCCTTCCTCGACGCAGCCGCCCGACTCGTCTCCGACCCCGATCTCCGCAGCCGAATGCGGACGGCCTCGCTCGAGCGCGCCTCGCAGTTCACGTGGAACGCCATCCTGAGCCAGATGCTCGCCCATTACGCGCGTCACGCTCAGCTTTCGCCCTCGCCTGTATCCTCGGCCTCCTCCCTCGCTCTCGCCTGACGTTCCTCCCGATGCGCATTCTCTTCGTTTCGCACTCCTTCCCCCCCGCCGACGCGCCGCTCGACAACCTGGGCGGGATGCAGCGCGTTGCGACCGAACTCTACGCCGCGCTGGGCCGCATTCCCGGTGTCGAGGTTCAGGGCGAGTTGCTGCGCACGACGTGGAAGACGACCCACCTGCGGGTGCCGTTTTTCCTGGCGCGCGTGATCCGACGGCTGCGCAGCGTCGGGAAGCGTAAAACGGCGGACGTGGTGCTGTTCTCGTCGATGGTGACGGCGGCGACGACGGTCCGCGTCGGGAAAGCGTTGCGGGCTTCGGGCATTCCATCGGCGGCGATAGCGCACGGACGCGATCTGACACTGCCGTCACCTCCCTATCAGCGGCTGCTCCCGCGCGTATTCAAGGGATTGGATCGCCTGCTCCCCGTCAGCCGCGCGACAGGCGACGAGGCGCTTGGACGCGGCCTTCCTACGGCTAAGCTCGACGTGCTGCCCAACGGCATCGACGTGACACGCTTCGCGCCACCCTCCGACCAAGCGCAGGCGCGCGCCGACTTGCTCCGCACCGCCGGTCTCGACCTGCCCGACGACGCGCTTCTACTCTCCAGCATCGGTCGCCACGTCGAGCGCAAAGGCTTCGGCTGGTTCGCCGAACGCGTCATGCCGACGCTGCCCGACGGCGTCCACTGGCTCTTGGGCGGCGATGGCCCCGAAACCGACGCCATCCGCGCCATCGTCGCCGAGCGCGGGCTGCAAGACCGCGTCCACCTGCTCGGACGTGTCAGCGAAGAGATGCTGGCTCGACTCTATCAGGGCAGCGACCTGTTCGTGATGCCTAACCGCCCCGTCGACGGCGACATGGAGGGCTTCGGCGTCGTCATGCTCGAAGCCAACCTTGCCGGAACGCCCGCTGTCGGTGCAGGCATCGAAGGCATCCGCGACGTGATTTCGGAAGGCGTCAACGGACACCTGCTCCCGACGGGAGACGTGCGCGCATTCTCTGAACTGATTGCCCGCTATCATACCGATCGCCCGGCTCTCAACGCCCTGTCGGTGCAAGCCTCGCCGTACGTCCGCAACACGTTCTCGTGGGACGCCGTTGCCCGCCGCTACGTCGACTCGCTGCGCGCGCTCACGGGCATCTCAGGCGATGGAATGACTGCCACAGGCGACGGCGCTGAGACTAAACCTGTGGTGACGGTATCCCAGACGTGAGTCGGCGCCAAACACGGCAAGTGTTGCAGACTCGTCCTGTTCGATCTCCGGTCACAACCACCACTGCACGACCGCACCGGCAGCGACCGATGCCAGCGCAACCGCCCATACGCGTCCGGGCGGCGCTTCGTGGAGCGCTTCGGGCATCAGTTCGCGCCATGCCACCCACAGCATCGCACCCGCCGCAAATCCCAGCCCGACCGGCAACGCAGACGCGAACGTCTCGACGGCCAGAAACGCGGGAACGGCGAAAATCGGCTGTGGAAGGCTCGACGCAATCGCCCACAGCGCCGCTTTTCCGACACTCGTTCCGCGCGGGACGAGCACGAGCGCGATCGCCAATCCTTCGGGGATGTTGTGCAGCGCGATGGCAAACGTGACGTACAGCCCCAGCGCCTCGCCTCCTCCGAACGACACCCCGACGCCGATGCCTTCGGTCATCGAGTGCAGCGTCATCACGCCGACTATCAGAATGGCCTGTGCCGCGTCGGCTCCGCTCAGTTGGCCGAGGTGTAGGTTGTCGTAGCGGTCGAGAACCTTGCGCGTCGCCCACACGAATCCGATGCCGGAAGCCAACCCGATCAGCGTGAGCAGCAGCGGGGATGAGGAGCCGATTGACGTAGCGCCTTCCCAGATCAACAGCCCGCTCGCAGCCGTCATCAGGCCCGCCGCCAGCGCGTTCGCCAGACCCATCTGCGCACCGCTCCAACTGGAACGGAAGGCGAACGGCAATGCCCCAACGCCAGTCGCAATCGCCGTCATCAGCGCCAGCAGGCCGACGGTGAGCGGCGTTATTTCAATCATTCGGGTGTCGGTTGGAGCGGTTCACGTGCAACGCCGCCGATCCTCCACCCGGTTCGCGTATCCTATACTTCGGATCTAGACCGCTACCATCCATGCCTGACTTGCGTCACGACATCCCCAACCCGTGTGACGAGCAGTGGCATGCGATGACTCCAGTCGTGGGCGGGCGGCATTGCGCGAGTTGCTCGCACATCGTCGTCGACTTCACCGGCCAGACGGACGAGCAAATCGCAGCATTCTTGGACGAACGCAAAGACGAGCGAGTGTGCGGGCGGATGCGGACGGATCAGCTTCGGCCTCCAACGCGCCGAGCCAAACGAGAGCGCACGCTGTGGTCACAGATTCGCCGCTTCGCAGCGGTCGTGATCGTATCGCTCGGGCTGAGTAGTTCGCGCGCCACGGCCCAAGAATCGACCCCTTCGCCTTCGTCCCACGTGGTCCCGGCGATCCCGCTCCCCGTCCTGAGTTCGACGCCGACCTCTGCCGATACTCTGCGCGGCCGGGTCGTCGACGACGAGACGGGCAAAGGTCTTTTCTTTGCTACCGTCTGGGTCAGCGGCACCGACATCAACACCACGACCCGATCAGACGGCTCGTTCGTTCTCCCGCTCGACCAACTGCTCTACAGACTCCGACAGCATCTCTGTACTCGCGACTGTCGACCATTACAAAGTGCAGCGGCTGACTGTCCACACCAACGGCGAGAGCCAGCCGGTAGAGTTTCGCCTTCCCGTCAGACCGGTACTATTCAGGACTGTGACCGGGCTGGTTCTACCTCGCCAATAGGCTTTGATAGAAACGTCATCCAGCCTGGCGCGCGACGTCTCGCATCTCTCCGCAACGGTTACCCGACGGATGGGGTATCGGCGCTAGCGGCCTCGGCAGTCGTTTCTCGCGATTCCATCCACTGGAGCAGCGCGGGCAGGAAAACGAGCGCGGCGAAGACGGTCGTGCCGATGCCCAGGACGGCGAGTTGACCGATCGACTTGAGGCCGGGGTGGAAGCTGAGGAGCAATCCGCCGAAGCCGATCATCGTCGTTAGGCTCGACATCAGCACGTGCTCGCCGGTCGACTTGAGGATGTAGCGCAGCGAGCCGGGTCCTTCCTCGCGGTAGCGGTGGACGATGTGGACGCCCGCGTCGTTGCCGATGCCTAGAATCGCCGGGAGGACGACCAGGTTGTAGAAGTTGAGCTTGAGGCCCAGGATCTCCATGCCCAGGATCATCCACAAGATGCCGACGACGAGCGGAATGATCGCCAGCATCGCCCACTTGAGGCTGCGGAAGTTGATTACCATCAGCAGCACGACGATCAGGAACGTGCCCAATACCATCCACGGCGCTTCGGCCATCATCAGCCGCAGCATGTCGGCGGCGACGAGGCTGGTCGACCCGGCGTAGAACACGTCGCCGGTGGCGGTTTCGACGCGTCCCACGTCGTCCGAGAAGGCGATGGAATTGCGCCCGTCCGACAGGCCGACGCTGGGATAGACCATCACGAAGTTGCCGATCTCGCCGCTCTTGGTCGTGTACTGTGCGCGCAAAGCTTCGGGGATGTCGGCCAGTTCGACCGGATCGGTCGTGCCCGCAGCCATGCGCAGGCGATCGAGGTCGGCGTTGGGTTCGGCCGTCAGAAACGGGTCGTCGAGCAGTTCGCGGACGTAGGCGATCTGCTCCAAGCGGCCCTCCTGAGCATCTATGTCAGAGGGGAAACGCTGCTGGAGGCTTTCCACGCCCAGAATCGTCGGGCTGGTCGTGTCGGCCTCCTGGATCTGCTCGTACGAGGCGACGACGGCGGCGGACTGCTCGGGCGTCCGGGCGATGACGTAGGCCGGGTTGCGGCGGCGCGGCTCGCTGCCGTCGGTCTCTTGGGCTTCGGCCTGTGAGTCGGTCACTTCGTAGACGGGCGCGTTGCGCTCCTCGAATCCCGCGTAGGTGGGCTCGAGCGAGGCGAAATCGTACTCGAAAGACAGCGTCCCTACGAACGCGACAGCCGCCACGACGGCGACCAAACTCGCGATCACCTTGGCCTTGTACGCGCGGACCGGAGCCGACGAGGTGCGCGTCGGCGACTCGGCCGTCTCTCCCGCGCGGAACGAGATCAGGTGCCAGCGCTCGAAGAGGGCCAGCATCGCCGGAAGCACGACGGTCATACTGATCAGCGCGAACAGGATGCCGACACCCGCAATCACGCCGAACTCGCTGAATCCCTTGAAGTCGGCAAACGTGAGCACGAAGAGCGCCGCCGAAGTCGACAGCGCACCGATGGTAATCGCCTGAGCGGTCGAGAGGAACGTCTCCTCTCCCGCATCGACCACGTCCAGACCGCGCGCGCGCTCTTCGGTGTAGCGAGCGTAGAAGTGAATGCCATAGTCGACGCCCAGCCCGAACAGCACGAGGGCGAGAGTCGAGGTCATCAGGTTGAGCGCTCCGAACGTCAGAAAGGCGATGGCGCCGGTCCACATCAGGCTCATGATCAGCGGAAGCGCGATGACGAGTCCCAGCGCGGGAGCGCGCAGCAGCGTCCGCAGTAGAACGGCGCTGTCGAACCGCCGACCGGCGCGCGCACGGTACGCCTTGTAAAAGAAGTAGGCGATCACAGCCAGCAGGACGGCCAGTACGCCCGCGCCGAACGACGATTGCACGTCGGTCTGGATCGCGCCCACCTCCTCGATCGAGCGGTACAGTCTCCCGGACGCCGTCACCTCCAGCCCCCCGCTCCCGAACGCCGACGGATCGACGCGGGCGATGGCCTGGTCCAGGCTGTCGTAGATGCGCTGCAAGTCGCGCACGTTGGTCTGGCTCGTCGCCGGGTAGAACGAGACCAGCAGCCCGGCACTGTCCGCCGACGTTTGGTACTCGCGCCCGACGATCCGCTCGTACGCCGCCTCCATGTTGGCCGCTGCGTCCGGCTCGTCGACCGCCTCCTCGTCGCCGAAATCATCGCCCAGGTCGACGTAGAACGGGTTGGCCTCGAGCCGCGCCTGCTCTTGCAGGTCCTCGAGGTACCACGTCAGTTCGTCCAGTTCGTCGTCCGTCGCGAAGTAGAGCGCGTTGCGTTGCAGGAAGCCGATTTCGCGGCGCAGTTCGGCACGCGTGAACAGGGCATCGCCGTCGTGCTCCATCGCCAGCACGACCGGCACGAGCGCTTCGGCGAATGCGCGGTTCGACTCGAACGCCTCGGCCCCATCGGCATTGCGGTTCCAGATGGCGACTTGGGCGCTACGCTCGCCTCCTAGCGTGCGCTGCAACTCGTCGAGCGCCTGCACACTCGGATAGTCGGACGGGAGCAGGTTGGCGAGATCGGTGTCCAGTTCGAAGTGCTTGGCCGAGTACCACCCGCCGAGCAGCGCCAGCGCCAGCGCGACGAGGACGACGGCGTATGGGTGACGCATCACCCAGCGGATGGCAGGGCGCAGGCGTTGGAACAGGGCGTGCATGAACGCGGGGGTAGGATGAAGTCAGACAATACAAAAAGCGCCGCGCGAACGCCCGCATAGTGCGAGGTCGCGCGGCGCCCGGTACTGAGGATCAGGAGCGCACGAGTAGATCGTCGATGTAGAAGCGCGCCTTCTTCTTCGTGGTGTCGGAGTCGGACCAGATCATGACACTTACCGGCCGGTCGGGCGAGTTGCCGCCGAACACAGCGCGGTAGTCGGCCGCGATGTCGCGCGTGACGGTTTTCCAGCGGTTGCTTCCGTTGACCGCGCTGGACGCCACGATGACGCGCAGCGGGCCATAGCTCGCCGTCGTGCCGACGGGAAGCGTCGCGCTGTACGTGTACTTGATGCTCTGCGGGCGTCCGAGCCAGTCGGTTCCGAACGTGACGTAGACGGCGGCTCCGGTATCGTTGCGGTTCTTGTCGTTCTCGCTCGCCCCCTCGGGCATTTCGAGCGCGCGCCAGCGCCACGACAGCTTGCCGTGCCGCTGTACGCTCCATTCGTACCCTTGACCATTGGGAAGCACGATGCTCGCGCTTTTGCCGTCGGTGTACCCTTCGAGCACCTTTCCGCCGTCCACACTGCGGACGCGGTAGTACTCGTCGTCGTGGTTGAAGGCAGGCGTCAGCGGCACGGTCCCCCGCCCTTCGATGCGGTGCCAGTTGGTCGGGAATGGCGTCCACTCGGGCCGACTCGAAGTCGTCGATGATGATCTGCTGCTGCGCGGACGCCGTTCCGACGCCCACCCACAGAGCAAGGAGAGTGGCCAGAACGAGGCGGGTCGAGGCCGGGAGGGCGTAGCGTCTGGTGTCCGTTCGTCCAGATTGCAGGACGGAGGCGGAAGCGGAAAGCGGGAAAATGGGGTGTCATATCGTGGTTCGTTCCAAGAGAGGGGATCGAACAGAGAGAGGCAATCGCTGTGCCCTTCCGCATCACTCTGTCACACTTGCATCGCCTTCTTCCAATCCGGACGAGGGGACGGGAGTCGGAAGCGAGCCAACTCACCAATCCGAACATGACGAGGTTTAGGGCGCGGTCGGATGCACTCGTCACCACGAACATCGCCAGCAGCGCGTCGACGGGGATCCCCAGCACGCTCGCCAACTCCATGCTCGTCGTTAGAAATACCAGATCATTGCCGGGTAGCAGAGGAATGCGACTGATGACGACTTGGGCAGCGAGAAATACGATCCAGGTTTGCCACGGAACGCCGGGAATGACCAGAGTCCACTGCACGAGTTGCAGCACGTTCATGATCACGAGCCTAAAGAAGTAGAGACCGAACGCGCCCATCAGCACGCGCGACGACAGCGTAAACAAACGCCCTTTGAACGCGATACCAGCGATCAGAATGACCGCGACGAGCGCGAACGCGAGTCCGAGATAGCGTGCCCCATCGCCCTGAGTCACTCCCAGCGCGCTCAGGTCGCCCGCTGCGACGAATACAGCGAGCAGGGATAGGGCGAATGCGGTAGAGGCCGCCGACGACACGATGGCGTTGTCCTTGATGATCGAAAGGATCGTCCGCGCAGGCAGTGACAACGCCGACTTGGCCCATCCGTACAGATACACTTCGCCCGAGTATCCCATCACGTTCTTGTTGTATACCCGTTTCTTAACGAAAACAGGTAAGGCTCGCCGCCCACCCCGTTCCCCACGACAGTTTGTAGACCAGGCTCTCGGTAGCGGGCAGCATATAGTAGAGCAGCAGAAAAATCAGGTAGAAGCCCGGATGCGTCGGAATGGACCGTGCAAGGTCGGCCCAGCCTATTTCGGTCGTCAACTGATAGACTAGGTAGGCTACGATGGCTCCCAGGAACACGCGGCGTCCCCACGTGCGGACATCCTGCATGACCGGTGTGTTCGCCCACTCAATCAGGCGGGCGCGGCGATCTTCCCACGTCATATCAGCGCGAGTGCCGCCTGGAGCGCTGGTCTACTCGACCGCTTCCCCAGGCAACTGATTGCGTAGTTGCGAGCCTGAGTGGCCGTTCGGTGCCTCGTCTCGGGCGCCTTGATCAACTCGTCGACGAGGGCTGACAGGTTTTCACGTGAAACCAAATAGCCACAGCCGCCGGGAAGGACGTCCGACTGGATCACATCGTCGAAGGCGAGGCAGACCGAGCCGCTCGCCATCGCTTCGGCCAGAACGCGGGGGTAGAAGTCGCGCGTTGGCGTGCGATCTCGCTTACCGTTGTGAAGGAAGAGTCGGCTCTGAGCGTAGAAGGCAGACAATTCGCGGTTGGGAATTCGGCCCATCCATTCAATGGTCGGGTACAGATCACGCAGTATCTCTTCGTCCGGCCCACTGCCGGCGATGGCAATCCGAAGCTGCTTCGACAGATCGCCCAGTTCCGAAAAACTCTTGTTTCGCTGGTCGATCCGGCACGCAGTCACTACGTCGTAGCGCGTCTCGGCATTGGGGTGGGGACGAAACACGTCCAGATCGACGGACTTGTGGAGATGAATTAGCCGCTCGGCCTGCACCCGGGGCCGTAGCCACGAACCGGCTATGAGTCGGTCGCGCTGGTACGTGCTTTCGTACAGAACGGCTGATGCGCCGCGCATCGTCGGATGGTAGAACGCCCCACCGGTGACCGACACGTACGGGATAGACGAAGGAGCGATCGCCTTCCGAATCAGGTGAGTGCCTATGCCCCCATCCACTCCTTTGATGACGTACGCGTCCGCCGGCCGCGCCTGCACCTGTTCGACCATCGACTGGCTCTGGTGAAACTTAGTGCGGCGGTCGACGGGGTCGGTTTGGAAGAAACGAACCGGGTAGTCGGGAAATCCCTCCATCTCGGACGTCCACGCCGAAGGCCTTATGGTCGCCCGCCCAATACTCGACTTCGTGCCCCATCTCGGCGAGGACGGCCTGGAATCCACCGGTTCTGGTTGTGAAGCGCCATCCACTGCTCGGCCGTCAGTCCGTCGTGGTAGATGGGATAGGCCATCACGAAAACGATCTTCACAGCGCTTCTCCGTGCGGCGTCAACAGGCTCAGGTCGGCAGAGTCCTCCAGGTACTCGGTCGAACGCGCGTCGCATGTCAGCCGTCATCGAGAAGCGCGGATGGCCGGTCACGTCGCGCCGAACGAACGTGTGCCACGCGTAGGCTGCGAGCGCCGAGGGTCCGTTTCGGATGCGACGCAGAAAGTGCTCGGCCTCCCACGTGTTGGTGCCGTGGAACGCGCGGATGAACAGATAGGCGTCCGCTCGGGGCAGCGTGGCATATCGCCTGGCGCGCCACTGTTCGCGGAAGACGGTGTCCTCGGCGCGGCGCTGCTCTGGATACCGAATCGTGTCGTCTCGCCGGTGGACGATGCTTCCGGGCACTCCCCCCTTCAAAACGCCGACGTAGGGGTGACGTGCGAACGGAGGGGCGCTCAGGTGCATCAACGAGGCGTCGAGGGTACAGGCGTCGGCTCCTGCCTGCAGAACGGCGATCTGGCGCTCGAGCCGCTCGGCGTGGTACCAGTCGTCGTCGTCCCACTGAGCCACGAACGGTCCGTCGGCGAGATCGAGCGTCTGGTTTCGGAGCGCACCCAATGTCACGCCCTCGGCCTTTGGGATGCGCACGTATCGAAGCTGGTCCGGGGCGATTTCGGATAGCGACGCGGACAGATCGGCGGCTACCGTCGTCCAGCACGATCAGTTCGCGGTTGGGGTACGTCTGCCGGGCGAAGCACCGCGCCGACCGTCTGAGCAGTTGCGGCCGATCGGCGGTGACCATCAGGCAGCTGACGAGCGGCAGGGAGGTATCGGGCATAGACGCGCGAACGAGTCGGACGTATCGGCTGTTTCTCGCGTCGCCGTCGCGTGGCGCTCGTGCCGATTCGTTTCTTGTGTGCTCTCATCCTCCCAACGACATGAACACGTTTGAATCCCTCTCCGTCGGCGACACCTTCGAGTTGACGCGCGTCATCACCGAAGAAGACGTGCGCCTCTTCGCCCAGGTGTCGGGCGACGACAACCCGATCCACCTGGACGCCGAGTACGCCGCCGAGCACGCACCGGGCGGCAAACCCATCGTTCACGGCGTGCTGCTGCTCGGCATCGTGAGCAAGGTGCTGGGGCGCGACTTTCCTGGACCGGGCAGCGTCGCCGTGTCCATCTCGTCCAAGTTCTTACGCCCCGTTCCGGTCGGCGGCGAAATCAAGATCGAGGTCAAAGTCGCCGAGAAGCGCGAACGGTTCGGGCACGTCAAGATGGGCGTCTACGCGTACTACAACGGCAAGATGTCGGTCGGCGGCGAAGCAGTATTGATCCCCCCGCGCGAGGGGGACTGACCAGTCCGCGCGTCAGACTACGACGAAAAACGGCGACGAGGAATGCTCTCCTCGTCGCCGTTTCTGCGTTCACGCGATCGGCTAGATCAGCGGACGAGCTTGAGGCGCGTTCCGGCTTGAATCGTCTGGTTGGACTGGACCTGGTTGAGAATCGCCAGTTCTTCGACCGTCACGCCTGTGGGAAGATTGCCGACGAGCTCGGAGAAGCGGGCCGTCCGAGGAGCCTGCACCACGTTGATACGGACGGGCTGACGGTTGAGGTAGCGCGCGTCACTCAGCGGGGCGAAGGTAGAGAGCGTATTGACGGCCATGCGCTCGTTTTGGCTGTAGGTCTGCGCTGCCATCAGCGCCGCGAAGTCGTAGACCTGTCCCTGGTACTCGATGAAAAAGTTGATCAACCGAAGCTGCTGCCCGGCCTGCCCCTGCGCGTTCTGCTGCTGTACGTCGGCGACGGCGTAGGCGGCCGAGAGTCCGTTGACGGTCCGGCGCCCGCTGTCCACGATAGTGACGCCCTGCGTCTGACCGAGCGCCTGAACGGCCTCCTGCGCGCTGGCTTTCTGAGCGATGGTGAAGAGAAACACCATCTGTCCATTGGGTTGCCCCATCACGACCTGAGTGGGGCTGTTCTGGACCTGGTATCCCTGCGGCACACCGAACTGGAATTTGAGGTCGGGATGGTAGAAACGCTGGTTCTCGACGAAGCCTTGGCGTGGGTTCTCGCCGTAGACTATGCCGTTTATGGTGTTGAGGTGTCGGTCCGTGTTGACGACTGTTCCCTGAGCAGGTGCGCGGGCAGCGAGTTCGAGAATCGTCTGCTCACGCTCACCCGGATCGGGGTGCGTCGACTGCCAGTTGGGAATCTGGTCGGCGCCCGACTGAGCGCTCAAGCGGTCGAGCACTTCGAAGAAAGCGGCGCCCTGCGATGCATCGTAGCCTGCCCTAGACGCATACTCAACGCCCAATCCATCCGACTCACGCTCGTCTCCCCTTCCGTACTTGAGAAAGAGGAGACCGGCGGCCTGACTGCCCAAGCCGAGAATGTTTTCGGCGGCCGCTCCACCCAACACTCCCTGTCCGACGATTGCCCCAGCGATCAGACCGAGTTGGGCTCGCTGCTGCTCGAAGGCCGCGCGAGACTGATGCTGACGCGTGATGTGCCCGATTTCATGGCCTATCACGACAGCAAGCTGCGCCTCGTTTTCGACGTGCGATAGCAGGCCGCGTGTGTAGTACGTGTATCCTCCGGGCAGTGCGAATGCGTTGATCACGTCGCTGTCGAGGACGCGAAAGTAAAACGCTGTGTTCGCCACTTCGGCGGGCGTATCGGCGCGGCGGGCGTGGCTTTCGGCAAGTACCTGCTGTCCGACCTGAGTCACGTATGCAGCCAGATCGGGGTCGTCGTACAGTCCAAACTGGGCGACGATGGAGGGATCAGCTTGCTGTCCGATCTGAACCTGCTCGGCCCACGAGTATCCGAACCCCTTCCTCTTGCCCGTCACCAGGTCGCGAGAGACGGTGCCGGCACATCCGGTGACGAAGAGGAGGAGCACCAGGAGATACGGTGCGCGGTGTAGAAGTCGAGGCATAGTCGAGAGAGAATGTGGAGGGGATAAGTACTCATTGTAGCCCGATCGGTGCGTGACGGCGCTGCTACAACATGTCCTCCGCGTCGTCCAGATGATCGGGTGATGGGAGCGTGCGGCGCGGCACGTAAATCAGTCGGTGCACGTCTGCTTCGAACGAAACGGTCTGATCGAGCGGCGTTGGGCTGGTGTTGGTGAGCAGGCTCTGACCGACCTCATCCGATGCGAGCAGTTCGAGGATGAGGTGCGTCCGCTGGGCGTCCAGGCTGCCGAACAGATCGTCGAGCAGGAGGAGCGGCATCTTTTCGGTTCGATCGCGCAGAAAGAAGAACTGCGCCAACCGCAGCGCGATGCCGAACGTCCGATGCTGGCCCTGCGAGGCGTAGCGCCGCACTTCTAATCCATCCAAGGCAAACAGGATTTCGTCGCGGTGAGGGCCGACGAGTGTGCGCCCACGCTCCCGGTCTCCGGCCTCGTCTTCCATCAGGCGGTCGAAGAGCAGCGTTGCGAGCGGCTCTCCTCCACTAGCAAGCATCGCCGGGTCCAGCTTACCCGACGGGCGATAATGCAGCGTCGGACGCTCGACGGCTTCTCCGAGTAGCGCGTACGCCTGAGCCACGTACTCGCCGAACGACTCGAGTGCGGCAGAGCGCGCATGAGCCACAGCAGCCGCCAACCGCGCCGTCTCTCCCGTCCATGCGGCGAGCAGGTCGGACGACAGCGGCTTGCGCCGGTACCGCGACGCCGACAGCAGCTCGTTGCGCTGACGCAGCGCGCGGACGTACCGGCCCAGGTCGTCCAAGTAGGTCGGGCGTGATTGGCCGATCAGGTTGTTGACAAACTTGCGGCGCTCTTCGGGTGGACCCGCCGTCAGGTCGTAGTCGTGCGGCGCCATCGCCACCAGAGGCACGCGCCCGACCAGATCCGCCATCCGTTCCAGCGGCGCGCCGTTGACGCTGACGCGCTTCCCTCCGCTCGGCGCATAGGCAATCCGCACTCGGAGATCGGCCGTCGGGCTGGCGAACTCGGCTTTGATCTCGAACAGGTCCGATCCGCGCCGGACGGCGAGTTGGTCGGAGGTGCCTAGCAGGCTCTTGGTCAGCGCGGCGTAGTGGACGGCTTCGAGTACATTCGTCTTGCCCGCTCCGTTGGGCCCGTGGAGCAGATTGATCTTGTCCGAGAAGGCGAACGACTGATCCGAGTGCGCGCGGAAGTTGGCGAGAGCGAGTGTAGTGCAGCGCAAATCGTCGGATCGTCGGTGGTGGGCAGGGGCGGATGGAAGTAGCGTACCTTGGCGAGATTCCGTATCCCTCTCCCACCATGCTCGGCGCGTTCTTACTGTCGATTGCTCTAGTCGGTGCCCCGCCCTCCGCAGAGGCTCCTACACCGGCCGAGCAAACGGTCATCAAACAGTGCGACGCGGAGATGAAGGCATCACGGGCCGCCTACGCCGCAGCGACCCAGCCAGGAGCATCGGCCCAGCGGAGTCAGGAGGCAGATGCCATTTTCGCTCGGCTCATCGTATGCGCCGAGACGGACGATCCCGCGAGCGCGGCGGAAGTGTATCGGTGGAGGATGTATCTGTGGAACCGGCTGGGAGGCACGTCGCGAGTGGCGTCGCTCTCGGCCGAGTACCTCGACCGGTTTGGACCTGACGTGAGTCTGGCGGGGTTCGTGTACGTGGTTGAGCTCCAGAGCAACGCGCTCGTGGCAGCAGGGCGCGCCCCAGATGCACTCGAATCGCTCTACGCCACACTCGAACAGTTACCCGATACGGCGCATGCCTTCCGCGCAGACCTGATGACGCGAATGGCCCGGACGTATAGCTTCGTGAGCGAATTCGACCGTAGTCTAGACTTGCACGAAGAGTCCATCGCCTACATGCATAGAACGCTCTCCCCGAGCGAAGCCAATGTCCGCATCGCGCGCATACAAGCACTGATGGCAGACGCGCTCCTCCTCCGCTACTCGTCGACGGACCAGCCGAAGGAGGTTTCGCTGCAGCGGGCACGGCGTCACGCGCTGCAGGCGCTCCAATATTCCAGCCGATCTTCTAGCGGAGGAGATCACGCATTCAACCTCCTCGTTTACGGCGAGGTGCTTTCCTACCTCGGGAACGTCGCCACCGCCGATAGTGCGTTGTCGGCTGCCATCCGCATTGGGGAGGAACGAGGCGAGGCGTCGCTCACTCGCTCAGCACGCTTCAAGCTTGGACGACATGCGCTAGCGACCGGGCGGTACGAGTTGGCTGAGCGCGAGTTGATGGCGGCCTACGTAAGCACGACGCTCCAGCCCGACCAGGTGGTCCGCCAGCACATCGCGACCGATATCGGGCTGCTTCACGAACGACTGGACGACCCGACGACGGCGCGGGCATGGTACGAGGAATCGATCGGTCTGACCGAGCGGTTTAGAGGTTACTTCGACGCGTCTCAATGGTCGGCGACTTCGATGAGCGGATGGCAGGCGCCCTACAGAGGCTTAGCACGGATCGCCCTTCAGTCCGGCGAGTCTGAAAAGGCACTTCGCATCATCGACAGGGCACAGGCGCGCAATCTGCGAACGATGCACCATCAGCTGCAGACCGCATCGACCCGCACGGGCGGGCGGGCGGCTGAGTTGGACAGTCTTATGAGCCGACTCGAAATGCTCCGCACGGTTCAACGGTCTGAGTGGGCAGATGGATCGGGCGCTTCGTTTCCCAACCAGACCGATGGCGAGATCGTCCAATTGCGTCAGAAGATCACCCGCTTTATGGGTGAGCGGCGCGAACCGGAATCTCTGCGGCTGGAAAGTGTGCAGCAGGGTCTCGCCAGGCAGCAGTCAGCGGCAGTCGTCTACTTCGCCGATCGGCTCGACCCGCTCTACTCCAACCTGCTCCCCATGTGGGCTATCGTCGTCCAGCCGTCTTCGGTCACCGCATACCGCTTGCCGATCACTACTGAATCTATCGTCGGCGATCTACGCCGCGTCAGTGCGATGTTTGCCACTCCGGACGCACCGGCGGATCTCAACGCTCAGGCGTTCAGCCTCGACGCACTCCATACCCTGTACACTAGCCTGTTCGCGCCGCTCGCGGACGAGCTCGAGAGCGTGCGCTCGCTCATCATCATCCCGGACGGCCCGCTGCATGCTGTCCCGTTTGCCGCTCTCCCCATCGCCCCTCCTTCTGGCTTCGGATATCGCGACACCGAGTATTTATCCGACCGTTTTGCGCTGACGCACGACCTCGCGCTCGCTCTTCCGACGTACGCCACCAGCGAGACCCCTCGCGGAGCGCTCGTCGTGGGTGTCTCGGGTTTCACGGGCAGCGGGATGCCCGACCTCCCCGGTGTTTCACGTGAAATAAAAGCCGTCCACGCCAGTCTCAGAGGCTCCGCCGTATTGCTCGACGGCGACGCGACGCCATCGGCTCTCCGCGATGCGGTCTCCAACCACTCGATCCTGCACCTCGCGACGCACACCATCGTGAGCGCTGCCTCACCGCTCTATCACCGATTCTTACTCCGAGAAGGAGATCGCGTAGCGCCGCTTCATCTCTATGAAATCGAGAGACTCAGGCTCGACACCGAACTCGTCGTCCTCTCGTCCTGCGCTTCAGGACAGGGACGATACAGAACAGGTGAGGGTCTGATGAGCTTGCAATATGCCTTCCGCAGCATCGGCGCTAGGAGCACGCTCGCCAATTTGTGGAACGCCGACGATGCGGTTACCGCCGACCTGATGACGCACTTCTACGACGCCCTCTCCGACGGCCAACCGCGCGACCGCGCCCTGCAAATCGCCCAGCAGCGCATCCGGCGCGACAACCCGGACGCCTCGCCGTATGTGTGGGCGGCTTCCGTTCTGAGCGGCAACTCGGCGACGCTTGCCCTACCGCCTAGCTCAATGCGCCTGGTACCTGAGTATCGGCGCACTAGGCTTAATCTCAGTCCTTCTCACCCTCATCTACATCCGACAACGCCATGCCGCAACCTGAACTCTTCGACGAAATCCAGCGCCTCGCCACCGAACAACGTAATCCCCGTTCGATGCAACTAGGCACCTCGTCGGTGCGCGAGATCCTGGAGGTGATCAACACTGAGGACCACCTGGTCCCCATCGCGGTGCGCGGCGAGATCCCCTACATTGAGCAGGTCGTCGATGCCGTCGTCCACGCTTTCAAGAGCGGCGGACGACTGATCTACTGCGGCGCCGGAACGAGCGGACGGCTCGGAGTCGTCGATGCCAGCGAGTGCCCGCCGACGTTCGGAAGCGATCCACACCTGGTCGAAGGGTTGATCGCAGGTGGATTGGATGCCATGTTCGCGGCCAAAGAGGGAGCCGAAGATCATGAGTCGAATGGGGCAGACGCGCTGCGCGAAGCCGGAGCCACAGCCAAAGACGTGATCGTCGGCATCGCCGCGAGCCGCCGGACGCCGTACGTCGTCGGTGCGGTCAAGTACGCCAACGAGATCGGTGCCACGAGCGTGCTGCTGACGTGCAACCCCCGAAGCAGCATCGACCAACCCGTCGACATCGCG
Source organism: Rhodothermales bacterium (assembly GCA_963815505.1). GTDB lineage: Bacteria > Bacteroidota > Rhodothermia > Rhodothermales > BA12 > CAXBBB01. The sequence goes on from CAWFGU010000022.1 coordinate 407,850, forward strand.
ATTTGCCCGGTCGTTGGCCCCGAAGTCGTGATGGGGTCGACGCGAATGAAGAGCGGGACAGCGCAGAAGCTGGTGCTCAATATGATCACGACGGCGGCCTTCGTACGGATGGGCAAGGTATATGAGAACATGATGGTCGACCTGCAAATGACCAACAAGAAGCTCGTCGAGCGCAGCCGCAAGATCGTAATGGTCGCGACGGGCCTCGACTACGACGCCGCCACAGCCGCCCTCGACGCCGCCGACGGCCACGTCAAAACTGCCCTCGTCATGACCTTGACGGGATCGACGCATGAGGAAGCCGCGACTAAAATCGAAGCCGCAGACGGATTCGTCAGCCACGCGGTATCCAGATGAACCGGACACTCGTTCTGCTGCTCTCGCTGCTGAGTTTCGCCGGGTGCTCGTCGTCGTCGTCGTCCATCAAGCCGGAAGTAGAGACGGACACGTCCGGATCGGGATGGGACTTTGCCGAGGTCTACGGCGGACCGATCTATCTCCCTGCCGACGCTGGCGAGGTAGATCAGAAGCAAGAGGAAGCCGCCAACCCTGCATGGCAATACGTCGACCGCGCACGACTGACCAACCCTACCTACACGGGATTCGAGCGTGTGCCCGCGCTGCTCCGCGGATTCTCTTGTCCGGTAAGAGGACGCGTGCTCGTCGCGTTTTTAGTTGACGAAGGCGGGGATCTGATTTCCCCCCGCGCGGCAGGCTCCATCCATCCCGACTGCGACGCACGCGCGGTTGCCGCAGTCGATCAAGCGATGCGCTTCACGCCTGCTGTGCTCGACGGCGAGGCAGTAGTCACACTGATGACGCTCCCTGTCAACTTCCTCTAGTGGCCAGCCTCCCCATACAGATTCAAGTATGGTGTCGAAAGTAAAGCGGGACAGGTTCAGCGATCGGCGAAGCGTGAAAAGCCGGGCAGCAGCGAGCCTTGGGGCACGTCGAACGTTGCACGTGCACCACTTCTGAACCGAAACGCCGCTCCGTGACCCTCGCCGAAGCCTACCGCCGCATCGTCTCCTCCGCCCCATTCGAGCGACTGACCCAGGCGTTTGACGCCGAACTTCCGATCCTGCGCGTACAGGGCGCATCCGGCTCCTCGCCTGCGTTTGCGTTGACCTACCTGGCACAGAATGCATCCCTGATCGTGGCAGTAACGCCGGACGAAGACGCGGCGCTTTACTTGGTCGGAGACCTGGAGCAGTTGGCGTTCGAGAAGGTGCCGGTGCTGAGACTACCGCCGTCGGGGCGCAAGCCGTACGACGACGAGCACTTGGGCGACGTGAAGCCGCTCGTTCAACGGTCGGAAGTGTTACAGCAGTTGGAAGACGGATTCCGCGGGATCCTCGTCGTGAGCGCTCAGGCGTTGAGCGAGCAAGTAGCCGAACGCCGAGCGGTTCGGGACGAGGCGACGCGTATCGCGGTGGGCGACGTACTCGACGTTCCCACGTTTCTCGAACGCCTGAGGAGCCAAGGCTTCAAGCGGACCGAGTTCGTCCAGGCGCCGGGCGAGATGGCCGTGCGAGGTGGACTGATCGATGTGTTTCCCTATGCCGGAGACTACCCGATCCGCATCGAACTCTTCGGCGACGACGTCGACTCGATCCGCGAGTTCGACCCGTCGACGCAGCGGAGCGTGAGTAAGCTGAATGCAGCCCGCCTGCTCCCCAACCTCGACCTGAGCCAGTCGGGCGGACCGTCGGCGGCGCTGTTCGACTACCTTCCGGACGGCGCTCGGCTGGTCACCTTCGACGAACCGCGGGCCGTCGACGCAGCCGGAGCGTGTTTCTTAGCCGCGCAGAAAGCCTTCGCCGAACTGGACGACGAGCGCGCGCGGCAGGTACCCTCGCCCGACCGGCTCTATCTGCCCGGAGAGGCCATCCAAGCAGCTTTCGAGAGCAGGCCACGTGTGCAGTTCGGCGTCACGGGAGCCGGAGCCAACGAAAGTGTCAGCCTGGGCGCGACGCCGCAGCCCGCGTTCAACGCCAAGCTCAAGCCACTCCGAGACGACCTCGAAGCCAAGTACGCCGCAAACGTCGCCACCACGATCTTGTGCGACACGGCCGGGCAGCGCAGCCGCCTCGCCGACCTGCTCGAGCGCGACCTCGACAAGGGCTACGCCGATTTGCAGAGCGCGAGCATCCATGAGGGCTTCGTCTTCGAACAGGCTGGGGTCGCACTCTACACCGACCACCAGATTTTCAATCGCTACCACCGCCCCACCTCGCGCGGCAGCAAGCGCAAGGTGGGCGGCCTGAGTCTGCGCGACTTGCAAAATTTGGAGCCTGGCGACTTCGTGGTCCACATGGACTACGGCATCGGCAAGTTCGCTGGAATGGAGACGATAACCGTCCGCGAGAAACAGCAAGAGGCGATTCGGCTCATCTTCCAGGGCGGCGACAAGTTGTACGTCAACGTCAACAGCCTACACAAGCTGAGCAAGTTTACCGGGCAAGAAGGCCATCAACCGGCCCTGACCAAGCTGGGCAGCGGTGCGTGGGAGCGAAGCAAAGCCAAGACCAAGAAGCGCGTCAAAGACATAGCGCGTGACTTGATCGCGCTCTACGCCGAGCGCGTATCGAGCAAGGGCCACGCATTTCCACCCGACAGTCTGTGGCAGCGCGAGATGGAAGCGTCGTTCGAGTACGAAGACACGCCCGATCAGGCAGAAGCCGCCGACGCGGTCAAGGATGACATGGAAAAGACAGTCCCCATGGACCGATTGGTTTGCGGCGATGTGGGGTTCGGCAAGACGGAAGTCGCCATTCGCGCGGCGTTCAAGGCTGTGCAAGACGGCAAACAAGTGGCCATTCTCGTGCCGACGACGATCCTCGCGCAGCAACACTACGAGACGTTTGTGGACCGGCTCAAAAACTATCCGGTCCGCATCGAGGTCATCTCACGGTTTCGCACGACGGGTCAGGCCGGACAAGTGCTCGCCGCTGCCAAAGCCGGCGAGGTGGACATCCTGATCGGCACGCACCGCATCGTGTCCAAGGATGTGGCTTTCAAGGATCTCGGTTTGCTCGTAATCGATGAGGAGCAGCGGTTTGGCGTCGCGGTCAAAGAAAAGCTGCGCAAGCTGCGAGCCAGCGTCGACACGCTTACGTTGACAGCCACCCCGATTCCTCGCACGCTTCAGTTCAGCCTGATGGGCGCGCGCGACCTGTCGGTGATCCGCACCCCGCCGCCCAACAGGCAACCCATCGTGACCGAGATCCACACGTTCGATCAGCGCCTGATCCGCGATGCGATCCTGCACGAGACGAGCCGGGGCGGGCAGGTGTTCTTCGTCCACAACCGCGTCCAGAACATCGAAGAGATGGCGACGCTCATCCGGGCCATCGCGCCGGGCGTGCGGGTCCGCGTCGGGCACGGACAGATGACGGGCAGCGAGTTGGAGGGCGTAATGCACGACTTCAAGGACCGCAAATTCGACGTACTCGTGTCGACTACCATCGTCGAGAGCGGTGTCGACATTCCGAACGCCAACACGATGATTCTCAACAATGCTCAGCGCTTTGGTCTAGGCGCGATGCACCAGTTGCGTGGGCGTGTCGGCCGGAGCGGGCGTAAGGCCTACTGCTACCTGCTCGTCCCTTCGGTGGCAGCGCTGACGCGCGAGGCCAAGCAGCGACTGCAAGCCGTCGAGGAATACGCCGAGCTGGGCAGCGGATTCAACATCGCCATGCGCGACCTCGATATCAGAGGCGCGGGCAACATGCTGGGGGCGGAGCAGAGCGGATTCGTCGCCGATCTGGGGTTCGAAGCCTATCAACGGATCCTCGAGGAGGCGGTTCAAGAGTTGCGGCACGACGAGTTCGGTAGCTTGTTCGCGGGCGCTCCTCCCCCACGCGCTGCCGAAACGACGCTCGACATCGAAGAGGATGCACTCATTCCGGCCGACTACGTCGGTAACAGCGTCGAACGGCTCAACCTTTACCGCCGCATCGCCGACGCTGGTGAGCCGTCCGAACTCGCTGAGTTACGCGACGAATTCGTCGACCGGTTTGGCACCCTTCCAACCGAGGTCGATCATCTGATCGTTGGTGCTGAGTTGCGGCTGGTCGCTCAGGCGCTTCGGCTTGCCCGCGTCCAGTTCAAGAACCAACGGCTCTTCTTAGAGACGCCGAAGCCCGAGGACGACCCGTTTTTCTACGAGCACACGTTCCAGGCATTTCTCGGCCAGTGCGAGTCGATGAAGCGGCGCTACGTGCTCAAAGACTCTAATCGAAAGTTGAGGGTGATCGTCCAAGACGTACGAACGCTCGACGCAGCTCTCGACGTGATGCGCCACCTGGGAAAGGTCGCGGCTGCACCAATTCCAGAGCCAGCACTCTGAAATCAAGACCGACCAATCCAAGCAATAGAGGAGTAGACAGAAATCCAATTTGACACACACATAATTTCAAACATATACGTCCAGTCAGATACAAGACGCATCAGATTGGTCCAGGGGAGCCGATCTCGATCCCGCCGGACATCTTAGCTGGATGTAGGTACGAAACCGCGCGTGCCACCTGTGAGCGACCTCAAATGAGAGGTCATCGCCTTCACATCTCAGCTATAAACCGCAAGTAGCTCCGATGCAAGATCGCTGACTTTCTTCCGCAGTTGAGGGGGATCTATGACTTCTGCGTTCCCACCGTACCTGAGTAACCAACGTGCGACGAACTCCAGGTTTTCGAAGTAGAACGTAGCCTCAACCCGATCGCCGACTTCGCGCTCCTCCTCTACAGCTGCCGGTATGCTGCGCCGTGCCCACCGGTACGCCCGAGGTTCGAAGCGGACGACGATGCGATGGTTGTCCATGCTCTGCCCCCGCTCTTCCAGATGATCGCGCAGGTCGAACCCCGAAGGCACCTCGAACTGCTCGGTCAGCACCTTCATCCAGCGGATATTGTCGAGCCTGAAGTTGCGGATGTCTTTTCGCTTGTGATCGAACGCGATGAGATTCCAGTGATCCGAATAGTACACCAGTCCGAGTGGATCGACGGTGCGACGGGTGAGCTCGTCGCGGCTCGCCACGTAGTACTCCATAATCGTCGAGCGGCGGCGGGCGACGGCTTCGGAGAGATCGTACCAGCGCCCTTCTTCGTCGCTAGGACCGGCGTTGGCGAGCAGGTACGGATCGATGACCGTGCTCGTGCGCAGCCGCTCGACGTAACGCGCAATCTCTCCCGGCAACACGTGCTGGATTTTGAGCGCCACCTGATCGGCATCCTTGCGCAGCGACATGTCGGGCTGCAGCTTCATGAACTCGGCACCGATCAGCAGCGTCGCCGCCTCGCGAGCCGTAATCATCAGAGGGGGCAACTGGTAGCCTTCGAGGATCTCGTAGCCGCCACCGTCGGCGTAGGTCAGCGGAACTCCCGACTCGCTCAGCGCACGCAAATCGCGAAAGATGGTGCGCCGACTCACGCCAAAATGCTCCGACAGATCGCGCGAACTCATGCTCGGGCGAGTCTGGAGTAGGAGCACGAGCGCGAATAGACGTTCGGTGCGGTTTAGAGCGCGGTCAGCGTTCGCCATCGAGGAAAATCAGAAGCGGAAGCGGAAGAGTAAGGTGAAGTAAAATGGTACGAGAAGTAACGCCCCAGCCCTCCGAGTTTTCCGTCGTCACGCGCGTATCACACAGGACGGACCGGACGGACCGTGACAACGCACTTATCTCGCGTCCAGGACGTAGCAGTCGCAGCAGGCGACTGTTCAACATCAAACGTCAGGAAAGGCACGCTGTGCAAGTCGGCGATTTCGACGCTCAGGTCACCACCTTTCAGGCAACGCAGCATCCGCGTCGCGTCGTCGAGTCAGGCTGCCCACGTGCCAGCGCCAAAGCGTTTCGAGCGGAGCCGTCGCCCGCGAAACCGACAGCGTACGTTCGATCTGAGCGTTCTCGGCGCGAGTATGGACCGCCGTCGCGTTGCCGACACCCAACTCGCGCGCGAACCGTCGCACGCTCATGACCTTCTTCTCGACCGAGTCGACCCCAACGAACCGCGCACCCGGAAACGCAATGGCGAGTGGAATCAGTGGTAGCCCGCCTCCAGTCCCCCAGTCGACGACGACCGATCCATCCGCAATCGGCCAACGTGCGAGTTCGAGGCAGTGCAGGATGTGACGCTCCTCGACCGCTCCGAGGTCGGTCCGGGCGATCAGGTTGTGGCGCGCGTTCGTGTCTCGAACGAGATCGGCGTAGACGGCGAGCACACCGATGGATGGATCGGGTAAGTCGAGTCGGAGCGTGTCGAGGCCCTTGCGAAGGACGGAGAGGGGATCGGTCATGCGGCAAAATACCCGACTCAGGGGATTGCCGATCACCCGAATCGGAACTCATCTTAGGTGTATCCAGCAATACTTCCCCTGTTTCTATGAAACGCACCCTTCTAGTCCTCATCCTGACGTGCGGACTCATCGCCTGCGACAGCGCCGACGACGCCCTCAACTCGACCGCCGAAGCTCAGGCCGCCGCGGCCAACGTCGCCGTACAATCCGGCATGACGACGGGCATCCAGGCCGCCTTCTCAGGCGGATTCTCCAAGCTGCCCACGGCCAACTGCCCGCAAGGAGGCACCGTAACGACCGGCGATGTGATCCCCTCGGGCTCGTCGTTCAACATCGGCATGACGTTCGACGGCTGCAACGCAATGACCGGCACGCTCGATCTGAACTATACCGCGTCGGCCTCTTTGGTCGAGAGTCGCCTCAACGGGGCGCTCAGCGGGCTGGGCTGCGACATCACATACAACGGCTTTAGCACGGCGGCCCAAACGCAAGGACAGACCGTCGTGCTGAACGGCTCGTACGGCGCGCGCTGTGCGGCGGGCAGCGTAACGTGCTCGTACGACAACGTCTCCATTAGCACGACCGATGGCGAAGCCGCGGCTCGCGCCTATCAGAACGGCTGCAAGGCATCTTAAGCGCCACAGTTCGACACTTAAAACCCGACAGGTCTAGCGACCTGCCGGGTTTTTCCTATGCCACGACTTTGTGCGAGCGCCGCAGCAAAACCATCAGCGCCTGTACGTCCGAAGGACTGACGCCGCTGATCCGTGAGGCCTGCCCCAGCGTCTGAGGGCGAATGCGAGTCAGCTTCTGCCGCGCTTCGATCGAAATGGCGTTGACGCTCGAGAACGCGTAGTCGTCCGGAATTCGGAGCGATTCGAGCGACCGCATCCGGGCGACGTTCTCTTCTTCGCGCTCGACGTACCCGGCGTATTTGATCTCGATCTCGGCCAGCTGGTCAATGGGTTCGAGACCCGGCGCATCGGCGACGAGGTCGGCGTGAACGCCTGCCGCCCGCAGCAGGTCGCCGACGTTGACCTGAGGACGCAGCGCCAGTTCGGCGGCGCGCTTAGGCTGCGTAATCAGCGCGGTGTCGACTGAGGCGAGGTAGCCATTGACCTGATCCGGCGAGAGCGCTGTCGCGCGCAGATTGTGGAGCGTTTGGGCGAGCGCGTCGCGGCGCGCCTGCATCCGCTCCATACGCTCGGTCGTGGCGACTCCGAGTTCGTAGCCCATCGGTGTTAGGCGCGTGTCAGCGTTGTCCTGGCGGAGTAGCATGCGGTGCTCTGCGCGAGAGGTGAACATGCGATACGGCTCGTCCGTGCCCTTGGCGACTAGGTCGTCGATGAGCACGCCTATGTAGGCTTGGGCGCGGTCCAGAACGAGGCCTTGGGCGCCGCCCAGCGAGCGGGCAGCGTTGATTCCAGCCATCAGACCCTGCGCGGCAGCCTCCTCGTACCCCGTCGTCCCGTTGATCTGACCGGCGCAGTAGAGACCCGGCAGCGCCTTGGTCTCGAGCGTGTAGCGGAGTTGGTGCGGCGGAAAGTAATCGTACTCGATGGCGTAGCCCGGACGCAGCACGTGTGCATTCTCAAAGCCCGCAACGAGCCGCAGCGCCGCCGTCTGCACGTCCTCGGGCAGACTCGTCGAAAAGCCGTTGACGTACACCTCGTGCGTATGGCGGCCCTCAGGCTCGACGAACAACTGGTGCGCATCCTTGGTCGCAAACCGGTCGATTTTGTCCTCGATCGACGGGCAGTAGCGCGGCCCCTGACCTTCGATTCGCCCGGCGAACATCGGGCTGCGATCGAAGCCGGTCCGTAACAGATCGTGGACGGCGGGCGAAGTCCACGTCAAGTGGCAGGTATGCTGATCGACTGGAAGGGCGTCCGTGAGATACGAGAACGGGACCGGCTCCTCGTCTCCGGCCTGCGTTTCCATCACCGAATAGTCGATCGTGCGTCCGTCGACGCGCGGCGGCGTGCCGGTTTTCAGTCGCCCCGACTCCATACCCAACCGCTCCAGCGCAGCCGTTAGCCCTGTCGATGCGCGCTCGCCCATCCGTCCGCCGCCCAACTGCCGGTCGCCGACGTGGATGACGCCGTTCATGAACGTGCCACTCGTCAGCACGACACGCGGCGCTCGGATCGTCTGTCCCAACTGCGTCACTACGCCCGCGACGGCCCCGCCTTCGATCAGCAAGTCGACGACTGTGTCGGCGCGCATCCACAGGTTGTCGGTGTTTTCAAGCGCGTGTCGCACCCACGCCGCGTACGCCATCCGGTCCGATTGGGCGCGCGGGCTCCAGACGGCGGGACCGCGGCTCCGGTTGAGCATCCGAAACTGGATGCCCGTCGCGTCGGTGGCGCGTCCCATCAGACCACCCATCGCGTCGATCTCACGCGCGATCTGCCCTTTGCCGATGCCGCCGACAGCCGGGTTGCACGACATCTGCGCGATGGCGTCGAGCCGCATCGTGACGAGAAGCGTCCGGGCGCCCATCCGAGCCGAAGCGTGCGCCGCCTCGCTGCCCGCATGGCCCGCGCCGACGACGATCACGTCGTAGTCGAAGGGGTTGGAAATGATCTGCATAAGGGCAATCTACGCGTGTGACACATCAGGATTCCGCCCAGACACGAAACCGCAGCGAATCCGCTTATACAAAGTCCAGATTTAGCGGTGCCCCCCAAAAGCGTCATCCTGAGCGTAGTCGAAGGATGACGGTGAACAGACGCCCCAGCATTCTTTGGATTCGGTGTTACGCCCGGTCCGTCACGACGGCATCCGCTTCGATCTCGACCACCAAGTTCAGGTCGATCAGATTGGACACCTCGACCATCATCGCCACGGGCCGGATGCTGCCGAACACCTCGCCATGCACGCGCCCGACCGCTTCCCACTTCAAGATGTCGGTCACGTATATCCGCGTCTGCACTACGTCTTGGAGCGACGCCCCCGCCGACTCCAGCGCCCTGCGGATGCGCCCGACCGCGTACCGCGTCTGAGCCTCGGCGTCACCCGGCGCTACGACATGGCCGTTCTCGTCCGTCGCCGTCGTGCCCGCCACGTAGATGAACGGCCCGACACGGACGGCGCGTGAGTACCCGACGACCGGCTCTCACGGGCTGGCAGAAGCGAAAACCTGACGTTTCATGTCGTATCGGTCCGTGGAAAGGCCAGCTATTTCCCTATGCAAAAGCGCGAGAAGATGCCGTCGAGCACGTCTTCATTGGTGATCTGGCCCGTTATCGACCCCAGTGCGTCGAGCGCGGCGCGCAGATCGAGCGCGAGCAGATCGCCCGTCATACCGCCGTCCATTCCGTCACGCACACGGGCGACAGCATCCCTCGCCTGCGCCAGGTGGTAGCGATGCCGCTGGTTGAGCACGACGCGCGCCACGTCCGGCCGCTCACCGCCGACGATAGACTCGGCCACGCGCTCGCCGAAGTCCCGCGCCTCGTCCGCTGAGGCGTGGGCAGCGGAGAACGGCAGCACGTGCGCGCCTTCGACTTTCGGCAACGCCGCATCTGGGGCCCGATCGCTCTTGTTAGCGACGACGAACGTCGGTACGGCAGATGCCACGGCCTGCTCAACCAAGACGCGTTCGTCATCGTTCAGGTGGCCGGGAAGAGCGTAGACGTAGACCAGAGCGTCGGTTTCGGCGATGCGTTTGCGGGCGCGACTCACCCCTTCGGCTTCGATGGCGTCGGACGAATCGCGCAGCCCCGCCGTATCGGCGAAGCGCAGGCGGACGCCGCCGAACTCAGCGTCGGCTTCGATGGCGTCGCGCGTCGTCCCTGCAATCGGGCTGACGATGGCTTGCTCGCGGCCGACGAGCGCGTTGAGCAGGGTGCTCTTTCCCGCATTGGGCCGACCGGCAATCGTGACACGCGCGCCTTCGCGGAGCACATCGCCCAGTCCGGACGAGCCGATCAGTTCGCTCAGCAGCGCATGTGTGCGGTCGATGAGCGATCGCAGGTGGTCGGGATCGGCGAACGCTACATCCTCCTCGCTGAAATCCAACTCCAACTCGACCAGTCCCGTCAAGTCCAACAGTTCCTGCCTCGCGCCCTTCAACACGTCCGAGTAGCGCCCCTGCACGTGTGTGAGCGATGCCCGATGCGCCATTCGGGACGACGCGTGGATCAGATCGGCGACCGCCTCGGCTTGCGCCAGGTCCATCTTCCCGTTTAGAAACGCCCGCTGGGTAAACTCCCCCGCCTGCGCCGGACGAGCGCCCGCCGCTACCAACGCCGCCACCACCAGCTGCGGCGCGTAGTCTCCGCCGTGCGTCGTGATCTCGACGATGTCTTCTCCCGTCGCCGTTCGCGGCGCGCGAAAGACCGTCGCCACCACCTGATCCAGCGCCTGCCCCTCGCGATGCGCCGTTCCCACGTGCGCCGTATGCGTCTCGACTGCGCTCAGATCGACGGGACGAAAGCAGCGTGTCGCAATGGCGACGGCATCCGGCCCGCTCACCCGCACGACGGCGAGCGCCGACTCGCCCCGCGCCGTTGCGATGGCTGCGATAGTGCTTCCTGAATCAGACATCGCGCCCCTTGCGCAGAGCCGCCGCTGTGGCGCTCGCCCCGATCGTCCCTAGCACGGCCGCTGCGATCAGGATGCCGTACGCCGTCTCCACGTCGTCGTAGTCGATCAAGTAGAGCAGCGCCATGCCGACGAGGGCAGCGAGAATGCCCAGAAACAGGCCGAGAGCAGCGAGAGTGCGGAGAGCTTTGAGTGACACGTCGGCGGATATAAGATGAGCGAGGTGTACTCACGCGTGCACGGCGGGTCCCAAGCCATTAGCGCCAGCGGTTGTGCGGAGCGGATTGCCACGTCACGGCACTCCTCACGATGGCAAAGAGAGCACGCTATCGCTTGCGCTTCGCCTGGCCGTTCTTCGACACCTTGACGGGCCGGTTCGCCGACGCCCGCGCGTTCTTCCCGCCCTTCGCCGGACGATCCGCCTTCTGCATCTCGGCCGGAGCGTGCGCCTTTTTGCGCTCCATCTGCTTGTTGATGATCTGCTGCTGCGCCGCCGAGAAAATGTTGTAGAACAGATAGTAGAGGCTCAGTCCGGCCGCCTGCTTGTTGAAGAACACGAACAGCATGATCGGCAGGAAGTAGGTAAACATCTGCATCTGCGGGTTCGCAGGCTGCGAGCGCATCTGGATCTTCATCTGGACGACCATCGCCAGTCCCATCAGAATGGTAAAGCCCGCTACGAAATCGCCGTAGAGCGGGATATTGAACGGCAAGTTGAAGATCACGTCCGGCGCCGAGAGGTCGGGCGCCCACAAAAACGACTTCTGGCGGATGTCCAAGAACTGCGGCAGAAACTGCCACAGCGCGATGATGATCGGGTACTGGAGCAGCATGGGCAGACAACCGCCCAACGGGTTGACCCCGGCTTCGCGGTACAGCCCCATCATCGCCTGCTGCTGCTTCTGCGGATCGTCGGCGTACTTCTCCTTGATCTCCGTCATCTTGGGCTGCAAATCGCGCATGCCTCCCATCGAGCGCATCGACTTCGCCTGCAGTGGGTGCGTCACGATCTTGATCAGCAGCGCAAACAGGATGATGATGACGCCATAGTTCGGGATGAACGTCTCAAAGAACGTGAACAGCGGAATCAGCACGAAGCGAGCCAGCGGACGCGTGATCCAGTCGAGAAAGTTGTAGCCCAGATCGACCATCTGATACAAATCGAGGTCGTACGCCGCGATCCGGTCGTACTCGAGCGGACCCAAGTAGAGGCGGAAGCGGTCCGACTCGCTGCCTTCGAGCGACTCCAGCTCGATACGCGCCCGGAACGTCTCCTCGACTTCGGGACTGTCGATCTCGCCGACGCGCAGTCCGTCCAAATACGCCGCCTCGGTGTCACTCGACGGGATGATGACGGCAGCGAAGTATTTGCTCTTGACCGCCACCCAATCGACCTGACCGGTTAGCGTTTCCTCGAACGATGCGTCACTCATCACGGTCAGTTCTTCGATCTCGCCCCCACTGCGCGCGTAGACACCTGCCCTACGGATTTCCTCCTCCTTGCTCTCCTCAGTAAACGGAATAGCCCCATTCCAACCGACTTCGTAGCCGCCGCTGACCATGATGCGGTCCAGATTGTCGCCGCCGATCGCCCAGCCGACGCCGTACGAATCGGGATAAAACACGTATTCCTGCCGGAGCGTGCCCGCGCCCAACTGCGCCTCGAACCCAATCACGAGCGAGTCGCCTTCGGCCAGAGATCCGCGCTGCGACGGCTCGAAAAAGAACGACCGCGCCGATACGTTGCGGCTTTGCGGCGTCGTGAACGAGAGCCCCAGCCCGTTGCCGTCGCGCGTCGTGTCGACGAGTTGGACCGGCGTCACCCGATCAGCCTTCTGGTACTCCTTGAGCTTGAACGAAATCAGCCGCGCCCCCTTGGTCGAGAACTGCGCCGTGAACAGAGTGTGCTCGACCGTGACGATCTGCTCCTGCCCAACCGTGGCCGATGCGAAAGACGAGTCGACGGCACTGCTTTCGTCCTCAGTAGCCTGGAGCGTCGGTACGGGCGCTTCATCCTGCTCCTCGACGTAGAGAGAGTCCTCAATCGCCTGCTCGCTTCCTGGAGGAATCGGTGGCGGAGGCGAGAAAAAGTACAGCCACCCGACGATGATCAGCGTGATCAGGACGGTAGCGGTGACGGTATTGCGGTCCACGTCGCGGAAGAGATGCAGGAAAGGGTAACGGCTGCGCTACGCAGCCTCGCTGGGCGTGTTGCTCGCCGACTCAGTATGGGCGAGACGTTCGCATAACCGTCCGAGAGCGCGCGGCAAGTCACGAGCAGCAGCGACCGACGCGGCGCTGTCGTCGTTCGAGCGAAACAGGATGCCGACAGTCACGCCGATGTCAGAACGCACGGCGAGGTCTACCAGACCGTGCCGATGCACGCGGTAGACCTCGCGAAGGGCACGCCGGACGCAGTTGCGGCGCACGGCGTTCGGTCGTTTGCCCGGCAAAAACGCCGCTTGCACGTGCGTCCCGGTCGGAAGCAAGCTGAGGTCGACGATGCGGTAGAGCAGCCGAACACTGCCCGCCGCGACGCTGAGCGACTGTTTACGGTCGAAAAGCGGACGGATCAGTCGGCGATGCTTGAGCCGATCGGCCCGTTCCAGCCCGTACGACCGCGACACGATTATTTGGTGGCGCGCGTGTCGTGAACCGTCAGGTTCTTGCGACCGTTTGCACGGCGACGCGCGAGCACGCGGCGACCGTTCTTCGTCGCCATACGGGCGCGGAAGCCGTGCTTGTTGGCGCGCTTGCGGCGGCTGGGCTGGTAGGTGCGTTTCATGAAAGTGGGGTTATCTGCGGTTCGCAAAAGGAGGACCAAGATAGACCCAATCAGGTATTGTCATGACGCGTGTACATTGACTTCGTGCTAAAAGCAGACGCATTACGGCTCCGCTCACTCGCTGCACGTGCCTCTTCGCATCAGACTCTGGCATCCAACCGCCTCAGTGTCGTAGCTTTGGTCGTCCGGGCGGTTAGCTCAGTTGGTTAGAGCATCTCGTTTACACCGAGAGGGTCGGGGGTTCGAGTCCCTCACTGCCCACCGAAAGCGGAGACGGAAGGCGGAATAAAGCCGCCACGCACGCCGGAAACGTCGCTTTCGCGCTTCCGAACGGTACGCATGGCGGGGGAGGTACGACACGGACCCCGGTTTTTGTTATACCTTAGTCGAACCCTCAACCGGCTTCGACACCGTGGCTCTCACTATCGCTCTCGTCCTACGCACTCAGAAGGTGCGCGCCACCGACGGCACCGCGCCCATCTACGTGCGCGTGACGGCCAACCGGAAGATGCACGTTCAAGTCGACCGGAGTACGGGCCAAGCCGAAGGACTGGAACGACCGCACCCGACGCGTGCGAAGGAGCGACGCGCTGAGCACGTCCAAGAACGCCCGCCTCGATGCCGCGCTGTCCGAAGCGGGCGAGCGAGCCGGACGCGCGAAGACGGCCGGGCAGGCACGGCGGATGCTGGCGAGCGAGAAAGGGAGCTTCACCGCCTTCTTCCGCAAGCACGTCGAGCACCTGAGCGTCGACGGCCGCGTGTGGGACGCCAAGAAGTACGCAACGACGCTGCGCAAACTCACCGACGCGCTGGGCGACGTGGAAGCCGTAGCGTTCGACGGCGACGCGCTGCGAGCGTTCGAGCGCTGGCTGAAAACGAAAACGGACAACGGCCCCAACACGGTCCGCAAGGAACTGGTACGACTGCGCACCGTCGCCCGGCTTGCCGTGCGCGACGGGCTGCTGACGCTCAACCCGTTCGAGCGCTTCGATATGCCGCCCGAACACGCGACGCACCGCCGCAAACTGATGCTGCCGGAGATGCGCGCCCTTGCCGCGTTGCCGCTGGAAGACGACGAGCGCGCGCGCTGGGTGCGTGACGCGTTCGTGTTCGCGTTTTATGCCGGAGGAATGCGGTTCGGCGACGCCTGCACGCTCAGAGGCGAAAGCGTGGTGCCCGACGGAAGAGACGGGCAGGCAGGCTTCCGCGTGCGCTACCGGATGATGAAGACCGGCGCGGCCGTCGACCTGCCCTTGCCGCCTGTCGCCGTCGACCTGCTACGGGCGCACTCCACTATCCCCGCCGATCCTGACGCCTTCGTCTTCCCGATGCTGCGAGGTGCCCACCTGACCGGAGCCGATGGAAAGCCCGACGGCGTGCGACTGCGCAAGGCCATTTCCAGTAGCAACGCGACGACAAACCGCGTGCTCAAAGACCTTGCGCGGCTGGCAGAGATCGAACGACCGGACGAAGTCAGTTTCCACGTCGCCCGGCACAGCTTCGCCGACCTCGCCCGCACCCAGTCGGGCAACGTCTACGCCGTGAGCAAGGCGCTTGGACACGCGAACCTGACGATTACCGAAACCTACCTGCGCTCCTTCGACCGCGACGCTACCGACCGGCTGCAAGATGATCTGTGGGGAGGTGCCGGAGAAACACCGGCAGAACGCCGGTAATGCGCTCTAAGTACTGCGTCAAGCGGATAATGTAGGGTATAGCCATTTGAGCTTTGTGCGCGCATCACCCGTCGTCATCTGCCAGTCCACCGTTGCTCCCTCTGCGTTGCGCGACGCCACCCACGCTTCGATCTCCCGGCGCAGCACTTCGATCTGGCCCAGCCGCCGGTGGCCCAGGCACTGCCGCACCATCACGCCTAGTTCGCACTCGACCACGTTTAGCCACGAGCCGTGCACCGGCGTGTAGACGAATTCCACTTTGTCCGAGATGCGTTTGGCCTCGACCGGCTCGAAGGCCGCATAGAACGAAGCCGCCGAGTGCGTATTTAAGTTGTCGCACACCAAGCGCACCCTCTCGGCATCGGGGTAGACCTCATCGCACAGATCGCGCACCACGTGAGCAAACTCCACTCGCCTGCGCTGCGGTCTCACCCACGCCCTGCGCCACCCGGCCAGCGGCTCAAACGCCAGAAACGCGCAGCACAGCCCACCACGCACGTATTCGTGGTCCTGTTTCGCGTCCGAGCCGGGCCGCATCGGCAGCAACTCACGCCCCTCGCCCACAAGCGCGCATGGACGCTCGTCCAGGCACACGACAGGCCTTTTGGCGTCGTACGGCTCGGCGTAGACGCTCAGCACGTGCTCCATCGCCGCCACAAAAGCCGCATTCTCGCCGGGCGGGATCACCCACTGCTTGACGCGGTGGGGCCGAAGTTCGTTTTTTTAAGTGTCTGCCGCACGGTCTCGTAGCTCACCGGCTCCGGCAGCCAGCCCGCTTCGATGCCCAGGCTCACGTAGCGGTCGGCCAAGAGACGCACCGTCCAGCGTGCGCGGCCTTCGGGAGCCTCGGAGCAGGCCAGCGCCACGAGGTGCGCTTCGGCCACGCCGTCGATCTTGGGAGGGCGGCCGGGACGATCCTTAATCACTCGCAGGGCGGCTTCGAGGCTTTCGCGCGCAAATCGTTTGCGGGTGCGGGCGACCGTGCCAGCCGAGCAGGCGAGCGCATCGGCGATTTTCTCGTCGCTCCAAGCGGGACCCTCGTCGGAGCTATCGGCCAGCAGCAGCGTGCGGGCGTGGTGGAGACGCCTAGCGTGGGCGGTGCCGGTGCGTATGAGTTGGTCGAGTTGGTGGCGCTGCTCGTCGGAGAGGCGTACGTGGCACTTGGCGGACATGGAGCGATTGGGCTAGCTACCGCAACCTAACACCATCGGCTTGACGCAGCACTAAGAGCACCCACGATGGTATCACTATGACCCAATCCACAAAACCTTCTTGTTTGTCTCTGTGTCTGATCAGACACGGGCAATGGAGCGCGTACGGGCGTGTGCCTTGTGTGCCTTGTGTTGCTCGACTACATGAACCATGTCAGTTTGTACGTAGAAACCGACATACACCCCTTGCTAATAGCAGGGTGGAGTACATGGTACCCTTGCCCTACTCACCTTCCATCCCCGTACTTACGTGCAAGCGTTGCGCTAAGTGACGCCCAAAAACACCAAACCCCCCGGCCCAACTTTGGCGAGCTGACCGGAGGGAATGGATCCCAACCCACGCTGACGGCCTGAGCCGACGCGAGGACTGTTCTTTGAGTTGCGGAGCGATCCGCTTGCGTGGTTACTGAGTAACCAGCACCCAGAAATAAGGTGTAGTACACAGCCGGTGTCAAATGTCTGACGCCGATGTTCATGGTGTTCATGGTGTCCATGCTGTGCCGAGACTCTTACGGTACTTCCGTATTCGCTCTGAATACAGCGTGGTAAGCGTTTGCCTGACAAATGCAGACTTTCTTGCAGATTGCAAGAAGACGTGTAGACATCTGCTAGACAGGTGGGTTACGCTCTGTAACCCCGCTCCGTGTGACGCTCACACAGCCGCACACACGTTTCGCTCCAACTCAAAGACCGTCCCCGCGTCGGCAAAGGTCGAAGGCTAAACCCTTCACCCGATGCCCAACGGCACCCCCGAACGCAGTCCCCAGACTGCCGCCCGCCGCGCGCGAAAGTCGCGTCACCCCGCCTCGCTCACCTTCCGAGCCGACGAGGCGCTGATACGCGCCGTCAAGGCCCGCGCCGTCGAAGACGACCGTAGCGAGTCGTCCGTCGTCCGCGCCGCCGTGCGCGCCTTCCTGGACGCACCCGCGCCCGCAACCGTGGAGGCCCGATGAGCCGCCCCGCTGCCGACGCGCCCGTTCTCGTCACGACGCCCGCCGAACTGGCCGCGCACGTCGCCGCCGCCGTCGAGCGCGCGGTGAACACCGCGCTGCCCGAAGCCGTGCGCCGTGCGACGACGAAGCCTTACCTGACCGGGGCCGAAGTGTGCGCCCTCACCGGATGGAGCGCCCGCACGCTCGAACGCAAGCGCGCATCCCGCCGGATTGCGTTCTGCAAGGAAGGAGGGACGATCCTCTATCCGACGGCCGATCTGTACGCGCTGATCGACGAAGGCCGCGTGCCTGTTCGCCCGGAGCGCACCGCTTGACCTGTTGCACCTGCCGGGCCGCTAGACGCCCCGCCGGTGCCTTCACCTTGCGCGCGCTCCCGGCCTGCCGTCTGTGCCTTTTGCCGGAGCCGACGACCTGAGCCGAGAAGCGCGCGCGCATCCCGCTTTCAACGTGGATCAAACTACAAAACCGAGCCGCAAGCGCGACACGCTGTGCGAGTTGTACCCCGTCCTGTTCGCACCGCCCGAACTGATACCCAACCCTCACGCGCACGTCGAAGGCGAACGCCCGATGATGCGCAACCCCGAAGCCGAGCGCTTCAACGCCGACCCCGAACGCTGGGCACGTCGCAACGTCGATGCCGAGCGCGCGAAGTCCGAACGCTTCGACCGCGCCGCCCGCGTTGGCGCGCTGCACATGGACGGCGACGAAGACACCGTGCGCGGCTTCGCGCTGGGCTGCCTGCTCACCCGGTCCGGCGTGAGCCTGCCCGCACGCCTGAGAGGTACCCGATGAACGAGGACGACCCGCACCCCCGATGCCGAGCGCGAAGAGCGGCACGCCGCGCACCGCGCCGCGCTCGACTTCTACGCACCGCCGCGCGAAGCCCCGCTGCCGTCCGGCCTGTTCGCCACGCCCGACGGCACGCAAGCCGACGCCTCAACCGATACGCAAGGGAGGGAAGAGCAATGAGCCGCCAACCCTCACCCGAACTCGCACGCATCCTGCACCGACTCGACGGCGTGACGCGATCCGGCGACGGCTATCAAGCCTGCTGCCCCGCTCACGACGACGGCACGGCGTCGCTGTCGCTCTCCGACGGGCGCAAAGGCGTCGTGCTCGTACTGTCACGCTGGATGCACTGCCGAAGACGTGACGGCCGCCCTTGGCCTGTCGGCGTCCGACCTGTTCGCACCCGACCCGACGCACGCCCCGCCTGCTCGCACCTTGCCGCCGCGCACCCGCGCTGCCAGTGGCAAGCCGAAGCCGAAGGACTACGGCACCCACGAAGCGTTCTACATCTACGAAGGCGAAGACGGCGTGCCGCTCTACCGCGTCGAGCGCCGACGACTCGCCGACGGATCGAAGACGTTCCGGCAACAGCGCTTCGATGGGAGCGGCTACGCATCCGGCATGAAGTCGCCCGATGGGAAGCGCGTGCGCCGCGTGCTCTACCGCCTGCCCGCCGTGCGCGATGCCTGCCGCGACGGCCGCACCGTGTTCGTCGTTGAAGGCGAGAAGGACGTTCACGCGCTCGAAGCGCTAGGACCTGACGGCGACGACCTCGCCCGGCGGGGCTGGCAAGTGGCGAGACGAGCACGCCCTGAGCCTGATAGGTGCGGCGTGCGTGGCGATCCTGCCCGACAACGACCGCGCCGGAGCCGAGCACGCCCGCGACGTTGCCCGTTCGCTGCGTCGCCGCTGGCCTGTCGGTGCGCATCGTCGACCTGCCCGGCCTGCCGCCGAAGGGCGACGCGTCCGACTGGATCGAAGCGCGCACCGCCGAAGGTGCAACAGGATCGCGCGACGAACTGGAACGCCTCACCCGCGCCGCTCGCAAGCTGTCTGCCGACGACTTTGCGGACGAACCCGATCCGGACGACGACGACGCGCCCGACCTGAGCTATCGGCCCTTTCCCGTCGAGCTTCTACCCGCACCGCTGGCACGGATCGGACGCGAAGCCGCCGCCGCCTTTGAGTGTGACGCCGCGCTGGTCGCTCTGCCCGCGCTGGTGGTGCTCTCCGCCGCCATCGGCAACCGGGCACGGATCAAGCTGAAAGCCGACTGGATAGAGCCGTGCGCCCTCTGGGGCGTCGTCGTCGCCGCCTCGGGCACGGCCGAGTCCGACGCACGACGTAGCGCTCGCGCCCGTCTACGCGGCCGAGCGTGAGGAGCACCGCGCGCACGCCGACGCGATGGAGCGTCACCGCGACGAGGTGGACCTAGCACGCACCGAAAAGCGCACCCCGCCTGCCGCTCCCGTCGCCCGGCGGCTACGCGTAATGGACGTGACGGCCGAGAAGGTCGCCGGGCTGCTTGCCGAGAACCCCGGCGGTCTGCTGCTGGCACGCGACGAGCTTGCGGGCTGGTTCGGATCGTTCAACAAGTACGACAAGGGCACCGACGGCCTTGCGACGTGGATCGAGTTTCACGGCGGCCGCCCCGTCACCGTCGACCGCAAGACGGGCGACACGCCGACGCTCTACATCGAACGCCCGTTCGTGTCGGTGACGGGCACGGTGCAACCCGGCGTGCTGGCCCGCTGCCTGACCGAGAGCCACGCCGAAAGCGGATTCACGGCCCGGCTCATGCTCGCCTCGCCGCCGTCGGTGCCCTTCGGCATATCGGAAGCGTCCGTGAGCGCAGAGGCGTCGCACGCATACGCCGACCTCGTGCGCACGCTGCACGGTTGGCAGATGAGCGCCCACGGTCCCGAAGTCGTCGGCGTGACGCGAGAAGCGTTCGTGCTGCTCAAGCGCTACGGCGACGCCAACGCCGTGCGCGTCGGGCGCACGCCCGAAGGAGCCGTGCGCGCGATGCTCAACAAGGCCAAGATGCACGCCGCGCGCCTCGCACTCGTGCTGCACCTGTCGGGCCATGCCGCCGCCGATCCCGACCGGGAGCACCCTTTGCCGAGCGTGAGCGAAGAGACGATGCGCGGCGCGGTGCTGCTTGCCGAGTGGTTCGTGAGGGAGGCCGCGCGCACGTCGTCGGTGCTGGGCATGGATACGGAGACGCGCACGCCGCAAGACCGCGTGCTCGACGAACTGCCCGAAGAGTTTGCTACGGCCGACTTCGTGCTCACCGCCAAGGCCGTCGCCCGCATCGGAGAGAGGCGCGCAAAGCAGTGGGCTTCGAGGCGGGTGCGCGGGCAGATCGAGAAGGTCGGGCATGGCCTGTACCGCGACGCGCGGAGCACCGACGCGCTCGACCTGTCGCTGGGAATCGACCTCGCTGCACCGGTTGCACCTTTGCACTTGGTGCACTCTGTGCACTTTGAGCCGGTCGAAGCGCGCCCGGTGGACCAAAGTGCAGAAAGTGCACAAAGTGCGATAGTGCAACCCGTGCAAAACGGTGTCCCCGACGGGTTCCGCCAAGAACTGGCGACGGCCTGCCACCCGGCTTCATCGACCCGGACGCCTCGCCCGAACTCGACGACCCTTTCGCCTGATGATGCCACGACCCGATCCAACACGCGCGGCGGCCTACGCTTCCGTCTGCGCCGACCTCTACCGCGTCGGCCGCGAACTCACGCGCCGCCGCCTGCATCTGTGCCTCGCCGGTAGCGCGCTCGCCGTGCGCGCCGCGCCCCTCGATCCGACGCGAGAAAGCCGAGCGCCTGCCGAGCCGGTCCCGCCGGACCTGCGCCCCGCCGTCACGCTGCACGCGCGAAGGCTTCGCCGTATACCGGCCCGCAACAAATTGAGTACGGACCTGCAACAAATGTACGTGGCCGTTGGGCGCGAGTTGACAGATTACACGGTGATCCGTAGCTCCGCGCTCGGGCGACCTGTACAGCATCGGCGCTGCGGTAGCGCACCAGGCCGAGGCCCCGCGCCACCACGTCTCCGCTGCCGCACGGCACCCAACCACCTGCACCCACCGAGCGCGAGAATCCAGCCGCGCCACTCTGCCCGGTACCCAGCCGAATGCTCACGACCTCGCCGCCAAGCGAGATACCTGTCGCGGCGCAGCCCAGGTCGGGAAACGCCACGTGAGACGACACGCGCGCATATCCCGGCTCCGTAAAGATTGCATTGTACGGAGCGGCGTAGAGCGCCGGAACGTCGATCTGCACCAGCCTGTAATCGAGCGTCTGGCCGCTTTCGAGAAACCGCGCGTCCATCTTTAGGCCGGCGATCTGCATTACCTCCATGCCGCCAGGGTGGCCGTCGTCCATGTAGGTACACCGCGCCCATGCAG
>CAWFGU010000023.1:0-216110 GCA_963815505.1 Rhodothermales bacterium
AGGGACAGCGCGCCCATCCCGTACACGGTCACCTTTCGCGCCAGGAAGCCTACCTCCAGTCGATGCTCTCGCACCGCCCGCGCGAGATCGACGTGAGCGTGCTGCGCGTGGCCTGCCGCGTCGAAGAGCGCAAGGTCGGACCCGACGGCACGATCAGCCTGCCCGGTGCCAGATGGTTCGTACCTCAGTACGTCAAACAGGACGGCCGCCCCATCCCGACCAGGGGCCAGCGCCTGCGCGTCTGGGCCAGCGCATCGGGCGAGGTCGTCGCCGAACTCATCGCCCAGTACTGCAAGCCGTTCCGCCTCGAGCCGTGGGCACCCAACGCGCTCGGAGACTACTCCCGCCGCACCGCGCCGACGACGCGCGAACGAGTCGAAGCCGAACTCCAGCACGAACGCGACCAGGCCAAGCACGACCGCAAGCGCCAGCGCGCTGCCGCCCAGAGCACGCAGCACGGCCCGATCCGCATCGCCCCGCTGTTACCCGACACCGACCTCGTCGACGCCGACAGCCCGATCATCCGCAGCCCCCAGCGCGAGCAGGTCACCGAGGACCGCAGCCACCTGATGACCGAGCACGAAACCCGCCTCTACATCGGCAAGCGCCTGGCCGCCGAGGGCCGCTACATCGCCGACTACCCCACCGTCTTCACCCCCCTCCTGAGCCAGTCAGGAGGCATCCAACGAACCGACGCCGACCGCCTCATCACGGCAGTACTGGACCGCGTCCGCAAAGCCGCCTGAGCTATGACGATCACCCTAAGCGACGATGATTATCGCACCCTCAACACCTTCATCAACGAGAACGAAGACTGGCTAGTCGAGCACTTCTTCGACTACTTTCTCGACTCAGCCATCATTGCGATGGACGAAAGTGAACGGTCCAAGGCTGTCGACGAGACTTACGATGTCGCTCGGTCACATGCCGAACGGATCATCACCGCCATTCGAAACGCCTGAGCTATGTACCACTCACTCACAGCAACGCTGCGCTGCGACCGCTGCGCCGACAAGTTCGAAGTCGAGATCGAGGTCGCTGATGCCTGCACGTCAGGAGACGATCTGATCGACAGGACGATGCAGAATAACGAAGGGGATCTGCATGGTCAGGCTATGGGAAGTGGCGAGCACGCCTGCCCCAAATGCTACTCGATGGTGCTCGCTGCCTACGACGACCGAATGGATTCGGAATGACCGAAGAGCAAGCCTTCAAGACCTCCACCTGGCCCCAAATCAAAGAGGGCTACATGCCCAAAAACCGCTGAACCATGAAGCTATCCGCCGCCCCCACCTGCGACCTGATCGACGAGCTACGCCGTCGACCAAGTGCCCAACACCTCGGCCTCGACGAGCAAACGCGCTACGACAAGCTCAGAACGCTGATGTGCGAACTCAACAACGTCATCGTCGACGAATGCCTGTGCGGCGACGACGGCGAAGATGTCGTCATCGGCATGGACGCATTCGTCGACCTGCTCCCGCAGATCCGCCACTTCATCGAACCAACTGAATACCCCTCCAACTCTTAATCATCATGCTCGACTCCCGCACCAAAACCCACTTCCAGATCCGCAACTCGGCACCTTCACGTCGCCGACCGTGGACATGTTCGCCTCGATGATCCGCGACGGCGTCGCCGACGACGAGATGATCGCCCTGATCGCGCCCTACGGATCGGGCAAAACGACGCTCTGGCGTCGCGTCAAATCGATCCTCGCCGAAAACCGCACCGTCAAAACCCGCTTCATCTCCGTCGGCGACTTGCAGGACAAGCCCCTGCGCATGGGATCGATCATCTCGGCCCTGCTGATCGAACTGTGCCAGACCGTCGGCGAGACCCCGATGCGCGCCAGCGAGGCCCGATCCATCCAGCTGGGCCGTCTGCTCGGAATGCGCCGCGAAGTCGGCGAGCGTGTCTGCCTCGTCATCGAAGACGCGCACCGCCTGCACCCCGCCACGCTCAGCGCGCTCAAGCTGCTCCGCGAAATGGACTTCAACGGCATCGCACCGCTGCTCTCCATCGTCCTGATCGGATGGCCGAACTCGACGCCGAGCTTCAGCGCCGCCGCGACATCCTCACCCGC
Source organism: Rhodothermales bacterium (assembly GCA_963815505.1). Lineage (GTDB taxonomy): Bacteria > Bacteroidota > Rhodothermia > Rhodothermales > BA12 > CAXBBB01. Next base: position 2,087 of record CAWFGU010000023.1, read on the forward strand.
ACCTCGACGATCCGCCTCGTCCCCGAGGAAGGATGGATGGACTACACCGAGCGTCTGGAGGACCTCGAGTCCGTCTTCGCGCACCTGATCGACCCCAAGACGCGCGAGCGCATCGCCAGCACGCACGACGTACCCGTCGAGATGAACTACACCGTCGCCGACGCCCTGACCCAGGCCCGCCTCGCCGGTTACGACTGCATCGACGAGCGCGTCTACAAGCCGTCGATGCGCGAGCAGTACGAGATGCTCAAACGCAAGGGATTCAGCCTCGCCGACATCGGAGCCGCGACGACCGGCAACCTCGGCCCGTCCAGCGTCGGCGACGCCGTCAACGGCCGCTCGACGAAGAACACCGACGCCGTCCAGCAGGGCATCGACGCCCTCATCGCCCAGACCACCACCCTGCGCAAGGTCAGCTGATGCCCCAGGTCGTCACACAAGAAGGCATTCAGTGTCCCCGCTGCGGCTCCGGCCACGGCGTCACCGACACCGATCCCTACGGTCGCATCGTGCTCAGAAAGCGCGTGTGCGACCGTCCTGCGTGCGCGACCACGTTCCGCACCAAGGAGACGATCACCGAGACCTTCGTCCCCAAGGGCCTCACCCTCCCGCGCGGCTTCCAGCCCGACCACACCGGACGCCAGGGCATCAACTGCCCCGTCTGCGACAGCCACACCTCCGCCATCACCCGCGTCGACCAGGCCGACGGCACCTACTTCCGCGTCCGCCTCTGCAAACACGACCTCTGCCGCACCACGATGCACACCGAGAAGCGCATCGTCGACGTGGTAGACCAACTCACCCTCTACGACGAATGACCCACACCTGGACTTTCCCCGAAGACTACGACGGCCCCGAACCCTGCCCACTGGGCTGCGGCAACCTCACCGAAGACGCAGCAGGAGGCCCATGCGACGCCTGCTGGAGAGAGACGCTGACGAACCAAGAAGACGACACCGAAGAATGAGCCGCCAACGCTACCCCATGTCACTCGACGACCAGTTCCAGTTCGGCAAGCACGAAGGCGCATTCCTTTGGGCGATAATCGAATCCAATCCCGGTGACGCCGACTGTGCCTCGAAAACATCACCGGCTTCGAACTCGACAACGACGCCTACATCTATCTCGACCGTCTAGGAAACTGAGACTATGAGTGACCTGATCGACCGCATACAGAGCCTCGAAGAAGCCGTCCAGCGCATCGCCGCCAAGAGCGGATCGAGCCTCAGCCCCGAGCGCATCCAGTCGATGGCCGTCGAAGCCATACTGGATGCGCTCGACGCATCCGGCACCCTCACCGAACTCGGCGACGTGGACGAGGCCGACCTGATCGACCTGATCTCCGAAACGCTCGAAAAGCTGCGCGAAGACTGGACCCGCCAGGCCCAGCGCGACATCGCCCGCGACCTCGTCCAGATGGTCAAGCGAGCCGAGACGTTCTACACCGAGCAGGGAGTCGAGATCAAGGGCATACGCGAAGCCGTCCGCCGCTCCGAACGGGCCAAGGAGATCACCAAGGCCCTCGACGACGGTCTCAAAGGCATCACCAAAGACCTAAAGACCGCGATCACGTCGGGCCTCAAAGACCAGATTGCACGCGGCGACATCGACGACAGCGCCCTCGCCGCCCGAATCGAATCCGAGAGCAAGACCGACGCCTGGCGTGCCCAGGTCAACACCCGCGTCGCCGTCACCGGCTACCAGCAGGTCTACCGCAACGAGCTGTCCAAACGGTCCGGCCTGCCGCACCTCGTACTACAGCGACCGCGAGAAGCGAAACACGCGCGCATTCTGCCGCATCCACAAAGACCGCGTGTTCACCATCGCCCAGGTCGAGCAGATGGACAACGCCCAACTGATGCCTGTCTCTGTGCACCGAGGCGGCTTCAACTGCATCCACACCTGGCTACCCGTCAACGCCGACTGGGACGAAGCCCTCGCCGCCAAACTCGTCGAAGAGCAAACCCCCATCGAGATCGCCATCGACAAGCAGGAGCGCAGCAAGATCATCGTCTTCGCCAACACCGCCCGCGTCACCCGCCTGAAATCCCAATTCCCACTCGACCGAGCAGGCTACGAGCGCATCTACGACGCCGATACCAACGACACCGCTTTCGTCGCCATCCATCGCAAGTGGCTAGACGAGTTGGGCCGCGACAGGCGCACGAAGAAGTACAAGCGCATGATCGCAATCCGTGACCGAGCACTCGAACTATCCGAGCAAGGCCGAATCGTCCGACTCGATCTCTCAGATGACTACGATCTCATCGTCGACGGAGAGGAACGGATGCTCGCCGACCTGGATTAGGCTTGCTACACGACGGAGAAACGCGGGAGAACGTCAGAGCGTCAAAGCGCCCCACAGAGCCTCAGTTTGTTGCAAGTCCCAAGCATCCTCTGCACCCCCCATCACCGGTACGCGCTGCTCATTCCGCCTGCCGAGCTTCCGCGCCTGCTGTGCTGCCTCTTCGCCCCGCTGCCGGAGCGTTTCGAGCTTCACCCCGGCGTCACCGTGACGGACGCCGAACGCTTCCGCCGCGCGCTGATTCGCGGAGTCGAGCAAGGACCGAACGGCCCGCGCTACCGGACCGGCGCGCTGGGCGGTGACCTCGAAGCGCTCGAACGAGTGACGAGCGCGCACGCCTCGCGCCTCGCCGCCTGAGCGTGACTCCCGGTACACCTTCCGTCTCCTTTCGTGCTGCATTCTGATAGCATTAGTTACGCCTTCCGCTCCATCCGCCCGCCGCTCGATCCGCCAATCTCGGACCCGGTTCGGGTACCCTTCGGGCTGCATTCGGTTGAGATTAGTTGACCCTGCCGACGCTCTCGCCCGCCGATTCCTGTACCTCTTCCGTACCACGTTCGTACCTCTTTCGGGCTGCATTCTGACAAGATTAGCTAGGTCGCTGGCTCCTGCCCGCTCCACCGGCCGCGCCGATTCCCGCCCCCGATTCGCACTCCTTTCGCCCTGCATTCGGGCAACAATAGTTAACACAAGCTCTCACGCCATGACCAACGACACGCCCGCACCCGTCCTGCTCGACGCCTACGAGCCGCCCGCGCCCCGCCGCTACCTCACCGCCGCCGAAGCGATGCGCCTGGCCTACGAGCACGCCGCGCGCAACGGCGGCACGCTGAGCAGTGACACGATGCCCGAAGCGCTGACCGGCGTTGAACTGACCGCCTCGGCCGGTGACGTGCCCAGTGCGACGGGCGACGAGGAAGCGCTGTGGCTCTACCTCGCCCGCTACGCCTCGATGACCGGCGGAGCCGTGATCTACACGTGCGCCGATGGAAGGCGGCTGCGCTTCAAGATGGGATGGGGTAACGCGTGGTACGCCTCGCACTTCGACCGTGCGAGCAAGGCAACGGTGACGGCCTACGCGCGGATGCACGGCGCGGACTCGGTCGGAGCGGGAGGACTGGCACGCGTGGCGCTGCGCATGGGTGAGAAGGTCGAAGCTGCCCGAGCGAAGCGCGCGTGAGCGCAGAGTAGACACTTTGGACACTCGCGCGCGCGACCCCCTCGCTAACCTCGCTATATGAACCGCACGCAGACCGCACGCCTCGCGCGCGCGCGTGACCGCCTCCGCAAACTCCGCAACTTGCCTTCGGAGCAGTCGAGCCATGCGCCGATAACTTCGGTTGATCCGCCGAGGGGGTCCCAAAAAGTGGGACCCAAAAGGGAGCGGCCCGCCCCGCATACTCCGCAGATTCAACACTCGCGCGTGACGAGCCGCCCGTCGGCCGCCGCGTCGCGCTGGTTGATCGGCCGACGCGAGCGCCAACGACGGCGACGGCTGGCAGACGTGCCGCACACGTACAATCCCGCAAGATTGCGTAGGTCCGAGGTCGCCGTCGGCGTCGATCGTGCCGAGCGAAAAGCGCGAAAGAGCAGGAAAAAGCGGTACGTCGTGCGCGCGCGCGCGAGGCGTCCAAGCTGGTACTCTAGGGGGCTGGTAACGGGGGCCGAACGGAAGCGGTCTGCATCCGGGCTGAGTCCCGTAGCAGGCCGCACGGGCGCTGTGCCGGTCCCGCCTATCGGTCTACTGGAACGACTTTCGTTCGTGAGCGCGGACCGCGTGCCGGGGCTTTCCCGGCGTTCGGCAGGTAGTGTGAGGCGAAGCTATCAGCCGCGCCAAGATTGATAGTTTACGCCGCTGCTCGGAGCGTCACCGCTGCCGACGGCAGGCCCGATACGTCGAGCGTGGAGAGGTCGAACCGGCTCGCGTGCTGAATGTCCAGCCCGACGATCTGCCCGGCCTCGTCCAAGTCGGCGACGACGTTGTCAGCGACTTTGACCACGTCCGCGCCGGGCGCTTCGGTGAGGTGGACGTACAGGCTGTCGGTTTCGGAGTCGTAGGAAAAGCGCATCGGATCAGGGAGTAAAGGAGCGGGTGAAGCCGGTGTCAGGAAAGGCGTTGTGTACGGTCTGCCCATCTTCAAGGGTGACGACGCGCAAGTAACGTCCGATCTCGTCGACGTATCCCCACAACCGGCGACGGCCATCGGCCTGCACGACGACGCGGACGGGATCGGCTAGGACGGCGGCGATCCATTCAGCGCGCAGATACGAGCGCTTGACGATCACGTCGCGCAGAAAGTAGCCGGTGACCGGAAACGGGAAGTCGTCGGCGCTCACGACGCATCGGCCTTGAACGAGTGCTCACGGGCGATACAGTCGAGCAACGGAACGAGCGGCCCGCTAGGGTCCTGCACGCCGCGCTAAGCTCGGAGACGCGCACATTTGCGCCCGTCTCGCCATAGCCGAGACGCACCCCGAAGGCTGCTTGAGTCTCGCCAAGGTGTGAGCGGAGCGCGCGGATTATCTGAGGTGTCCAGGTCATTGGGCCGATGGAAGGTGAGTGCGAACAGGTAGACGCGCTGGAACGAGCGGCGTAACGCGCCTGATCGTGAAGATAACGCTATCCGTAAGAAAGTCAGTGTTAACGGAAACCGTTACTAACGATTACCGTAATACACTCAACAGCGCACACGAACACTCACACAACCGCTACCATGTCCATCGCCCGCCGCTCCGCCCTCGCCTCGATCATGATTCGCGCTCACCGCGCCGCACGCCGGATGCGCGATCTGTTCGACTCCTACGCCGCCGCCCTGAGCCACGCGCTGAAATGCGTCTACCGCTCGGCTCAGGCCCTCGCGTTCATCAGCCGCAACGCGGGCCGCGAACTCGTCGCCCGCTTCGTCAAGGCCGACGGCACGGTTCGCCGGATGCGCTTCACCACGCCTGCCGCTCCCTACGTCACCGGCGGAGTCGTGACGGTCTGCGACCTCGACAATGGCGGAGAGACGCGCCGCGTCAACCTCGACACGCTCGCCGAGATCACACCCGCTCCCGCGCCTGCCGACCGCGCCCCGATGCCCCGCGCCGCTGCCCGTCCGACCGTCGGCGACCTCGACGCCGACATGAACGAGATGACCGCCGACGAACTCGACGCCCACGCTGACGCCCTCTTCGGTAACGGCTGACGCCGCCCGGAGGGTAACAGAACGTAACACAAGGGGTCTAGGCCCCTCACGCGCCCGCTACGGGCCGATCCTCACAACCCCGCCCCGATGCCCGACACGACACCGAACCCCGCCACATCCGACGCTCACGCCTTCACGCCCGGCGAAGCTGCACGCGAGGGAGAACAGGTATTCTTGCGCCTGCCTGCCGATGCCCGCCGCGACGTGTCCGACCTGCTCGCGCTCGTCTGGCAAGCCTCGACGCTTTCGGCCTGCGTCGCCGACAGCACCCGGCTCGCCGAAGCCGAGAAAGCCGCGCGCGAGACGCCCGGCCAGACGACCGCCGACGCGCTGCGCTTCATCGACCGGCACAGCGACCGCTACCGCGCCGCCGATCAACTCGCTACGCTGCTCTCCGACGCCGACACCGTCGCGAGCCGGATCAGCATCTAGCCCCCACTCACTCACGCCTCACCCATGCCTCACACCGAACCGCTTACGCCCATGTCCGACACGACGACCGCCCCGACCTACCCGCGCACGATCAGCGAGCGCCGCCCCTTTCCGGGCGAGTTGCACGCGAACTATCCGCGGCCGCTCGAACTGCTGCCGCCGAAACTCGCCGACCGATTCGAGCGCGCCTCGATCAAGCTGCACGAAGCCGACGTGCTGGCCCGGCTGCTGCGCTCGCACGCCTACGAGGAAGGGATGCACGCGGCCGGGCAGTTCTACGGCAAGGACGCGCCCGCGTCCAAGCTGGACAGCTACGCGCAAGAGACGCTGGGCTACTCGTCTGCGCAGTGGCTATGCGACCTCGTGGAAGACGTGCGCGCGACCGTCGACGCGCTCAACATCTGAGCCGACGCCCTGAGCTTGCCGTGACGTTCGATCTACCGCAGCCCTGCCGAGCTTCCGCCCGGTAGGGCTGCGTTCGTTCTCGGCAACCCTGAGCGAACGGACGCCCGCCGACGGCGACGCACTCGCTTTTTTCTTGTCCTTCTCCGCCTCAGCCCCGCAAAAGCGCCGCGCGCGTGCCCTTTGTTGCACCCCTGTTGTACCTGCCCGTTCGACGCCCCATAAAACACAACGACTTAGGCCAATCTGTTCGAGTCCCTCACTGCCCACCCCAGAGGAAGGAGAAAACAGTGCCTTCTACTAACTGATGCATATTGGACGGATGGCTTCGCTTATCTTTGCGAATCGCCTCCCTCCACCACTATGTCCCTCCTCGACGAATTCCGTTCGCTTCGGAAGTTGAGCGAGAGCCTCCCATTCGCTCTTGATGACGTGGCACAGGCCAATGACGCTTTCGTGCGGTGGCGAGGCGGAGACGAGGAGATGCGGGTCCCCATCGACCTGTACGTGTACCTCTACGCGAAGCGCTACTTCCTGACGAAGTTCATCACCAACCGCGATCTTCCACCAACCGAATACGACCTGCTCGTCAGCCAGGCGTTCGAGCGCGTGCAGAGTAGCGTGTCGACCGTCGAAAAAGCAGAGCGGTTTGCGCCGTGGCTGAGCGTCGTCTGCGTCAACCTGTTTCGCAACTACCTGCGCAGGCGACGCAAAGTGAGCAGCCTCGAAGACGCCGCCACCGACCGGCTCGAAGGCGACACCATCGACCTGTCGAGCTTGGACAAGGGGGCCGTCAAGATCACTCTGCTGGCTGCGATCGTTCGGCTGCCCGACTATCTCCGCGAGATCGCCCGTCTGCGCCTGATCGAAAACCGGTCGTACGAGCAGATAGCCGAAACGACTGGGCGAGATAAGGGCACGTTGCGTTCGTACGTCAATAAGGCGGTGAGTCAACTGCGCACCGATGACGGTCTGCGTGACTTACGGGAAGACGGATGATGACCCTCACTCGGCTTTTTTTTCGACCTGAAGTTACGGCCGACCCTTTTTGGGGTCTGGGTAGAGAGAAAGCATCCCGTTACTCATGAACCTACGCGACGCCCTAAACCGGTATCCCGACCTGACGCCCGACGAGCGGCTGCAGGTCGACGCGCGCGTACCCACCGAAGCGCCCCACTACGCGGACGACCTCGCGTGGATGCAACGCCTCACCGCCCTGCTCTCTGACCTCGGCTCCGAGTCCGATCGAGCACCTCACCTTGATGATGACACGATCGCTCATCTGGTCGCCTCCGAACTGATCGGGGGACCGCAGTCGCGCGCCGTCGACGAAACGTGGAGTTATCTGCGCGAGCGGCTGGAGCGCGACGGCGATCTGCGCGCACGCGTCGACTCAGCACGTGCGCATGCCGAGCGCATCGAGCGAGCGTCCGAAGATCCCATTGCGGCGTTCGAGCGGCTGAGTGGGCACTCGCTTTCGCAGCCGAAGCAGATCAAGGCTGAACGCTCCGCCCTACGACGACGCACCAATGACCGTCCGGCGGCTCAGCGCGCTGGCAGACCAGCCCGAACAGCGTTTCTTCGCTACGCACTTATGGTCGCCTTCGTGCTCGTTGGACTGTATGGTGTGCTGGGCATCGCGAGCAGGTCGAGCCTGTCTGAGCTGCAGATGATGGGCGTTCCAGGTGACGGCATCTACCAAATGGGACGCGAGCAGGTCTTTCGAGGCGACGTTCGCGTGCCCGGCCCCGATAGCAACGATGCCCGATTCCGGCAGGCTATCAACCTGATCAAGGACGCGCGCGAGACGACGATAGGCCTATTCCCTCGCTACGACAGATCCAAACTGAGCGAGGCCCGCACGCTACTCCAAGCCATTCGCGAGACAGAGGAGGAAAACACGTTTCTCCATCTGGAAGCGCTCTACCTGTTGGGTAAGACGATGCTGCTGCAAGAAGACGCCGAGGCTGCTCTTGCCCGTCTTCACCGAACTCAACGAGCGCGGCACCCGCTACTCAGGCGAAGTCCAACGGATCCTCGCAACGCTGACCGTACGCGCTTCCGGATCGACCGACGAGGCGTCAGACTGACGCTTTCTGCGTCAATGGGGCGAACGGCGCGCAAGCGGCGGTAGTTTAGAGCGTTCGTATACCGCATCTCCCTCCGCACATGATCATCCTCGGCGTCGATCCAGGCTCGAACCACACCGGCTATGCGGTCGTCGAGACGGCCGGACGGCGCGAGCGCGTGCTGGCTTGCGACACGCTTCACCTCAATGCCAAGGCGGACCATCACGCCAAGTTGAAAGAGATCTACGACCGGTTGGGCGCCGTCGTCGAGGAGTTCCTGCCCGACGAGTGCGCGCTCGAAATGCCGATCTACGGCAAGAATCCACAATCGATGCTCAAGCTCGGCCGGGCACAGGCGGCGGCGATGCTCGTCGCGCTCAACCGTCAGATCCCCGTCACGCAGTACACGCCTGCCGAGGTCAAGAAATCGGTGACGGGCAACGGGGGCGCGAGCAAAGATCAGGTCGCCTACATGGTGCGCAGCATGGTGACGGTCCCTGCCGAAGCCGGACTCGACGCGACCGACGCCCTCGCTGTCGCGCTCTGTCACGTGCACCGGGCAAGCGCCGTCAGCCCGGTCCGGCACAAAAACTGGGCGGCCTTCGCCGAAGCCAACGCCGGACGCATCGTCGGGTGAACCGCTTGGTGCTGCTCATGGTCGCTCTCGCGTCTGCGAGCTTCGAGTCTTGCCCAGCCAGCTACGGCTTTTTTGCTCCCAAGTGCGCCTTCGTCTCTGAGCGAGGCAGAAGACTTCGAACGCGAGCAGGGTTCGTCGGGTGTCCGGTTCGCGCCGGATATCTTTATCGGACGGGACTTGTGCCCCGAGGTAACAGGACAGCCGTTCGGGCCGCCTTTGGTGGCCAAACGCAAGGGCGCCCCACCGGTATCGGAAAGTGCCTCGTATTTCTATACAGAGTCCGACTCTACCGTGCGGTGCGTGCTCTACACCTGGGACGAGGGTGAAGTGCGATCCTTGAACGAGGCGCGAAAGCGGCTGGCGCAGACCGATGACGAGGTGCGGTCTGCACTTCCGCAGTACGAAGCCATCTTCGGCGCCGTGTCGCAGTATCTGTTGCCCGTTCTAGGACATCCCGATCTCCGAGACGAAGGCACTCAGACTACGCAGTATCAAGACCGCCCGCGCTACGATCGCACTGCGCGCTGGACCACCGAAGGACGTGAGGCGACGCTTCGACTTTTACTGACCAACGGTACACAGCGCGTTCGGCTATCTATCGTGTGGGAGTAGTTCTCCGTCCCGCATCCGGCGTTACTCCTCTTCCGAATCGGTCGCGTTCTCGGCTGCTTCGTCCGCGTTGACTTCGGCATCGGCCTGGTTGACGGGCGTGGGCGTTTCGGCGGGGTTTGGCTCGTCGGCCTTTTGAGCGCGGGCAGCGGTTTTGGGCTTGGCGTCCTTGGTTTCGGATTTCGACTCGGACTTGGTTTCGGACTGCGCGGCCTTCTTCTCTTCGTCCGTCGCCTCCTTGGGCGTCTTGGCGGCTTGGGCGGCTAGTTGGAACTCGAGATCGCGCGCCTGAACGGCTTGGGCAATTTCGTCGGCGGGTACGTCAGCACCCAAATCGCGGATGAGTTCGGCGAACAGCTCTTCTTTGCGGCCGACGGTGATCCACTCGGGACGCGACTGCTCGATCACTCCGACGAGTGTCCGCAGGTGCGGGTAGCGAGCGGCAGGCGTGTCGAGACCGGCCAGGGCTTCGGCGTACCCCTGGGCATTGCGGCCGAGTTGGCGGTTGAACATCTTGTCGGCAGAGCGCATGGCGTGGGGCGGGATCGGTGGATCGGAATGGGCAACTTAGGGCTTGGGCGAATCGGCGAGCAACGCGCGCAATGCGTATCGCGCCGTCTTCAACGTGAGGCGCCGCCGGACCCGCCCGGGCGAATCGGCGTTGAGCGGCGTCTGTGCACATAGTGTTGCACCCTATCGCGGCGTGTCCATACGTTGATGACTCGCCGCCTTCCGATCCACCGCCGTGTCCTCGCCCCGTCCCCAACGCCTCCCCTACCGCACCGAGCGCCTGACGCCCGTGCCGCCGTTTCATCGCCGCGCCAAACGCGCTTCGGAGTTAGACATCGGTGAGTTGGTATTTTATGGACCGATGCCTTCGTTTTACGGTATCGGCGAGATCAAGCACACCGTCGGGCGCTTCGCCGTCGTCGACTTCAGGGGGACTGGCGCGAGCGGCGTGCACGAGGACCTGATCGACGGGCGCTACCTCATCCCCCTCTCGCCCGCCGAACGCGAGTTGATCTGAGTGCATGATGCGCTGTCTCGTTGCGGCTCTCTCCTTGCCATCGGCCTGCACCACTTCGACCGAGGAGCGAGCACGGACCGATTTGTCGACGCTGATACGGACGAGCCGCACGTCATGTGAGGAGCGCATCGTCGGTGAGGACCGACAAGGCGCTGTGTATCGGCAGGTGTCGAACACGTTCTGTCGGTAGCGCGCGTCGGCGCGATGTTGGATCTCTATCGAGGCTCAAAGACGGGAGCAGCGGCGACCGTGTCGTAACAGGCGAACGGAGGCGTCGAGCAGTCGGTGTCACGCGGTCACCCGACCCAACCCTGCCTGCCGTGCGCCCTGTCCTGCTTTTGCTCGTCCTCGTCACCGCCGCGCCGTTGACTGCGCAGCCCGCCGACTCGGTGCGCGCGTCTGCTCTGACGGGGACGCTGACGGCTGCCGTTCACCACGCGCCGCCGTTCGCGATCAAGCTGGCCGATGGTACGTGGAACGGAGCCGCCGTCGAGTTGTGGCGGTCGATCGGGCGAGAAGCCGGATTCGACGCTCGGCTGATGGAGGTCGATTCCGACAGCCTGCTCATAGGTGCGCTGGGCCGAGGTGCCGACGTGGCGCTCACCTCGACCGTGACGCGCGAAGACCTCGACCGCGCCGACTTCCTCCCAGCCTATTACTCACCGCGCTTGGGAATCGCTGAGAAGGAGCAGAGCACACTGGTGAAAGTGCTCGTCAACTTCTTCAATCCCACGTTCTTGCGCATCGTGCTCGGGCTGTCCCTGCTTCTGCTGCTCGTCGGCGTAATCGTATGGGCGTTCGAGCGGTCCGAGAACGACGACGAGTTTCGCACCGGCCCGGCTGGCATATGGGACGGTTTCTGGTGGGCGGGCGTGACGATGACGACGATCGGGTATGGCGACAAAGCGCCCCAGTCCGTCGGCGGACGAGTGTCAGCGCTGATGTGGATGCTCGTGTCCATGGCAGTCACAGCCGCGCTGACGACGGCACTCATATCCGCGCTCGGCGTCGGCGGGAGCAGCGGCGGAAATAGCGGCGGCGTCCAACTCCCCGGCGACTTGAAAGACAAAGCCGTCGGCGCCGTCGGCGGGTCGTACGCCGCAGACGTACTCAGCGCCGAGGGCCTGACCTATCGCACGTATCCTGATCTCGGAACCGCCTTACTCGCCGTCGAATCGGACAGCCTTGACGCTTTCATCGACGCGGTTCCCGTTATCAGCGCGCAACTGAACGCGCTAAACATCAGCGATGTGGACGTCTCGCCTATCGCGTCCGTTTCCGAGCGCTGGGCTATCGCCGTTCTCCCCAACAGCCCCTTGCGGGAACCGCTGACGCGTGCACTACTCGAGCGAACCGAGAGCCCCGGCTGGCGCGCCACGCTGGACCGGTATCTGGACGACTGAATACGCGGAAGCGATGTTGGCTTCTCTATCCGCGCCGGAGGTATGGAGCCATTTGCGAATCCGCTACCGTTTGAGATTTCAACCGACTCGCTGCTGCCACGAGACGCACGAAACGCAATTTCCCCAAAACAGCCGAGGGCGCGTGCGGGGGATTGCACGCGCCCTCGAGGGGGGAATGGCGAGGCAGCCACAGCCTCTTCTCCTCCATCCCGCTGCGTCCGGTTCAGCCGCTCACGCGCAGGCGCTGGCCTGGGCGAATGGTGGAACCGGACAGGTCGTTCCACGCGCGCAGTTGCCGGACGGTGACGCCGTGGCGCTGGGCAATCGTGGAGAGGTTGTCGCCGCGCTGCACGCGGTACGTCGACGGCGTGGCAGGAGCCTGAACTTTCAGGTTCTGCCCCGAGCGGATGGTGCTGCCCGACAGGTTGTTCCACGCGCGTAGGTTGGAAACCGTCGTCCCATGCCGCTGGGCGATTTCGGACAGGTTGTCGCCGCGCTTGACGCGGTAGCTGGCTGCCCGCACGGGCGCAGAAGAGGCCGATGCAGGTGCCGAGCCGTCAGTGTAGAGCGTCAGACGTTGACCCGAGCGGATGGTACTGCCCGACAGGTCGTTCCAGTTGCGAATCTGGCCTACGGTGACGCCGTGCCGCTGGGCGATGGTGGAGAGGTTGTCGCCGCGTTTGACGCGGTAAACCGTCCGCGAGCGCGTTTCCGCCGATGCCGTCCGGGTAGGCGTGCTGCGACTTGAAGACGACGAGGAACGTGCGCTAGAGGGGGCTGACCGCGTCGAGGCGACGCGCGGCGTGACACGGGATCCATCGCCCATCAGGATCGGACGCGTCGGACGTGCGGCATATGCGACGTATTCGACCTGCCCGCTCGCCAGCGCGACGCCGCCCGCAGCCTCAGAGTAGGGAGCCGGAATGATGAGTGCTTCGCCCATCACGATCTGCCTGGAGGCCATGTTGTTGCGGTTCTGAATCGCCTCGACCGTAGTGCCGTAGCGGCGCGCCAGCTTGCTCATCGAATCGCCCGCCTCGACGATGTGCTCCGTTTCCGGCCCGGCCTGATCGGATCCGCCCAGCGCGGAAACGAGCGTCGACGCCGTTCCGGCGGGCAAGCGCAACGCGTAGTGTCCGTTCGTGCGCGGTACGATGGCGCGACGAAGTTCGGGGTTGAGTGCCCGAAGCACCTGCTCGTCGACGCCGGAAAGCTCCGCGGCGCGGTCGAGCGGAAGCGGACCCTTGACGGCGACGCGCTCGTAGGCATAGCGCGGTCCGGGCGTCAGACTCGTAAGGTCGAGCGCCGATGGGTTGGAGACCAGAAGCGCCGTAGCGATGAACTGCGGGACGTAGTTGCGGGTCTCCTTTGGAATGTCGTCGTAGATGTCCCAGAACGTCGCCTTGCGGCCGAGGCGGCTTTCGGCCCGGCGAAGGGCGCGTTTGATACGGGCGGGAGAGCAGTTGTACCCCGACAGCGCCAGTTGCCAGTCACCGCCGAACATCTGGTGCAGGTCGCGCAGGTGACGAGCCGCAGCGCGCGTCGCCTTCTCGGGATCCATCCGCTCGTCGACCCACTCGTTGACTTCGAGGCCGTACGCCCGTCCGGTCGGGCGGATGAACTGCCACAGACCTCCCGCCTGAGCCCAACTGTTGACGTTGGGCCTGAGGCCGCTTTCGATCATGGCGAGGTACTTCAGCTCGTCCGGCACACCTTCTTCCTCGAGGATCTGCTCGATCATCGGGAAATACGTGTGCGAGCGCTCGATCCAGCGATAGAGGTGCTTGTCGGGGCTTTTGAGCAGATACGCGATGCTCTGATCGACCAGCCGGTGGCGCGTCATCTCCACCTGCGTCTCCATCGGGCGCAGGTCGGGTAGGGCTACGCCGTCGAGCGTTGCCGAGTCGTCGTTGAGAGCGGCGAACATCTCGGCGCGCAGAGCGAACACGCCGCCGCGCTGCGTCTGCAAATCGTCCGGGGCGACGCCGTAGTAGTGCTCGTATTCGGTAATGACCGAGCGGTAGAGTTCGCGGTAACGCGGGCGGTCGACTTCGCCCAGGATGTCTTCGTGATCGCGCAGGCGAGCCAGGTCGGCCATCGCCAAGTCGAACAGCCCTTCCGCCTCGTCGGTGTCGTCGGCGGCGAGGGCGAGCAGAATATCGGACTGGTACCGATAGACCCGGCTCATCACCAATACGGCCTGCTCTTCGCTCAGCGAATCCGACTCCGCCTCGTCCCCAAGTTCGAGGTACCGGTCGGCGTACGACCCGGCAAACGTCGTCGTACTCTGAGAGCGCTCTGGGGAAGCGTACTCGCCCTGCATCGACGCGCAGCCGACGAAGAACGGAGCTGCCGCGAGAACCGATGCGGCGAGCAAACGACGCATGCCACGTGAGCGGCGAGGCGTACTAAAGTGGGCTGGAGGCGTCATTGAGCTGCGCAAAGAGAGGAATAGCGGACTTCAAGTGATTTCTCGCATGATCCGCGCTGATGACCTCACGATACGGAGTTAGCCTCCATCAGCGAAAGACCTGCTGAGATATTTATTAACCTTCGTTACGAATGCGTAGCATTACGACATGACTCTCTCCCTTTGCGGCGATTGCCAACCGCCGAAGCCTTCTACACATAGCACCCCAACGGTAACCAGCGGCAAACCGCATGGGTGACCCAGAGAGCTTGTCAGGGTAAGACGCGCAGAATCACCATCGTCAGGTCATCGAAGGGTTCAACGTTGGGTCCCTGAAAGGCGTCGACAGCGTCCAAGATCAGGTCGCGCAGTTGGGCGGCAGTCGATCCGGCGTGGGTAGACAGTAGCGGCTCGAGGCGTTCTTCGCCCCATTCTTCGCCATCCGGGCTGTGGACTTCGGTGACGCCGTCGGTGAACGTGACCAGCGCGTCGCCGGGTCGGAGCGTGGCGTGACCGGTTTCGTAGGGCATCCCGTCCATCACGCCGAGCAGCAAACCGCCCTCTTCGAGCGTTTCGAGCGAGCCGTCCGTTCGCAGGATGTAGGGCAGGTTGTGACCTCCGTTGACGTAGTCGAGTTGCCGCGTTTCGGGGTGATATATGGCGCCGAAGAACGTGATGAAGCGGTCGTACGTCGTGTTGGCACAGATGACGCGGTTGATGTGGCTTACGGCTTCGGACAGGCTCATGTCCATCGGGCGCAGCGTGTGCAGGCACGCCTGGATGTTCGCCATCAGCAGCGCGGCAGCCATACCCTTGCCCGTCACGTCAGCGATGGCGAGCAGGATGCGCCCGTCCGACAGCTCCATCACGTCGTAGTAATCGCCGCCGACTTCGCGCGCAGGAACGGCGACAGCCACGATCTCGGCTCCGGGCACGTCGGGAAGCGACTGAGGGAGCAGCCGCTCCTGGATCGACCGGGCGATCTGCATTTCCTCCTCCATCCGCTGCTTCTGCAACTGCTCGTCGAGCAAGAACGAGTTGCGGACGGCCGTGAGCGCGAGTTGGCCGATGGCTTCGAGCAGTTCGATGTCGCTCTTGGAAAACGGCTGCTTGTTCATGCGCGTACCCAGCCCCATCAGGCCGCACGTGCGCCCCTGCTGTTGGAGCGGAATCAGCACGTCGATGCCCCACGTGAGCAGTTCGGCATAGGCGTCAGGCCACTCGTCGCTGGGCGTTAGGACGCGATCGAGTGCGCACACCCAGTCGGGATCGAAGTGATCGGTCGTCGCCTCTCTGGGCAGTCCACGCGCGGCGACCATCTCGTAGCCCGCTCCTCCTTGGGTCCGCTCGGCGACGAACAGGTAGCGGCTCACGGTCATCTGGCCCATCAGTGTCAGGCCGAGCGTGCGCGCGTGCTGTGTGCGGTCGGGCGTGGCGGCGAACTGCTGCGCCAGGGCGAACAGCGTGCTCAGCCGGTGGACGTTGCCGTCGAGCGTGCGGTTACTCGTGCGCAGCGCGTCGACGGTCTGCGCGTTCTGCACGGCAGGCGCGGCCATGCTCAGCAGCAGCTCGATAAAACGCTGCGCCTCGTCGGCGATTTCGCCCCGGAGAGGTTTGCCTAACGCCAGAATGGCGAGCGTATCGCCGTCGAACGTGATCGGCCAGACGTGCGCCAGCTTGTGACCCATGAGCGCCTGAGTAGCACCGGCGTCGTCCCACGCGCCCGGTCCGGTTTCGGGATGCGGGGCCAGGAGAGTGCCGCCGGGCGTGTCGCGCAGGCCGCGTTGTGCCGCGACGTGCCAGCCGTTGTCGTCGGGCGTTAGGACGGCGCCGCGCGTGACGAGCAGCTTGCTCATGACGGTCAGTAGCAGATTGCCGAAGATGAACGACGGGTCGAGCGACGACGAGAGCAGCAGGCTCGTTTCGCGCAGCGCGCCCAGGTCGAAGCGTTCGGTGCGCTGAGCGCGAGGCGTGGCGTCGGCAGGCATGGCAGGTAGGATGGTTGGGCGTAACGTACCGACGCGGCACGCGACGACGCCAACGCGTCAGGACAATTCCACGACTTCGGCCCCGACCGCTCTGCCTCCTTCGACCGTCAACCGCAGGCACGTCTTGACCTGATGGAACCCCTGCCGACCCGCCGCGCCGGGATTGGCATAGAGCATCCGCCCCAGTCGCGGCACGCGCTCGACGCGCAGGATGTGGCTGTGTCCGCACACGAACAGGTCGGGCGGATCGGCATGTCAGGATCGGAGCCGATGCCCTTGGCCCAGCGCTTGGGATGCCCGCCGATGTGTGTCATCCACACGCGTAGTCCGCCCAGATCGAGACGCTGATGCTCGGGAGCGCGGTTGCGTATCGGTCGCCCGTCGACGTTGCCCCAGACGGCATAGGTCGGTGCGATCTGTTCGAGACGGTCGAGGATATCGGGCGTGCCCACGTCACCGGCGTGCAGAATCACGTCACAGCCCGCTAGGTCGGTGTCGAGCCCGTCGTGGTACCAGCCATGCGTGTCCGACACCAAGCCGACGACGGCGCGGCCAGGCAAGTCGACGCGCGTGTACGCTTCGGGACTCGGCGTCACGGCTTATCGAAGCATCAGCTGAACACCGACGTGCGGGCGCGCGCGGGGCGATCCCTCGCGCGGGTTCCACTGCACGATGGGCAGGTTGAGAAACGGCGTCAGCCTGTAGTGTGGGCGGTGGTACTCGAGGCCGGGACGGACCCACAACACACCGCCGCTGAAACGCTGCACCTGCTCGTCGGGCTCGCCCGCGTCGGCGGCCAGGGACGCACGGACGATCTCGTCGGCACCGGGCGAGCGGTGCAACCGGTACTCGCCGTGCTGCCCCAGAATGCCTATGTACGCCTTGCTCCCACTGGGGCCGAGGTGGAGGTTGTACGTCATCATCAGGTTGGCCTCGTAGCCCAGCGCGCGCGCGTTGTGGAGCGCGTACGACGGCTGCGGCGCTGCGGGCGGTGCGGCCTGAATGTCTTCCAGCGCCTCGAACTGCTGGTATCCCCGCTTGACACGCCGCGCACCGACGACGAAGTCCGACGAAACGCGCGGTGAGAGGACGGACGAGGCGATCAGCGCAAGATCGGCCTGAGGGAAACCGACGCGCCCGTCGGCATCGGGGTCGAGGGCGAGGCGGAACGCATAGTCATCGAACCCTTCGGTCCGGTGGTAAGTCAGCACGACCCAACTCCATCGCATCGCACGCGCTCCGGTCGCTCCGGCAGCGTCGACGATGACGCCTGCGTCGAGGTAATCGGTCAGCGCATAATCCAGCCGGAACGCGACTCCCAGCGGATCAGGGGCGAGGGCATTCTGACTTCCCTCAACGGGACCCGCGGCCCGGTACGACACTTCGCCCGAAACGGCGTACGACTCGTGAAACGCGCGCCGCGCCGTCTCGCTGCGGTAGAACGGATCGTAGACGTGAAACGGCCGCTGCGCCAACGCAGGCTCCGCGACGCTCGCCACGACGGCGAGCATCAGCGCGAGCGAGCCTAGGCGCGACAGACGGGACATGAAAAGGTGGTGGAGTGACTTATCAATTACAGACGAACCGGCCGGGTGGTTTCGTATGGGCTTGCGCCGAGCCTCAGCCGCACGGATTGGATTCAGACAACACACAACACACCCCTGTCATGGAGAATCGCTCAAACGCCTTCGATCCCCAGCACGCACGTCGTATCTGGGACAAATCGCTATCACTCGATATTCGAACGCGACAAATGGCTGTGTCAATACTGCGGTGCTGGCAGCAGCACGGACTTTGATGAGTGGTTTACGGCTCATGTCGGTGTGGATCACGTCGTACCACGTTCACGGAAGAGGACGAATGACGAGAGCAACCTCGTCACGTGCTGCCAGGCGTGCAACAACGCGAAAGGCTCTTACAAAGCCTCCTCGTTTGAGGATGCCAAGGCTTTTGTGGATGAAGAAGCGGGCCGAGAATCGCGCGTGGTTCGAAAAACACGTCGCGAAAGGGACTTGACGATGTCTTTACGTCACCTCGAACTGCCGAATCGAGCGGATCGCGTCGGCGTCTCCGGTGAGACGAGCGGCCGTGTCGACGATGGCGGCGAGCGCGTCGTCGGAGAGCGGCGCGTCCAGGGCCGACACGTCGTAGGCGATGCCGTAGGCGGCGAAGTCGCGGTGAGCCGATTGGAGCGTGCTCACACCTGCGTCGTAAATGGTGTCGGCGATGGCTTTGCGCGTGCCCCTCGCGTCGGCGTGGACGACGGCGAGCGTCCAGTAGGGTGCGTCTGACTCCACACCGATCGTCTGCTGCGGCATGTAGACGGTGTCGCGGACGGTCCCATACTGCTGCAGCAGCCGCGTCGACCCGGCAACGTAGCGGGCGATACGGGGCTGGGCTTCCTGCGTCGCCGCGCCGATGTGGGGGGTCGTGACGATGCCGCCTTCCTTGGCGTACGGGTTCTCCCACGCGTCGCGCTTGCTGCCCGGTTCTTCGGGAAACACGTCGACGGCGGCGGCGCGCACGTGTCCGGCTTCAACGGCGGCGAGCAGGTCGTCGGGTTCGTAGAGAAAGCCGCGGGCTGCGTTGAGAAACAGGCGCGGACTGCCCTCGCCCCGCTGCGACGCCAGGCTCGCGAAGTGATCGGGCGTGATCAGGTCGCGGTTGCTGCGTCCTGCGCGGTCCTCGGCCGAGACATGCAGGCTGATCACGTCCGACTGAGCGAACGCCTCGGCCAGCGAGCCGACCGACTCCCACCCCAACGCTAGCCCGACTTCGCGCGCGACGACGTGCGTGTCGTAGAACAGCACGTCCATCCCGAACGCATCGGCCATGCGGGCGACCTGTTTGCCGATGTTGCCCAGGCCGATGATGCCCAGCGTCTTGCCTTTGAGCTCGTAGCGCTCGGTCGCATCCTTGGTCCACAGGTGGCGGCGCCCGGCATCGTGGCTATCGAATATGCGCCGCGCCAGGCAAATCATCTCGCCCATCACCAGTTCGGCCACGCTGCGTCCGTTCGAGACTGGATCGTTGAGCACCAGAACGCCATGCCGCGCGCACGCTTCCTTGTCGACACTGTCGTCGCCGATGCAGCACAGCACGACGGCGGCGAGGTTGGGCGCCGCTTGCAAGAGTGCTTCGTCGACCGCAAACCGCGAGCGTTTGAACAGCAGGTCGTGGCCGCCCTCGGTCAGCCGCTGACGGACAAACGCCTCATCTTGCGTGGCGCTCTCCGGCAACCGCTCCGGCTCAATGCCCAGTTCGGACAGGTAGCCGTCCAGATCCGGGTGCGGGTTCTCCAGAATCAGAGCGCGCTCGAAGTGCGAGCGTAGACGGCGGACGGACATGTCGATGTGACTAGTGGAAAGCGCAGCCTACCACTCTGGCTTCGCCGCGTTTCCGATGCTTCTCACGACCACCACGCCAAGTGTTAGCCCAGCGCGGGGCCGAAGTACTGCGGCCACAGCATCAAGATCAGCGTCACGAACCAGAGCAGATGCCCGATGCCGATCCACATCATCACCTTCTTTCCGGCTACTTCGCCCGATACATATTTCTTCCACGTCCGCGCGATACCAAATACTTGAACGCCGACGAGCGCTAAGATCAGCAGTACACTAGTGGTGTAGACGAAGCTGTACGGGTGGTCCGGATGGAAGAGGCGTTGGTCGCTGATTAGGCCTGCAGTCAATCCTCCTGCCCACAGAAGAACGGCGGCGCCCGTCATGGCAGCAGCCGTCTTACGCCCCACCTCAGCGATGCGCTCGGTGAGGTCCAGCTTGCCGAACGCTTGCAAGCGCAGCGACAGGCCGAACCAGACGAACCCGGCGACAATGTGTATCGTGACGATCAGTCCGTAGAGCAGCAGGCCGGATTCCATGAGCGAAGTCGGTGAGGGTGAGATCGTCGGCAACGCCGCCCGCAGCCCGTCGGTGCCGGTGCGCGACAATCCGATCAATCCGATCGATCCGACAGGTCTACACGAATCGACTGAGTGCGAGTTTGACGACGCTACCGCAGTGCCAGAACCGCCGCTCCCTCCCGGTGAAGAGAGCGGCGGCAAAGCGAATATGGACGGCGTGCCTCACCGGGCGATAGTAAATGCCTGCGTCGTGCGAAACGTCTCGCCCGTAACGACGACCGAGTAGACACCGGAGGGCAGACGCGCCGTGTCGAGCGGCCATCCCATCGCCTCGCCCGTTTTCATCTGCCCCGAGAACACGCTGCCGACGCGGCGCCCGAGCAGGTCGTAGACCGATACGTCGATGTGCTGCGAGCGCCCCACCTGGACCCCGACGCGCGTGGCGTCTGTTGCGGGATTGGGCGAGACGGTCAGGTGCATGGCCTCGTCCATACCCACCGCGAGTTCGACGACCGGCGAGAACGTGCGCGCGCCATCGAGATCAACCTGTCGCAGGCGGAAACGGTGGACGCCGGGGGCGAGGACGGACGTGCCGAGCGTGTACGACTGCGCTTCGAGTGTCGTACCGGCCCCAGGCACGAAGTCGAGGTCGGCGAAGCCTGCCGCACGCGGGGCGCGGTGCTCGACGTAGAATCCGGCGTTGTTGGTCTCACTCGCCGTTGCCCAGTCGAGCCGAGCCGAGCCGCCGTCGAGAGTGGCCGAAAACTCGATGAGTTCGACCGGCAGGTTAGCGTCCGTACTGCTCGTAGCGACGATAGCGCGCAGGTTGTCCGTGCTCGTGCCCCCTGCCACGTAGGAGTTGCCCTCCAGCATGCCGCCGAGGGTGAACCGCTGCACTGCAGACGCGGTGGGGCTGCTAATCGGCAGCAGGAGAACGAACAGGTTGGTCGGCGTCGCGGTGAGCGCATAGGGGATGTAGGACGCGTTCGTCGCTATCCACGTCTTGTCGAAACTGGTTGTGCCGTCCTTATCGACGCGGCCGATGTGGCTGTTACCCCCGATCCGGTTGGTCCAATACACGAACGATCCCTCAGTCGTGACGCCGGTGGGATCGTCGACTCCGCCCACCCAGGACGGCTCAACCGTTCCCGTCCCGTCTCTACGCATTCGCCCAATGGCGTCGCGGCCCGCATCGGCCCAGTAGAGATGGGTTTGGTCCGCGGTGATGTGATAGATCGACGCGTTCGCGGGGAGCGTCGCAAGGATCGTCGGTGCACTGCTCTTGTCGAGAGGCATCCGCGTGATGGTGCGGTTGGCGCGGTCGGTCCAGTAGAGAAACGTATTGTCGGTCGTGATGCCGGAGATGGTGCCGTTGGTAGCTCCGATTACCCACTGGTTCTGCACGTTGTTGTTGCCCAGGCGCGAGTCCACGCGGGCTATCTCGTTTCCGTTGACGCTGGCGGCGTACAGATAGGTGCCGTCGAAGGCGAGGTCGCTGGGCGGAGCGACGCCCTGAGCCACCCGCGTGCCGCTGGTATTGAGGTTGGCCTCGGCGACTCGGTCGATGACGCCCGTCGACTCGCGACCGATGTAGAGGGAGGGTTGAGCGATGGCCGGAATCGCGGCGAGCAGAACGAGGAGGAGTGTGACGAGGCGCATGAGCGGTCGGCTGTTGTGGTGTGGTAGAGGAAATTCGCGGTCGCAACTGGCGACACGAGACGTGATCGAAATACCCCACTGGCGTCGCATGCAGCCTTCTCCCAAAGGAGAGGATTGAGGTAGCCAAAGAGCTACATCGAGCGTGGGTAGAACCGACCACATCGACCTCTGTGACGGTGAAGCGCGCGCAGTTTCGGATGGACGGACCGTTCGTACCGGAACCGCCACGCCCGATTTCCTTTGCGCTCTCCGATGACCACTTCTCTCGCCCGACCGCTGCTCTCGCCGTTCCGCGCGTTGGGCCGCTACGCCCTGCTGCTGTGGCGCGCGTTCGCAACGGTCGACATCCGCGTGCTGCGGCGCAACCTGGCCGAGCAGTGCGTCGGGCTGGGCTTCGCGTCACTGCCGATTGTCGTGCTGGCGGCAGGTTTTTCGGGCGCCGTGACGACGGTCCAGGCGGCGTACCAACTTGTCTCGCCGTTCATACCGCCGAGCATCATCGGAGCCATCGTCGCCCCGTCGATTATCCTCGAACTCGGAGCCGTCATCACCGCGTTCCTGCTCGCCGGGCGCGTCGGCGCGCGGATTGCGGCCGAGTTGGGCACGATGCGCGTCAGCGAGCAGGTCGACGCGCTCGAAGCGATGGGGCTGTCGGCGGCGAGCTACCTCGTCGCGCCGCGCGTGCTGGCGGGCGTGATCATGGTGCCGGTCCTGTACGTCGCGGCGTGCGTGGTCGGCATCGGCGCAGCGATCTTCGTCGGCGAGGTGACGGGCGCGGTCACAGTGGGCGAGTTCGTACTGGGCGCGCGTGACTTCTTCCGCCCGTTCGACGCCGTCTTCGGGCTGATCAAGGCGGTCTCGTTTGGGTTCATCATCACGTCGGTGGCCTGCTACAAAGGCTTCTACACGCGCGGCGGCGCCGAGGGTGTGGGCCGCGCGACGACCGAGGCGGCGGTGACGGCGTGCGTCTACATCCTCTTCGCCGACCTGCTGCTCGCCGTTCTGCTGCTGTGATGAGACCAACCACGAAACCCGAACACTGCGGCCGATCAGAGCGCTCAACCAAGAGGACCGGCCTCATATCAAGCCCGAAAGCGCTGTTGTGCTACGCCCGCCAGGCAGTTGCCTCAGATCGCCACGTCGCTGCGCTCCTCGCGATGGCGAGGGGAAGGAATGCAGGCGCATTTGGTATCAACCGGAGCGGCGTAAGCCTTGATCTTTTGGTCCTGGCGCCTGCCCTGAGCGGAGCCGAAGGGAATCAAAACGAAAGGACGGACACAGCGGAAGAGCAGCCCTTCGCTGGCTGCCTCAGGTTTCACATCAAATCCGGCAGCGTGGTTGTGCTACGCCCGCCTGGTAATCGCCTCAGATCGCCACGTCGCTGCGCTCCTCGTGATGACGAAGGGAAAGGGTGCAGCCGGACTTGGTATCAAAACCGCTCCCACTTGGGAAGCAGTCGGGGCTTAGTGCCTGCGCAGAGAAGACGGTTGGGCAGGGAAGCGGCCGGGCTAGAGTCGTCGCCGATTGCTCGACCGTATACCGCATCAGCCCCATGATCGAAGTCCGCAATCTCTGCAAATCGTTCGACGGGCGACAGGTGCTGTACGACATCGACATCGACGTGCGCGACGGCGAGACGCTCGCCATCATCGGGCGCAGCGGATCGGGCAAGAGCGTGCTGATGAAACACCTGATCGGCCTGCTCAAACCGGACGTGGGAACGGTTCTGGTTGACGGGGACGATCTAGCGCGCGTGTCTTACCGCGAACTGCGCACGATTCGGCAGGGCTTTGGGATGCTGTTCCAGGGAGGCGCGCTGTTCGATTCGGAAACGATCGCCGAGAACGTCGCTTTCCCGCTCGAAATGTTTACCCGCATGACGCCCGCTCAGGTGGCCGAGCGCGTCGCCGTCTGCCTCGACCTCGTGCTGCTCACCGACGCCGCCGGCAAGAAACCGAGCGAGATCAGCGGCGGGATGCAGAAGCGCGCCGCCCTGGCCCGCGCCATCGCGCTCGAGCCACGCTACATTCTCTACGACGAGCCGACGAGCGGGCTGGACCCGCAAACGTCCGATACGGTCAACGAGGTCATCACCCGGCTGTCGGATACGCTGGGCATCACGAGCGTCGTCGTGACGCACGATATGCACGCCGTGCTTTCGGTTGCCGACCGGATCGCGTTCGTTCACGAGGGCACGTTGCACTGGACCGGCACACCTGACGACCTGCACCGCGCGACCGACGAGATCCTGCTCGCGTTCGTGCGGGCGAGCGAGTACCAGATCGGACGCCCCGACCTCACCTCTACCCTTTCCTGATGCGATCCAAACTCGGAACCGAAGTCCTCATCGGCCTTGCCCTAGCGGCGACACTCGTCGTGGTCCTACTGGGCGTGCGTTTCTTCGACGGACTGCCCCTGTTCGCGGGCGTCGACTCCTACTTCGTGCGGATGGAGCAGACCGGCGGCCTCGTGACGGGCTCCGAAGTCAAGCTCAACGGCGTGCCCGTCGGGCGGGTGACGCAGGTGGCGTTTGACGCGCAGACGAGCCGGGTTCGGGTCGACCTGACGGTCAACGACGGCACGCCCATCATGCGGGGCACGCTGGCGACGGTCGGTGGCATCGCCGCGCTGGGCAGCGTTACGCTCGACCTTGCGGCCCCACCGCCCGGAGCGCCTCTGCTGGCCGACGGGTCCGAAATCTCGACCGACCCGGCGCCGTCGATCTTCGCAACCGCGTCCGAGAGCGCGCCCCTCTTGCTGGGCCGCGTCGACACGCTGACGGCGACGGCCAACGCGACGCTCTCGGCGACCGAGCGCCTGCTCTCCGATCCCAACGGCGACCTGCGCCAGACGCTCGCCGAACTCTCGCGCGCAACGGCCGCGCTGACCAGAATCGCGGAGAGCCAGGAGCGCCGCATCGACCGGATCACGGCCAATGCCGAAGTCCTCACCTCCGCCCTGGCGCGCGATTCGGACGCCAACGCCGACTCGCTCGCCGCCATCCTGCGTAGCCTCGCCAATGCGTCTGCAAGGGCCGACCAGACGCTCGCCGGACTAGAACCCGGCTTGCAAGCCCTGACGCGCTCGTCGCAGCGCCTCGACTCGCTCTTCACCGGCAGCGGCGGCGGCAACATCGCCAGCCTTTTGGGCGACTCGACGCTCTACGTCCGCCTCGACTCGACGCTGACCGACTTCGACCTGCTGCTGCGCGACTTCCGCGCAAGCCCCGGCCGCTACCTGCGCCACCTCGACCTGGTCGATATCTTTTAGCGTAGCGGTACGCGCGGCCCCTCAAAGATGTCAACATATTTTATAATTGACATCTTTCTGCCTCTCCACCCCGCCGTCCACCCGAGCCGCCTCCCGGTCGTACCCTGGGGCATGAAAGCACTTGCCTCGTATCGCCCGCTCACCGCGTCCGACGTGGGGTTTCTCTGGACGGCGCTCTACCATGCGCTCTACGTCGCACCCGGCGACGATCCGCTGCCGCCTGGCGTAGTGCATCGCCCTGAGATCGCACGGTACGTCGAAGGATGGATGCGGAGCGGCGACAGCGGAGTGCTCGCTTCGGTCGGCGAGTCGCTAGTGGGGGCGGCGTGGCTGCGCCGGTGGACCGGGACGGATCGAGGGTATGGATTCGTCGACGAGCAGACCCCCGAGTTGTCGATAGCACTGCTGCCCGCCTGGCGCCGTAGGGGCATTGGGACGATGCTGCTCGGCCGAGTGCTGACAGCGGCGGACGTGCGGGGCGAGTCCGTCAGCCTGAGCGTATCCGCTGACAATCCGGCGTTGCGTTTGTACCTCCGGGCCGGATTCGTAGTTGCCGACGGGCAAGGCGGATCGGTCACGATGCTTCGCCGATGCGGTGGATAGGCCGACTGCCGGACTATCTTGCCGCCACGTCAACTCCCCCGACCATGCGCCCTGCTGCCTTGCTCCTCGCCCTGCTCCTGCTCGCCGGATGCGACGACACGACGCGCAGCGCCCCTCCACCGTCGGCCACGATCGACGCGTTCGAGGACGGCAACGTGCTCAGCCTGTCCGACAACCCGTGGGAGCCGATCTCGAACGGCGCGGGCGTCAATGCCAACGTAGACGTGCTGCCGGGCGGATACGGCAACTCGTCCGGCTCGCACCTGTCGGTGACGGGGTTCCGCAGCGAGGGCGCAGGCGGAGCCGACGTGATGGGCGTTCGGGTCGATCTGGCGCGCAGTCCCGGACCGATGGCGCGCAACCGCTCCGACATCTGGCTCGACGCGACGGCGTACGAGGGGCTGGCATTCGCGCTGCGAGGCACGCCCGCCACGTACATCGTGCAACTCGGCTCGTCGCAGATCACCGACGGCAACTTCTACAACGCCTACGTCTCGGCCAACCAGGAGTGGACCGAGTTTCGGATCCCCTTTTCGGAGTTCAAGCAGGAAGGCTTCGGCGCCAGCCAGCCATGGACCGGCGATTTTCTCTCTCACTTCGCCGTGTACGCCAATACGACGGGCGAAATCGCGTTTGACCTGGATGATGTCCGCTTCTACTAGGCCGCTGGCCCTTCTCTTGTTCGTCCTTCTCTCGCTGACGGGGTGCCGCGGCGAGGACCGCGTCGATGTCGTCGTCGAGGAGCCGAAACTGATTCGCTTGATGACGGGCACGCCCCAGTTTACCGGCAAGCTGGTCAACCGCGGCGACACGCGCCTGCCGTCCGTCCAGGTGCAACTCGCGCTTTACGACGGCGACAATGTGCGCGTCGGCAAGACGTTTTTCGTCGCGCGCGACTTACAGCCGGGCGAGCGCGTCCCGTTTCGCGAACTCATCAAGAGCGAGGCCGACGTGCAGAGCGCCAAAGTCGAGGGCGTGATACGGCTGTAACGGCTCGGATCGCATAGTTCGCTCGAGACACGAGACGAAAGCCGTCGGACCGTTGAGGGGCGACGGCTTTTCTAGTTCGAAGCCCCAGAGCAACTTTAGCAGAGTTTGCACATCTTGGATCTAAGTATTATCATGGTAATACTATCAATCTAATACCGATGCCGACCGACAAACGAAACGCCGCCCTGGGTGGACTAGGCGAGACCGAAGCCGAGATTCTCCAACTCGTCTGGGAGATGGGCGAGGCCACCGTCGCCGACGTGCACGCGCGTATCGAACAGACGCGCCCGCTGGCCTACACGACCGTCCTCACCGTGCTGCGCAACCTGACGACCAAAGGGCTACTCCAAGCCGACCGGCGCGAGCGGCGCGACCACTTTACCGCGGCCCGCTCGCCCCAGACCGTGCGAGGCGGCATTTTGCGCGGGCTGGTGGGCAAGCTGTTTGACGGATCGCCGACGCTGCTCGTCCAGACGCTGGCACGCGAGGAGAAGCTGACAGGCACTGAGCGCGACGCCATTCGCCGCCTGCTCGACCAGATGGACGCCGACGACGCCCAAACCCGAGACGACGATGCCCGCTGACCTGACCGCTCTGGTCGCCGATCTGGGCCGCGCGAGCGTCGCCGGATTGTGGCTTCCGCTGGCTGGGTGGACGCTCGTTGCCACCCTCGCGCTGCTGGCCGACCGCTGGATGCCGCTGCTGCGCCCGCGCGTTCGCGCCGCCCTGCTGACGATAGTCTTGATCGCGCTTCCGCTGGGACTGGCCCTGCGCGCGCTACCGACTCCGATGCCCGAGGCTGCCGCTCGCACCGCTCCTGCTCTGTTCGTGCTTCCGCTCGAACCGGCTCCACTCTCGTTCGACGCCTCGCCCAGGTCCATCGAGATCGTCGCGCCTGCCCCGCCGGTCTGGCCCCTCGTTTCGGGATGGCTGGCGCTGCTGGCGCTCGGGTTCGCCGTCTGCGGAATAGCCTACGTCGCGCTGTCCGCCTGGAAGCTGGCGCGGTGGAGCCGCAGCCTGACCGATTTGCCGGACGAAAGCGCGCGCGCCTCGCGCCTCGCCCGAGCGCTGGGAGCGCCGCCCCCTGTGCGCGTCCGCATCGTGGCCGACGACGTGACGCCCTGCACCTTCGGCATCGCCCGCTCGACTATCGTGCTGCCCGCTCGCCTCGACCCGGATGCCCAAGTGTTGGCGCTGCGGCACGAAATCGCCCACGTCCGCCACGGCGACGCGCCCGCTCACCTGCTGGCGCTGACCTGCTCGGCCCTCATCGCGTGGCATCCTCTGGCGCACCTGGTCTGCCGCCGCGCCACGCTGCGCCGCGAGCAGGCCGCCGACGCCTTCGCCCTCGACGGGCAGTCCACTCACCGGGGTGCCTACGCCCGCCTGCTCACTCGCTTCTCGTCGGCCCCCACGCTGGCCCCCGCCCTCGCCGTACCTCGTCATCACCTCCACAACCGCCTGACCGCCATGACCCGATTCATCCGCCTGACCTCGCCGGGACGCGCTCTGCCGCTGACTGCGCTGCTCGTTCTCATCGCCCTGATTGCGATTCCGCTGCGCGCCCAGGAAAAGCCGCTCCAAGAGATACTCCCCACCACGGACGTCGTCCAGCGCGCGCCCGACCTCATGCCCAACTGGCGCGACGGGATGCAGGAGTTGAACGGCCGCATCGTCTACCCGCCCCAAGCGTTGGAGCAGGGCATCGGCGCATTCGTCATGGTCCGCTTCGTGGTCGACGAACGCGGACGAGTGGTCGAGCCGGAAATCGTCCTGACCAGACGCGCGGACCTCAGCCCATCGGCCGCCCAGCCGCCCGCTCCCCTTGCCGAGCTGTTCGAGGCCGAAGCCGTCCGCGCGCTCCAGGCGACCACCTTTCGCCCAGGCGAGCAGCGAGGAGAGCTAGAGCGCGCTCGCATGACGTGGGGAGTCGAGTTCACAATCGACGACGAGGGAGAGGGCCGAACGCAGATCATTATGCCCGGCCCCGCGTCGTTCGACGAGCCGGTCAGCGCGCAACCTGGGCGCTCGGGCGTCATCGACGAAGTATTTGTGGTCGTTGACACGCCGCCGCAGATGCTGCCGTCACAGCAGGGGGCGTTCGAGATGATGGAGGAAAATCTCGTCTATCCGCCTGTCGCGCGTGAGGCCGGACTGGAGGGCCGGGTGATCGTTCAGTTCGTCGTCGACGAGACCGGCGCGGTGACTCAGCCGGTCGTCGTACGCGGCATCGGAGGAGGAGCCGACGAAGAGGCCATCCGCCTGCTGAATATGCTTCGCTTCTCACCTGGCACCCAGCGCGGACAGCCGGTCAAGGTGCAGATGACGCTACCCGTCACATTTCGGCTGGGCGGGACGGAGACGGGCAGTACGAGGCAGTCCTCGTCGCCGACGGGTGGCGTAGAAGCGTACGACCGCGTCGATACGACGCCTCGGATGCTGCCCAGCCAGGCCGAGGCGATGCGCGCGATGCAGGCTGCCGTCGAGTATCCGTCCGCCGCGCGCCAGGCCGGGATCGAAGGCCGCGTGATCGTGCAGTTCGTGGTCGACGAGACCGGTGCCGTCACCGACCCTTTCGTGGTGCGCGGTATCGGAGGAGGAGCCGACGAGGAAGCCATCCGCGCGGTCCAGACCCTGCGGTTCGAGCCAGCGCAGAAGGACGGAAAAGCCGTTAAGGTCAACATGACGCTACCCGTCACATTTCGGCTGGGCGGGACGGAGACCGGATCAGCTTCGGACCGAGACCGAGAGGGAATAGAACGACTGGAACGCGATATTCAGAGGTCATCGACTCCTTCTCTATTAATGGCCGGACGTGCCGGTGCCGAGCCAGTTGAGGAGACGGCAGCGCGTCTGCGCGACGCGGGGTTCAGCTTACCGATTGCCGTCGTCGAAGGACGCGTTGGAGCGAGCGGAACGACCAACGTGCGCATCGTCGAATCGGACTGCCACTTGCAAGACGATGCCATTCGATCAGCCGCAGCTACCGTCACGCAAAGCCAGATCGGTGGCGATGGCGGCACTACTCGCTTCCTGATGGTGTGTCCGCTCGTAGAAACCGGCGGCGTTCCCGACCGCGTCCGTCGCGCTTTGGAGCAAAACCTGGACGAATCGCACCAAAAGTCCCGGTTTCCGACATCAGGCCCGCTGCCGTTGACTCTTGCTGAGATCTACGGATCGACCGAACGGGACGCCGATATCTATCGGCACGTATCGCCAAGACAATCCCGAACTGCGGATCGCCATCGTCAGCGGTTTGATCGGCGCGTCTGGTACTCGCGATACGCGCGTCGAAGCCACTGATTGCCCAAGCGCAAATCCGGCCGTCCTGTCGGTTGCAGCACACCCTGCTCGCGCCGACATCGACGACGAATATGCGGTGCGCCACGTGATCATCTGCCCAACCAGATAGCGCTTACCTCCGCGTCGACCTCAAGCCTGTCAGATTTTGAAAACCTGATAGGTTTCTTTCGTTCTACGCCACATCGCTCGCCGCCGCGCGCCCGGCCCTGAGGCCCGAAAAGAGGCAGCCGCCCAAGAACGTGCCTTCGAGCGAGCGGTAGCCGTGCATGCCGCCTCCGCCGAAGCCCGCCGCCTCGCCCGCGGCGTAGAGTCCTGGAATCGGGTTGCCGTCGTCGCCCAGAGCGCGGGCCGAGAGGTCGGTTTCGAGTCCGCCCAGTGTTTTGCGGGTGAGCAGGTTGAGGCGGACGGCGATGAGCGGACCGGCGGCGGGGTCGAGCAGGCGGTGCGGCGGGGCGACGCGGATCAGCTTGTCGCCCAGGTAGGTGCGGGCCTGGCGCAGCGCGGCGATCTGCAAGTCTTTGGTGAACGGATTGTCCATCTCGCGGTCGCGCGCCACGACTTCGCGCTCGACCTGTTCGTAGGCCAGCAGCGGCTGGTCGGTCAGCGCGTTCATCTGGTCGACCAGAGCGCGCAAATCGTCGGCGACGATGAAGTCGGCCCCGCGCTGTTTGAACGCCTCGACCGGAGCCGGAGCGCCCTTTTTGAGCCGCCCCAGCACTCCGCGGATGCTCTTGCCGGTCAGATCGGGGTTCTGCTCGCTGCCCGACAGTGCGAACTCCTTTTCGATGATGCGCTGCGTGAGCACGAACCACGAGTAGTCGTAGCCCGTCGACACGATGTGTTCGAGCGTGCCCAGCGTGTCGAAGCCCGGCAGACACGGCACGGGGAGGCGCTTGCCGGTCGCGTCGAGCCACAGCGACGACGGGCCGGGCAGGATGCGGATGCCGTGGTCGGTCCAGACCGGCGAGTGGTTGGCGATGCCCTCGCAATAGTGCCACATGCGGTCGGGGTGGATGACGCGCGCGCCCGCCGATTGCGCGTGGCCGATCATCTCGCCGTCGACGTGATCCGGCACGCCGACGAGCATCTTGTCCGGCACGCGTCCCATCCGCGCAGGCCAGTTCTTTCGGACGAGATCAACGTTGGCCCCGATGCCACCGCTCGTCACCACGACAGCTCCCGCCTTCAACTCGAAGCTGCCGACGACCTCGCGGTTGGATGGCGCACCGCGTTCTACTTGACTCGGCGCGAGTACGTCGCCCGCCGCGCCCTCGACGTGCCCGTCCGTGACGATCAGCCCGGTCACGCGGTGGCGGAAGCGCAGTTCGATCCGTCCAGCATCGGCGTGCGCCCGGACGCGCCGCTCGAACGGAGCCACGATCCCCGGCCCAGTCCCCCAGACGACGTGGAAGCGCGGAACCGAGTTGCCCGGCCCCGTCGCCAGCCCGCCGCCGCGCTCGGCCCATCCGACGACCGGAAAGAAGCCGACGCCCTGCTCCTTGAGCCACGCCCGCTTCTCGCCCGCTGCCCAGTCTACGTAGGCCTCGGCCCACCGGCGCGGCCAGTGGTCGTCGTCCCGGTCGAAGCCCGCCGTGCCCAGCCAGTCCTGCCACGCCAGCGCTCGCGAGTCCTTTATGCGCATGCGCCGCTGCTCGGGCGTGTCGACGAGAAACAGGCCACCGAACGACCACCACGCCTGTCCGCCCAGGCTCTGCTCGGGCTCCTGGTCCAGCACGATTACGCGCCGCCCCGCATCGGCCGCTTCGGCGGCGGCTACGAGTCCAGCCAGTCCGGCACCTATCACGATCACGTCTGCGTCCATGCGGGCAAGATAGCCGAGCCGAGCAACGAATCCGCGCTCGTATCTTCCTGGAGAAAACGTCGATCCTCATGCGCCTTGTCGCTCTACTTCTGCTGTCTGTGCTACCTACCTGCGCGCCAGACACCACATTGATCGACCCAGAGGAGCAGAAACAGACGTTTATCCTGCCGTTCGAGACCGCCCCTAAGCTCCTGCCCGATCACACGACGGCGCTCGCCGAGATGCAGCGCCAGGTCCGGTGGCCGGACTCGCTGCGAGCGGCAGGTGTCGAGGGCCGCGTGATCGTGCAGTTCACTGTGTCGAAACAGGGCACCGTTGTCGATCCGTTCGTCGTGCGCAGCGTGCATTCTGAGCTAGACGCCGAGTCGTGCGCGTCATCCGAACGCTCCGCTTCGCACCCGTCGAACAGCAAGGCAAGCCAGTCGAAGTACCGATGACGCTGCCAGTCACGTTCCGTCTGGATCGGCATGCCAACTAGAAAGCGTGGTGTTGTATTTTGGTTAGCTATCACCATGATTCGTGTGCGCCTCGCTGACTGCTCTACTCGCCCTGTCGCTGCGCCCTTCCGCTTGCCGCGCAAAGCCGGCCGACTCGGTCATAGCGCAGTCGCCGAGCGGATGCCTGACGCCGCAGATGCCCGACACGCGGACGGCGCTCGCCGACCTGCAGCGCGCGCTCGTCTACTCTCCCGCAGCGCTCGCGCTGGACGCCGAAGGGCACGTCATCGTCCAGTTCGTCGTCGGCGCAGGGCGATGTCGTCGACTCGGTCGTGGTGCGCGGTCTCGCCGGTGGCTGCGACGACGAGGCGGTTCGGGCGGTCGCTACGTTCCGATTCACGCCGGGCGCGCAGCGAGGCCGCACGGAAATCCAGATGACGCTCCCGATCACGTTCCGGCTCAGGAGTGAGGGCGCGCGCGCTTCGTTCGGTCTGCAGCCGTCGGACTCGACGAGCCGGACGCGCTCACGGTCAAACAGCAACTGAGCGCGCTGCGGGAGCAACTGCCGGGCAAACGCTTCACTCTGGTCGAAGCCCGCATAGCCGACGGCGAACTGGCCGACCTCACAGTCGTCGACTCCGAGTGCGCCGACGAGGACACGCGCGCACTGGAGCAAGCCGAAGCGCAGTCCGCTTTCCGCAATCGTCCATGGACGGTGCGGCGTGCGCGTCATGGTCGAGTGTTCTGACGCGCAATAGACGGAGGCTGGGCGGACTCACTGCGTCCGGCTGTCGACGGTGCACGTGGTGCGGATGCCGCCCCGGACGTTGTACTCGGTCGTGAGCAGCAGATAATCGGCGTCGGGCAGGTGGCGATGCAGATCGCCGAACATGAGCGCCGTCACGTCCTCCTGCGCTGCGCCGATGCCGCGCCACGAGGTGAGGTAGTACTTGAGGCTCTTGAGTTCGAGCACGTGCGATCCGGGGACGTACTCGACGCGCACGACGCCGAAGTCGGGCAGGCCCGAGAACGGGCAGAGCGCGCTGAACTCGCCCGGCTCGGTCTGATACACCACCACCTGCCGCTGCTCGTGCGGATAGGGCATCACGTGGATCTCGCTGCTGCCGCGTGCGACGGCGGCAAGAACAGGTGGACGTGGCCTTCGGGTTCGATGCCGTAGGTCGCCATGTAGTCGAGCGCTTCCTGCGTGTGGCGCGCGGCCTGCTCGGCAGCGGCTTGGGCACGGTCGGTGACAGTGGGAGATTCAAGCATATTCGTTCTGATATGAGCGACGGTTGAGGAGAAGCGGACCGACCTCAGACGGTCCGGCGATTAGATGCAGAGCCGACGAGAGCGTCCGAAATCGTCCTGTTTGAGCGAGTTTGGACGAGTCACACGGTGTGTGTTTCAGCGACCGCAGGGGCGCATCAGCCCGAGCGACGTAAGCCTTGATTTTTCGGTCCTGGCGCTTGGCCTGAGCGAAGCCGAGGGGTATCAAGACAAAAGGACGGACAACATTCGATAGATCGATCGCCGGTCTCTTCTTAAAGGCGGTCGAGGGCGCAAACAGCCGCGGCTTCCTCCTGTTCGCCCTCCACGCCCCCAACACACCGAATCCGCACGATCCCCAAACGGTCTATCGTAGCTTGGGCGCAGTTTTCGACCCGACGCGCGATGGAAAAAGCCGCCAAACGATTCCGCTGGGAAGGCGCCCACCGCCTGCCCGACCACGACGGCCTGTGCCGCAACCTGCACGGCCACTCCTACGAGATGTGGGTCGAAGCCGAAGGATACGCGTCGCACGCCGATGGGATGCTCGTCGACTTCCACGAGTTGAAACGCATCCTCGGCCCGCTCGTCGACGCCTGGGACCACGCGACGCTCGTCGGCAAGGGCGATGAAGAGCTGCTGAGTATGCTCAAAGCCCTCAATCTCAAGCACTACGTCTTGCCCACAGACCCGACCGCCGAGGCCATCGCCGGGTACGCGGCGCGTCACCTGGAGCGTCGCGCGGGAAGGCTGCTGCGCGAGCGAGGCGTCGAGACGGTCCGCGTGCGCGTATTCGAGACCGAGACGTGCTACGCCGAGTCGTCGATCTCGCTGGCAGCGCCTGCCTCTCACCGAGTGCCCGACGCACCGCGCGACAGTTGGATCGCATGATCGAAGACTCCGAATCTTCCGCGCTCGTCCTCTTTTCGGGCGGGCAAGACTCGACGACGTGCTTGTTCTGGGCGCTGGAGCACTTCGCGCGCGTCGAGGCGATCGGCTTTCGCTACGGGCAGCGGCACGCCGTCGAGTTGGAGCAGGCTGGCGGCATCGCGCGCGATTTGGGCGTGCCGTTCGTCGTCCGAGACCTGGGACCGGCGCTGACGGGCGGAAGTGCGCTGACGGGCGAAGGCGATGTCGACGCGCCACACGCGCTCGACCCCGATCTGCCCGCGTCGTTCGTGCCGGGGCGCAACGCCGTCTTTCTGACGCTCGCATCGGCCCACGCCTACACGCGCGGTATTTCGGACGTGATCGGCGGGATGTGCCAGACGGACTATTCGGGCTACCCCGACTGTCGCCGCGTATTCGTCGACGCAATGCAGACGAGCCTGACGCTGGCAATGGGCCGCGACCTGCGCCTGCACACGCCGCTGATGTACCTCGACAAAGCCCAAACGTGGAAGCTCGCCGCCGACACGCCCGACGCCAGCGGGCTGAACGCGCTCGAGACCGTCCGCCTGCGCAGTCATACGGACTACGACGGCAACCGTACCCTGCTGAACGCGTGGGGATACGGTACGTTGGGAAACGCCGCTAGCCGACTTCGCGCCCGAGGATACGCTCAGGCCTACGACTCGGGATGGCTACCTGACGATGCCCCGGCCCCGGACGCCGCCGCCCGCGCTGCCGAAGGTTGAGCGAGATCATCGAGCAGCGCGCTCAGGTGCTCGCGCCGGATCGGCTTGGTCAGCACGCGCTCGTCCGGTAGCCCGAGCGTGGCCGACGTTTCGCCGGTCAGGAACGCGACCGTGGGCTGCACGTCGGCAGGCAACTCGGCGCGCAGTTGATCGACCAGATCGGTTCCGCTCAACTCCGGCATGTGCACGTCGGTGAGGAGGATGTCGAACGGCGATCCCTGGGCAATGGCGGCGCGCAGCAAGCCCAGCGCTTCGATGCCGCTCTCGGCCAGCGTCGGGCGCACGCCGATGGATTCGAGCAGTCGCTCGCCGACGCGGCGGTTGATTCGGTCGTCGTCGACGAAGAGCACGCGTAGCGCAGCATGGTCGGCTCGACCGGGCGATTCGGCGGCTACGGACGGATCGACTGTCAGGGGGACACCCGACGTGTCCGACGGCTTGGGCGCGTCGGCTAGCGGCGATTGGGGAGCAGCGTCGCACAGGAGCGACAGGGTGAACGTCGATCCGCTTCCGGGCGTACTCTCGATTAGGATGTCGCCGTCCATCAGGCGGGCGAGGCTACGCGAGATGGTCAACCCCAGTCCCGTTCCGCCGTAGCGCCGCGTCGTCGACGCATCGGCCTGGGTGAAGGAATCGAAGAGCGTCGCCAGCTTGTCGTGGGCGATGCCGATGCCCGTATCGTTCACGTGCATGAGGATGCGCACGCGGCCAGCCTCATCCTCGCCACTCACGTGGACCGTCACCGATCCGTGGTCCGTGAACTTGATGGCGTTGGAGAGCAGGTTGAGCAGCACCTGACGCACGCGCGTCGCATCGCCCCAGACGTGCCGCACGTCGGCGCCGAGCACGCGCAACTCCAGCCCCTGCTCACGCGCTGCTGGAGCGACGATGGAGGCGGCTTCGCGTGCGATTTCGACCGGATCTATGGGCACGCGTTCGAGATCGACGGCACCCGCTTCGATTTTGGAGAAGTCGAGCACGTCGCCGATGACGGTGAGCAAGGCGCCCGCCGACGAGTGGATTACGCTGACGGCTTCGGCGTCGGCGGGTTCAAGATTCGACGTGCCGAGTAGATCGGCCATACCGATAACGCCGTTTAGCGGAGTCCGCATTTCGTGGCTCATCGTCGCCAGAAACTCGCTCTTGGCCCGAGCTGCCGACTCGGCAGCGCGGCGCGCATCGGCCAGCGTCGCGTTGAGACTGCGCAGCCGATGTTCGGTAGCCAGCCGCGTCGCCGTAGTGAGCGTCAGGATCACGCCCATCGTGAAGTTGCTCAGCATCAGCGCGTAGGCGGTATGAGGCGTGAGATCGCCCCTATAGAGCCCAGCGGCCAGCACACACAGCGCCGCCGCAATGAGCGGAAGCACCTCCCACCAGTGCCGAGCCAGTGCGCCGATGGACGCAGAGGCGAGCAGCGGAACGATGATAAGCCAGATGGGCGCCCACTCCGTCCCGCCGATGATCGTGGTGTTCATGTCGATCAGCACGACCAGATAGGCGAGCACCACGACGACGGGCCACGAGCGGTCGCGGAGCCACGAAGAGCGCCACGCCGCCAGCCCACACAGCAGCACGACGGAGAACATGACGATTCCTGACTTGCTGCTCAGACTCGGCGATGAAAGCTCGATGGCGGCATTCGTCGCCACTCCAATAATGCCCGCAAATATCAGTAGCGCGACGTGCATCCAGCCGCGCGGAACGGTGGCGACGCGCTGAGCGATGCTTATCGGCTTGCGTTGAGAGCGATCTACCACGATCAGTGGGCCGGGAAGTAGGAGTGTGCCGCACATGTATCGGCGGGTAAAGTACGAGTTGAAGCGCTGCGCCATCGCAAACCCGGCTCTGCTCCGTCACCGAACGTGTGGTGGAGCGCGTCACGTACCCCTTATCCCCGTCGGGAACGCCCATGCATATCAAACCAAATCACCCGCTCTCCTCTGGTCAGTCGACACTCTCGGCTCTTCTCACTCGCCCACGCCGCTCACAACGTGCTGACGCGCGATGAGATGTTTCGGAAACAGTCGCGGGGGAACTCATCCGTCGGCAGGAGCAACCGGTACGACCCCGGCACCCACGTCCTCCCATCATGCCCGACTCTCCCACCTTCACCTACTGGCACGTCTGGACCGACGACGACGGCACCAGCCGCCAATCGCGCGCCACGCTGACCGGCTTCGAGAAGCAGAGCATGGGTGGTGACGCCGATCCGCAGTGGAACAACCGGCTGATGGAGGGCGCCGTCCAGATTCTGTTCGCCGAACTCCCTCAGGGTTGGACGGGCGAGTGGCACGAGAACCCGGCTCCCCAGTGGATCGTGCCGCTCTCGGGCAGGTGGTGGGTCGAGACGATGGACGGACAGCGCGTCGAGATGGGACCGGGCGAGGTCTCGTTCGGAGCCGATCAAGGCACGACCCAAGGCAAAGGTCACCGCTCCGGCACCGCTGCCGACGAGCCGTGCCGCATGATGATCGTCCAACTCGGCGAGCAGTGGGCGGCGGCGCGCCCGGGCGAGTTGGAGCAGAACAGGTAGCGGTTCGCACAGAATACCTCAGCCCGATGCCGACGATCAGCGGCCATGATCGGGCTGGTGTGTAA
Organism: Rhodothermales bacterium; assembly: GCA_963815505.1. Classification (GTDB taxonomy): domain Bacteria; phylum Bacteroidota; class Rhodothermia; order Rhodothermales; family BA12; genus CAXBBB01. The sequence continues at coordinate 40,007 of CAWFGU010000023.1, forward strand.
GCAGGGTCGGCTTGAGCATCATCGCCCGGAATAAACACAAAACGGCCGAGCGGACCGAAGCCCACTCGACCGAATCGAAGCCATCGAAGCAGCAACCGTCAGAAGTTCAGCACGCCGCGTGCGGCTTCGAGCACGTCGTCGTCTTGAGGCAGCACGACCTTTTCGAGCGGGTCGGCGAAGGGGACGTAAGTGAACTTGCCCGCCAAGCGCTCGACCGGCGCGTCGAGGTCGGCGAAGGCCTTACTCGCGATCTGTGCGGCGATCTCGGCACCGAAGCCCATGAACTCGTGGTCTTCGTAGACGACCAAAGCGCGGTTCGTCTTGCGGACGCTCTTCAGGACGGTGTCCATGTCGACCGGGACGATGCTGCGCAGGTCGATCACCTCGACCGAAACACCCTCCTTTTCGAGTTGCTTGGCGACATTGATCGACTTGTGCACCATCATGCCGTAGGTGACGATCGTCAGGTCCGATCCTTCGCGGGCGATGGCGGCTTTGCCGAACGGGACGAGGTAGTCCGAGTCGGGCGTCGGCGTGCGGGCGGCGGCCATGCGGTACATGGCTTTGTGCTCCAGGAACAGGACCGGGTCGTGGCTGCGGATGGCGGTTTTGAGCAGGCCTTTGGCGTCGGCGGCGTTACTCGGCAGCACGATTTTGAAGCCCGGCATGTGCGCGAAGATGGCCTCGATGTTCTGGCTGTGGCACAATCCGCCGTGGATATAGCCGCCGCACGGCACGCGGATCACCATCGGGCACGACCACGCGTTGTTCGAGCGGTAGCGCATCGGGGCGACCTGGTTGCGCAGCGGCTGCATGGCGGGCCAGATGTAGTCGGCGAACTGGATCTCGACGACGGGCTTCCACCCTTGGGCCGCCAGTCCGACAGCCGTGCCGATGATCGAGTTCTCGGCCAGCGGGCTGTTGAAGCAGCGCTCCTTACCAAACAGGTCGGTCAGTTCGCGCGTCGCCGTGAAGACGCCGCCTTTGCCTCCGGCCACGTCCTCGCCATATACGAGAACCTTGTCGTCACGCTCCATCTCCTCGCGCAGCGCCTGGTTAACGGCATCGACGATGACGAGCGGATCACCCGACGGCTCGGACGCGAAATACGTGTTCTCGTCCGGACCCTCGTAGAACACGTGATTGGTCGCCGTGGCGGGGTCGGGATCGGCTTGCTGGGCAGCCCAGACGGCAGCCGCGTCGATTTCCTTGTGGACCTCGGCTTTGATCTCTTTGATGCGTTCGTCGGTCAGGATTCCGGCCTCGAGCAGCGTCACTTCGAACCGCGCGATCGGGTCGATGGTCTGATCGGCCTCCAGCTCGTCGGGCGTGCGGTACTTGGTGTGGTTGTCCGACGACGAGTGGGGCAGCAGGCGCACCACGTCCGAGACGAACAGAACCGGTCCTTTGCCCGCCCGCAGGTGCTCGACGGCGGCGCGCGACACGGCGGCGGACTTGAAGAAATCGGTCCCGTCGACCCGGGCACGCATCAGGCCGTGGTATCCCTCGCCGAAGTTGTACGCCGATCCTCCGGCCGTCTGGTCGGCGACGGGGACCGAGATGGCGTACTTGTTGTCCTGGACGAAGAACAGCGTCGGCGTACCGGCGCGAGCAGCCCAGTTGAGCGCTTCGTGGAACGCGCCCTGGCTCGTCGCTCCGTCGCCGCACGAGGCGTAGGCGAACGCGTCCGATCCTTCGCGCTGGATGCCCAGCCCGAACCCGACAGCTGGCAGGTACTGCGCTCCGACGGCGGACGAGGTCGAGAGGATGTTGAGACCGCGGTGTCCATAGTGCTCGGCCATCTGCCGCCCGCCGCTCGACGGATCGTCGGCCTTGGCCATGTGCGCCAGCATCGTCTCGCGCGGCGTCATACCCAGCATCAGCGTCATGCACAGGTCGCGGTAATACATCGAGAACCAGTCGTGACCGCCCTTGGCGTAGAGGCCCATCGCCGCCTGTGCCGCCTCGTGACCCGAGCAGCCGATGTGGAAGAAGCCGTTGCCCTGCTTGAGCAGCGTCAGCATCTTCTCGTCGAGGCGCCGCGCCGTCAGCATGGTGCGGTAGACGTGCATCAGCTCGTCCTCGCTAAAGTCGTCCGGCGTGAGCGGAGCCACGTCGAAGTCTCCTTCGATGCCGTCAGTGGGCTGGGGGCGTTTGGCGTCCGTCTCGCCACCCGACGGAGTTTGCTCGTGCTCGGTGAGTATCTGCATCGGTTCGTCGGCTGAAAGCGCTTCCTGGTTGAGTTCCATAGTTTTCTTTTTGTTCTTCTTGCGAGCCATCGGGCGTACGGAAAGGGGCGAGTCGGCCCGACCGAAACCTGTCATCCCCTGCTGCCGAGGCAACCCCACGCGGCGGGCGAGCCGTGCGGCGGACACGCGTGCCCGACCACTCACAACGGCCCAGACCGACTATCCGAGCGGCGGGCCGGTCAAGGCGGGGCAGGTCGGAAGCACAGGCGGCGGATGCGTTGCCCTAGAATATACCCAATGCCAGCCCCTTGGCTCCGCGTAGGACGTGCGGACGCGCGCGCAATTTTGGTCGAAGTCGTCTCGCCGAGCGCGCAGGCGCAGTAGTTTCGGCGGTTCCGTGCGTTGGACTCGGCTCACGGTTCTACCTTTTTACCCTCGACCGCCTTCATGCTCCGTCTCCTCCTCGTCCTCCTGCTCGCCCTGCCGCTCGTCGCCTGCGGATCGGGCGACGACGCGCTCTCCGACACGACCATCGCCATCCCTGTCGGAGAGCCGCTGACTGGTTCGGAGTACGCCCTCATCGTTTCGTCCGACTACGGCTCGGACACGCTGGCGCTGGAGGTCTTCAACCAGCAATTCGCTCTCTTCACGCGGCAGATCCAGCAGGGCAACCCCGCGCTCCTGAGCGACTCCCTGTCGATGCGTGAGATCCGCCGCTTGATGAGCGAGCAGTACGTGATGCAGCACCTGGTCGAAGGACTGGCCGAAGCCGAAGCCGGACTGCCCGCCGACACGGTCGAAGTGGCCAACCGCATCCAGGCGTTTCGCGCCCAGGCAGGAGAAGAGGAGTTTCAGAGCCAACTCGCCCAGCAGGGAATGACCGAGGAGATGTTTCGCGAGATGAGCCTGGAGCGGATGCGATCCGAGCGCGTCCAACTCCGCATCGCCGACTCGACGCCGCAGCCTTCTGAGGTCGATGTCGAGGCGTTCCGCAGCGAGCAGGCCGAAGAGGTGCGCGCCAGCCAGATCTCGTTCTTCCTGTACCCCAACTACACGCCCGCCCAGCGCGACAGCGTCGAGCGCCTCGCCGAAGCGGTTCTCGACAGCGTCCAGTCCGGAACGCCGCTGGGTACGCTCGCCGCGCGCTACTCGAACGACCCGTCGGGACAGGTCGGCGGCGACGTGGACTTCTTCAACCGCGCGTCGGGATTCCCGTTTGCCGAAGAAACCTTCGCGCTGTCCGACTCGGGCGACGTGGCCGAAGAGCTCGTGCGCACGCCCAACGGCCTGCACATCGTCCAGCTGACGGGCCGCCGCATGGGCGTGCCGATGGACACGACGCGTGCCCGACAGGCGCTACGCAGCGAGCGCCAGGCCGAAGCCTTCCGCGATGCCGTCATCGAGTCCTTCCGCAACGCCAACGGCGTCGTCCGGGTCAACGTAGACGCACTGGGCATCGACCTCAACGACGTGTACGAAATCGACGGCTGAGCCTCACCTGTTCTTCCCCCGCTGGGAACAGGTGCCTGCAAGGGCGGAGAGGTCACTGCTCCGCGCGCCGCCATCCAGGTGAGACAAGTCTCGCTTCACTCACACATCGCCCCGTAGCAGTCCCAACCCGCTTTCCGTCATGCTCCGATATCTCACTGCTGGCGAATCGCACGGCGAAGCTCTGATCGGAATGGTCGAAGGCATGCCTGCGGGCGTGTCGGTAACGGCCGACGCGATCAACGAGCACCTGGCGCGGCGCTGGCTGGGCTACGGACGCGGTGGGCGGGCCAAGTTCGAGAAGGACAAGGTCCACGTCTACGCCGGAATCCGTTTCGGGCGGACGATGGGACATCCGATCGCGTTCAAACTCGAAAACGAAGCCTACCAGCGCGACAGATCCGGCTGGCCCGAGATCATGTCGACGGGCGGCAGCAGCGAAGGCATCGACGCCGTCACCCTGCCACGCCCCGGACACGCGGATTTGGTCGGTGTGCAAAAGTATGGGCACCGCAAGAGCGAGACAGACGGTGGCGACATCCGCCCCGTCATCGAACGCAGCAGCGCGCGCGAAACGGCGATGCGCGTCGCGTGCTGCTCAGTCGCGCGGTGCCTGCTCGCCGAGTTTGGGATCCACGTCGGAAGCCACGTCGTCGGGCTGGGCGAAGTCGTCGGTGACAGCGACGCACTTCGGGCCAAGCGCGACGTTCTGCTGGCCCAGGGCGGCGCGCACGCCCTCTACCTCGCCGCCGACGCGTCCGAGTTACGGATGCTCGACGAAGAGCTGACGCACAGCGGAATAAACCTCATCAAGGCGGCCAAGAAGAGCGGCGACAGCCTGGGCGGTGCCTACGAAGTCGTCGCGACGGGCGTGCCTCCCGGATTGGGCAGCTACGCGCAGTGGGACCGCAAACTCGACGGCCTTCTCGCCCAGGCCATCCTGTCGATCCAGGCGCAGAAAGCCGTCGAGATCGGCGACGGCATCCGAGGCTCGCGCGACCCCGGCAGCAAGATCCACGACGCCATCACGGCGGACCCTGCAGTCATCGGCGGCTACGGACGCGCGACCAACGCCGCGGGCGGCATCGAAGGCGGCATGACCAACGGGCAGCCCGTCGTCGTAAGGGGCTACATGAAGCCGATTCCGACGCTCATCGCTCCGCTGGGCACGGTCGACCTGGCATCGGGCGAGGCCCAACCGACGCGCTACGAGCGCAGCGACGTGACCAGCGTGCCCGCCGCATCGACCGTCGCCGAAGCCGTCGTCGCGTGGACGCTGGCTGTAGCGCTCTGCCAGAAGCTGGGTGGCGACAGCCTCGAGGAGATGAAGGCGAACTGGGAGCAGATGTGCTGATATGGCATGTGGTTCTGAATTTCGGGAGCTTACCTGTGATTTCTATCTCCTGTACCCACAAGGGTTTATGTGGCTCGAGTAGAATTTCTGATCACTGTCACCTTGAACGTCTCCATCTACGGTAAAGCTCGCCGTCACACTTAGTCGCAGCTCTATCGACTTGTTGATTTGCGGGAGAGAACAACCCCAACTTGTCGATTCCGGCTTGCTCGCGTAAGGGTTGTTTCCTCGAAAAGTATAAGGTTCTGGGTCTCTAGTATGAACATCCTGATCCCACGACCCGTTGTTAACGATCTTAAATGCGAGAGACGGATCTCGCCTGCTAAGACCGATATCAAAATCTAGCGTAAAATCTTCCGACGTAGCAATCTGCGCCCTTTCAGTTCGATTTAATACGGTAGCTACTTGCTGCACACTTAATAGCCTAAAAGTAGTGTTTCCATAGGGCACCATTTGATATCCTATCTTCGAAGATGTATTCACAAGTGACGCATGACTACCTCTAACTGGCTTGCTAGTGGAAGTCATTACTGCGCTGACTGTCCAACCACCACCTGACCCTGGCGGTGGTGGACTGCCCCCTCCACCCCAAGGATACGATGGGTTCACGGGAGAGCTAGGCCCCGACCCGGAGCAGTGGATGCAAACGATAGGCATAATGGGCGTAGGTCCTCCTCCACTGTCCTCATTAACAAGACTACAGCTTAGCACCATATGCATTCTGCCGTTTTCGTCTTCGACTCTAATCCATGAAGGCGATTCGCCGACATAGCAATCCCTTATAGCATAAATATCTCCCGATGTTTTGCCCATATAGCTCACGTACTCAATGTCTTCCAGAACAGGTTGATTATATATTTGGGATGCCACAGCAGCAAGCAAGGGGGGGTTCATTGGGACTACGGCCACAGCGTAATCATTTTGACCAATTGGTACATACACGTTGGCTGGCTGTATGCCAGCTACGTCCCCTACAGGAACTGCGCTTAAATCTAAAATAGATATAGTAGCTAAACCATTAATCATATAAAGAACAAAAAATGGAGTTCCCAGATCAGCTGATAATGCAGATAGGTACTCGTAGTCGGGTACCCCCTCCGTCTTCCCAAGAGATTTATTAGCAAAAACCGCCGCCTCTTCAAGTATCTCCACATCAGGTGGATGAATGACGGAACGAAGATATCTTGCTGACAAAGCATTCATTTCTCTCATTGAGAACCAGGCGCTATCGACTTCAACACCATCCCTGATCCACCCTTCGATGTCAGCATCCAGTTCACTTACCGAACTCTCGTAATCATGCAAGACAGCTCGGTATTGGTCGATGGATACAACCTCAGTTTCATGAGAAACAGGGTCAGAACAACCGATGACAGTGGGCAGTGACAAAACTGCTAGGCTGTACAGCCAAAAGTGGGCGTGCTTCAAAATCATGCGAACTTGCCCTCATTAGGGCGTTTATTTAGGTTGCGTTCAAAATATAGTTTATTCCATCTCTATTATGCAACCCACGGTTAGTCTTTTTTTCGCGCCACACTCTGTGAGAAACCGGGCGGCGACAGCCTCGAGGAGATGAAGGCGAACTGGGAGCGGACGTACGGCGCGTTGCCCGGCTGATCTAGTTGCGCTCATCCGCTTCCGCGTTCGCGACCGGTCCGACAATGCGAACGTAGACGAGACGCGCCGTTATATTCGCCCTCTGCGGCTCATTTGTAAGCGGCTGCGATTCGCCCCTCGCCGATGGCTCTACCTACTCTTCCTCCCGACTCGCAGTTGCTGAGCGACGTGTTGCGCACGGCAAGCGTCGGCGCCTGGGCCGTCAACGTGACGCAGGGCGTGGTGGAGTGGGCGACGGACGTAGACGCCTACTCGGGCTTCAACGAGTCGGCCACGTCCATCGAAGAGATCCTGGCGCGCGTCCACCCCGACGACCGCGAATCGCTGATCGGAAGCATCGCGGCACCTCTCGAAGACGGCGAGCGCTACGAGCATCGCTACCGCATCGTCAATCCCGACGAGAGCATCGGGCACATCCTCTCGCGCGGGACGGCCGCCATCCGCCCAAACGGCGACCTGGTCATCACGGGCGTGTCGCAGGACATCACGGCGCTCGTCGAGACGGGGCAGGCGCTCGCGCGCAGCGAGGCCCGAGCGCACTTCCTGATCGAGGCGTCTTCGGACCTCGTCGGGCGGCACGATGCGCAGGGACGATTCACGACGGTGTCGTCGCAGGCCGATTCGGTCATTGGGCGGGCGCAGTCCGAGCTGATCGGCCAGCCGCTCGACGCGTGGATCCACGGTGACGACGTGGCGGGCGCCCGCACGATCCTCGCCGACGCACCGTTCAAGGCGGGAACGACCGTCACGACCGTCGTCCGCTGCTTGCCGTGTGAGCCTGACGAGGGCGACCGCTGGCTCGAAACGCGCTGGCGCCGCCAGCCCAGCCTCGAGGGCTCCTGGGTGTCGACGACGCGCGACGTGACCGAGCAGAAGCGCGCCGCCGCTCTCGCCCAGCGCAACCAGGAACGCCTGCGCCGCCTGACGCTCATCACCGCTCAAGCCGAAGCAGGCGCGGACCGCCAAATCGCCCACACACTCGACCTGCTCGTCGGCGCGTTTGACGCGCGCGCGGCCGTTCTCGCCGTCGAGATCGATGAGCTGCTCTACGTCGAAGTGGCGGCGGGACCTCATGCGCCGAACTCCGGACGCGTACTCGCTCAGACGAGCGATTGGCCTCGCCCGGCGCTTCCCAGTAAAGTCTGGTACACACCCGACACCAAGGCACAGCGTCACCCTGCGGCCGAGTTCGCCACCCCGACGGCCATCGACCTGGGGCTTCGCGTCGAGGGCGAATATCGCGGTTGCGTGAGCCTGTGGCTCGGCGGCCCGGTCGAGTTGACCGAAGCGGATCAGCACTTTCTCTACCTCGTCGCGCTCTGGCTGAGCGGCCTGCTCGAACGCGGCGACGTGCAAAAGCGCCTGAGCGCGTCCAGCGATCTGCTGCACGGCCTGCTTAGCTCGTCGCTCGACGGCATCATGGTGTTCGAGAGCGTCCGCGACGGCGACGGCATTATCGTCGACTTCGAGTGGCTGGTCGCCAATCAGCAGAACGAAATCCTGATCGACTTGTCACCCGCAGATCTGGTGGGCAAACGCCTGCTCGAGGTGTTACCGGGCAACCGCGAAGCCGGTTTGTTCGACGCCTACGTCCGCGTCACCGACACTGGCGAGCCGTACCAGACGGTCTTGCATTACGCCCACGACGGTATCGACTTTTGGGTGCAGATCGCCGCCGTCCAGTTGGGCGACGGTTTCTTCGTCACGTTCCGCGACGTGAGCGAGGAGCAGCGGACAGCCGAGCGTGTGCGGGAGAGCGAGGAGCGCTACCGACTGATCGCCGAGAACTCGTCGGATTTCGTCGCACTCCACGACGCCAGCGGGCGCTACCGCTACGTCAGCCCGTCGGCGCGCGTCGTCGTCGGCTACGAACCCTCTCAGACTGGAGGGAGCCGACCCGTTCGACTACGTCCACCCCGACGACTTGGAGGTGACCCGCGAGCGGCTGCGCAGCGTGTTGAGCGGCGAGGCCGACGGCACGACCCTCTACCGCTTCCGCCACCGCGACGGCCACTACGTCACGCTCGAAACCGCAGCCAGAGTGCGCGAAGCCCACGCAGAAGGCGATGACGTGCTACTTCAAACGTCGTCGCGCGACGTGACCGAACGCATCGGAGCCGAGGCCGAGCGCGCACGTCTGTACAAAGAGCTGAGCAACCGCAACAAGGAACTGCAAGACTTCGCCTACGTCGCCAGCCACGACTTGCAGGAGCCGCTGCGCAAGATCCAGGCCTTCTCGGATCTGCTCGTCCAGGAAGAATCCGCCAGCCTGTCCGACGACGGGCGCCACTTCCTCGACCGCGTCAGCAACGCCGCCGGGCGCATGTCTGACCTGATCAACGACCTGCTCTCCTACTCGCGCATCGCGACCCAGGCGCGGCCGTTCGTCACCGTCGATTTGTCCCAGACACTGGACGAGGTGCTTGCCGACCTTGATTACACACTCGACAAGGCTGGCGCCCAGGTCACGCGCGACGCGCTGCCCACGCTTCAGGCCGAGCCGATGCAGATGCGGCAACTGCTTCACAACCTGCTCGGAAACGCCGCCAAGTTTCGGCGCGAGGACGAACCGCTGCGGCTTCACGTTGGCGCAGAGCAGAAGGACGGGGAACTCGTGCTCTCGGTGCGCGACAATGGGATCGGCTTTGACACGAAGTACGTCGACCGTATTTTCAGCCCGTTCCAGCGGCTCCACGGGCGAGACACGTACGCCGGAACCGGCATGGGCCTCGCCATCTGCCGCCGGATCGCCCAGCGCCACGGCGGCGACATCGACGCCGAGTCGACGCCCGGCGAAGGCACCACGTTCAGCGTCACCCTCTCCCTCACGCCGTCCACAAGCCAACCGTAATGAAAAAGGAACCCGTCGTAATCCTGCTTGCCGACGACGACCCCGACGACCGGGAGTTGACGCAGCGCGCGCTCCAGCGCAGCCGTGTCCGCAATACGGTGCATTGCGTCGAGGATGGCGAGGAGTTGCTCGAATACCTGCGCCGCGAAGGCCGCTTCGCCGATAGTGATGCACCCCGCCCCGGCCTGATCCTACTCGACCTCAACATGCCGCGCATGGACGGCCGAGAAGCGCTCGAGCAGATCAAAAAGGACCCCAAACTGCGCAAAATCCCCGTCGTCGTGCTCACCACGTCGGACGCCGAGCAGGACATCGTGCGGAGCTACGACTTGGGCGTTAACGCATTCGTAACCAAACCCGTCACCTTTGAGGGACTGGCCGACGTTATCCGCGTCATGTCGGACTTCTGGTTTGAAATCGTCCGGTTGCCCCAGAACGCATAAGGACGCCCGGATGAGCAGCAGTACCTCGAACACCCGCATCCTCATCATAGAGGACGACGAGGACGATTTCTTCATCACCAAGACGCTCCTCCGCCGCGCGCGCAGCCTGACGGCCGACGTAACGTGGAAACGCTCGTTCGAAGAGGGCATCGAAGCGATGGTCGAGCAACCGTTCGACGTGGTCCTGGTCGACTACCGGTTGGGCGCTCACACCGGACTCGACGTGCTCGATGTGGCGCACGACGCCGGTATCCAGACGCCCATCATCCTGCTCACCGGCCAGGGCGATCTCGAAGTCGACATCCGGGCGATGGAACGCGGCGCCGCCGACTACCTGGTCAAAGGCTCGATCGACGAGTTGCTGCTCGAGCGCTCGATTCGGTACGCACGCGAGCGTGCCGATCAGGCCATCCGCATCCGCGAGCAGGCCGGGCTGCTCGACAAGGCCAAGGATGCCATCTGCGTCTACGACACCGAGCGCAAACCGTCGTACGTCAACACGAGTTCGGAGCGGCTGCGCGACGTGCAGTCGGGATGCGAGGGTATGTTCTCGTTCGAGCGAGAGGACATCCAGGACGCATGGCGCCGCACGCTCGAGGACGGCGAGTGGTCCGGCGAACTCGATCTGGACGCAGGCAACGGCGTGCGCCGCGTCGTCGACAGCCGGTGGACGCTGGTGCGCGACGCCTACGGCGATCCGCAATCGATTCTCACGATCTCGAGCGACATCAGCGAGCGTAAGCAACTCGAGGCGCAGTTCCTACGCTCGCAGCGCATGGAGAGCATCGGACGGTTGGTCGGTGGCATCGCGCACGATTTGGGCAACTTGCTCGTACCGATCGTGCTGGGCGTGCGCGTGCTCGAGAAAGCGGTCGAGGATCAGCCGCGTGCCATCCGCACGCTCGAGATGATCAAGAAGAGCGCCCAGCGCGGGTCCGACATGGTGCGTCAGGTGCTCGCGTTCGCGCGTGGCGTCGAAGGCGAACGCGTCGTGCTTCAGCCCTCCGACGTGATCCGCGAGACCAGCAAGATCCTCCACGAAACCTTCCCTGCCGACATCGAAGTCACGACCGACGTGGACGACGATCTGTGGCGCATCGTCGGCGACGCGACGCAAATTCAGCAGGTGCTGATGAACCTGAGCGTCAACGCGCGCGACGCCATGCCGGGCGGCGGAAAGCTCTTCCTCCAGGCGCAAAACACCCATCTCGACTCGCACTACACCCAGACCAATCTGGACGCGCAGCCCGGCCCCTACGTGCGTATCATCGTCACCGACACGGGCGCAGGCATCCCGCCCGACGTGCTCGACAAAGTATTCGAGCCCTTTTTTACGACCAAGGAGCTCAACAAAGGCACCGGTCTAGGCCTGTCGACGGTGTACAGCATCATGCGGAGTCACGGAGGCTTCGTCGTGGCGTACAGCGAGGTCGGCGAGGGAACGGCGTTCAGCGTCTACATTCCGGCCGAGTTGGTGCGAGAAGAAACGCTCGCGCCGGTTCACGCACCCGAAATCGTGCGAGGAGAAGGCCAGTGCATTCTCGTGGTCGACGACGAGCCGTTCATCCGAGACTCCACCGTCGACCTGCTCGAAGACGCGGGTTACTCGGTCTGCACGGCGTCGGACGGGAAGGAAGCGCTGGCCCAGCTCCAGGCGAACAGTCCCATGCTCGTCCTCACCGATATCATGATGCCGGTCATGGACGGTATCGAGCTGATCCGCACCATCCGGGCGTCCGGCTCGGACCTTCCGATCATCGCAGCGAGCGGCATGATGGGCGAGAAGCAGCGCGAGGTTGACGAAGCCGGAGCCGACGCCTTCCTCGCGAAGCCGTACAGCGCCGTCCGCCTGACCGAGAAGATGGCCGAGCTGCTGATGCGGTCGCAGGCAGAGTAGACGGCGAAGCGGCTCTCTTCTCCCAGACTCGGACCAAGGGTTTGGTTGCGCATCGTTGTCGCGAAAAGCGCTACGCGATACACAGAAGGCCTATACCCATCCTGCCGCAGACGCCAACGATCGCCCTCGCCCTTCGTGAACATGCAAGAATCCACGACCGACTCCCAACCCTGACTCTCCTGTCAGAGAGAGACGGCGTTTGGTCAGATACATGAACCGGAGCGGGTGGCCGGAGCCAGCACGTGGATGTCGGTCACCGGCGAGCTATGCTGTCGGAGGCGTTGAGCAATTCTCACGCACCTGGCAGCGAACCCAAACGCGCCGCAGAGCGTGCTTTCACTCTAAACTGAAAATTGCACACCGCCGCCATGCCCGCCTGGATCGACTCGCTCGTTCACCGCAAGAATGCCCACCTGCTCGACCCGTCTGCACCGCGCATTCCCATCACCGACGCGTCGCCACACGCGGTTGTCATCGGAGCTGGGTTCGGCGGGTTGGCGAGCGCGATTCGGCTGCTGGCTCGGGGCTTCCGCGTGACGGTCGTCGACCGGCTCGATCAGGCCGGAGGGCGCGCACGGGTCTTCCACCAGAACGGCTACACGTTCGATGCCGGTCCGACCGTCGTCACGGCGCCGTTCCTGCTCGACGAACTGTGGCAACTCGCGGGTAAAAACCGCTCGGACGACGTAGAACTGCGCGAAGTGACACCGTTCTACCGCATCCGCTACGACGACGGCACCTACTTCGACTACACCGGCGACAGCGAGGCGATGCACGAGCAAATCCGCCAGTTCGCGCCGGACGACGTGGCGGGCTACGACCGCTTCTTCGAGAAGACCAAAGACATCTTCAAAGTCGGCTTCGAGGAGCTCGCGCACGTGCCGTTCACCAACGTGTCGGACATGGCCAAGATCGTCCCGGCGATGGCGTGGCTCGAAAGCCACCGGACGGTCTACGGCTTCGTCAGCAAGTTCGTCACGCACGAGAAAATCCGCCAGGTGCTGTCGTTCCACCCGCTGCTCGTCGGCGGCAATCCGTTCAACGTGACGAGCATCTACACGATGATCGCGTTCCTCGAGCGCAAGTGGGGCGTCTGGTACGCGATGGGCGGAACCGGTGCGCTGATCGACGGGCTCGTCGGATTGATCGAAGAGATGGGCGGCACAATCCGCCTGAGCGCCGACGTGGATCAGATCCTCGTCAACGGCAAGCGCGCGGCGGGCGTGCGGCTCGAAAGCGGAGAAACCATCGACGCCGATCTGGTCGTGAGCAACGCCGACGTGGCGTGGACGTACCGCCACTTGGTGCCGCGCAACGTGCGCAAGGTGTGGACGGACAAGAAGATCGAGAAGACCAAGTTCTCGATGAGCCTGTTCGTCTGGTACTTCGGCACCAACAAGACATACGACGACGTAAAGCACCACACGATCCTGCTCGGGCCGCGCTACAAAGAACTGCTCGACGACATCTTCGGCCACCGCCTGGCCGACGATTTCAGCCTCTACCTCCACCGCCCGACCGCGACCGACCCCAGCATGGCGCCCGACGGCTGCGACGCGTTCTACGTCCTCAGCCCCGTGCCCCACCTCGACAGCGGCGACCCGTGGGACGACGAGCAGACCGAGCGCTACCGCCAGGCCGTGAGCAAGTACCTCAGCGAGTCGATCCTGCCCGGCCTCGAAGACCACCTCGACGCCAGCCTGACGCTGACGCCCAAGGGCTTCTTGAGCGACTACAAGGCGTACAAAGGCGCCGCGTTCTCGATCGAGCCCGTGCTGACGCAGAGCGCCTACTTCCGCCCGCACAACATCAGCGAGGACGTGGAGCACCTCTACTTCGCCGGAGCGGGCACCCACCCCGGCGCCGGAATGCCCGGCGTGATCTCGTCGGCCCGCGTGCTCGACACCGTCGTCCCCGACGCCGCGACGTTCGAGACGCGCGTTCCGGCCTGAGCTGCCCTCGGCCTGACGCGCGCCCGTGGAAAACCGTTGAAGCGGGACCCGCCGAGCGGATGCGGCATCTAAACCCGCTACCCGCCGCGTTCGTCTAACGGTTAGGACGCCAGGTTTTCATCCTGGTAATAGGGGTTCGATTCCCCTACGCGGTACGCTCGGCGCCGCCTCGATCTGATCGGGGCGGCGCTTTTTGCGTCTAGGACGCACCAGGGCACACGCATCGGCTTGGTTCGTTGGCCTGCCAAACCCCGCTCGTCATGGCCGAACTGCTGACCCCAACGCCCCTCACCCTCCGCCGCATCGACGGCCTACTCGTCGCCGTCATCCCAGACGAGTTGGCCCGGTCGCTGTCGCTTGCCGAGGGCGATCAAATTGGACTGGGTAAGCCGACCGCTTCGAAGACCAACGGCGAACGTGACGATCTGATGGCCTTTGCCGAGGATTACATGGATCGTCATAGCGAAGCGTTCGAAGAGTTAGCGAAATGACCGAACCTACCTGGCTCACGTTCGATGAAGTGGTGCGCTTGCACGACCGAGTGATTGCTCGCTTCGGCGGCTCGCCGGGGCTGCGCGACGAAAACCTGCTGCGTAGCGCCCTCGATCGCCCACAAAACCTGTGGAGCTATGGCGGCGAGGCATCGATGGCGCTTTTGGCTGCATCGCTTGGTTTTGGCTTGGCGAAAAATCACGCATTCATTGATGGCAACAAGCGCGCAGCCGCGCTAGGCGTAGCGGCCTTTCTGCACCGTAACGGTTTTGCCCTACCGCTCGAGCGCCAAGAGATGGTGGACGCCTACCAGAACCTCGCCGCCGGATCGCTTTCCGAATCGGAGTTTGCCGATTTCGTCGGCGCGCACCTGACGCGCCGGTAGCTCAGGCCCGGCGGCGCGTGCGGTCGGCGGTGCGCGTCTCGTCCAGGGGAGCGTCGCCCAGCGCTTCGGAGTCGAGCAGCGGAAGTGAGGGTTCGGCCGCCTGGGTGCGCGCGCGGCGCTCTTCGGTATCGGCCGAGATCAGAGCCAGACGCTCGAGCAGGTCGGCGTTCTTGCGCTCCAGCTTCTGCGTCGCCGAGGCGAACAGGGCGCGGGCGCCGGGAAGGTGACGACGGTGAGCAGCGACAGCACGAGCGGGACGACAGCGGCGGACCGTCCGCCTCTCCGAGTTTGACGCGCAAATGAAGCCCATCAGGCCAGCGAAGAACCCGAATATGCCCGGTATCATGTGCCACACCGCGTGCTGGTTGACGCGCGACATGTCGACGTGCGTGCGGTCGCCTCGGGGCGTCAGGGTGACGTGCGCGAACTCCTGACCGTTGGCGGCGTAGCGCCAGTCGAAGCCGCGACCGAGTGCTTCGGACTGTCCGCGCTGGCCCATCGACCGGCGGATCTCGGCGACCATGATGGCCCACTCGTCCTCGTCGACGGTGTGGTTGAGCGTCATCTCGCTGGCGACCCTGTAGGTGCCGCCCCAGAAGCTGCCGGTGTTGTTGTCACCAGTAGTCGCGGTCGTCAGTCCGCTGGCCGCCTGGTCGATGAATGCCGCGTCGATGCCCGCCTCCTCGGCGATGCGGCGGATTTCGTCGAGCGTGAGTCCGTTCGACGGATCGCGACGGGCGGCCTGCAGCGCGGCGGCCTGGCGCAGCAGGTTCTGGATTTCCTTTTCGGAGTAGACGCGCATAGAGTCGGAGCGGAGGGTGCGGTAAGGTACGTGATACGTCGAACGGTACGCCGGTTGCACCTTCCGGATCACACGTCGAAAGCGGTGACGCTTCGCCATGTCGCTCCAGATCCTATGTCTTTGTTTACTCTCCTCTTATCGGCAAAGAGCAGTTCCGAGCGCGTCCCTCCGCCTGCACACCGTCGTCCACGCCTCGCTACACACCAGCACGCCCCATCGCCATGCGCTCTCCGCTACTGCTGCTCCTCGCTCTGCTCGTGCTACCCGCCTGCACGCCCCAACCCGTCTACCGCCTATCCGCCTCCGACGCGGACGTGAGCTACTGGGATGCAGGCCGCGCCTACCTCTTCGCCCAGTCCGACAGCGTCGCCGTCGAGGTGTCGTACGAACTGACGACAGATGGGGGACACGTGTTCGATGTGGGTTTCTCCAACCGAGGAATCGCGCCCATCGTGATCGATCCGGCCGAAATCGCAGCGCAGATGATCAACGGCGCGTCGGCGGTGATGGGCGGTGAGGTGGCGGCTTTCGATCCCGAAACGGTGATGCTGGATCTAGACTTGGAGTCGAGCCGCCGCGAGGCGTCGAACCGCACGTCGCGCCTGGTCGAAGGCATCGGCGCGGGCATCTCGCTGGCCGCAGCGACGGTCGAAGTGTCGGCGGCCGACGAGCCGGGCGAGGCGTCGGGCGCCGTCGCGCGCTACGCCATCGACGAAACGGCCCGCGTCGGCCGCGTCCTTCTCGAGGAGCGCGACCACGAACTGGATCAAGCGGCCATCGCGGGCGACCGCAGTTGGTGGTCCGACGCCGCGCTGCGCCGCTCGACGCTGCACCCCGGACAAACCGTGCGCGGCTGGATTCTGGTGCCGGTCGACGTGCGGGCCGAATGGGTCGAACTGCTCGTTCCCATCGGTGGCGAGACGGCGCGGTTTCGCTTCGAGCAGACGCGGCATCAGCCGTAGCCTCGCCACCGACCGGGCGCGATAGGAGCCGTCGCGTTACGCCCGGCTGCATCCGATCCGGCTATCTTGGCGGCTTCTCACCCGACCGCCCGCAATGTCCATCGACGACCTGCCCACGCCCGCGCTCCTGATCGACAAGGACCGGCTCTCGCTCAACCTGGACCGGATGCAGGCGCGCAGCCGCACGCACGCGGTCAAGTTGCGCCCGCACGTCAAGACGCACAAGAGCGTGCGGCTGGCGCGCGAGCAGATCGAGCGCGGCGCGCAGGGGATCACGGTAGCCAAGCCGAGCGAGGCGGAAATCTTCGTCGACGCGGGATTCGACGACGTGCGCGTGGCTTACCCGGTCGTCGGTAAGGCCCGGCTGGCGGCGCTCGTCGCGCTGAGCGGCCGGGCCGCTATCTCGTTCTGCGTCGACACGATCGAAGGAGCGCAGGCGGCATCCGATGCCTTCGCCAGTCACAACCGCACCGCCGATGTGCTCATCGAGATCGACACCGGGCACGGGCGAACGGGACGCGCCTGGAACGAGGGCGGGCTGATCCGCTTCGCGAAAAACGTCGCCGACCTGCCGGGCCTCAACCTTATCGGCGTGCTCACGCACGAGGGACAGAGCTATGCCGGCCCGCCCGAAGGTGCTGAACCGCGCCAGCATCTCAAAGACACGATGGAAGCCGCGCGCGATCGGTTGCTCTCGGCGGCCGAGCGGCTGGGCGCAGCGGGTCTGGCCGACCCCAACACGTTCGAGGTGTCGATGGGCAGCACGCCGACGATGAAGTTCTTCCAGAACCACACCGAGGGCGGCTTCCGCATCACCGAGATTCGTCCGGGCAACTATCCATTCGGCGATGCGCAGCAGGTGATGCTCGGCGCGTCGACGCTGCACGACTGCGCGCTCACGGTCCTGGCGACGGTCGTAAGCAAGCGGCGCGTCGGCGGGCGCGAGCGGCTGTTTCTGGATGCCGGAAAGAAGGTGCTCACGTCGGATCTGGGCTGGGGCATCGAAGCCTACGGCGTACCGCTCTACAACGCCCGAGCGATGCGCGTGCTACCCCACCTGACGATCTACAACCTGAGCGAGGAGCACGCGTGGTGCGACGTGCCCGGCGCGGCGACCGTCAACGTCGGCGACCGCGTCCGCATCGTGCCCAACCACGCCTGCGTCGTCGTGGCGCAGCGCGACCGAATGTACCTGGTCGACTCGGACGACGAGGTCGTCGAGACGATCACCGTCGATGCACGTGATGGCGTCCTCTAACACCTTCGGCAGTCCCACGCGTCTGGCCAGCGACCACACGTGGCGGCCGTGGGACGGCGGCGCCTGGGACGACGTGCCGGTCCGCTTCGAGTCGCCTGGGCTTGCCGAGAGCGGCATCTTCGAGGAAACCCGCACCATCGGCGGCGTGGCGACGCGCGTCCGGTTCAGTCCCGGTAGCGGTCCCACGCTCGTGCTGCTCCCTGGCTCCATGCTCGACTCGTCGCTGCTGACGTGGAAGCGGACGCTCGAAAACTTGCCGCCACGCATCCGCTGTGTCGTACCCGATCTGCCCGGCTACGGCCGCAGCGGTTTCCCTGTCGGCTCGGACTGCTCGACGGGTTACTATGCCCACTGGCTCGCCGACCTGGCCGATGTGTACCAACTCGACGCGTTCGCGCTGGGCGGCTCGTCGATGAGCGCTGCCGTTGCCCTGACGTATGCGCTCGGCCGTCCCCACCGGCTGACACACCTGATCCTCGCCGGAGCCTACGGGCTGGCGCCGCGCTTGCCGCTTCACCCGGCCGTCCGCGCGCTGGCCCACGTCCCCGGTATCGCCGCTGTAACGCGTACACTGCTTACGCGTGTCCCGCTGGCGCTGCGCTTGGGGTTGCACGCAGCGACGGCCTCGCTCCGCGTCTCCGATGCTATGGTAGAGGATGCCGCGATCGGTCTGGCAATGCCGCGTGCTCTGGACGCGTTCGCTCGGTGGCTCCGGCTCGAGATGCAGCCGGAACGCATCGCGAGCTACCTCGCCCCGCGCCTGCCCGAGCTGTCCGTCCCGACACTCGTCGTTCACGGCTCGCGCGATCCGCTGATGCCGGTGGTGGCGGCTGAGCAAGCGGCAGCGTCGATCCCTGACGGACGATTCTTGCTCGTTGACGGGGCGGGGCACCTGTCGCCACGTGAGCATCCCGATCTGGTGAGCGAAGCGCTGCACGCGTTTCTGGGTTACGACGCGTGATGGCCGCCCTGGTGACACAAGTGCCGTCGCACCGAGTTGGGGCGAGTCCTCTCCGTTAATTCTGCTCTGCCGTGTCCGATTCGCCCGCCATCGTCCGCTACACGATCCCCGTCCACACGTTTCAGGTCGACTTCGGCGGCATCGTCTCCAACACCGTTTACGTGCAGTGGATGGAGATCGGCCGCAACGAGTTGCTGAACGCAGTGGGACTGCCGATCGACGAGGCGTGGGAAACCGGGATC
The DNA here is from genome assembly GCA_963815505.1 of Rhodothermales bacterium. Lineage (GTDB taxonomy): Bacteria > Bacteroidota > Rhodothermia > Rhodothermales > BA12 > CAXBBB01. Next base: position 58,900 of record CAWFGU010000023.1, read on the forward strand.
GTGCCGGTTCTCGTGCACACGAGCATCGACTACAAGCGTCCGTTCCGGCTGGCCGAGACCGTTAGCGCCGAGGTGTGGATCAGCGAACTGCGCGGCACGTCGGCAGTGATGCAGCACCGGTTTCGAAACGCAGACGGCGAGTTGTGCGCGACGGGTCACCAGGTCGGCCTGTTCGTCGACCGGCGGACGATGAAGCCGCACCGCATCGACGAGGCTATGCGCACGCAGTTCGAGCGCGTTCTAGCTCCAGAAGATGCGAGCTAAACGATCTCGCAATGGAACAGCTCGTCCACGTCGAGCGGCGGCAGATTGGGTTAGCAGTTGCGGCACCAGCCGACGACTGGAACTGGCCGAAAAGCACTCGACACTCGCATATTCGGTGTCAGCGGGTTGGCGCGCCACCCCGACGTAGCGCCCGCCGAGCGACACGACCCACAACCTCGGGAATCTCGGCAGCGGCGCACTCTGGGCGCTTCACGCTGCAGTCCTCGTTCGGCGACGAATCCGACGTCTCAACGCGCGAAAGCGTGTCGGTAAGCGACAGACCCGGCATCTCCCCCTCGTAGGCGGAGAGCAAGAGTGCCAGCCCGGGCTCCTGCTGATCGTCAGGCGGATAGCGTTCTGCGCTGGCATGCGCTACATCGCCTACTTCCCGATAGAAGTGCCGCGCAAGCGTTCGAGCCGACTTACGACGCTGATGTGGACGCTGCCGGCAGGGAGGGTAGACAGCCGTCGAGCAGTTCCATTCGAGCGGCGGGGCAAAAGAAGTCTGCTCGAGAAGCCGGGTGATACGGCACCCTCACCTATCGCTTAGGCAGTCGGGGGTTAGCGGAATCCAGACTCGAACACGTGTGCCCGCGTGCTTTTTCGTCTCTATGTCCAGCGCAGTACCCATCTCCCGTGCGAGGCGTTCTACGATAGAGAGACCCAATCCCACACCCTGGTATCTGCGGTTCAGCCCTACAGATTCTTGGCGGAAAGGCTCGGATGCTTGTCCGACGAAGCCGTCGTCCATGCCTACGCCTGTGTCCTCGACCTCTAGCCACGCCCGCCCTTCGCTGCTGCCCGTCCGCACGTAGATCGTCCCCTCACTGGTGAACTTGACCGCGTTGGACACCAAGTGCGTCGTGATTTGGTGGAGCACGTCTGGGGCTATCCACGCGCGAACCGGAGTCCCGGAGGGGGTGATGACCAACGATAATCCTCGCTCCCTTGCGTCACTCGCATATTTCTGGGCCGCGCTGGTGACGATCTGCGTTATATCGAGCGACTCGGGACGGAAGACCATCTCGCCCTCGAGCTGAGCGAAGTAGAGCAGCGAGTTGAGCGTGTCGAGCAGCCGCTCGGCACTGACGCGAATGACATGTATTAGCTCAGGATCGGGTTCGTCGGGGTGAGCGGTGATAAGGTCGGTGAAACCGAGGATTGCGGTCAGAGGCGTGCGCACTTCGTGACTTAAGTTCTCCAAGATGGAGGATTTGAGCTGCGAGGCTTGCTCGGCTTTGACCTGAGCGTCGAGGGCAGACTGACGCGCCTTCACGAGTTCGCGCTCGTAGTCCTTATCCCGAGTGATGTCTTGAAGCGTCCCCGCAATACGTGCGGACCCATCCTCACGCACGTATACCCGGCCCATTGAGCGCACCCACCGCTCCACACCAGACTCCGACGTGCGATATTCCATCGACACCGACGCTTCGCCCTTTTCTTTCGCTTCGAGGAGCGCGGCTCGTAGCTGATCCAATACCATCGGGCGGTCGGCGGGAGAGATCATTTCAAAGGCCGAACGTCTCCTCCCATCGAAGCCTTCGCCGCTGTGACCGTGAACGGAAAGTGAGAGATCAGACCAGTCCATTTCTCCCGTAGCCGTGTCGTAATCCCAGGTGCCGATCCGCGCAGACCGGAGCGCGAGGTCGAGACGCGCCTCACTCACCCTCAACCGATCCGCCGACTCGCGCTCTTCTGTCACGTCCTCCGTAACGAAAGAGCACAGCACCTCGTCTCTTGCGCCTCCAACCTGATTTACCGTCACACTGAGCAGCAACCGACCGTTAGGCGCAGGATGAGCGTAGGTGAAGTGGACCGGTTCGCCTTGGTCGATGGTCTGGCGATAGGCTGTCAGGTAATGCCGGAGCAAGTCATCTTGAGCGCCCTGATCTCTCAGCGGCCCGGACTCGAAATGCTCGCCCACCCTCGCCAGAAAGTCCTGCGCGGCCGCGTTGAGCAGCACGAACGACACATCGTCTCCCCCATCGATCAGCTCGACGACACCCATCTGCAGCGGCGACGTTTCGAAAAAAGAGGTCAGGATGTCCTGCTGCTTTTCCAGGTCTTTCCGGGTGCTTCGCTCGGCATCGATGTTCGAGCAGGTGCCGAAAAACTCGATGAGCCGTCCCTTCGAGTCGTACACGGCGACCGCCTTGGTTCGCGTCCACTGATACGAGCCGTCCTCGCGCCGCGTCCGATGTTCTGCCACGAACGGCCTCAGCGTCTCTACCGTCTGCCGCCAGAGTTCGCTGACGTAGGCGCGATCATCAGGGTGAACCGTAAGGTCCCATTTCCACTCGCGCGTGGGAGCAATCGACTCCTGCTGGCCTACCTGATGGACCTCGGTTACGTATCCCTCGGCGTCTGCGGTGAACGTAGCGAAGTAGAAGGCCTCATTGAGCGCGCGGAGGTGGCGGCTGCTCTTTCGAATGTGCAACTCCGATGTGATGAGCGCCGAGTAGTCCAGGAGCAGTTCGCGCTCTGCGTCGGTCCACTGGCGCGGCTTCGACTCTATAGCGCAGATCGACCCGATAGCGAACCCGTCGGCACTGTAGACCGGCACGCCCAGGTACGCCACCACTGCGAGTCCCTCGACCGCATCGTTGTCGTAGACAAGCGGATGCTGATAGGCGTCGTTCACGACGAATGGCTCCTCCCGATCGACGACGTACTTGCAGAACGACGAGTCGAGATCGGTTTCGCGGACCTCCAAGGGTCCATAGGTGCTTTTGAAAAACTGCCGATCCATTTCCACTAGCGGAGAGGAGCGACACAGAACTTCCGAGGGTCCGAGCGATCAAACGCGTGATGCGGTCGAACGACTCTTCGGCGCCCGAATCCAACAGGCCCGAGCGGTAGAGAGCCGCTAGCCGTCGAGGATCGCGAAGGGAATCAAGCGGCATGGTCCGGTGATCTGATCAGATAAAAATGCGAGAGCGATGGGTTGGCTATGACACGGAGGCGATTCACAGGCTCGGACAGCACACGCACCATAAGTCCTATCGACACTGATCGAGTTAGACTTTAGGCTGCAGCCACCACTACGCATCACCTTCTCCACGCTGGAAGCAGGAAGCAAGGTAGGAATAATACGCATTGGTCAGACGAATCTCTGACCCGAACCTCCCCATCGCGCATGAGTGACGAGACGATCGTTGGCAACTCGTCCAGACAGCGCGACGCCGGATCGACTCAGCTCTGTGACCGTGCCATACGACGCACTCGAGAACTTCAGAGCAAGCAGCGAGCCGCGTGGAGAAGGTCCGCGTAGACGCCCGAGGCGGTGATGTCATGACCGGCACCGGGGCCGCTGACGGTGAGAGCGCGCGGGTAGCGACGCGTCGTCAGGGCCATAGCATTGTCCATGCCGGTCAGACGACCAAAAACGGTGTCGGGGGAGGCGGCCTCGACGCCGGTTTCGAGCGTCAGAGTGGGACCGGAAGCGTCGAGGCGAGCGAGGTAGCTCAGGCGGTGATCGGGCTCTAGCCCGGCGCGGCGGCGTTCCCACTCGGCATCCAACTCGGGCAGGCGCTCCATGAAGCTGTCGACCGAGAGATCGGTCCAGTCGGACGGGTAGAGCGCGTCGACCGATATGTCCGAGAGTTCGGCCTCGAACCCGGCGACACGGGCCAAGGTGAGCAGCTTGCGCGCCACGTCGAGTCCGCTCAAATCGTCGCGCGGATCGGGTTCGGTAAACCCTTGCGCGCGAGCATCGGCGACGGCGTCGGAAAACTTCGCACCCTCGGTGACCTGCCCTAGCACGTAGGCGAGGGTGCCGCTAAATACGCCCTCGATTCTGGAGACGGGATCGCCGGACGACACCACGTCCCGCAACGTGCCCACCAGGGGAAGCGCCGCGCCGACAGTCGTTTCGTAAAAGAACGGAGCGCGGCGCGACAGTTCGCCGAGCCGATCGAACGTTGCCTGATCGCGCGTGTTGGCGCGCTTGTTCGGCGTGACGATCGCGACGCCTGCCGCCAGCAGATCAGCATAGCGGTCGGGCACGACGTCCGACGCCGTACAGTCGACGAGCACGCGGCGGCCGGGACGCTCGGTAAGCCACGTCACCAGCGCGTCCAGGTCAGCGGTTTCGCCGTCAGCAAGCAGCGACTCGGGCGCGTCGAATGGGTCCATCCCGGCAGCGGCGATGCGCATCCGCGACGAGTTGGATACGGCGACCAGACGCAGCGGTACGTCGGCGCGCGCAAGCATGGGCAGCAGCGCCCGACCGACCCCCCCAGTCGCCCCGACCAGCGCCATCTGGATCGCACCGGGTTTGTCGATGCGAAACGCGTCGTGGACCGCGTGAACGGCCTTGGCTATCACATCCTCACTCACGACGCTCGTGACGCTGTTCTGCGCCGCGCTCATCCCGACCGCCATCACGTTGACGCCGACCTGTCCGAGCGCCGCGAACAACCGCCCCGCCACGCCGCTCTGCTCGCGAATCCCATTGCCCACCGCCGTCAGGACGGCGCACCTCCTCGTCACCCCGACCGTAGCCACGTCACCGCGCGCCAGTTCGGAGGCAAAGGCCCGCCGCAGAGCCGACTGCGCCTCGACCGCTTGGTCGTCGCGCACGACGAGCGTCAGACTCTGCTCGCTCGACGCTTGGGTGGCGAAGTAGACGTTGCCAATCGCCGCGACGGCCTCGAACGCGCGCGCCGTAATGCCTCGCACCCCGACCATGCCTGGCCCTTCGAGCGTCACGATGGCGACATCGCGGATGGTCGTCACGGCCCGTACTGCCTCGCCGTCGGGCTGCGCCGTCGTCGTGATGCGCGTGCCGGAGGCATCAGGGTTGAACGTGTTCTTAATGAGCAGCGGCAACCCGCGCTCTACGAGCGGACGCATCGTACGCGGGTGCAGCACCTTGGCACCGAAGTATGCCAGTTCAGCCGCCTCGGCGAAGTGGAGGATGGGCATCGGACGCGCCTCGGGGACCAGACGAGGGTCGGCCGTGAGCACGCCGTCAACGTCGGTCCAAATCACGATGCGTTCGGCTCCCAGCGCCCCGGCAAGGATCGTCGCCGTGTAGTCGCTGCCAGATCGCCCAAGCGTCGTCGTTACACCGGCTTCAGTCGACGCCCGAAACCCCGTCACGACCGAGATTTCGCCCCGAGGTACGCCTGAAAAGTGCGCCTGCACCTGCGCGTTCGTCACCTCGAAGTCGACCGCTGCCTCGCCGAAGCCATCGTCCGTCCGAACGAGCAGCGCGCTGTCGACCTCGGACGCTGCATGCCCTGCCGCCCGAAACGCCGCCGCCACCAGAGGAACACTCAGCCGCTCGCCCGCCCCTGCGATGCTGTCGAGGGCGCGCGGGGTACATTCGCGGAGCAGATAGATGCCCTCGAGCAGATCCGACACCAGATCGAACTGCACGGCCAGTTCAGCACTGATGGCATCGTATTCGTCCGGCAACGCAAGTTCTTCCAACGTCTGTTCGTGCCGAACGCGGAGGCGTCCGACGTGCGCACGGAAGTCACCGGTTCGCTCGAGTGCCGCTCGAGCCGCCTCGAGGAGCGCATCCGTCACCCCACCCATCGCCGACGCCACGACGATTTTCTGGACCTCGTCGTCCTCCCGAATCACCAAGTCGGTGGCGTGGCGAATACGGTCGGCATCTCGGAGCGACGAACCGCCAAACTTAAATACGCCGTAGCGTGAGGTATCGGACATGAGCGGCCGGTCAGGTGGAGAGACGAAACGAGAAGTATCGTGCGTCAGACGATACACAGTCGATGAAAACCGCGTAAGGGCTTCCGCCTGTCTTGCAGCCTCATGCCAGACTCCGTATCCTAGCCGTCCACATCGGGGCCTTAGCTCAGTTGGTAGAGCGCTTCAATGGCATTGAAGAGGTCAGCGGTTCGATTCCGCTAGGCTCCACCCCGAAAAACGGCCCGGAAAGCCTGATTAAACAGCGTTTTCGGGCCGTTTTGCTTTGGGTCAGTTGGCGGGCGTTAGCGCCCCAAAACGCCCCGTTCTGCCACAGTTTGCGGACCATTTGCGGACCACTTTCGAGCACCGCTCAGAAATCCTGAGACTTCAGAATCTGGCTCAGCACGCCACCAAGGGCGATTCTCCCGGCAGCCGACGCCCAGCGCCAACTGATCGGCACGCGCAGTGCGGATCTGCGGACGCAGAAGGCGCCTGATGGATCTGCATCGCCACCACATCCGACGGGAATGCCGCAGGCTCAGCGTGCGCCCATGCGACTCCGACGACTACGAGCAAGAAGCGCTCATCGCCCTGCGCACGCCGATCCATCGCTTCGATCTCGACTCGTGGTTCACTGCTTTGGCCCTATGCCCGCTTCTACGTCCGGCGGTGCGTCATCGAGTGCATGGGCGCAGACATGGGACTGACGCGCCACCAGTCCAGTCTCTACAAACCGGTTCGCCGAGCCTGGGACGCACTGACCGAAACGCACTGCTATCCAGACCCATCTGCTGTTCGGTCGCACCTACGCGAGCACCAAGGAAGACGCGTGAGTGAAGCGTCGATCAGCGCGATACTCGATGCCATCGCCCACCACAGCGTTTCGCTCGACGTTACACGCGACCAGCGTCGCGCCTGATCTACACCGCTTCGTCGAGCACCACCAGCGGCGCATCGGCCGCCGAACGCATCAGACTCGACCGCGTGCTCGGCCCCGCCGCGCCGAGCATAGCCCTCGCCCTGAGCAATGATCTCGTGGTTTCCCGCCTTTAGCCGCCAGTACCACAGGCCATCGGACAGAGGAGCGGTAGATCGTAAAACGCATGGTGGCAGGAGTTGGTGAGTTCGCAACCTATCTCAGTCCCTTGAACGCGACAGGTCGTCCCGCCACCCTTGCCTGCAATTGGTAGTTGCATGCACTTACGAGATTGCAGGCAAAATCAGCGTACTCACGCTTCGTCAGTCAGAGGAGCCTAGCTCAATTGCTTCGACGGAATCAGAGGGTCGAGGCGGTTCTGCCAAGCGCTTCTCGACTCGCCGGAGCAGCGCACTGTCCTTGGACTGTCCGAAACGAAGAGGACCAGTTGAAGCCGATCCTGAGCTAGCGCAATTCCGCCATCTTCCCGCCCGTGTCGTCTCGGACATGGTCTGCAGCGCACGGGCGCGAGCCACCTCGGCGCTGATACCAACGCGCACCACGCGATCGTCCTGCGAGTCCGTCCAGACGTAGAGACCGGGCCGAGCGGCATCGGTCATTTTGTGATCGCGCCATTGCTCCTTCTCCAAGACGTACTGGGTGAACGAGTCGTCGCCGGGCGTCGCTTCAGCGAATGCAGTAGCGATTCGGTCTAGTAGTGCCGGTGAGACGTTGGGCATGAGCAGCAGGGGTTGGGTGAGCGATCCATAATACGCGGCATTTCGCACGCAAACTGCTCGTAACCCGACTCACCCCGACTGCTCGCGCAGCCACGCCACTACGTCTTCGAGCACGAAGACCGGCGGCTGACGCTTACCGCTCAGCCGCACGCACGGCATCCCGTCCCGGACGTAACGCTCCGTCACCGTCCGCGCTGTCACGCCGAGCATATCGGCCAGTTGAGCCGCTGTCATTATGGGCGCGGCGCGCTCCATTAGCCGCTCGACCACGAGGGGCAGCGTCCGCTCGATGGCCTTGCGAATCACGCGCTCCGACTGGGTCTTGTCCAGCAGAACCGTCTGCCCCTTCCCCACCTTGCCCAGAACGGTCACCTTGACGTCCTCTCGGCGGCGGGGAGAGCGGGGCGGTTCGGGCATAGCGGCAGAAGTGCGTGAGCGGATGGAGAAGATAAACAGGTTTGTTCAATGTCTACACATATAACCACCTGCTATCTTCCCCCTCCACACCCACCACCCGTCCCATGCTCAGCCTATCCCACGTCCGGCGCATCGCTCCTAGCGCGCCCTTCCTCATCCCCCTGCTCTCGTTCCGCGTGCCCGGCGGTTTCCCCTCGCCCGCCGAAGAGTACGAGGAAGAATCGGTCGACCTCAACCGCCTGCTCATGGGCAATCCGACGGCCACCTACCTCATGACCGTCGAGGGCCACTCGGTGTCCGACTTCGGCGTTCACGACGGCCACCTGGTCGTCGTCGACGCATCCGCCGAGCCGATGGACAAGGACATCGTCGTGGCGCGCCTCGACGGGCAACTCACCATCAAGCGCATCCGCTTCCGCACCGGCGCCTTGCGCGGCCGCGCTCCTGTCTTTCTCGAAGCGGGAAGTGGGCACGCCAACATCGAACTCGCCGAAGTCTCCGACCTGGTCGTCCAGGGCGTCGTCACGGCATCGCTCTGGATCACGGCCGCTCAGAAGCGACTGGGCGGATACGGACGCGTCTACGCCTGAACGCTACGCCCGGTAGCCACACCAGCATCACCGACGTCCCATGAGCACTTCCGCTGACTCCCCTCGCTCCGCTCGCGCCATCCCCCATGATCGCCTCGTCGCGCTCGTCGACTGCTCGGCGTTCTACTGCGCCTGCGAACGCGTCTTCCGTCCCGACCTCGACGACCGGCCCATCGTGGTGCTCTCCAACAACGACGGATGCATCATCGCGCGCAACCAGGAGGCCAAAGACCTGGGGATCGCCAAGATGGGGCAGCCCTACTTCCAGATCCGCGAGCAGGTCGAGCGGGCAGGCGTGGCGGTCTTTTCGAGCAACTATACGCTCTACGCCGACATGAGCCGGCGCGTCATGGAGACGCTCGAGACGTTCTCGGACCACGTCGAGCGCTACTCGATCGACGAGGCCTTTCTGCTGCTGCCCCGCCTCAAACAGGCCGACATGGAAGCGCTCGCACACGACATACGACGCACCGTCTTCCGCTGGACCCGCATTCCGGTCCGCGTCTCGGTCGCGCCCACCAAGGCGCTCGCCAAAGCCGCCTCCGAACTCGCCCGCGCCCAGCCCTCGCAGACCTACGTCTTGCTCTCGTCCGACGACGACGCGCTCGCCCGCATTCCGGTCGGCGACGTGTGGGGCGTCGGACGCCGCTACCGGCCCAAACTCGAAGCCCTGGGCATTCGCACCGCGCGCGACCTCAAGCACATGGACCCCGCCGCCGCACGCAAGCTGATGACGGTCCAGGGCGAGCGGCTCGTGCGCGAGCTGCGCGGCCGACGTGTATCGCGATGGAGTATGCGCCGCCGCCCCAGCGCGCCATCTGCCGCAGCCGCAGCTTCGGGCGACGCATCACGACCCAGCGCGAGCTGACCGAGGCCGTGATGACGCGCCTTTCGGAAGCCGCCGCCAAAGCACGCCGACACGGACTCACCTGCGGCTACCTGATCGTGTTTCGTGTCGACCGGCCCCCACGCGCGCCGCCGCTATGGGCGATCCCTCGGCGCCCGCCTACCCGCCGCCACCAACTTCGCTCCCGACCTCGCCCGCGTCGCCGACGACACTGCTCGATCGCCTCTACCAGCCTGGCTTCGAGTACAAACAGGCGGGCGTCCTGCTGACCGACCTGGCGGACGAGACGGCTCCCCAGACTCGATCTCTTCGAGGCGCCCGACCCATCCAAACGCGTCCTCTCATCGGCCGTCGACGCGCTCAACCGCCGCTTCGGACGCCACACCGTCGCCCTCGCCTCCCAGGGCACCGACCGCTCGTGGGAGATGAACCGCAAACTGCTCTCGCCTGCTTACACCACCTCGAGCGCCGCACTTCCAACACTCGCTGCATAGGGTTTTAGGTCGATGAGGATGGAAGCACGCCGCCGCGCAGCACGACCAACCCAGAGCCGCCCGCCGTGCGTCTCCGTTTCTGCGGCACTCCGCTTGCCCGGCAGCCTGGGAGACAGCCGACGCACCGCACCCAGGCCGCGCCGCGCTCGCACCTGCGCTCCCGTCCGCCGTGCCGCCGGTGTCGCTCCGGCCGCTCGCCCCGCGCGTCCCGCCGATGGGTAGTAGCAAACCGGTAAGCCGCACGCCCCGCCGCGCTCGTCGCTGACGCTCCCACGCCCGCCCAGCCGAACGATGCGCCGAGGGCTAACCACGCGAGGCGTGGACCTGCGTGCCGCCCTGCGGGCGACGTAATCGCTTGGCGCCCGGGGGCGCTGCCAAGGTGGGCCGACGCTTCCGGCTACGCGCAAGGGTTCGCTTCGCCCAGTCCTCGCCTCACTCGCGTGCAGTGGCGCGCTCGCTGCGGCTCCGGGCTGGCCCTTGCCCTGCGCCTGCCGACGCTACCCAGGGGCTTCCAGCCCCCGGGCGCAGCGCGGTTTCACCGCATCGCACCACAAGTCAACGGGGGCGCCTCCACCCTTAGCCCCTCGGCCCCATGTCCGTCCAAGCCCTTCCCGCCCACTGCTCACAGCTCGCCTCGCGCGGCATTCCTGCCGTCCAGCGCGGCGCGGCTGTCGTTGCCGTCACCCAGGTACGCCCCTCCTCCACGCCGGCCACGTGGCTCGTCGTGCTCTCGCACGGCACGGCTGGCGGCACGCTCACCCAGCGCACGTCGCACCTCGTCGCGGCCCGCTCACGCGTCGGCGCCATCGCCAACGCACGCGCCGCCGCGCACAAGCTGGCAGCACAGCTGGCACGCCAAGCCAAGGCACCCAGTGCACCCGCTCCGGCTCCACTCTTTGCCCAGCCTGCATCGGTCGCCCGTGAGCCATCCCTCGCCTACATCGGCTACGGCGCTCTTGAAGGGTGCGCCGTGACCCCGCTCAACGGCGGCATGGCAGGATTTGAGCTTGAACTCACAGGCGCAGGCTGGCAGGGAGAAATTGAAACCGTCGGCCCGCGTGAAACGGCGCTGTGGCTGTTGTGCAACGAACTCACGCACACGCTCCTCACCATCTCGCCGCAGCAGGAAGCCGCCATCCATCAGGAATTGGCCGCCCGCCTCCATGACCGCCGCGCACGCCAAGCCCGCACCCGCCGCCTGCGCTGCGCCGCCTAAGCCGTCCGCCTCACACGCTCCGCCCGACGTACCCCGGGCGGGGCACTTTTACCGACACCATGCAACTCCCTATTTCCTTTCCGCTAGGCCGCATCGTCGCCACACCCGGAGCGCTCGCTCTCTCCGAAGCCCACGCCGTCGACCTGCTACCGCTGCTCCTACGCCATCGCTCGGGCGACTGGGGCGACGTGTGCGCCGACGACGCGCTCGCCAACCGCAACGCGCTCCATATGGGCACGCGCATTCTGTCGGCCTACCACACCGCAGGCGGTCGCTTCTGGATCATCACCGAGGCTGATCGAAGCGCCACTACGGTTCTACTGCCCTCCGAATATTGAGGAAATCGCCCTGGCGGTTCGCGTAACCGCCAGGGCGTTCTTTGCCGGAAAACGCGTCTGTCCCCACATATAGTCGGACGCTATCTTGCACTTGCCCGACCAAACGACCGATTCATATGACCCCTTCGTTTTCCGGTCACGAGACGTTTTCCCTAGGCTTCACGTGGCATCGTAAAGCCGCCGACGCTTTCGGAATATGGGACGGACGCGGCTTCGACCTGCGCTCGGTTCGCTCCGAGCTCGACACGCAGCTGATAGCGTGACAGCGGACGGCATTCGAGCACTCGTCGCCAACTTGGCGACGTGGAGCTTGGGCGACCAGCGAGCACCGCACAAGCCTCTTCTGCTGCTTCTCGTGCTGAGCAAGTTCGCGAAAGGCATCCGCAGGTTTCCGTACAACAAGACAGCGCAGCCGCTAGTCGAGCTACTGAACGTGTTTGGCCCGCCTCGCGACAACCATTCTGCCTACTCGTTCTGGCGATTGCAGACGGATGGGTTTTGGGTAGTCGAAGGAGCCGACACCATCCGGTTTACAGCATCAGGCGATATGTTTGTCAGCGATGCCAAACGGATTAATCCGGTAGGTCGATTTACCGATCCAGTCGAGGAATTTCTAGCGTCGCACCCCGAGATGATCGCTGAGCTAGCGTCCCTGCTGCTCCGAGCGCACTTCCCGGACACGATGCACAACGACATTTTAGAATCGATCGACCTAGACATCGACGTTATCACGCAATCAGGTCTGGCAGCCGAGCCGAAGCGTAAACGCGATCTTCGATTCCGGCGTGAGGTAATGCGCGCCTACGATTACCGCTGTGCGATCTGCGGATTCGAGACGCGAGTTATGAACAAGTCGGTGGGGATCGACGCTGCCCACGTCAAATGGCACCAAGCGGGTGGACCGGACGAAGTGTCCAACGGAATCGCGCTCTGCGTTCTGCACCATCGCCTACTCGACGGCGGTGCGTTCTCGTTCGGATTCGAGCAGAACGATCTACTCGTTCTCGTTTCGGAGCGCGCGAGCGGACAGGAGGGATTTCAGCGTTGGCTGATGGATTTCCATCGCGTTCCTATCGTCCAGCCGAAGGTACCGGGAAATATGATTTTGGAATCACATATCGGCTGGCACCAAAAGCAAGTGTTCAAAGGGATCGCGCGACCCTAGCAATTGACCCCGCTTTGAGTTACAAGTCGGTCGCACTGCCGCGAATGAGGATTGTCACCCCCTCCAGCTGATTTTGATACCGTCGCCGATTTGTGCGACTCTCTGCCATCGTTGATTTAGCGCGACCGTAGTTTGAATGCAACATCATGCAACGCGCTGCGACACGTGCCTGTTACGCTCAACGACACTCCTTACCTCACGCTCAACGAGGTTGCTCTTCAGATCGGTAAGCACCGGACTACGCTGTGGCGCTGGCGCAGGCAGGGTAAAATTCCCCAGGGGCTTCGCTACTGCGACAACCAACTTCTCTATACGCGAGACGATGTTGCCCATATATATGCACACGCACACCGACTGCAACCCGACCAGGCACGCCGTCGCCTCGCCAACCAACCGAGCCTCTTCTCCTCTCCGTCCCATTAGACTATGCCAAATGCCTTGACTAAGGACCGACTCCAAGCCCTGCTGGAGGAGATCCGTGCCGTCTACCGGGAGAACGATACGCCTTGGGTAGTGGGATATTCAGGAGGCAAAGACTCTACTGCCGCGCTTCAACTCACCTGGATGGCGGTGGCGGGTTTGGACCCTGCCGAGCGTACCAAACCGGTCCACGTCATATCGACGGACACCCTAGTCGAAACGCCGGTCATCGTCAATCACGTCACCGGAACGCTTAGCCGTATCGAAGCGGCCGCCCACGAGCAACAGCTTCCCTTTTCTACCCACCTGCTGAGCCCCGAAGTGGAGGACTCCTTCTGGGTCAACCTGATTGGGAAAGGCTACCCAGCGCCGTCGAGCATCTTTCGCTGGTGCACGGATCGACTCAAGATCAAGCCATCTAACAAGTTCATTCACGACCAGGTGAGCGCGCACGGCGAGGTCATCCTCGTACTGGGTGTTCGAATGGGGGAGAGCACCACGCGGGATCAGGTCATCAATATGCACCGCGTACCGGGCAAGCGGCTAGCCCGGCACGGCCAGCTTCCTGGCGCTTGGGTGCTCATGCCTATCGAGGAGTTCGAGGTCAACGACGTGTGGCGGTTCCTCCTACAGGTGCCCTCCCCATGGGGCGGCGACAATCGCCAGCTCGCCAACCTCTACCAATCGGCGCAGGACGGCGAATGCCCTCTGGTCGTGGACAACCTCACCTCGTCCTGTGGCAGTAGCCGCTTCGGCTGCTGGACCTGTACGGTCGTGGAACGCGACCGCTCGATGGAGGCGGTCATCGATAACGGCGAGACGTGGCTTACTCCCCTACTCGAGTTTCGCGAGTTTCTCGCTTCCACTCAAGACCCCGAAAACAAGGCGGACCAGCGCGAATACCGGGGGCGGAATGGAAAAGTCAGAATCTCGAAGACGGGTAGCCTGCGCTACCGCACCTACACGCTAGCGTTTGCTCAAGAAATACTGCGTCGCCTGCTCGACACCCAAGCCCGAGTTCAGCAGCATGACCCGGACTTCGATCTCATCTCCGAAGGCGAGCTGCGTGCCATCCGCCGCCTCTGGATCACCGAACGAAACGACTGGAATGACTCCCTCCCGGCCATCGTAGAAGAGGCGCTCGGACCGCGCTTTTACTGGGAGCGAGACGACATTGCTACCCCAGGCAGACTAGAAGCCGAAGCGCTCGAGGAGGCGGCACGCCAGCACGACGTTCCGCCTGAACTGCTGCGCAAGCTCGTCGACGCCGAGTGGCAGCACTACGGTATGCGCCGACGCGCGCAGATCCACAACCAGGTGGCCTCTATCCTTGGCCACGACTGGCGCTCACTTGAAGAAGTTCAGGCCGAAGCTCAGCGCCTGCGTAGCGAAGCGCAACAGCAGTCAGGCGACGGAGCAATGGCCTGTCCAGACCTCTCGCTCTCCCCTCACTCTGAGAGCTCTCGCTCGCCTGAGAGCTCCCCATCATCTGTATCTGAGGAGTCCGCATGATTCTGCGCTCAGTCACCCTTATCAACTTTGGCGTCTACGGAGGGACTCACTCACTCGAGTTATCTCCTCGCGCCGAAGGTCCGTTCGATCGTCCGGTCGTCCTGTTCCAAGGCAAAAATGGAGTAGGTAAGACCTCTTTCGTGGAGGCCATACGCATCGCCCTGCACGGGCCGCTAGCTCTCGGACGCCGCATCAGCCGGCACGAGTACCAGCTTCACCTGGCGCGTCGCATTCACCGCCCGCCAGAAGCAGGCGAAGACCAGGGACCGGATCATGCCTCTGTCACTGTCGAGTTTGAGATCGTGCGTGCTGGAAGGCGCCACGTTTACAGCGTGGAGCGCGCGTGGCGATCTACCGGCGTGGGGCTCGAACAGCACGTTACGCTACTGGAGGACGGCGTAGCGCCTCAAGATGTCGACCCGGATGGGTACGATGCGTTTCTGCGAGAGCTCGTCCCGGCGTCGGCAGGAGATCTCTTCTTCTTCGACGGAGAAAAGATCGATCGGCTCGTGGATGACTCCGAGGCCGATGGGGTTCTCAAGGATGCCGTAGAGCACCTGCTTGGCCTTCACCTGGTGCACCAGCTCGACGCTGACCTAGATGTGTACGTGGCGCGAACCGAGAAGAGCGTGCTGGGGGTGAGCAGCAGTAGCCTCGAGCGCGCTCAGCACGAACGAGACCAGTTGGCTGAGCAGGTAAACGCTCTCGTGAGCGAGCAAAAGGAGAATCGCTACGCCCTTGGAGGAATTCAGGCCGCGATATCCAGAGCCGAGCAAGATCTCGCGACCAAAGGGGGATCGTATGCCAGCCAGTACGCGGACGCCAAAGCCCGCAAAGCCGAGCTCGTCGTCGTATACGAGGCTCAGCGGAGACGATTGCAGGAGGCAGCCGCCGGCCTGCTGCCCTTTGCTGCCGCTCCTCGCCTCGTCGGCCGCGTGCTTCGAGCGCCTCGAAACGGAGGCACGGGTCCAGCAGCAAAAGATCTCCCAGATCGAAGTCTCTGCCCACCGCTCCCACATCTTCTCTGCGCTTCGCTCCGACGAGTTGTGGAGCGAAGCCGAACTGGATATCTCCGCCGAACACCGGGAAGAGCTGCTGCGCCTGCTATCCCAGCGAGTGTCAGAAGTAGCTTCCCCTCAGGTCGAGCACGATAACCTATTCCTCCACGCATCGGAGCACGATCGAGCTGCCATCACCGGTCAGTTCAGGGAGGCATTGGGGCCGGTTTCCGCCGCCCTCCAACAGGCAGCATCGGAGTTGCAGGGCACAAAGGCGCAGATCGCGGAAGCCCAGAGAATCATCGACCTGGCGCCGTCCGACCTGATCCTTCAGCCCATCGCCGAGACGCTGCAGTCGCTCACAGAAGAACAGCAGCAGCGCCGCACGCGCGATACCCAACTGGCTATCGAACTGGCCACGGCCGAGCATCACCTCGCCCGCGCCGAAAGTCAGGTCGAAAAGGTCAGAGAGTCGCTCGCTCAGCACGAGAGCACCAAGGGCCAAATGGCGCTCGCTCTCCGGGCGCAGCGGGCAATCAGGCACTACGCAGATCTGCTGCGCCATCGCAAAATCCAAGCACTCGAACGCGTGCTCGTACAGCGGTTCAACCAGCTGTGCCGCAAGAGCTCGGACTCCCGAGGCTTTCTCGAGTCCGTTCGCATCGACCCCTCCTCATTCGCTGTCTCTCTCGTTAAGGGGGGAGGCGCGTTCGAACGCACGCAACTCTCAGCGGGCGAGAAACAGCTCTTCGCTGTCGCGACGCTTTGGGCGCTCCGCGAAGTGGCTGACCTACCCATGCCGGTCATCGTAGACACGCCCTTCGGTCGCCTCGACAGCGATCACCGCTCGGCTATGGTGCAGACCTTCCTTCCCCAAGTCGCTCACCAGGTGATCCTGCTTGCGACCGACACCGAAGTCGACGAGGCCATAGAGCGGGAGCTAGCGCCCGCAGTCTCCCACGGGTACCGCATGACGTTCGACGCCGACAGTGGGGCTACGCGCCTGGAGAGCTTCGACCAGCAGGAGCTGTTGCTCTCGGAAGAACACGTCGACCTCGAACCTGCCTGATATCTCGCCATGAAGCTCACCCAGATCAAGTTCGGCAACCGAGCCGATACCGAACTCAAAGCCCTAAAAGCGCGGACCGGCATAACGCCCAACCTGCTGTGCCGCATTGGCTTTTGCCTGTCGGTCGAGGATGCCTCCGGTCTCGACCCCGATACGCCAGAGTTCGCCCCCGAGAGCAACCGCGTGATTGATCGCCACGTCTTGCTCGGACCATACGATGCACTGTTCGTCGGGCTTATAAAAGAGCGGTTGCACAGCGATGGGCTGGATCCTACCGATGAAGACCTTCTGGCCAGTCACTTCCGCGCCCACGTGCACAGAGGCGTCCATCTGCTGTTCAAGAGCGCCAAGTCCCTCGAGGCATTTGGCCGCGTCTTTCCGCCCCCGGCAACTTCTCAACCTGCCTAGGCTATGAGCGAGCTCATCTACCTCGACCACCAGACCACCACTCCGGTCGAACCGCGAGTGGTCAAAAAGATGCTGCCCTACTTCACCGAGGTCTATGGCAACGCGGCCAGCAAAGATCACGAGGCCGGACTTATGGCTAAGCGCGCCGTCGACGACGCTAGACGCCACGTGGCCACTCTGATCGGCGCACGCCCCGAAGAGATCGTCTTCACCAGCGGCGCCACCGAGTCGGACAACCTCGCTCTCTTCGGTGTCCTAAGGCCTACGCGCACAAAGGCGACCACCTGATCACGGTTCAGACCGAGCACAAAGCCGTCCTCGATGCCGCGCGTGAGCTCGAACGCCGCGGCAAACGCGTCACCTATCTGCCGGTCGACCAGTACGGCTGGGTCGACCCGGGTGATGTCGCAGCGGCCATCACGCCCCAAACCGTTTTGGTGTCGGTCATGGCGGCCAACAACGAGATCGGCACCCTGGCGCCCCTCGCCGACATCGGACGCATCTGCGCCGAGCACGATGTGCTCTTCCATTCCGATGCTGTACAGATGGCGGGGCACCTCCCGCTCGATGTTCAAGAAGCGGGTGTTCACCTCGCCTCTCTCTCGGCCCACAAGATGTACGGCCCCAAAGGCGTCGGCGCACTCTACCGCCGCAAAGCCTCACCGCGCGTCGCGCTGCACCCTACCTTCTTCGGCGGCGGTCACGAACGCGGCATCCGGTCGGGCACGCTCAACGTCCCCGGCATCGTCGGTTTCGGAGAGGCGGCGCGCATCGCCAAGCGTGAGATGGACGGCCTCGCCACCCAGTACCGCGTGTGGAGTGATCAGATGCTGCAGATACTTCAGGACGACATGCCCGGCGCCCTGCGCAACGGGCACCCGACCGAGCGTCTACCACACAACCTCAACGTCTACCTGCCAGGCATCGAGAGCCGCGCGCTCATCGTCGACCTCGAAGGGGTTGCCTTAGCTACCGGCTCTGCTTGCACGTCCGCGTCCGTCGAACCCTCCCACGTGCTTCAGGCGCTGGGCTTCGGCAGCGACCGGGCCCACCAGAGCGTGCGGCTCAGCTTGGGTCGCGCCAACACGGGGCAGCAGGTGGTGGCTGCCATGCGGCAGGTCTGTGGGGCTGCGCTGAACGTAAAGGAGTTAGCATTATATTAGGCCTTCCTCTTCCCTCCTCGACTGCTGAACGCCAACCCACTCCCGTGGTCACCGGCTGTGCTCCTGCGACCAGACCAAATTAGCAAAGTGCCCCAGCAGCCCAGGCTTCACGCCTGGTATGGGATACCCGACAACGGTGAGCCTAACTATCTACCGGACCAGATAGCTGGACACAACAAAGGCGAAGAATCCCTGCTTCGTGCACTCAACCGACATGGAGATCTTCGCGCCCCGCTACCTATGAAGGCAGCAGCAAGCGTCGGGTTTAGGATGTTGTTCCGAGGCGTGCTGCATCACCAGCCGCCCTCCGAGGGGCAGCACAAAACTGGTGCTGCTGTGTCGAACGTTTTGGAAGATCCCGACGAACGGGGCCGACTGGTAGCCCTCTTGGAGCAAGCCACTCCGCTGCTAGCAACTCCCCTCTACACCGGGGTGTCGGATAACCTGAGAAGGCGCCTGGCCGAATACGTTCGGGGCGTCTCTACCATGTCCGAGACTGCCCCAATATGCTCAGGCGCCTACTGGAACGCCCAGTCACATTTGCCGCACACGCCGTCGTGAAAGGGTTTGCCTTAGATCACCTGGCGGTCGGCATCCCGCCTGTGTCACAAAGCGAGTCTGGCAGTCCCTAAGACGACAGACAGTTGGCCGAAGCGTGCGAATGGCTGCTCAGCCGTTGGCACCGCCCCTCTCTTGGTAAACAGTAAACCCCACACCTTTCCATGCTTCTTTCTACCCCAACCGTCTCCTATCAGAACCGCATCGAAGGTACGTGGGGACGGTTTGCGTCGCCCGCAGGCGAGGTAGCTTTCCTGCTTACCAAAGCGCGCCTGGGCAAGCAGGGAACCGATCCACAGCGGCGGCTCACTGCCCATCTTCGTCCGGTGCGTGAGATCCTCGAGTCCGAGGCGCTTGACTTCAACCAGCTGCTGCAGCGCGATCTCGACGACCACCGCGTCGCCACCGAGCTGATCCCTTACATGCTTACCACCGCGGGGTCGGGGCCTGCGTTCTTCCCCCCGATCGTAGCCGTCCTGCTGCCCTTCGGCGGCGCCAAGGTGGCGCCGACCTTTCCGCCTGCTAACCCCCCAGCCGTGGAAGCCAGCACCTATGGTGCCGACTTTGAGCTGACGCGGTATGGGGCAGCCTTCGAGGTTGGACGCCTCTGGGACGGCAAACTGCAGCAGCCGCATGAGCTGCAGCTGGGACGCCTCTCGTGGAACGACGAGGAGGCCAAGCTAGTCGTGATCGACGGTCAGCACCGCGCCATGGCGCTGCTTGCCGTTGACCGCACGCTTAACCTCTCCTGGGGCGGAAACGCCGGCGCCAAGTACCGGCACTTTTACGAGCATCGCGTGCGCCGTCTGCTCGAACTGGAGGGTACCGCCGTCCAGCTCGAGCAGATCGAGTTTCCAGTCACCGTCTGCTGGTTTCCCAACGCCGCCAACCCACACGGAGCAGCGCGCAAGTTGTTCGTAGACCTCAACCGCGAAGCCCGCGCCCCCAGCGAGGCCCGTCTGATCCTGCTATCCGACGATGACCTCACCAACAT
Organism: Rhodothermales bacterium; assembly: GCA_963815505.1. GTDB lineage: Bacteria > Bacteroidota > Rhodothermia > Rhodothermales > BA12 > CAXBBB01. The sequence goes on from CAWFGU010000023.1 coordinate 78,667, forward strand.
CTTCGCGCGCAGCCTGCTCAACGAGCTACGCCGCACGACGGACGATCTGCTGCCCGTCTACGCAGTCGAATACGACAACCCGGACGCACGTACTTCTACGCCCGTCCGCTGGTCGGTGATGACCAACTTGCACCTCCTTCGCTACGCCGTACTGCATACTGTCTTCGCCGAAAGCAAGTACCTTGATGACATGACAGCTGGCTTCGGTGGACGGCCTGCTTGGAGCGATCGAAATGCCTTCATGCGTGCGGCCCTCAACCTTAAGTCGTTTATGCCCGAGACCGTGGACGACGACGATCGGGTGTACGAGCGTAGCCTGATTGCACACGACTACTTTCCTCGTTCCTATCTCCCCCAACTGCGCGAGCGATTCGTTGAGTCCTGGGGCAAAGCCATCCTGCACCTCCTGTCGGATGTAATGCCCTATCGCGAGCACTGGAAGGCGCTGACTATCCTTGGGAACGATTGGGCGCGCAGCGGCTCTATCGCCGAGCTTGCCTACGAAGCGCTCTTCTCGGGCGTCGGCATGTTCTGGACGCTGCGCGACAGCGACGCATACTGGCGCCAGCAGGTCCAGGATGCGCGCCAGGCCGAACAGCCGGTGCCAACGAAGCCCGAGATCGTGAAAGCTTGGGACGCTCTAATGGCCAAAAAGGAGGAATTTGAACTGCTTCGCGCTAATCGGTATCTAGGAAGCAGCAGTGAGGGGACGGTGGCTGCCTCCAACGAGGTGTACGGCTTTTTCGTGACCCATGCGTGCCAACTGGGGCTCGTGCTGACCCTGTCAACACTGGCGCGCGACAACAACGTATCCGGTACCCAACTGCCCGCGCTGGCACGCCGTCTGTCCAGCGTCCTCAACGCTTCCCTAACAGCGCCGCTCGCTCAGTCGACCTCGCGCGACCGGCGCACCTTCCTCAAGCGCACGGGACGCCATCCCTTCAACCGGATTCCGAAGCTCGACACGCCCATGGCCGTCTCGTTTCGCTATTTCTGGCTCGAGCTGCTCTGCGCCTCGCCCGAGCTGCACGCGATGAGCGAGTGGCTCGATATCGAACAGGTCGCGGAGCGCCGCGACGAGGGGCGCGTGGCCTATTTGCGTCTGTTGGAAAACGAACAGCAAAAAGCCCTGCGCAAAGCCAATCCCGAGTGGACCACGCCCCAGCTCAAGGCGCAGCCACGGACAATGCGGTGAGCCAACTGCGAAAGGGACTGGCATACTGGTTCGAGCCGTTGAAGGCCGAAATCGACAGCTGGGTTGAGCAACACTCAGGGGCGCCAGATACCAAGGAGCCTGCGGCGAACCCTACAGAATCACCACGACCAGGAGGCGGTGGAGCAGGACGAGGGCGGTTCGCTCACGACGAGCCCAACAGGAGAACCGGACGAAAACGACCAGTTGCTCGCCGAGCTGTCGCTAGGACGGGGGCCACGCGGCAGTGACATCGAGAAGCTTTGATCGACCCACTCTCGACTAGATCGCAGCACGATGGGAAGTCGGGTGAGGAAGCGTTGACGGGTCTCGGTTAGTCCACCCCTGCCGTCAGGTTCTGTACGAGTTCATGGTAAAGCGGGAGAAAATCCGACAGACGATGGGGTGGCTTCTCCAAACCCGGACTGTTGACCAGCTTCTCGTAGCCGCCGTAGCTGTACTGATTGATCAGTTCGTACCCCTTAGAAGTTAGTCCACCTGGGCTGGAGCTGTCGACGATGCTGTTGATCTCCTGATCGAGCAGCTCGCGCTTCGTTAGATCGATGCCTACCGTTGCCAGATGCCGGTCCAGGAGAGAGGTCAGAATGAGAAAGCGGCACTGCTTGTATGCCTCCGGGAAGCCCTCGACCATATCCGTCGTCTCAGCCGACGAGGGCTGATGCGCCGTTCCATCGGCCAGACCCACCATGAGTGACAGGTACCACCCGTCGAACTCTAGTCCCAGCTCCTTGCTTTCGCGGAGCTTCCGAAAGTACTTCTGGGCTGGTTTGTAGGATCTAAACATGTAGCTTATTCGTCTTCTTGGTCGAATTGAAATCGCTCGAAGAAGTCAGGGTCGGTAGTCCAGACCGCATTGTTCGACGAGATAGTGTACGCTCCCGATGGGGGCGCCGCGTCTTCTGGCAGCGCTCCCTTTCGGTAGAGCGTAATCAAAAGAGGGGGCATCCCTTCGCATGCCTGCCGAATCGCGTTCAGAAAACCCTCGCGTTCAGTTGAAATGGTAAAGGCGATAAACTGTACACCAAGTCGAGGCACCAGCGCGCCCACCTCACGGCGGACCGCAATATCAAGCGAGCCGGCCGGGCTGTCCACCACGAACGGCAGTTTGTGAGAGGCCCGGTTGAGAAGGGTCGAGAGAAAACCGTAGCCCACGGCCAAGGTCTCGCCTTCGCTTCCTCCTTCTTTGCCCACCAGCCTCAGTGAGGAAGCAACGCTTTGCAACTCGAGTCCGTTATTCGGCATCAGCTGACCAATGCGCTCGTTGGCTTGAAGGCGAATGGATTCGCTCAGTTTGTCTACCGCAAGCTGTTGTGCCGAGCCCAAAAGCCGTACTAGGACGTCGCTCTGCTTCTTAAGATGGAGCGTTTGCGTGATGTCGGCGAGCTCGCGGCTCGCGTCTTCGAGTGTGCGCTCGAGCTGTCTTTCGTGCTGGCTATGCGTTGCGATTGCCCCCTTGCTGCCAGAGGGGTATTCCTCTTCGAACTCGCCGAGTTGCCGCTCGATCTCTTCCAAATTGCGGCGCAGAGCGTCGGCCCGCTCTTGAGACTTCTTAACGTCGGGGTTCATTTGACCCGCTCGGCTGTTGAGCGCGTCTAACGCCGTCTGCGCCTTGACTTCCTCTTCGGCTGCGTCTTCCAGTTGACTCACCCAGTCGGACAGCTTTTCAGCCGGTTCGTTGACAGCGTCGTTGGAGGAGACCACCTCCTTGACGCTCGCCTTCAGTTGGTTTAGTAACGCGATGCTGTCCTGGCCCATGTATTGCTGAGCCCGCTCGCGTAGCCGCTTGCTTCGCTCGTCCGTCATCGGCTCACCGCAAACGCACGAATCGGCCTCTGCGAGCTCTGCAAAGAACTCGCGTGATGCGGTCTCAGGTAGTTTGACTTGGTCTAGGCTCATCCGCAGCCGGTGAGCACCTTGAGCAAACGACTCTGATAGCGCCAGGGGATTCCGTAATGCATTCAGGGTGCTCTGTGCCAAGCTTCGCACGCGCTCTTGAGTTCGCTGTAGACGTGCTTCCGCTGCCCCGACCTTTTGGCCAAGCTCTTCGTTTTGCTGCACCGTTTCGGCGTGGCGACGCTCCTCCCGTTCGAGATTCTCGCTAATCTGCTGATGTTCGTATTGCAGGCTGTTTTTCTTCTGGCGTACCTCGTCTAGCCGTGTCTCGAGTTCGTAGACCAAATTGCGGCGACGCGTCAGCGCCTTGTCAGATTCGGCCCCGAACCGGTGGACTCGTTCGCGCCAACGAGCATCCACGCGCTCGCCCATCGTCCCCAGGAGGTCGAGCTGAAACAGATGTCGTACCGCTTCGCTGGCTCGCGTCTTGGTGGCGTCCGTAAGGTCTCGGGCCAGCTCTCCGTCGAATACGAACAGCGAGGTCATGTTGGGCTCCAAAAAGGCCGCCAACTCGGGAGGTGGGGCAAATCCAGGCTTCTGTCCTTGAGGGAGAGTAGTAAAATATTGAGCAGTACCGCTCTCGAAGTCAAATTGGAGCGTCAGGGTACACCGCTTCTCTTCCCGATCGTCTACGCGGTACCGTAGCCGGACCCGGAAATGACCCGTCTCTTCGCTCCCGCGATACGCTCGGATCTCTTTGGCGGTACCCATCGGAGCGCCGGCCAAGGTGGCGCGCAGTAGCCGCAGCGTTGTTGTCTTACCGGTGCCGTTGGGCATCTGGATCAGCACGATGGGGTGGACGCCATCTGCGTCGGTTGATAGGTCCAGCACGAAGTCGGGCGCACGAAGGCCCTGGCTCTCTATCTGGTCGATCTGTACGGTGATGGCCATGCTCTAGTCCTCTTCTACGCGCACCGCCTCAAGCAAAGCGTTGAGGCGCGACTGAACCATGGTGCTGTTGGTCATGCTCACCTTGCCAGCGGCAGCGTCCTGAAACCAACGCGCAATAAGATCGGCAACTTCAGAGGGCTGCCCCACCTGATGGACTGCTTCGTGAATAGCTTCTGTGACATGCTTTTCCATTGCAGAAAGGGGGATTAGGGGTTGGGCCGCACAGCGGCTAGGGCTTCAAAGAAGCGCCGACGCAGCGTGTCAGCGCTAACGTGAGGTGCTCCGTCGGAGGCCGGCGAGTCTCCTTCAGCCGGATCAACACCGCCCGGCGCGTCGGCTCGAACGAAATCGACGATCGTCGCCACTTTGTCAGGGTCGCTGGGATCGGTGCGCAAGCAGCGCCCCACCCGCTGGATGGTCTCTAGCTGCGCGCGGCTCGACGAGAACAAGATGACGTTGCGTAGCGACCGTACGTCAATGCCTTGGGATAGCTTGTGGCACGTCACCAAGCATTCGATGTCGCCACGAGCGAAGCGTTCAAGCACGGCCGGGTCTTCGCCGCCGTAGTAGGTGGCAAACTCGGGGTGATGACGGTGTAGGATCGGCATTACGCGCTCTCCGTACTCCATCGTCTCGACAAATACGATGCACCGACGCAACACCTCGGGGCGCTGTTTAGCAAATGCCTCGAACAGGGGCAGCTTCGCTTCTGACGTTTTGTAGACGCGGGCCAGATCAATCCAAAGCTCCTCCTTGGACATCGGCCGTCCCTCGCGCTTACGTGCTGCCTGCTTAGCGTATACCCCCTGCAACCGGTCGCGGTCGCCCTGGGTCAGCTCGTACTCCAGAGGATAGTAATCGAACGGGCAAAGGATTCCCCATTCGATGGCTTCCGCCAAGCCGAACTCGAACAGCACCGGACCCACGTGCCGCTCAATAAACGCGGTGCCATCCTCGTCGTATTCGCGCTCCGGCGTAGCGCTTAGACCCAGACGGAAACGCACCGCATCCGACCGCCCTGCCAATTGCTCGCGGTTCCTAGGGCTACCTAAGCTATGCACCTCGTCGTAGATCAGCAGCGTTCTGCGAGCTTGGTCGGCCACTAGGCCCTCCAGAGCACCAGCTGTATTGGCATGGGAAGCAAGCAAGGCCTTGCCAGCAGGACGCCGGCAAAACCGCGGTACGCCGCGATGCGCGCCATACGCGCGCAGCAGCCCACTCATCAAGGGGTCCCCGTCGCGAGCATGCAGCAGCTCGCGGTGCCACTGATCTAGCAGGTCGTTGCCTGGCATACTCACGATAAGCGTGTCAACCTCACCGGCGTCCAGCAGGTCACGCGCAATCCGCAGCGCCGTACGCGTCTTGCCCGTGCCGGTCGCCATGTTGAGCACGCCGCGCTCGTGCTGAAGAAAGCACTTCACCGCCTCGTCCTGGTGGCGCCACTTATTCAAAACCGGTGGGGGCGCCGGTTCGGTTACGCGCTCACCGCCTGAACCACGATAAGGACGGAGAACCTCTGCTGCTACGTCGGTGAAAGGGACTACCTCAAGTCCCTGCGTCTTGCCCGTCCATAACCGCTCGAACTGGTCCTCTTTGCGTTCCACTCGTCCTTGCTCATCGTCCCACGACCAGTACACGTCGATAGACTCAAAATTGTCTATAAGACCCCCGCGCGTTTCGTTGGCCGAGCCGGAGAACGCGACCCGGGACCCTCCCTCGCTCGGGGACACGTCATAGAACACGCCTATCTTTTCATGATATAGACCCATGCGCAGGTGACCTGAAGCGTCTACCGGCAGGGCTAGTTTTACCTCCAATCGCCCTTGTGCGACCAACCACTCCAACGCTTCTAGGGGCTTCTTCAGCCAAGCGGATGTACTCTCCAAACCTCGCTCCAAAGCAGCCCGCAGCACGTCATCGCGTTGCGCGTAGCCCTTTCGAAGTGCCTCAATGTCGGCATCGAGCAAATGGGGTGAGCACACCAGTTCAATCCGTCCATCGTTCTCGATAAGTCGTTCTATCCCTTGAGCAACCTGAGCCAGGCCGCTACTCGTGAAGTATCCAACAGCCCGTCGGTAGAGCACCGACTCACTCAGGCAGGGGGCATAAAACGCTTTGACTAGACTCCCCTCATCGCTTCGGTAGCCCACCTTGAGTGTGCCATCTAGTTTTAGGAGAGCCATTCTTGTGTCGTGAGGTTTGCATTAGTATAACCATAACGCTCACCCGCCACCTTCATAATGATCTCCTGTTCGGGGCCATGACCAATCAGCGCCTTGCAGACAACGGCTTGGCCGGCCAGGTCGAGGACGAGCAGACCGTGAGAGCCTACTTTCGCGCACACGTGCCCCCATACGTACACCTGTTATTTGAGCCTATCAAGAGCGCAAGCGATCTGGCCCGCCTTGTACTGCGAGCTTAAAGATACTGAGGTCTGATCTATCTTAGCCGGCTATGCCAAACCTCATCTACCTCGACCACCAAGCCACCACACCGGTAGAACCGCGTGTTTTTCAGGCAATGCTGCCGTACTCTACCGAGATGTACGGAAACGCCGCAAGCCGCGCTCATGCGGCTGAGCTGGATGCCAAGCGTGCTGTCAAAAAGGCGCGCAAGCAGGTTGCGGACCTGATCGGTGCGCAACCCGACGAGATTGTATTTACTAGTGGCGCTACCGAAGCCAACAACTTAGCGCTGTGTGGTGGCTTGGTGGTCGAGGTAGATGAGGGAGATCATTTAGTCACGGCCGTAACGCCGAGAACTGGGCACTCGTCGTCGAACTCAAGGACTCGGTCACCCTCCCAACAGGTTTGGCCTGCACGTCGGCATCGGCCGAACTATCTCACGTTGTTGAAGCTCTCGGCTTCGGCGAGGACCGTGCGCATCATGCCGTTCGTTTCTCTGTAGGTGGCGCCAACACCGAAGATCAGGTCGATCGGATTGCCGCCGCCGTCGAGTCCCTTCGCGCCTTCAGCCGAGCTAAATCAACTAAGTCCACCTAACGAAATGCCTGAATCGCCCGCAGAAGGGTCTAAGGACCCCGAAGAACAGGAGCCGACCGAAGTAGAGGCCTATTACAGGAAGCTCCACACGAACTGCGGGGTATCGCTCGAGGCTCTCTTGGAAAGCGACCACTCTGCGGAACTCGCTAGGGTGCACGCCTTCGCAAGTGACCTCTGGGACTGGGCCGATGTTCTGAACGACCGTACTGAACACCCCCTCCTCAAGGTCGCACACCGCGAGTACCAACATGCTGCCCTGGCGTTGTCGATGGGGCTATACACTCTCTCGTTTGTGGGACTGCGACTCACACTCGAACTGTCCCTCGCTGCCGTGTACCTATCAGGCCGCGAGGTCGAGCTCCGCCATTGGCTGGGGGGACGGCGGGATACGAGTTGGGCAGCCATTTCCTCTAAGGACACGGGTGTCTTCTCGAAGTCATTCGTCGAAGCGTTTAGCCCCGTCCTTCTCGGCACCGAGGACTCCTTCCGAGACGTTGCGGTAGCAACCTACCGTGAGTGTTCTCAGCACGTACACGGCAATATCGGTCGGACCCAACCGGTCCCCGATACCGTTTCGTTCGATGCCGACGCCTTTGGAGTATGGACGGATCTGTGCGAGGGGGTCCGAACGTGCGTGCTATACGCGCTCACGGCCCGGTACTTCATTGATCTCCCTGTGGCTAGCCGTTCTAGAGTAGAAGCCACTGTACTGGAAGAGATCGGGGGGGCTGAGTCCGTCCGCGCATTGATCGAGTCGCCTACATCCGTATGAAAGAGCTCCTATTCCGAACAGAAGACATTCCTCTAGGCGACATTCAAGACCTGTTCGTCCCGACCCGTCGGGACCGAGAGATCGTGGACGCGCTCAAGGGGCACAACCCGACGCTCCTCGTCGGTAGCAGGGGCGTTGGAAAGTCGTTCCTTTTGAGGGTGGCGGAGGCCGAACTGAAAGACGACCTTCAAACAGAGAGGGTCTTACCCGTCTACGTCCCGCTCAACAAGGCCGGACTCCTCAGGACGACTCTCGACCAACAGTTCCGTTACTGGACCACCGCTAAGTTGGTAAGCCGGCTCGTCCGGACGCTTCGCCAGACTGGACTCACGGCCCTCCCCAGAGGAGCCGCGCACATTCTCGCCGACCAGTTTGAGCGCGGTGGCGAGCTTCAGGCGACCGTGGATGCGTTCGAAGGGTCTTGGTCCATGCCAGTTACGGAAGTGGACGTTGCCCACGTCCCTCCTCTGGATGACTTCAAGGACGCCATCGAGGACTTATGTACGTCTCTGAACCTCAAGCGCGTCAACCTCTTCTTCGACGAAGCGACTCACGTATTGATTCCAGAACAGCAACGGCAGTTCTTTGATCTGTTCCGAGACCTAAGAAGCCCATACCTGTGCTGCAACGCGGCGGTCTATCCTGGCGTCTCTGCCTACGGAGACACGTTTAGACCAGCCCATGACGCGACCCAGATGCCCGTCGAGCGGGACGTCCTGGATTCAGGATACGTCTCTAGTATGAGAGAAATCGTGTCTCATCAGGCCGATGCGGAGCTCAATATCAAGATCGCGAAGAACGGCAAAAATTTCGACGTGCTTGCATATGCAGCCAGCGGTAACCCCAGGCTGCTACTAAAAACGGTAGCTAGTGCAGGGGACCTAAGATCTCGGATCGTGACCTCCACACTTCGTGATTTCTACCGGAACGACTTCTGGGCTGAGCATTCAGCCTTAGCTGAGCGATACCCTGGGTATACCCCTCTCGTTGATTGGGGTAGGCGCTTCATCGAGGAAGTGGTGGTCCCCAACAGGGTATCCGCCAACCAGAAGGCTGTCGCGGAAGACGGCGGTACGTCCAGGTACTTCTGGGTAGGAAGAGACGCTCCTCAAGCTGTCCACTCAGCCCTCCAACTGCTGATGTATACGGGAGCGATAAGCGTGGAGACGGAGAGCTACAAAGGGACTAAAGGTTGGTACGGAACGAGATACTCTGTGCATCTCGGCGTCCTTTTCGCTGGAGACACGAGCAACGAGTCAACCATTGACACCATGTTTAACGTTGCCAAAAGGTTGTCGGTGACCGAGATGGCCTTCTTCGGTCCAAGGCATGAGGAGTTTGACTCACTCAAGGTCGACCTCAGTAAGGTGACCGAGCCTAGCGTCGAGGCTGCCATCGACAATCGGCTGACTCAGGACCTCTCAGTCCTCGACGTGACGGACTTCCAAAGGGAGCGACTTCGAAGTCTTGAACTCGCAACAGTCGGTGAGGTATTCCAGGCAGGAGAAGACGCCTTCCGGGAGGCATACTACGTAGGTCCCGTCCGAGCTCGTCAAATGCAAAACGCAGCGGAGGCTGCTGTACTGGAGTACCTATTGGGATGACCTGCTCCAGGAGGCCTAGACACCACCGCGAGGTGTTCAGGAAAGCAGCGTAAAACTCGGCTGAGACTGTGTCACCAGCAGACGAGACTGCTCACCAGCAACACCGAGCACACCGTGCAGCGCCTTCCGGCTGCTCGTCACCTCGTCCCACTCGTCGCCGTCAATGTCTGCTCTACCCAGACCCGGCAGGATGCACCCGCGCGTATCCCTCGGGTAGTTGCCCGCGTGCAACAAGATGAAGCTGCGCGGAGCCGTTCCCAACACGATCAGATGGTCTCGGTACCGGCGGCTCCACCGCCGCCGCACGTCGTACAGCCATGGGGGAATGCAGCTCTCGCCAATCCGGTTATCCCGCCACGGCGGCTCGAGGGCCCAGCCGTCCATCTGCAACACGCCACCGCTGTCGTAGACGCGCAATTCGCCCAGCGTCCGGTCCGGTAGGTGCTCGGTCCGGTGCAGGTGGATCAGCGGGCGCGGCTCATACATCGCTACTCGGCTGCCACGGGCGCATCGCCCGCCGACGGTCGAGCCAGGTACGCCGCTACCCAGGCCACGACGGCGGCCGCGCTGCCATAGGCCGCCAGCCCCAGATCCCACGCCGACTCCACGTCTTGGGCCGTCACGCTCGGCAGCCCACGCCGTGCCAGCAGGCTGTTGATCAGCGGCAGCATCAGCGCGGCCAGCGTACCCACCGCCGCGCCCACGCGCAGCTTCCGCACCGGCCGGGCCGTCGGGGTGACCAGCTTGGGTGCAGGGCGCAGATCGGGGATGGGCGGCTCGGTCGTCTCGTGGACGCGCCGCGTCGGTACGCGCTCAGGCTTGCCGCCTCTATTCGGATCTGGGGTCTGCTGCTGGTTCATGGCCTTGGTGCGTCACGGACGACGCGTCTGCTGCTGATACGTGTACTCGATGCGCGCCTCCAGGTGGTCGATGCGACGCTCCAGGTGCTCCAGCCGACGCGCGTGGCTCGCCTGGTCGACCAGCACGCCGCGCAGACTCTCGTCCAGCCGCTCCAGACGCGCCGTGTTGTCTGAGATGTCGTCGGCGACCGCCCGCATCGTCGTGTTGACCGACCAGCCAAACAGCGCCACGAGCATCGCCGTCACCAGCTGCAGCGCGTTGCGCATCAGCCAGCTCTCGGCTCTGTTCTCGGGGCGTCCGGACTGCGCCGGTGACTGCGTGTGGTCGGTGTCGTTCATGGCTCTCGTCTCCGGGTCTGCTCCTACTTCGCTCCCTATCAACTCCTACCTCCAGTCGCAGGAGCAGAAGGCGAAAAGGGCGGCAGAGCTCATCGCTCCGCCACCCTTCGTGTCACCGTTTACGCGGCCGGACGGAGGCGCTACCGGTTCTTCGTTGCCGCCACCGCCGTGTCCCAGCGCGCTCGCGGGGGCTACCGGCGCCGCCTGGGCCTGCTGCGCGCCCTCGGCCAGGGCCGCTAGGCGGTCACGCGCCGTCACGATGACCGCTGCGCCCTCTTCGTCGAAGCCGATCGACGAGTTGACGCTCAGAGCCGCGCTCCTCGCATCGCCGTTCGCACCGTCGCGGAAGGCGAGCACGTGGACGGCGTAGCGCGACCGGTCGGCATAGTCAAAGCCCAGCGCGGCCTCTTCGTGCGCCGCGCGTCAACTGGGCGTCGACGCTCACGAGGGTGCTGCTGGCCACGTCGAGCACGACGACCGCCACGCGGTCGGCCGCTTCGCCTGCCCCAGGATCCCACGTCACTTCGGGCGTGCCGTCGCCCGCATCGGCCATGCCGATCACCTCGACCGGAGCCAGCGGGCCACGCGTCAGGATGGCCTGCAGCGCGTCGTACTGCCCCGGAGCGTTCAGGCTGGGCACAGCCAGCGAGCGCATCACGCGCTGGTTGGCGCGCATGAACTCGTTGTAGGCCGTCGTGCCCCGCTCAAACCGGGTCCAGTAGGGCCGCACGAACGCGTCCATCAGGCCACTCGCCAATGCGCTGATCTGCCGAAACAGGCTGCGCGTGCGCTCCTGGGCGGGCGTGTTGGGGTTGCTCGGCGTCACCCGGCTGCGGATCACGTCCTTGCCCTTCCAGGTCGACATCACGACGGTGCCGACGGCGTTGCGTCCGCCACCTAGGATGCCTCGATTCAAAATGGCCATAGCTGCTGCGGCCCTCCGGCCGGTCTGGTTCACCTCCAGACTAATCGATTCGGCAAACGCATTCCAGGTCAAGCCAGCGACCTACGCGCGCCGCTGCCTCGTGGGTCAGTGACTCTTGGGTCGTTGCCCCTTTCGGTAGACGATGGTGCGTACGCGCTCCTCGCTCAGGAAGTAGCGACCGCCGCGCTCGTCCTCGTACGGCCCCGTCAGTGCGATCACGGCGTCTTCGACCTTCTGACCCGCACCGCGCAGTTCGGCGAAACGCTGACGCATCCGGTCGTCGCGCACCGTCACGTGCAGTGCCCGCCGCACGCGCGGGTGCCGCAGTGCCTCGCGCACCTCGCGGGAAGCGGGATCGAAGCGTGGGGATTGGGCTGTGGTCATGGTAGAAGAACGACTCTCTGAGTCGCTAGCACTAGGTCGTGTGGGCGCCCCGCTAAGGGGATCAAGGTCAAAAGGTGGTACCGAAAGCCCGGCCGTGATCCCCTTAGCCTGAGAGGCTGGAATCGTCGATTTCGGTCCATTTCGGTGCGGCTCTGCTGCTAAGGGTATCAAGGTGGCACCGTGATACCCTTAGCCGGAACGACTGCGCCATCGCCGCTGGCAGCCGCATCGTCCGGCAGCGTCCAGTACCAGCGTCCCTTTCCCGCCACGCCGCCGACGCGCTCGGCCTCGACGCCCAGCGATCGCTTCGCCCGTTTGAGCGTCGCGATCGCCACGCCACGCCGCTCGGCCTCGGCGTACACGTCGGACGCCGCCACGCCGCCCGGTTCGAGCATCTCCAAGATCATCGCGCTCGCCTCGTCCTGGCCCGGGGTCGCCTCCCGTCCATTGCCAGCAGGAGAACACACCAGGTCCTGAGCCGACAACTCGCTCTCGCCCCGCCAGTCGACGACCGGCACCTCGCTATCCCGCGTGCTCGGCACGACCGCAAACGCCAGCGACGCCTGAGCGCGCGCCACGTTGTTCTTCGTCTGCGCCAGGATCACCTCGCTCTCGTCCTGCGGACTCCGACCTACCAGCAAGCCCACGCGCGCCGCTCCACTGATACCGATGCTGCCTCCGCCCCGGTACATCGCCTTGCCGCCTGATTGCTTGTTCAGGTGACGCACGATCAGCACGGCCAGCTCCAACCGTTCGGCCAAAGCTGCCAGCGGACCCAGCGCCTGGCGCACGTCCTGGTCCTTGTGCGAGTTGAGCGCGGCGACAAGTGCCCGAACAGCGGGTCGATCACCAGCAGCCCGGCATCCACACGCGCCGCCGCCTCTTCGACCAGCGGCAGGTCGTCCGGCAGCGTCGGCACGCGCTCGCCCCACTTGCCCGGCTCGCCATCGCGCGCCTCGATCCACACGGGCACGGTCTGCACGACGACGACGCGCGACAGGTCGGCTCCGGCTTCTTCCAAACGCGGACGGATCGTGTCGGCCAGCCCGTCCTCGCACGTCACGATCACCACGCCACGCCCACTCTCGTCAGCCGACGCCGGATGCCGGTCCTCTTCGCCCGGCCACGGACGCCCGCTCGTCATCCGCGCCGCCAGGTCGCAATACAGCACGCTCTTGCCCAGGCCCGGATCGCCGTCGAGCAGCGTCAGCTTGCCGACGGCCAGGCGCCCCGGCCACAGCCACCGAATGCGCTCGCGCTGCACGTCGGCCACGATCTTGCCCACCTCGGGCCTGACGCGCACAGTCGCCACGCGTCCCGGCGGCGGAGGTGCCAGCGGCTCGATCCGCCTGCGCTCGGCTTCGCGCTCCCGCTCAAAGCGAAAGCCACCACTGCGCGCCTCTCGCAGCAGCGTTCCGCGCGACACCTCGCCGAGCCGACTGCGCAGCTTGGCCGCATACTCGCCCTCTCTTCTCCTCGGGCCAGCGCTCGGCACAGCAGCCGCGCCGCCGACCGTTCGTCGCCCCCCAGCGCGTCGCACGTCGCCGCGATCAGACGTACCCACTCGTCGTACGGCGGACGATCCATCGTCACGCAGCGCAGCATATCGCGCACGTCGGCCTCGCTCCACGCGTCGACCATGCACGGCCCCAACCCCACCCTCCCCTCTGGCAGAAGCCACCCCAAACCCGTCCTCCCCTCGACGGGGGAGGTGGCGCGAAGCGGCGGAGGGGTCCTCACGACACCGACTCGCTTCAAGACGGCGAGCAGCAGACCGGCCGGCACGATCTCGACCGGTTCGGGCACGTCCACCAGACGAGCCGCCCGGTGCGGACGCTCTTCGCTATCGTCGCCCTTGCGCGCCATCGTCCCGTACATCTTCCAGATGCGCGCCGCATTGTGCACCGCCGGGTCGAGCGTCACCTCGTCATCCTACCACTGCTCGGACAGCGCGTGCGTCACGCCCTTGATCAGCCCGCCGTCATCAGCCGGAAGATCGACCCTATACATCAGGTGCGCCCCGTTGCCGCTCACCGCGCGCACCGGTTCGGGCCACCCCTCGGCCGACAGCGCCTCGGCCACGCCGCGCGCTCGCAGGATCGCTTGTGACAAGTTCGTCTTCGGTCGCACTCGTTCCGCTGGGCCGAACCGGGTCGAAGTCGAGCAGCAGCCATCGCCTGTCCGACACGTCGTCGTTGCCCGCACACGATCCGCCGCCCGTCACGCGGCCATGGCGGTTGGTTCGCACCTTCAACCGGCGGGCCGCCATGCTCACGTCGTTCGGCGTCACGTAGACGCCCGACGCGCCGCACGTCGACAACTCGACGGCATCGCTGGCCAGCTTCTCGGCGTCGTCGTAGAAGCCACGCCGGATGCTCGTGCCGCCGCTCACGCCAAACGCGCGCAGTTCGACAACGAGGCTCTCGCCCTCGGGCAACAGCAGCCGCGCCATTCGCAGCGCGTCCCGCCGGTCCAGTTCGATGGGATACTCGGTCATCGCACACCTCCGCTCGTCTTGCGTTTGAGGCTGCGCCGCTTCGTCTGTGCCGGACGCCGACCCAGCTCGCGCACGAATGCGTCGACCGTCTCCACATGGAAGAAGCGCCGACGGCCGATGCGCACTGGCCGCAGATCACCGCTCGCCACGATGCGGTCCAGCGTCCGCGCCGACACGCCCAGCCGCTGCGCCACCGTCCGGCTGTCGAGCAGTCTGGACGCATCCGCCTGTTCGTTCGAGCCGCGCAGCGCCTCCCGCACCGCCTCGCCCACCACGTCGGCAATGGCCCGCCGCAGATCAGGAGTAAGAGCCGTCATCGCACCACCCCCGCCGTCGCAGTCGAAGAAGAGACCGATAGCTGAGCGCCCAGACCAAAACGACCGAGTGCGTCATGGGAAAGGGTCGGCCTCAGCAGTCCGGCGTCTCGCACGTGGAGCGAAGAGAGCGGCCGGAAGCGTCCTGTTTGAGCGCAGCGAGTTTGGACGATTCCAGCGATCGTAGCGTAGCGATGAGCCCGGAGCGACGTTAGCCTTGATCTTTTGGTCCTGGCGCCTGCCCTGAGCGAAGTCGAAGGGGGTCAAGGCAAAAGGACGTACAACCATGCGAGACCAAACCCCGAAGATCAGATTGAACACCGTCATGAGGGGAGGAGAGATGCACCCACCATCGAGCCCCGAGCGCCCCACACCCGTACCTTGAGGCGCCGCACGCTCGCCGAAAGCGAGTATGTGTAACAGAAAGCGCGTCCGTCACAGGTTCTCAGGCCGGCGGACGCGCTTTTCGTAGATACCCGCCGCCCAAGGTCGTTTGCAAGCCCCTCGGCCTGACTGAGCAGGCACGAGCAAAGGCGACGTCAGGGCTATGTGTGCCCAAACCGTAGACCAACCGGGACCTACCTGACGCACAGGTGTCACCGCGCACCGCCATACTCCCGGTCCGTCCACGGTTTGTCCCGGTTGAGAAGAACCCGGAAAGCCGATCCGCGCTCCTCTCGCCCCGCCCCGTATGGCCAAGCTCCAACCCCGCTACCGCAAAGCCGACGCCAACGGACGCCGCACCCTCAAAGGCTACTACGGCGTCTTCTACGACCCCGAGCGCCGCCCCACGCGCAAGGAAGTCTCGCTTGGCTCGCGCGACGAACCCGCTGCCCGCGCCCGCCTCGTCGATCTCGAACGCTCCTACGCCCGGGGCGACTACGATCCGTGGGCCGAGCGCTCGCCGCTCACCACCCGCCTCACCATAGACGAAGCCGTTCGACCGGTTCTACGCCAGCCGCGAGCAGACCAACGGCGAGGTCGGCGTCCAGAATTACCGCTCCGTCCTCGCCCCGTTCGCGCGCAGCCTGCCACCCGGCCTGCTCATCTCGCAGCTCGAACGCCGCCACGTCACCCGCTGGATCGACGCGCGCAAGGTCAAGCCCGCCTCGCGCAAAACCTACCTCGACCGCATCGGCATCTTCACCCGCTGGTGCGCAGGCGAAAAGCTCGTACCCCGAGGGTGGGACCCGCTTCCGCCCAAGAGCGGAGGCAAGAAGAGCCGCGTCGAGACCACGCCCAAGTTCTTCACCGAGGACGAACTGGCCCAAGTGCTCACCGCTCTCGACGCCCGCCTCATACTGCGCGGTGCCCAGGCCTCGCACGTCGACCAGCTGCTCGCGCGCATCGCGCCGTTCACCGCCGGGACCGGAATGCGCAGAGGCGAAGTCTGCGCCCTACGCTGGAACGCCGTCCACTTCGGCCCGGACGGCGCGTTCGTGCGCGTCGCCAATACCGAGGACTTCACCACCAAGAGCGGACGCGAGCGCACCATCCCGCTCGTCGGCACGGCGCTCGATGCCATTCGCGTGCAGGCCGAGCACCGCACCGACGAGTCCGCCCGGGCGTTCGTCTTCCCGTCGGCCGCAGGCGCCAAGCTGTCCGGCTCTTACCTGTCCAAGCGCTTCCGCGACCTCGTGCGCGGCTGCCGGTTGCGCGAGTCCGAGCACCACAACTTCCACAGCCTGCGCCACACGTTCGGCACGATGGCCGTCGGCAGAGGCATCGACGTGTACCGCGTCAAGGAGATCATGGGCCACGCCCGCATCGAAACCACGCTCCAATACGCCCGACTGCGCCCCGTCACCCTCGCCAGCGAGATGCAACGCGCCTTCGGCGGCGGACTGCTCGAACGCCCCTCCGTCCTCCTGCCATAGAGGCGCTGAGCCGGACCATACCCGATTGCACACCCAATTATACCCGAATGCGTGGGGCGCCAGGGCCGTCACCTGAGTGGGTCAAGCGCGAAGCAGCATAGGCACTCTAACCCGAAACACCGTGTGTATGCCGCTGTTGACCGGCTTATTCCACTCGTTTAGCCACATGGAGACGTATACCGTCGGCGTCCACGAAGCCAAGACGCACTTCTCCGATCTGCTGCGCCGCGTCGAGCGCGGACAGCGCGTCGCCATCACGCGGCGCGGGCGCGTCGTGGCCGAACTCAGCGCCCACCAATCTCCGTCCAAGCTCGACATCTTCTCGGCTCCCCTGCGCGGCACGATCAGCCAAAGCTCCGACGAGATCAGGCGCGCCCTGCTTGAACCCGACCCCGAGTTCGAAGCGCTCTTTTACGGTGGCAGCATCTATCCGGATGAGTGAGAGTGCTGCTCGACGCGAACGTGCTGATCGACCTTGCCAACGACCGTACGGGCTGCTCGTAAGTTGAGCCATGCTCGTCTATCTCGACATCTGTGTCATTCAGCGCCCGCTTGATGACCTCTCTCATCCACGCGTCCGGCTTGAAGCCGAAGCCGCGCTTTTGATTATCGAGATGGCGGAGCAGGGAGACATTGACCTCGCCCTGTCTGCCGCTCACGAGATCGAGAATGATCAGAACCCTTTTGCAAGCCGCAAAGCGCACACTGCCCGCATCCTGGCTCTCTCCTCGACACGCATCGCTACGTCCGACGGTGTTGGATCGAAAGCCGAAGAGTATGTGCGGGCAGGCATCGGCCAGCTCGACGCGTTGCACCTCGCGTCCGCTGTCATGGCCAGCGCCGACTTCTTCTGCACGGTCGACCGCCGCTTCGCTAAACGGGCCGCCGAGGTGGACACAAACGCGACGGCCATCGTTTCCCCTCTTCACCTCGTCTCGACCCTCGACATCCCATGACTGCTTCTACACAGCCGCTCAGCGAGATTACGCAGGAGGCCATCACGGTTCTCGTCCGCGAGATGGGCGTTGCGCGTACGCTACGGTTCTTAGGTCAGTACCAGAACGGGCAGGGCAACTACACCGACGACCGAGCCAGTTTTCTTGCCGACTCCTCTCTGGACGATCTGCTCGAGCAGGCGCGCGCGCTCGACGCACGACAGGGAAGCTGATACAGCGAATCCCCCCTCTGCTGAGTTGCGTGGCTTTGAGCGAGAGCCAACCCCGGCGGTTTGACGTGGTGCGTCCGTACTAGGATTGTCAGTACCAGATCGACCGGCCGCTTCGGCGCGGCGTCCACTTGGACAGGAAAGCGTCCGCCCGGCAGACGGCTGAACTACACCGCTCGTGTGACGTATCGTAGGCACTTGCGTCTAACCGCCTGCACTTTGTGACACACGCCGACCGCCTGACCGATCTAGCCAGCCAACAGGGCGTCGTCCGCTCATCCGACCTCGCCCCTCTCGGTATCCCCCGCCAGACACTCGCACGCCTCACTAGCCGAGGCATTCTCGAACGGGTCGATCGTGGTCTCTACGTACTCGCAGACGCCGACCCAACTGAACACCAGTCCCTAGCCGAAGCCTCCCGCCGCGTACCACACGGCGTCGTCTGCCTGCTCTCCGCGCTTCGTCTGCATGGTCTGACCACCCAAGACCCCGCATCCGTCTGGATCGCCATTCAGGGGAACGCCCGCGCGCCGAGCAGCACCAGCATCCCGATCCGCGTCGTCTACATGTCAGGCCCCGCATTCGAGCAAGGCATCCAAGAGCACGACGTCGACGGTGTCACCGTCCGGGCCTACGAGCCGGCCAAGACAGTCGCCGACTGCTTTAAGTACCGCTCATCGGTTGGCCTCGATACGGCCCTCGACGCGCTGCGCGACTATCGCCGCTCCTCGACGTACGACGCCCACCGCCTGTGGCATATGGCGGGCGTGTGCCGCATACAGAGCGTTCTGCGTCCCTACCTCGAAGCCCTCGCATGAGCCAGCCCGCCAACCTCTCCGCGTCGGTTCGCCAGCGCCTCCTCAACGTGTCACGTGCGAGCGGCGAAGCGTTCGACTTAACGCTCGGGCGGTACGCGCGCGAGCGATTCCTCTACCGGCTCGGCACGTCGCCCCACGCCGACCGGTTCGTACTCAAAGGCGCCACACTCTTTCTCGCGTGGCAAGGTGAGCCGCACCGCATCACGCGCGACCTCGACCTGCTGGGCCACGGCGATCTCACTGAGGAGACGCTCTCTCAACTGATCCGCGAAATAGCTGCCCACGACGTACCGGATGACGCATTGGTCTTCGACCCCGACTCGATCCGCGTATCGCCGATACGTGAGACCCAGGCATACGACGGTCTCCGCGTGCTGCTGATGGCGCGTCTCGGCAGAGCGCGCATCCCGATGCAGATCGACGTGGGCTTCGGCGATGCCGTCACGCCGGATGCCAAGCCGGTCGAGTTGCCAGCCCTCCTCGACTTTCCCGCCCCCACTCTCTCGGCCTATCCGCCCGAGACTGTCGTCGCCGAGAAGTTCGAAGCGATGATCTCGCTCGGCATCGTCAACACTCGGATGAAGGACTTCTACGACTGTGGCACCTCAGCCGCACGTTCACCTTCGAGGCAGCCGTCCTCCGCCTCGCCGTCGACCGGACGTTCGAGCGGCGGCACATGGCCAAGCCCGAAGCAGTCCCTATCGCTCTGACAAAAGAGTTCTCTGGCGACGCGGACAAACAGTCGCAGTGGCGAGGGTTCGTCCGCCGCAGCAACCTCGACGCTCCCGAACTGAGCACTTTAACCGAGCATCTCGCAGCATTTCTACTCCCCCTGCTCGGTTCAAACCTCGCGGGGACGAGCCACTGGCTACCAGATCACGGGTGGTCCTCGGTCCAGCACAGCCGCTCAGCAAGATACCGTCGCCAAGCCGGTACCGCTCGCGGCCTGATCCACATGGCCGACGACTTCGACGATCCGCTCAATGATTTTGAGGACTACACGTGAGCGGCTTCTCCTCAGTGCCGCACGCTCTGGGGAGTGGCTGCGTGGCACCTTTCGTCAGGTGGCGCAGCTGCGATGTCGAAATGAGTAGATCGCCTCTGCGAATAGCGATCTGAGGGCAGAGAGAGGGATAGGCGTGCATGGAGGTAGCGTAGCGTGTTGCACATAGGTAGCGCAGACCGCTGCATAGAGGTAGCGTAGCCATTGGCTCGTGCGTAGCTTACCCCTTCGCTTTCGCTCTTTTGAATTTGTCCGCTTGCACCGATGGCGTATCTGCTCCGACTCGTCGACTCCGAACTGGACGAACTGCTGCCTGCTCTGCCCGCGATTGCAGTCGAGGGAGCGAAAGGCGTCGGCAAGACCGAAACGGCGCTTCGACGGGCGCAATCGGTGTACCGCTTCGACGACCCGGCGGCAGCCGAACTGGCGCGTGCCGACCCGGGCCGCGTGCTGCAATCCGCCCCACCCGTCCTGCTCGACGAGTGGCAGCGCGTGCCCGCCCTGTGGGACAGCGTGCGACGAGCCGTCGACGCCGGTGCGGCTCCGGCTAGCTTCCTGCTCACGGGTTCGGCCACGCCTACCGACCAGCTGACCCACTCGGGAGCCGCGCGCGTGGTGACGGTGCGGATGCGTCCGCTCTCGCTGGCCGAACGCCAGATCGAGACCCCAACCGTCAGCCTCGCCACTCTGCTCTCGGGCGCGCGCCCTGCCATAGAAGGGACGACGGACGTGGGGCTGGTGGACTACATCCGCGAGATCCTGGGGTCGGGCTTTCCAGGACTGCGCGGGCTGAGCGGACGGCCGCTGCGGGCGATGCTCGACGGCTACCTGCGCCGCATCGTCGACGTCGACGTGCGCGAACAGGGCCTGGCCGTACGGCGCCCCGACAGCCTGCGCCGGTGGATGACGGCCTACGCCGCGGCGACGGCCACGAGCACGCAGTACGAGACGATCCGCGACGCGGCAACGGCGGGCGAGTCGGACAAGCCTGCCAAAACGATGACGATCCCCTACCGCGACACGCTCGAACGGCTCTGGATTCTGGACCCGCTGCCTGCATGGCTGCCCTCGCGCAGCCCCATCGCCCGGCTCACGCGCGCGCCCAAGCATCACCTGGCAGACCCTGCCCTGGCAGCTCGGCTAGTCGGTGCGACCGAAGAAGGGCTGCTACGCGGCGAGGCGCCCGGCCCCGTCGTCCCCCGCGACGGCACGCTGGCAGGGCACCTGTTCGAATCGCTCGTCACGCTCTCTATCCGTACCTACGCACAGGCTGCCGAAGCGCGCGCGGGACATCTGCGCACGGCAGGCGGTAAGCAGGAGTGCGACCTGATCATTGAGCGGGCCGACGGGCGCGTCGTAGCCATCGAGGTCAAGTTGGCGCGCGACGTGCGCGAGCGCGACGTGCGGCACCTGCGGTGGCTCGGCGAGAAGCTGGGCGACGACCTGCTCGACGCTGTCGTGGTAACGGCAGGGCCGGTAGCCTACCGCCGCGCTGACGGGATTGCCGTCGTCCCCGCTGCCCTGCTCGGGCCGTAAGGGGGCTGCCGCCTGCACAGATCAAAACGCCAGAGTGTGACGTAATGCAGGTACTTACCGGCAGATACCTACGAAACGTGACACACACCGACCGCCTGACCGATCGTGTCCGCGAGCGCGGCGTCGTGCGCTCATCCGACCTCGCCCCGCTCGGCATTCCCAGGCAAACGCTCGCCCGCCTCACCGATCGGGGCGTCCTCGAACGGATCGACCGCGGTCTGTATGTGCTGGTCAGCGCTGAGCCGACCGAACATCAGTCTCTCGCCGAAGCCGCACGCCGCGTGCCGCGTGCCGCACGGCGTCGTTTGCCTGCTCTCTGCCCTTCGCCAGCACGGTCTCACCACTCAGGACCCTGCCCCTGTCTGGATCGCCATTGAGGGCAACGCTCGCGCCCCGAGCAGTTCGTCGCTGCCTCTCCGCGTTGTCTACATGTCCGGACCGGGCCTTCGAGAGAGGCATCCAAGAGCATCATGTCGACGGTGTCACCGTCCACGCTTACGAGCCGGCCAAGACGGTCGCCGACTGCTTCAAATACCGCTCCTCCGTCGGCCTCGACACTGCCCTCGACGCGCTGCGCGACTACCGCCGCTCGGACGCCTACGACTCGGGCCGCCTGTGGCACTTCGCGAGCGTCTGCCGCATCCGCACCGTCCTGCGCCCCTATCTCGAAGCACTCGTGTGAACAACTCCGTCAACGTCGCGGCGTATTAGCCGGACTTCTCTTGCGCAACCTAACTCTGCCACGCTACTATGCCATTCCGCATGGCACAGTAAATCAATGGCAGAAGACCGCTTGACGCTCCTCCTCCAGCGGCACGAGAGTCGTACGCTCGACTTCAAGCGCGAGCAAGCATCCAGCGTCAAGATCGCGCGCACGCTCGTAGCGTACGCGAACACGGCTGGCGGTATTCTCGCATTGGGCGTCGGTGACGACCGCAGTCCGCTCGGCCTCTCAGACGCCGCTTTACAAGAGGAGCGCGTGGCGAACCTCGTCTCCGACGGTATTGAGCCGCCACTCGACCTCGACACCGAGGTCGTTCGCCATGCAGGTGTAGACTTGCTACTCATAACCGTGCACCGGCTTCCTGGACCGTTCTACGTCCGCAGCGAAGGCCCCGATGCAGGCGTCTATGTGCGTCAAGGCTCGACCAACCGCGTCGCGTCACCCGAGAAGCGAGAGGAGCTTCGCCGCCTCGCTCTCGCCAAATCGTTTGATCAGCGCCCTTGCCACGGAGCGACGCTAGACGACCTTGATCTGGACGCGGTTGACCGCGCGTTCCGCCCATCAGGCCGCGTGCTTGATGGGGCTGCCCTCGCTTCACTCGAACTCGTCACCGACGCCGGTGGACGGTTCATTCCTACCAATGCAGGCCTCCTGCTCTTTGGAACACCCGCAGCGCGGCAGCGCTTCTTTCCCGGTGCAGCGTTTCGGTGCGCGCGCTTTCTCGGCACTGCAAAAGTTGACTTTCTCGACCAGTTTGATCCCGAGGGGTCTGTTCTGGAAGCCCTCGATGCCGTCGAGAAGTTTGTCCGCCGCAACACGCGCACTGCTGCGCGCATCGAGTCGCTGCGCCGTCAGAACGTACCTGAGTACGCTACCATCCATTTGCGCGAGATCCTCGCCAACGCCATCGCTCACACCGACTACAGTCAGCGTGGCATGAATCTGCGTGTCGCGATATTCGACGACCGAATGGAGGTAGAGAATCCGGGCGGTTGGCCGGTTGGGTTTACAGAAGACGACTTCAAAGCTGGCATCAGCCGACCTCGCAATCCAGCCATCGCTGACATCCTGCGTCGCCTCGACGTAATCGAAAAGTGGGGAACCGGATATCGCCGGATTCAGAACGCCAGTGAAGGGGCCGGGTACCCCCTTCCCACGTGGTCCGAGATGGGATCAGTTCTTAGGGTTACGCTTCGACCTCACCCCGAAGTCACGCTGCCGTCGAACAGCGGCCGCTACTCTGCCACGGCAGATGGCAGAGTAAATGGCACAGAAGATCATCTCCCATCCCTCGTGTCAGAACGCCCCGGAGGACCTCTCTCTGATCGGCAGCAGTGGATGCTTCTCGAACTGGCGCAGGGTCGCCCGGCCGTAGCAGAAGACATCATGGTCGCATTCGGGGTGAGCGAGCGGACTGCCCGCCGTGACATCAGAGGGCTGCGTGAGCGCAAACTCATCACATTCGACGGGCCTTTCAAGACGGGTCGCTACGTCCTCATGCGCGGCGGTTCGGATCCGCCGCCGCCATAATGTCTGGTTGCAAGCATCCAATGGGCAGCTTCAATGGCGCGCTGGCATCGAAGCTGCCCAGGTGCCATTGGCATCTATCAAAGCCCCCAGACTCATGGAAGCACACCGTATCGAAACCATCGTGCCTGGCGACGGCTCTGTTCTGCTCGCTGGTCTTCCCTCTAATGCAGGCGACGCCGTCGAGGTGTTCGTCCTGCCGTCGTCGCGAGACGAGCGCACAGAGCGTTCTACCAGGCGGCGCCGTCAACCCGGATCGGCCCGTGGAATGATCCGCATGGCAGACGACTTCGACGACCTGACTGGAGGACTTCGAGCCGTATTCCTGACCCGGCAAAACGTGACCTCTACTTCAATTTAAGCGTGATGTTTCAGGGTCACATCCGTGCGGACCCCACGCGGACCACCCATCTTCACATATCGCGCAAGTACAAGGCGCATAGCTACTTACACGAGCACTGTTTCTTCAATGGCATTGAAGAGGTCAGCGGTTCGATTCCGCTAGGCTCCACCCCCGAAAACGGCCCGGAAACCTGATTAAACAGCGTTTTCGGGCCGTTCTGCTTTGGCGCAGTTGGCGTGCGTTAGAGCCTCGAAACGCCCCGATCTGCCACAAAAGATGGACTATGCATGGACCATCTTTTCGAGACCATGCCCCTCGTCACGCAGAAGTCAGGCCGTACCATGTCGACCGGCCGCTTCCGTGGCGCTCTAGCAAGCCTCGATCTACGAGGTTCGTCAGAACGGTTTTGACGGTATTGCGGCTCGTGCCGGTTTCGCGGACGATGTCGCGGTTGGTCACGCGGCCGTGGGCGCGGGCGTAGTCCAGGATCGCCAGGGCGACTTCGGGTAGGTCGTGGGCGGCGCGGCGCTCGGCCTCAACCTTGCGTTCTAGCTGCTGCTTCTGCTTTCGGAGCGCTCGGAGAAAGTAGAGCAGCCAGGGTTGCCAATCGGGCGACTCGCTCCGGATGGTGGACTGCGTCCGGCGAAGGGCGAGGTAGTAGGCTTCTTTGCTCTGTTCGATCACGCTTTCGAGCGAGGCGTAGGGCACGTAGGCATAGCCTGCCTGCAAGAGCAGCAGCGTCGTAAGAACACGGCTCAGGCGGCCGTTGCCGTCCTGAAATGGATGGATGGCGAGGAAGACGACTACGAACACGCCGATGAGCAGGAGCGGGTGCCAGCGGGCATGCTCGCGTTCGTGGTGCCACCACTGGATCAGTTCGGCCATGCGCAGCGGCGTCTCGAACGGCGTGGCGGTCTCGAATACGACACCGACCATGTTGCCCTCAGCATCGAAAGCGGCGACGTCGTTGCGCAGCGTTTTGTACTGACCTCGGTGCCGCTCGTCCTTTGTGCTGTGCCGCAGTAAGTCGCGATGCAGCTGTTTGGCGTGATTCTCGGTCAGAGGAATGTCGGCCCACGACTCGAAGACGGTTTCCATCGCCTCGGCATAGCCTGCGACCTCTTGCTCGTCGCGCGTATCCATCCGGCTCACCTCGATCTTGCCCAGCAGTAGCTCGACTTCACGGTTCGTGAGAGTGCTGCCTTCGATACGCGTCGAGGAGCCGATGCTCTCGATCGTGGCGACGCGGCGCAGCGCCTGCAAGCGCTCGGGGGCGAGCGTGCCCAGCGCACGCCAGGTGCCCTTGAACTCGTCGATCTCGGCGACGAGCGCGAGCAGTTCGGGCGTGATGCGGATGGCGTCGGTCTGGATCATACCCAATTATACACCCGATTACACCCGATTAGCACAGGCTTTCGCTTGCGCTACTTCTGCGCCGCCGTTTCAGGCGAACCGTTTTGCCCGCTAGCGGGTGCTTCGGTGGGTACAAGGCCGCCGCCGAACGCCCGTTCGATCTCGGCGGCGAGGGTGACAGGGCGCAGCTTGGCGTAGCGCATCGTGGTTTCGATGCGGGCATGGCCCATGACCTCTTTGAGGCGGTAGATGTCGACGCCCCTACTGACGGCAAGCGTGCCAAACGTGTGGCGCAGGCTGTGGAAGTTGTGCTTGGCGGCGCCGGGCAGGCGGGCCGCGCGTACGAGCATACGAAAGCGCTTGCCCAGGTACTCGGCGTTGAGCGGTCCACCGCGCGTGCCGGTGAACACGTAGGCGTCTGGGTCTTAATTGGTGCGCTCGTCGGCGTGGGCTATCAGCGCGGAGAGGGCGTCTCCTGCAAGCGGCACGGTGCGGCCCAGTCCGCTCTTGGTGGTGAACGAGTCGGTGTTGGCGACGCGCACGAACGAGCGGCCCGGACCGGCGAGGCGGACAGCATTCCAGCGGAGGGCGCACACTTCGGCGCGGCGTAGCCCCGTCCCGGTGGCGAACGGCACGATGCGTACGAGCAGGCCGTCGACGTGCGAGACGCGCGCTCCGGCGAGGATGAGGCGGGCGTCGAGGGCGCGCAGCAGCTGGGCGAGCTGGTCCTCGGTGAAGAAGCGCGTTTCGGTCTGGCGGCGTCCCCGGTTGCCGCGCGGCGGTGGGGGTACGGGTTTCCACGAATCAGGCATCATGTCTTCGGTGACGCACCACGTGGCGAAGATGCGCAGGCGGTCGGCATAGCTCTTGCGCGAAGTCTCGGCGACCGAAAGCGAATGGAGCCAGGCGTCGGCGTGTCGGCGTTAGAGTTGGGCGAGCAGCAGGCCGGGCGGAAGCGAGCGCTCGAACGGCCGGATGACGGCGCGGTAGGTAGCGACGCCGTTGTCGCTTCCCGTCTCCCTGCGGCTGGCCATGAAGGCATCGAAGGCCTCGGCTGCGGTCATCTGCGTGATGCCGACGCGTCCGCCCGCCCACGGGTCGTACTCGCTGCGGCTCATGGCGCGTTCGAGGTCGGCCATGCGGGCGCGGGCGGCTTCGCGGTCGCGCGTTTTGAGCGAGACCTCTTTCTGGCGCGGCCTGCGCGAGCTGTCGCGGAAGAGGGCGTAGTAGCCCTTGAAGTGCTTCTTGCCTTCGGCGTCGGTGCGGTAGCGCTTCTGGATGCTGGCCATGGGGGTGGGTCGGGAGAGGAGGAGCGGCCTTTCCTGGTTTTTCTCAACCGGGACAGACCGTAGACGGACCGGGAGTATGGCCGCCTCGGAGTGCCATCTGCGCGTCACCGGCTCTCGGTTTGTCCACGGTTTGAGCACACATAGCTCTTTCGTCGCATGTGTCATACCTATCAGTCAGAGCGAGGGGTAAACCGCCGCGGGTTTACCGGAGACTGATTTACGTGAGTGCTTCGGCGAGATTCTGACTCTCGCTTTGGCAGTGAAAGACCTGCTCGTACTCGGCAGGACAAAGGTAGCCCAGCGGCTCCATCAGCCGGCGCTCGTTGAACCACCACACCCCGCACCGTCGATACGGGCGGTCCAGCGTGGCCAGTTCGACCTGCTCCAAGCCGCGCCACGGGCCCTCGTGGCGTATGACTTCGGTCTTGTAGAGGCCGATTATCGTCTCGGCTAGGGCATTATCGTACGAATCGCCCTTGCTGCCCACCGACGGCTCGATGCCCGCTTCGGAGAGGCGCTCCGAGTAGCGAATCGACAGGTATTGCGAGCCCCTGTCGCTGTGATGCACCAGGCTCTCGTCGCCGATCTGCCGGTCGCAAATGGCCTGTTCGAGCGCGTCGAGCGCCAGGTCGGCCTTGAGCGAGTTCGACACGCGCCAGCCTACGACGCGGCGCGAGAAGACATCAATCACGAAGGCGACGTAGACGAAGCCGCGCCACGTAGCGACATAGGCCAAGTCCGACACCCAGAGCTGATTGAGCCGCTCGGCGGTGAAGTCGCGCTCGACCAAGTCCAAAGGACGCTCGGCGCCTTCTGCTGGTACGGTCGTGCGCACGCGGCGGCCTCGGACGACGCCGCGCAAACCCATCTTGCGCATCAAGCGTGCTACGGTGCAGCGCGCGACGCAGAAGCCCTCACGGTTCAACTGCCGCCACACCTTCTTAGCGCCGTAGACGCGGCGGTTTTCGCGCCATACCCGCTCGATCTCGGGCCTAAGCGCCTCGTCGCTGACCGCACGGGCCGAGCGTAGCGCAGGATCCACTTCTCGTGCTTTGTAGGAGTAGTAGGTCGACGGAGCAATCGGCACAACGGCACAGATTGGCTCGACTCCGTATTCCTCTCGGTAGTCGTCGATGAAGCTAATCATCGTCTCAGTGGGCGGCCCCAGGGCTCCGCCTGTGCGAACCCACCACCGTCGGTGGTGGCGCTGATGCCTTACGCAGAATCTCGTTGGCTCGGCGCAGTTCTCTCACCTCACGCTCAAGTTCTTTCAGGCGCGCTTTCTCGTCGCTCGTTGGTCCAGCTCTGCGCCCGTTGTCGCGCTCCGCTTTTCGGATCCAACTGCGCAGCGTCTCCGCGGTAGAGCCGATTTTCTCGGCGACGGATCGAATGGCCGCCCACTGGGACGGGTGATTGTGCTCGTGGTCGAGCACGAGGCGGACGGCCCGCTCGCGGACCTCTGGGGAGTAGCGTGTTGCTCTGCTCATGGCTCCAAGTTCTCAAAGAGTGGAGTCTCCGACAAACCCGGGGCGGTTCAACATAGGATACGCCAAGCATTTCCAAGTGAAGCATCGCGATGCGCGATGCGCAGTTCGCCAATGGTTCGACGCATATCAACGGCATCGAATCGTTTCCGCCCGCCGACGGCTGATCGGCGAGATTTGCCAAGCGCCGAATGATCAAGTTCAACGGCGTGTCCAGTTTGACTTTTCTGCTGCACCTCAAAGAGACCGAGTGGCGGTTCAACCATCGCGGCGACGGTCTCTACCCCGACCTGATGAACCTGCTGCGGACTCATCCGCTTTGAGATCTTCGATTCCTAAACCCGTGTTTTATTGAGCCTACACCCGAGGTTGGAAGACGGGTGAGAGCCAGCCCCACTCCGGCTCAGAGGCCGAAGTTGCGCAGCTTATAGGTCAGGTTGAGCATCACGTAGCGGCCGAGTGCGACCGACTGCGCGTCCTCGACATAGGACTCGGTTACCGTGCGCTCGACGCTGCGCTGCTGGTCGAACAGGTCCGACACGCTCAGGCTGACTTCGGCCAAGTCGTTGCGCAGAAACTTGTATCCGACCCGCGCGCCCACGAGCACCTGGGCCGGGTCGACGGACGCGTCGAGGCCTGCGTAGTAGAGCGCCTGCACGTCGGTCCCAACGACCAAGCCCTGCCACGGTAGCCACGTCGCTTTGACTCCGGCCAGGTGGCGGACGTAGGTGTCGTCCAGCGACGGGGCGGCCGAGTTGGCGGTGGCGGTGTAGCGCGCGCCGTACTCGAGCGACACGTCGACGCGCGGGCTGAGCGCGCTGCCCACGAACAGGCGGCCGTCGATGCTCGTCTGATCCGACACGCTGCTCGCTCCGTTGACCAGGCCCGGCGACCGGGCGAAACTGGTCCCGATCGAGACGTTGGCGTTGCTGCCCAGCAGCGGGACGGGCCGTCCGTACGAGACGACGGCCCGGGCGTCCCACGCGCCGCTGGCGTTGACGGGCGTTATGAGTTGAGCGCCCGAGGGCAGTACGACGCCCGAAGCCAGCAGGTCGTGCTCGCCAGTGCCGTCGTCGTCGAGGTGCCGATGGCGTCCTGGCCGTACGATCCGCTCACGAACGCGCTCACGACCGATCCGCCGTCCGCGTCGGTGCCGTTGTAGCGGGCGCGCAGCGTGTGCGTCGTCGCGGGGACGAGGTCGGGGTTGCCCGACGTGAGCAGCAGCGGGTTGGAGTTGTCCACCACGTCTTGGAGCTGCGTCGCAGAGGGCGTCTGCGTCCGGGCGCGGTAGTCCAGGTCCAGGCGTTGCCCGCTCGGACAATGGAAGCCGCAGGCGGGCCGAGGGCAGAATCGACCAGAACGTCCGGTCGACTTCGAACGGCGAGGCCGACACCTGATCGCCGGCCAGGCGCTCGTGCTGCACGTCGAGGCCGACCTGGGCCGACAGCGCCTCTCGGCCCTGGCCGCCGTAGCGGTACGAGACGCCGCCTCGCTGCACGTTCGACTGCTGCGTGAATAGGCTCGTATACGCGGCGTCGGGAATGGTGAGCGCGCCCGCAGGATCGGCCTCGAACGCGCGCTGGTCCGACGAACTCCACGAGAGTTGGGGACGGTAGCTCAGCTGCATCTGCCCCTGCGCGCCCACCGGCTCGGTGTAGCGAACCATGGCCCCGAGCGAGCGAGTCAGCGCGTCGGTGTCGAACAGCTGATCGGCCGCGTCCGGGGTGATGGCGTCCGAAAACGAGTCGAGCACGTACGTCTGCCGCGTCTCACCCGACTGGTCGTCCACGCTGCCGTCGATGCCGACCGTGAGCGTTCGGCCCGCCGTTTCGAAGCGGTGCCGCAGCAGCACCTGGGTCTGGGCCGACAGAGCGCGGGCGTCGACCGCGTCGGTCGTCAGGCTCTGCCCGAGCACGTCGCCGCCGGGCAGCGCCGTCAGACCGCCGAGCGCGCCCGCCGTCGCGTTGCGCTGAACGGTCAGGCGCGGCTCGACGACGAGTTGGGTCCGGCCCGTCACGTCGAGCTGGGCGCGCATCGACAGCTGGTGGTTGGTGTTGGTCCCGTTCGAGGCGTCGGTTTCGGCGTAGTTCTGCCCAGCGATGCCGTCCGACGTGTAGGCGCGCGTCAGCGAGGCGTCGAGGTCGTTGTCGGTCTCGTTGTAGACGTAGCTGCCCGTCAGGCTGAGCGCTCCGCCCATCAGCCGGTCCGAGTAGTTGACGCCTACGGCGTTGGTCGTGTTGACGCCTTCCTGGTCGGCCACGAGCAGCGCGCTCACGTCCGCCGACCCGCCGCCGCGCCGCGATCCGCCGCCGCCTTCGCCGCCTGGGGGCGGGCCTCCACCTGCGCGGCCTCCCCGGCCTCCGCGTCCCGATGTCGAACTGACGACGCCGAGCAGATCCTCGGTGGCAAAGTTCTGCCGGTCCACATTGTTCGACAGCGCGACGACCGTAATCCGGCGGTCGCCGTCGAGAGCGCTCAGGTTGCCGCCCGCGAGGTACTCGCCGCCCGCTCCGCCGCCCGCATACACGCGCCCGAACTGGCCGTTCTGCATGCCCGAGCGCGTGACGATGTTGACTGTCTTCTCGGCGTCCCCGTCGTCGAATCCCGAAAAGCGCGACGCCTCGCTGGACCGGTCGAAGATCTGTACCTCCTGAACGATGTCGGCCGGAAGCGTATTGAGCGCGCCCTGCACGTCCGATCCGAAGAACTCGCGGCCGTCGACGAGCACGCGCTGGACCGTCTCGCCCTGGGCCGTGACCGTCCCGTTTTCGATCGTCACGCCGGGCAGCTTGGCCAGCAGGTCCTGAGCGCTGGCGTCCGGGTTGACGGGGAAGGCGTCGGCGTTGAACGCCGTCGTGTCGCCCCGCACCTCGACGCGCCGCCGCGTGGCGGCGACCTCGACCTCACCCACAATGGAGGCGTCGAGCGTCAGCCTGAGCGGCCCCAACGCGAGCGGCCCGGCGACCGTCACGTCGCGCTCGAGCGCGAGGTAGCCGACGAACGAGACGCGCAGCCGGTAGCTGCCCGGCGCGAGCGTCACCCGAAACGTCCCATCAAGCAGCGCCGCCGCACCGCTCTGCGCGCTGTCGGGTGACGCTCGGACGAAGAGGACGGTAGCTCCCGACAGCGGCTGGCCGTCGGCGGCGTCGAAGACGACTCCGGTCACGTCGAACGTCGGCTGGGCAGCCGCGACGGGCGCGAGCAGGAGTGCGATGCCCAGCAAGGCAGCGCTGAAGGGGAGGCGCAGAGTCGGACGCATGGTTGGAGAGGTTCGGGGCGAAGCCAGCCGTGAGGGTTCAGACCGGCGAGAGGAGAGAGGAGCGGTCAGTTGCCGCGCGGGCGCTCGCCTCGGCCCCGCTGGGGCTGGGCGGCTCGCCAGGTGCGGTAGCGCTCCACTTGGTCGGGCGTGAGGACGGCTTCGATGAGCCGGTCCGTCTCGGCCTGCCGGGCCTGCCGATCGCCGCGCGGCTCACCGCCGCCCTGCCTTCCCTGTCCGCCTCGCTCGCCCTGCGGTGGCCCAGACGGGCGGTCGGCTTCGGCGGCTGCCAAGAGATCGCGGATGCGGGCCGACTGCTCGTCGGTGAGGTCTACGGCTTGGTCGATGGCGGCGAGCTGGCGCACCACGCGGTCGCTGGTGGGCGCGGCGTCGCGCGACGAGGAGCAGCCGACGATCAGCAGAAACAGGGTAGCGGCGAGCGTTCCAACGAGGCGGACGCGGGAGGCAAAGGGCGTGTTCATGGGTAGGGGGATGGAGGATGAAGGATGGATTAGAGCGAAAGGTGCGGAGGTGCGACTTTCCAGAGCCGCATCAGCAGCAAGAGCGCGAGAGCGACGAGCACGATGGGAGCGAGCAGTCCCGCGAGCGGACTGGATTGCGCTTCTGCGGTTGCCAGGGCGACCGGTTCGACGACGGATGCGGCAGGCTCCAAAACGGCAAACGTCAGGCTCCGGCCCATGATGTCGGACAGGAGGGCGCGCGTCGTCCCGCCTGCTCGGTGGACGCGCGTGAGCGTCTGATGACTGCGGACACCGTCGAACGAGTCGACCGTGAGGGTGAGCGAGTCGGCTCCTGGCGGCAGTTCGACGGCAAACCGCGCGTCGGACTGATGGCTGCCGAGCCGGACACCCACCTCGCCGATGGTCAGCGGCTGTCCGTCGGCCCAGAGCCGAAGCGTTCGGCGCAGGTGAGCGGCCACGAGAGCCGGGTAGCCTGGGGCCGACGCGTCGACCGGCTGGCCTGCCGCCGCTTCGAGGGCGGCGTGAAGCCCGGCCTGCGTCGCCGCGAGGTGGACCGTCGCGAGCGAGCCGGAGATCTGGACGTCGACGGACGCCGAGCGTGGGTCGTGCGCCTCGGCCTGGCTGGCCCAGAGCGCGAGCGCGAAGAAGAGGAGGCGTGTTGCTAGCATCATTAGAACCGGAAGGCTTGCTGAGCCGAAGTGCCGACGACGCACGACGGCACGTTGGGCGCGTCGGTCGCCGAGACGTGGTAGTGGTAGACGCCGTCCGCATAGTCGGCTGTCGCCGAGACGTGGCCCCCGCAGTCGTCGAGGTCGGTCGGCAGTCCGCCTGCGTCTTGCGAGGCGTAGATCGGGTAGCCGTCTTTGGCGAATCCGACCAGGGCTCTCGTGCTCTGCGCAACGGTCGTGCAGCGCACGTCGAAGATGCCGTTGGCGTCAAGCACGCTGTTGGCTTCCTCGGGTCCCAGGTGCCAGTGGAGGTAGCCGCGCGGGTCGATGTGGCCGCCGCATCCGCCGATGGCGGGGATATTGCCGCCGCCTCCGGGCCGCCCTCCACCAGTCGCGACGACCGACGGTGGGTTGCCGGCGAACGGCACACCTTCCAGCGAGAAGCCGATGAACTCGACCTCGCCGATGGCGTCGGGCGTGCTCAGCAGAGACGGAACGGCCGGGATCAGGTAGGTCAGCGTCAGGTCGTCGTCGGGCGTGGCTTGCAGGCAGGCGGGAGAGACGCCGCCGCCTGCGCCCGGGTTGGCGACGCTCACGTTTCCGTCCGCATCCACGATGTCGTAGCCGTCGGCCTCCATCGCATTCCACAGGTCGGCTTTGAGCGCCTGGAAGCCGGGGTTCGTCGCGCCGTCGTAGAATCCGACGCCACCGACCTCGCTGATCGTTTCGGGGCAGTAGGGACCGTCTTCGACCGGATTGGCGCCGAACGAGACCTGGTAGCATTGCGTCTGCGTACCGTCGGTCAGCGTGCAGTCGACGAGCGTGGCCGCGCTGGCGATGTTGGAAGCCGTCAGGAGCGTAGGGTCGAAGCCCGAATCTCCGTTGATCGCTGGGGCATCGCTGCCCGAATCGCACGCCGGGAGTACGAGCACGAGGGCGAAGAGCAGGCGAGGTAGGATGTGCATCGGTGCGTGGGTAGGGTGGGACAGCCTCAGTCTAGGAGCGAGATGTCCAGATCTGGTGCAGCCGCCTCGCCTTTCTCCTCGCCGCCTGCCGAGTGCCGGCGGGCCTCGATTCTGACGGCGGTGAGGAGATGGACGGAGGGCCGGACTACGGAGTCGCAGTCGTGACTATAGACGAGAGCGTCACCGACTCGAGCGGCGCTGCGCCGCCCAGCGTGCCGCCGTCCATCAGGCCATCGGCCGCGCTACCCACGACCGTTCCGCCCTGGAAGAGCGTCGCCGCCTGCCCGACGGTGAGCCACGGTGCCGAGACGACGAGCGACTGAAACGCCTTGCTCGGCGCGAAGGCCAGCGCGCTCTCGCCGCTCTGGAGCGAGACCAGCATTCCGGCCGCTTGCGACGACGAGAACGTGACGGCCAGCGTGGGCTGGGTCGAGGCTGTTCCCGGCGTCTGGGCCATCCGCCCGGACGCTCCGGCTGCGACGAGCACGCCACCCGTGATCTCGAAATCGCCGTTGTAATCAATGGCACCCTGCTCGGGCCGCGTGCCCGGAACCGGTCCGTTGATAGCGAGGCAGCCGCCGCTCATCACAATGGAGCCGTTGGAGTCGATGCCGTCGTTGCCCGCCGTGACGGTTATACGGCCGCCGTTAAACGCCATGTCGTACGGGTCGCCCGGAGACTCGACGCCGTTGGGGTCGTCGCCGTCGCCCGAGAGGTTGAAGCCGTCGTCGGTCGCCGCGACGGCGATCGTGCCGCCGTTGACGACTAGGTCGCCCAAGACGGACTCGATGCCTTCGAAGCTCCGCATAACGGTGATCTCGCCGCGGTTGATCGTCAGGCCGAGTTCGGCGTGGATGCCGTCGTCGGCCGTGGCAATCTGGGTCGTGCCGCCGTTGACGACAATCGTGCCGTCCGAGTGGATACCGTCGTCCGAGGCGTCGATGACCAGCGTGCCGTCGTCGACCGCGATGAGGACGCCGCCTTTGAGGCCTTTGGTCGACGCATCATCCGGCGTGACGCCAGATCCGCCCCCCGAGCGCAGCGTCAGCGTGCCGCCGGTCATCAGCGCGTCGGTCTCGGCCGATAGGGCGTCGCCTTGGGCATCGACCGTCGTCGTGCCGCCTGCGATGAGCACGTAGCCCAGTTCGGCGTCCCCGTCCTCGTCGGACTTGATGCCGTCGCCGCCCGCCGTGATGTCCAGCGTCCCGCCTCGGACGACCAAGTAGTCTTTGCCCCGGATGCCTTCGTCGGGCGCGTCGACCGTGATCGCGCCGCTCGAGATGACCAGTCCGTCCTTGCTCGCGATGCCGTCCTCGAAACTAGCGGTGACGACGAGCGCGCCCGTTCCGCCGATGGACAGATCGTCGTCGCTCCACACGGCCGCGTTCTGCTCGGCGTTGACCGGGTAGCTCGCACCATCCGTGACGCTATTGGTCGTACCGTCAGCCAGGATCAGGACCGTCTTGTCGCCCTCTACGACGCGGATGCCCGAGTCGCTCGTGCTCGTGATGTTGGCACCGTCGAGTACCAGTTTGACGATGCCGTCGCTGGGCGAGTCGATCACGAGTTGGCCGTCGCTCAGGCTTCCGGTGACGACGTAGGTGCCGGGCGCGCCGATGGTGACGACGCCTGCGCTGGCCGTCGCGCCGCTTCCGGTAATCGTCGCCGACGTGCCGTTGAGAGTGATGGTGGTCGCCGATGCTGCGTCGTACGCATAGTCGCCCGCCTCCTCGTGGTCGGCGGCGTTGGCGGCGAGGGCATCGGTGGCCGTGAAGGGGGCGGTGTTGACGCCGTTCACGTCGCAGGTGAGCGAGGAGAGCTCGAACAGGGCGTCTCCGCTCTCTTCGAGCGATGAGGCGCTGTCGCAGGCGGCGAGGACGAGGAGAAGGGCGGGCAAGGCCCAGCGAATGGGGGTGCGCATGAGTGCGAGGAGTTGGATGCAGCGCCAGTTTCGCGCGCGCTTATCCAGATCCTGTGCAGCCGCTTCGCCCTATTTCACATCCGATGCGGACTCGCCCGCCCTGCCCCAAACCGGCAGCGTGACGACGACCGTCGTCCCCTCTCCGACGACACTCGATGCCGAGATTTCGCCGCCCATCGCCCCGACGAGCGCCCGTGCGATGCTCAGGCCCAGTCCGGCGCTTCCTCCCGTCCGCGACCCATCGGCGCGCACGGACCGCTCGAATACGTGGGGCAGTACGTCGGCCGCGATGCCTTCGCCCGTGTCCGCGACCGCGATAGCGACGCCGCCCGGCGCTGGCTGGGCCGAAAGCGTGACCTGCCCGCCCAGCGGCGTGTGCCGAAGCGCGTTGCCGACGAGGTTGTCGAGCACCTGGGCCAGCCGGTCGGAGTCGGCCCGGACATCAGGCGCGTCTCCCGGTTCGACGGAGAGCCTGACACCGGATGCGTCGGCGCGCACCTCGAACGCGGCGGCCGACTGGCGCAGCGCATCGTGAGCGCGAGCCGGGCCGGACGCATCGGCAGCTCGCCTGCGTCGGCGAGGGCGAGGGTGTGGAACGACTCGATGAGCCGGGCCAACCGCTCGGCCTGCTGGCGCGCCGTGCGGATGCGCTCGGGCGTGGGCGCGAGCGCGCCGCTTTCGATCAGCTCGAGCGTGCCCAGCACGGCCGTCACCGGCGTGCGAAGGTCGTGCGACACGTCCGCTGTCATCTGCCGCCGCAGGACGGTCGCTTGCGCGAGCCGGGCGCTCATCGTGTTGAACGCCTGGGCGAGCGCTCCCACCTCGTCGTCGCTGGTCACTTCCACCGATTGCCCCAATTCGCCGTCCGCGATGGCGCGCGCCGCCTCGGTGAGCCGGCCCAGCGGGCCGACCGTGCGCCCGGCTAGCCACACGCCGACACCCAGCGCGACGGCCAGCGCCAGCGCCAGCGCGACGGCCAGCGCCGCCGTCGACGAGGCGACAAACCGAGCCTCGGGACTCGCCGAAGGCATCCCGTCGAGCGCGTCCTTGGCGTCAACCGGAACGAACGCCGTCGCCACCCGCTGACCGCCGACGACGACCGCACTTCCCGATTCGAGTAGGGCGGGCGCGAGTGCTTCTCCTTGGGCGTACCCGTCGAACGCGCGCACGACGCGGCCCTGGGCGTCGGCAAGACCGAACGAAATCCTCCGTCCCAGCCGAGCGGGAGGTGGGAGTCTGCGGCGGGGGCGAGTGGGGTCTACCGGCTCTGCTCTCGGCTCACCGGGCGCGCGGATGCTCGCCAGGCTTTCCGTCGTGACCGTGCCCGACCGCTGGGCAACAGCTTCGACATCCAGGACGAATGCGGCCAGCGCCTCCTCAATCACGAACCGTTCGAACGCCCGGTTAGTCGAGACGCGGACGGCGACGGCGACGAGGAGGGCTTGGAGCACGCACACGCCGACGAGGACAAGCGTCCACCGCTTGCGCAGCGAGCCGGTCACGAGGTGCCTCCCACGCGAGGAGCGAACCGGTAGCCTGTTCCGAAAACGGTCACGATGTGAGCCGGGTCCTTGGCGTCGGACTCAATCTTGACGCGCAGGTTGCGCACGTGGGAGTCGACCGTACGCTCGGATCCTTCGTACTCGCGGCCCAGCACTTCGAGCAGGTCGAAGCGCGAGAGCACGCGGCCCGACGCGGCCATAAGTGCGTGGAGAAGGTCAAACTCGGCGGGCGTCACCTCGATTTGCCGACCTTGCACCTCGACGCGATGCACGTCGGGATCAAGGACCACGTCGCCGCCCTTAAGCACACCCTTGGGTTCGCTCCGTCGCAACACAGCCTGAACGCGCGCGGCGACCTCGTGGAAGCTGAACGGCTTGGTGACGTAGTCGTCGGCTCCGAGACCCAGCCCCTTCACCTTGTCGTCCTCCCCCACGCGCGCCGTCAGCAGGATGACCGGCGTGTCGCCGCCTCGCCGCAGTTCGCGGACCACGTCGAATCCGTCCATCCACGGCATCATCACGTCGAGCAGCACGAGGTCGGGCGCGGCTTCGCGGGCGGCGGCGAGCGCCTCCCGGCCATCGCTCGCGGTTACGACGGCGTATCCCTGAGACTCGAAGAAGTCGCGCAGCAGGTCCCGAATGGCGGGTTCGTCGTCGGCGACGAGAAGGGTGCGAGGCATCGGGGTGAGAGATTCCAGGTAGGAAGTGTAGAATAGCCCCTCTCGCACGGCCTACGTGCTCCGCAGCTTCCGGTCAGCGGATCATCCCAGCTTGCCTTGCACAACGAACACGCTGAACAGCGTAATGACCAGCAGGGTGAGGGTGGCGGTTTTGTGGAAGGCGACGTTGCGGCTCCACGCCAGAGCGGCGAAGAGAGGCATCTCGGCCATGAATAAGATCGGGCGCACGTCGAGTAGCGGAGCGCCCAGCAGCAGCGCGATGCCCAGATCGCTGATTGAGAGCAGCGTCAGGATGGCGAAGAAGCCGCGCGGCCGATCGAAGTAGTAGGCTCTCAGATCGAACCGGTCGCGGGCGTCGTAGCTCTCCGGCAGCGCGTCCGGAAGCACGTTGCAGGCGGCTAGGAAGAGCAAAATCGGGCTGGTGAGCAGGTAGAGAAAGGCGGGAAACGACCCCCACACGGCCGCGTGGCCGAACGCGTAGAAATCCCAGAAAAAGAAGCCCGTGCGCAGAAAAACGATGACGGCCCAGACCGGCGAGACCCAGTCGAAGCGTACGTGGTCGTGCATCTGGACGAGCCGGTACGCGCTCTGGAGCAGATCGGCGACGCCCAGGCCCAGGATGAGCGAGACGAGGATGGTGAGGTACTCGAACTGGGCGTCGTCCATCGAGCGGGGGCTGCTAGGTGAAGGCCAATCGCTTTAACGTCTTCTGCTTCCGCCGTGTGGGGCCTTCTTTCACCTCGACGAATCTCCAGTAGAGTTGCTCACCGAGCCGCTTCTGCTTCTACCGGATTGGGGGGGTCGTGCGAGACCGTGATCAATGGTGATCGTGAGGTCCCGGAAATGCGTGCGTGTGCGTCGCCTGCTCGGGCGCCGTCTGCTCGGGCGCCGGTGAACTACTGCCCTTGAACAGAGCACCTGGCGGAGGACCGCCGGGGCCTCTCCCGGGCGGTCCGCCCGTGTTTTGAGTCGCGTCGCAGGTCTGGCCCGATCCATCGCCTTCCAAAGCGCAGCCGTACTCGCCGCGAAAGCAGCCCACGAACTGGTTCGTTCCGGGCGCGGCCACGTGGTAGTGGTAGCCGCGCACGTCGTCGGAGTGACCTCGGCACGCGTCCAGATCCGCTGGCTCCTGACCGTCGGCGTTCAGTTGGGCGTGGAAGGGGAAGCCGTCGAGCGCGTAGCCGATCATCGCCGCGTGGCCGTCGTTCTGATCGACCTGGGTGCCGCAGCCCGTCGCCTCGTGGTAGTGGTAGCCCACATTGAGGTTGACGTGTCCGCCGCAGTCGTCGAACGGGGCGAGCGTGTAGGCGTCGAGGATACGATCGGTCGGGGCGGCAGGGGCGAAGCTGATGCCGTTGAACGCCACGCCCATCGGGTCGCTCGTGCGTCCGGTCCCGCTGACGGCGACGGGCCGCTTGGGGATGACGTAGGTGATCTGCGCTTGGTCTTCGAGGTACGACGTTTCGCACTGGACGCAGAAGTTGGCGTACTCGGCGCCGACGTTGGGATTGGCCGCGGCGGCGCAGGCCTCCGCGCGTCTGAGTCGTGCGGACGGTGCCCGCGTCGTCGTACATCCGCCAGAACGAGTCCTCGTAGAACGTGTCGAGGTTTTCGATGAACGCCCCGTCCACGTCATAGGCGACGCCGCCCTCGGGCCAGATTCCGCCCTGCGAGGCGTCGTCGCGGATCGTGCCGGGGCACCATGGTCCGGCGCTGTGATCGACCGGCTTGGCCGACACCGAGAAGCGCAGGCACGTCGTCTCGGTTCCGCCCGAGAGGATGCACTCCTCCTCGGTGATCTCGCCCACAAGAGCGGCGCTCACGAAGAGCGTAGGATCGACCTCGCCGCTCGACACGTCGTCATCGACGGGGTCGTAGAGGTTGCCGAGCAGCCACCGATCAGGACGGCGAGCAAGAGGAGAAGGGTGCGCATGGGAGGGCGGTGTGGAAGTGCAGGGACGGTCTGGCAGTCGTGACGCCAAAGGGCAGATGACGTATTGCCGAATGCGCTCAGTCTAAATCGTCAGATGTCCAGGACCTGTGCAGACCGGCGTACGCATTCACGGCTCGGCACCCGATCTAGTCCGGACCCTGAATCAGAGAGGCGTAGTCTGGCTGAAACACTGTCCTGCAACGAGAAGCAAAGCGTAAGCAGCCAGAAGCAAAGTCAGACCTCTGCCTCGCGCGGAAGTCCATGGCTTGGTCGGAGTTACACGGCAGGAGGCTGGAAAAGCGAGAGGGAACCGGTGTGGAGATGAACGCGCCGAATACGACATTGAGACGTTGCGGCGAGCCGTTTCTTATAGCCCACCCCGCGCTTCCCGAACCCTATGACTATCTCTCGCTACCCTGTCCTTCCAGGCACCTCAGTCCGCCTGGACGACTACGCCACCGACGTATCCGACGATAAGACCGAGGATGAGCTCATCGACGAGTTCAAAGGGCTTCGCAAGCGCCTGGTCGACATGCAGGAACGGTTGTATGCGGAGCGCAAGCAGTCGCTGCTACTCGTGCTCCAGGCCATGGACGGCGCGGGCAAAGACTCGACCATCCGCTCGGTCATAGGGCGTCTCGGTCCGCAGGGACTGCGCGTGGCTACGTTCAAGAAACCGACCGCTCCCGAGCTGGCGCACGACTTCCTCTGGCGCGTCCACCAGCAGGCACCGGCCAAAGGCGAGACGGTCGTCTTCAACCGCTCGCATTACGAGGACGTGCTCGTCGTCAAGGTCCACGGCTGGGCCGACGCCGAGACCATCGCGCGCCGCTACGACCACATCCGCCACTTCGAGGAACTGCTCGCAGACTCGGGCACGCGCGTCGTCAAGGTGATGCTGAACGTCTCGAAAGACTACCAGCTTGGGCGAATGAAGCGTCGTCTCGAGCGGCCAGACAAGCACTGGAAGTTCGACCCGAACGATCTGGAAGAACGCAAACTGTGGGACGACTACATGCGCGCGTTCGAGACGGCGATGGAGCGCACCTCGACCCAACACGCGCCGTGGCACATCGTGCCAGCCGAAAACCGCCCCTACCGCGATCTGGTCGTTGCCCGGCTGCTGCTCGACGCCTATGAATCGCTCGATCCGCAGTACCCGGAACCCACCTACGATCCTGAGACGGTCACGCTCGACGGCGCATAGTGTCATCGTCGAAGAGGCTGTGGTGCATTGCCATCGGATAGCCGGAGGAGATGATGCGACACGTCGAGGGCGGCCCGTTGTTCGAGAGCCAGCGGCTCGACCTGGACCGGAGGCACCATTCCGGCAGTAGGAAGACTGCGCATGCCCGGCTTCACCGCGAAGCCTCGAGTCCACCACGCGCTTCCCTCTTCCGAACCCATGCCCGACTACTCCGACGATGCCTTGCTTGCCGACTGCGATGTGGATACGTTCCGCGCCGGAGGTCCCGGCGGACAGCACGCCAACAAAGTCGAAAGCGCCGTCCGACTGACCCATCGGCCGTCGGGAGAAGTAGTCATCAGCCGAGCTTCGCGGAGCCAGTATCGCAACAAACAACTCGCGCTCGACGAGTTGCGCACCCGACTGATCGCGCTCGCCCGCCCCAAGAAGAAACGCCGACGCACCAAACCCACGGCCGGTTCGAAGCGCCGGCGGCTGGAATCCAAGCGGCGCCGAGGTGAAAAGAAGGCCAACCGCCGAAAACCGGACGTGTAACGGGTGAACGGATCGGTACGGGGAAGACCAGTACAGAAACGCCTCCCAAGCAGCGTGTTGGCGCTGGGGGAGGCGTTTCAGGAGTTATCCACACGGGTATAACACCGTGCGTAACGTGGTCAGTGGTGGAGAAAGAGCGGCCGCGATTCCTTCTCGATCAGCGAGGCGGTCGTTGAGCCGAAGGCGAAGCGT
The DNA here is from genome assembly GCA_963815505.1 of Rhodothermales bacterium. Classification (GTDB taxonomy): domain Bacteria; phylum Bacteroidota; class Rhodothermia; order Rhodothermales; family BA12; genus CAXBBB01. The sequence goes on from CAWFGU010000023.1 coordinate 119,820, forward strand.
TTGAGTTTGCCTACCGCGTGGGCGCCTGCGAGGATAGCATCGGCGCCGGTGGACTGGGCGTGGGATTGAATCTGCTCGAAAGGCGCGCCGGTCACGAAGGTCGTCGTGGTGGCGAAGCCGTGGGCTTCGAGAAAGCCGCGCAGGTTGGCGAGGTGGATCTGAGCTTCGGACTCGTCGCCCGCGTTCTTGGCAACCGTCAGCACGTGTACAGCGACCGACTCTCCGAACGGTTTGAGCTGAGCGAACTGCCGGACAGTCCGGGCCGCGGCGTCCGAGCCGTCGTAGGCTACCAGGACGCGCTCGACGGGCTGGACCGGGTCGAGGACGGTGAGAACCGGGCACCCGCTCTCCTTGACGATGCGTGCGAGCGTCTGCGTGCGCTCATTGGGGTGTCCGTAGAAAAAGTGCGGGTCGCGTCCGACGACGAGCAGATCGGCGTACTTGGCTTCCTCGACGATGCGCTCGAACGGAACCCCTTCTTCGACCTCGTTGCGCGAGCGGACGCCTGCCGCACCCATCGCCTCGGTAAACGAACGGATCAGATGCTGCGCCGTCTGCCTCGTTTCCTCGGTCAACCGGTCACGCAGCTTCTCAGCATAGTAGAAACTGCCGATGCCTCCGCCCGTCGACGAGCCTTCTATGCCCTGCGTATCGACGACGGCCATTCCGGTGATCTCTGCACCGTGTCGGTGGGCGATGTCGACGGCGTAGCGAGTAGCGACGCTGGTGTCGGCGTCGGCGTCGAGCGGAAGGAGAATGCGGCGGATCATCGAACGATGGATTGGGTGACGGCTCCAAAGTAGGGGAGACGGATCATCCGTGCTCGGCGGGCTTGGGCTTCCACACCCCTCTTTACTCTTGTCTTTTCTTTTTTAAATAAAGGGGTTGAAGTAGTAGAGGCCGTGGAAATGGGGAAAGCGGTGTCGTTCACATCGAAGTGCACCTAGATGTGGACGAGCAGCACACCTTTGCGCACGCTTGCCCACAAAGACAGAATCTGTCAAGCACGACTGACGCGCGCCCAGCCACCTCCTCGGTAGGTTTATCCACTAATTCAGAAGGAATAGGCGTATTGTGGAAAAAGAAGCTGCGATGTTATGCACTGTTATGCACACAGTGGAAAGGATGGGGTTGCTCGGGGATTACCACTTGATTTCCCACACCTCTGCTGCGCGCAGGTGTTACATCAGCGTTATGCGCGGATGATGCCGGACTTGTCCACACCGTTATCTACGCGGTGGAATATGTATCCAAACCTGTGTACATCTTCGCATCTGAATGCGATTCTGAAAGATCCTGTCTCCTGACGCGTCACAATTGCGCTAACGCACATCGACGGCGCTCGCGGAACGATCAAAGCTGATTCCGGCGTGCAGAACTGCAAAGTGCCTCAAAAGCAGAGATGCACTCTCCATACGGATCTGCCGCGGTTTTCACACCGGTGCACGTGTGGAAGTCAGCGCCGCGGACAGGAGGACAGCGCGGCCGTTTGCTCAGTAACGATCCCTCCTCGCAGGCACCGAAGCCAAGGAACAGCGATCTCGAACTCTCATGAACGCCGCAACTCAGGCGGCAACTCGTCCAGCCAGCCACAGGCGAGTACGCCCCACAAACCAACGAGAATCGCCTCGGCAGCATCGTGGCGCAGGCTGGTAGGCGATTTTGCACCGCTCCACACGATGACCTGCCGAGCGAGCGTGTCGGCGTGGGCTTTGGCGTCTTTGCCTCTGCGCTGCTCACGCGGAAGGAGCAGATCGCGTCGCCACGTTTCGGCCTGGATCAGGCGCGCGCGAATGCCCTGGCGCTCGGCCTCTCGCGCCCACACATCGGCCAAATCGCCGCCGCCCTCGAGGACGACTCGAGCGACGTTCGGCTCGCTGCGCAGCAGGCTGTAGGCGCCGCGCTTCAAGCGGTTGCGCGCGCCGAAATTCTGCGAGCGGTAGCGAATCAGCCGTCCGTCGCAGCCAAAGAGCGCGAGCCCGGTCCGCAGTCCCAAATCGACGGCGAGCAGGGTGGGCGGCGCATCTTCAGCCACGGCCTCAGGCCTGGACGACGTAGGCCGCTTCGTCGGCGATGCGCGTAGGCACGCGGGTTCGATCGAACGCGATCACGACCAGCCCACCGAACGCGGCGATCCGATCGACTAAGTAAACGTCCTCCGTCAGTTCGTCGTGCTCGCGCTGCTCCTCCCGGTCGGTCTGCCGCACCTGGTCGAAAAACCCGTCGGCGGTGTGGAAGCAGAGGACTGACGGCACCTCGCCCGACGCGTCGAACGCTTCGCGCAGATTGCCTTGCGTGCCCGGCATGTCGCCCGCGTGCAAGTCAGACAGGTCAATTTGGTGGAGTTGCATGTCGGCCGCTGCGGCAAGCGTTCCCACAAAAATCTGCCGGGTCTGATCGTCTGCGCCCACGAGCACGAGCGCGCGGTTGGAGCGTGGCGTATGGGTAGCGTAGACGCGGAGTGCGTCGGGCAGGATAGAAGGGTCGTCGAGGCGGATCGTCTGGGGCACGGTAGATCGGGAAGTGGAAGGAAGCCGTTAACGCAGATCGCGGACGACGGATGCACGGATATGCGCGAAGAAGACGCCGCACACGTTACAACGCTGCCGAGCCGCGAGGGCTGAACCTTGCGCCGCTGCCTCCGTTCACGTCCGCTCCACCGACGCGCCCTACCGCTTTCGCCTTCACCTGCATGAGATCACTCCGCTATATCCTGCCCTCCGTCGTCCTGCTCGGGCTGGGCACGCTCCTGGGCATGACGCTCGAACAACGCGCCTCGAATGCACCGGACATGCAGCGTGATCTGCGCAAGCTCGAGAGCGCCTACTACATCATCACGCAGCAGTACGTCGAGCCGGTCGATACAGGTGCCCTGACCGAAGCGGCGATTCGGGGGATGCTCGAAGAACTCGATCCGCACTCGTCGTACGTCTCGCCCGAGGAGATCGCAGCCGTGCAGGAAGGCTTTAGAGGATCGTTCGGCGGCGTCGGCATCATGTTCGAGATCGTCGACGATACGGCGCGCGTCATCACGACCATCTCGGACGGCCCGAGCGACAAGGCGGGCGTCATGGGAGGCGACCGGATCGTGGGCGTCGACGACAGCACGGCCATCGGTTTCGACAACGACGACGTGCAGCGGGCGCTCAAAGGCGAGATCGGCACGCGCGTCGGAGTGACCGTCGTACGACCTGGACTCGCCGATCCCATCACGTTCGAAATCACGCGCGGCACGATCCCGCTCTATACCGTCGATGCGGCGTTCATGGTGGACGAGCAGACCGGCTTCATCCGCATCAACCGGTTTGCCCAGACGACGCACGAGGAGTTCCGCAAGGCGCTCATCGACTTGAAACGCGAAGGCATGGAGCGCCTCATTCTCGACCTGCGCGACAACGGCGGCGGCGTGATGCAGTCGGCTATCGGCATGGCGGACGAGCTGCTCTCTGGCGGACAGACCATCGTGTCGACCAAGAGCCGCAACGTCCAATACAACAACCTCGAGAAGGCGACCGACGGCGGCCTGTTCGAGAGGCAGCCGCTCATCGTGCTCGTCAACGAAATCAGCGCGTCGGCGAGCGAGATCGTTGGCGGGGCGCTCCAGGACCACGACCGCGCGCTGCTCGTCGGGCGCCGGACGTTTGGCAAGGGCCTCGTCCAGGCGCAGTTCCGGCTTCCGGACGAAGCTGTCCTCCAAATGACGATCTCGCGTTACTACACGCCCGCAGGTCGCCTCATCCAGACGCCGTACGACCGTAACGAGAGCAACGAGGCGTACTACGAAGAAAAGTTTGCGTCGCTCAACGAGTCGATGTTCAACCCGTCCGAGTACCGCGACAGCGTCCCCGACTCGCTGGTCTACACCACAGACGGCGGACGCACCGTCTTTGGCGGCGGCGGCATCCTGCCCGATTTCGTCGTGATCCCGGACACCAACTCGCTCGTGATGGGCGTGCGGCGCAAAGGCCTCGATTTCCGCTATGCTCGGACCATCTACAACGAGAACGAAATCGCTCTGCGCAGCCGCTGGCAAGACCCCGCCGCGTTCCGCGCCGGATACGCCATCGACCAGTCGATGTGGAGCGGATTCCTCGATTTCATAGAAGCCGACGAGCGCGTGACGCTGACCGACGATCCCGCCGATTCCAACCCGCGCGACGGTGTCTACCTCCGAGCCGATCTCGAAGAGCATCGCCCGCAAATCGAGCGGCTTCTCAAAGGCACGCTCGCGCGCAACCTCTATGGAAGCACCGAGTGGTGGCCCGTCACGCTGAGCGACGATCCGGTCTTCCAACAGGCGATGAGCCTCTGGGATCGTGCCTCGGACCTGGCGACGGCGACTCCGGCCCGGCGGAGGTAGGCCGTCTGGCTCTCCGACTCCAAACCTGTCAGCTTTTCGGAAGCTGACAGGTTTTTTCTTGCCAATCGCCTTCTCACTGTATGTCCGCTTTACTCCGCCTGTTCGCCCTGCTCTGCCTTCCTATGCTCGCCGGATGTCAGACGATCACAGGCATCGGCCTCTCGTTCGTCTACGACCGTGCCGATCTTCCCGGCGCAAACGTGCGCATGAACCTGCCCTACGTCGACGGATCGACGGACGATAAGCAGCGCCTCAACCTTTTTCTACCGCTCGCCGATTCCGTCCGGGGTGAGGCGTGGCCGACGGTCGTGTTTGTGCATGGCGGCGGATGGACCGAGGGCGACCGCAACTTCGAGTTCGGCGGCGAAGACCTGTACAACAACATCGGACGGTTCTTCGCCAGCAGAGGCATCGGTGCGGCGGTCGTCTCGTACCGCTTGCTTCCCGGCGCGACGCTCCAAGACCAGGTCGCCGATGTGGCGCGTGCTACGGCTCGCACGCGCGCGCTCGTCGCTCGTCAGGGCGGCGATCCCGACGCGTTGATCCTGATGGGGCACTCGGCGGGCGGGCATCTGGCGTCGTACGTGGCGTTGGATGCCGACGTGCAGTACGCCGCCGGACTTCCGCGTGGGGCCGTCTGCGGCGTGATTCCCGTCAGCGCCGCCGCCCTCGACCTGACCGACCGCCGCTCGTTCGAGATCGCAGACGATTTCGACTACTATGGCACCCGGTTCGGCCCGCGCGGCGAGTCGTTCGGCGAACTCCCGCCCGCAGGCCCTCCCTCCCAGTGGCAGATCGACGCCTCGATCTTGCCGCTCGTCGATTCGAATGCGCCGCCGTTCCTCATCCTGCACGCTGGCGGCGACTATCCCGCGCTAATCCGGCAGGCCGAACTGCTCGTCGCCGCGCTGGGTGAGGCAGACGTGTCGGCGCAGTACGTCGTCGTGCCGGGCAAGTCGCACGCGCGCATCATCCCGACACTCAGCCGCGACGACCAAACCGCAGGCCCTGCGATGCTCCGCTTCGTCCGCGGTCTGAACTGCGAGTGAGTGGAGCGGCCAGGCGCGTAATCTGGCTCGACACACCGTCACCGCTTGGCTTACAGCGCTGAGTTCAGGCTATCGAATCGGTTTGGGATCTCTGACTGCGCAGGGAAGCCGGTTGGAAAAGGCGAGGGTTAAGAGAAAATCGAAGCGATTCCACTCGCCCTGACAGCCACTGGGATTGGCGAGGCTGATTCCAGATCCGAGAGCAGAGTGACCTATGCACGCTTGCAATCGATATCAACAGGCGCTGCTATTCCGCATGGTCAGCAAACACGAACGTGCGCTCGGGCAGGCGGACGGCGCACAGGCGGCCCATGCCTTCGCGGTGGACGTAGGCAGCGCCCGTGTCAACCATCAGCAGGTGCGGGCGGTCGATGGGGCGGGAGCGAGGCGTATGGCCGCAGACGACGGGTTTCTCCCAGACCACGTCGCGGGGCTGCGTGTCGATGTGTTCGCGAGTCCAGAGCAGCAGGTCGGCGTCGGCGTGAGCGATGCTGTGGGCGACGGTGCGCCACGGCAGCAGGCCAGCATGCACGAAGAAGAAGTCGGACGTGTCCAGATATAACTCGGTGGCTTCGAGAAACGCCACGTGCGCCGGGTCGATGACGCCACCCGGATAGCTGGCACGCGTCGCTCCGCCGCCGCTCTGATGCCAGTGCGCGACCGCATTGATCGGGGCGTCCGGGGCAATGGCTTCGAGCATGATCGCCTCGTGATTGCCTCGCAGGAACGTGCACCGGACGCGCGATTGGAGGTCTATGCACGTCTGGATCACGCCTCGCACGTCGGGCCCGCGGTCCACGTAGTCGCCTACGAAAACCACGTGATCGTCGGGTTGGAGGTCGAGCTTGGCTAGGAGCGTCTGCAGCGTCCGGGCGCAACCGTGCACGTCTCCGATGGCGATCAGACTCACGAGCGGTCGGCGTCTGCGTCTCCGGCGTCTCCCTGGGCTTGCTGAGTCGCCTGGTGAATCGCTGTGGCTTCGGCCTTGGCAGAGGCGATCACTTCGGCAGCCGACTTCTGGCCGACACGTTTGCGCCTGCGCCTCCCGGTCGAACCCGTATCGCGGATTTCGATGTCGGCGATCTCCGGCGCGTCCGCGAGCGGGGCCGCAGGCTCGTGAAGCGCATCGGCCGATCGAGCCGCAGCACCGCGCGGCGTATTGGCTTTGGGCGCGGCGTTCTTCCGGGTCGCCGTGTTCTTGCGGCTGACGGCAGCGAGCGTCGACTTACTCGGCATCCCGACGAGTCCGCGTCCCGATTTGCGCAGCCGGTCTTCGTCCAGCAACTGGATCAGCGAACTGTCCAGAATGCCGTTGACGAAGTGGCCGCTCTTGTCGGTCGAGTAGCGTTTGGCGAGTTCGATGCCTTCGTTGATCGACACCTTGGGCGGAATGTCCTCGAACGCGAGCAGTTCGGTGAGCGCCATGCGCAGCACCAGCCGATCAATCAGGGCGATGCGCTCGAACTCCCAGTTTTGGGCGTGCGTCTGGATCAGTTTGTCCGTCGCGTCAACGTTGTCGAGCGCGCGCAGAAACAGCCGCTCGGCGAACGTGCGGGCGACACCCTTCTCGAAGCTGTCCGGACGGAGGACGTTGCGCATCACCTCGTCGCCCGAGCCGCCGCCCTGTTCCATCGCGTAGAGGGCTTGGAGAACGCGCTCGCGCACGAGTCGGCGGCTGCTGACGGCCATGAAATCGGGAGTATAGAACGCAGAGCCGGTTTGTATGAGCGGACGCGCGTGCGGTTCGCCTGCATGTGCGCCTTCACACCGCTTTCTATGCGCGCGTCGGGGCCGTATGCTACGCGCACGCATCCGGTGTGCCTTCTTCTCTCTGACCTATGGCGATCCGCCGCCGCCTCGACCCCAACGCTGCCCCTGCTGTCGCACTGGCTCTGGCGCTCGGGGCAGGCATCGCAGTTGCCGGGCGCCGCGGACTTCCACCCGATGCCGTCGCTCCTCCGACCGCCGAGCTTCTGAGCTGGGGTGGGCTGATGCTGATCGGAATGCTCCTCGCGCTAGCGAACTGGTGGCCACGCCGGCTGCACGCGCCACGCGGAGCGGTTCAGGCGGCTGGTATCGGCCTGGCGTTCTTTGGTCTGGGCGGAGTGATGCTGTGCGCTTCGCTGTCGCCTCCGGTCAGTCACGTCGCGCGGTTGGTCGGAGTGGCGCCTTCGGACGCGGCTGCTCGGGATGCCTGGCTGGTCGGACAGGAAGTCGAGGTGGCGGGTCGCGTCGCGTCTTCCGTCCGCGTCGGCGAGCGCAACGCACGGTTCACGCTGGACGATGTGGAGGCAAACGGGCAGCGGTGGAAGGGCAGCGTCGCCGTAACGGTCGGTCCGTCGAACGGGCGGGCCGAGTTCGAGCCGCCGATCTTGGAGCAAGGGCAGCGCGTGCGGTTACGCGGCCTGCTGCGCCCACCGCCGCCCAAGGGAAACCCGTCCGACTTTGGGTACGGCGCGTTCCTGGTCGGCAAGGGCACGTGGGCGACGATGCGCGTTCGCGCGCCCGAGCGAGCCGATGATCCCACTTCGGATCTGATCGTGCTGGACGAATCGCCAAGCCTACTGGACCGCGTCGTCGTGTCGGTCCGGTCGCACGTCGAGGCGTCGCTGATTCGGTTCGTGCCGCACGACGACTCGCGGGCGTTGCTTCGGGCGCTGCTGCTGGGAGAGCGCGATGCCATCGCCGAGGAGACGCGTGAGCAGTTCGCCCGGACCGGACTGCTCCACTTGCTGGCCGTGTCGGGGCTGCACGTGCTGCTCGTCGGTATGATGTTGCACGGTCTGCTGCGTCCGCTTCTGCTCCGCGCGGGTCTGAAGTTTCGGGCGATGGAAGTGAGCCGCGCCGCCGTCACGGTTGTGATTCTGTGCGTCTACGCCTTGGTCACCGGCGGCTCGGACAGCGTGTGGCGCGCCGTCCTGATGGCGACGCTGGCGGTCGTCGCGCGGGCGCTGCAGAAGCCGTCGGCGGGGACGAACGCCCTGGCCGTCGCCGCGCTCGTGCTGTTGATGCTACGGCCGACGCGCCTGTTCGGTGTCGGCTTCCAACTCTCCTTCGCCGCCGTCCTCGGGCTGCTCACGCTGGCGCGTGCGCTCACGTTCGCGGCTCCCAAGCGCGTTCGAGACTCCGGCATTCTCAACTGGCTATGGGACGCAACGGCTGTGACGCTGGCCGCTACGATCGCGACGGCGCCGATTCTTCTATTCCACTTCGGCCGCGTCCCCCTCGCCGGGTTGGTGCTCAACCTGCCCGCGATGACGCTGACGATGGCCGCGTTCGCGTCGGCGCTGCTGACCGTTTTGCTGGCATGGATTCCTCCCGTCGCCGGACTCGTCGGTGCAATGGCGGACACGCTCTGCCGGGCACTGATCTGGACGACACAGACCGGCGAGCAGCATGTGGGGCGGTGGGCGCTCGAAGGCTTCGTGACGCGCCCGCTGCTCGTTGGTGCGCTGTCCATCCTGGTGCTACTGACGATGTTCTGGCGCTACCGCTTCGCACGCGCGCCGCTGGCTGGAGCCGCGCTGCTGCTGGCCGCCGTCAGCGCGTGGATCGGCGTTTTGTCGCCTGACGCGCGGCGTCCGTCGCTCGACGTAGTGTTCTTCGACACCGGGCAGGGCGACGCGGCTCTGCTCCGCACGCCTTCGGGCCGCCACGTCCTGATCGACGCCGGTCCGCTGACCGATACGTGGGACGCCGGAGCCCGCACGATCCTCCCGCACCTCCAGAAGCTCGGCGTCGACCAATTAGACGCCGCCATCGTCTCCCACCCACACGCCGATCATCTGGGCGGACTGCCCACACTGCTGCGAACCGTCGAAATCGGACGAGTAGTCGACAATGGGCAGGATGTGGGGACCATTCTCTACGCCGAGACGCATTTCCTACTCGACAGCCTCTCTGTGCCGCGCCTGAGCGTAACGGCAGGCGACACGCTCGACCTGGGCGATGGGATTATCGCCACCATTCTCGGCCCCGTTCGAGCCGGACTTCCTCCCGACGAAGCCAACAACGCATCCGTCGTGTTGCTCATTCGCTACGGCGAAGTCGAACTGCTGTTCGCGGGCGACGCCGAGCAGGAGGCCGAGGCCGAGATGCTGCGCCACTGGTCGCCGCTCGTAGACGAAGGGTTGCTGCGCGCCGACGTCGTCAAAGTCGGCCACCACGGCTCGCGGACGAGCAGCACGCCGGATTGGATCGACGCGGTATTGAAGCCGGGCGGAGTCGCCGTCGTCAGCGTGGCGCGTCAAAACATATACCGTCTGCCCAACGCAGAAGTCGTGGATCGGTGGGAGCAGGCAGGCGCGGACGTGCGGCTGACGCATCGCGGCGCGGTATGGCTTCGCACGGATGGACGGAGCGTTGAAGAGGTGCCATGGTGATATTTTGGGTGTCGGAGTGTTGAGGGTGACAGGCATTCGAGCCAACCGGATTCGAGCGAAGAGGAACCAAATAGGGCGCACAGGCGATTTACCGCCTTGTTACGCCCTCCTTTTCTTCCTACACCCCACTCTGCCCGTATGGCCAGCTCTCCCTTCCGCGCTCTCCTCTTCGACATGGACGGCGTGCTCGTGGACGTCTCCAATTCGTACCGCCGCACCATCTCCGAAACCGTCTACTTTTTTACCGGACGTGAGATAACGGGCGAGCAGATCCAGCAGTACAAAGATCGGGGCGGCTTCAACGACGACTGGAAGCTGACCTACACGCTCATCCGCGAGGCGGGCATGGAGGTGTCGTACAGCCGCATGCACGACGAATTCCAGCGCCGCTATCGGGGCGAGAACTGGAACGGACTGATCCAGCAGGAAGCGTCACTCGTGACGCCGCAGACGCTGGCGCAGCTGCAGCCGGGTAGAGTCTTCGGCATCGTGACCGGCCGCCCCGAAGCAGAGGCCAAGTGGACACTCGAGTATCTCGGCCTCAAGAAGCACTTTCCGCTCCTCGTGGCGATGGAGCAGCAGGACCGCCGTACCAAACCCGATCCCTACCCATTGCGCCGCTCGCTGGCGATGCTCAAGCAGTGCGGAATGACCGTCGAGCCCGAAGAAGCCGTCTACGTAGGCGACACCGGAGACGACATGCTTGCCGCCCGCGCTGCCGGCTTTTGGGCCATCGGCCACGTCCCGCCCCAGGCCGATCCTGAGCGTCACGAGGGTATCCTCCGCGACCGAGGAGCCCATCTCGTCATCCGAGGCCTGAGCGAACTGCCCGGCGCGCTTTCGGAACTGGAGCACATGGCCAAAGAGAAGCAGCAGGAAGTCTACGCCTGACGCGTTTCACCTTTCGGCCCCCCCACCGATCCACCGCCGCCCGGTCCGACGCTTGTTGGCCGGGCGGCGCTGCATATCGGCCTACTGCATCGCCAGAATCGCTGAGCGGCGGGCCGGGAGCGTGACGCGCAAGCTGTCGCCGTCGAAGGCGACATCGGAGGCATTGCTCAGCAGGTCGGCGAACACTCCGGCGGGCGCGGCGACGGTCACTGCCTGCGGCTGCTCGCTGGTGTTGAACAGGGCGATGACGGTTTCATCGCCCAGGGTACGTGCGTAGCCGAGTAGGCCGCGCGCGTCGTCGGTGAGGACGAAGTCGAGGTCGCCCCGGCGCAGAGCGGAATGCTCATTGCGGATGCGGGCCAACCGCTGATAGTACGTGTGATGCTCCGCGTCGAAGTGGACGCTGTCGGTCGGGCGCGGCAAGCCGAGCGGATGCGCGGTTTCGGGCTCGAACGTGAGGTCGGGCCAGATCAGCGGTTTGCGCGGCGACGGATCGTCTGCGCCCCACATGCCCATCTCTTCGCCGTTCCAGATGTGCGGCGCGCCGACGTAGGTGAACTGATGCGCCAGTAGCATCCGAGCGGTCTCGAACGTGCGCGCGCCGGGCCGTTCGACGCGGTACGCCGGGTCGTCCTCGGGCTTCGTGTGATATTTGTAGGGTCCTCGGTTGTAGAGCGAGGTAAGCAGGCGCGGCGCGTCGTGGCTGGAAGCGACGTTCATCATCGCGCGATTCATCGACGGGTGCGCGGTGTCGGCGAGGTAGGCGCTCAGGCTGTCGGCCAGAACCGAAGCGGGCAGCGCGTCCGGGGCCGCTGCGAAGAAGTGGCGGACGGATCGATACCAGCGGTAGTTCATGATCGCGTCGAACGTGTCGCCAGTCAGAAACGCGTCGGGGTGGATCAGGCGGTCGGGCCACAGATCCCACCACACCTCGCCGATCAGCAGCGCGTCGGGGTTGACCTCGCGGACGACGCGGCGGTAGTCGCGCCAGAAGTCCAGTCCGATCTCGGCCGCCACGTCGAGCCGGATGCCGTCGACGCCGTCGGACGGATCGCCGTCGCCGTCGGGGTCGAGCCAGCGGCGGGTGACGGCGAAGATGTGCTCGCGCGCGTCGTCGCTGTACAGATCGCTCTCATACGCCTCCATCCCCTGGCTCGCGTCGTGGAAAGCGGTCTCGCGCAACTCGGGCAGTTCGTAGACGCCGAACCAGCCACGAAGGGCGAACTCGTCGTCGGGCGTCGCCGGATCATCGAACGTCGCCGAGTACCAGTCGGCGTAGGCGCTTTCGGCTCCGTTGGCGACTACGTCGCGGGCGGCGGGATGGGTGATGCCGGTGTGATTCCACGAGTAGTCGACCACGACGCGGATGCCGCGCGCGTGAAACGCGGCGATCACGTCGACGAACATGCGGTCGGCAGCCGTCATCGTCCAGGTCGACGGATCGTCCCACGTTTCCTGAGCGATTAGCGCGCGGTCGCCCTCGCGGTCGGGACCGAACGTAGGGTCGATGTGGAGCCACGAGCGAGCGTCGTACTTGTGCAGCGACGGCGCGTCGTTGAGTGGGTTGAAGTAGATCGCCGTCACGCCGAGCGAGTCGAGGTAGTCGACTTTGTCGAGCACGCCTTGCAGGTCGCCGCCGTAGCGCCGCAACTGAAACTTCTGAGCCGACGACGTGATCGGATACCCCAGCGCGTCGGTCCTTTCCTGAGTTTCGGCCATGTACGCGTCTTCGGCAAACCAGTCTTGGGTCCACGGCGTGACCTGCCAGCCGTCCGGCACGAAGTGCGGATAGGCACCGTCGATGTCGGCGGCGGTGGGGTCGTTGCCGGGGTCGCCGTTGCGGAAGCGTTCGGCAAAGATCTGGTACCACACCACGTCGGCGGCCCACGCAGGGGCTTGGTCGAACGGCGTCGCAGCTTGAGGACGCGGCGCGGGCGAGGCGCAGGCGGCGAGCAGCAGGCAAGCGGCGAGTAAGCGGATCATCGGGCGTCAGAGGCGAAATGGAGCGAGCGGGCACCAGTCAGCGCGGCGTGCGAGATTGTCGGCCCATCAAACGGCTCGCCGTCGAGCAGGACGCGAGTCAGCAGGCGCGTGCCAGTCGGGTCGTCCGACGTAACGACGAGCGTACGTCCCTCACCCAGGTCGATCTCGGCGCGGGAGACGAGCGGGCGGCCCAGCACAAACGTACCGTCGAGCGGCGTGACCGGATAGAAGCCGAGCGAGGCGAAAACGTACCACGCGCTCATTTGCCCGCAATCGTCGTTTCCGATGATGCCGTCGGGCCGGTCGGCGTAGAACGAATCGGCGATGCGGCGCACCAACTCGTGTCCGCGCTGGGGAGTGTCCGAAAATGCGTAGAGCCACGCGACGTGGTGCGACGGCTCGTTGCCGTGCGCGTACTGCCCAATCAGCGCTTCCTGGCCCAGAAACTTGGCTTCGCCATTTCCCTCTATCGAAAAGAAATCGTCCAGGCGCCGAGTGAAGGCGGTGCTCCCGCCGAGCAAATCGACCAGTCCTCGGGGGTCGTGGAGCGCGGGCGTCCACAGGTACTGCCACGCGTTGGCCTCGGTGAAGTCGCCGGGGTTGTTGAGGGGTGAGGTCGCTTCGAGCGGATCGAACGGTGTGCGCCACGAGCCATCGGCGGCGCGCCCGCGAAAGAAGCCGGTCTCCTCGTCGAACAGGTTGCGATAGAACGCTGAGCGCCGCTCGAACGCGTCGGCCGTCTGGTCGTCACCCAATCTGCGGGCCAGCGCGGCTACGGACGCGTCGCCGATACCGGCTTCGAGCGTTTTGGAGACTGCCTCGCCCTCGACGCGGTCGTAGGGGTAGTAGCCCTGCTCGAGGTAGACGTCCCACGGCGAGTTGTGGTGCGGACGGGTCGACGACGAGGTCATCGCGTCCAAGGCGGTTTGGCCGTCGAAGCCCGTAAAGCCTCGTGCGTGCGCGTCGGCGAGGACAGGCAGAGCGGGATTGCCGATCATCGTGTGCGTTTCGCGGCCCCACGCGGTCCAGAGCGGCAGGTAGCCCTGCGCATCGTGGTGAGCGAGCATCGTTCCGGCAAACCCGTCGACGCGCTCGGGCACGACGAGGGCGTAGAGCGGGTGGGCGGCGCGAAAGGTGTCCCACAGCGAGAGCGTCGAGTAGTAGACTCCGCCGGGCGCCTGCGCCACGTCTCCGGTCGGCCCGCGCACGCGCCCGTCTCGGTCGGCGATGTCACTGGGATGCAGCAGGGCGTGGTAGAGGGCGGTGTAGAACATGCGGCGCGTCTCGTCGTCGGCTTCGATGCGCACGCGGCCAAGTAGGTCGTTCCACGTCGCATCGGCGCGTGCGGCGACGGCGTCGAAGTCGAAGTTCGGTACGTCGTCTAAGTTGCCGCGCGCTCCGTCCACGTCGACGGTCGACAGGGCCGTGCGGACACTGAGAACGGCGCCGTCCCGCAGGTCGAACGCGAGCACGTAGCGCGACGCCTCTTCGCCCGGCGCTCGCGGCAACTCGTCGACCGAGGCGATGGGATGATCGAACGTGGTGGCGAAGTGCATTTCGCGCTCGACCCAGTTCGACGACCATACCGATCCGCTGATCGTGTATTCATCGGTCGACACCTGGCTCCGAAGGACGCGGTCTCGCTCGCCGAACGTCAGTCCGTGTTGCAGATCGGCGAGCACGCGGACGCGTCCACCCGTAGGAAAGGTGTAGCGGTGCAGGGCCACGCGCTGCGACGCCGTCAACTCGACCGCGATGTCGTCTTCTTTCAGCGTGACGGCGTAGTAGCCGGGTCGCGCCGATTCAGTCGATTTGTCGTACGTCGCTCCCGACGCAATCCGGTCGTCGCTGGTGAACGGGAGCAGCAGCACGTCGCCCAGTTCGGGGATTCCGGCGCCGCTGATGTGGCTTTGCGAGAAGCCCAGAATCTGCGGATCGCGGTACTGATACCCCGCCGTGTAGTCCCATCCGGTATGCTGGTTGTCTGGGCTGGGCTGCACCATGCCAAACGGGAGAGACGCGCCCGGAAAGGTGTGCCCCGTCCCGTCGGTGCCGACGAAGGGGTTGACGAGCGAGGTGAACCCTGAGTCTGTGTCGGTCTGGGCGTTCGTTTCCGGTGCGCACCCGATACTCAAAAGTAGAAGAGGCAGCGCGAAACGAAGCATGGCGGCCGAGGGCGGATGCGATGGGGAGTGGCGCAAACATATGCGGGTACACCGAGCCGCCAAAACGGATCGACTATTCAGGCAGGTGAATTCACTGGCGGCCGGTCCCCACGCTACCCGTCGATGCGCGTCCACGTCATGGTGCGGCGGAAGATACCGACTCGGCCTTGCACGCGCAGATCGTCGCCCTCGCGCCAGAGCGAGCAGTTGACCGTTCGGCCCATGTCGGGCGCGAACAGTTTGCCGTCTGTCCACCGGTCGCCGTCGCGGGTGAGACCGGTAATCATGACGAAGCCCTTGAGCGGACGGCCTTTGTCATCGCCCTCACACTTGGAGCAGACGGCGTCCGGGTTTCGGGGCGTGTCCACGATGCGTCCTCGGAGTTCGCCGCCTGCGAGGTAGAGGTCGAGGATGAGGTCGGGCGTTCCGCCGTCGTCGTTCGGGATGGCCCAGCGTCCGACAGGCGACGCAGGGTCGGGATGAGCCGGAGCGAGCTGGGCGTAGGCGGTCGGAGCGGCCGAGCAGGCGATCAGGGCGAGAAGGAGCAGGCGCATATCGTCGCAGAAGTAAGACAGTGGAGCAAACGGCGCTGCCGGTTCTTTCGTGTCTCACCACCTCGCTATGGATCTACACGTCGCCATCTACCTCGTTGCCGGTCTGGCGCTGCTCGGAATGGCCGCGCTACCCAACGCGCTCCATCGCAGCCCACTGTCGCTGCCGATGCTCTACATCGCACTGGGCACCTTGGTCTTCATCGTGCCGGGCGGTCTGCCGAAGCTGCATCCGATCACCAACGATGGTTTCACCAAGGCGCTCGAATACGCGACCGAACTGGTGGTCATCCTATCGCTCGCGGGAGCCGGGCTCCGGCTCGACCGTCGTCCCGGATGGAAAGCATGGCGATCGGTCTGGCTGCTGCTGGCGATCGCGATGCCGCTCTCGATTGCCGCCTTGGCCCTTCTTGGCGGGTGGGCGATGGGCCTGCCGATCGCGTCGGCCATCTTGCTCGGAGCCGTTCTCGCGCCGACCGATCCGGTGTTGGCGAGCGACGTGCAGGTGGGCAAGCCCAATGAGGAAGCCGAGGACGACGTCCGGTTTGCACTGACGGCCGAGGCGGGCACCAACGACGGGCTGGCTTTCCCCTTTACCTACCTCGCTCTGGCCGTAGCGGCTGCCGCTAGCGCGGGGACGTTGGGGGAGACGGACTGGCTCCTCAACTGGTTCGGGTTCGACTTCGTGTACCGCATCGCCGTCGGTACGGTCGTCGGCATCGGCATCGGCTGGGCACTGGCCTACTACGTGTTCCACATCTCGGACGAACCCGAAGCCGCGCGCCGAAGCGACAAAGACTCGCACGAAGGTCTGTTCATCCTCGCCTCTACGGCGCTGGCCTACGGGGCCGCCGAACTCGTCAACGGCTACGGCTTCCTCGCTGTCTTTGCCGCCGCCATTACCGCACGAGGCGTCGCTCCGCGCGACGGGTATCAGACCAAAGCCGTCGAGTTCGGGGACCAGATCGAGCAGGCGCTGACGGCTTTGACGCTCGTGATGATCGGCGGCATTCTGGTCGGCGAGTGGAAGTCGCTCACGTGGGCAGCGGCAGGAACGGCGGCGGTGTTCGTGCTCGTGATCCGCCCGGTCGCGGGATACATCGCCTTGTTCGGATGCACGTTTCCCCACCGCGAACGCTGGGCGATCGCCTTCTTCGGCGTGCGCGGCGTCGGTTCGATCTACTACCTCGCGTTCGCCCAAACGCGCGGCGACTTCGACAGCATGGGCGACGTGTGGGTGACGGTCCTGCTCTGCATCGTCTTCTCGGTCATCCTCCACGGTGCGACGGCGGCGCCCATCATGAAGCACCTCGACCTTCGGCGGGGGGCGTGAGGTCGTGCGCAGCGGCGCATATCTTGCCGACCGATTGCTCTGCCGATGGACGCGACGTACAACCTATACAGCATCCTGCTCTTCGTGGGCATCGTGCAGTGTGGAGTAGCCGCTCTGCTGCTCGGCGCCCGGTCGGTTCGGCTGAGCCAAGCCTCGGACGGCTGGCTGGCCTGGGTCCTGGTCGCGATCGCGCTCGAGAACGTCCCCTACCTGATCGGCTTCATGGGGCTCTACGACCGGGTCGGGTGGCTGGCGAATCTGCCGCTGAGCAGTTCGTTTCTGCTGGGTGGCGCGATCTGGTTTTATGTGCGATCGGTCGCCAAACGGCCGATTCCCACGTTGTGGATTAGCGTCTGGGGGGCGGCTCTGGCGTTCGATGTAGGACTTCGGTTGGTGTTTTGGATCGAGGCGACGACAAGCCGGGTGCCCTACGCTCAGACGCTGGGACCGACGGCGTCGAGCGTGCTGAGCGTTCTGGGTTTGCTGACCGGGGCCGCTTTCGTCGCAGCCGCCGTGCGCGAACTCGTCCGCTACAGGAGGCGCCATCCGGGCACAGCACGGGCGCGCTGGCTGGGGCAGTTTGGCATCGTCGTCGGCGTCGGACTGCTCGTGACAGTAGCGTTTTGGGCCGTGTTCGCGTGGGGGGCCGAGTTTAGCTACGCGCGCCAGTGGTGGATGCACGCTGCCTATGCTGCGCTGGGCTACTACGTCGCCGTGGCGGGATACGGATTCTCTCGGCGGATGGAAGCGGGTCCGGTGGAAGAGGTCCAGCCGGATGCTGCTCCGGCCGTCTTGACCGATGACGAACTGGCTCGGTGGAAGCAGCGGTTGGAACATGCGATGCGGCGCGACCGCGCGTACCTGCGCTCCGACCTTACGCTGGCCGACCTGGCCGCAGACGTGGACGCGGCTCCTTCGCTCGTATCGCACGCCGTCAATGCGGGCTTCG
Organism: Rhodothermales bacterium; assembly: GCA_963815505.1. Lineage (GTDB taxonomy): Bacteria > Bacteroidota > Rhodothermia > Rhodothermales > BA12 > CAXBBB01. The sequence continues at coordinate 137,483 of CAWFGU010000023.1, forward strand.
GGTGCAACTTCAACGAGTGGGTCAACGGGTACCGAGTCGCCGCCGTTCAGGCGCGGCTGACGGAAGGCGCCGGAGATCGGCTAACGCTGCTGGCTGTCGCGCTCGAATGCGGCTTCAACTCCAAGGCGACGTTCAACCGCGCCTTTCGCCGGGCGACTGGGACGACACCGAGCGCGTGGTGGGCCGACCAGAAGGCGCGCGGAGGGCGCACATCGTCATCTGAGCCGCCTCAGGTCGCGATGTGACGCGCCGAGGCGCGCACCTGGAGCCAGCTTGGAGCATCATCCACTCAACCCAGCTCCATGCGCACGCTCCTCTTTTGTCTCGTCCTCTGGCTACCCATACTGCCCGCATCGGCCCAGACCCACACGCTCTCCGGTGATTCTGTCCGCGCCGATCTGGCACTGCTCACGCGCACGCTCGCGGCCTACCACCCGTCGCTCAACGCCTATGGTCAGCGCGCCGAAGTAGTGGCGCTAGCCGACTCGCTCGGAGCCGTATTTGGGGCGCACGATCGCGTTTCACAAGCGGACGCCCTGCTGGCCGTTTCACGCGTCGTCGCGGCCGTGCGCGATGGACACACGGTCGTCAATCCGTACAACCAGTCGGCCGACCTGCGCGACCGGATGTGGAGCGGCCCGACCGTCTTTCCGTTCACGTTCCGCATTTTGGGTAGGGCGCCCGACGAGCGCCTGGTCGTCACCCACGATCTGACCGGCGGCAGCCTGCGCCGAGGCACGCAGATTCGGAGCATCGACGGCGTTTCGGTGTCGGATCTGATCGACCGACTGCTTCCGCTCTCGCCAGGTGACGGGCGCGGGACGGACATGCTGCGCCGCGCCCGGCTGGACGTGAGAACATCGGACGTGCTCCCCGATGGATGGCCGCTCTTCGACCGCTACGCCGCGCTGCTCCTTCCAGACCAGGAGGCGGAAACGCGCCTTGAGGTCGAGTCGCCCAGCGGCACGACGGACCTCGTTGCCGCCGAGCGCATCACGCGGGTGGAGCGCCAACGCCGGTTGGCACTGGCGGGCGTCGAGGGGTTCGACGACGAGCGGTCGTGGACGCACCGGATGCTGGACGACGAGACCGCTTACGTGCGCTTGGGATCGTTTCTCTCGCATCGCTTCCAGGTGCCCGCCGATACGCTTTTAGACCAGACATTCGGCTGGATCGAGCGGCAAGGGGCGAGCCGTTTGGTTCTCGACGTGCGGGGCATTCAGGGCGGGACGCTGGGCTACGAAACCGTCGCCCGCTACCTCACGACGCGCACCCTACCGTGCGACGTGATCGAGCAGGTCTTCGTAGCGTCGCCGCAGGCCGATCCGGCATTTTTCCCCTACCTCTCGTCGTGGGACGACGGCTGGAAGCAGCCGCTACCCGACGGAGCTACCGAGCGCCAGTCCGACGGGCGCTATTTGCTGCGCGGCGCGGCGCAGTGCGCCCCTATCAGACCGGCAGCCAGAGCGTTTTCGGGCGCTGTCGTCGTGCTGTCGGACGCGTTCAACGCCTCGGCCACCTACCTGCTGCTCGCCCACGTGCGCAGGCACGGCATCGGGGCCATCGTGGGTCAGCGCGCGGGTGGCAATCTGCGCGGCTTCTCGGGCGGCCTGATGGTGATGCTCACCCTTCCGCACACCGGCATCGTGGTGGACATCCCGCTGCTCGGCCGGTCCGCGCCCGACGATCCCATCGACGGGCCGCTGATTCCCGACCTCGAAACGACGTGGACCGCGCGCGACATCGAGCAGGGCCGCGACCCGGACATCGAAGCCGCGCTGGCGCTGCTCGAGTCGGATCCCTCCGCAGCGCCCCGCCAGCGATGAAGCGGACACGTGCACTCACCGCCTTGGCCTTCGGCGTTTTGCTGGTGGGAGGCTGCGGCGTCACGCGATCGCTGCTCACACTCGCGCCGGGCGAACAGTTCGTTCTCGGCGGTCCCGGCGACGGCGGGTTTCACGTCCAGGCGCACAACAGAGGCCCAGGCGCCGTCGTCCTGATTACACACGCCGGAAAGCAGGCCTCGGCGCCGGACACGCTCGGCTCGGGCCAACGGGAGTCGGTCCGCGTTGACCGAGGTTGGGCGCTCGTCCTGCGCAACTCGTCCGAGCAGACCGCTCGGGTGGCGGTTGAAATCCGTAGTGCAAGATCTGTGACCATGCGCACGGTCGACCCGGACGTTCCCTGGCGGCGCTGATCAGTTGCCGAACGGCAGGTCGAGTTGGAGCGCGACGAACGGAAATACGTACGACGTGGCCTCGATGCGCTCGACGCCGTTATCGTCCTCGACCTCGGCGAACGTCCATCTGTAGTCGGTCCCGACGAGCAGGAAGCGCGTCGCTTTGTAGCCGACTCGGACTTCGGCCGACGAGTTCTCGTCCAGCTTGAACGCGTCGGCGGTGTCTTTGATGAAGCCGCGGTGGTAGGTGGCGCGGGCGACGAACTTGGGAATCACGTCGGGCGCGTCGGCGACCAGGCGGAGGTAGGCGCCGTTGAGGACCGTGCCGTCGGGGGCCGTTTCGACCTGGTCGGGGATGGCGAGGGCACCGCCCAGCGTGATGCGGTTGAGGATCTGCCCGTAGAGCGCGCCGAACACGCCGTCCTCACCGCCCGCGCTCGCCAAACGAGAGATCGGAGCCGCACCGCCTTCGGTCTGAGCGGCCAGTTTGCTCGTCTCGTAGATGCCGTCGAAGTAGGAGCCGACGAAGTTCTCGCCGTAGAACCGCCGCTCGATCTTGGCGTCGACGGCCAGCAGGTCAGCGATCAGGTTGAGCCGGAACGTGAGGCCGAGAGCCGCGCCGCCCCCGCCGTCGAACGCCGAGCGAGTCGGCCGCGAAGCGCGTCGTTTACCGAAAAGCTACCATAGGCGGCGTAGGGAGTAACCTGGAGCATCGACCCCAGGCTGAGCGGAAGTCCGGCGTCGAGTCCCCATGCCGAGACGGGTTCGCCGGTCGGAGAGGCGAGCGAGTCGCGGTCGGTCACGTAGAGCGCACCCACCTCGAGGTCACGCAGCAGCGGCAGGTCGACGCCCGCCGCGCGTAGCGGTCGCACGTAGGGACGCACGCCGATTACGCCCGACGAGGTCAGGCTGCTCGCCAGCACTTCGACTCCGTACGTGCCGTCGTATTCGAGCGCGATCTCGCCGCCGACCGGCCGCTCTTCGAACGAGGCGACGTTGGTGTAGCCGTACATCAAGAACCCGAAGCCCAGCGTCGCGCCCGACAGGTCGCCGACTTTGGCGTAGACCGGGTCTTGGCGCTTCTGGCCGTAGCGCAGGTAGCGAATCAGGCGCAGCACGCCCGGTCCGCCGGTAAACTCGTCCGACCGAAAGCTGCCGTCCGACAGGCTCACCTGCAGCGGAATGTCCAGCCCGACGCCGATCTTGCCGATCGCGATCTCGGGCTGGAGCCGCAGCGCCGCAAACGACTCTCCGTCGATCACCGATACGCCCAGCGCTCCGGTGAACTGGTTCGGCCCGCCGATCAAACCGATTCCCTGCGCCACCCCAGCCAAATCGCCGAACGTAGACGACGGTGGATCGTCCTGTGCCTGCGCTGGAAACGTGATGAGAAGAGCGAGCAGTAGAGCGATGCGCATGACGCCGAGGGTTGGGATAGGTAGCGCATGATACCCCCGAGCGTCGCGTCCACCTAAACAGGGTCCACGATTCCGCTGTGAAGGAGCGGTCAGCCCAAAAGCGCCGCCACGTCGTGCAAGTCGTCGGACGAAAGCGCCCATCGGCTCGCCGCGACGTTGCCCTGTATCTGCGACGGCTTGGTCGCTCCGGCAATGACAGACGCCACGGGTTTGTACGCCAGCAGCCACGAAAATGCCAGTTCGAGGATCGTGTGCCCGCGCGCCTCGGCAAATCCGATCAGCCGCTCGACGGCGTCGAGGTTGGCCGGAGTCAGCAGCTTGTCGCCAGTCGACTCGAAGCGGCTGCCCTTTTTGCCGCCCAGTCGCGAGCCCTCGGGCGGAACGTCGCCGCGGCGGTACTTGCCCGTCAGCAGCCCACTTTTGAGCGGAAAGAACGGCACGAATGCCGTGTCGAGCGTCTGGCACGTGTCGAGGACGCCGTCCTGAGGCTCGCGGTGGAGCAGGCTGAACTCGTTCTGCAGCGCCACGAACCGCGCTCCGCCGCCGACCGCGTGCGCCTGGTGCAACTGCGCCGACGAGAACCCCGAGCATCCGATCTCACGAATCTTGCCCTCGGACACCAAGTCGGTCAGCGCACCCAGCGTGTCGGCGATCGGCGTGTTCGCGTGTGGGCGGTGCAGGTAGTACAGGTCGATGCGGTCCGTCCCCAGCCGCTGCAAGCTCGCCTCGAGCGACGCCGTCACGCCGTCGGGGTGCGCGTTGGCGCTGAACCCGAACTTGGACGCCACGACCACCTCGTCACGGCGACTCCCAAGCGCGCGGCCCAGAATCTCCTCGCTGCGCCCCTCGCCGTAGAGTTCGGCTGTGTCGAAGTGCGTGACGCCTGCGTCCAGCGCCGCGTGGACGACCGATCGCGACGTGTCCTCGTCGATGTGCCAGCCGAAGTTGTTGCAGCCCAGCCCAACAGTCGAGACGGAGAGCGAGCCGATGGTACGGGTTTCCATAGGAGGGAATGAGCTAGAAGGTGATGGCCTGGTCGAAGGGGACGCTGTTCGCAGTCGTGGGGTTCGCCCGTGTTGCACCCGGTCGGGGCGGCGAAGCGTGTGGTCGGATCGCGGCGTCAGCCGGAGAGGCGTAGGCTAGAGGCAGGCCGCCCGCTCCACGCATCGGCGCAGAAACGGGCGGCAGGCGGTTGAGAGGATAAGGCGTTTACCTGAAGCGTGCCGATCCCGACGGAAGAGTAGCTGCGTTGTTCGTCATCGCCTGCGTCTGGCCCGGCATCACGCTCTGACCGATCGTCGCGCGGAGCGGTACGAGGGCGAAGGGCATGGGGCTGTCGTCCGGCATGGGCTCGATGGTGAGAACGACATCCGATCCGCGCAGGTCGGTGGGGAAGGTGAAGCCTGACGGGGCGTTCGTGACAAAGTCCTCGCCGGGGAACGGCGGGCCACTCTGGGGGCCGCTGAATGGTGCCGACTGATCCGCCTCCGACGCCGAGAGGAAGCGCCCGGTCGTCAACGGTTTACCGTCCTGGACGACCCAGCCTTCGTAGGCCCAGCCTTCGGGCAGCGTCGGCAGCGAGAGGCCCGCCATAGGACCGCCCGACCGCGTGTCGATGAACCAAACCCCGCTCAGGTCATCGTCGGTCGAGGCAGTCGTGGGCGTGGTGAGGATGAAGTTGCCCGTCGCCGACGTGAACGCGTCGCCCAGCGCTTGGGGCGCGCTCGTCGTGAGCGCCGACGATCCGCCCGAGAAGGCTCCGGCGAGCACGTGCGTCGACGCGGGCACGGTGTCGGTGTCGCCCGCCGGTTCGACGGTGACGACAAACGCCGTCGCACTGCGCCCCCCGTCGGGCACGTCGAAGCCGGTCAGCCGCGCACCGCTCAGGCTGACGAGGTTGCCGTCGGTGTCGACGTTGAACTTGCCCGCGGGCAGCGCGCCGCCGGGCGTGAGGAGCCAGTTTTCGTAGTGGAAGCCGTTTTGGAGGGCAGGCAGGTTGGACACGTCGAGGGCGAAGGTGTCGGGCGTCGTGGCAGAGCCGGAGTCGCTGTCGCACGCGGCCAGCCCGAGGGCTGCGACGAGGACGAGGAGCGTGGAGATACGCATGAGATTGAGGGATAGCGCGGCATGGGGCCGCTGGTGAGACGACCGCGCCAGGTGACGCGATGGGATCAGGCTACCCCGATTTCCGGGCTTAGTAGTCCCGCAGCTCTAACGCGCCGCCGGGTTTTGGAACGTGTGACTTCTGCGCCGCCGTGGCGTAGCTCTGTGGCTCGCCTACAATCATGACTCTATTCGCCCTCAGTGGAAGCCTCCGCGCCGAATCGTCCACCGTCGCCCTGCTGCGCGCGGCGCTCGCCCTCGCCCCAGATGAGACGCAGGTCGATGTATTCAATCAACTCGCTGACGTACCGCCTTTCTCGCCCGACCGCGACGTGGAGCCGTTTCCACCCGCCGTAGCCGATCTGCGCGCTCGGATCCATCGGGCCGACGCCGTCCTGATCGTCACGCCCGAGTACGCCCACGGAATGCCCGGCGTGCTCAAAAACGCTCTGGATTGGTGCGTGTCCGACGGCACGTTCTACCGAAAACCCGTCGCCGCGATGAGCGCTTCGCCGTCGCAAGAGGGAGGCGCGAAGGCGCTTCGGTGGCTGTGCGAGACGTTGGGTGCGCACGGTGCCGTCGTCTCTGAAGCGGCGACGTTCTCCGTCCCATTCGTGCGCAAACAACTGAACGGCGACAGGCTCGTCGATGCGGCTACGATTACCCGTGTCGAAGTGCTATTTCGGGCGCTCGAGTAGCCGTAGACGAGGGGGGCAGGTTTTGCCTACCGCCGTTGCTTTTGAGAACGAACCGCCTGGGTGTCGAGCCTCCGAACGAGAGGCGGAAAGATGACATCTCTCGAAAGAAATATCATCCTTCGACTTCGGGCAGTGGCAGGTCGAACCCGCCAAAGCTGGCGTTATACAGCGCTATGCTTTCGTGCTCGTCTCCAGCACCATCTGGAAGATCAGCGGCGCGACGATGGTGGCGTCGCTCTCTACCAGAAAGCGCGGCGTGTCCTGAGCGAGTTTGCCCCAGGTGATCTTCTCGTTCGGGACCGCTCCCGAGTAGCTGCCATAGCTCGTCGTCGAGTCCGAGATCTGGCAAAAGTAGGCCCACAGCGGCGTACGCCGGTCCATGTCCTGCTCGAGCATCGGGACGACGCAGATCGGGAAATCGCCCGCGATGCCGCCACCGATCTGGAAGAAGCCGATGCCGCTCCCGACGCCTTCGCTTCCGGCCTCGCCTGCGTTGTCGGTGTACCAGTCGGCCAGCCACGTCATGAACTCGATGCCGTGCTTGACCAGGTGCGGGCTTTTCAGATCGCCGCTCAGCACGTGCGAGGCGAAGATGTTGCCCGTCGTCGAGTCTTCCCAGCCGGGCGTGACGATGGGCAGGTCTTTCTCGGCGGCGGCGACGAGCCAGCTGTCTTTGGGGTCGATCTGATAAAACTCTTCCAACCGGCCCGAGCGAAGGATCGCATACAGCACCTGGTGCGGAAACGCACGTTCTCCGGCGGCTTCCATGCGCGTCCACTCGTCCACCAGAGCGGCCTCGAGGCGGCGAAACGCTTCTTCTTCGGGGATGCAGGTGTCGGTGACGCGGTTCATGCCGCGGTCGAGCAGATCCTGCTCGTCTTGCGGGGTGAGGTCGCGCCAGTTGGGGATGCGCTCGTAGTGATCGTGGGCAACGAGGTTGAACAGGTCTTCCTCCAGATTGGCACCGGTACACGAGATGATGTGGACCATGTCGCGCCGGATCATCTCGGCCAAGCTCAGCCCTAACTCAGCCGTCGACATCGCCCCGGCCAACGCGACGAGCATTTTGCCGCCGCCGTCGACGTGGTCGCGGTAGCCGTGGGCGGCGTCGACCAGCGCGGCGGCATTGAAGTGGCGGAAGTGGTGGGTGACGAAGTCGGAGATCGGGGTGTCGGACATCAGGGGCAGTCGGGTTCGGAAGGGGTGCGGGTAGAGCGCACGTAACCGGTGGTGCGCGCAGCGGGTTCGTCTGCCGCCGCTACCAAAAGCGCCACCTCTCGAAGAGGTCGGCATCTTCGCAAGCGGGCGAGCGGGGGCGAGCGGGGGCGAGCGGTTCGGGCGAGGTTGTACCGGTACGATCTGAGTCAGAGTCCCAGCGCGTCGCACTCGGAACCGCCGATGCCCGCCAGACTGCTGTCGCCCCGCATTCCGGCGACGAACTCTTCGCGCGTGAGCACCCCATTGCGGTCCCCGTTCCAGAGGCCGAAGTTGCGGCGCAGGTCACGCGTGGCGCTGCCCCGATCGCCGCCCGCGTTGAACTCGGCCTTGGTCAGCGTGCCGCTCCCGTCGGTGTCGTAGGCGCTGAACAGGCCGTCGGCCGCTTCGCCGATGCTCACGATTCGATCGCCGTCAGCGTCGAGAAGCGCGCAGCCTTTGACGGGAATAGCGGACTCTCGGGCGCTACCGCATCCCAGCGTCGTCAGAAGCAGCAGGGCGACGAGGGGAGAAGGGCTGCGCATGGGCAAAAGGGGGAAAGGAAGTTTACCGACCGTATCGCTCCAACACCGGTTCCGCCCATCGAATGATTCGGAGGTGGAGTGGCTGGAACGAACGGAACCACGGAAGAGGAGCGGCTCGCCCTGATAGCAGCAGAGCCGACGAAACGGCTGCGCACGCCCTTCCAGTAGCTAGGAAGCCTCGCAAAACGGTGCTGCGTCCCGCCCCGACGGCCGTGTGCCTAGACAAAATGGCTACGCGCCCAGGTAAAATGATCATGCGTCTGAGTAAACTGGCCGTCTGGCTAAATAAAGTGGCCGTGAGCCTCGGTAAAACGGTTGTGCGGCTGGATAAAATGGCCGTGCGCCTGGGTAGAATGACCATGCGCCTAGATAAAATGACTGTTCGTACCGTACCGATGGTCGTGCGTCTCGGTCGGGCAGTCGTGCGCCGCTTCATGTCCGTACGGACGAGGAGCACGGTCGCTTGGACGTGCCTCTGGGCCGCCTTCCGCACCGACGTGCCCGTTCCATGTCGCCCCGTCGTCGTTCAGAGGCGGCGAATGACCACGAAGAGGTGCGTCCTCGCCAACTAACGCCGATGAGGACCCGTCGGTCCGAGGCCATCTGAGCGGTCTAGCGCACGCGCATGGCTCGTCGTGTGGCGGCGAACGCCTCGTCCTCGGCCCGCACGAAACAGGCGACCGAAGCCAGATCTCCCGTGACTACGATCTGCTTCTTCACCCACATCCCGCGTCTCGGCTCGAACTAGGGCGGTGGCGTGCACGTTTGGCGTGTCGTATCCACCGTCCAACCTGCCAGCCCTTTGGAGATCGCCCCGCCGCCTGCCGCCGTCGACGCTGATTGGACGCCCGCCGATGCGGACGCGCTCTACCGCCTGGGCGCGTGGGGCGAAGGCTACGTGTCCGTCACCGATCAGGGGCACATCGCCGTCCGTCCCGATCCCGACGGACCCGCCGTGAGCCTGCACGCCATCGTGGAGGAGTTGGTCGATCAGGGCGTTCGGCTGCCCCTTGTCGTCCGGTTTCAGGACCTGCTCGCCACGCGCGTCACGCTGCTCAACGAGTCGTTTGGCGCGGCCATCCGAGAGAGCGGGTATGGCAACGGCTACACGGGCGTCTACCCGGTCAAGGTGAACCAGCTGCGCGAGGTCGTAGACGAAATCGTCGAGGCGGGCAAACCGTACGGCTACGGCCTCGAATGCGGATCGAAAACCGAACTGATCGCAACGCTTCCCCGGCTCGAGGACGACGACACGCTGCTGCTGGTCAACGGCTACAAAGACAGCGAGATGCTGCGCCTGATCACGACGTTCCAGAAGCTGGGGCGGCAGGTGCTGCCCATCGTCGAGAAGACGACCGAGCTACGGCGCATACGCGAGTTGGCAGCCGAAGCGGGGGCGGATCCGCAGTTCGGCATCCGTGTCAAGCTGTCGACCGTCGCTGAGGGAATGTGGCAAACGTCGTCGGGCGATCTGTCGAAGTTCGGCGTCGCGCTGCCCGAATTGGTCGACGCCGTCGACGAGTTGATCGCGGCCGGGCCAGACCAAGGCGCTGCGCCTGCTGCACTTCCACATCGGTAGCCAGATCGGCGACGTGCAGGCGATCAAGTCGGCCGTCCGAGAACTGACGCGCATCTACGCGCACCTGACGCGGCAAGCGGGCTCGAAATCGAGTACCTCGACTGCGGCGGCGGACTGGGCGTCAACTACGACGCGCTCCCGCTCGGAGGCGGACGCGGCGGCGTCGACTACACGATGCAGGAGTACGCCAACGCCATCGTCTACGCCGTCCAGGAGGTCTGCGACGCCGAGAACGTGCCGGCGCCGCGCATCGTGACCGAGAACGGCACGCGCGATCACGGCGCACCACTCGGTCCTGGTCGTCGACACGCTGGGGCGCACCGAAAAGCCGATCGTCGCCGACGGGTTCGAGCTGCCGACCGGATCGCACGAAGTCGCGCAGAGCCTGTTCGAGATGATCGCTCAGGTCGAGTCGGCGAGCGGACTGGGCGAACTGCTCGAAGGTCTACCACGACGCCGCCGACGTGCGCGACAAGGCCCACGCGCTGTTTGGCTACGGCTACCTGCCGCTCGACCAGAAAGGCCTGGCCGAGCGCCTGTTCTGGACCGTCTGCAGCCGACTCTACGCCCGCGTCGAAGCCGCCGGACCCGACTGGATCCCCGACGAACTCATCCGCCTGGGCGACGCGCTGACCGACCAGCTGCTGTGCGACTTCTCGGTCTTCCAGTCGCTGATGGACCACTGGGCGCTGGGCCAGCGCTTCCCCATCGTCCCCATCGACCGGCTCGATCAGCGTCCGACGCGCAGGGCGCGGCTGGTCGACCTGACGTGCGACTCGGACGGCAAGGTGGCCCGCTACGTCGGCGGCGGAAAGGAGAAGCGCGCGCTCGAAGTCCACGACGTGCCCGAAGGCGAGACCTACCGGCTGGGCGTCTTCCTCGTCGGCGCGTACCAGGACATTCTGGGCGACGCGCACAACCTGTTCGGCGGCGTGTCCGAAGCCCACGTCTACGTCGACGCGGACGAGCCGAGCGGCTACTACATCGAGGAGATGCTCACCGGCACGACAGTCGAGGAGATGCTCGCGCGCGTCCAATACTTCCCGCCCGGCTTGAAGCAGCGCGTTCAAAAGACGCTGCGGCAGAAGTCCAAAAGCGGCACGATACGGCCCAAAGAGGCCCAGACGATCCTCGAGCAGTACCGCGCCTTCTTCGCCTCGACGACCTACCTGGACCCGCACTGACTGCGTTGCCGCCGCCGCTCGACCGTCTCATTCCCTTTGATTCTCCATGCCCGACACGATTCCCCTCGGCCTCGTCCAGTTCGCGATGACGCCGGATACGGATGCCAACATGGCTAAGGCCATCGACGGCATCCGCGACGCCGCGCGTCAGGGCGCGACGGTCGTTTGCCTGCCCGAACTGTTTCGCTCGCCCTACTTCTGCCAGACCGAGGACGCGGACCACTTCGCACTCGCCGAGGCTATCCCCGGCCCGTCGACCGATGCCTTGGCCGAAGTCACGCGCGAGTTGAACGTCGTCGTCGTGGGCAGCCTGTTCGAGCGCCGCGCCAAGGGGCTGTACCACAACACGGCGGCGATTCTGGACGGCGACGCGGGCTACGTCGGTAAGTACCGCAAGATGCACATCCCCGACGATCCGCTGTTCTACGAGAAGTACTACTTCGCGCCGGGCGACCTGGGCTTCAAAACCTGGGAGACGAGCCGGGGTGATCTGGGCGTGCTGATCTGCTGGGACCAGTGGTACCCCGAAGCCGCCCGCCTGACCGCGTTGCAGGGGGCCGACGTGCTCTTCTACCCGACCGCTATCGGCTGGCATCCGTCCGAAAAGGCCGAGTACGGTCACGCCCAGCGCGACGCCTGGATTACGGCTCAGCGCGCCCACGCCATCTCCAACGGCGTCTACGTCGCCGCCGTCAACCGCACGGGCTTCGAGCCGACCGACTGGAACGACGAGGAAGCCGAGGCAAGCCGGGCGCGGTATTCAGTTCTGGGGCGGGTCGTTCGTCGCCGGACCGGACGGACAGATCGTCGCGCAGATGGGCGAGCACGAGGAAGGCGTCCTCGTCGTCCCCGCCACGCCCGACCTGATCGCCGGACAGCGTCACGGCTGGCCCTTCCTCCGCGACCGCCGCATCGACGCCTACTCGGACCTGACGCAACGGTATTTGCGCGGGTAGCAATCCACACGTCCTCCCCTTACGGAGGGGAGGTGCCCGCAGGGCGGAGGGGTCTTGCGGTTTAGCGCCGTCCTCAGGACCACCCCGCCTTCGGCACCCCTCCTTCAAAAGGAGGGGACATTTAGTCGTCGAACGGCGGCGTTTCTTCTTTGCACTGCGAGACCGACGTATGACGAACATTAGCCCCGGCCAACTCGGCTACCGCATGCCCGCCGAGTGGACGCGCCACGAAGCCACCTGGCTCACCTGGCCCCACTGCACCGACACCTGGCCCGACACCGACCTCGCCCGCGACATCGTTCCGTCGTACGTCGCCATGATCCGCGCGCTGAGCGGCGGCGAGACCGTCCACGTAACCTGTCCCAGCGAAGCTGTCCTGCGAGCGGCATCGAAGCGGCTCCACGCCGAGGACATTCCGACCGGCAAGGGCACCAACGTCCGTCTGCACGTCGTCGCGACCGACGACGAGTGGATAAGCGACTATGGCGCCTTGTTCGTGCGCAACACCCAAGGCGACCGGATCGCGACCGACTGGCGCTTCAACGCCTGGGGCGGCAAGTACGACCGCGTCGACCGCAACAACGGTGTGCCGCAGGCGATGGCGGTTCTCCACGGAACGGAGCGCGTCGCGTTTGAGATCGTCCTCGAGGGCGGATCGGTCGAGATGAACGGACACGGGCTGTGCCTGACGACCGAAAGCTGCCTGCTCAACTCCAATCGCAACCCCGACTCTGTCGCGATCGCGATGTCGAGAGCCTACCTGCGCGACGGTCTGGGCGTCACGCAGACGATCTGGCTCGGCGACGGCATCGCAGGCGACGATACCGACGGGCACATCGACGACATGACGCGCTTCGTCGGCCCAGACCGCGTCGTCACCGCCATCGAAGTCCGATCCGGACGACGCCAACTACGAACCGCTCGCCGACAACGTCGACCGGCTGCGCGCCTGGCGCGGACCGACCGGCTATGCGCTCGACGTGCACACGCTCCCGATGCCGCCCGCCCTGTTCCGCGACGGCCAGCGCCTTCCGGCCAGCTACGCCAACTTCCTGATCGCCAACGCTGCGGTCCTGATGCCCAGCTTCGACGTACCTCAAGACGACGAGGCCGCCGACATCCTGTCGCGCCTGCTCCATCGGCCCGTCGCCCGCATTCCGGCGCGCGATCTGGTGTGGGGGCTGGGCGCGTGCCACTGCCTGAGCCAGCACGTGCCGGTTGGCAGTTGAGTCGCGCGCGCTTTGCCGGAGACCGCTTCGATGTGCTGACCCAATGCCGAGTGGTCGCGGTCTGCGGACAGTTGTGGTGAGTTCTCTGACGGCGTTGAGCCACGTCAGTTCGACGATCGTCGGTAATGGAGGTAGACCGAGACGACAAATCGCGCCGCCCGGCCATTGGCATCGTAGAACGGATGGATGCGCGATATCTCGGCATACCAGAGGATAGCGGCGTCGCGGGGATCCCCTTGCGTTTCCGCTCGAAGTCTGTAAGCACGGAGCAGGCAGCCTCTACTTCGGAAGAGATGAGGTGCGCACTGACGCCAGTGAACTTCATCTCGACCGCGTTGGCCTCCGAAGTAACCACGCTTCCTCCGGCATCGCCAGCGCGCCTGTGCAAGCCTGCGTTAGTTAGCAAACCATTGAGCGTCGCGACGCGTGAACGGTCGGACGCAGCCGTTAACGCGTGCGGCGTCGGCGCGGACGAGCAGTTGCAACTCGGCGTCGATGGATAAGGTCTTGGCGATGCCTCCATCTTGCGCCAGAAACGCCAATTTGGGCTTCCGCGCGTAGACCGCGGAACGGCCTGAGCACGCTTGAGGTCTGAGCAGAACCCGCAGCCGTTGACGCGGGCGGCGTTGGCGCGGACGAGCAGTTGCAACTCGGCGTCGATGGATAAGGCTCTTGGCGATGCGCTCCATCTTTTGCGCCAGAAGCGCCAGTTTTGCTGGGCTTCGCGCGCGTAGATCACGCGGAGCGGACCGATGACGACGCCGAACATCCTCCGCGACCGGGCAAACGCGACGCGCTCGAACAGGCTGCGTGGGCTGTCGATGGAGACGAGGCGAGGCATAGCGTCTGGAAGGTCGCCCTCGTTATCGGCCCATCAGCCCGCGAATCAAGCCCGCGCCGTGGAGGCTGATGCTCGGCACCACGATGATGTCGCTGGTGCGCAGGTCGAGCGCCGAGTCGTCGTAGAACACGCCGATCTCCAGGCTGATGCCCAGATCCGTCGTGCCCAACCGAAGGCCGCCGAAAGGGCCGATCGTCGGTAGGTCGCTGACGGCCTCACTCGAGAGCGGAAACGTCTGCATCAAGCGCAGGCCGCCATAGGGCGTCACGGTCAGGTCTTCGCGGCCCGACGCGATCAGCGTGGCCTCGAGGTGCGCGTTGAGGCCACCGTTGATGACGCCCATTCCGCCCATCGCCGCCAGTCCGAGCGGAGCGCCGGGCTGCGCCGCCTGAAACTGGTGCTTGGCGTTGACGACGACGCCCGAGAGCCCGGCGCGTAGATGCCCGATGTCGGTCGACGGGCCGATGCCGAAGCGGCGCTCCGGGCGACACGAGGATGTAGGAACCGGCATAGTCCTCCTGAATGTCGCCCTCGTCGTCTCGGTACTCGATCCCGACTGGGACGAGCGCGATGGAGGTCGTGGTCTGCAACTTCGCCCTCGGGAACGGTCGCTGCCGTCGTACCGACGGTGTAGGGCACGCAGCCGGTGAGCGCGCCCGCCGAAACGGTCAGCAGTGCGAGGAGGTAGAGGATGCGCAGGAGCATGAGCGTGTGGAAAAGAGGGCCGTACCATCGCGCACCCGGTCGGTTAGATCCGCGAGCGCCGTGAATACTGCGGCTCCGCCGACGCATCGCCGGGGAGGTCCAGATCGTCCAGTAGCGGGCGCTGAGCATGGGCGCCGGGCGCTGATGTGGCGATGGTGCGCGCTAAGCGGTCGGCGAGCGCTTCGAGTTCCCGGTCTTTCTTGGCACGCCAATTCACATCCAGACTGCGGATCAAGGGACCGAATACGAGCATCCCGACGGCGAACACGCCTATACCCACCAGTGCCCACTTGACCATGATGAGGGCGATAAAGGTTGCAATCGCAGCAGGAATCAGAGCGTAGGTCATACCCTCGGCTGTCGGCGAACCCCAGCCGACTTTCTGGCTCATCCGCAATTGCACACCGTCCGCGCGTGGGCGCAACTGGACGGTCGTGACGACGCCCATGCTGGTCGTGTGGCGCCACTCGAGTGTCTTGCCGACTTGCTCGGAGTGGACGCCGTAGCCCAGCGCGCGCATGACAGGGTCAGTGTGCGCTCCGAAACGGTGCCTCAGTTCGACGACGACATCTTCGGTAGCCGAAGCGAACGACTCGTCGTCCAGGTTCGGAAGCGATACGAAGCGCTCAGCAAAGATCTGCGTGTCCGACTGTTCGTCTGTCGTCTCGCGTGACACACTCCCCATCTCGCTGGCTGCCTGCCTCAGCGCGGCAGGGTCGATGCCCGAACTGGCGGCGACGGCTTCGAGTTCGTCGAGCGTCAGACCGTCCTCGTTGCCCGCCGACCCGTGCGACTGGAGTTCGGCGGCGCGCTCCATCAGCGCAGCGATTTCTTCGCGGGAGTAGGTGCGTCCGTTCATAGGTCAGCAAACGTACGAAGGCGAATGGAGTTACGCGTGTTGGCCTGCCCGACGCCTCACCTTTCCGCTCCGACAGCCCCGCCTGCGCCGACCCGAAGCGCGGCACCGATTCCTGGGGAGTCGGCGCTCACGACCTTCGATTCTAAGGGCATTGCGCGCTGTATCTCAGCGCACGTGCCCATCGCTGAGCGCGCCCACGCTGTCTTGTTAGAATGAATGGGGGTTGTGCGCGCTATTTTAGGCTATAGCAGTTGTCCTTCGGGGCGTAGCAGCCGCCTTCATTGGCGGCTGAGGATTGAAACGAGTACGTCGACCACGCGCCCGAGTCCGACCGTCGGGTAGCAGCCGCCTTCCGATGTGGCTGCTACATCGGTGGGTAGGTGTACGACGCCTGGAAGCCCAGCGGCAGACCGGTCGCCCAGTAGAGGAGCAGGTAGACCGACCAGCACACGATGAAGATGACGGCGTAGGGCAGCATGATACTCGTCAGCGTGCCGATGCCGGTCTTGGTCACGTAGCGCTGGCAGTACACCACCACGAGCGGGAAGTAGGGCATCAGCGGCGTGATGATGTTGCTCGAAGCAGTCGCCGACGCGGTAGGCGGCTTGGGTCAGTTCGGGGCTCAGTCCGACCTGCATCAGCATCGGTACGAAGATCGGCGCGAGCAGGCCCCACTTGGCGCTCGACGAGCCGACGAACAGATTGACGAACGCTGTCAAGAACACCAACCCGAAGATGGTGACCCCGCCAGGCAGGTCGAGGGTTTGGAGCAATCCGGCCCCCTCGACGGCTAGCAGCGCGCCCAGGTTACTCGTGCCGAACGCGTAGACGAACAGCGCGCAAAAGAACGTCATCACGATGTAGTAGCCCATCCCCTTCATCGCCTCGCTCATCGCGTCGACTACGTCCTTGCTCGACTTGAAAACACCCGCCGCGAACCCGTAGACCAGTCCGGGAATCAGGAACAGCAGGAAGATCAGCGGCACGATGGACCGCATGATCGGCGCCGAGAACGAGTTGAGCGATCCGCTGGCGTCGCGGAACGGCGAGCTTTCGGGCAGGAGCGACGCCACGAGCAGCCCCAACCCGGCGACGAGGACCGCGCAGGCCCACCAGAACGCGCGACGCTCGCGCGGATGGAACGTGCCCATCTCGGGCTGCGCTTCGTCGGTGTCGACCGGCGTGCTCTCGCGCAGGCGCGGCTCGACGATTTTGTCGGTGATGAACCAGCCCAGCAGCACGATCAGCAGGGTCGACGAGGCCGTAAAGAAGTAGTTGCCCAGCGGGTTGACGAGGATCGACGGGTCGATGATCTGCGCTGCCGGTTGCGTAAAGCCCTGCAAGAGCGGGTCCAAGGCCGACGGGGCCGGGTTGGCGCTGAAACCGCCACTGACGCCCGCGAATGCCGCGGCGATTCCGGCGATGGGATGTCGCCCCGCCGCGTGAAAGATGATGCCTCCCAGCGGAATCACGAGCACGTACCCCGCGTCGACGGCGCTGCTGCTAAAAATGCCGACGAGCACCACCATCGGCGCCAGCAGATTTTTGGAGGTCTTGCTCAGCATCAGCTTGATCGCCGTGTTGAAGAACCCCGCCGAGTCCGCCACACCGACGCCGAGCATCGCCACGAGCACGACGCCCAGTGGCGCGAAGCTGGTAAAGATGGTCACCATGTTCGATGTGAACTCGGCCAGCGCACTGCCGGTCAGCAAGTTGTTGACCTGGATGGCCTCGCCCGTCCGCGGGTCCAGGCTCTCGAAGGCGACGCCCGACAGGATCGCCGACAGCACCCAGGTGATCGCCAGCGCCAGCACGAACAGGATGGCGGGGTCGGGCAGTTTGTTGCCCAGCGTCTCGACCCGGCCCAGCAGGCGCGTCGTGAATCCGGGCGGTCGGGTGCGCGAGGCGGAGGGTAGAAAGCTCATCGGCAGTAGGGGGAGTGAGAGCCGCAATCTACCCACGCGCTCTCAACCGGCGCGCAGCCATTCGGAATGCACGTAGCTGGGCGCGCGCTTCATCACGCTGCGGCTGTACGCCCACGCCTTCACGTCCTCGCTCTTCGCGGCGCGCGTGCAGAGGTAGCGGTCGTTGGGCTCGATGCTGACGCGCCACAGGTCGAGGCGGTCGGCGTCCCAGCAGGTCTGGACGGTCACGTGGCCCTCAGTCGTGCCGTCGGTGTGGCGGTCACAGGCGAACGTGAGCAGGTCGAACTGTTCGTCGGACAGGAAGGGTAGCCACTCGGACCGCATCTCGCGAGCCAGTCGGCGAGCCGCGCTCGCCGTGGTGCTCGTCGTCGTACTCGTTGATCCGACGCGCGTCGTGGAAGACGGCGAAGTGAGCCACCACGACGGGATCGGCCCCGGTCAGCTCGGCCAGCCGCAGCCCGTTTTCGAGCACGCGCGCCCAGTGCCCCGCTCCATGGTCGCCGCGCGACGGGCAGCGCATAGCCGCGCAGGATCTCGCGCACCAGATGCGGCGTCGGGATGGTGAAGTCGCGCCATTCACGCCGGTTGGGAGGTCAGCGCGTCCAGCAGGGCGACCGGATCGGCGTGGACGTGCAAACCGTCCAGCGAGCGCTGCGGAACGAAGCCTGTCGCGACTTGCTGCTCGATCAGCGCGCGCAGCGGTCGCCAGAAATCCGTCCACATCGACCAGTCCGACGGGTTTGGCGTGCAGTCCCATGTGGCCCCACGTCCACGTCTCGAACAGCTCCTCCAGCGTGCCCAATCCGCCCGGCAAAACGGCGAACGCGTCCGACAGCTCCATCATTCGCATCTTGCGCTCGTGCATCGTCGAGACGACTTCGAGCCGCGTCAGCCCGGCGTGCGCCACCTCACGCCCGACCAGATACTCGGTGATCACACCGGTCACGGTCGCCGCCCGCCTCGAGTGCGCCATCGGCCACCTCGCCCATCAGCCCGACATGTCCGCCGCCATAGACGAGGCCCATGCCGCGCTCGGCGAGCGAGCGGCCCAGTGTCGGGCGGCATCGGTGAAGGCCGGATCGGCACCGTGTCGGGAGCCGCAGTACACGCAAATTCGAATCATCTGACGTGAGACGCGCAGCCTCGACCATCGGTGCCGAAGTCGAATCGCACGGAAACGCTTTCGGCTCGCCCGGCGTCCGTTACCTTGCTGATCCTTCACACGCTCCCCAACCTGGCCTCCATGTCCGACGACGCCGTCTACGCTCCCTCCGCCGACTTCTCCGCCGCCGCCCACGTCGGCTCGCTCGACGAGTACCGCGCCCTCTACGACAGGCGCCGAGACAGACCCCGATGGCTTCTGGCGCGAGCAGGCCGAGCGGATCGACTGGATGAAGCCGTTCGACAGCGTGATGAACGTCGACTGGAACGCGCCCGGCGTGTCGATCGCGTGGTACGAGGGCGGCAAGACGAACGCCTGCTACAACGCCGTCGACCGCCACGTCGAGGCAGGCCACGGCGACCGCACGGCGCTGATCTTCGAGCCCGACGATCCGTCGGACGAGGCGCGGCGCATCAGCTACGCCGAGGTCAAAGAGCACGTCAGCAAACTGGCCGGAGCGCTCAGGTCGCGCGGCGTCGAGAAGGGCGACCGGGTCACGATCTACCTGCCGATGATTCCCGAAGCCGCCTACGCGATGCTCGCCTGCGCCCGCATCGGAGCCGTCCACTCGGTCGTGTTCGGCGGCTTCTCGCCCGACAGCCTCGCCAACCGCATCCTCGACGGCTCGTCGACCTGCCTCATCACGGCCGACGAAGGCAAGCGCGCCGGGCGGACGGTCCCGCTCAAAGCCAACGCCGACGCCGCCCTCGAGATGTGCCCCGACGTAGACACGGTCCTCGTCGTCCAGAACACGCGCTGCGACGTGACGATGAAAGACGGCCGAGACGTGTGGTACCACGACGCCGTCGACGGTCAATCTGCCGATGTGCCCTGCGAGCCGATGGACGCCGAAGATCCGCTGTTCATCCTCTACACGTCCGGATCGACGGGCAAGCCCAAGGGCGTCGTCCACACGACGGGCGGCTACCTGGTCTACGCCAGCTACACGCACCACATGGTGTTCGATGTCAAACCCGACGACGTGTTCTGGTGCACCGCCGACGTGGGCTGGATTACGGGCCACACCTACATGGTATATGGTCCGATGCTCAACGGCGCGACGCAGGTGTTTTTCGAAGGCGTTCCGACGTTTCCCGACGCCAGCCGCTTCTGGCAGGTCGTGCGACAAGCACGGCGTGACGCTCTTCTACACCGCCCCGACCGCGATCCGCGCGCTGATGGCCAAGGGCGACAGCTTCGTCGAGTCGACCGACCGCGGTAGCCTGCGCATCTTGGGAACGGTCGGCGAGCCGATCAACCCCGAGGCGTGGCGCTGGTACCACGAGGTCGTCGGCGGCGGACGCTGCCCGATCGTCGACACGTGGTGGCAGACCGAGACGGGCGGCATCATGATCTCGGCGCTGCCCGGTGCCACTGCGCTCAAACCCGGATCTGCCACGCTTCCGCTGCCCGGCATCGTCCCCGAAGTCGTCGACCAAAACGGCGTCGTGCTCGAAGGGCGCGGGCGAGGGCATCTTGCTGATGAAGCAGGGCTGGCCCGGCCAGGCGCGGACGGTGTGGGGCGACCACACGCGCTTCGAGCAGACCTACTTCTCGCACTTCCAAGGCCGCTACTTCACCGGCGACGGCTGCCGCCGCGACGAAGACGGCTACTACTGGATTACCGGTAGGATCGACGACGTGATCAACGTGTCCGGGCACCGGATGGGGACCGCCGAGATCGAGTCCGCCTTGGTGCTGCACCCCGCCGTGGCCGAAGCCGCTGTCGTCGGCATGCCGCACGACATCAAGGGGCAGGGCATCTACGCTTACGTGACGGTCGGCGACGGCTACCAGGCGACCGATGAGTTGCGCGCCGAGTTGGTTCAGCACGTCCGCGACCAGATCGGACCCATCGCCAAGCCAGACGCCATCCAGTTCGCCGACGGCTTGCCCAAGACGCGCAGTGGCAAGATCATGCGCCGCATCCTACGCAAGATCGCCGAAAACCAGACCGACAGCCTGGGCGACACCTCGACGCTGGCCGACTCCAGCGTCGTCGACGACCTGATCGCGGGGCGCCGGGGGTGAGAGAGCACGGCGGCCGGACGAAGTCTCGGACAAACAGGCCAACTCGTCCGTTACGCAGTTTATCCTACCCGACTCGATTCGACCCGATCCTCCCGATGCGCCTGCTTCTTCTGATCGCCCTTTTTCTCGTACCTGCCGCCCGCGCGCAGACGGTCGCCATCGACTTTGAGGTCGACATGCGCTATCGGATCACCGAAGGGCTGTTCGATCCGGCGACGCAGTACGTTGACCTCGCGGGCACCTTCAACGGATGGGACGGTGCCGGCGACCGTTTGTCCGATGCCGATGGCGACTCGGTCTACGCGGTGACTAGGGACGGCTTTGCGGTCGGCGAGCGGATCGCGTTCAAGTTTCGGATCGACGGGAGTTGGGAGGGGACCGAGGAGTTTCCCAACGCCGGGCCAAACCGCGAGTACGTCGTCCAAGACGGCTCGAACCTGATTCGCGTGTGGTACAGCGACGAGGTGCCTCCGACTGGACCGCCCATCGCTGGCTTCTTGCCCTCGCCCGCCCGCACGACGACCGGAGGCGTCGTCTACTTCGGCGACCGCTCGTCGGGCAACGTAACGGGGTGGAAGTGGGCGTTCGAGGGCGGCAACCCGTCCACTTCGGAAGAGCAGAACCCGATCGTGCGCTATTCCGACACCGGCACGTACGGCGCTACGCTGATCGCATCCGGCCCCGAAGGCATCGACACGCTGACGATCGCGGACGCCGTCACGGTTGCCGAGCGCGCGCCGTTCGAGTCCAAGTGGTGGCACGACGCCGTCTTCTACGAGGTGTTCGTGCGCAGCTTTCAAGACTCGGACGGCGACGGCGTCGGCGACCTGCAGGGTCTGATCTCGCGCCTCGACTACCTCAACGACGGCGATCCGTCGACGACCGACGACTTGGGCGTGACTGCGCTCTGGCTCATGCCCATCAACCCGTCGCCCAGCTACCACGGCTACGACGTGACCGACTATAGGGGCATTGAGTCCGATTATGGTACGATGGAGGACATGCGCGAACTGATGCGCGAAGCCGACGCGCGCGGCATCCGCATCGTGATCGACTACGTGATGAACCACTCGTCGAACCAGCATCCCTGGTTCACGGCCTCGGCTCGCGGCGACGCAACGTTCCGCGACTTCTACCGCTGGAACGCCTCGCCGGGCAATACGGGCGGACCGCTCGGAACGGCGTGGCACCGAGGATCGCGCGGCTTCTATTGGGGCGTGTTCTGGGGCGGAATGCCTGACCTCAACTACGAAACGCCTGCCGTCCGCGACAGCCTCTTCGCCGCATCGGATTTCTGGCTCGAAGACGTGGGCGTCGACGGCTTCCGGCTGGACGCCGTCAAGTACTTGTTCGAGGAGGGCACGACCTACGAGGATCTGCCCCAGACGCACGCCCTCTGGGCCGACTTCGCCGACCGAACCCGCCAGGCCGACGCCGACGCCTACACCGTCTGCGAGGCGTGGTCGAGCCGGAGCCGAGTCCTGCCCTACGTCGCGCCCGGTAGCCTGTCGCAGTGTTTCGCGTTCGATCTGGCCGGAGCCATGCTCAACGCCGTCCGCTCGGGCAACGCGCGGCGGCTCGCGTCGGATGTGCAGGCGGCGTACGCCGAGTATCCGCACCTGAGCTACGCCACGTTCCTCACCAACCACGACCAGGATCGCATCATGAGCGTGCTCAACGGCGACTTCGATAAGGCGCGGTCCGCTGCTTCGCTCCTGCTCACGCTACCCGGCACGCCGTACCTCTACTATGGCGAGGAGATAGGCCAAACCGGATCCGGACCTCATGAGCAGATCCGCCGCCCGATGCAGTGGACCGATGCGGGTGGAGCGGGATTCACCAGCGGCTCTCCGTGGATCGGCGTCGATGGCAGCTATACCACGCGCAACGTCGCCGATCAGTCCACCGACGACGGTTCGCTGCTAAACCACTACCGCCGCCTGATCCACACGCGGACGGCGTCGCCCGCGCTGAGCCGAGGCGACTACCTCGCCGTCACCGGAGCGCCCGCATCCGTGATGGCGTTCGTTCGCGAACTCGATGGCGAGGCAGTGTTGGTTGTCTCGAACCTCGCACCGGAAGCGTCTGAGACGATGACGCTCGGCCTCGTGCCCGGACTCATCGCCGAGGGCAGCCACACGCTCACTGACCTGCTCGGCGGTGCTGCTTCCGAAGTGACGGTAGCGGCGAGTGGATCGCTCTCGGGGCTGCGCCTGGATGGCTATCAAACGCGCGTCTTCGCGCTGTCGACCGCTACGGGCGTCGGCGAACTGGGTGTCGCTCAGACTCTCGAGCTACACGCTCCGGCGCCCAACCCGGCGCGCGGATCCGCCCGCGTCGCGTTCGAAACGGACGCTTCGGGCCACGTCGTCCTCGAAGCCTTCGACGTGCTCGGGCGCCGCGTCGCGCTGCTTGCCGACGATACGTTCGGCCCCGGTGCGCACGAGGTCACGCTGTCGACCGATGCACTCGCGCCCGGCGCCTACCTGATCCGCCTACGCCAAGGCGGCCGCCATGCCACGCAGCAACTCGTCGTCGTGCGGTAGACTGTCTGAGGTAAATCGCCGTCAGTCCGTGCCGACGAAGAAGACCGCGTTGACGAACAGGCGCTTGCCGCCCTCCCAGAAGCCTCGGAAGAGCGGGTTGTCGAGCAGGTAGACGACGGCTCCGCGTCCCACGTCCTCGACGCCGTAGAGCAGCGCGCCGCCCAACTCGGACTGCGCGTCGGCTCCGGCGAATCCGCTGACCGGGATCCCGCTCGCGACGACACCGACGTTCCAGCCTTCCTTGAGCGGCGCGTAAGCTCGGCTCGACCGAACGAGAGCGAACGTCTCCTCGGCATAGCCAAATGCCAGCGGGTGCGTCGGATCGAGCGTGACACGGTGGACGGCGCCGGGTGTCGACTCGGATACGCCGTCGCGCTCCCGGTCGGCGTAGCGGCGCGGGGACATCGTCGAATCGTCTTCGGATTCGGCCACGTCCTTGCGCGTCAGGCCGAATCCGTCGCGTCCGGCGAGTGCGCGGGCGGCGCTTTCCAGCGCGACCAACCGGCCTCCGGCTCGCATCCAGTCGCGCAGTTGGGACAGGCGCTCGTCCGTCAGCACGTCGGCGTAGTCGCCGGGCGGGAGGACGAGCACGTCGTAGTCGTAGAGCGCTCCGGCCCGCATCAGGTCGGCCGGATCGGCGAGCGTGACGGGATAGCCGATCTGCTGTTCAAAAAAGTGCCACACCTCGCCCAGTCCGAGCGACGACGCGAAGTCTCCGGCGGCAACCGCAATGCGCGGGGCCTCTACGAACGCGACGCCTGCCGAGCCGAAGTCCTGCCCCGCATCAACGCGCGTCGACCGCAGTGCGACCGGCTCGACGCCATAGGACTGCGCGATTCGGGCGACCGCCTCGCCAAACGAGCCATCGGCCCGGCGGTCGTTGCCCTTGCGCGTGAACACGACGGTTCCTCGCTCGAACTCACTTCCGCCTGCACGAAACGCAGCGGTCGAGAGGCGCGCACTCAGACCCGCCTCGAGCGCGTCGGCCAGAACGCGCAGTCCATCCATCGATTCGAGCGGCAACACGTAGGCGACGGCATTGCGCTCGGGTGAGGTCGGCTCGGCTTCGTACCACGTAGCGGTGCGGACCGGCAGCGACGCCGTTACGGCCCATGCGTCGAGGTCGTGCGCGTAGGGAAGCGACCACGCCGTAATGTCGTACGTGAGCGAGTCGGGGATCTGGGCTTCCGGCTCCATCAGCACCTGGGCCAGCGTTCCGTTGGGCTGCGCCGATCGAATCACCAGGTCGCCGGGCGAAACGGTAAACGTCTCCGTCTGCCCACGCCGGTACGCGTAGCCTGTCGCCGTGACGGACTGGGTCGCGGCCTGGTAGGCGATGCCGTTGGCGTCGAGGATGCGGGTCAACTCGCGCAGCGATTGGGTCCCCCGGCTCGCCGAAACGACGTAGCCCACGTACGGCGCATTCTCGCCCCGCGCAGCTCGCTGGTAGTAGTCCTCCATCTCGCGCACCAGCTCCGCCCGCGTCTCCGCCGCGACGGCGACGGTGTTGAGGCTCGTCGCCACGTGCCCGGCGATGCGGTAGGCCAGCGTCAGCGTGTCGCCTTCGCTCGTTTCGATGCCCAGCCCCGCGCGTCCCGATCCGCCCTGCTCGTACGTCATACCGATGGCCCCGTTGTAGGTCGGCCACGTGTCGCCGTAGGAGGGGTAGAAGAGGTCGAACACCTCGCCCGTAAAGAACAAGCGGCTGTTCTGGTCGAACGACTGCGCGTTCCGCGTTCCGAGCCGATTCTGCCAGTCGCGCTGGAACGGTGTGATGACCCGGTGGAACGGCTCGGCGGCCGGAGCGAAGTAGTAGGGCGCGTCGACGCCCTGCTCGTGGAAGTCGGCGTGGACGTGCGGGTACCATTGGCGGTAGAGGGCGACGCGCTGCTTGCTTTCTATCTGCGTCTGCCACGCCCAGTCGCGGTTCAAGTCGAACAGGTAGTGGTTGGCGCGTCCTGAGGGCCACGGCTCGTCGTGCTCCCACGCGTTGGGATCGGCGTTGAAGGCAGGGAGCGCCCGTCTGCTTTTGTACCCGTTCACGTAGCGCTCGCGCCCGTCCGGATTGAGCATCGGGTCGATCAGCACGATGGTGTCATCCAGCCACGCCGACGCTTGGCCGTTAGCGGGGTCGGCCAACCGGTACAGCACCTCCATCGATGCCTCGCTCGACACGCTCTCGTTGCCGTGCACGTTGTAGCTGAGCCAGACGATAGCCGGGGCGTTGCCTCCCGAGGCGATCCCGTCGCCCATGCCCAGCCGCTCCATGTGCGACATGCGCAGCGCGTCGATGTTCGCCAGGTTCTGCGGCGTCGCGACGGTCGCCAGCACCAGTTCGCGGCCTTCGTACGCTCTCGCCGTAGACCTCCATCGACACGCGCGGCGACTCTTGGGCGACGTGCGCCACGTAGTCCATCACGCGATAGTGCGACGTGAACCGCTCGCCTAGCTCATAACCCAGGAATTGGGCAGGCGAGAGCAGTTGCGCCCGAACCGGGGCGACGAGGATCAGCAGGAGGAGGGCAGAGAGGCGAATCATGCGGCGTCTGGAAGTGAGGACGCCAAGATACCGGCATCGCCAAACGCAAAAGCGACCGAGCCTCGAAAGACTCGGTCGCCCGTTAGCGAAGCGATGCGTTGCTATCAGCGCACGCGCGCCGTCTGCCGCGTCAGCAGTGCGTCGGTGCCGTTTGACGTGGCAGTGAAGGCTGTTAGTTCAACCGGAAGCACCTAGTCGGTGCCAGTCGTCATGGCGCCGTTCGTGCCGGTGATAAAGCTCTAATTCGCGCCCGTTCGATTTAGATTGGCTCGATCAACGGTGTTGCTAGTAAATCGCCCAGAGATGTACGTGCCATTGACGGCAACACCAGTGGGTCGGATCGAGGTGACGGCGTGTTGCCCCAGCGGGAGTCCAGATCGAAGGCCTCCGTCGACTGCCGCGCTGCATTCCGGAGTCCCAAAAAATACCCAATCGCCGACATGCGGTTCGAGCGTCCGTCCCACTCATTCGACGTTCGCTACCAGAGCGTCAGAGTGCTGGACGTCATGTGCATGCGAGGGCAGCGTAAACCAGAACCGACTGCCGCCGCTGACTGCGTCGTCGACGCCGCACGTACCGCCCAGCCGATCTACGACACGCTGCACGATGGACAAGCCGACGCCATGTCCCTCGACGCCGCCGCTGTGGAGCCGCTCGAACGGAGCGAAAATGGAAGACCGCCGCTCAGGTGGAACGCCGTCGCCGTTGTCGTCTACCCAGAAGTACAGGTATCCGTCGGCAAGCTCGTGCGCGCCCAAGGTCAGCACTGGGGGGCGGCCGCCATATTTGACCGCGTTGGTGATCAGATTGGCCCAGCACGCCGTCACCCACGGCGCATACCCCATCGCAACTGGCCAAACGTCGGGCATCGTCACCTGCGCGTCGTGAGCGGTGAGGACCGGACCCAGTCGGCGCAGCACGTCACCGGCGATGCGGCCCATGTCGAGAGGCGCAGGAGTAACCGATTGGCTGCGCACACTCGCCAGCGTCAGCAGCCCGTCGATGATGCCGACCATCTGCCGAGACAGGTCGAGGATGGCGTCGGTGGCCTCGCCTTGCATCTCCGACTCCAGACCGTCTTCCAGCGTGAGCAGTTGCGCGTAGCCGTAGATGCCGTTGATCGGCGTTTTGAGGTCGTGGGCGACCATGTGAGCGAATGCGTCCAGGTCTGCATTGCGCTGCTGCAACGCGTCGTGCGCCGCCCGCAAGGCGCGCTCGGCCGCTCGGTGCTCCGTCACATCGCGCAGCAGGATCAGACGGTCCGCCGACGTGCCCGATCCGGCATCGGTAGCACGCCACTCGAACCAGCGACTCTCCTCGCCGCGCGACAGTTCGACTGTCCCATGGTCCTGCCCAATCGCGAGCGCCAACTCGGGAAGGCAGTCGGCCAGTTGCTCTCCCAGAAGCGGTTGCGGCGAGATCCACACACCCAGCGCAGCGTTGAAGTCCGATATCGCTCCCCGCGGGTTGACCACCACGACGGCTTCGCTCATCCGGTCGATCAGCAGCGAACGGGCGGTCGGTTGCAGATCGAGCAAGCGGAAGCGGAACAGGGCAAGTCCGAACGCGCCTGCCGCCAGCGCGAACGCGATGACCGAGAAGTCCTTGTCGGACGGAATGACGCGCAAGAGAAACAACACGTTGAACAGCAGCGGCATCATGGCCCCGACGACGACCCAGAGCGTCAGCCGCCGATACGTGTTGAGCGCCCGTGCGTACGAGGACAGAATCAGGACGCAACCCGTCAGAACGGACCCCCACAGGACGACGGCCAGTACCCATAACCACGGCCCATACGTGGTGACGCCGTTGTGGAACGGCCCGCTCGTTACGTGCTCCCACGTCGCCCAGATGAGGCCGTGCAGCGGCATCGTAGCGCCCAGCACACCCGTAATGGCAGCGATGGTGTAAAGAGCATACATCGGCCAGGAACGCAGCGCATCGCCTCGGCCGGTTAGCGAAAGCGCAAACGCCAGCCACGCGATCGGCGTCCAGGGGATGAACAGGTAGGCGAGCGCTCCCATCCAGTACGTCAGCTCTGACGGACCGAACAACTGGCCCAGCGAACACACCAACCACAGTCCGGCCGACCATGCCAGGCAGTACAGCGCCCGCGCGCCGCGCATCTGGCGCCGTCGCCAAGAGACGGCGCCTAGCCAGATCATGCTGAACAGCGCGATCGGGGCTAAAAGCGCAAATAGCCAGTAGGACACAGCCGAAGAAGAAGGACGGAGTGCGGTAGGAGCGCACGGAATCCATACGCAGAATACGACAGGTTATCGGCGTCCACATAGCCCACGTAAACGCTAAGGTCACACCCACTCAACCGGCGGCTGTCACAATCCGCACGGCTTTTGCGTTCGGGCGCGTTGTATCCGGCTACCTTACCGCTTTCCAAATAGCCGCCGCCATGCGCATTATCTCCCTCCTGCTCCTCGCCCTGTTTGCCGCTGGCTGTCAGCCCAACGTCTCGGCCCAAGACGCTCCCGACGCCACGGCCGACCTCCCCGCGACCAACTTTTACGCCATCACCACCACGATGGGCCGCATCGTCGTCGAACTGTCCGATGACACACCGCTGCACCGCGACAACTTCAAGCGGCTCGTCGTCGAAGGCACGCTGGACTCGACTCGCTTCCACCGCGTCATCGACCAGTTCATGATTCAGGGCGGCGATCCCAACAGCCGCAACGACGACCCGTTCGATGACGGGCAAGGCGGGCCCGGCTGGGAGGTCGACGCCGAACTCAACCGCGGCTACCACTTCACCGGCGCTTTGGCTGCCGCGCGCGAAGGCGACCAGGTCAACCCGCAGCGCCGCTCGTCGGGCAGCCAGTTCTACCTCGTCCACGGCATGGCCATCGACTCGACGATTCTGATGCAGATGCGCGACCGCGTCCGCATGGGTTCGGGCGACGCCACGTTCGACTGGGACGACCAGACCAAAGCGCGCTACTTCGCCGAAGGCGGCGTGCCGTTCCTCGACGCCCAGTACACCGTCTTCGGACGCACCGTCGAAGGCCAGGACGTGATCGATGCCATCGCCACGATGCCAACCGGGCGCGCACGCGGCGAGCGCAGCATGACCGCCGACCAGCCGCCCACGCCCGTCTACCTCACCGTCGAGCCGCTCCCCAACTACACCTTGCCCGCTGGCGAGTGATTGAGCGGCACCGCACAATGCAAGCCCAGGGAGTCACCACCGCTCCTCGTGGAGAGAAAGGCTGGCCTCAGACGGTCCGGCGTCTCGGGCACGGAGAGAGTGAGCACCAAGAAATCGTTCTGTTTGAGCGCAGCATCACCGATGCATAGCGAGTTTGGACGATTTTAGCGACCGATCGCAGAGC
The DNA here is from genome assembly GCA_963815505.1 of Rhodothermales bacterium. Classification (GTDB taxonomy): domain Bacteria; phylum Bacteroidota; class Rhodothermia; order Rhodothermales; family BA12; genus CAXBBB01. Next base: position 166,523 of record CAWFGU010000023.1, read on the forward strand.
CAGCCGGAGCGACGTGATGCCTTGACTTTTTGGTCCTTTCGTGTCAAGACTTGTGTCAAGGCGAAAGGACGCACACCTTCGATACCGAGAGTACGGTCACTTCAACACTGAGAGACATGAGCCAACCCGATCCGACTACCCCCGACCGAACCGAACAGGAACTCGCCCGCCGCGCCAACCGCGACGCCATCGCCGATTCCGGGGTCGATCCGTATCCGGCCGCCGCGTTCAACCGTACGACCGACGCCGCTACGATCCAGGCGACCTACGACGACGAGCAGCACGCGCCCCAAGACGATCAGCCGGGCAGCTACGGCGTGGCCATCGCCGGGCGCATCGTGGCGATTCGAGTGATGGGCAAAGCCGCGTTCCTGTCCATCGCCGACGAGAGCGGGCGCGTCCAACTCTACGTCCGCCGCGACGATCTGCCCGAGGGCTACTACAACGCCGTCGTCAAGAAGCGCGTCGACCTGGGCGATTTCGTCGGTGTCAGCGGCTGGGTGTTCAGGACGCGGACCGGAGAGGTCAGCGTTCATTGTGAGACGTTTACGCTGCTCACCAAAGCCCTGCGCCCCCTACCGGTCGAGAAGGAAGTCGATGGGCAGGTGTTCAACGAGATCACCGACAAGGAATTCCGCTACCGCCAGCGCTACGCCGACCTGGCGCTGCATCCCGACGTGCGCCACGTGTTCAAGCAGCGCGCCACGATCGTCAGCACGATCCGCCGCTTTCTGGACGAGAAGGGCTACACCGAAGTCGAGACGCCGGTCCTCCAGCCGCTCTACGGAGGAGCCGCCGCCCGTCCGTTCACGACGCACCACAACGCGCTCGACATGCCGCTCTTCCTGCGCATCGCCGACGAGCTGTACCTCAAGCGCCTGATCGTCGGCGGGTTCGAGGGCGTCTACGAGATCGCCAAGGACTTTCGCAACGAGGGGCTGTCGCGCTTCCACAACCCCGAGTTCACCATGCTCGAAGTCTACGTGGCCTACCAGGACTACACGTGGATGATGGAGATGGTCGAGGAGATGGTCCAAACGGTCGTCCAGAAGCTGAACGGCGGCACGAGCGTCGAGGTAGGCGAGCATACCATCGAGTTCGGCGGATCGTGGCGACGGCTGCCGTTCTTCCAGGCGATCCAGGACGCGACCGGTCACGACCTGATGGGCAAAGGCCGAGACGAGATCGAGGCCGCCGCCACGCTCGCTCCACATCGAAACCGACGCGTCGATGGGCGAGGGCAAGCTGCTCGACGAGATCTTCGGCGAAACCGTCGAGCCCAACCTGATCCAGCCGACGTTCATTACGGACTATCCGGTCTAGCCTCTCGCCGCTCGCCAAGCGCCACCGCGAGCACGACGGACTGGTCGAGCGCTTCGAGGCCATCGTCGGCGGCAAGGAGATCTGCAACGCCTTCAGCGAACTCAACGACCCCGACGACCAGCGCGCCCGCTTCGAGGAGCAAAACCGCCTGCGCACAGCCGGAGACGACGAGGCCCAGCCGCTCGACGAAGATTACCTACGCGCCTTGGAATACGGCATGCCGCCAACAGCCGGAATGGGCATGGGCATCGACCGCTTGGCCATGATGCTGACCGGCCAGCCGTCGATCCGCGACGTAATCCTCTTCCCGCTGATGCGCCCCGAAGACGGTCAAACCGCGACGAGCGCAGATGCAGAAACCGCACAGCCGGACCCTGAGGCGTAAACCTGCCGTATTTATACGCTCCCACGGCCCTCCTGACGCTGCGGGACATCGCGATTCCGCACCAACCAAACGCGCTCCAGCGCAACTCCGCTATGGCTAAGCAACAGCCGATCAAGCAGGAGGGCACCGTCACCGAGGCCCTTCCCAACGCCCAGTTCCGCGTCGAACTCGACAACGGACACACCATCCTCGGCCTGCTCTCGGGCAAGATGCGTAAGTTCTTTATCCGCATCCTCCCCGGCGACCGCGTCGACGTCGAGATGTCGCCCTACGACCTCACCAAAGGCCGCATCGTCTACCGCTACAAGTGAGTCGGTAGCGATCTAATCATGGGGCGCCGCCTCGTAGATTTGCACGCCCCACTCGGTAGACCAGCACACCCGCTCGCCATCCGACCAAACCGAGAGGCCCGTTCCACTCGGCGACTCGGTCGTCGCGAGCGCTCGTCCTGTTTGCACGTCCAGAGCGTACAGCCACGAGTCTCGACTGTGGTACACGACACCGTTGGCGTAGCACGTCGATCCTGCACCAGTACGCCCCAAGTCAGACCGCCAAACGCGTCGCCCCGACTCGGCATCGAGGGCGACCAGGGACGCTCCTTGCTGAAAGAGGATCAGCACACCGTTCAACTGTGACCCGGCGGCCAGAGTGAGGCTATGAGCGTGCACCCCGTCGACGCGCCAGCGCTCGGACCCTCCGTTGAGGTCGGCGCAGGCGATGAAGCCTGAACCGCTCGTACTGCCGATCCACGCCTGATCGCCGTGCGTCACGATGTGTCCGCCATCCGCTGCGCCGCGCCCGCTGACGACCATGCGCCATCGCGTCACGAGCGTATCCGGGTCGCGCGCCACCAGCACACTCGAGCTGTATCCGGGACGCAAGTCGCGTAGGGATTCGAGTACGAGAAGATGCCCCCCGCCCAGTCGAATGTCTTGTGCCGGAGCCGTCGTAGCCGCACTCCGGACGCGTGTGCCCGTGCCGGTATCAAGCGCCATCAAGGCGGATTGGCGATAGGGGCGGATGCGCTCGACAGCGGTGTAGAGCCGCGTGTCGGTCTGCGCGTAGCGGTTGTGCGGCGGGAAGGCATGACCCTCGGGCAGACGCGTCGTCCACCGCATCTCTCCGCTGTGCAGCGACAGTGCCCGTATGCGCTGCGCGTCTTCGCTCGTTGCGTAGACGGTCTCCTTTCCATGATCCACCGTCAGTCGACCGGTTTGCCGCGCCGCCTCTCGGTTCCACGCAACACTCCACTGTTGGACGCCCGAAACCGCATCGCTCGCGATCAGCCGATCGTTCGTTGCGTGAAACACGACACCGTGTGCAACCAGAGGAGCTGCCGGAGACGAAGTCGGTTCGTCCGCCTGGATCGGCACTTCGGCGATCAGAGAGAGAGGCGAAACGGCACGGGTCATGCGCGGTAGCCTTCGAAACGGAGAAAGAGCAGGGCGGGAGTCGAAGGACGACATAGGCGCATTGGTAGATACAAAGTGGTAGTAGCGCTCGGGGCCGAGTCTCCACAAGAGAAGACGGCGCCTGATCGGCAGCGTCCCTCCAGGTTACAGAGACCGGACGGAAGGCGTAGAGGATCTTGCTCCCTATCCCGTTAGCGCTTTGTCCCGACTTTTCGGGAGGATTCGTTACTTCGGCTGCGTTTGCGTCCGAAAACTCGGGACACATCTCCCACTCGCCCAGCGCCGATGGTGCCTAGCTTTAGGCTCGCGTCCCTTCGTGCCTCTCCATTCCGCGCCGTGCTCGCACGCTACCTCGTCCTCCTCCTGATTGCCGCCACCTGCGTACCCCTCGAGGCAGCGAGCGCCATACAGCAGGTACCCACAGGCCCGGCAGAGCTTCAGCCTCGGCGGGACGGCCAAACGAGTTGGGGCGACACGCTCTTCGCCCGATACGACTTCAAGTCAGGCGAAACCGTCAGCCTGTACGTCGAGGGGGACTCGCTGGTGATCGACTATTGGCTGTTTAGAAATATCACCGCAGCGTTTTCTTCGTTCGACGACACTGAAGCCAACACCTTTCGGGCTGGATTTGGTTTTGGCGATGCTAAGCTATGGTTTTATCTAGAATATTCTAAATACATAATATTATTCATTTTAATATTAATACCTTTGATGCTGTTTCTCCTGGTTCAGCTTGTGAAGAGTCGCAGGTCTGAAAGAAAGGCGTTGGAGGATCAAAAGCGCATTTTGAGGACTCGCCGGTACGTAGAGCAGAGCCGCGAGGACGAGCGCAAACGATTGGCACGCGAACTCCACGATGGACCCCTCCAAACGCTCTACGCCCTACGCATGAACCTGGCACTGGTCGACCAAAGCCCCCGACAGCACGACGCGACGGTCGGCGAGGTGGCCTCCGAGTTGCGCGGGTTGACCGATACACTGCGATCTCCGCTGCTGAGCGGGTACGGTCTCGGAGAAGCGCTGCGGACACTTGCCGAGCGGCACCGAGAAACGAGCGGCACGACGGTCGACCTGACGATCGACCCGGACCTCTTCTCGGACGAAGACCCCGATGCCATTCCCGAGCAGCAGACGACGGCGCTCTTCCGCATGACACAGGAGGCGCTGAGCAACGTCGCCCGGCACAGTCAAGCCACGCGTGTCCGCGTCGTGCTGCGTAGAGAAGATGTGGAAGGAGCCAAGGGCGTCTCGCTGATCATCGAGGATGACGGATCGGGATTCGACCTCCCCCGCCGCTTGGAAGACCTCGCCGAGACTGGGCATTATGGACTACTCGGCCAGCGTGAGCGCGCCGAGATCCTTGGGGGCGAACTCCTCATTTGGTCGGTGCCTGGGCAGGGCACTCGGCTTACCGTGTGGGTGCCCCTCCACGTCTCCGATTCTCTTTTGGAACTCCACCTTCTCCACGCATCTTCATGACCGCTCCCTACCGCATCGTTCTAGCCGACGATCATGCCGTCTTCCGAGGCGGACTGCGTCGTCTCATAGAAGAGGACCCTACGCTACACGTTGTCGGAGAGGCGTCGAATGGTGAGGAGGCGCTGGAGGTAGCCGAGCGGCTGCTTCCCGACGTGCTCGTGCTCGACATCCAGATGCCCGGCATGTCCGGCCCCGAAGTGGTCACGGCGATACGCGAGCGCGGCATCGCGACGCGCATCCTCGGCCTGTCGGCGCACGACGACCCGGCCTACGTCGAGCGGTTTCTGCACGGCGGCGCCCTTGGGTTCGTCACCAAGGATCGCCCGCCCGCGCTCATCATCGAAGCAGTGAGGCAGGTGGCACAGGGCATGCCGATCTGGCTGGTGCGCCATCCGCTCGAATCGCCGCTCCACGCGCTGAACGAGCGCGAGCGCGACGTGCTGCGCCTGTTGGGAAACGGGCTGACCAACGAGAAAATCGCCGAGCAGTTGAACGTCGCCATATCGACCGTCCGCAACACGCTCACGTCGGTCTACGAGAAGGTCGGCGTGACGACATCGCGGGAGGCTATTGCGTGGGCTTGGCGCAACAACATGGTCGATCCGTAGAGCTGCTGCGCTTTCGTCAGACCTGCTGCGCTTTCGTCCCGGTCGAAAAGGAGGAATGTCCCGAAAAGTCGGGACATTCCTCCTTTCGTTTCGGGAGGATCCTCCTTGCGGTCTCGAAAGCGTCCAGGGTAGGTTGATGGCACAATCACTCGACCACCTCACACCCCTCACCTCATGAAGCAATCGTACCGTCTCCTCGCCGTCCTGCTGGTCCTGCCGTTCCTGGCGGGCACCAACTCGTTCGCGGACAACTCGGCCATCGCCTCCGTTCCCTCTCCCGGTGCCTTCGACGTGCCGGTGCTGAGCGTCGTCTCCCCCAGCGGAAACACGATCGAGTTTTACCAGAGCGATCTGGGCTGGGAAGCCGTCAGCGCCGAGCAACTCGCTGCTCTGTCAGACGAGGTGAACACCATTCCCGAGTCGATCCTCGACCAGATCAACACGTCCCCGCTGCTGGAGGGCGCCGCCGGTGAACCGGGCTGGACGTGCGAAGTCGTCAAGCACACCAACGGCCCGTGGACCTGGAACTGCTGGCGCGACTATTGATCCTCGCGGATCACGACTAAGGCGGGTCGAGACGGTGAACCGGGCGACGTAGGAGCCGTTGGGGCGTCGCATGACAACTCACGGTAGTCCGGATCACAACTCCCCGCCTTTCCAAAACGCAGGCCTCTCGGATCCGTCCGAAGGCCTGCGTTTCGCTGTTGAAGCCACTCCGATTGGCGTCGTCTCGGGCGTTGGGACCGAGAGAGGACTCCGAGGGCTCGTCCTACTCGACACGGACGCTGAAGCTCAGGCGTGGGGCGAATCGCTCGGAGCGATCGCCCGCGCTGGCCGGTCACCCGCTGCTCGACTGGGTTGGCGACGTGGCGTGGGCGCTCAGCGTCGACTACGAGCTGAGCGACCTGGCCGACGAAAAGCTGCGCGCCGTTCCGCTCGACATCCAAGGCACGCCGTTTCAACTCGACGTGTGGGAGCGGCTGCGAGCGTTGGCGTGGGGCGAGACGACGACGTACGGCGCGCTAGCCGCTCGGATGGGCCGGGAGGTCGGCGCGTCGCAGGCGGTGGCCGGAGCGTGTGCGGCCAACCCGGTTGCCGTCGTCGTGCCGTGTCACCGCGTCGTCGGGGCGAGTGGCGAGATGCGTGGGTACCGGTGGGGCGTGGCTCGGAAGCGGCAGCTGCTGGCGCGCGAGCAGGCGCCGGTGCCGGACTTGTTTTCGTAGCCGATCGAGACGGCCGGACGCAAAGTGGGCCTCGCCGCCAAGGTGTGCGACGAGGCCCAAGCTGTCGGGGAGCCGACAAGGCTGGTGCTAGCAGCCGAAGCCAAAGGCTCCTTTCTGCGTGTCAGACATAGGATCACCTCCATAGATAAGGGCAGAGAGTAAAACGTGGCACGACGCCCAGTGAGACGTGCGACGCAGCGTAATGCGAGCAGCCGTACGAGCCTGCTTGCGTAGGGGCGAACATGGCTACGAACATGCTGTTCCAACGTGCTAGGAAATCAGGACATGGCCGAAAACGGACGGTCAGACGGCCGCTCGTGGCGTAGCTTTTCAGGCGGTTCACCCGCTCCTCCCGTCGCTTTCTCCCCACCTGCGTGACGCTCCCCATCGAGGATCCGGTCCTCATCTTCGCGCTCACGATGTCGATCGTGCTGCTGGCGCCGATGCTGTTCAAGCGCGTCGGTATGCCTGGGCTGGTGGGGCTGATCGTCGTCGGCGCGATCGTGGGACCGAACGCCGTCGGGCTGCTGGCGCGCGATGCGACGTTCGAACTGCTGGGCACGGTCGGGCTGCTGTATTTGATGTTTACGGCGGGTCTGAGCATCGACTTCGATCAGTTCACCCGGCTTCGCGGGCGAAGCGTGACGTTCGGGCTGTTCTCATTCTCGCTTCCGTTCGTGCTGGCCTTGGGAGCCGGACTGATGCTGCTCGGCTTTGACTGGTCGGCGACGCTGCTGCTCGGCGCCATCGTCGGCTCGCACACGCTGCTGGCCTACCCGATCGCGCAGCGGTTCAAGCTGGACAAATCGCCCGCGGTCGTGATGACGATGGGCGGGACGGTCGTGACCGATCTGGTGAGCCTGCTGCTGCTGGCCGTCGTGACCCAGGTGGCGGCGGGCAAAGCCGAGGCGTCGGACTGGATGTGGTTCGCCGCACGCGTGGCGCTTTTGGCGTCGCGGCGACGTGGGGCGTGCAGCTGCTGGGCCGCTGGTTCTTTCGAACCGTCAAGCAGCAGCCCGACGTGCAGTTCGCGTTTCTGCTGACGGTCGTGTTTGGGGCGGCATTCGTGGCCGAGCAGGCCGGGTTGGCGGCGATTATCGGCGCGTTCGTCGTCGGGCTGTCGCTCAACCGGCTGGTGCCCGAGCAGTCGCCGATGATGACGCGGATTCTGTTCGTCGGCGAGGCGCTGTTCGTGCCGTTCTTCCTGCTCTCGGTCGGGATGCTGGTCGATCTGAAAGCACTGCTCCAGCTTCCGCTGTGGGCGCTGGCGATCCTGCTTTCGGCCTCGCTCGTGCTGGGCGGTAAGGCGATAGCGGCCTACGTCGTCGGCAAGATCTATGGCTACACGCGCGACGAGCAGTGGACGATCTACGGCCTGTCGACGCCCCAGGCGGCGGCGACGCTGGCGGTCACGCTGATCGGCTTCGAGATTGGGCTGTTCAACGAGCAGATGGTCAACGGCGTCGTCGTGATGATGCTGATTACGTGCCTGGTCGGCCCGTTCGTGGTCGAGCGGTGGGGACGGCGGATGGCGCTGGCGGCCGAGAGCGCGCCGCACACCGACGCGCCGCCGCAGCGCATCCTGGTCGCGCTGAGCAATCCCGAGACGGCCGAAGAACTGACCGATCTGGCGCTGCTGATCCACGATCCGTCGTCGACCGTCCCGATCTACCCGATGACGGTCGTCCGCGACGGACCCGGCTCGGACGGACGCGTGGCGCAGGGCGAGGCGATGCTGAGCCGCGCCGTCTTGCACGCTGCCGCTGCCGATGTCGAGATGAAGCCGCTGACGAGGCTCGACCACAACCCGGCGGCAGGCATCGTTCGGGCAACCAAGGAGGAGCGGATTTCGACGGTCCTGATCGGATGGAACGGCGAGAACACGGCGCGCGCGTTCATCTTCGGCAGCGTGCTCGACCAGTTGCTCGGCGAGACGCGCGAGATGCTGTGGGTGTGCCGCCTCGCCCAACCGCTGGCGACGACTCAGCGCATTCTGGTCCTGGTGCCGCCCTACCTGTCGCGCGAAACCGGATTCGCCGCAGCCATGCGCGCCGTCAAGATCCTGGCCAAGCAGGCCGGTGCCGAACTGATTCTCGATGGCCGCCGAACGCTCAGCCGACGAACTGGAGGCGACGAGTCTGCGCATAAAGCCCAACGTCCCGCTGACGGTCGAGCGCATGGAGACGTGGACCGATACCGTCGCCACGACCGACGACCTGTACAAGAAGCGGCGACCTGCTCATCCTGCTCACCTCACGAGAGGGATCCTTGGCGTGGCGCCCCGCGCTGGACCGACTGCCGCGCGTTCTCGCCCAACGGTTCGACGAAGCCGGACTGCTCGTCGTGTATCCCGCCGACGTGCCGCTGCGCACGCTCGTCGGGCCGCCGTCGAGCAGTGGCGCAAGGGCGCTCGCGCTCGCCATCTCCCCCGAACTGGTCCAGGTCGACTTCGAGCCCGATACAGACGAGGAGACGATGCTGCGCGCCTTGCTGGACCCGCTCGCCGAGATGGGGTCGGTCGAAACCAGCGCCATGCTCGATCGCCTGCGCGCCGGAGGCACCGACTACGCCGTGGAGTTACGCCCCGGTGTGGCGTTCTACCACGCGCACACGAGCCTGACCCAGACGACCCACGTACTCGTCGGCACGAGCCGCGACGGGTTGCACCTTCCGGCATCGTCTGGCCCGGTTCACGTGGTGCTGGTGTTTCTGTGCCCGCGCACGGTCGACTCGAGCCGCTACTTGGGCAAACTGGCCGCCGTCACGCACCTGGTGCAGACCGAGGAGCAGGTCGATGCATTGGCGGCGTCGGAGAATCCCGAGGACGCAGCGGCGCTCTTGCTGGCCGCGTTGCAAGAGCCGGAGTGAGAGTCGTTCTGCCGCCAAAGTGTCCGCTGGTGTAACACGACCTGTCCGCCTCCGTACAGCGACCGCGTGCCCACCCCGTTCGACTCGCTCGACACGTCGGGGCACGGCGGTTGCCCCTTGCCGACGCTTCCGCTCACTCACGAACCGCATCCGATGATTCGCCTCCTCCTCGTCCTCCTTCTCTTCGCGCCGACCGCATGGGCGCAGGACACACCCGTCACCACGCGCACGATCACGCTCGTCGACGCCGTCCAGATCGCCCAGCAGCAGAGCACGGCGCTGCGCCGCGCTCAGATCAGCAATCGGTTCAACGAGATCGCCATCTCGGACGCGCGCAACAGCTACCTGCCCGACGTGAGCGCGTCCACGAGCGCGCGGCAGAGCTACGGCCGCTCGTTCGACCAGGTGACGGGGCAACTCAATAACGAGACGATCGAAAGCGCGAGCGTCGGCGCGAGCGTCGGCTATACGATTTTCGACGGCAGCCGCCGTGCCCAAGTCGCTCAGGCCCGCGCGGGTCTGCGCGCTGGACAGCTGGGACTGGAGCGCGTCGAGCAAGATCTGGTCTTCCAGGTGGCGACGCAGTTTCTAAACGTCATCTCGTCTCGCGAGCAAGTCGACGTGCAGCAGATCGCGCTGGAACAGCAGGTGCGACGGCTCGAACAGGTCGAAGGGACTGATCGCCGGTGGTGTGCGTCCCGGCGTCCGAAGTGTTTCAGCAGCAGGCGAGGTGGCCCAGGCGCGCCTGAGCGTCGTCAACGCGCAGCGCGACGTGCAACTCGCCGAAGCCAACCTGATCCAGCTGCTCCAACTCGACCCGCTCGCCGAGTACCGCTTCGTCATCCCCGAGTTACCCGACCTGTCGGACGAGGCGCTCGACGTCGAAGCCTACGATCTGCGCGGCCTGATCGCGACGGCCTACGAGCGCCGCGCCGACCTGGATGCGTCTCGAAGCCGACATTGAATCCGCAGATCTGAGCGCGTCGATCGCACGCGCCGGTCGCTTGCCTCGCGTGTCGGCGTCGGCCAGCTACGGCACGTCGTGGACCAGCGCGGCTCAGCAAATCGTGCTCGACGGTGGGGGCATTCCGATCGTCGACCCAGGCACGGGTCGACCTCAGACCGAGCGCACGGCTCTACTCGACCAGCTCGACCAGCAGCGCGGTGGTGGCCTTGGACTGTCGCTTTCGGTCCCCATTTTCGATGCCAACCGGACGCGCAACTCGGTCCAGCGGGCACGCGTACAGGCGCAGACGGCGCAGCTCAATCTGGAAGACCAGCAGCAGCAGATCGCGACGCAGGTGCGCCAGGCGATCCTCGACTACCGAGCGGCGGCGGCGCAGGTGACGTTCTCACGCGTCCAGGTCGAGGCGGCGCAGCAGGCGTTTCAGGCCGCCGAGCAGCGCTACGCGGCAGGCGCAGGCACTCTTTACGACGTGCAGCAGGCCCAGACGCTGCTCACCAATGCGCAGAGCAACCTGGTCAGCGCGCAGTACCGATTCGTCTTCCAAGAGAAGCTGATCGACTATTATACCGGCACGATCGACGTCGACCGACTCTCGTTCGACTAAGCGCCCATCGGCACACCTTCACTCTCTTTCCAATCCACCCGTCATGGCGCAGATTCCCGCTCGGAAAAACTCCAACAAAAAGCTCTACATCGGCCTCGGCCGTGCTCGGCGTTCTCGTGCTGCTCGCCATCGTCGCCGCCAGCATGTTCGGCGGTGGACCGAGCGGGACCGAGGTCAACGCCGAGATCGCGAGCGACGCACGATCACTCAGGTCGTGACGGCGTCGGGGCGCGATCCAGCCTGAGATCGAGGTCAAGATCAGCCCCGAGGTGTCGGGCGAGATCATCGATCTGCGTGTGGCCGAAGGCGATCCCGTCCAGGCGGGCGACATCCTGATCCGCATCCGACCGGACATCATCCAGGCTCAGGTCGAGCAGTTGCAGGCCAGCGTGTTGCAGTCGCGGTCGAGCCAGAGTCAGAGCGAGGCGAGCCTGACTCAACGCACAGCAAGACCTGCGGCGCAAGGAAGGACTGGCGGCTCAAAATTTGATCGCGACGGCCGAACTGGAGGCCGCTCAGACACAGGTGCAGGTCGCCGAAGCTCAGGTGCAGGGCGCCCGTTTCTCGGTCCAGTCCGCCAACGCGCGGCTGCGCGAAGCGCGCGAGCAACTCGCCAACACGACGATTGTCGCGCCGATGAGCGGGACCGTCAGCCAGCTCAACGTCGAACTGGGCGAGCGCGTGGTCGGGACGAGCCAGATGGCCGGAACCGAACTGCTGCGCATCGCCCAACTCGAGCGGATGGAGATCGAAGTCGGCGTCAACGAAAACGACATCGTCAACGTGACGCTGGGCGACAGCGCGCTGGTCGAGGTCGACGCCTACCCGGACGTGCCGATGCGTGGCGTCGTGACCGAGATCGCCAACAGCGCCCGCCTGAGCGGAACCGATCAGGTGACCAACTTCCTCGTCAAAGTCCGCGTGCTGGGTGTCGGCATGCCCTCGCCCGGCGGCATCACGACGGCGGTCGCCCAGCCCGAGGTCGTCATCCCCGGCGGCGACGTGCAGCTGCGTCCCGGCATGAGCGGAACCGTCGACGTGTTTACCCAGACGGCTCAGAGCGTGATCGCGGTCCCCATCGGAGCCGTCACGGCGCGCGACTTCAACAAGGTCCGCCGCGACACGACCGAGGGCGCCGTCACGCCCAGCGGCGAGGATCTACGCAAAGTCGTGTTCGTCGTCGAAGGCGGCAAGGCGCGGATGTTCGAAGTGTCGACCGGCATCGCCGACGCGACGCACATTCACATCCGCAGCGGCATCAGCGACACGGCGCGCGTCGTGACGGGCCCGTTCAGCGCCCTGAGCCGCACGCTCCGCCCCGACATGAACGTCGTCGTCAAGGAACGCAACCGCTTCGACAGCGACGAAAGCTGACGTGTGATACCGCTCTGACCTGGCAGGTCTCCTCATTCGGGCACCCATCGACTACTCGCCTGCCTCGATCCGGGCAACGAGCCGGTCGAACTAGCGGAGTGCTCGATGGCCTTCGGTAAACGTGCGGTAGGCCATGTCACGCGCGTTCGCGGGCCCTCTCAGCGCCTCGGGATCTCGCCCGACGCGTACAGAGCATCCGCGTGATCCCGCATGATGCGAGCCGTTCGTCGAGTGGTCTCCCAGATTGGTTCGGTAAACGGCTTCGGCCTCTTCCAGCATAGCCAGCGCTTCAGCGGTCTGCCCGTCGTCCAATAGGTATCCGGCGACCTGAGCCTGGGCGCTCGCGGTGCTTGGATGATCCGGCCCCAGCGCGTCGCGGCGGATGTCATAAGCCAACCTCTTGAGACGCAGCTCTTCGACTTCGTCTCCCAGTTCGCCGTTCACGTTTCCCAGGTTGAGCAGCGGCGAGGTGCTCTTGACGTGCCGACCGAAGTAGGCAGGTGCAGGTCGACCGACTCGGAAAGCATCGCCTGGGCTTTGCTGCAGGCTATCCGAGTACCAGTAGGTGAGGCCCAAATTGTTGAGCGCGCTCGCCACGTACGGCGTATCGATCGGCACTTGGGCGCGGTGGAAGCTCCACTTCGCGCTCCTGCGCTTGCGCGGCCTCTGGCAGTCGGTCCATCGACCAGTAGAGCAGCCCGAGTTCGTGCAGGCTGGTAACGGTGCGCCGGTGATCGGGACCGAGCAGTCGACTCGTGGATCGCGTACGCCGAATCGATGAAGCACCTCGGCCTCGTCGTAGCGGTTGAGGTCGCGCAGCGAGACGCCTCGGTATTCGAGCAGGTCGGCGCGAGTCGTGTCAGCTGCAGTTCCTGTCGCGGGGACGAGCGGAAGCGCATCGGCGAGCAGCGCGTCGGACTGGTCGTAGACTGCCAGTCGGCGATAGATGTCGGCCATGTCGGCCATCAGTTGCGCTTGAACGTACGGCTGATCGGCCAAGTCGGTGCGGATGCGTTCGGCGCCTCGGTCGAGGAGCGTGCGCGCCGAAACGGTGTCGTAGCTCACGTCTTCGGGGTTAGCCGATGCGAACAGCCCCATCGCAAACGCTCGCATCTGCGGTCTGCTTGCGCGCCTCGTCGACAGTGCGACTCGCGCGCTCGCGCTCTGCTGCCACGTCGGCCTGCCACAGCGCCGATCCCAGGCCGACGACCAGAATCAGCACCATCGCCGCACCGACGCCAACCGGCGCACGATATCGCTTGAACGAACCGGCCGCGCGCGGTAGCGCCACGCTCCACCGCGCGCGTCAACCGGCGCTTCCGTCCAGGTGACGCGCCACGTCGTCGGCTAACGCCGCTGCGGATTCATAGCGCTGCTCCGGCTCCTTGCGCATCGCTTTGAGCGTGACGTGGTCGAGGTCGGATCGGAGCAGGCGCGTCAGGTGACTACGCGTCATGCCCCGAGTCGTGGCTGCTGCCGACGTGTTCGGCGTGGACCGGGCGAGGCGCGTGCTCGGGGCTTGCGGCTCGGCGTTGAGAATGGCGTCTTCGACCGCCCGGCGTGCGCGCGACGGGCAGATCGTAGGGCCGCTCGCCGACGAGCAGTTCGTAGAGCAAGATGCCCAGCGCGTACACGTCGGTCGCCGTCGTGACGGCCTCGCCTCGGATCTGCTCGGGCGCGGCGTACTCGAGAGTAAAAACAGCGGCGTCCGTCCGCGTGATCGGCTGTTCGCCTTCGGCCTCCTCGGCCAGCCGGGCGATGCCGAAGTCGAGTAGTTTGACGACAGGCCGCCCCTCTACGACGGTCACAAGCACGTTCGACGGCTTCAAGTCACGGTGTACCACCAGCCGCTGGTGCGCGTGCTGAACGGCGCGGCAGACGGTGTGGAACAGCGCCAGCCGCGCGGCGACAGGCAGTCGGTTGCGGTCGCAGTACACGTCGATGGGTTCGCCCTCGACGTATTCCATCACGAAATAGGGCCGTCCGTCGTGGGCTAGGCCGCCGTCGTAGAGGCGCGCGATGTGGGGATGATCGAGCGTTGCGAGGATGCGGCGCTCGCGCAGGAAACGCAGCCGCAGTTCGTCCGAATCCAATCCCCGCGGCAGCACTTTGAGGGCGACTGAGCGCGGCAGATCATCGCGCTGGGCGAGGTAAACGACGCCCATGCCGCCCGTGCCTAGCGTGCGGACGAGACGGTAGGGGCCGATGCGCTCGCCTTCGACGGCCGCGTCGACCTGTCCACTCGTTGCGGGCGGCTTCCAGAAAGTCCGGCGACCGTTCGTGCGCGCCGACCATCGACCCGCACGGCAGAGACCACGTCCGGCGACGCTGCGCTGGTCCGGTCGAGAAATCCGGATCGTTCATCGGCTGGAAGGTCGAGCGTCTGGTGAAACAGCGCCTCGACGCGGCTCCAGTGGTCGCCAGAAGGAGTAGACATGACGTAAGGGGTAGTATCGTTTATACGCGTACTACGCGCCTCAAAACGCTCACGACAGATCGATTTCGCTGCGGAGCCACGCTTTGGCCATCGTCCAGTCGCGCCGGACGGTAGCAGGCGAGACGCCGAGCATCTCAGCCGTCTCGTCAATGGAGAAGCCGCCGAAGAACCGCAACTGGATGATCTGCGCCTTGCGCTCATCTATGCCTTCGAGCCGCTCGAGCGCTTCGTCGAGCGCGAGTACGTCGGCGGGCGTCAGATCGGCGAAGACAGGCACCTCCTCGACGTTCAGGTCGGTCTGATTGCCGCCGCGCTTCTCGGCTTGCGTGCGCCAGCGCGTAGTCGACCAGGATGCGGCGCATCGAGCGCGACGCCATCGCGAAGAAGTGGCGTCGGCTCTCCCACGTCACGCGGTCGAGGTCAATCAGCTTGACGTAGGCCTCGTGGACGAGGGCGGTCGGGTTGAGCGTGTGTCGCGGGCCGCTCCTGGCGCAGGTGGTTGCGGGCGATCAAGCGCAGCGCGTCATAGACCTGCGGCATCGCCTGATTGGCTGCGTCCGGCGCTCCGTCTTGCTGCGCGTTGAGGAGTTGGGTCAGGTCTGGAGCTGGGGACATAGGCTCTCGTGTGGTGGTGGTCCGCACAAGTACGCGCTTCCATGCGGAGCATCGCAACTGCAAAAAGATCGGACTCGATGAGCGGATCGGCGCGCTTTCGTCGCCTTATCGAGTGAGCCTCTTTGCCTCTCCACCATCTGATCCTGCCCAGCGATGCCTCGTCCCTCCATGGACCCACTCTCCGCCGACTTCTATGACGCGTTCGTGCGTCGCGTAATGGCTGTCATCGACGCCGCTCCGCCCGACGTCGCGCCGGGCGAAGACGGATTGGCGCGCGCGCTCGGCCTGTCCACCCTCTACTTCCGCCGCTGCTTGCTTCGAGCGACCGGTATGAGCGCGGCCGGAGTAGTCCGTTGGCGCAGAGCGCACCCTGCTCCGCTGTGTCCTGCCGACGAGACCGACGTGTATGTCAGTGCCACGTTGCCTGCGCAGCGTCCGGGGCGCAGGTTCACCTTCACGCTCTTCGCTTCACACACGTCATAGCCCAACTGCTCCGCGCGAAACCAACAGCGCAGATCCCTGGCCGCCTCCTGCACCGAGCGCCGTCGACACGAGCGCAACTATGTGCGGGCAGATTCGACAGTGCCAACTGCGGCGAGCCATCAATCCGGTACTGTGGCGACCCGCCTGGCAACGCCCACCACCATCGCCGAACTAGCTGGCCAGATGAGCGAGCCTCCCGCGTCCACTACAGATCCGGCGTAACCTGGGGCGAGCCGCGTCGTACCGGTGACTTCACACTCTCGCCTATCCGATGATGGACACCGCTCCGCTTTCCTACTCTCCCGCTCCCGCAAAACGCGATGCGCTGATCCGTCTGTATGGCGTCGAGAAAATGTATCAGATGGGCACGGAGAAGGTCCACGCGCTGGCTGGAGTCGACCTCGAAATCGAAGCGGGCGAGTACGTCGCCATCATGGGGCCGTCCGGTAGCGGCAAGTCGACGATGATGAACATTCTGGGCTGCCTCGACACGCCGACCGGAGGCACCTACGTGCTCAACGAGCGCGACGTGAGCCACATGACGGACGACGAACTGGCGACGGTCCGCAACGAGGAAATCGGCTTCGTCTTCCAGACCTTCAACCTGCTGCCGCGCGTCGACTGCCTCAAGAACGTCGCGCTGCCTCTGGTTTACGCCGGAGTGTCGCCGCGCGACCGCAACGAGCGCGCCGCTCAGGTGCTGACCAACGTCGGGCTGGGCGACCGGCTGACGCACAAGCCCAACGAACTCTCGGGCGGCCAGCGCCAGCGCGTCGCCGTAGCGCGCGCCCTGGTCAACGATCCGTCGATCCTGCTCGCCGACGAGCCGACGGGTAACCTCGACACCAAGACCAGCGAGGAGATCATGCTGCTCTTCGAAGAGCTCTACCGCAAGGGCAACACGCTGCTGGTCGTCACGCACGAAGAGGACATCGCCCAGCACGCGCGCCGCATCGTCCGCCTGCGCGACGGGCTGGTCGAGAGCGACGTGCGCGTCGACGAGCCGACGCTTGCGCGGGCTGCAGTTTGAAAAGAGGATCAGTGGCCTTTTCTGGACTTGCTGCTCCAGTACGGAAGCTCTGCGTGGAGAACGTGCAGCCTGCGCACCAGACCAATCACTTCCGGCTCGCCCGGATGGTAGACGATGATCGTCGCCTCGACGTGCGAGTGAGATCGGGCAAACAGGCGCAGTCCGCTTAGCAGTTGCAGGCTCGATTGCCCATGCGCTTTGGTCACGCCGACCGTGCGACAGCCTCCTTCTGTGACTAGCCGGTAGAGGGCGTCGGCCAGCGGTATGTCCGCTGCTTCTGTTGGTTTACCGATCAACTGACGCTCTTGCACATGAGGACGTCCGACGTCTTCCCGGCGGAGCGTATCGGTACACGATAGGTGCCGTCGAAGCGAAGAGGATGTCCGCCAATCGGGATAAGGGGCGGCACGATCGACCTCGCCTCCGTGGTACAGAGCGAGGTAGCGGAGCGCCGCGTTCGAGAGAGGAGCTTTCAGGAGCGTCGCCGTTCGAGAGGGCGCGAGGACTGAAGCGGGAAACGTGTCGGCAGGGACGAAGAGCGGTCGCGCCGACCGGTCGAGCGGAGGCAATCCGGAGTCGCGCGGGCGCAGGTGCTGCCCGAGCAGGTGGGAGACGGGCGAATGGGACGAGTAGAGAAACGGAGGCGATACGTGCAGTACGAGTCCGTCGAAGCCGAAGTCGAGCCAGCGCCCCCGATCAATCCGCAGCGTGAGCGATCCGAGCCGGAGACTCGCGTACGTGCGGATCAGCGCGTCGTCGGGATGCGCGTGTGTGGTGGTAGTCGGCCCGGCCATGGTTACATCTCCTCGGCCATCTTGTCGCCGCCCGTGTTGATGCGCTTGCGGCCTATCCATGCGAGGAGAGTCACGAACGCGAATCCAGCCAGGGCCAACCCTAGCGCAAGCGGCCAGTCGGGTCCCGGCACGAGCAGGCGCGACGGGTCGGGGACGTATTCGGACACTCCCTCTTTAACATGCTCGATATAGGCGACCCACGGCCACAGCGCGCGCAGCGACCCGGCGAGCAGGCCGACGAGAGTCGGCCATCGTCAGGTCGTGGTGATGCTCGAGCAGCCAGCCGAGCAGCTTGGCGAACGCGCCCAGTCCGGTTGCCGCGCCCAACGCGAAAATGCCGACGTAGCCCAGATCGAGTGAGCGGAGCGCGTCGAGTGTCGTCGTGTAGAGGCCGAGCACTTCGAGCAGGAACGCACCGCTCACGCCTGGCAGGATCATCGCGTTGATGGCGACAGCCGCGCTCGCAAAAATGCGCAGCGCGCTGGGATCGGCGGCGTCGCCCGAGCGCGGCAAACCGACGAGCAGAAACGCGATGACAGCGGCAGCGATAGCGACGGCGTAGTGCCAGTTCTGGTGCGCGTGTCGCTCGCGCCACGGAATCACGAGCGACGCCGCGACCAGCCCGAAGAAGACCGATCGGCACTCGACCGGGTACGTTTCGAGCAAGTAGGGAATGAACAGCGATCCCAACCCGATCGCCAGTCCGATGCCGACGACGAGCGGCAGCAGCAAGCCCCACGGCAGCGCGCCAAACGCCTGCGTCGCCTCGCGGAATCGCCCGCGGAGCAGCAGCAAGATCGCCGAGACGCCGTCGCTGATCGCTCCGATCAGACGCGCGTAGATGCCGACGATAAGCGCCATCGTGCCACCGCTGACGCCGGGGATGATGTCGGCGCCGCCCATGAGGAGGCCTTGGAGGAAGTGCGTGACGAGGCGCATCGGCTAAGAGTCGGGTGAGCCGGTCAGAATAGGGCGCGCGCGCAAGAGGCGCGGTTACGGCTGCGCGAAAAACGACGCGCGTGGTGGCGTCTGACCTGGTAAAGATGTCAACTCTCGCAGGGTCGACATCTTTGAGCGCCCCAAACCGTCAGCGCGCGACCAACAGGTCGGCACCACGCTCGCGTTGACGATCAGCGCGGCTCCGTCGGCGGGCTTTATCCGAACCAGGTTGCCCGATGGAGTCGAGCGCACGAACACGCGCTCGCCGTCGCGATCCGTGAACCAGCCTATCCGGTAGCCTGCCATGTCGCCGCCGTTGCGCTTGACTAAGCCCGCAACTTCGTCGCGCGAGAGCGTGTCGACCTGCGCGATGTCGCTCCGGTCGACTGAGTAACCATAAAACGCGCCCCGAACGGCGATCCGGTCACCGTCCGCATCGACCCACGAAACAGTGAATGCGGCCATCATCAGCAGGAAGAGGACGACGAGAACTACCAGCGCACGCAGGCCGAAGCGGGTGTAGTAGTCGTCGGCCATTGCATCGGTGGTCTAAAAGCGCAAGCGGCTGCGCAGGTGCGGGTCGTTGTAGAGTTCGGGGTAGCTCTGGCGGAAGGCCTCGCGCGTCTGCGGGTCCAGGCGGAAGGCGGTTTCGAGCGAGGTGATCGTCTCGTCGCGCTTGCCCAGGGCGTAGAGCGCTTTGGCCTGCTGGAAGTAGACGCCGACCATCTGCGGCGCGGCCTGCAGGGCGTGGCGGTAGGCGTCGAGCGCTTCGCTGGGGCGGTCGGCTTCGAACAGCGTTTCGGCGTAGTCGAGCCACGATTCGCCGTTGTGCGGGTCCATTCGCACGACCGTGCGGTAGGCGTCGAGCGCGTGGGCGATCTGGCCGCCGTTGTAGAGGCTGTCGGCGCGCGCGTACCAGAACTCGGTCGTGTCGGGGCTGAGTTCGATGGCCTTGGTGAACGCGCGAACGGCTTCCACATAGCGCCCGAGCGCGTCGAGGCAGCAGCCCATGCCGTACCACGCCTCGGCATAGGCCGGTTCGTGCGCGATCGCCTTTTCGAAGAACGCGATCGCCGTCGGGTAGTCGCGCTTCTCCTCGTAGGCCAGGCCGATGTTGTAGTAGGTCGCCGCGTCGTCGCCTTCGAGAGCGATGACGTGCTCGTAGGCTCCAATCGCCTCGTCGAGGCGGCCCAGGTTGGCGAGCGTGTTGCCCCGGTTGTAGTGCGCCGACGCAAAGCCTTCCTGGATCGCCAGGGCGAAGTCGTACGCGTCCAAGGCGGGCTCGAACAGGCCCGTCCGGTTGCGGACGATGCCCAGGTTGTACCACGCATCGGCCGAGTAGGGGTCGATGTCGAGGTGGCGCTCGTACGAGGCGATGCTGTCCTGGTCGCGTCCCAACCGGTCGTAGCAGTAGCCCAGTTCGTAGTGGGCTTCGGGGTGCTCGTCCTCGATCTCGATGCACGCCTCGAAGCAGTCGACAGCTTCGCTCAGCCGGTCGGCGCGTTCGAGGGTCACGCCCAGGTGGAAGAGGGCGTCCTCGTAGGTCGGGTCGGACTGCAAGACGCGCTCGTAGAGTTCGATCGCCTGCGCGGTGCGGCCCAGGTGGTCGTAGGTGAGCGCCATGTTGACCATCGTCTCGGCGTCCATCGGGCTGATCGATAGGGCGCGCTCGTAGGCTTGCAGCGCGGCGCCGTGGCGGCCCATCAAGCCAAGCAGCACGCCTCTGCGCATCCACGCTTCGGACTGAAACGGCTGGTCGCGCAAGATGTCGTCGATGACTTCGAGCGCGTCTTCAAACCGGCCGTACTCGTAGTAGAACGTCGCGATCTCCTCGAGCGCTTGCGAATCGAAGTAGGCGCTCGGGTCGTGCTCGTACGACCGGATCAGATCGTCGAGCCGGTCGTCGGCATCGTCGTCCGCGTGGTCAAACTCGAAATCGAAGGGACCCATAAGGTGCGGCTATCAAAGGGGACGGAGAACGACGCGGAAACGCCGGACGCGCGTGCAGGATTCTAGACAAGTATAGGGTCAGGACCGATGCGGTTCAAGCGCTTCGCCGAGGCTTGTCCCGGTGCCTGTCCGGCGGTTGCAAAACGCATCGTCGTCGGGCGTTCTTGCGTCAGCCCAACCGCTTCTTTCGTACCCCGACACCGCTCCCGGCACCTATGCTCATCACGTTCGAAGGCCTAGACGGCTGCGGCAAGACGACCCAAGCCCGTGCGGCTCAGGCGCATCTGGAAACCAGAGGAAAGCGCGTTCACCTAGTCCGCGAGCCGGGCGGCACGAGTCTGGGCGAAACCGTTCGCGACCAGCTGCTCGACCCCGGTCTTCGGATCTCGAGCATGGCCGAACTGATGCTGTTCTCGGCTGCCCGCGCGCAACTCGTTCACGAGGTCCTGCTGCCCACGCTCGACCGGGGCGACGTAGTGCTGTGCGACCGCTTCTACGACTCGACGCTGGCCTACCAGGGTGGCGGCAGAGGTATGGACATGGACTGGCTCGCTGGTTTCTGCCGCCGCGTCACGGGCGGGCTGACGCCGCGGCGCACCTACCTGCTCCGCATCAGTCCCCAAGCGGCGCGGGCGCGGCGGTCGGGGAGAGACGAGGATCGGATGGAGCAGACCGGGATGGAGTTCGCCGCTCGCGTCGCCGCGACGTACGACGCGCTGGCCGCGCGCGAGCCTCAGCGGTGGTGCGTGCTCGACGCGGCCCGCTCACCGGACGAACTGTCCGAGGTGATCCGCACGGATCTGGACGCGCTGCTGAAGGCGTGAGCTGTGGATTACCGAGCCTAAATCTCAGCGGCTTGAGCTACTGGAGCCGTGGCGACGTGGGCGGCATGTCGCGGGGGAAGTCGCGAGCGATCTCGCCCGAAATTTTGATCGTTACCCAGATGCAGAGCAGCAGAGCCACGAGCGCGCCGACCAGGACAGTCCAGCGGGCGGTGCGGGCGTCGTTTCCGGCTTCGACTCCGGCGGTTTGGGCAGCGTCGCGGTTGAGCGTGCGCAGTTGGGTCAGCCGGGTGCGCGTCCGCTCGAATGCGGGCACGAACGACTGGGCGTAGACGATGCGCCGCTGCGTCGAGTCCTGCGACGCGAGCGTGTAGGCCTTCTGCGCCTCTTCGAACGCCTGGGCGAGCGCGTCGATCACCTGGCCCTCGCCCTGAATGGTGAGGTTGCCCTGCGCGGACTCGAGGGCGGACTCGAACGCGGGCGTGGCGTCCTGGGCGATGGACTGGGCCTCGCCGTCGCGTCCCAAGAGCAGCAGCAGGGCGGCGCTGTCCAGGCGTTCCAAGGCGATGTCCATGTCGGTCGCGGCGGCGAGCGAGCGCTCGTTTTCGAGCAGGACGGTGTCGACCGATCGGCCCAGCCGGTCGATCGTCGCCAGCGCTACGATGGAGATGACGACGAGCGGCAAGATGATGATCGCGAAGCCCGACGCGATGCGCGTGCGCAGCCGAGCAGGGGAGGGAGAGGTCGGCATGGGCGGGATCGGGTTAGACGACGAAGTCCTCTTCGACCACCTCGATGGCCGCTTGGTTCGGGCGCAGGAACAGGGCCGATCCGAACGAGAGCGGTCCCAGCCGCCCGGCGAACATGAGCAGGACGATGACGATTTTGCCCAGGTTGGTCAGTTCGCCCGTGACGCCCATCGACAGGCCGACCGTTCCCAGCGCGCTTGCGGCCTCGAACGTGAGCACGTCGAACGGCGCGGACTCGGTCAGGGTGAGCACGAACAGACCCGCCAGCAGCATGACAGTGTAGAACGCCAGCGAGGCCGTCGCCGCACGGACGCGCTCGTCGGGCACGCGCCGCCCCCGAAACGAGACGGCCGAGCGCCCCCTCAGCACGCTGCCCATGACGGCCCAGATGGCCGAGATCGTCGTCGTTTTCAAACCGCCGCCCGTGCCCGACGGCGACGCGCCGACGAACATCAGCAGGATCAGCAGGAACAGCGCGCCCTCGGACAGCGCGCCGATGGGGACGGTGTTGAAGCCGACCGTCGTCATGGCCGTCATCGACTGGAAGAAGGCCTCCATGATCCGCATCGCGGGTCCACCGGCGAGCGTATCGCCCCCGGCCAGAAACACGCCGACCGTCCCGCCGAGCGTCAGCAGCAGCGTCAGGCGCAGGATGATGCGGCTCGTGAACGTCAGCCTGTCCTGCTGCCCCGAGAGCACGCGCCACGCGTCGACGAAGACGATGAAGCCGACGGCTCCCAGAAACGCCAGCGTCGAGACGACGACGTTGACGCCCACGTTGCCTCGGAACGCCTCGAGGCTGGTGTCGAACAGGCTGAACCCGGCCGTGCAGAACGCGCTGATCGAGTGGAAGACGGCCTGGTAGAAGGCGTTCTCGACGCCTGCGCCAGCGAACAGCGCCCACAGCGCCAGCGCGCCGACGGTCTCGAACGCGACTGTGAACACGACGACGCCCTTGACGAACTCGTCGAGCCGAAACGATTTGGGCATCGAGATGTCGCTCTCCATCAGTCGGCTCCCGCCCTTGGACAGCGTCCGCCCGCGCGCCAGCACGATGAACGATCCCATCGCCATGTAGCCGATGCCGCCGATCTGGATGAGCAGCAGGATGACGAGCTCGCCAAACAGCGTGTAGGTGCCTGCGGGACTGACCGTCGCCAGTCCGGTCGTCGAGACGGCGCTGGCAGCGATGAACAGGTGGTCGAGCGGCGAGACGCCTCGGCCCTCGTTGGCGAACGGCGTCGACAGCAGCATCCAGCCGACGACGATGCAGGCGAGGTAGCCCAGCAGGACGATTTTGACGGGCTGCACGTTGCGGGTGGCACGCGCCAGGGCGAGGACGATAGGGGAGCGCGTCACAGTCGGGTCGATGGTCTTTGCAAAAGCGGCGCGGTCTACTTGGCTGCGCGAGGAAAGAGCCGCTGTGGTGCCCATGAGATGCAATTTCATGCCCCGTGCGCAGCGTCTACACATCGATTCGGCCGCAGACTCGACGATACGAAATCGACGCATCCGTAAGTATGTCGCGCCCGCTGAACAGCGCTCGTCGCTTGGGCGTGGCAACTCCATGTCCAACCTGTTCGACTCTGCCTCGGCCGATCCCGACGCCCTGCGCGCCCGCGCGCTCGTCGTCCACGAGCGGCTGTGCGACGCGTACGGCTGCCCCATCGCGTACTTCTCCCAAAAGGACCCACTGAGCGAACTCGTCTCGGCCCTGCTCTCGCACCGCACCAAAAATGCCGACAGCAGCCGCGCCTACAAATCGCTCCGCGCGCGCTTTGAGACGTGGGACGCCGTCATCGACGCGCCGACGCGCGAGGTCGAGGCCGCCATCTCCGCAGCGACGTGGCCCGAGCAGAAAGCGCCGCGCATTCAGCAGGTCCTCGCCGCCATCCGCGACGCGCCCGAGACCGACGGCCTATCGCTCGACGCCCTGGCCGACTGGCCCGCAGCCGACGCCCGCCGATGGCTCGAGCGCATCAAAGGCGTCGGCCCCAAGACGAGCGCCGCCGTCCTGCTGTTCAGCAACCTGCGCATCGCCGCGCTTCCGGTCGACAGCCACCACCATAGGGTGGCGCAGCGGCTGGGGCTGATCGGGGAGAAGGTCGCCGTCGGCCCGTCGCACGATCTGCTGGCGAGCCTGCTGCCGCCCGACTGGGACGCGCAGACCGTCTACGATCACCACGAGGCGCTGATGCTGCACGGCCAAAAGTGCTGCTACTGGCGCAACCCAGCCTGCGAGCGATGCCCGGCCTACGACCTGTGCGTGTGGCCCGGCAAAAAACCGCGTCCGAATGCGTGACACCGCGCCGTCAGCCCGCGCCGGTATCTTGCTCCATCCCACGCCGACCAACGCCGAACCCATGATTACCTACGTCGCCGGAACGCTCGCCGAGAAGAAGCCCACGCACGCCGTCATCGACGTGGGCGGAATCGGATATATGATCCTGATCCCCGTCTCGACTTACGAAGCGCTGGGCGATGTCGGCGCGGCGGCCAAGCTGCACACCGTTTTTGTCGTGCGCGAGGACGCGCAGCAGCTGTACGGCTTCTCGAGCCTGGCCGAGCGGACGATTTTCGAGGCGATGACCTCAGTGTCTCGGGCATCGGCCCAAAGATGGGACTGGCGGCGCTGTCGGCCTCGCGTCCCGCCGACCTGCAAGACCGCATCCTGTCGGGCGACGCGGCTCAGCTCACGTCGATTCGGGGAGTAGGACGCAAAACGGCCGAGCGGTTGGTCGTCGAACTCAAGGACAAGATGACGACGATGGACCTGGGCGGAGGCGGCGCATTGGGAAGCGGCGATGACGCCAAAGCGGCCGCTCGTGCCGATGCGCTGGCCGCGCTAGAAACCCTGGGTGTGCCGCGCGCGACGGCCGAGCGCAACCTGCGCAAAGCCATCCGCTCCAACCCCGGCGCCCAGTCGGCCGACGAACTGATCCGCTTGGCGCTGCGCGAGAGGGATGAGACGCTAGCGAAGCCGTTCGCCATCTCGTCGAACCGGCTCGCCAGTTCTGGACGCGGATTCCAGTGCGTGTCCTGACCGTCGCCTGGCGTGGCGCGGGACGATGTGGACGTGCAGGTGAAACACGCTCTGCTGCGCAGCGGCGCCCGAGCAGGTCAGCACCTCGAACTCTGAATCCCCAGCCGACAGCGCATTCGGTCTGCCACGGGTAGAGCGGCAGTTCGTATCGGACGTGGTCATCGACGCGCGTCCGCCGTCTTCCTCGACAAACGTGTGCGTGTGATGCCAGAGCGGTACGGCCCCTTGCGCTGCTCGTCGACGAACAGGTGGGGCGGTCCCAC
The DNA here is from genome assembly GCA_963815505.1 of Rhodothermales bacterium. Classification (GTDB taxonomy): domain Bacteria; phylum Bacteroidota; class Rhodothermia; order Rhodothermales; family BA12; genus CAXBBB01. The sequence goes on from CAWFGU010000023.1 coordinate 191,851, forward strand.
CGGCTGATCTCGGTCCGCCAGCCAAACCCCACGCCGAATAGGGCGAGCCGGTACTCGATGATCGCGCCCTGAGCCATCTCGTCGGGAGCGCGCGTGATGCTGAAGTCCAGTTCGGGCGGCGTGATGCGGCCCAGGTTGTCGGCCTCGGCGAAGAACGCGAACACCTCTTCGCGTGGCAACGGGATGTGCGCCGTCCGGGTGAGCAGGTGCGTGCGATCGGGGACGAGCGACATGAGGGCGGAATCGTCGGTTACAAGCTGGCCGCTGCGGCTTTCAACTCGTCGACCTTGTCGATTTTCTCCCACGTGAACGCGTCGCCGGTCCGGCCGAAGTGGCCGTAGGCGGCGGTCTGGCGGAAGCGCGGGCGTTTGAGGTCGAGCGCGCGGATGATGCCGGTCGGCGTGAGCGGAAACACCTCGCGGACGATCTTGGATAGGTCCGCCGATCCGTGCGATCCGGTCCCGAACGTGTCGACGTTGACCGAGACAGGCTGGGCGACGCCGATGGCGTAGGCGAGTTGGACCAGCGACTTCGTCGGCCAGTCCGGCGGCGACCAGGTTTTTGGCGACGTAGCGGGCCATGTAAGCCGCCGAGCGGTCGACTTTGCTGGCGTCTTTACCGCTGAACGCGCCGCCGCCGTGCGCGCCCTTGCCGCCATAGGTGTCGACGATGATCTTGCGGCCCGTCAGCCCAGCGTCGCCGTGGGGACCGCCGATCACGAACTTGCCTGTCGGGTTAACGTGAAGGATCAGGTCGTCGTCGACCAGATCGGACGGAAGCACGCGCGGGAGCAGGTGCTCGACCACATCGGCCTTGATCTGCTCGAGCGAGACCTCATCGGCGTGCTGCGTCGAGACGACGACGGTGTGGACGCGCTCGATGGTTTTGCGGTCGTCGGCGTACTGGATCGTGACCTGGCTCTTGGAGTCGGGGCGCAGGTACGTCATCGCCTCGCCGCCTTTTCGGATGGCGGCCAGCTCTTGGACGAGCCGGTGCGAGAGGTGCAGGCCGAGCGGCATCAGTTCGTCGGTTTCGCGCGTGGCGTAGCCGAACATCATGCCCTGATCACCTGCGCCCTGCTCCTCGTGCAGCCCGTCGCCCTCGTCGACGCCTTGCGCGATGTCGGGGCTCTGCTCGTGAATCGACGAGATTACGCCGCAGCTCTCGGCGTCGAATCGTAGCGCGGGGTTGGTGTAGCCGATGTCGCGGATCACGTCGCGCGCCACCTGCTGCACGTCCACCCACGCCCGCGTGGTGACTTCTCCAGCCAGCACGACGAGTCCGGTCGTGACCAGCGTCTCGACGGCGACGCGGCTATTGGGGTCCTGCTCCAGCAGCGCGTCGAGGACGGCGTCCGAGATCTGATCGGCGACTTTGTCGGGATGGCCTTCCGAAACGGATTCGGACGTGAAGAGATACGGCATCGGCAGTCGGTAGCGGGACAGATGAAAGTGGGCGACTCGGAGAGCGCGAAAGCCGGTTTGTAAGCTCGTGAGCGCGGCAGGTTCGCGCGGTGGGGCGGCTTTTCGTGTGGAACAGCATCCAGAGCGGACGCGTGGTTGCCCGTTGTGGAGAGCCGCCGTAGCTTTCGGACAGCACATCCACCCACTCGGCGCTCGCCGATTCCCTCCCTACTCATCCCCGCATCCGCATTATGAGCACCGTTGCAGACCAAGTCAAAGCCATTATCGTCGACAAGCTCGGCGTAGACGCCCCCGACGTCGTCACCGAAGCCTCGTTCACCAACGACCTCGGCGCCGACTCGCTCGACATCGTCGAACTCGTCATGGAGTTCGAGAAAGAGTTTGGCATCAACATTCCCGACGAGGACGCCGAGAAGATCTCGACCGTCGGCGACGCCGTCAGCTACATGGAAGAAAAGACCGCGTGACCTCACGGTCGGACGGCGCGGCTCCTGGGTCGCGCGTCTGCTTCCAGATTCAGACGACGCACCCGCGACCCGGCTTCGACCCGGATCGCGGGTGCGTCGCTCGTTTGAAGGCTCATGCGTCCGCGTGCATCCCAATCGCTCGTACGGACGTACCCGACCCGCAAGGCTTTCTCATCCAAACCGCTCCCCATGCCCGCCCCCACTACTGATCCCACCCGTCGCGCCGTCGTCACCGGACTGGGCACCGTTTCGCCGCTGGGCATCGACACCCCGAGTTCGTGGGAAGGCCTGCGCGAAGGCCGCAGCGGCGCCGGACCGATCACACGCTTCGACGCGTCGGACTACCCGGCCCATTTCGCCGCTCAGGTGCCGGAGAGCTTCGATCCGCACGTCGCCATCGACAAGAAGCTGTCGCGCCGCCTGGACCCGTACGCCCGGTACAGCTTGGTCGCCGCCCGCGAGGCCATCCTCGACGCTGGGCTCGACACCGGGTCGATGACCGATGCGCAGCGCGCCCGAGCAGGCGTCACGTTCGGCGCGGGCATGGGCGGCATGAACATCTACTACGAGCAGGCGCAAAATCTGATCAATCACGGCCCCAGCCGCGTATCGCCGTTCTTCATCCCGATGCTGATCACGGACATGATTCCGGGCCTGATCTCGATGGAATACGGCCTGCGCGGTCCTAACTACGCCATCGTCAGCGCGTGTGCGACGGGTAACAACAACATCGGCGAGGCGGTCATGCTGATCCAGGCCGGGCGCGCCGACCTGATGATTACGGGTTCGGGCGACGCCAGCGTCAACGAAACCGGCGTGGCGGGCTTCACGGCGATGAAGGCGATGTCGACGCGCAACGACGATCCCCAGACGGCCAGCCGCCCGTTCGACCTGGACCGCGACGGGTTTGTGATGGGCGAGGGCGCCGGAGCACTCGTCGTCGAAAGCCTCGCCCACGCCCAAGCGCGCGGCGCCCGCATCTACTGCGAGATCACCGGCCTGGGCATGAGCGCCGACGCGCACCACATCACGGCGCCGCACCCCGAAGGCATCGGCGCCGCGCTGGGCATGCAGGGCGCGCTGGACGACGCGAGCCTCAACGCGTCGGACGTGGACTATCTCAACATGCACGGCACGAGCACACCGCTCGGAGACATCGCCGAGACCAACGCGATCAAGCACGTCTTCGGCGACCACGCTTACACCATGAGCCTGTCGTCGACCAAGAGCATGACGGGCCACATGCTCGGCGCCGCCGGTTCGTTCGAAGCCATCGCGTCGATCCTCGCGATCCACCACAACGTGATCCCGCCGACGATCAACTTCCACACGCCTGACCCGCAGTGCGACCTGGACTACACGTTCAACCACGCGCGCGAGAAAGAGGTCAAAGTCGCTGTGAGCAACGCGTTTGGGTTTGGCGGGCACAACACGTCGGTCGTGTTCGAGCGCTTCGAGGGGTAGACTGCGCATGAGGTGAGTGGCTAGATGTGTTCACATGGAGGTCTGCTACTCTCATGATCGGCATATATTCTACTCTGCACGCATACTCTGCCTTTCTCCGTTCCATGCGACTCTCCCTTCTACTTCTCCTAGTTGCAACCGGTGCTCGGGCGCAGGAAGCTACTGACTGCAGACTTCTTTCCCTTCGATTCTGGAAACGAGTGGGAGTACGTCGTGGCTAACGACGGAAACCCGAATGCAGTAACGGTGCTGGGCTACGTATCGGTCAGGGCTCACCGAGATACCCTCGTAGACGGCTTACCTTGGCGCTGTCTACTCCGTAGTGAGACGCAACGCCGACGGACAGGTAGCCACCTCTACTATCTGCACCGGATACCTTGACGGATCTTCTTGGTATGCCAGTCCAGGATCTGATTGCGCTCTGGGTGAAGACCAACTGCGCGGCGGCAGGCACTGGATTCCAGGCGCGCAGGCCGGTGGCCCCGTATCCATCTCAGGTGATATCTACGAGGCCCCCGCTCTATCCAAGTTCAGCATTCCGCTCGGAATCGGGCCGGGCGGTTCAGGAGCCAGTTATGCGTGGGGGCACGCAGCGGGCTTAGGACTTCACTACTGGCAAGAGATATATCAAAGGCGACTCCCTCCCGCGTACAGTTCCCGGAGGACAGGTCGTCTGGTTTATGCAAAAATCGGAGGCAAGACGTTTGGAGCATCTGTCGTTTCGTCGGCGCCAGTTCTCGAAATCACGTCTGATGGACTAAAAGTATTGCCTCGTTTCCCAACCCGTTTCAGAGCAGCGTCAACCTATCCACTAACTCCTTGGCGGGACCCGTCGACTTGGTTCTATATGACATGCTCGGACGAACCGTTTGGGAGACCGTCGCTTCGAGCAGTGTCACGATTGACCTGTCGCGTCTTCCGAGCGGCATATACCTTCTCCGAGCAGAGGATCAGGTGGGCCGAGTAAGCACACGTCGTCTGATTCGGGCAGAGTGAAATGCACGCGCCCCTGAGTCACCGTCCGACGTGTGGTCTATTGTGCGTAATGTGTACGTTGTCTGGTTGATCAAGTACCCGTTTAGCAAGCAGGTTATGCTTGGACCGCTCGTCCGGCCCCAGCGACCGTTTGTCACGCGCGCTTGCCGGAGTGAGTGGCGGAACGCGTTCTTGCAGGAACCTGCCTCTGATCCGCCATGCCCTCTCGACTGTTGACCGCTGCTCGCCTACGCTTGTTGCCGCTGATGCTCGGCGTTGGGGTCATGGCGGGACTGCTCGTGATGGTGATGGTCGATTTGGAATCGCTGCGCGCGTGGGCGGTGAGCGGTCGGCCGCTGACGGATCCGAACCGGCTCGACGTGCTGCACTCGGTGCTGTCGGGCGTGCTCTACACCGTTCCGATGTGGACAGTCATGCTCGAGTCCAAGCGGCTGCTCACGCGGCGCTGGCCGATCTCGGACGGACGCACCATCGCGCTCCACGTCATGGCCATCGCGCTGGCGACGACGGCGACGTTTGTAGTGCTGCGTCCACTCGACAGCCTGCTGTGCCTGCTGATCGGCGTCGAGGACTCGCCGGGCGAGCCGCCGTTGGGACTGATCGTGGCCATCTCGTTCGTGTTCACCCTCGTCGTTTCGTCGATGGCGTATCTGACCGAGTTCTACGGCCGCGTGCGAGCCGCCGAGCAGGCGCGGATGCAGGCCGAGCTGAGCGCGCTCCGAGCGCAGATCAATCCGCACTTCCTGTTCAACACGCTGAACAGCATCGCCGCGCTCATCCGCATCGCCCCCAACCAAGCCGAGGGCGTGACCGAGCGGCTGGCCGACCTGTTTCGCTACACGCTCCGCGCCTCGCAGCATCCCACCGTAACACTGCGTGACGAGCTGGCGGCGACTCAGCTCTACGTCGAGATCGAGCAGGCACGCTTCCGCGATCGGTTGGTCGTGGAGGTCGACGTGTCGCCGGACGTGATGAGCGCCGAGGTGCCGAGCCTGCTGGTGCAGCCGCTCGTCGAGAACGCGGTCAAGCATGGCGCGCAGCGGGTCGAGGGGGCGTGTGCCGTCCGGGTGCGCGCGCGGCTGGTAGGGCGCAAGCAGATCGAAATCGAGGTGCGCGATACCGGTCCGGGCTTCGATACGACCGACATCGAACACGTCCTCGCGCGGGGGACGGGGCTCGCCAACGTGCGCGAGCGGCTCCGGCTGGTCTGCGGCGACGAGGCATCGCTGACGCTGCTGGCGGACGGCGTCGCGCTCACCTTCCCGCTGCGCCAACGCGCCAACGCGGCACCCGGCGGCAATGAACTGTCGATGCCGATGGGCGATCTAGCGGCACGCCTCTGATGCGCGCTGTCCTGGTCGATGACGAGCCGCTGGCACGCGCCCGGATGCGCGCCCTGCTGGACGATTCTGCTCGGTCTATCGAGATCGTCGGTGAGGCGAGTTCGGGACGCGAGGCCATCCCGATGCTGCACGAGTTGCGCCCCGATGTCGTATTCCTCGACGTGCAGATGCCTGTTCTGGACGGCTTCGACGTGCTCGACCTGCTGGCGCCGCCTCGTCCGCACGTCGTGTTCGTGACCGCGTACGACGAGTACGCGCTCAAAGCGTTCGACGTGCACGCCGTCGGCTACCTGACCAAGCCCGTCCGGATGGAGCGCCTGGTGCAAACGCTGGACCGCGTGCGCCTGCTCGTCGCAGCCGGAGCGCCCGACGAGGGCGTGGACGCGCTGGTGGCCGAGCGCTCGGGCGAGCCGCTGCGGCGCCTGACGTTCAAGGCGGGGCGCACGCTGCGCGTCGTAGACGTGGCGGACGTGGCGTACTTCGAGGCGCGCGAGAAGATGGTATTCGCTCGTCTCGACGGTCGCGATTTCCCAGTCGACTTCACGATTCAGGAGCTGGAAGAACGCCTGCCCTCGGATGGATTCGTCCGCGTCCACCGCGCGTTCGTGGTCAACGCGTCGCAGATGCGCGAGCTGACGCCGTGGTTCGGCGGTACGCACCGTCTGCGGTTGTCCGACGGGAGCGAGGTGCCGGTTTCGCGCCGCCGCGTCCGAGCGCTCGAAGAAGGGGCTGAGCGCCTGAGTGGAGCTGGCGCGTCCGCCGCGCGTCGCCCGCCACCGACCGCCTGTCCGATGGGCGCGCCGTTCGTCGCGCAAAGGTAGACCCGGAGGCCTAGTCGGGGACAGTTTGGAGGCACGTTCGGGATGCGCCCGGGCGCACCTCTCAACTCCCTTCGCCATGCGTCCCATATCCACCGCGCTGTTTTTACTGCTCGTTTTTCTCTCGCTCGCCTACACGGCGAACGCTCAAACTCGCACCGGTTCTATCTCGGGAACGGTTCGCGAAGCCGCCACGCTGCAGCCCATGCCGGGCGTCAACGTGACTATTCGCGGTCTCGTAATCGGCGCCGCGACGGACGCGGACGGTCGGTTCGCAATTCCAAACGTGCCGGTCGGGACGCACGCCGTCGAGGCTCGGTTCATCGGGTTCGCGCCGTTCGTGCAGACCGATGTCGTCGTCAAGCCTGCACGCGCCGCCTCGGTCGAGATCGAGCTGTCGGAGCAGCGCATCCAGGGCGAAGGCGTGACCGTTACGGCGGCGTACTTCGAGCAGGTCGCGTCCGCGCCGACGAGTACGGTCACGCTCTCCAACGAAGAGATCCGGCGCTCACCCGGAGCGGCTCAGGAGATCACGCGCGTGCTCACCGCGCTGCCCGGCGTCGCCTCGCGCGGCGAGACCAGCCAGGACCTGTTCGTACGCGGCGGAAGCCCGTCCGAGAACGGCTTCTACATCGACAACGTGTTCGTGCCCAACGCGCAGCACTTCTCGACCGCCGACGGCTCGTCGTTCGGCCCGACCGGCATCATCAATACCGAGTTCGTGGACGAGATCACGTTTTCGACCGGCGGCTTCTCGGCGTCCTACGGCGACCGGCTCTCGTCCATCAGCGACATCCGCTACCGAGGCGGCAACGCCAACCGCATCACGGGCGAGGTCGGGCTGAACTTCACCGGCGGCTCGCTGATCGCCGAAGGCCCGATCACCAACGGAACGGCGTTCGTCTCGGCGCGCAGAAGCTACCTCGACTTGCTCGCCGACGCCATCGACGCGGGCGGCGCGCCCCGCTTCGGCGACGTGCAGGGCAAGGTGGCACTCGACCTGTCGCCCAGCAACCGGCTCACGCTGCTGACGCTCTATGGAACGAGCGACTTCACCCAAGACGCCGCCGATGCCGCCGAGGCGGGCGACGATCTGATCGGCACGTTCGCCAACGAGCAGATCACCGTTGGCGGCAACCTGCGGACGCTGTGGGGCGCGCGCGGCTACTCGAACACGGCGCTGTCGTACTCGGCCATCGAGCGGCGCGACGAACTGGAGTCGCTGCGCGGTACGTCGGGCGATCTGGACCAAACGCTGCGCAACGACTACGTCCACGCGCGCAACGTGAACACGCTGCAGGTGGCGGGCATTGGGGTCGAAGCCGGAGCCGAAGCGTTCGTCGAGCGCGGCACGTTCGACTACGCACAGACGGCCTACATTGGGACGAACGGCGAGCGGCAGGACGGCTTCGACCGCGACCTGAGCCTGACCAACACGCGCTTCGGCGGCTTCGCCACCATAACGCTGGCCCCGACTCCGCGCCTGACTGTCAGCCCCGGCGTGCGGGTCGACTATGGGTCGCTGGCAGGCAAAGCCTACGTGCAGCCGCGACTCAGCGCATCACTCAAGGCGACGGACGAGGTGACGCTGCGCGCGTCGGGCGGCGTCTTTCGGCAGGCCGTTCCGCTCTACATCCTGTCGCAGAACGAGGCCAACGAGAGCTTGCCTCACATGCGCGCCGACCACCTGATCGCAGGCGTCGACGTGCTGCTCGCGCCCAGTCTCAAGCTGACCGTCGAAGGCTTCGACAAGCAGTACCGCGACGCACCTCAGTACGCGGCAGACAACCCGTTGGGCCTGCGCTCCTACGTGCTCGACGCGCGCGGTGACTTCTCGGGCGCGCTCACGAGCGACGGACGCGCGCGCGCCCGAGGCATCGAACTTCTGCTCCAGAAGAAGCTCTCCGGCTCCGTCTATGGGACCATCAGCGGCTCGTACTTCCGGTCCGAGTACCGCGACGCGCTGGGTGAGTGGCGCAACCGCACGTTCGACACCCAAACGCAGTTCAGCGCCATCGGCGGATGGAAGCCCAATACGAACTGGGAGCTGAGCGTCCGGTGGAGCTATCAGGGCGAGCGCCCGACGACTCCGCTCGACAACTCCGCCTCGGCTCAGGCCGACGCCGAAGTCCGCGACGTGGCGCGCACCAACGAGGAGCGCCTGCCCGCCTACCACAGCCTCTACCTGCGCGCCGACCGCCGCTGGTCGTTTCGCCGCACCAACCTGACGACGTTCGTCAGCCTGTGGAATGCATACAGCCGTACCAACGTGGACGACTACTATTGGAACTTCACCGACCAGGCAGCTGACACACGCGAGCAGTTCTCGCTGCTGCCCGTCATCGGCGTCGAGTTCGAGTTCTGAACTTGCATGCGCTGCGGAAGCCGCCTCGACTCGAATGGTCGGGGCGGCTCTTTTCGTTGTGCCAGTTAAGGCGAGGGGAATCGGACCGATAGCCTATGAGACTCTCCCCCCGCCCGCACCTCCATGCTCGACGCCTTCCGTGCCCTTTCCATACGTGCCCGCCTTTACGCCGGGTTCGGCATAGTGCTGCTCCTCCTGATCGCTACCGGCGCGACCGCTCTCTACATCAGCGACACGTTCCGCTCCGAACGCGCCTATGCCCAAGCGCACATCCTCACACCGCTCGAATCGGTCAGCCATATGGCGAATGCGTTTGGGCAAATGCAAACCTATGCCGCCAGAGCCGTTCAGAACGACGACCCGGCTACGTTCTCGGACAATATTGACCGCGTCGGCGAACTCCAAGCCGAACTCGTCGCCCATGAGGCCGCCTTTCGCTCCTCGCTCACCAGTGCTGACGTGATTGCTGCCTACGACGCGTGGGCACAATCGCGCTCGGCATACGAACGAGAAATCGAAACCGCAGCCGACCTCGCGATGGCAGGTGACGTCGAAGGCGTGCGGCAAGCCGTGGCGACGACCGTGTACGCGTCGGCGCAGGAGGTGACTGACGGCATCGCCGGACTGCGCGAACAGGTGCTGGCCTATGGAGCGAGTGCGACAGCGCTCAACGATCAGAGACAGACGCGCCTTCGGTGGATGCTGGTGCTGCTCGTCGGCGTCTCCGTTGCACTCGCGATCGCACTAGCGGCTCACGTGGCGCGGCGTGTCGGCAAAGGGCTGGAGGATCTGGAGACCAAGTCCGACCGGTTGGTAGCGGGCGACCACACCGCAGCGTTCGACACACAGCGGCGCGACGAAATCGGCGCTCTGGGCCGTACGCTGCACCGTATGGGCGGACGCTTGGTGAAGCGGCAAGTCGCCATCGAAGGGATTTTGAGCGTTTCCAAAGCCGTCAACCAGGAGCGCGACTTGGAAAAAGGACTACACACCGCGCTCGAAGCGGCACGTACGATCGCCAGTTCGCGATTCGCCGCGCTCAAGCTGGCCAATGCGACCGAGCCGGGGTCCTTTGTCCAGGTCGGACTGGGCGAGCCGGATGAGCGGACGATTGCGGATCAGGCGCTCTACTCTCACCTGCAGCGACGCACCAGTGCCGAAGCGCCCGCTCCCGACGGTGTGCTCCCCTTTATGGCCATGCCGGTACGTGTCAACGACCGGGAGGTGGGCGTGCTCTATCTCGGGCAGCGGCATGTGGGCGAGGGTGCGTTTTCGCAGGACGACCGCGACATCGTGTCGGCACTCGCTGCGGTCCTCGCCGTCACGGTCGACAGCTATCAGGCGGGGGCGGCGAGGCGATCGGTCCGCAAGCAACTCGAGGAGAGCGTCAGCGTGATTCTCGACGCCATGAGCGCGTTCGCTGACGGCGACCTTTCGGTTCAGCTGGACGAATCGTCGGTTTCGGACTCGTCGATGAGCGAGTTGCCGCGCCTCTACGCCGGATTCAACCGGACCGTCTCAGGCGTCGGAACGGCAATCCGCGAAGTCAGCGACTCGGTGGACGCCCTGGCTGCTGCCTCGGTCGAGATGAGCGCGACGGTCGAGCAAATTGCCGCGAGCACGGATCACCAATCGCACCAGGCCCAGGACGTGACGCACGCGATGGGCGAGATGGTCGACACGATCAACGCCAACGCGTCGGTTTCCATGCAGGCTGCCGAGGCGGCGTCGGCCAACGGGCAGTATGCCCAGGACGGCGGCGCAATCGTGCATCAGACGGTCGAGAAGGTGCGCGAAGTGGCGCGCGTGTCGAGCGAGACCGCGCAGACCGTCGCCCGGCTGGGGGCGTCGAGCCGGGATATTGGTGCGATCGCTGCCACGATCGCTGAGATCGCCGAGCAAACCAACCTGCTCGCCCTCAATGCTACGATCGAGGCGGCACGCGCCGGAGAGAGCGGACGCGGATTCGCCGTCGTCGCCGACGAAGTGCGCAAACTCGCCGAGCGCACGTCCAACGCCACGCGCACCATCGAAGAGACCATCGCCACGATCCAGACCGACACCGACACCGCCGTCGACGCCATCGAGCGCAGCCGATCCGAAGTCGAGTTGGGCGTATCGCTCGCCGAGCAGGCCGGGCAGGCTCTGGAGCGCATCGTCGAAGGCACCCACGCCGCACGCGACCGCATGATGCAGATCGCAGCGGCGACCGAAGAGCAGAGCGTGACGAGCGCGACCGTCGCCCAGAGCATCGATGCCATCACGATGGCCGCGTCCGAAGCCGCGCACGGCACGCAAGACGTAGCCCACGCCACCAACGAACTCAGCCGATTGGCCGTCTCGTTGCAAGGAACGGTTCGCCGCTTCCGCTTCGAAGCACCTCCCGCCGCTTCGGGCGATGGGTACGCGGCGGACCGAGGTGCCGTCGCGCTGCCGGGTGGTGCTCAGCCTTCCTACGGTGGCATCGCAGCAGTCTGACGAGTAGTCACCGCTGTCTCAGAGATGCGCGGCTGGTCTGGATAGAGCGGAGCCCCGTTTAGCTCGGCCTCTGATCCGACTCCAACCGCTCGCGCTGCTCCTTGCGCTCGGCCATCTCGGCGCGCTCCATCGTCACGAGCGGCGGGGCGGGAGCGCTCGAGGCAGGAGATTCAGAGGCCGGAGCGTGCTCGGTGCTCGGCAGCGGAGCCCCCATGCGCGGCTCGCCCAATGCGTCGTCCTCCGGGACCGGCTGGGGGAGTTCGACGCCCTCATCAACGAACGCGACCAGCAGATCGCCGGGGAACGCCTTGGTGTCGTCCAGCCCCTCGGCGACGATGCGAACTTTGCCCTGCCCCGGCACGACGAACAGCGGAATCGACCGCTTGCCGAACTGCTTGCTGAATGCCGCCGCATCGAACGTCTCGGTCAGGCGGACGACCTCGAGCGTGGCGCCCTTTTCGAGCCGCTCCTCGATCGACCGGTACGTCGTGTGGCCACCAAAGAGCGGGCGCCCGCGCAGGTGCGTCGGCAACTCGCCTTCGGTGTCGGCCGACGGGTCCTGCCTGGCGGCGAGCTGGTATACGTCGTTGGTGCCGAAGGCCTCGGCGAAATTGAGCGCCGCCAGGCTGTTGACCTCGTCGTTGGGCGTGAGCGCGAGCAGCCTGCCGATGCCGCCCAGGTCGAGTTCGTCGAGAATCGTCTCGGACAGCACATTGGCTTGGACGGCGTCGAGTTTGGCGCGGTTGGCGTTGCGGACGTGCATCGGGTTGGCGTCGACCAGCAGGACTTTGACGCCCTGCTCCTTGAGCGCCCGCCCGATGCGCCACGCCCACGCGTGCGCCCCGACGATGAGCACGCCCTGGGGATCGGGGTGCGCCAGCCCGAGCCAGCGCGCCAGCGGCGAAATCGTCAAGCCGTAGACCAGAACCGTCCCGACGATGACCAAGAAGATGATCGGCACGATGATGTCGCCCTGGCCGGGCAGGATCTCGTTGACCCGAATCGAGAAGATGCTCGCTACGGCAGCGGCGACGATGCCGCGCGGAGCCAGCCACGCCAGAAATGCCTTCTCGCGCCAGTCGATGCGCGTGCCCACAGTGGACAGGTAGACCGCCAGCGGGCGGATCGCCAGCATCATTACGGCGAGGAACGCGAGGCTGCCCGGGGTCACGTAGTCCAGCGCCGAGCGGTCGAGCCGGGCCGAGAGGATGATGAACAAGACCGAGATCAGCAGCACGCGCAGGTCCTCTTTGAACTCGACGATGCGGCGGATGGGCGCGTAGTTCTGGTTCGCCATGAAGATGCCCATCAGCGTCGTCGCCAGCAGGCCGCTCTCGTGCTGGAGCATTTCGGTCAGCGCAAACACGGCGACGACCACCATCAGCGCGACCGAGTTCTGGAGATAGTCGGGCAGCAGACGCCTGCGCAGCAGCATCACCAGCAGAGCCGCTCCCGCCAGCGCCCCGCCGATGCCGATGAACAGCTCCTTGACGATGCCTTCGAACGTGTGGAATACCAGCGCGCCCAGCCCCTGCACGCCCGGCTCGTTGATCAGAAGGATCGCCTCCAGAACCAGAACGGCCAGAATCGCCCCGACCGGATCGACGACGATGCCTTCCCACTTGGCAATCGACCCGACGCGCCCGGTCGGTCGGACGTGGCGCAAGAGCGGGATGATGACGGTCGGCCCCGTCACGGTCAGGATGCCGCCGATGATCGCCGCCACGCTCGCGCTCACGCCGAGCAGCGCGTAGGCCGTCAGCCCGGTCAGCACGCCGGTAATCGCGACGCCGATGGTGATCAGGTTGCGCACCACGTTGCCCACGCCCTCCAACTCACGCAGCCTGAGCGTCAGTCCGCCCTCGAACAGGATGATGCCGACGGCCAGCGACACGAACGCGAACAGCCCGTCGCCCTGCAAGAGATCGGGGTCGAGCATACCCGTCACCGGCCCGGCCAGAAACCCAAACGCCAGCAGCAGCAGGATCGACGGCAGCCGAAAGCGCCACGCCAGCCACTGCGCGCCGACGCCGAGCACGAACACGGCGCCTGTGGCCAGGAGGAGGGTTTCGGTCACGCGGGCGCGGGAGAGTGAGCCGAAAGGTACGCCGTGCGACGTTTCGCCTCCGAAGTCACGGCACGACAATACGGACACCGAGAGCGTAACGGCGGTGTCGCCTCGGATCGGAGGGCAGTGCGCACGGGTTCGACCTTCTCACCAACCTGCGATTCCATGTCTGCACCCAACTCCGGCACCTTCTCTATCGGCGGCGATCTGCCCGTCCACCGTTTGGGCTACGGCGCGATGCAGATCACCGGCGACGGCGTATGGGGCGATCCCGCCCATCCGGATCAGGCGCGTGCCGTGCTCAAACGAGCCGTCGAACTGGGCGTGACGCTGATCGATACGGCGGACAGCTATGGGCCGTTCGTGAGCGAGGATCTGATCCGCGAGGCGCTGCATCCCTACCCGAATGATCTGGTGATCGCTACCAAGGGCGGGCTGACGCGGACCGGGCCGAACAAGTGGCACGCCGTCGCTCGTCCGATGTATCTGCGCCAGTGCTTGGAGATGAGCCTGCGCCGGCTCAAACTCGAACGCGTCGACCTGTACCAACTCCACCGCATCGACGAAAAAGTATCGATGGAAGATCAGATCGGTGAGTTGAAGAAGATGCAGAACGAGGGCAAGATCCGGCACATCGGGCTGAGCGAGGTGTCGGTCGAGCAGATCGAGCAGGCGCGCGAGATCGCCGAGATTGCGACCGTCCAGAATCTCTACAACATCGGCAACCGGATGCACGAGGACGTGCTCGACTACTGCGAGGCCCACGACATCGGCTTCATTCCGTGGTATCCGCTCAACACCGGCAAGCTGCTTGGCGCGGACGACAGCCCGCTTGCCCGCGCCGCCCAGGATCTGGGCGCCACGCCCGCCCAGGTGGCGCTGGCATGGCTGCTCAGGCGCTCGCCTGTCATGCTGCCGATTCCCGGAACGAGCAAGGTCGCCCACCTCGAGCAGAACGTCGCCGCCGCGGACCTGGAGCTGAGCGACGAGGTCTTCGCCCAACTCAGCGACGCCGACCACGACTAGATCGCACCCGTTTTAGCCTCGAAACCGGACAGGTCTTCAAGACCTGCCCGGTTTTTGCCGTCGTAAAAGGCCCCATCTTGCGGCATGCCTCTGCCAACTCGCTCGCTCCTCGCCCTTCTGCTGTGCCTCATCCTGTCCGGCTGCCTGCCCAGCAGTTGCCAGCGCGAAGAGGACCGCTCGCTCTTCGCCGCCGACAGTGCGTCGATCGCGCTCGCCGAAACGATTCCCGTCGACACGCTCGAGGTCGTCTGGCAGTCGACCGATTTCGCGTTTCCGCGCACGCTGGACTGGGGGCCTGACGGCGCGCTGTGGGCCGTCGATGCCGAGCGCAGGCAGGCGCTGGCCTTCGACGGCACCGGTGCGGATCGTCCGCCGGATCGCGACGGATGCCGAGGCGCCGTACCTCGCCGGATTCCGGGGCGATTCGCTCGTGCTGTTTCAGCCGTCGCCCGCCGCGTTCGTCGTCTATGGTTCGGACGGAGAGGCGTCGCGCCGAGTCGATGTGCCCGGCTTGCCCGAGGAGCCTGCGCTGCTGCGCTACGGCTCGGTCTGGGGCAACGACTTCGTGTTCAAGGGCCTGAGCGAGACCACGCCGCCGTTCCTGCTCGCACTCGACGCACGCGGCGACTCGACGGGGCGCTATGCTCTACCCGGCCCGTTTTGGCGCTACGCCGGGCTAATGAAACCGGCCGCGAACGGCGATCTGCTCAGTCTGTCCGGCTTTCGCCCCGTCGTCGACCGCATTGCCCGCACGTCGCTCGTCGACGCGACCGTGCGGCCCGACACGCTGCGCCTGGACGGCTTCTCGGCCCCAATCCCGATCATGGCTCGCGCCCGCCGGTTCGCTCAGGGTGAGGACACCACGCCACCGCTCCTCACCGCGTCCGCCGACCAGGTGGGTGAGTGGCTGTTCGTGCTCAACATGCGCCCCGGCTGGCTCCGCGTCGACGTGTACGACGTGGAGGGGGTGCTTCGATACGCGTTCAACGAACCCAATGCGCAAGCCGGTAAGAACTTCTACCCGCGCGACATCGCCGTGCGGCAAACGGGCGGAGATTACCACATCGCAGTCGCCTTCACCGACCCCGAGCCGCGCGTCGCCGTCTACCGCTGGGCACCCGGTTCGCCGCCCTCCACCCAGACCAGGCCATAGCGTCACGGTATGCCGCGACAAGTTCAGTTGCCGATGGGCGAGCCGGGCGGAGGCGTCAGCGTGCGCGGCAGTTCGGTGTCGGGAGCGTAGTCGCGGGCGAGGTAGCGCGTGATGCGATCGGAGAGCCAGCGGGCGTGGTCGTCGCCGGTCGAGAACTCCGAGGCGAGGCGAGCCAGGTGCGCGTCGGTCGTGGCGCGGACGACGGCGGCGGCGCGGGCGTTCGAGGACAACTCCATCAGCGCTCGCGTCCACTCGGTCCACACGCCCTTGCGGATGCCGGCGAGGTAAGCGTCGTCGAATGCCGCTCCGCGCGTGAGTGTGGCCGTCGTGCGGTCGAGCAAGTAGCCGAACGAAGGAAGCGACGCGTTCCGAGCGGGCTGGTAGGCCAGCCGCGTGGCCCGCGTAGCGTCGAGCAGGTAGCCGAACGTCAGGGCCGATGCGGTTTCGGCTGGAGCGATGGGGTCGAACGTCAGGCCCGTCCGCCCGTCGAACAGTTCGCGGGTGCTGCCATAGCCCGGTGGTCGTGGCGGGATCAGGCCGCGCAGACTGGGCGGAAGCGCGAGCGCGTCGGGCGTGACCGTAGCGAGCAGCGCGTCCAGGGCGGCGTTCTGCGACCGGGCGTCGACCGGAGCCATCGCAGCCGATCCGTCGCCGCGCTCGACGTAGGCGTACGACATGCCGCCGACGAGGTGGGCGGCGGCGTCGACCTGGTAGCGGTGTCCGAGGTAGAGCGGAACGAGCGCTTCTTCGAGCGTGGCGAGCGGGCGCCCCATGCGGATCGCTGCCTCTCCAAAGCGGTCCAGCGCGTCGCGGCGGACCACCATCTGATCGCGAAGCGCCTGGGCGGCGTCGGTGCCGTTGTCCCACAGCGCGCCGTCGGGCGTGGCGGCGCCGGTCGGCCGGGCGTCGGTGTCCGAGAGGTAGCGCAAGCCGCGCTGTCGGTTCTCGCGCAAGACCGCCTGAGGAACGGCGGCGTCATGGGCGTAGCCGTAGCGCACCGCCTGCACGTCCCACTCGCCGACGCCGACGCCGTACGCATCGGACAGGTCGAGGTCGCCTCCCGCCAACGTGACCAAAGGCGCCGGGTAGTCCATGACGGTTGAGCGGTTCTGCGTGCTGCCCGCGAAGTTGTGCGCCAGTCCGATCGTGTGACCGACTTCGTGCGCCGACAGTTGCCGTAGCCGCGCGAGCGCGAGTTGCAGCATCGGATCGTCCGCCTCGCTCGCAAACCCGCTCGCGTTGGAGCCGACGTAGGGAGACAACAGCCCCTCGGCGATCAGGTAGTCCTGCCGCACGCGCAGCGACCCGAGCGACACGTGACCTTTGAGGATCTCGCCCGTCCGCGGATCGACGACCGACGCGCCGTAGCTCCATCCGCGCGTCGAGCGGTGCACCCACTGGATCGTGCTGTAGCGCACGTCGAGCGGATCGACACTGTCGGGGCGGACCTCGACGCGGTAGCCGTCTCGGAAACCGGCGGCTTCGAACGCATCGGCCCACCAGCGCGCGCCGTCGAGCAGCGCCGAGCGGACGGGTTCGGGCGTTCCGGGGTCGAGGTAGTAGACGATGGGATCGGCGGCGTCGCACGTGCCGGACGCGTCGGGCGGCCCCGCGCATTCGAGCCGGTGACGCGTAATCAAGCGCTGCGTCAAGTCCTCGCCGATGGGGGCTGCGTAGTCGGCGTAGCTCATCGCGAAATAGCCCGACGACGGGTGGAAGGCGCGCGGAACGTAGCCGTCGTCCGGCAGGGCGACGAGTGAGTGGCGCACGCGGACGGTCACCGCGTTGGCATCGGCGGCGACGCTGCGCACCTCGCGGCCCGGCGCCGATGAGGCGAATGTCAGGCGGGCTTCCATCTCGCTGTTTTCGGGAAACGCCTTGAGCACCGAGGGCACTAATGCGCTGCGCTTGGCGTCGAGCGAGAAGCTGCCCTGCCCGGTCGCTTGAAGCGTTTGAGCAACACCCTGCGCGTCGCGCACCACGAACGCCGTCGCATCGACGAGGGCGCGCCCGTCCGTTTCGGCTGCTACGTCGAAGGACCACACGATGCTGGCCGCAAACGCGTCCTCTACGGCCAGTCGCTCGGCCGGGTTGTCGCTCTGTGCGCGGTAGTCGAGGTTGGGTTGCACCATCAAGATGCGCGGCCCGACGCGCTCGAACCGAACGACGCGCGTGCCGGTCAGCTTGCTGCGGTCCAGCCCCACGTCGTTCGATCCCAAGCCAGCGGCCAGGCTCGTCACGTAGAGCAAGTCGGTGTCGAGCTGGGCGATTTCCATCCACACCTTGCCCTCCTTGGCGTCCCAGTAGAGCGTCCACATGCCGTCGCGCCGGTCCATCCCCTCGGTCTTCTTGGCGATCGTCGGCAATCCGGACGCAGAGGTGCGGAGGCGATGCGGAAGGCGCGGAGGCTGACGCGGAAGGCGCGGGCGGAGCCGTAGACGAGCAACCCGAAGCGAGTAGGAGGGCGGCGGCGAGAAGGAGCAGGCGAGGCATCGGCACAACGATTGGAGCGACGGCAAAATAGGCGCTCGCGCAAGAGTGCTTGGGCTGAGGCGTCTCCGGGTTCGCGTCTCGGCGCTTCTGTTGCACGTCCCCATTCTAAGCCCATTCGGAGAGAGGGGCGGCAAGCGGTAGCTTCGGTCTCCTAGATGGACAGCTCCTCGGCGGTCCACACCGACGAATCAGCAGCGTCTGTGTAACCTCGGGCTACGGTTGGCTATTCCTCTCATCTCTATTGGGGCGGCGGCTGGTGCTCGGCCGAGCGGGCGGGTGCGCGGCGTAGCCAGTTGGCCCAACCCACTAGGTCGGCATCGACACGCGCACCGTCGACCCCACGTCCCGCTCTGATTGTACGTCGAGCCGCGCACCCATTCTATCCGTCAGCCTACGAACGATGGATAAGCCCAGCCCGCTGCCCTCGAACGCGCGCGACATACCCGCCGACTCTTGCCGAAACGGCTCGAATGCCGTCTCCACGAACGAGGCCGACATGCCGATACCGGTATCGGCAACTTCGATCCAGACGCATCCGTCGCCCGCGCCCATTCGAACGTCGATGCGACCCTCGTGGGTGAACTTGACGGCGTTGGAGACCAGGTGGCCGACCATGCGGTCCAGCGCGTCGCGGTTGGTCGTGAGCCAGAGCGGATCCGTCGGGGCCGATACGGTCAGGTCGAGGTGTTTCGCCTGCGCGCGTGACGCGTAGGCGTGGACGGCGGCGCGGACGACCCGCACCACATCGACCCGGTCGGTCTCAAACGGGACGCCGCTTTCGAGCTGGGCGTAGTAAAGGACCGAGTTGAGCGTGTCGAGCAGGCGATGCGCGCTTTGCTGGATGATGCCGATGGTGTCTGGGTCTCCGGGATCTTCGGCTAGCAGGTCGGCGAAGCCCAGGATGGCCGTGAGCGGCGTACGGATCTCGTGGCTCATGTTGCTGATGATGCTCGTCTTGAGCCGCACCACCTCTTCTGCTCGCTGCTGCGCTTCCAGAGCGGCCGCGCGCGCGTCGCGCAGCGCCTGCGCGTGCTGCTTCTCCGCCGTCACGTCCTGAGACACGCCCGCCATGCGCGTCGGCGTACCCGCCTCGGCGTAGACGCGGCCCAGCGTGCGCACCCAGCGTTCGTCTCCATCGACTGTGACGCGGTACTCGATCGATACGTCGACCTCCCCGCCGACGCACGCCTGCTCCGTCGCCCCCATGAACTGGCTCCACACACCTGCCTGATCTTCGGCGGAGAGCAGCTCGAGGGCCGTCGTTGCGCGCCCGTCGAAGCTCTCGTAGGAAACGCCGTGGATGGCGCACATCCGGAGGGACCATGTGGCGTGATCGGAGTCAAAATCGTACTCCCATACGCCGATGTGCGCCGACTCGATGGCGAACTGCAGGTGTTGGCGGCTCGTGAGCAACTGCCGCTCGGCGGTGCGACGCTCGGTCACGTCGAAGGCGCTGAACGAGCACATCGGCACGCCCGCCTCGGTGTGCCCGACCGAGTTGACGATCGCGTTCAACCAGCGCTCGCCTTCGTCGGTGCCGTACGAGCACTCGAACTCTACGGAGCGCCCGCTTGCAATGGCCGAGTGGTAGGCTTCGACCCATACGTCCAGCATCTCCGCCGGAGAGGGTCCGGAAGCGACGCTCCCAATGGGAGGCGCTTCGCCTGCGCGATCTAGAAACCGCGTCGTGGCTGCGTTGGCGATCACGAACGACACGTCGGCTTCGTGCACCTCCACGACGCCCAGCATACCGGGAACGGTGTCGAAGAAGCTTTGAAGGACCGCCGTCTGCTGTTCGAGGTCGCTCTTGGCTCGGTGCGCATCGTCTATATCGACACACGTGCCGACGAACTCGATAAGCCGCTCCCCCTCGAAGATCGGTACGATCTGCACTCGTGTCCACCTATGGACGCCGCTCACGCTCATCCTGCGGTGGACCGTCGCGTAGGGGCGGCGCGCCCGCAGCGCCTCGCGCCACTCCTCGGTCACGCGCAGCACGTCGTCCGGGTGCACAGCGTCGACCCAGTTCCATCCGTCTATCCGCTCGGAAGAGGCTGCATCGTCAAGCGGATGGATGCGGCGCAGTTGGGATACGTCGCCCTCGGCGTCGGCCACGAACACAATCTGAGACGTAGACTCGACGAAGGCGCGAAAGCGACGCCCGCTGGTGCGCAGGTCGAGTTCGGTCGTGATGAGATCACTCAACTCCTCGAGCGTTTCCCTGTCGCTGCTCGACCACTCGTGCGGCACCATGTCGATAGCGCACAGCGAGCCGATCACGTCTCCCTCGGGGGCACGCACCGGAACGCCCAGATATGCGCGGACGCTCAGATCGGTGACCGCTCGGTTGTGTCGGAGGACGGCATCCTCCAGCGCGTCCGGAACGACCAGCGGTGCCTCCTCGGTGACGACGTACTGGCAAAACGACGAGTCCAGCCCGGTCTGGCGTATGTGGCTGAGATCGTCCGGCAGGCCCGTCGCGCTCTTGAAGAACTGCCGGTCGTGCTCGACGAGCGAGAGCAGCGACACCGGCGCGCCGACGACGCGCGAGGCGAGCCGCGTGAAGCGGTCGAAGATGTCTTCGGTCTCGGAGTCCAGCAGGCCGGTCCTGTAGAGCGCAGCGAGACGGGCAGGATCATCCAGCGCGCGAGTCGCCGGGTGGGCTGAGAGAGTCATGCGATGGTGGTACAAGGTCCGACGAGTATCGACGGGATCGGGCGAAAGGTAAACGGCCGCCTCTCTTCGGACCACTGCGATCTGGCGAAGAGGCAGTTGAGGTGCACAAGCCGTAGCAAGAGAATCTGCCGCCGTAGGCTATTCGTTCGGACGCCGCCTGTTCTGCGAAGCGCGCGTTCGAGCGCATCTGTATGTATGTCCCCCGCTTATCCATTCCATCGCTCTCCCGCTGCACCCCTCTCGCCGTCAACACTACTGTCAACAGTTTGAGCACTTTCTGGCTCCATGTCACTTATCTGTGCTTGTGCCCTGGCCGAGGTCTCGGCGGCCCGCGTGCGGGTCGTTGAGACAAGCGGAATAAGGACGAAAGGCCGTGTCATCGCATGGTTAGGCTCTTCTCCAACGCAAAAGCGCCCCGGCACCGCAGGTGCGAGGGCGCTTGGAACCAGAGGTGCCTAGCGGATTCGAACCGCTGTACAGGGTTTTGCAGACCCTTGCCTAACCACTCGGCCAAGGCACCATAACCAGTAAGATGGCTCAACGCGCCCGCGTGTGCAAGGTGCCGCGGCTGAACACGACAGGTTTTCGCACTCCGACGCCACCGGGCACGACGCGCGAACATACGGCGTTACTCTGGTCCTGCTTCGACTCTACATAACCCATGCGCACGCTCCTCGTCCTCCTCCTATTCGCCGCTCCGGCATACGCTCAGGCCCCGGTCGACGCTGACGCCGAGACCTTTGTCGTCACCGGGCTGCGCGTCGACGAGTCTGATCCGCCACCGGGCAGTGCGGTCGGGCGGGCCGGGGCGACGCTCCAAGATGGTACCTACCTGCACGTCGTCTATGGCAAGCCCTACGCGCGAGGCCGAGCGATCTTCGGCGGACTCGTCGGCTACGATCGGATATGGGCGACCGGCGCGCACATGGCGACCGAACTCGTCGTCACGGACTTCGTCAGCGTCGGCGGGCAGCCGTTGGCGCCGGGCGTTTACGCGCTCTTCACCACGCCGCGTGAGTCCGAGCCGTGGACGATCCACCTCAACACGCACCCCGGTCAGCACCTGACCGACGAGTACGACGCCAGCCTCGACGTGGTTGTGGCCCAAATGACGGCGTTCGAGCCGGACAGCTACGAGCAGTCGCTGGTCTACGACTTCGTGCCAGCCGAGAGCGGCGTCGATCTGCGCATCCGGTGGGCGGGCGTCGATGTGCGCGTGCCGGTCCGCGAGCTGTGACGCGGGCCCTGCTGGCGCTGGCGCTGCTGGCCGGGGCGGCCCACGCGCAAACGTGGACGCGAGACGCGGCTCCGTTCGTGGTCGCCGATCCAGCCGGAGCCGTCGTGCGCGATCCGTTTGCCGGAGGCGTGGCGGCGCCGCGTCCGCAGTGGCGGGACGTGGATGGCGACGGCGACCTGGACCTCCTCGTCCAGACCTATGCCAACGCGATTACCCTGTGGGAACGCGTCGGCCAGGCCCCCACGGATCTGGCGTGGAAGACCGATCATTGGCATGACCTGCGCGTCGGGCAGTGGGCACGCGTGGCGGATCTCGACGGCGACGGCGACGGCGATCTGCTCACCGAGGAGCCGCTGTCGGGCGTTCGATTTTACGAGCGGACCAGCGGCGGTTTCGCCGAACCCATCGGCCCGCTGATCGATGCCGCGTCGGGCGATCCGATCTCGGCGGATCGACAGAACGTTCCTGCTCTGGCCGACGTGACGTGCGATGGCGTGCTGGATCTGATGCAAGCGCAGGTCGACGGCACGTTGACCGTTTTTGAAGGCTTGGGGCCGGACGATTCGGGCGTGCCACGCTTCCGGCTGCTCGAGAGAGAATGGCCCGGGGTTCTCGTGATCGGCGACCAGAAGTCGACTTCTTCTCCATTTGAGTTCGACGATTACGGCCCTTCGCTATCCAGTTCGACTGGCGAGCGCAGGCACGGCGCGAGCGCGCTCGATGTGGCGGACGTGGACGGCGACGGCGACAACGATCTCATCTGGGGCGATTTCTTCTCGCCCAGTCTCTACCTTCTCGAAAACGACGGCACGTGCCCGGCTCCCTCGTTCCACATCGCGACGACCGCTTTTCCCACATCGGCGCTTCGGACGGCAGGCTATAACGCGGCCGCTGTCTCCGACGTGAACGGCGACGGCCGCGACGACCTGACTGTTGGCGTCGTCGGTGGGGCGTTCGGGACGGCTCCGCTGCGCAACCTGCACCTGCTCACGCAGCGCGTCGACGGCACGTTCGCGCGCGTCACCGACGCGCTCGTTCCCGGCATCGACGCGGGCAGCGGTTCGGCTCCCGCTTGGGGCGATCTGGACGGCGACGGAGACGCGGATCTGATCGTCGGCACGACCGACGGCGAGGTGTTCGCGTGGGAGAACGTCGGCACGCCCGACGCGCCGAGCCTGCGTGCCGTCGGCGTCGACCTGCCCTCAATCGACGGCTACAGCTTCGTACCCACCACCGCCGATCTGGACGGCGACGGCCTGGTCGACCTGATCGTCGGCACGTTTTCGGGCGACGTGTTCGCGTTCCGGCAGGTCGCCCCGTTCCGCTTCGAGGCGATGACGCCGGACGGATCGCCCCTGACCGAGATCCCGCGCGGCAACTTCGCCGCCCCGGCCGCCGCTGACGTGGACGGCGACGGCGACTTCGACCTGATCGTCGGCGAGTCGTCGGGCGATCTCAACCTGATGCGCAACGACGGCACGCCAGTTCAGCCCGGACCGTGGACCGCCCAGTCCGAAGCCCTCGTAGGTCGCAACGGCAGCGGCGCACGCCCGGCGCTCTATCGCGATGCGGATGGCCTGCTGATGTTGGTCGTCGGCACGCGCGGAGGAACGCTCGTCGGTTACCGGCAGACCGCGCCGGGTTCCTCCGACTTTGTAGAGCACGACCTGAATCTGCCCGACAAGCCGATGCCCGCCGATCTCGCGCCAACCCTCTTCGACGTGGACGACGACGGTATCGGCGATCTCACACTCGGTCATCAGGCGGGCGGCTTGTGGTTCTTTCGGGGCGGACGGTGAGCGCGCTCGAACTCAAAGTGCCGCCGGTCGTCGTCTGGCTCGTCTGCGGAGCCGGAGCGTGGGCGCTGGCCGAGGTCCTGCCGTCGTGGAGCGCCGAGTTGCCGTTTCGCTGGATGCTCGTCGGCGTGCTGTCCGCCATCGGAGTGGCGTTCGGCCTCGCCGGTGTAGCCGCCTTCGTCCGCGCCGATACGACCGTGAATCCGCACCGCCCGGACCGCTCGTCCGCGCTCGTCACGTCGGGCGTCTACCGCATCACGCGCAACCCGATGTACGTCGGCCTGGCGCTCGGCCTGCTGGCGTGGACGGCATGGCTCGGCCACCCCGCCGGCCTGCTGGCGACCATCGCGTTTGTGGGCTACATCGACCGCTTCCAGATCCGCCCCGAGCAGCGCGCGATGCAGGATCGGTTCGGCAGCGCGTTCGATCGCTACAGCAGGCGCGTCCGGCGCTGGA
>CAWFGU010000024.1:0-272009 GCA_963815505.1 Rhodothermales bacterium
TATAGGTCAGCCGCCGATGGCGGCGCTCAGTCCGAACACGAATCCTCTGAGGTTCCAGTCGTAGCCCGCCCGCCCGTCGAGCAAGAGTCCGATCGGACCGCCGGACGGATTGCGCAGGCGCAGCGTCATCCGAACGCCCGCATCGTGAGACGAGCGCGACTCCAACTGCGGCGTGTACGATTCGCTGGGATAGTCGAACCCGTATGTGTCTACCCGCCGTCGCACGTATGTACCGGCGGCGAGCGTCGCCGTCTGGTTCGCGACGGGCAGATAGGTGAGGTAGCCCGCCCACATCTTCGGTGCCGAGAGCGCTCCGGTGACGGCCAGGCGCTCGACCGGCCACCACGTCACGTCGACGCCCGCCACGCCCACCCCCAGCGTGGCCGAAAGCGCCACATTGGATTCCTCCGTCGATGTGGCGTACCCCCCGACGCCCAGCACGCTCAGATACGAGCCTCGGTAAGGCTGCGGGTCGCACACCCCCGGGGGAGCCTCGTCTGGTGACCGCGAGCAGGGCGACCTCGCCACGACAATTTCCCCGGTACCAGAAAGCGCCTGCCCGGAAGCCACCAATCCTGCCCTCGCACCCGACTGAGTCGAACCGATGAACGGTTCGGACGCCAGTACGCTCATCGGTGTGTGGCTGACGCAGCCGGTCAGCCCAAACGAAAGTGCGGCGAGTGCGAAGGCGAGCGGGCATATCAAGACAGCAAGGGGCAAGGATTTGGGGACGAGCGAAAGGATCACCTGCTGGCACCGATCCCGATGCTCAGAACGGGGCCGCCGAAGTCGACATCGTAGGCGACCGCACCGTCGAGCAGCAGGCCTCCTCGGCGTCCGTTGCGCGCGTGCGACATTCCCATCACGCGTAGCCCGATTCGCGTGGAAGGTTTGGACTCGGTATTGTCGCACCAGACCGTGCTCGGAGGCACGCAATAACCCTCGTACTGGTACATGCGCAACGTCCGCTGCACGTACGGGCCGACGAGGATGGTGCGGTTCGGCGTGTTATGGACGGAGGAGAGCACGTAGGCGGCGACGGTCTGAGGATACGTGTATGCTCCCGTCAGCGTGACCCCGCGAGCGAGCCGCATCGTAACGTCGATGCCGCCGAGAAACGGCAATCCGGCAGCCAGCGAACCGGCCACGTCCGAGTCTCCGAACGTCAGATGGCCAGCCCCACCAACCTCGGGAAGTCGGCTCCCGAAGAACTGACGTTCGACTGTTCCATCCGGACACGGTTCGCCTATCTCACACGACGCGAGAGCGGCAGCCGAAGCGGGATTGTCTGTCAGCGGGCGTGAGTAGGTAGCCGAGATCGCCGTGCCGATCTGTGGCTTCGCGCCCAGAGCGTGGCGATGCAGGGCTAGGGCGCTCATCGGCGTGTGGCTGACGCATCCGGCCAGCCCGAGCGACAAGGTCGCGAGTATCAGCACGAAGCAGCGTGTCCAGGTGGTCGAGCGAATAGAAGGCATGCGTCAGTATAAATACCGATGTCCGCTATCTCTGCACACCTGTGGATAACCCTCCGCGCAAGGCAAGGGTGGCGCGCGACTACATGTGCAAATGTTCGGCCCCCACTTGTGATTAACGGATATTCGGCGGCATCGAAAGTTATCCAAGAGCCACTCAGAGACGGTCGGCTTGATGTCCGTTTTGCCCGAGACCCTTTCCAGGCGTTGCGCGCACATGTTGAAAAGCCAATTTGCGAGGCGTCCGGCTTCTGTCTTTCTTGGATACCCGAGCGCCTGTCCCACTGTGACCCCGCCGTCACGCAGGTTCAGCTGCTCTGCGCTCGGAAACTGCCGCACGTCACATCACCCCGCACCCCATGGCCCTCTCCTCCAACCGCCTCGCCAAAGGCCTCACCATCGACCGCGTCTTCTCGACCCAAGGTCAGGACCCGTTCGACTCGGTCACGTGGGAGACGCGTGACGCCGCCATCCGCAACCCGCAGGGCGAGGCCGTCTTTGAGCAGAAAGGTGTCGAGTTCCCCAGCGATTGGAGCCTGCTCGCTACCAACGTCGTCTCGTCGAAGTACTTCTACGGCGACGTAGACCGCAACGGGGTCGATCCCGCCGACGACGGGCGCGAGCGCAGCCTACGCCAGCTCGTCCACCGCGTCACACGCACGATCACCGACTGGGGCCACGAAAAAGGCTACTTCGCCAGCAAGGCCGACGCCGACGCGTTCTACGACGAGCTCACGTGGCTCTGCACCAACCAGTACGGCGCGTTCAACAGCCCGGTCTGGTTCAACGTCGGCCTGCACCACCTCTATGGCGTCCGCGATACCGGCGGCAAGACGATCAGCGGATGGAGCGACCAGGAGGGCAAGGTCGTGGACGTGGATCCGTACGAGCGGCCCCAGGCGAGTGCGTGCTTCATCATCTCGGTCCAAGACTCGATCGACGACATCTGGAAGCTGATGGGCGAGAGCGCCAGACTGTTCAAGTATGGAAGCGGCGTCGGCGCGGACTGGTCCAAGCTGCGCAGCTCGCACGAGAAGCTGAGCGGCGGCGGCATCCCCAGCGGTCCGGTCAGCTTCATGCGCGTGCAGGACGCGACCGGCGGCACGATCAAGAGCGGCGGTAAGACGCGGCGCGCGGCCATCATGCAGACGTTGAAGTCGTGGCACCCGGACATCATGGAGTTCGTCGAGGCCAAGCAGGAGGAGGAGAAAAAGGCGTGGGCGCTGATTGAGCAGGGCTACGACGGCAGCTTCAACGGCCCGGCGTATGGATCGGTCGCGTTTCAGAACGTGAACCAGAGCGTCCGCCTCGAGGACGCGCTGTTCGAGTCGGTCGAAGCCGGCACGCCCTATGCCTTGCGCGCCGTAACGGACGGATCGACCGTTCTGGAAGTCGACGGCCAGTCGATCCTGGACGGCATTGCCCAGGGCACGCACCTGTGCGGCGATCCGGGTGTGCAGTACGAGGACACGATCCAGAAGTGGCACACGTGCAAGAACAGCGGCGAGATCAACTCGTCGAATCCGTGCTCCGAATACATGTTCTTGGACGACTCGGCGTGCAACCTCGCCAGCCTCAACCTGCGCAAGTTCCAAAACGCCGACGGGACGGTCGACGTAGAGCGCTACCGCGCCGCGGCTCGCATCTACATCACGGCGATGGAGATTCTGGTCGACTCGGCGGGTTATCCGTCGGCCAAAGTCGCCGCGAACAGCCACAAATACCGTCCGCTCGGATTGGGCTTCGCCAACTTGGGCGCTCTGCTGATGTCGATGGGACTGCCGTACGACAGCGAAGAAGGCCGCAGCGTTGCCGCCGCGCTGATGGCGATCGAGCACAGCGAGGCGTATGCGCGCTCGGCCGAGATCGCCGCGAACAAGAAGATCGGCCCGTTCCCCGGCTACAAGGGCAACGAGGAGCCGATGCTCGCCGTCATGCGCATGCACCGCGACGCCGTCGCTGACATCGGCGCGACATGCCCCGACTACCTGCGCACGGCCGCTCAGGAATCGGCGGATCGCATGGTCGATCTAGGCGAGAAGCACGGCTACCGCAACGCTCAGGCAACCGTCCTGGCGCCGACCGGCACTATCGCCTTCATGATGGACTGCGACACGACCGGCATCGAGCCGGACATCGCGCTCGTCAAGTACAAGCTGCTCGCCGGAAAGGGCGAAGGCATGCTCAAAATCGTCAACCAGACGGTCCCCGAAGCGCTCGACGCGCTGGGCTACACCAAGGCCGACGCCGAGGCGATCCGCACGTTCATCGACGAGAACGACACCATCGAAGGCGCTCCGGGCCTCAAAGACGAGCACCTCGCCGTATTCGACTGCGCGTTCAAGCCGTTCAACGGCACGCGCGCCATCGGCTACATGGGCCACATCAGCATGATGGCTGCCTGCCAGCCGTTCATCTCGGGCGCGATCAGCAAGACGGTCAACCTGCCCGAATCGGCCACGCCGGGCGACATCGCCGAGGCGTACACCGAAGGCTGGAAGCAGGGCTTGAAAGCCGTCGCCATCTACCGCGAGAACAGCAAGCGCAGCCAGCCGCTCTCGACCAAGGAAGGCGGCAACACCAAGAACAAGGACACCAGTGCCGCAGAGGTGGAGTCGAGCGGCGACGGCATGGCCCGCGAACTGCCGACGCTGTCGGACGAGACAGCCAAGGAAATCGCCGAGCGCATCGTCGAGAAGGTCGTCTTCAAGCCGATCCGCAAGCGCCTGCCCGACGAGCGCCCATCGGTCACGCACAAGTTCTCGATTGCCGGACACGAAGGCTACTTGCACATCGGTCTCTATCCGGAGACCAAGATGCCCGGAGAGATCTTTATCACGATGGCCAAGCAGGGATCGACGATCTCGGGCCTGATGGACGCGTTTGCGACGAGCATTTCGCTGGCCTTGCAGTACGGCGTGCCGCTCGAGGACTTGGTCCAGAAGTTCAGCCACATGCGGTTCGAGCCGTCGGGCTTTACCAACAACAAGCAGATCCCGATCGCCAAGAGCCTGATGGACTACATCTTCCGCTACTTGGGAGGCAAGTTCTTGGGCAAGGAGGCCGAGCAGGAGGCAGCCGTAAACCCTACTGAGGCCGTTGCGCAGATCGTGCAGCGCAGCGGCCCAGCCGTCGACGAGGAGCAGGCCAATCTGTTCAGCCTGAACGCCGAGGCTACGCAGCCCGTCGAGCCGCTCGTCGGCGGCACGGTCGAGCAGTTCATGGCGCGCGAGCAGACCGCCGTAGCGACCTACCAGAATCAGGAGGACAGCCCGCCATGCTCCAACTGCGGCTCGATCACGGTCCGCAGCGGCGCGTGCTACGTCTGCACCGCCTGCGGCACGTCGTCCGGCTGCGGCTAATGCGAGGCTAACTCCACCCTTTTGCTAGTGATGTGGCAAAAAAGAGCGGCGCGCTCGGCTTCGGCCGGGCGCGCCGCTCGCTTCTCGGCAGGTCGCGAGATGTTCTACTTGGCCGATGCTACCATCGCTGATCCGTAGTAGGCGCCGAGTTCAGGCGAGATACCCCACGCGCGGTACATCTCGTCGGGATTGTGTTGGACGGCATTGTCGAGCGATGAGCGAACGCCCGCATCGCCACCAGTGAACTGGCCGATCAGGGCCTGCGCTTCGGAAACGAGCGCTTGAACGTCTGCCGATGCTGGATTGTCGCCTGCCTGGCGATGAGCGTCGAAGCGCTCGAACAGGTCGGTCCACTGCTGCTGAACTGCGTGGATGTGTTCGTCGCCCATCTGCTTGCCCCGCTCTTCGAGTTGGGCCAGTTGTTCAGGCGTGTAGTGTTGGTCGATCATGGTGCTGAGAGTGATGAAGGTGAATACGTCCTCGTCCGCCACGCCGGGTACACGCAACCGCTCGGCGACGCGCTCGAGCCGGCGCAGTGACCGCTCGTCGGCTTCGATGCGCGCGCGCAAATGCGCCACGTGCCGGTCGATCAGATCCGTCGGATCGTCACGGTCCAGCGCTTCGGCGATGGCGGCGAGCGGCAAGCCTAGCGCGCGGAGCGACACGATGCGCTGCAGTCGCATCACGTCGCGCGTGACGTAGAGTCGCTGCCCGGCATCTGACCGAAGGGCAGGCGTAAGCAGCCCGATGGCATCGTAGTGACGAAGCGCACGAACCGTGAGTCCGGTTTTGCTCGCGACGGCTCCAATGCGGTAGCGGTGGGGCGAGTTGGGCATGGCGTTCGGAGGATGAGTCGTAACGGTACGACCCTGACGCAGCGTGAAGGGCAAGCACAACCCCTAACATTTGCCCAAACTTCTCATAGGGACTGTCCGTGCTGAACCGCACTGTTAGGTCCAACCGGTACGAGTTCACGATCCAACCGTTTGCGCCATGTCCGCTGCTCGTCATGCTGCCCAACCCGATCCTGACCGTCGAGGTCGCCCCGCCATCGACGGTCGATGAGGACCGGACGGCCGAGTTGAGGGCATGCACAATCATGGAGAGCGTGCACCCCTACTGGCTGTTCGAGCCCGATCGCGCCTTCGTCACGCTCTACGAGCGCTGCGACGAGTCGTCGTCGATCCGCACGCTGACAGGTCTCGACGCCGCAATCGAATCGTCTCTATTCGAAGCGCCGTTCTCGCTCTCCGACCTCTACGTGCCGCCGGGCGACGAACTCTGACGGCTACTCTTCTTTGTCGAGATTGAAAAAGTCGGCCTGCTTGGCGGGAGGTGTCAGACCGAAGTGATCGTAGGCATGCAGCGTGGCGATGCGGCCGCGCGGCGTGCGTTCGATGTAGCCTTCCTGGATCAGATACGGCTCGTACACCTCTTCGATGGTGCCGCTGTCCTCGCCGACGCTGACGGCGATGTTGCCTAGTCCGGTCGGTCCGCCGCCGAACTTTTCGATGAGCGTCATCAGGATGCGCGTGTCCATGTCGTCCAAGCCCTGCTCGTCTACGTCGAGCATGTTGAGCGCGTGATCGGCGACGGCGCGGTTGATCGTTCCGTCGCCTTTGACCTGGGCGAAGTCGCGCGTTCGGCGGAGCAGTCGGTTGGCGATGCGCGGCGTGCCTCGGCTGCGGCGCGCGATCTCGTAGGCCCCGTCGCTGTCGATCTCGATCTTCATCAGCCCCGCCGAGCGCTCGACGATCTGCTGCAAGAGGTCGGCGGTGTAGTAGTCGTATCGAAAGTCGATGCCGAAGCGAGCGCGCATCGGGGCTGTGAGCAGGCCCTTGCGCGTCGTCGCGCCGACGAGGGTGAACGGCGGAAGCTGCAGTTGAACACTCCGCGCATTGGGACCGCTGTCGATCATGATGTCGATCTTGTAGTCCTCCATCGCCGAGTACAGATACTCCTCGACGACGCTGGGCATCCGGTGGATCTCGTCGATGAACAGCACGTCGCCCTCGTTGAGGTTGGTCAGCAGGCCCGCGATCGTGGCGGGCTTATCCAAGACCGGACCGGACGTCGACCGCACCTCGGCGCCCATCTCTTCGGCGATAATCAGGCTCAGCGTCGTTTTGCCCAGTCCCGGCGGACCAGCGAGCAGGACGTGGTCGAGCACTTCGCCGCGCTGCAGCGCCGCTGTGATGAAGACGGTCAGGTTGTCCTTGATCTTCTGCTGACCGACGAACTCGGACAGGCGCGACGGACGCAGAGCTTTGTCGAAGTCCTCTTCGGCAGCGGTACCGGTCGAGGCGGTGAGATCGGGGCGAGCAGACATGGCGAGAGGGTAAAGTCGAAATCGGAAACGCGCAGGGCGTCGGACGCTCCGGCGTGCGCTTTCGGAGAATCCGGCGAGACAAATGCGTAAGCGCGCCATTAAAATCGGCGTGGGCAGTGACGGCGTTCTGTCATACAAATCAGTGCTCCTATCTCCAATAAAAATAGATGCGTTCAGTACTGCAAAGTGATTCGGCAAAACAGGGCTCGGGTGGAGCATCGTGGGAAAAGCGTTGACAGGCGTACTTCGGTAGCGTACTCTTAGGCACATCTTTTGCCTCCTATGTTCGCTGTCGACCACGTTCTCGTCTCCGACGATCTTCTCGATGCCCCGTTCGCCTGCAACCTCGCGGCGTGCCACGGCGGCTGCTGCGTGCAGGGCGAGGCCGGAGCGCCCCTCGTCGAGAGCGAACTGGCCGGACTCGAGGCCGTCGTCCCTACCGTGGAGCACCTGCTGACGCCCGAAGCGCGCCACGCCATCGCCACGCGCGGTCCGTGGGAAGAGTCGAAGTGGGGAAGCCTGAACACGACGTGCGTCGAAGGCGGACCGTGCGTGTTCGTCGACTTCGAGGGACCGGTCGCCAAGTGCGCCATCGAACGCGCGTATCGGACGGGCAAGACCGACGTGCACAAGCCGCAAAGCTGCCACCTCTACCCGATCCGCGTCGAGCAGTACGACGAGATGGAGGTGCTCAACTACGAGAAGATCCCGCTGTGCAGCGGCGGCGTGGCGCACGGAAAGCGTCTGTCGATCCAACTCGCCGACTTCCTCGAGGAGCCGCTCACGCGCCGCTACGGAGCCGACTGGTACGGTCCGCTTCAAAACTGCCGTCGACGAGCGCCGCCGCGACTTCGGCATCGACTTGAACCAGAACTAAGACCTACCCGCGCGGCTCGCCTGGCCGCTCATCGACCCCATCGCCATGCTGAACCTTTCGCAACGTCAGTCGCAGACCCAGAAGCTGTCGCCGCAGCAGATTCAGTACATCAAGCTGCTCCAGCTGCCGACGCTCGCTCTGGAGCAGCGCATCAAGGCCGAGATGGAGATCAACCCGCTGCTCGAGGAGGGCGAGGAGGAAGACGACGAACTGGAGGGCGAGGAGCGCGAGGAGAAAGACGATGCGTCCGACGACGAGGAGGAGTACGACAGCGAGCAGTCCAGCGACGACGAGTACGACTGGGAGGAACTGCTCCACTCGCCCGACGATCTGTACGGCCACAAAGCCCAGGTCGACAAGAGCGCCGAGGAGGACCGCCGCGAGATCCCGATGGCTTCGAGTTCGTCTCTAATCGAAGCGCTGACCGACCAGCTCACGTTTCTCGACCTGGACGCGACCGACACGATCATCGCCGAGCAGATCATCGGGTCCATCGACGAAGACGGCTACCTGCGGCGGTCGCTCGACTCCATCGTCGACGATCTGATGTTCAACTACGGCGTCACGCCCGACGACGGCCAGGTCGAGGGTGTCCTCAAGCGCATTCAGCGGCTCGAACCCGTCGGCATTGCCTCGCGCGACTTGAAAGAGTGCCTGCTGACGCAGCTCTACGCGCTTCCCAACGACGTAGACGGACGCGAGACCGCCATCGACATGCTCGAGCAGGCGTACAAGGCGTTCACTATGAAGCACTACGACCAGATCATGCGCAAGCTCGAGATCGAGCCTGAGGAGTTGAAGGAGTCGTACGAACTCGTTCAGCGGCTCGACCCCAAGCCGGGCGAGGGCGCGTTCACGGCCCAGCAGAACTACATCACGCCCGACTACACCGTCGAGGTCGTCGACGACGAGTTCATCATCTCGCTCAACGGCACCAACGCGCCCGAACTGCGCGTCAACAAGGGCTATAGGCAGATGCTCGAAAACCTGTCTGCGGATCAGAAAAAGGAAGCTCCGACCAGCCGCTACGACAGCGATACCAAGAGCTTCCTCAAGAACAAGATGGAATCGGCGCGGTGGTTCATCAACTCGATCCAGCAGCGCCGCAACACGATGCTCAAGGTGATGAGCGCCATCGTCGACATCCAGGCCGAGTTCTTCCGCTTCGGCGAGGGCAACCTCAAGCCGATGATCCTCAAGGACATCGCCGAGATCATCCACATGGACATTTCGACCGTCAGCCGGGTTGTCAACGGCAAGTACGTGCAGTCCGAGTTCGGCGTCTACGAGTTGAAGTACTTCTTCTCCGAAGGCCTGACCAAAGAGAGCGGCGAGGAGATCTCGAACAAAGAGGTCCGCGCGATCATCGAAGGCATCGTCTCGCAGGAGGACAAGGAAAAACCGCTGAGCGACCAGGCTATCGCCAAACTGCTCGAAGCGCGCGGCTTCTCGATCGCCCGCCGGACGGTGACCAAGTACCGCGAGCAACTCGGCGTGCCCGTCGCCCGGATGCGCAAGCAGATCGTGATTTCGTAGCGTCTCGTCCCCATGCCTACCGTTTCTCGCTTCTTCGGAATCGTCATCTTTCTCAACTATCGCGATCATCAGCCGCCCCACTTTCATGCTCGATACGGCGAGGACGAGGTAACGGTCGAGATCGGTGGGGGAGCGGTGACGGGTAAAATGTCGAAGCGCGCCCTGCGACTTGTGTTGGAATGGGCAGATCGCAACGAAGAGGCATTGGCGCGAAACTGGGAGCTGGCGCGCGAGCGTAGACCTTTGGAACAGATTCCGCCGCTCACCTGATATGTCGACGCTTTTCCTCCACGTCACCAATGTTCGCCACCTGGGCGATTACGCACTTTCGCTCACCTTCTCTGATGGATCCCAGCGCGAGGTCGATCTGCGCGACGAGTTGACGGGCGAAGTATTCGAGCCGCTTCAAGAGGTTGACCGGTTCGCCGAGGTGTTCGTCGATGAGGATACTCGAACCGTCGCGTGGCCCAGCGGAGCCGACTTCGCTCCGGAGTTTCTGTACGAACGGAGCCGCGAACCCACCTCTGCATCCTGATCCTTGCCCTCATGCCCACAACCGCTACGCACGACGCAGACCGCCAGCGTTTCACCATTTCGACCGATGGGGGCGAGGCGTTTCTCTCTTATGCGCTGGGCAAGACGCGCATCGCCCTGCTGCACACCGAAGTGCCGACCGAAGCTGAGGGGCAGGGCGTTGGCGGGACGCTCGTCCGCAGCGCGATGGACTACGCGCGTGCCCAGGATCTGCGCGTGCTGCCTTACTGCCCGTTCGTTCAGGCGTGGCTCAGTCGGCACGACGAGTACGCCGACTTGGTGCAGCCGAGCAGGGATTGATCGAAAAGCCGCGTGCAGGGCAACCCGGCGGCGCACGACGCGTGCCGAAGCCTAACCACTGCCTTCGCTCATGGAAACGCCCGACGCCGCTCTCCACCGCCTACTTCACGACGATCGACGCTGGATGAAGCAGGCGCTCCGGCAGGCCGAACTGGCCTATGATGCGGGCGAAGTGCCAGTCGGCGCGGTCATCGTACGTGGAGGCGTCGTCGTCGGGAAGGGGCGCAATATGGTCGAGCAGTTGAACGACCCGACGGCCCACGCCGAGATGATCGCGGTCACGGCGGCGTGCGAGACGACGGGCGACAAGTACCTCGCGGGCTGCACGCTCTACGTCACGCTCGAGCCGTGCCCGATGTGCGCCGGAGCTATCGTCTGGGCCAAGGTGCCGCGCGTCGTGTTCGGCGCGTTCGACGAGCGGGCCGGAGCGGGGGGGACGCTGTACAATCTGCTCCGCGACGGGCGGCTCAACCACCGCTGCGCCGTCGTGTCGGGTGTCGAGGACGAGGCGTCGGCTGGGATGCTGCGGTCGTTCTTCGCCGAGCGGCGGGCCAAGGGCTAGGCTAGGTGAGGTCGCCCGTGCGCGTCATCGGAACGTGCGGGATGCCTGCTTCGACGAACGCTGCTCCGGTTCGCACGAATCCCAGGCGCTCATAGAACCGCTCTAGGTGGGACTGGGCGTGAATCGTCTGCACGGCGAATCCGGCGCGCTCGGCGTCCTTGATCGCGGCCTGGACGATGCGCGTGCCCAAGCCGCTGCCTCTGGCGTCGGGCAGGACGGCGAAGCGCTCGAGTTTGGCCGCTCCGTCATGCTCGGGATCGGGACGCCACCGCGCCGTCGCTGCCGACTGGCCTCCGAGCGTGAGCAGCAGGTGTATCGACGTGGCATCCCACGCGTCCCACTCCTCGGCGGGCGGGCAGGCCTGCTCTTCGACGAACACGAGCTGGCGGATGGCGCGAGCGTCGGCCCAATCGTCGTGCGGCAGGCGAAACGCGCGGATGCCGACCCTCACGCTCACAGCGCCCCCAAAAACCGCTGCGCCTCGCCGATCCACGTGATCGGAAAGGTGAGCGGATTGTGGACGGCTGGATTGCCGGGCGTGCCTTCCCAGTAGAAAAACTCGGCATCCGAGCGCCCTTGCATCGCGCGCTCGAGTAGGCGCGTCTGACCGACGAGGACGACATCGTCGGCGGTGCCGTGGTGGGCCTGGACGGCGGGCAATCGGTCGGCGAACTGGGCGGGCGAGCGGCGCAGCAGTTCGAGCCGCATTTGGTCGATGCTGATCTCGCCGCGCTGGAGCGGCTGGATAAAGCGGGCGTTGAGTACGTCGAAGCCCGGCAAGTTGCGGTCGCCGCCGTTGAGTGCCTCCTCGGTGATGTCCTGCACGTAGGGACCGAAGAAGTCGGTCGGACCGAAGATGTCGATCACGCGGGTGATGCGCTCGTCTCGCGCCGCCATGATCAGCGACACGCCACCGCCTCGGCTGAGTCCGGCGGCTCCGATGCGCGCGGGGTCGGCGGCTGGTGTGGAGGCGAGGGCAACGCCAAGTAGGGCGAGGGCGTCGTCCACGTCGCGGTCCCACGGGCTGGCGGGGCCCTCCGAAGTCAGCGTTCCGCCATCGCCCAGGTTCAGCGGCTCGTCACGGAACGACGGGGCGACCCAGATCGCAGGCTTGTTGGACGGAAGCAGCAGGCTGGCCAGTCCGGACACCTCGGCCAAGGACACGCCACCGTCGCCGCCGTGGCCGTAGACGACGACCGGCAGCGACGCCGTGGCGGCCGTTTCGGTTGGGACGAGAACCAGTCCGTAGAGGTCCAGCCCGTCGAGCACGTAGCGGTACGTCGTCGCAGTGTACGCCCGGCCAGCGATCGTGGTACCCTGGGTGCGGACGGCCTCGCTTTCGGTCGCAATGGGCGTGCGAGCCTGCCACTCGGCGAGGATAGTCTGCTTCTCGGCCTGTGTCGGCGGGGCGAAGAGTACGTCGAGGTCGATGCCTCCGGCGATGCGCGAATCGTCCGCTGCGTCGCACCCTGCGAGCACGAAGAGGAGTAGGAGCGGGGCGAGCAAGCGGCGCATGGCGAGGTGGTTGAGATGGAATCGGCAGAGTAGCACGCCGCAAAGTGCCGAACGGTGCCGATCCAAGAACCTCGACCGCGCCGTCGCTTTCCACCGGCATGATCTACCTCGACCACAATGCCACGACACCCGTCGACCCGGACGCGCTGGCGGCGATGCTGCCCTACTTCTCGGAGCGCTTCGGAAACGCGTCGAGTCGGGCGCACGCGTGGGGCTGGGCGGCGGGCGAAGCGGTCGAGGCGGCGCGCGGCCAAGTCGCCGAACTCATCGGCGGCGACGCGCGCGGACTGGTCTGGACGAGCGGCGCGACCGAAGCGGCCAACCTCGCCGTCAAAGGCGTCGCCCGCCGCTACGCCGAGTCTCGCGGCCGTCACTTGGTTACCTGCGCGACCGAGCATCGCGCCGTCCTCGACCCGCACGCCGGGCTCGAGCGCGAGGGGTGGGAGGTGACCTACCTGTCCGTCGATGCGCACGGGCGAATCGACCTGGACGAACTGCGCGGCGCTCTTCGCCCGGACACTGCGCTGGTCTCGCTGATGCGTGCCAACAACGAAACCGGCGTCGTCCACCCGACGGCCGCGATCTACGCGATCTGCCGAGAAGCCGGAGCGCTGCTGTTCGTCGATGGGACACAGGCGCCCGGCAAAATCGACCTGTTCGCCGACCACGCCGACCTGATCGCCTTGTCAGCGCATAAGTTTTATGGGCCGAAGGGCGTCGGCGCGCTGTGGGTGCGGCGGCGAGGTCCGCGTGTGAGCCTGGAGCCGCTGATCGAGGGCGGGGGACAGGAAGGCGGCGTGCGCTCGGGAACGCTCAATGTGCCGGGCATCGTCGGGATGGGCGCGGCGGCACGCCTGGCAGCCGAGCGCGGCACCGACGACGCCGACCGAATGGGTGTGCTGCGCGACCGATTCGAGTCTTCCGTCGTGACCGAGATCGAATCTGCGCGCGTCAACGGAGACGAGGCGGCGCGCTTGCCCAATACGAGCAGCATCACCTTCGCCGGGAGCGACTCGGCCCGGTTGATGGCGAGTTTGCGCACGCTCGGAGTTTCGGCGGGGAGCGCGTGCAGCAGCGGAAATGGAAAGCCTTCGCACGTACTCACGGCGATGGGCTTGACCTTGCCCGACGCGCTCGCCACGCTCCGCATCAGCCTCGGCCGCACGACCACCGAGGCCGGTGTGGACGAGGCGGCTCGGCTGATCTCGAGCGCCGTGCGCGAGCAGACGGGCTAAGCCCTTGCCTGGTCCAGTCTTGCCGCATCGTTACTGCGCGTCCGAATCGGCCGGACTGACAGCGGGTGGACGCCCCATGAGTACGCAACCGCCGCCCGACTTCCATAATGTCCACTTGATCCTTAATCCGGGGTCCGGGTCGTTCCCAGGACGCGACGAACTTCCAATCGACCCGGAGTGGACGGTTCACGAGGTCGGCGACGATGGCCCCAAAGAACTGGCCGAGCGCGCGGTCGCCGCCGGCGCGGATCTCGTCATCGCGGCGGGCGGCGACGGAACGGTCAACGGGGCGGCTCACGGACTGCTCGCGTCGGACGCCGTCCTCGCCATCGTGCCGATGGGAACGGCCAACGTACTCGCCACCTCGCTCGACATCCCGGCTGATCCGCACGACGCGATGCAACTCCTCCGCACGGCGGGCGCAACGGCCATCCGTACGATCGATGCGGGCGCCTACGGCGACGACGGATTCTTCATGCTGCGGCTGGGATTGGGCATCGAGGCATCGATGGTTGCCCACTCGGACGACAAACTCAAAGCCAAGGTTGGGCGGCTGGCCTATCTCAAGACCTATCTCGACGAAGTCCGAAGCCAGGATCCCGTCCGCTACTCCATCACGACGGATGGACGCACGCACACGACGCACGGCATGACGTGCCTGATCTGCAATACGGGACACACTGGGATGCGCGGTCTGGACCTGCTCCCATCGGTGGCTATCGACGATGGCAAGCTAACTGCCGTCGTGATGCGCCGGATGGGAATCGGGCTGATGTTCGCGCTGCTGTGGAGCGCAATCGTCAGCTTTTTCAAGGGTACTGGTTTTCACGCCGAGCAGAGCGAGCGTCTGCGCCTCTATGCCGGCCGTGAAGTTCGCGTCGCATCGCACCCATCCCAGGATGCGGCATGCGATGGTGAGGGGCTCGAAGGCACGTCCTCGTTCGACGCTCGCGTTCTCGAGCGGGCACTCCGAGTGCTCGTCCCATCGGCACGCGAACGCTAGCAGGAGCGGCCTCTCGCTGCGTTGGAGAGAGGGCGTAGGCATTTGTTTCAGGCAGCGCTCGGCGCGCCATCTGCCGCCATTTGCCGCCATTGTCTCATTGCCGGTCTTGCCTTTCGATGCGTATGGCGTGGCATAGCGTCCGGTTTGTGCTGGGGTCCGTTACGTGGTGAGGCGGTCGGCTGAGCGGTGCCCGGCTTGGGAGTTCGAGTGC
Source organism: Rhodothermales bacterium (assembly GCA_963815505.1). Classification (GTDB taxonomy): domain Bacteria; phylum Bacteroidota; class Rhodothermia; order Rhodothermales; family BA12; genus CAXBBB01. The sequence continues at coordinate 14,937 of CAWFGU010000024.1, forward strand.
CGATAGCGAGGAAGAACTCACTGCGAGGGTGAAGTGCGACGCATGGCGGACGATGAGACAAGGAGGCTGAGAGCAGGTAAACTGCGCAGGTTCACCGATTCAGCGGATTCGTCTGCGAAATCGGCTTCATCGAGTGTTACGGACTTGTCTTTCCGCTCTCTAACCCAACCTGCATTCTGAACCGTTACCAAGCCGAGCCGATAGAAGAAGTCTGCGCCCGAATGCTATGCGAATGTCGATGTTCGTCTAGTTTCAGGTCATCATTCGGCGAAGAAGCCGAAGCGGCGACGGACAGACGCTTCTTCGCCAGAGCGCGGTTCTCGCTCTCATCTCACCCAAACCGACTACTCTCCTCTCTGCATGGCCTCTCGTCAGCCTCTTCCTCCCAACGCCCGGTTCGCCGCCTTCCGCGAGTTCGCTCGCACCGAAGCGTTCGCGGGTGTGCTCTTGATGGCCTTTGCCGCTATCGCCCTCGTCTGGGCCAACATCCCGGCTCTTTACGAAGCGTACAACAGCCTGTTTACGCTCGATAAGGCCGAGGCATGGTTCAAAGTGGCCATCCCGTTCTCGGACGACGGAACGGGCGCCATGAAGGTCAAGCCGATGATCCTGTGGATCAACGACGGCCTGATGGCGCTCTTCTTCTTCCTCGTCGGCTTGGAGATCAAGCGCGAGGTGCTCGCCGGAGAACTCAGCGAGCCGCGCAAGGCCAGTCTTGCCATCTTCGCAGCCATCGGCGGCATGCTCGTCCCGGCAGCGTTCTACTACTTCACCGCCGCCAACGCCATCGCCGCCAATCCCGGCAGCGCAGAAGTCGCGTACGCAGTCAACGGGTGGGGCATCCCCATGGCGACCGACATCGCGTTCGCGCTGGGCATCATCGCCCTCGTCGGAAGTAGAGCACCGATCGCGCTCAAAGTCTTCCTGACCGCCGTCGCCATCGTCGACGACTTGGGCGCCGTCCTGGTGATCGCGGTCTTCTATACCGCCAAGCTCAACGTAACGGCGCTGCTGATCGGACTGGCCGTGCTGGCCGTGCTCTGGATACTGAGCAGCAAGATCGACCTACCGATCATCGCGTACGTTCTGCTCGGCGTAGTCGTCTGGTACGCGTTCCTCGTCTCGGGCGTCCACGCGACGATTGCAGGCGTGCTGGTCGCGATGACCGTTCCGATGCGCACGCTGGCTAGCGGCAAATCCATGCTCTACACGATGGAGCACGGTCTGCACGGATGGGTCGCGTACCTCATCCTGCCGATCTTCGCCCTCGCCAACGCAGGCGTCTTTCTCGGCGGCGGCATCGACATGGGATCGCCGGTTACGCTGGGCATCATCCTGGGTCTGATGATAGGCAAGCCGATCGGCGTCATGGTGATGTCGTGGATCGCCGTCAAAACGGGTATCGCGGCGTTGCCCGCGGGCGTGAGCTGGCTCCAGGTGTTGGGCGTCGCGATCCTGACCGGCGTCGGGTTCACGATGTCGCTCTTCATTGCGAGCCTCGCCTTCACCGAAGTGCCGGGCTACGTCGACGAGGCCAAGATTGGTATCCTGGCCGCCTCCATCGCCATGGGACTGATCGGCTACCTCGTGCTGCGGTTCACCCCTCCCGCACCCATCGGAGCGCCGGTCGTCCCGCGCTAACAGCTCGTTTCAAACGAATCGCCCCGCCGGACCTCGCGTCTGCCGGGGCGATTCTCTTTCAGGCTACGCGGCGCATTGCTCCAGGCGTGACACCCGTCCAGCGCTTGAAGGCGCGCCCGAACGCGGCCTCGTTCTCGTAACCGACGCGCTCGGCGATCTCGGCCAGTCCCAGATCCGAGCGCAGCAGCCGCGACGCATGGTAGATGCGCCAGCGCGTGACGTGCTGCATCGGCGTCTCGCCGACGCGATCGCGGAAGCGCGACGCGAACGCTGACCGTCCCAATCCGGCTTCGCGCCCCAAGTTCTCGACCGTCCATCGGTGCTCCGGCGCGGTCAGGATAGCGCGCAGAGCCGGGCCGACGTGCACATCGCCCAGTGCGCTCAACCAGTTGGCGGGGGCCGGCTCAGCGTCCGAACAGACCGGCGATTCTACGAACGAGCGGATGGCGTGCACGAGCAGGATACTACCCAAATGCCCCATCACAGTCGTCGATCCGGGCCGATCGCTGCGCGCTTCGCACGAGAGAAAACTCAGCGTCTGCGATAGCCACGGCGACGCGTCATCGGCTCTCCGCGCGATGACCAGTGAGGGAAGCGCACTCAGTATGGGGTGCGGGACGGCGTCGTCGAAGTCCAACTCGCCACAGACCAGGTGCGTCACTTTACCGCCCGTGCCGAAGCGCAACACCTGATCCGGTCCCAGCGGATGCCGCGCGACCAACTCGTCGATCGGGAGCGCGGGGGCGTCTGCGTGGCTGCGAAACGTGGCTGCCGATCCGTGCGGCAGCACGAGCAAATCGCCCGCATCCAACCGAGACGCCGCGCCATCGACTTCGATGAGGCAGGTGCCTGACTCTACCGCATGAAAGGACGCGCGGCCCTGCGCCACCGACAAGCCCCAAGTGCCCGAAAGTTCGCTGCGGTAGAGGAACGCGCCGCGCGGATGCAAGGCAGCCAGCGAGTAGTCGAGGGCATCGTACGAAATCATATCTGGGAGCATGTTGGACGAACGGCACAAACATACGGCGATTCAGATACTGGGCGTCCGCCTACGCGCTCGCATATTACGTCCTCACGTATCCGCCTATTGCCATGCGCATTGCCCTCACCACTCCCACCGGCCAGATCGGCTCGTCCACCGTCCGCAACCTGCTCGACGCCGGGCACACCGACCTCGTTCTGCTCGTCCGCGACGCCTCCAAACTGCCCGACGACGTGCGCGACGCTACCCAGACGCGCGAAGGCGTGCAGCAGGACGCCGACTTTGTCCGCGAAGCTACCCAGGGAGCCGACGCCTTGCTGTGGATCAGCCCGCCCGATTGGTCGACCGATTCCGTTTTCGACTGGTACGAAGCGTTGGGCCGCGTTGCCGCCAGCGCGGTCGAGTCCAACGGCATCGCGCGCGTCGTCCACGTGTCGAGCGAAGGCGCTCAGGATCACGACAGTCACGGTCCGGTCAGCGGGCTGGGACGCATCGAGGGGCTCCTCGACGCGACCGGCGCGGCCACGCGTCACCTCCGCCCGACGTTTTTCTTCGAGAACTTCAAGGCGCAGATCCCAGCCATCCAGAATGCCGGATCGGTCTTCTTCCCCGTCCCGACCACCACCACGACTGGCATGATCGCGACGGGCGACATTGCTCAGGTCGCGACCGATCTGCTCACGGCCGACTTTCAAGGTCAGCACATCGTCCCACTGCACGGCGCGCGCGACTATTCGTACGACGAAGCCGCCGCGATTCTGAGCGACGCGTTGGGACGCGAAGTGACGGCGCAGCAGATTCCCGTCGAGGCGCTGCGCGAGCAGCTTGCGAGCATGGGCGCCACGACGGCGTGGCTGAGCGGGTTCGCCGACCTCTACACGTCGATCGGCAGCGACGGATACCGAGGCGAGCCGCGTACGGCCGAAAGCACGACGCCGACGAGCCTCGAAGCATGGGCACGCGGCACGTTCGCGCCGATGCTGGCGCAGTAGTAGTCCGCACGTCTCATAGTCGAAGCGGCCTGTTCCTCTTGGGGAGCCGGCCGCTTTCGTGTGGGTTCGTGCGGCTCGCCACTCTGCCCCGCACGTGCTCCTACCGGACCTCCCTCTCGTTTCCACTTCGCCCGAAGAGACCGAACGCATCGGCAACCGGGTCGGCGAAGCGCTGCAACCGGGCGATGTCGTCGCGCTCTATGGCGATTTGGGAGCCGGAAAAACCCACCTCACGCGCGGCATTTGTGTGGGAATGGGCGGCAGCGCAGATCAGGTCAGCAGCCCGACGTTTGCGCTCGTCCAGACTTACGACACCGATCCATTGCTGCACCACATCGACGCGTACCGGCTCGAAGGCCCGGACGACTTTGGCCGCATCGGAGGCGTCGAGTTGCTGTGGGGCGACGACATCTGCATCGTCGAGTGGCCGAGTCGGATCGAAGAGGTACTTCCGTCCCACACCGTCCGCCTGCTCCTGACGCACCAGCCCGACGGATCGCGCCGCATCGAACGAGTCCATCAGGCGCCCCCAGCCTAGCGCATCCCGATCACGCCCATCATGCGGCCCGTCTGCCCGTTCTCGAGTCGGTACGAGAAGAAGCGGTCGGCGTGCGTGTGCGTGCAGTGCGCGTCGACTTGAACCTGCGACGAGGGTACGCCGGCTTCGAGCAGTTGCGCACGGATGGCTGCTTTCAAGTCTACGTGCGGTTTGGCGTAGCTGACCCGGTCGACGAACTCGGGCGCGAACTCAGCGGCTACTTCCTCTCCGACCTCGAAACGCTCGACTCCGATGCACGGGCTGACGTAGGCGCGAATGCGCGACGGATCGGCGCCCCGCTCGGTCATCGCCGCTACGGTCTGCGCCGATATGCGCGCGACGGTCCCGCGCCATCCGCTGTGGCAGGCGCCGATCACACCCGCTTCTGCATCGGCGAGCAGGACCGAAGCGCAGTCGGCGGCCATCATGCAGAGCAGGATGCCGCGCGTGTCGGTGACGAGGCTGTCGCAGCGTGGGTACAGGCCGCCCCGGTCGACGTATTGGATCGTGTCGCCGTGAACCTGTCCCGCAATCGCCATCTGCTCGGCCTCGAACCCCATCGCATGAGCCACTCGTCGGCGATTTTCCGTTACCGCGTCGGGAGCGTCGCCCGTGCTGAATCCCAGATTGAGCGATCCGAAAGGCGCCGCACTCACGCCCCCGTCGCGCGTGGTGAACGCAGCCACGACGCCCGGCAATCCACCGAGACGCGACGGCCGAATCAGGTCAGCGGGAGGGTCGGGCACCGGCACGGCCAACGGTCGATTACGCCTCAGCCGATCCGCCGGACCGACCGAGTTGCTCGTTGATGACCGAGAACAGCTGGTCGAACGAAAACGGCTTGGCGATCATCGCCGTGAATCCGGCGTCGGAGAACCAGTCGGGCGCCTCGCGCGAGAGGACGTTGGCGGTACAGGCGATGGCGGGTGTGCTGGCGTACGCGTCGTGCGTGCGCAGTTCGGCTAGCAACTCGGCGCCCGTCCGCGAGCTTCCGAGGTTGATGTCGAGCAGCAGCAGATCGAACCGCTGTTCATTCGCACGAGCGAGCGCATCGTCGTACGTATGGACGAGGACGGGATTGATGTCGACTTCGTCGAGGAGCGTGCAGAGCAGCAGACCCGTATCCGGATTGTCCTCTACGACGAGGACCGAAGGGTGTTTGTGCGTATCTGCGGCCCCATCGAGTGATTGAAAGGGGATTCGGAAGCATTAGCAGGCATCGAAAGCGTAAGGAAACAAGAAGAGGAAAATCGGCGCTACCTTTGCACATATGGCCTGTTCCTCAAAAGCGCGCGCTGCTCAGAGGCGTTACTCTTTTGACAGATGGCGAGTGAAAAGGGACATGTCCTTCTCACTCGAAAACACTCAGTAAAGCACTCTTGAGCCAGTCCAAAGGTGGAGGGCGCGGGCGGCCTGGCCCCTCAGCATGGGCATTCCTCCCACGGTTAGCCGCGCCGTTCGAGGCCGCCTCGCGCAGGAAGCGCGTCTGTTCGGGGGTGTAGACGAGGTCGTAGGCAATCTGATCTGTTCTAAAATCGGCGGCGGGCCAGGGCATCTCCTCAGCCAGCGGACCCGTCGTGCCCAGCGGCGTCGTATTGACGAGCAGATCTGCCTCTTGCGCCGCTTGGTCGACCTCTTTTGCATCAGCGACGCGCATTACGCTGTTGGGGTCATACGCCGCCAACGCACCTGCCAGCGCCTGCGCCTGCTCGGGGCGCCGCGCAACGAGTGTCAATCGCGACGGCCCGAGGGACAGCAGCGCGTACACGACTGCCAGTGCCGCTCCGCCTGCTCCCCACACGAGCATCCGTGAACCGCGCAGTTGGTTCGAGTGCCCCGTTAGCCCGTCGAGAAAACCGCCCACATCGGTATTGTGGCCCGTCAGCCGCCCGCCGTCGTTCGTGATCGTGTTGACGGCGCCGAGCGCTCGCGCTTCGTCCGATAGATCGTCGAGGAGAGGAACGACCGCCTGCTTGTGCGGAATCGTGACGTTGGCCCCCGCCGCATTCAGCCCACGCAGCCCGGCAACGGCGTCGCGCAGACGCTCGGGTGGCACGTCGCAGGCAAGGTAAGCGAGGTCGAGGCCCGCACGCGCGAACACCGAGTTGTGCAACTGAGGCGATCGGCTGTGACCGACCGGGTGGCCGAGCAGTACGACCAGGCGCGTCGACGCGCCGATGGTAGAATGGCTGGGCGCGTCAGACATACGCAGTTTCCGGCTCAGCCAGTAGCCCGTCTTGCAACCGCAACTGCTGCGTGGCGACGCGTTCGATCTCGGCGAAGTGGTGCGTCACCACGACGATAGTCTTGCCCAAGTCGCGGTTGAGTGCGCGAAGCAGGTCGACGATCTGCTCGGCCGTCTGCGAGTCCAGGTTGCCTGTTGGTTCGTCGGCCAGCACGACGGCGGGATCGCCGACGAGGGCGCGCGCTATGGCGACGCGCTGCTGCTCGCCGCCCGACAGCTCGGCGGGCCGGTGCGTCGACCGTCCGGACAGCCCGACGGCCTCGAGGCACTCCAGCGCCTTGGCTCGTCGCACGTCCGGCGCCACGCCGGCCAGTACGAGGGGCAACTCGACATTTTCGAGCGCCCGCATCGACGCGACCAGGTTGAACTGCTGGAAGATCATCCCCACACGCTCGCGCCTGAACCGCGCCTGCCCCTTCCGGCTCAGCGCGCCCACGTCTTCTCCGTCGACCAGGACCGTCCCGCTCGTCGGTCGGTCCATCGCCGCCAGCAAGTGGAGCAGCGTGCTCTTGCCGCTTCCGCTGCGCCCGACGATGCCGCAAAACGCGCCTGCCTCGACGCTCGAGGTCACGCCCCCGAGCGCGTGAACGTCTCCGGCTTCGGTGCGGTAGGTCTTGCGCACATCGCGCAGCTGGAGGATTGGTTCGGACATGGACAGAGTCGGAAAAAGGTGTCGACGCTCAACCACGCGGAAAAGTTGTCGGCTCTCCGAGAGTTGACAACTTCGAGCAAGGCACCGCGCCCGCCCGCCCGCGTATCTATCGGCTCATCTCCTGACGCCTCCGATGCCCGACCGCGCCGACGCCCTCCGCGACCTGCTCACCCAACGAATCGCGATTCTCGACGGCGGCATGGGGACCGTCCTCCAGCAGCATCGCCTGGAGGAAGCCGATTTTCGCGGCGAGCGCTTCTTGGACCATGCGAGCTTGCTCGGCGGCAACAACGACTTGCTCTGCCTCACGCAGCCCGGCATCATTCGCGACGTGCACGCGGCATACTTCGCGGCAGGCGCCGACATCGTCGAGACCAACACGTTCAACGCGACGACGCTCTCGCAGGCCGAGTACGGACTGGACGATGCAGACTTCATCCGCAAGCTCAACGTCGCCGCCGCGCGCCTGGCCCGAGCCGCCGCCGACGACGCGCAGGCGGACGGCCATCCGCGCTGGGTCGCCGGGTCGATGGGGCCGCTGAGCAAGACGCTCTCGCTCTCGCCCGACGTAACCGATCCGGCCTTCCGCGCCGTCGACTTCGCGCAGGTCGCCGATGCCTACCGGATGCAGGCAAGGGCGCTGATCGAGGGCGGCGTCGACGTGCTCTTGGTCGAGACGATCTTCGACACGCTCAATGCCAAGGCCGCGCTGTTCGCCATCCAGCAGGCGTTCGCCGATGCAGGCACGCGCATTCCGGTCATGCTCAGCGGAACGGTCGTCGATCTGAGTGGACGGACGCTCTCTGGACAAACGCCTCACGCGTTCTGGATCTCGACCAATCACGCGCCCGAATTACTGTCGGTCGGGCTGAACTGCGCGCTGGGATCAAGCCAGATGCGGCCGTTCGTCCAGGCCCTAGCCGACGTGGCGACGGTCCCGATCTCGCTCTACGCCAACGCCGGACTACCCAACGCGATGGGCGGCTACGACGAGACGCCCGATTTCATGGCGAGCGAGATGGAGATCGCTAGCACGCGACGGACTGCTCAACATCGTCGGCGGGTGCTGCGGTACGACACCCGCCCACATCGCCGCGATCAAGGAGGCCGTCGCCGGGTATGCGCCGCGCGTGTCGGTTGAGCCCAACCGTTCTCTGTCGCTGGCCGGACTCGAACCGTTCGATCGCTCGGCCCGATGCCAACTTCGTCAACATCGGCGAGCGCACCAACGTGACCGGCAGCCGCCGATTTGCGCGTCTGATCAAGGAAGGCGATCTAGACACGGCGCTCCAGGTGGCACGCGAGCAGGTCGAGGGCGGGGCGCAGATGATCGACGTGAACATGGACGAGGGCCTGCTCGATAGCAAAGCCGCCATGACGCAGTTTCTGCGCCTGATCGCCGGGGAGCCGGACATTTCGCGCGTGCCTATCGTCGTCGACTGCAGCAAGTGGGAAGTCATCGAAGCCGGGTTGCAAAACGCTCAGGGTAAGTGCGTCGTCAATTCGATCTCGATGAAGGAGGGCGAAGACGCCTTCCGCGAACAGGCCGAGTTGTGCCGCGCCTACGGTGCCGCCGTCATCGTGATGGCGTTCGACGAACAGGGGCAGGCCGACACGCTCGAGCGCCGCACGATCGATCTGCGAACGCGCGTACGACATCCTCGTCGACGAAGTCGGGATGGACCCACACGACATCATCTTCGACCCCAATATCTTCGCCGTCGCGACTGGCATCGCTGAGCACAACCGCTACGCAATCGACTTTTTCGAAGCAACGCGCTGGATCAAAGCCAACCTGCCGGGCGCGCGCGTGTCGGGCGGCGTGAGCAACGTCAGCTTCTCGTTCCGAGGCAACGACACCGTCCGCGAGGCCATCCACGCCTGCTTTCTCTACCACGCCGTCCGCGCAGGCATGGACATGGGCATCGTCAACGCGAGCCAGCTGGAAGTCTACGACGAAGTCGTCCCCACTCTGCGCGATGCGGTCGAGGACGTGCTGTTCGACCGGCACCCGGACGCGACCGAGCGGCTGGTGGGCCTGGCCGAAACGGTGTCGCAGAAAGGACCGGCCGAGGAAGTGACGCAGGCGTGGCGCGAGGAATCGGTCGAGTCGCGCATTCGCCACGCACTCGTTAAAGGCATCGCCGATCACGTGGTCGATGATGTGGAAGAAGCGCGACAGGTGTATCCGTCGCCCCTCGCCGTCATCGAAGGGCCATTGATGGACGGCATGAACGTGGTCGGCGACTTGTTTGGGCAGGGCAAGATGTTTCTGCCTCAGGTGGTCAAGAGCGCCCGAGTGATGAAACGCGCCGTCGCACACCTGGAGCCGTTCATCGCGGCTGAGCAGGCAGCGGGCGGTGAGGCTCCAAAAGCGCGCACCAAAGTGCTGATGGCGACCGTCAAGGGCGACGTGCACGACATCGGCAAGAACATCGTCGGCGTCGTGCTGGCGTGCAACGGGCTGGACGTAATCGACCTGGGTGTGATGGTGCCCGCGGCCAAGATTCTCGACGAAGCCCAAGCCCAGAACGTCGATGTGATCGGTCTGAGCGGGCTGATCACGCCGAGCTTGGATGAGATGGTGAGCGTGGCGCGCGAGATGGAGCGCCGAGGCATGACGACGCCGCTGCTCATCGGCGGGGCAACGACGAGCAAGGTCCACACTGCCGTTAAGGTGGCGCCGTCGTACTCGGGCGGGCCGACCGTCCACGTGCTCGACGCGAGCCGCAGCGTGCCCGTCGTCCAGAAACTGTCGGGTGAGGAGCGCGGCGCGTTCGCGGACGATGTCGCCAACGACTACGCCGACACGCCGTGCGCCTACGCCCGCAAACGCGCTGCCCTGGACCTGCTCACGATCGAACAGGCCCGCGCCAACGCGCACGACGTTCGACTGGAACTCCGTCCCGATCACGCGCCCGCGCAAGCCCGGCCTGACCGTCCTGCCCGGCGTTCCCATCTCGGACGTGCGCCCGTTCATCGACTGGACGCCGTTCTTCATCGCGTGGGAGATCAAGGGTAAGTTTCCGCGCCTGTTCGACGATCCCGCCGTGGGAGCCGAAGCTCGAAAGCTTCATACCGACGCCAACGCTCTGCTCGACCGCTGGGAACGCTCGCGCGAGGTCACGATCAATGCCGCGCTCGGTCTGTGGCCCGCCAACGCGATCGGCGACGACATCGCGCTCTACTCGGACGACGCCCGTACCGACGAGATGGCCCGCTTACACACGCTTCGCCAGCAGACGCGCAAGGCAGCGGGCAAGCCCAACCGAGCGCTCGCCGACTACGTCGCCCCGACCGGTGTCGACGACTGGATCGGCGCGTTCGTCGTCGGTGTGATGGCGCCGACGCCGTCGCCGCTGAAAGCCGAGAAGCTGCGCACGACGACTACGCCGCGATCCTCGCCAAAGCCGTCGCCGACCGTCTGGCCGAGGCGACTACCGAGTGGCTCCACGCCCGCGTCCGCCGCGACTATTGGGGCTACGCACACGACGAAGTGCTCGATAACGACGGTCTGATTCGCGAAGTCTATCGCGGCATTCGCCCGGCTCCCGGCTACCCGGCCAACCCGGACCACCAGGAAAAGCACGCGCTGTGGCACTTGCTCGACGCCGAGCGCAAGACCGGCGTCACCCTCACCGAAGGTCTTGGCGATGAGTCCGTCGGCGAGCGTGTGCGGCCTCTACATCGCCCACCCCGACGCCGCCTACTTCAACGCCGGACAGTTCGGCCGCGATCAGATTGCCGACTATGCCGATACGCTCGGGTCGCTCGCTCGAAGAGGTCGAGCGCTGGCTCCAGGATCGGTTGGCATACGAGCGCGAGGAGCAAGAGGCGTGATGCAACCACGTCATCAACTATCAATATTGATAGATACTGATAGTTGATTGATAGTTGGAAGTAGAGGTCCCCAAACTCCGCCGAACTGGTTGCGCGTGCTGCGCCAAGCGCAAGAAGAGTCTCCGGCGAACGCTACGCGGTTCTCGATTCGTGACTTCGTCCCCCGGCATCTCGCTCGAGCGAGGGCGTCTCCCGCCAGGGGGACAGCCTGCGGTAGGCGAATTCCCCACCGGAGGCGGTGGATCTGCGGCGAGCGAGCGCTGGGCAGACGCTAAACGCGCTCGGAGCTTCGTCGAGGCGCGAAGTTGCTTTGCGAGACAGAGAGGGGTGGATGTTCGGGTACACGATGCCTGATCCGCTTCTCGAGCGTCTCCATCGCATCGACAGCGCGGCGCGGGGCAGTCTTTCTCTGCCGGAAGCCGTGACCAACGCCGAGACGCGCGACCGGTACATCGTGAGTTCGCTCGCCGAAGAGGCGATCACGTCCAGCCAGCTGGAGGGCGCAGCGACGACGCGCGCCGTCGCCAAGGAGATGCTGCGCGTGCGCCGTGTGCCCCGGACACACGGCGAACAGATGATCCTCAACAACTTCCACGCGATGCAGCGCGTGCGCGAGCTGCGACACGAGCCGTTCTCACCGGACCGCATTATAGAGCTACGCACGTTGATGACGCGCAACACACTTCCCGAGGACGATACCGTCCTCCGCACGTCCGGCGACGGCATCGGGGTCTTCAGCGATACGGGCGAACTGCTCCACCAACCCCCGCCCGCCGACCAGATTCGTGAGCGGATGGAGGCCCTTTGCGTGTTTGCCAACGAGACGCAGACCGTTGGATTTTTGCACCCACTCGTTAAGAGCGCCTAACAAAACTCGGCGCGGTAGGCGAGAACGAGCGAGCGGACGCTGAGTGAGGCGCGCGAAGCAGGTGTAGCGCCAGCTACGGCGATGCAGGGCAACGAAGCGCAGCGTTCGCGCAGCCGTTCGCAGCCAGCGAGGGGTTTTCTAGGCGCTCAAGGCCATCGTGCTTCACTTCTGGCCATGGCATACGATCACCCCTTCACCGACGGAAACGGCCGGACCGCACGTGCGCTTTTCTATTGGTACGCCCTCCGCGAAGGGTACTGGCTGATGGAATACGTCTCGATCTCGTCCGTTCTCAAAAAGGCTCCGTCGCGGTACGGCAAGTCGTTTCTCTACACCGAAACGGACGACAACGACCTGACCTATTTCATACTTGCACAACTTCGCGCCGTCGAGCAGGCCATTGAAACGCTCAACGCACACCTGGAGCGCAAAGTGATTCAGCTTCGGAAGGCGCAGCGTCTGCTCAAGCCGGGAGCTGACCTCAATCCGCGTCAGCTTGCTCTCGTAGCGCACGCGCTTCGCAAACCGGGCCGCACCTACTCGATAGCGTCACACCAGAACAGCCACGCCATCGTCTACGCAACGGCTCGCGCAGACCTGCTCGATCTCGAAACGCGGGGTTTACTCTCCAAGCAGAAGAGGCGCCGCGCTTTCGTGTTCACTGCCGTGCCTGACCTCCCCGAGCGACTCAAAACTCTGGGCGACTGACCCGGCTCACCGTGGCAGAAACAGCAGCGTCCCAGCGGGCAGCAGCAGGTCGTCGACGTGGCCCGAGCCGACACCTTCGGCGATGGCGTGAAGGTGCGTGCGCTTGCCGGGATGCGTGTAGACGCCTTCTCCGTCCGGAGTCCGACCAGAAGCCGACGATGCGCGCGCTCGAACCATGAGCGGGCAGCGGGCGCTTAGCCTTCCTGTGCTCGGCCATGTCGTGCGGGGCGTCATCCGACTTGTAGATGACGTGGAGTTGGAGCGAGTCGGCTCTGCCTTCTATGCGGAAGGGAAAGGCGAGGTCAAGGTCTCGGCCTGCCGACTCGGCGGACTGGCGGACGTAGGCTTCGACTTCGTCCAGTCCGTCGAGCGGACGATCCAGCCGAAGCGTGTCCCACACCGATGCGCTGCCATAGGCCAGAAAAATGGCGCGATCGGTCCAGTCCGTTCGACCGATGAGCGCACCGTCTATGTCGTAGGTAGCGATGTGAGGCGTACCGTCGTAGATAGTGACCTCGCCCTGAAGGCCCTTCGACTGGGCCGACAGCGTAGAGACCCGGAATCGCAGACAGCGAGTCGAGCGCGATCTGTCCGCCTAATTCGCCTCCCATCACGTCCATCCGGCTGCCGACGTGGCGTACCCACGTGTCGGTAGCTGGCGCGTCCCCCGATACTGTCGAGTCGGCGCACCCAGAGGCGCCGATGAGCAGAGCGAGTAGGACGAAGCGTGGCACGATGGGGCGGATAGAAAAGCTAGAAAAGGACGAAAGCGTGATCCGTCACGGAATGTCCGCCGAGTTGAGACTGCAAGCGGTCGGCGTGACGACAGAGCGTCGACTCGGAGCCGAGGCTCTTCAGATTAGCGCAGCGGTGCTGAGCGCTTCACGGCGTCGGGAAGCGAGCGCTCGATGCGATCGCACAGGGCGACGCGGATCAGCTCTTCGAACGGCGGACGCAGCCTGCGCGGGACGAGCAGGTTGAGGCGGCGGCGCTGGCCGCGCGCGTCGTAGTAAAAGAAGCCATAGTGCCACGGCGTCGGGCTGCCCTCGAAGTAGTCCTCGACGGCCGACCAGCGCAGCAACTCGCGCGGGCGATTAATGTCGGCCAGGATGCCGTCGGGCGTGACGATGACGAGCGACGACAGCCGCACAGCCGCTATCCAGACCAACCCGGTCAGCGCAAATGCTGACGCGAAGAAGATCCATTGGACGCCCCACCCGCTGACCAGGGCAGCAGACAACACGAGCACGGAGGCGAACGTGAGCAGACCGGGCACGATCAGCCTGCGCCACGCGCTCGGGCGGTTCCACACCAACAGCGCACGCCGGGTGCGCCGCACGTTCCCCAGTGTCCGTCCCAGCAGACGCGCCGCATAGGCTGCGGCTCCGGCGAGCAGCAGGCTGAGGGCGAGTGGGAGGAGCAGGGACGACATAGCGACTAACACGGAAAAGAGCGCGGCGGCGAGCCGCAGTCGTGTAGAGCTGGCGGAGGGCGATCAGGTAGACGCTCCTTCTGGGCGCCAGCGGCGGGCGACGACGGTTTCGGCGAGTAGGAAAAGCAACGAGAGCCACAGCAGCACGTTCCAGATTTCGCGCCCGCCCGACCCCAGCCCCAGCGCGGCCTGGGCCGCCTCCGCACCGCCCACTGCCCGCGATTCGGTCTCGACGGCCAGCCCGGTAACGGCTGTAACATTGGCGGAAGCCTCCGACGCGCGACGCCGACTCGAGCAGGCTTTCGCGCGCGTCCAGCCCGACGCCGAAGCGCAGCACGTCGGCTCCGTCGGCTCGGACGGTGTACACGCCGGGTCGGTCGGTCAGGCCACCGGTTTCGAGCCTCGGTCCTGCCGCGCCGACGCGCACATCGGCGGCCCGTTCGTCGCCCTGGGGACCGATGACGGCATAGCGGTCCGCACTCGGGACAGCGAGCGACGCGCTCTGTCCGGGTCGCAACTGAGCGCCTTGGGCGGCGTCGCCCGACGCGAGGTAGAGCAGACTGCGGTAGACGAGCGGGAGCCACAAGCCGCGCGTCGGAAGGTCGGTCCACGTGGGATCGGGCGAGGCGGTGACGAGCAGCAGGATTCCCTCGCCCGATGGAATCTCTTGGACGAGTGGGTCGCCCGAGGCCAGCCGGATCAGCGTGCGCTCGCCTGAGCGGCCCGCCGAGTAGGGCGCGTAGCGCTGGACCGCGATCGCCTCGGCCTGCCGGTCGTCGCGCCCGAAGACGCGATCGAAGACGGGATGCTCGCGCTCGACACGGTCACTCATCGTCAGCGGGTCGCCCGGCGTGCCTCGCGCGGGGGACACGCTTCCTCCACCGACGGCTTGGACGAGCGCTGCGGTTCCGCCCGGCTGCGCGTCGGCGAACGCAAGGATGCCTCCGCCCGATTGCACGTAGCGCGCCAGTCGGCCGACGACGCCGTCCGCCGACGATTGGGCGCCCAGAAGGATCAGCGCGTCGAAGTCGTCGAGCGGCTCGGTAACGAGCGCGTCGGAACCGGCATAGGTCACGTCGAAGAGCGACCCGTCTGCTCCTCGGGCGGCATCCAAAGCGGTGCGGACGTAACGTGCGTCGGCTCCGGTGCCCTGGGCGACGAGCACGCGTGTCCGCTGCGGTACGTTGAGGGCGAACGCGCGCGCGTCGTCGGCCTCGAATCCATCGGCCTCGACAGCAACCTGCCCGCCGAGCCAGCCCGTCCGGCGAGGCGTGAGCGTCATCAGCACGTCAACCGTCTCGCCCTGCGGCACATCGATTGTCTGCTGCGCGACTTGCACGCCCTCGAGATCGACACGGACGCCATAGTCGGTCAAATCGCGCGCGCCCGTGTTGGTGATCGTCGCTCGGAGTTGAACGGGCTGCCCGGACTGAACGATGCGGCTCTCGACGCGCACATCGGTCACGGCGGCGCCTACGTCCGGCAGGTCGGTATCGCCGACGCCCAGCAGCACGACGCGTCCGTCGAAGCCGATCGCCGAGCGAGCGCTGTCAGCAAGGGTACTGCGCTGCAAATCGGAGACGACGTAGATCTCGCGTAGCGGGTGAGCGGCCGATTCGAGCAGTCCGGCGGCGCGCGCGATGGCTTGGGTCAACGGCTGCCCGGCGTACGACACGTTCAGCTCCCGGAGCGCGTCCAGAGCAGCACCGGGCGTGCGCAGCGCCAGCGACGGATCGCCGGGCGACGTGGTCAAGACGAAAAACTCATCGCCCGCATCCAACTCGCCGACGAGCGACGCGCCCAATGCCTTGGCTTGATCCAGCAACTCGCCCCCAGCATCGCGCCGCAGCATCGACGGCGACGTGTCGACGACGATCGCTACGCTCGACGCCGGTCGGCCCAGCGCATTGCCGGCCCAACCCTCGACGATCGGCCGCGCAAACGCCAGTCCCAGGCACGCCAGCGCCAGAATTCGGAGCGCGAGCAGCAGCCACTGCTTGACCTTGACGCGCTGCATCGTGCTCGCCTGCTGCTCACGTAAAAACGCCAGCGACGAGAACGCGACGCGCTTCGGCCTGCGGAAGTTGAACAGGTGGACGGCGATCGGGATGGCAGCGGCGGCCAGTCCGAGCAGCAGGAGCGGGTTGAGGAACGTCACGCGGCGGGCGAAAAGCAGAGACACGCGCAGAACGCGCCGGTGTGCCCCGTCCGTGCGATCCGATCGCCGAGTCAACGCTCCAGCCCGCGTTCTTTCGGTGCGAGGAAGAGTACGATGCCCCGGCAGTCGAATCGGCGATGGACGATAGGTAGGGCATGCCGCAGAGGGCTGTTTTGCACAGGCGGCGAAGGGGCTGGTTCGCACGAGACGACGTGGGCGTAGCACGACACCGCGTCGCAGAGCCGTCTCGATGAAGCGCGACCGTTGGTCCATCGCCGAGCTTGTGGGCTAAAAGGGAGCCCCACGATTGGTAGCCGGGTCGTGACGAATTCGCCGACGTTCAAACGGCTATGTTTGCCGGATGCGCCACCTGACAGACCGCCTCTTCCTTCTCCTTCTCTTGCTGTTCGCCACCGGGTGCGGCAGCTTGGGGCAAACTCTCGACGAGTTCGCCGAACTGGTCGTCAGCGGCGGAGAGCAGCGGCTGAACAATCCGATGCGTCCGATTCGCGGACAAGCGCGCGTGCTGATACTCGCGCTCGACGGCGTCAGCGAAGATCAACTGCGCGGCGCGCTGGCCGAAGGCGACCTGCCCAGCCTGGCCGGTTTGGTCGGAGAGGAGCGCGGCGAGGGCGTCTACGAACGCGGCTATTTCGCTCCGGGCGTCGTGTCCGCTTTCCCGGCCGAAACGTCTGTAGGATGGGCAACCGTCTTTACGGGCGCGTCGCCTGCCGTAACGGGCGTGACGGGCAACGAGTGGTTCGACCGGCACGAGCGCGTCGTCTATGCGCCCGTGCCGCTGTCGGTGGGGACGGTCGAGCAGACGCTCTCGATCTGGTCCGACGGGTTGTTTGGTGAGCGGATTCAGGCGCCCACGCTGTTCGAGCAGGCGGGCGTCCGTTCGCACGTGTCGATGGGCTTCGTCTATCGCGGCGCGGACCTGCTCACGCCGCCCGATCTCAACGACTTTGGCGACCTGATCGACGCAGCGTTCGACGTGCTCTTTGGGGGCATCGACGAGCTGTACGAGGAACTGGACCAGGATACGTGGGAGGGGTTCGAGACGGGGTGCCGATCGCTACGGTATCCCCGACATCCAGGTCGCCTACTTCCCCGGCGTCGACTTGGTGGCGCACGAGTCCGGACGCGAAGAGCAGCGGCGATACATGCGCAAGGAGATCGACCCGCACATCGACCGCATCCTGGCGCGCTACCGCCGCGACGATCTGCTGCGCGACACGTATGTATTCGTCGTCTCGGATCACGGGCACGTCGAGACGCAGCCTGAAGATCGCAACAGCTTGGGTGGCGATGGGATAGACGAGCCGCGCGCTTTGCTCGACTCGCTGGGCTACCGCGTCCGCACGCCTTCGGTAGCCGAGGTGGACGAGGACTACGACCTGGTGATGGTCTACAACGAGGCCGCCGCCTCGCTCTACCTCGCCGACCGCTCGACGTGCCGGGAGCCGGGCGACGAGTGCGACTGGCGCAAGCCGCCGCGTATGGAAGAAGACGTGCTACCGCTGGTGCGTCAGCTTCACCATGCGTCCTTCGATTCGACTGCGCTGGGCGGTCTGGCCGGGGCGCTGGACCTGGTCCTGGTGCGCGCATCCGATCCGAGCGGTCAGACGAGTCCCCCGTTTCGCGTCTTCACGCCCGACAGCCTGTTTGCCGTCGCCGACTACTTGGCGGCGCATCCGCGTCCTGATCTCTCCCGCTTTGCCGAGCGCCTCGACTGGCTGACAGACGGGCCGCTGGGCCACCACGCAGGAGACGTGATCCTGCTGGCCCGCTCGGGAGAGGATGTGCCCCTGGCCGATCGCTACTACTTCGGCTCGCCGCGTGTGTCGGGCCATGGCGGCGCATCGGCGGGCGAGAGCCACATCTCCTTCCTGCTCGCCCACCTCAATGCGACGGGCGACGAAATGCGCGACCTGATGCACGCCGAAGTCGGCCCGACACCCACTCAGCGCGATGCTACACCGCTCGTGCTCGGGCTGCTCAAGCAACCGCCGCGCCGCTAAGACGGGAAACGCGCAGCGCCGCGCCCGGACAGTCCGAGCGCGGCGCTGCTGCCGAGGTAGAGTCGAGCGACCGGATCAGCGTGCGACGACGAGCGTGCGCGTCTGCGTCACCGTCTCACCCGCAAGCCGCACCACGTACAGCCCCGCCGGAAGCGTCGAGGCATCGAGCGAAAGCGTTCGCGCCTCGTTCGCTCCAAGTGCGCCGTCGAACAAGACCGCGACCTCGCGTCCGATCGCGTCGAACACCGACACGCGCGCCTGCTGCGCCCGCTCGAGCTGCACGCTCACGCGCGCCGTCGTGTACGCCGGGCTGGGCGAGACGCCGAGCAGCGCCGCCGCGTTCATGCCCACCGAAAGCTCGACGACGGGCGAGAGGCTGGTCGCGCCGTCCAGGTCGGTCTGGCGCAGGCGAAAGCGGTGCGTGCCGGGTGCCAGGTCTGCGACGGCGAAGCGATAGCTGTGCGTCTCGAGCGACGTGCCGTTGCCGTCGACCCATCCGGCGTCACCGAACGAGGAGCCGGGCGCGGCGTGTTCGATGGCGAAGCCAGCGTTGTTGGTTTCGGACACCGTCGTCCAGTCCAGGCGAGCGTTAGCACCGTCGAGTGTGGCGGTGAAAGCCGTCAGTTCGACGGGCAGCAGGTCTGCCATCGGCGTTGAGGCCGACGATGAACGCGTCGAACGATCCGTTGGACGAGCGCAGTTCCTGGCCAGCCGATTGGTCGAAGTCGGCGATTTCGAGGAAGCCACCGGCCGAGTAGATCGCGCCGCTGGGCGCACTGGCTACGGCAAAACCGAAGCTGCTGGTGAAGACCGTGACGAAGCGGTACGCACCGTTGGCGTCGTAGCTGGCCACGAACGTAGACCCGCTGAGGGTCCGGAACCATCGCGCGACTGCACGCCCGCGTCGGGGATAAGTCGAGCGTGCGGTTGAAGTTACCCGTGATCGTCGTGTTCCGTCAGCCCGCATCGAGGTTTGGAGAGATGCTGTTGCCGTTGCCCGCGATCAGCGAGGCGTAGCGCAACGCGCCGCCCGGAGTGTAGCTGGCCAGAAACGGGTTGCCGACCGCGTTGGTGTTGTCCACGATGGTCTCTCCGGCACCGGGTCGAAGTCGACCGATCTGGTAAGCAGTCCTGTGGCGTACAAGTTGCCCAGAGCGTCAGTCGCGAGGTCTTGAGGATTGAGTACACCGTCAGACGTGGGGCTTCCCACGATGAACACATTCTGGTACGCGAGCGCCGACGTGTAGGTGGCGAAGAAGGCCGACTGCCCCCCGATCGCCGTCTGTCCTGCAATCCCGGTGCCGGGATCGAAGTCGACCGTGCTAGTGAATATGCCCGTGATGTGGACGTTGCCCGTCAGGTCGACGGCAATCGCATTGGCTTGCGCGTCGAGCCGGAAGGCCGAGCGGTAGCCGCCGTTGGCATCGTAGCTGGCCACGTAGAGGTCCCGTCCCGACGAAGTCAGTTCGGCCGTGCCAGCGCCGGGGTCGAAGTCGGCGGTGCCTGCGAAGAAACCCGTCACGTAAAATCCGTTCGATGGCGTCACGGCAATCGACAACGCCTCGTCGAAGTCTGCCGTACCGATTCCAAATCCGAAGCGGAACACGCCCGCCGAGGTGTAGCTCGCTACGAACCCGTCACGCACCAGAACGGCCTGCAACTGCTGACTGGGGTCGGCGGGGTTGAGTGCGATGTTGGCGTTGAACGAGCCGACGATGTAGACGTTACCCGCCGCATCGACATCGATGTCGTTGATGAACTCGTCGTTGAAGCCGGGGAGCGCGTTGACGAAGCGTACCGCGCCGTTGGCGTCGTAGCTGGCCAGGAACGAGTCGCCGTTTTGGGATGTCGAGGTGCGGCTCACCTCGCCGGGGCCGGAATCGAAGTCAACGGTACCCTCGAAAGCACCTCCGACGAAGATATTCCCCGCCGCATCGACGGCGATTTCACGGGCGGTGTCCACACCGGATGCTCCAAATGCGGTGACCGGATTGGCCGCCGACTGAGCGCGGACTGAGAGCGGGAGCAGGAGGAGCCGCTGCGAGGGCGCGCGGCGAGAGTAGGCGAGGTGCATGGTGGTGCGGTGGATGGTCCGCCATAGGAAGCGGAGGTGGTGGAAAGCCATCCCGAATCATGCTCTACCTAGTCAAACACTACCATCGGGACAGCACAGGTAGGATAGGTATTTACTACTTTCGGAAATGGTGACGCTGTAGTTCCGCCGCGCAGCTGTGCCTCGTGTCACCGGATTTTCCAACGACCGAAGCGGGGTGGCGGACGCTCGCAGGCCATGGGTGAGGGGCGACCTTGATCGTGTCGCAGACGATGGCCACGTCTCGGGAAAGCGGGCCGACATCCGCTGCGCGTAACCCAACCGTCGCGCCTCCGTAGTTTGCACGCACCTCACCCCTACGACTCTATGCGCACCCTCCACGTCGACAACGTTGTCAAGCGGTACGGCGACTTCACGGCCGTCGACCACGTCAGCTTCACCGCCGAGCCGGGGCGCATCCTGGGCGTGCTCGGCCCCAACGGCGCGGGCAAGTCGTCGACGATTCGGATGGTGACACACATCACGATGCCCGACGAAGGCCGGATCACGTTCGGCGCCAAAGAAGTCGGGCCGTGGTCGCAGGAGGTGATGGGCTACCTACCCGAAGAGCGCGGGTTGTACAAAAAGCTCAAAGTCGGCGAGCAGATCGTGTACTTCGCCATGCTCAGAGGGCTCGACAAGCCGACGGCGATCAAGCGGATGCACGCATGGCTCAAACGCCTGGGCGCGAGCGACTGGGCCGGGAAGAAGGTCGAGGAGTTGAGCAAGGGGATGCAGCAGAAGGTGCAGTTCATCGCCACGCTCGTTCACGAACCCGAACTCGTCATCCTTGACGAGCCGTTCAGCGGCCTCGACCCGATCAATGCCGATCTGCTCAAAGACGTGGTCTACGAACTGCGCGAAGAAGGCCGAACCGTCCTGTTCGCGTCGCACCGGATGGAACAGGTCGAAGAGTTGTGCGACGACATCTGCCTGATCAACAAGGGCAAGGTCGTGCTCTCGGGCGGCGTGCGCGAGGTCAAGCGCTCATTCGGACGCGGGACCGTCCTGCTCGAATACGACGGATCGGCCGCTTTTCTCGACGAACTCGTCGCCCAACGCGCCGTCAGCATCAGCGATCGGACCGAGCACCGCGCGACCGTCCAGCTGCTCGACGGGACGCCCGGCCGCCACGTCCTCGACGCCGCGATGGCGTCGGTCGACACGCTCTACCGCTTCCATATGGCCGAGCCGTCGATGCGCGAGATCTTCGTCCGCACCGTAGGCGAAGCCGATCTGGCCCCCGCTGCCCTCTCCACCGCTTCCGCCTGACCCGATGCGCAACGTAGTTACCGTCCTCAAAAGCGAGTTTTGGCGGCGTGCCCGCTCCAAAGGCTTCATCCTCGCCACCCTGCTGACGCCGTTCGGCTTCCTCGCCCTAATTGTCGTCGGCGGACTCTTCGGCTACCTGATGGCCAAGACCGACAATCAGACCGTCGCCGTGGCGGATCAGACGGGGCTTTTGTACGAGCGGTTGGTCGACGAAGCCGGTAGCGGTGTGCTCCTCGAACGCGTCGACCTGCCCGATGATAGCCTGTCCGCCGCCGTGTTGGACGAGCGCTACGACATGGCCGTCGTTCTGCCCGCGAGCCTGGTCGACGGCGTGGGCGAGATCACGTTCTACAGTTCGTCGGGCGGCGGCAACCTTACGCGCGAGCGCATGACGAGCGACATCCGAAGCGCCATCGAAGACGTGCGCCTGGACCGCGTCGGCGCGCCGGACGAGGTGCGCGAGATTGTCAGCGCGCGCCCCGAGAGCCGAACGGTCCGTGTGGCCGAAGACGGCTCCGAAGAAGAGGAAAGCGCGTTCGGTGGGGCAGCGCTGGGCGGGATCATGGGCTTTCTGATCTACCTGTCGGTCTTCATCTACGGCTCGATGGTGATGCAGAGCGTAATCGAAGAGAAAACGAGTAGGGTCGTCGAGGTCATGGTGTCGGCCGTCAAGCCGTTCGACTTGCTACTGGGCAAGGTGCTCGGCGTCGGACTGCTCGGCGTCGTCCAGCAGGTGACGTGGCTGGCGATCATCTTGGGCGGTGCGGCGGCGCTTGGGCCGATCATTGGCATGTTCGCCGAAACGTCCAACGTCGACGCGATCGCGGCTCAGGGTGAGGCCATGGCGCAGAACGCCGGGGTCCCCGCCGACGCCGTCACGGCTCCGGCTGCCGTGCCCGACTTGATGCCCGACATCGGACTGGGCATCGTCGTCGCGTTCGTGCTGTTCTTCATCGGCGGCTACCTGATCTACTCCAGCCTGTTCGCCGCCGCCGGATCGGCCGTCGAAGAGGTCCAGGACGCCCAGTCGTTTACGGTCCCGATCATGATCCCCGTCATCTTAGGCTTCGTCTCGATGACGCCGATCCTCGAGTCGCCCGACTCTACGTTCGCCGTCGTGATGTCGCTCATCCCGTTCTTCTCGCCGATGCTCATGCTGGCTAGGATGGCGATTACTGACGTGCCGATGTGGCAAGTGCTAGCCTCGCTGATCCTGCTCTTCGGTGGCTTCTTCGCGACGATGTGGCTGAGTGCACGCATCTACCGCGTCGGCATCCTGTCGTACGGCAAGAAGCCCAGCTACGGCGATCTGATCAAGTGGATCAGAGCGAGTTGATTGCATCGGGCCTTCCGGCTCATACGGCAGGTCTTCCAGGCCTGTCAGGTCTTTCCCTTGTGCCGATGCACGTCCTGATCCTCACCATCGGCTCGCGCGGAGACGTGCAACCCTTCGTCGCGCTTGGTGCCGGGCTGATCGCGAGGGGGCACCGGGTCACGCTCGCCACGAGTCCGCGCTTTCGATCGGTCGTGGAGGATGCCGGGCTGACGTTCGCGCCGGTGAGCGACGAGATGGTGGCGCTGGCCGACTCGCCGACGGGGCGGGCGATGTTCGAGTCGATGGGCAGCAGCTACGTCAGGACACTGGCGAATCTGGTGCGCATCGTGCGCCGGTTGGGACCGATGCAGCGCGATCTGCTGAACGACGGATGGGCGGCAGCCGACGCAGCTCGGCCCGACCTCGTCGTCTACCATCCCAAGATGTTCGGCGCTCCGCACTACGCCGAAAAGCTGGGCATCCCGGCCGTCTTAGGCCTGCTGTTTCCCCAGCTCGTCCCGACTGACGCGTTTCCCGCCGTCGGCTTCCCCGAGCGCAACTGGGGCGCATGGTACAACCGGCTAACGTACCGCATCGT
Organism: Rhodothermales bacterium; assembly: GCA_963815505.1. Taxonomy (GTDB): domain Bacteria; phylum Bacteroidota; class Rhodothermia; order Rhodothermales; family BA12; genus CAXBBB01. The sequence goes on from CAWFGU010000024.1 coordinate 38,294, forward strand.
GCTCGGCATCTCGGGCCGACTAGCTCGCTACTTAGGCCAACCGTGGCGAGCCGATCATGGATTACCGCTGATTCCGCGCGAGGTCGATTTTCTCCACAACGCAGATGGGGCGCCCATCCCAGTCCTCCACGGATTCAGCCCGTCCGTCGTCCGGCCACCGTCTGACTGGCCCGATGCGACGACGACGACCGGCTTCTGGTTCGTCGACCGATTCGATGCTTGGACGCCTCCTGGCGACCTACGCGCCTTCCTCGATGCGGGCGATCCGCCCGTCTACGTTGGCTTCGGAAGCATGGCCGCACGCGATCCCGAGCGGACGACACGCATCGTCCTCGAAGCTGTCAGTCGAGCAGGCGTCCGCGCGATACTGGCGACAGGGTGGGGCGGACTGACCGTATCGGACCTGCCCGACTCGGTCCACCTGCTCGACGCCGCGCCGCACGACTGGCTGTTTCCGCGCGTCTCGGCCGTCGTTCACCACGGCGGAGCCGGAACGACAGCCGCCGGACTGCGCGCCGGGCGACCCACGATCGTCTGCCCATTCTTCGGCGACCAACCGTTCTGGGGACGCCGCGTCCACGAACTCGGCGCCGGACCAAGAGCGATTCCGCAAAAGGAACTGACGCCCGAGAAGCTGGCCGACGCGCTCGTCCAGGCGACGACAGATGCTGAGATGCGTCGCCGGGCCGAGGTGCTGGGCGTCGCGATCCGGAGTGAGCACGGAGTAGATCGTGCTGTTGCGGTACTCGAACGCGTTGCGCGCGGCAGGGTGTGAGAAATGGAGGCATCCTGCGCAGGGTTGTACTAACCTACGCGGGACACTCAGCAAGCCCTGCCCTTCGGAACGTCGGTTTGGCTCACGAAGCAGCAGGGGCCACAGCGAAAGAGGGGCAGAGAGGGGCAGCCGATTCGGCCGGAATGCACCCGCTTTGCAAAACGGACCACGCTCCATCCGCAAACCGGGCGCGGCGGCGTTATTCTGCGACGATGTCCCGACCGATTGCGCTCCTGCTTTTGACGCTGCTGGCCGCCGCTCCGGCGCGGGCGCAATACTTCGCGTTCGGCAAGAACAAGATTCAGTACCATGCGCACGACTGGGCGTTCGTGCAGACGGATCACTTCGACGTGTACTACTACGGCGATGGGTACCCGCTTGCCGCGTTCGCATCGCAAGCCGCCGAGGACGCCTACGAGCAGATCCGGGGATTGCTCGGGCACGACCTGTCGCGGCGCGTGCCGATCCTGCTCTACGCCGGGCATAGGGCGTTCGCCGCCACGACCGCCGTCGATCTGCCGGACGATGCGCAGGGCATTGGGGGCGTCACCGAACTGTTCAAGAACCGCGTGGTGCTGCCGTTCACGGGCGACTATGCGGAGTTTCGGCACGTGCTGCATCACGAGTTGGTTCACGCCGTGCTGAACGACCAGTTCTACGGCGGCTCGATCCAGGCGATCCTACAGAACAACCTGCGCGCCCGCCTGCCGATCTGGCTGGGCGAAGGTCTGGCCGAGTACGCTGCGCAGCACTGGAGCACCCGCTCGGATGCCTACCTGCGCGACGCCGTCCTCGGAGGGACGCTGCCTCCAGCGTCCGAGTTGAACGGGTTCGCAGCCTACTGGGGCGGACAGGCGTTCTTCGACTTCGTCGCCGAGCAGTATGGCACGGACAAGATCGCCGAAGTGCTGGGCTATCTGCGCACGACGCGCGACCTGGACGCAGCGCTGCGCCGGGCCGTCGGGTTGGATCTGGCGGGCCTTTCGGAGCGGTGGCACCAGGCCGTCCAAACGGTCTACTTTCCCGAAGCCGCCGCGCGCGTATCGCTGGTGCAGACGGCGCAGCCCCTCGTACCGCCCGAGTCGGGAAGCGTGTTCAGCAGTTCGCCCGCGCTCTCGCCGCTGGGCGACCGGCTCGCCTACGTCAGCAGCGACGGCGGCACGTTTGGCGTTTACGTCGTCGAGACGCGGCGCGGAGCCAGGGCGCGGCGCGTCGTAGCCGGGCAGCCATCGGCGCAGTTCGAGGCGCTACGTCTGCTCTCGCCGGGGCTGTCGTGGAACCCGAGCGGAACCCACCTGGCCATCGCCGTGACGAGCGGGCCGGACGAGGCCGTCGCTATCGTTGAAGTGGCGACCGATGAGACGGTGATCTATCCGCTGGCGGACGTCGATCAGGTCATTGCGCTGGCGTGGCACCCGTCGCGCGAGGTGATCGCCATTCAGGCGTCGGACGCTTCGCGTAGTGATCTCTATCTGCTCTATCTACCTACGGACTCGGAAGTGGACGGTGGCAACCGCCTGGTGCGTGTGACCGACGATGCCCTCACCGAACACGCCCCCGCCTGGATGCCGGATGGCGACGCGCTGCTCTTCCATTCCGCCCAGCGCGCCATCCTCTCCGACACGACGCGCGCGCAGCTCTACCGTCTCCCGATCGACGTGGACGCGCCGGTTGCGGCGCCCGAGCCCGCGCGTCGCCTTCTGGACCAGACGATGCACGGCGCCGCCCATGCGCAGGGTGTGCGCACGGCGGATGGGGGCGAAGCGGTCGTGTTCGTTTCGGACGCTTCGGGTATCGCCAACCTCTACGCGCTCGACCCGGCGACCGGGCGCGTCCGGCTGCTCACCAACCTGCTCGAAGGCGCGATGCAGATCAGTGTGACGCCCGATGGGTCGCGCGCTGCCGTGATGGCGCTGGCCGATGGATCGCCATCGCTGTTCCTGATCCGCGACGCGCTCGCCGATTCGGCCTCGGCCGCGCCGACGATCTGGGCAATGCGCGACTTCAAAGTGACCGAAGAAGCGCCCGCCCTGCGCATCGCAGACGCGGCGATCCGGCAGAACAACGTGTTCCTGCGCAGCGCCGCCCTCGCGCTTCATCCACCGGCTCCGACCGATACGTCGCCACCCGACTCAGCAGACGGAAGTCTGGGCGGAATCCGAATCGACTTCGACGCGCCCCAACTCGACCTGCCTGATGAGTCGCCGTCGGCGTCTGATAGTCAGGAAGCCAGCCCGTACGTCGATTCGCTGGGGCGGCCCGTTCCGCATCCCTACCGCCTCACGTTCTCGACTGACATCGTCTACGCGTCGTCCGAGATCAACACACTGTACGGCTTGCAGGGCACGGCGCAAGTGCGGTTCTCGGACCTGACGGGTGCTTACCGTCTCTACGGTGGGAGCAACCTGCTGCTCGATTTGCGCAACTCGGACTACGTCATCGGCTTCGAGTCGGTTGGCGGGCGGATGGACTGGGATGTACAGGGCGCCCACGTCTCCCGCGTGCTTGAAACCGACACGCTGGGCCGCAGCTTGGCGCGCTACCGGTTGTACAGCGGAAGCGTCGGTGTCGTGCGCCCCCTCGACCGATTCCGCCGCGTCGACGCCCGGCTGGCGCTGTTGGGCGTGAGCGAGGCCAACCTGTTCGACCCGTCCGAACCCACCGTCAGCCGCCTGCTGCTCTACCCGTCGTTGACTTACACCTACGATGCAACTGAGTACGGCGCGTGGGGCGTGCGCTCGGGGCGCCGTGGAGCCGCCTCATTGGCTGGCGTTCCCCTCACGGTCAGCGGAGAACCGGCCCGCTTCGCAACGGTCCTCGCCGACGTACGCGCTTACGCGACGTGGAGCCGGTACACTCTGGCCATACGCGCCTCGGGCGCCGCATCGGTAGGCACCGATCCGCAGTCGTTCTACACGTCAGGCGTGCAAGGCTGGCTCAACCCAACCGTCGACGCGCGAAGTCCGCTGCCCACGACGGGCCTGTCGGGCTTCGCATTCGCTACGCCGATTTTGCCGTTGAGAGGGTATGCGGTCAACACACGCCAAGGCCCGTACTTCGGCTTGGTGAACGCCGAGCTCCGCATCCCACTCGCACGTGCATTCTCCCTGCGTCCTCTTCCCACGCTGTACGGCGTGCGTGCCGTCGCGTTTGCCGACGTAGGCGCCGTGTGGGGAGGAGCGGACAATCGCAGCTTCAACGTGCTAACGGACACTTCAGACGCGAGGATGTTGGACGACGTGCTGATCGGAGTGGGAGGTGGCGTACGTGGATTCGTCTTCGGGCTGCCGTTGGGAGTCGAAGTCGCCTGGCCATTAGACGGGATGGGCGAGCCGAGGGTCTACGTTTCGCTGAGTGCGGATTTTTGATCTAGGTGTACACGCGCGAGCACGTGTAACACGTTTTCGAGCCATGCCTGCAGGCGCTCTGTTGGATTTCTAACAGGTACTTCAAGTTCTGTGTGTGTATATACCCTATATCGTTTGTAAACGACGTTCGCAGAGCGGTCTGCCTACGCGTCACCACTTCCTCTTCTCCGTATGTCCAAACCTATTCTAAAAGGCAAGTTTGCCCCCTTATCGGGCTTCCGCCGCATGTCGACGCTGGAGTTGCACAGCGATTCCGTCGTGTGGAAGCGCCCGTGGGGAAGTAAGCGCATTCCTCTCACCGACATCGACCGGGTCGACTGGAGTGCGACTCAGGGCAACGGAGCCAACTTCGCGCTGCACCTTCACGGAGGCGGTACGATTACCGGTAACCTGACCGGAGCGGCGCTCTGGAAGTTCAAGCTCAAAGAAATGGCCGCGCAGCGCGGCGACAGCTACGCTCGCCTCGCCAACCCGCCTGGCCCACCTAAGCCCCACGAAAACTAGGCCGGATTCGCGCCGTTTTGGCCGTTCGGTTCCTCCTTTTTGGAACTGCCCCAGGTGCAAGTCGCTCTAAAGCGGCTTGCACTTTCTCTTTTTCGCACTCTCCCGACTCGGTTCTCGATGAACGCCACGATCCAACAGACCGGCCCTGCCGATTACGAACTTCGCCTCGACGCACCCGCCGCAGAACTCGAAGGCAAACTGCTCGCCGAACTCAAGAAGTACAAGGGCAAGGTGCAGATGAAAGGATTTCGTCCGGGCCGCGTGCCCATCGGGATGCTGCGCAAGATGTACGGCGAGGGCGTCGCTCAGGAAGTGGCGGAGCGTGAGGTGCAGGAGACATTCGACCTCGAGGTGATCGAGAACCCGGCCTACGACGTGATCGGCGCGCCGGTGATTACCGAGATGGCCTACGATGGCACGAGCGACTTCAGCGCCGTCATCACGTTCGGTGTGCGCCCCAACGTCGAGATTGGCGATCTGAGCGATCTGACGCTGGGCAAACTCGTACACGAAGTCACCGACGAGGAAATCGACGAGCAGGTCGACGAGCTGCGGGGCAAGTTCGCCACGTTTGCTGACGCCGAGGAAGGCGCGATGCTCGACACCGATCACTTCGCCACGGTCGACATCGCGCTGCTCGAAGACGGCGAGCCGGTCGAAGACTCGACCGAAAAAGGCGTCCGCTTCCAGCTAGGCGATGACAAGGTCAAGGACGAGCTGGAGGCCGCGCTCCGTGGAAAAGCCGTGGGGGAGACCTTCGACGTGACGCTGCCCCAAACCGAAGAGGAAGACTCCCCGGCGCACGACTACCGCGTCACGGTCACCAAGATCGAAGCGCAGACGCTACCCGAAGTCGATGACGCCTTCGCCTCGAAAGCGACCGGAAGCAAAGTCGACACCGTCGACGCGCTCCGATCGGACCTCCGCTCCGAGCTGGAGAAGTCGTGGCAGGGCCGCAACCGCGAATACCTCGAGACGCAGTTCGTCGATGCGCTGACCGAGAAGTACGCCATCGACGTACCCAACTCAGCAGTTTCGATCTTCCAGGACGCGTTCGTCCAGCGCGCCGCCGAGCAGCTGGGCGGACAGCTTCCCAAGGGCTTCGACATGAGCGGTCTGCGCGAGCGGATGCGTCCCGAAGCCGAGGAGCAGGCCCGCTGGATGATCCTCCGCGACGCCCTCGTCAAACGCGAGGACGTCAGCGTCGGCGACGAGGAGATCGACGCGTATTTCGCCGAGCAGGCCGGTGACGAAATCGACCCGAGCCTGTTGCGCAACTACTACGCGCAGCAGGACGGCGTAATGGAGCAGCTCATCGGACGACTGGAGAGCGAGCGCCTATTCGACAAGCTGGCAACGATGGTCACGCTCGAAGACAAGACGCAGGAAGAGGTCGAAGCCGACCTCAAGGCCCGCCGCGACAAACGCGCCGAAGCTCAATCCATCCGCACCGTCGAAGAAGTCACCGGAGCGGTCGCTGCCGACGATTCTACCGACGCTGACGCCCTGGCTGACGAGGCCGTGTCAGAGGAACAGGAAGGCTGAGGTTCGGTACGTTTCCGAACGCTTTTTCTCGCCTACAGACGTTTAGCACATGGTTCAGGACTTCCTCAAATTCAGCAAAGACCTCCGCGTGCCCGAGGGCATCTACAGCGGCGGTCCGGGCGCGCAGCCGATGGCCGGACTGGTGCCGATGGTCGTCGAGCAGACGAGCCGGGGCGAGCGTAGCTACGACATTTTCAGCCGCCTACTCAAGGAGCGCATCGTCATCGTCGGCACGCCGATCAACGACAACATTTCGAACCTGATCGTAGCGCAGTTGCTGTTCCTGGCGTCCGAGGATCCCGAGAAGCCGATCAATATGTACGTCAACTCGCCCGGCGGCGAGATCTACCGCGGCCTCGCCATCTACGACACGATGCAGATGGTGGGACCCGAGGTGAACACGATCTGTGTCGGACTGGCGGCGTCGATGGGGTCGATCTTGCTGGCGGGCGGCGCGGCAGGCAAGCGGGCCGCGCTTCCCAACAGTCGCGTCATGCTACACCAGCCGCTGGGCGGCGCACAGGGGCAAGCGACCGACATCGAGATCGTCGCCAAGGAGATCATGTGGCTCAAAGAGCGCCTCTACCAGATCTACGTCCACCACACGGGCAAGACGATGGAGGAGATCACGAACGCCGCCGATCGCGATTACTGGCTCGGTGCCTACGAAGCAAAAGAGTTTGGCATCATCGACACGGTTCTCGAACCCAAGCGTGGCTACAAGCCCAACGACGTAAAGGACGATACGATCTCCAAGTCGCCCGGCTGATCTGACGTTCCGCTCGTCTCCTTTGCGCCGCCTCATCCATCGGGATGGGGCGGCGCGTTGCATTTCGCACGCTCCCGTTTCGGCTTTTGGCGCGGTGTTTGTCGAAGAACTTCCTACTCCCCCCATACCCGGTTTCGCATCCCATGCGCACGGTCTGTCTCATTCTGATCCTTCCCTTTTGCGCGTCGTACGTGCAGGCGCAAACGGCGTACTCGCTCGGAGCGCTCGCCAACCGCGCCGAAGACGTGCTCGCGACGGGTACAGCCGCGTCGGCCCAGCGCGCGGCCTACGAAGCCGAGTACCTGCGCTACGCCGGAGACTACGGCCTGACGTTTCGTGCGGGCGGCGAGGTGTTTCTCAACTCGGACAACGTCGATCTGGATACGCAGGCGGGCTACCGCGGCGCGCTTGACCTGGTGTGGGAGCTACTCGACGGCGGACTCGCCGAAGCCCGATTCGAAGCCCGCCGCCTCTCCAACCTGCGCGACGCGTTTGCGTCGCAGGCCGAGCAGAGCGCTACCGAAGTCCGGCTGTTCGCTCGTGAGCAGGCGCTGACCATCCTGCAGGCCGAAGCCCAAGCCGCCGCCGCTCAGACCGCCGTCGCACTAGCAGATACGGTGTCGGGGCGGCTCGCCGACCTCTACCAGACGCAAGACGTGCTGCGCTCGGACGCTCTCGCCGCCGAACTGCTGTCGCAGCGCTACGCCGCAGACGCTATCCGCTACGGTGCACTAGGCGAGCGCCTGCGCGACGAACTCGCTCGCCGCTTGCGCATCGATGCCGGTTTCGTGATCGACGACCCGGCGGGCCTGCCGCCGCTCATCGACGAGGCCGACCTGGTCCGTCTGACGCGCCTCCAAGCGCAGCGTGCGGCTCAGGCCATTCCGCTGCGCGTTCCTGCGCCTTCGCTGGGCGACGTGCGGCTATCGGTCTATGCGGGATACGTACTCCGCGAGGCATTCACGCCCGATCAGAACACCATCGACAGCTACTCCTTCAGCAGTGGCCCGCGGCTGGGTGCCCGCCTAGCCGTTCCACTCGACGTGTTTACGCGCGCCGCGTCCACCCGCCGCGAGCAGACGGCGTATCTGCAGCAGCAGCAGGCGCAGGGCGACGCTCAATACCTCGACCGCCAGCAGCGCGTCAGCCAGGCGCTTTCGGATTACATCGAAGCCCGCAGCGCCGTCGCCATGATTGAGCAGGAAGTGCTCGTGCGTGAGGCGACGCTCGACGAGCAGGCCCTCCAGGCGGCCGAAGGCACGCGCAGAGGCGTCACGCCCAATGATATTCTTCTCTTCCGTGCCCGCTCCATCGCGCAGCGTGCCGAAGCCGAAATCCAACGCCTCGAGGCGTGGCGGCAGTACTATACTCTGAACGCTCTCGCGGGCCTCCCATGATCATGGCCGAACGACCCCTCTTCAAGGCTCGCTACGGCGGGTTCTCGTATCCCGTCTCGTCGCTCACCAAGGACCGGCTAGTTGTCGGCGGTATGGTGGCGGGTGAGAATCCGTTCGCGCCCAACCGCATCGGCGACACCATCGACCTGGTGCTGGCCGCTGAGCGCAACGGTATGGCCGAGAAGATGACCGTCAAGGCGACCATTGCGGACCTGTGGGGCGGCGAGGCGACGTTTTCGCTGCCCAACGGCCTGAGCACGCCCGTGCCGGACACCGGCGACGACGAGCAGTCCGAACCGGCCACCTACTACGCGCCCAACGACGCGTTCACGCTGCCCTACGCCGTCCCCGACCTCGCCGCTGCGCCGCCCGAGCATTCGACCCCGCTGCGCCCTCAGCCAATGCCTTCGCCCGCTGCGCCGCCCCGTCCGGCTCCCGAGCGCGCCCAGGCTGCGCCGCGTCCGCCTGCGCCCCGTCCCGTCCCCGTCTTCACGCCTGCCTACTCGCCTCCCGAGACCAGCTACGAAACCTACGGAGACCGCTACGGCAGGAGAGACGAGGACGAGAATCGCGGGTACGTCGACCCTTCTTCCTACGACGACAACGAGCGGGACGAGTCCGGCTACAAAGGCTCGGCTACGCTTCCGACCCAAGAGGAAATCGACCGCGACCTGGCTGCCGACGCTGCTCGCGCCCGTCAGCACGCGGTGTATGCCGATTCTGATCCATACTCCGACGGCTACGCAGGTGCGCCGACGCAGACGATGGCTCTGGCCCCTTACGGAGATCCGGGCTACGCCCCCTACGAAACGCTTCCGTCGCGCCCCCAAGACTCGGCGTCCGGGTTGGCGGCCGTAGCGGTCTCGCCCGAAGGGGAGATGGCGCCCGCACTGTCCGAGGATGACCGAGAGGAGGACAAGAAGGGCTATTTCGGCCGGATGTCGTTCTACCTCTTGCTGGCGTTCCTGCTGGTGATGATCATCTTCCTGATGCTGTATCAGCGCTCCAACGTGCAGAGCGTCCAGGCGTCGCTGAGGGGGCAAACCATCGAAGTGACGGCACCGGTGCAGGGGCGGATCACCGAAGTGCTCGTGACCGAAGGCAGCCTGGTGGAAGTCGGCGATCCGCTGTTCGCGCTCGACGACGAATCGGCCCGTATCGAACTGGAAGCGTTGCAGTCGGCCGTCGAGTCCGAAGCGCTGCTCGTCGATCAGACGCGCGACGCCTTGCGTGAGGCGCAGTCGCTGGTATCCGGATCGCCGAGCGACGACATCGTAGAGCCTACCGTCATCCGGCAAGGCGTCGACCCGGCGGCGATTCAGGCGTCGCGTGCCCGGTTGGAAGCCGCCACGATCCAGGCGACCCAGGCTGCCGAGGAAGCTGTCCGAGCCGAACGCCTGTTTTCGGGCGGAGCGATGACGCGCGGTGCGTACGAAGAAGTGCAGTCCGAAGCGCGCGAAGCCGAAGCGATGCGCCAGGCGCGCGTCGCCGATCTGGCTGCCGTGCGCGGTGGCGGGCGCACCTACTCGTCGGGCGGCGGAAGCCGAGGCACTCAGCGCCTGTCCAACCAGTTGCGGTTGCTCGACTTGCAGCGCGACCTCAACAAGCAGGAGCAGCAGCTGCGCGAAGCCCAAACCGCATTCGAGCGGGCCGCCGAGGGCGTCCAGCAGGCGCGCGTAGTGGCCCAGTCCAGCGGCGTCGTGTCGACGCTCATCCGCAACGCGGGCAGCTACGTCGAGGGTGGAAACGCGGTCATGACAATCGAAACAGACGTGCGTCCGTTCGTTCTGGCCTACTTCCCCTTCCGCGAGGCGCGGCTCATCAAAACCAACGCAGCCGCATCGGTGCGCTTTCCCGCGGCGGGCGAAGCCGTATCGGGGCACGTCGTCGCCGTCGGCCAGTTGGCGCTGGGCGAGACCGGGACGGGCAAGATCCTGACCGATCAGCAGGCCCTGATTCCCGTCCGCATCCTGCTCGATGAGCTTCCCGAAGGTGTGTCGTCGGGTATGCAGGCCGACAGCGAGGTCGAGGTCGGATTGGGCACGATTCTTTCAGGACGCCTTCGGTAATATGGCTGACGGACAACCCCTACACGGATCGCCCCACCGACCGACGATCAGCGCTGCCCTGGGATCGGCAGTGCTTCCGGTTCTCATCTGGGGTATCGTGTTCGCCGTCGTGCTTGCGGCCCTGCCGGGCTGGGCATGGCGCGCCAAAGTGCTCATCCGTCAGGAAGAGGGGCTGATCCTGATCGGCGTGATCGGGCTGTGGCGGTACGGTTGGTTCGTGACGCACCTGGTCAGAGGCTTCTTTTACACGCAGTTCGTCTACCCCTCGCTGAGGGCCAGCGCGCAGAGCCAGCGCAACCCGTGGCCCCAGCGGCTGTATTTCCTGATTCCGTCGTATTACGAAGACGCAGGCGTGACGGCGCGCGTCGTCGAGGCCCTGGCCCGCGAGGTCCGCGCGCTGCCGCACATCGACGTGCACGCCGTAGCGACGCTCGGGTCGGATGAGGAAGAGGACCTGTTCCGCCGCCTGTTCCTCCAGCACGGCCATCCGCCCAACCTGCGGATGACGTACCTGCGCCAGAGCAAGGGTAAGCGCCACGCAATGGCCGACGCGCTGCGCGTCATTGGCCAGATCCGCGCCGACGACTTGAACGCGGCCCAGGCGTCCGCCGACGAGGCCTATGACGACGTCATCATCTTCATGGACGGCGACACCGAAGTGGGTGAGGGAACGGTGGCGCAGTGCCTGCCTTATTTCCGCGCGTTTCCCAAGTTGGGCGCTCTGACGACCGACGAACTGGGCCGCATCTACCGCGCCTCACCGCTGGTGCGCGAGTGGTTCTCGCTCAAGTTTATCAAGCGGCATTCGATCATGAAGTCGATCGCGCTGTCGCGCAAGGTCCTCACGCTGACCGGCCGCTACAGCGTCTTTCGCGCCGACGCCGTCCTGAGCAACGAGATGGTCCGTTACCTCGAGGACGATCACATCCAGCACTGGGTGTACGGCCGCATCCGGTTTCTGATGGGCGACGACAAGAGCACGTGGTTCGTGCTGCTCAAGAACGGATGGGAGATGTTCTACCTGCCCGACGTGGTCGTCTACTCGCTCGAGACGCGGACGCAAAACTTCTTCAAGCTCTCGCGCAGTCTGATGCTGCGGTGGAACGGCAATACGATGCGCACCAACGCGCGCACGCTCGATCTGGGACCCAAGCGCATCGGCGGCTTCATCTGGTACGCCATCCTCGACCAGCGCATCTCGATGTGGACGACACTCATCGCGCCGATCGCTATGATCCTGCTGACCATCTTCGTCACGCCGTGGTTCGCCGCGTTCTACGTCGCCTGGATCATCATGGTGCGCCTGTTCCAGATTCTCGTGCTCGTGCTCCAGGGCCACACGATGCGCATCGTCGATTTGCCGCTGCAGCTCTACGACCAGTGGGTCGGCTCGTTCGTCAAGATCCGGGCGCTGTTCAACCTGGGCGAGCAGAAGTGGAGCAAGGCCAAGTCGTCGGGCGATGACGGCCAGAAGCTGCCCCTGTCGCGTCGGTGGATGCCGACGTTCCAGATGGTCGTTTCGCTGCTGACGCTCCTGCTGTTCGTCGGTGTGCTGACGAGCGTGTTTCGGACGCCCAACCTGTTCGACTTCCCCAACGCCGTCGAGCGTGCCCTCGTCCGCTGGACTGGAGAGGGCGACGCGCCGCGCAATCCTACTCGCCCCGTTGCGGACCGGTCGAGCAGTTCGCGTTCGGCTGCCGCCCCGCGATCCTCGGATGTTCGTGCCGACCCCATCGACCGAGCACCCGCCCGCGCATCCGATGAGCCGCTGCCCCGCCCCGAACCGCCGCGTGGCGACCAGTTCGAGGCCGAGCCGATCCGGCCGGGTATGGCGCCCATCGCTTCGGCTGACGCAAACGAAGACAAAGAGGGCGAGGTCGACACCGACAGGGACGACGGAGACGAGTCCATCGTCATGCTCGAACCGACTGCGACCGCATCCGACCGAACCATCCGTCTCACCGACTATGGCGCGAGGGCCAACGACAGTGCCGACGACGCGCCCGCCTTCCGCGCCGCACTCGACGACCTAGTCGGCGGAGGCACACTGCTGCTGCCCGACGGCGTGCTCTACCTCGACGCTCCGGTCCGCGTGACGCGTTCCAACGTGACGATCCGGGGCGGGGGCATGGACCAGACGCAGATCGTGGTGCGCATGACCAAACAGGCGGCGGGCGACGGCGAGGCCGCCTTCTTCGTCGAGGGCGACCGGGCCGGATCGGTCGGCAAAGTCGCCGATACTGCTTTGCGCGGAAGCCGCCGCATCCGGCTCGCCGACGCCGCGCCCGACCTGCCTGCGGGCACGCTGCTGTGGTTCGCCGCCGAGAACGACGACGCGTTCCTGCGCGCGCTCGGAGCCCAGCGCTGGGACGAGCGCTTCCCTCAGATCCAGCAGTTCTTCAGCCCGATCAGCGCCGTATCGGGCACGCGCGTCTCGACGCTTCGCTCGCTCGACCTCGACCTTCCGCCGGGGACCGACGTGCGGCTGGTGCGTCCCGCCAAAAACGTCGTGTTGGAACGCTTCGGCATTCGCCACGAGATTCCGGGCGCGCGTCCTGAAGAGGCCGCGTTCGTCTACGAGAATCTGCATCCCGATTATCAGGTGAGCAGCATTCGCTACCTGTGGGCCGAGGGCGGCGGTGTGCGCGACGTGGCGATCGAAATGACGGGCAAACACGCGCTCGCAATCGAGCGCAGCTACGCCGTCGAGAGCGAGCGCGTCGTCGTCAACGGCGCGTGGAACAAGGGTGCGGGCGGTACCGGATACGTCCGCTTCTCCCAAGCCCAGCGCTGCACGCTTCGCGACGCCGACATACGGGGCATCCGGCACGTCGTGTTTCAGTGGGGCGCCTCGCACAACCGCATCGTCAGCAGCCGCCTCTACGTCGATGTGAACTTCCACGGCGGCTTCTCGCGCTACAACCGCGTCGAGCGCACCATCGTCGCGCCGCCGCCGCAGCACCCGTGGGCACCTGTCATCCAGACGCCGGACGACGCGCGCTGGGCACCGCCGGACGGTCCGGGCAACACGGTCGAGAACTATACGGCCGTCTTTCCGGGGCAGGGCGGGTAGCGGCGGCACAGGATGCGAGCGGCGTACCTTACGCGTACACCTCGTTCCACCGCTCCTAGTCTCTGCCCTCTCGCGATGACCGAAACAGACATTCGCGCGCTGAACGAAGAGGGCGAAGGGGAAACGATAGAGTTCGAGAGTCAGTCCGGCGATCTGGTCGTGCGCTTTTTCCCCACCGGCTACGTGCCGCCCAGCCGTATCAGCCATGACCTGAGCGACTTGCAGAAAGAACTGCTCCACGCACTCTCCCGCGCTGACGGAATGGCGCTCTCTCTGATCGAAGCCAATCTCACCGTCAGAGCGGCCCAGCGCACCATTCAGGAGAATCTCAACGTGTTGCGCACGCTTGGCTTGATCCGACTCGACGGGCATGGCCGGGGAGCGCTGTGGCGGTTGGTGGGATAGAACGCTCGCGCCTTTCTCCGCGCCTGCGAGCCGGAAAACATGTTTTCCAAGAGCCTCCGCGCCTTTCTCCGCGCCTTTCCGCGTCTTTCCTCCCCGCTTCACTCATGATCCCAGACTCCGTACGCACCCTCGTCGAACGCTTCGACGAGCAAAAGGCCGATTACAAAAAGACAGGCTACAACGAAACGCAGGTCCGGCGCGAGTTCATCGACCCGCTCTTCAAAGCGCTCGGGTGGGACGTAGACAACGAGGCAGGCTACTCCGAGTCCTACAAAGACGTGTTCCACGAGGCGCGCGTGCGGATCGACACCAGCGACGGGCGGACGCAGAGCAAGGCGCCCGACTATGCGTTTCGCATCGGCGGGGTGCGCAAGTTCTTTGTCGAGGCCAAAAAGCCCAGCGTCGACATCAAGACGGACATCCATCCGGCGTTTCAGGTGCGGCGCTATGCGTGGTCCGATCCCAACGTACCGCTCGCCATTCTGACCGACTTCGAGGAGTTCGCGGTTTACGACGGGCGCGTCAAACCGCATAAAAAGGACAGTGCAGGCACGGCGCGCGTCTTCTACTGCACCTACGACCAGTACGCCGAGAAGTGGGACGAGATTGCCGACACGTTCTCGCGCGACTCGATCCTCAAAGGCCGTTTCGACCGCTACGCCGACGACACCAAGAAGAGAGGGACGGAAGCGCCCGGAGACGCCTTTCTCAAAGAGATCGAAGGCTGGCGCGAACGCCTCGCCGCCGATCTAGCCAAGGGCAACCCCAGCCTCTCGGCGCGCGAGTTGAGTGGAGCCGTCCAGCGCACGATTGACCGGATCGTGTTCCTGCGCATCGCCGAGGACCGGGGCATCGAACCCGTCGGCGAACTCAAGACCGCCGTCAAGGGCAAGAACAGCTACAGGCGCCTTGTCGAACTCTTCCGCGCCGCCGACGCGCGCTACAACTCGGGCCTGTTCCACTTCTCCGACGAGAAGGACCGCCCCGGAGACGCAGACACGCTCACGCCCGGCCTCAAACTCTCGGACGCGACGATCCGCGGCATCGTCAGCGGGCTGTACTTCCCCGAGTCGCCCTACGCCTTCGACGTGTTTCCCGCCGATTTGCTGGGACAGGTCTACGAGCGCTTCTTGGGCAAGACGATTCGGCTCGACGGAAAGAAGGCCGTCATAGACGACAAACCCGAAGTCAAGAAGGCGGGCGGCGTCTACTACACGCCCACCTACGTCGTCGATTACATCGTGCGGCAGACGTTGGCACCGCTGCTCGACGGGATTTCGGACGCCAAACTCAAAGCCGTCTCGGTCCTCGACCCGGCGTGCGGATCGGGCTCGTTCCTGCTCGGAGCCTACGATTTCCTGCTGCGCTGGTACCTCGAACGCTACACGGCTGACGATCCCGAGCGGCACGCGCGCGGGCGTCCGCCTCGTCTCGTAAAGGGAGCCGACGACGCGTGGCGGCTCTCGCTCGACGAGAAAAAACGCATCCTCACCACCCACCTCTACGGCGTCGACATCGACGCCCAAGCCGTCGAAGTCACCAAGCTGTCCCTGCTGCTCAAGCTGCTCGAAGGCGAAACGCAGGCCACCATCAGCCCACAACTCTCGCTGCTCACCCAGCGCATCCTGCCCGAACTCTCCGACAACGTGCGCTGCGGCAACAGCCTCGTCGGGCCGGACTTCTACGACGGGCACGCGCTCGACCTGTTCTCGGACGACGACCACTACCGCATCAACGCGTTCGACTGGCACGCCGAGTTCGCGACTGTCATGGACCGAGGCGGCTTCGACGCTGTCGTCGGCAATCCGCCGTACGTGCGCATCCAGACGATGACGCAGTGGGCCGCGCCCGAAGTGGCGTACATCAAGTCGCACTACCGGTCTGCGGCCAAGGGCAACTTCGACCTGTACGTCGCCTTCGTCGAGCAAGGGCTGCAGCTGATGGGACCGGCGGGGCGGATGGGATACATCCTGCCCCACAAGTTCTTCAACGCCAAGTACGGACAGGCACTGCGCGGACTCGTCACCCAGGGCGATCACCTCGACGCCGTAGTTCACTTCGGTCACCAGCAGGTGTTCGATGGCGCATCGACGTATACCGCGCTCCTCTTCCTCACGTCCGCCGCTAACGCCTCGTTTCGGTACGCCGATGTAGACGACCTCGACGCGTGGCGCACCAGCCTCGCCGACGCCTCGACGCCCGAAGCCGTCGCCGCCGAAGGACAGGTACCCGCCGAGCGCATCTCCGACGCCGATTGGACTATTGTGGCCGGACCGGGAGCGGACGTGTTCTACCGCATCGGCGAGATGCC
The DNA here is from genome assembly GCA_963815505.1 of Rhodothermales bacterium. Taxonomy (GTDB): domain Bacteria; phylum Bacteroidota; class Rhodothermia; order Rhodothermales; family BA12; genus CAXBBB01. Next base: position 54,510 of record CAWFGU010000024.1, read on the forward strand.
GCGCACGCTGGCCGACGTGACGAGCCGCATCTTCCAGGGGCTGAAAACCAGCGCGGACAAGGTCTACATCGTCCACGAGAATGCACGCACCGATGGCAAGATGACCATCTTCTCTCCCGAAACCGAGCGCGAGTACACTGTCGAGGCGGACCTCTTCCACCCGCTCGTCAAAGGCGGAGACAGTAAAGCATACCGTCTCACACGGACAGACCGCCGCATCCTGTTTCCCTACGAGACCCGACCCGACGGAGACGCCGGACTGATCCCCGCCGACGAACTCGCCGAGCGCTTCCCGCTTACGTGGGCTTACCTCACCGCCAATCGCGCCGTCCTCGAAGCCCGCGAACGCGGCAAGATGAAGGATCGGACTGGTACGGATACGGTTGTATCCAAAGGCGCTCGACGTGATGCCGCTGCCCAAGCTGTTCACGCCCGACCTCGCCCCGCGCGCCGCGTTCGCTCCCGACGCCACCGGGGAGGTCTTCTTTACTGGCGGTGCTTCGGGCGGCTACGGCCTGCTCGTGGACGACGATCCGGGCGAATCGTTCGTGCTCGGCCTGCTCAACAGCCGTCTGCTCGACTGGTACCTCAAAAAGATCTCGACGGCGATGCGCGGCGGCTGGTACTCGTTCGAGTCCAAGTACATCCGCTACCTACCCATCCCCGACCTCGCCCCGACCGACGCCCGCCACACCCGCATGACCGACCTCGTCGCGTCGATGATCGCGCTCAAAGCGCAGCACACCCAGGCGTCCGGCCAGAGCGCGACGGTTCTCAAGCGCCGCATCGAGCAGACCGACCGGCAGATCGACGCGCTCGTCTACCAACTCTACGGCCTCACTCCCGACGAAATAGCCCTCGTAGAAGCCGCCTGATCCTATGCCCGAAGACATCGTCCGCATCACCGTTCTACTTGCCTCCACCAGCGAGGTCAACAGGGAGCGTGCAGCCGTGCGCCGTGCCGTCGAGGAGATCAACCGCACCAGCGGAGAGCGCGAAGGATGGGTGCTGACCGTGAAAGGGTGGGAGACCCATACGCGCTCCGCAGAAGGCCGCGCTCAGGCCGTCATCACTCGTCAGATCGGGCCGACCGATATTTTCCTCGGTGTTCTCTGGACGCGCATCGGCACGCCAACGGGCAAAGCAGTGAGCGGGACGGTCGAGGAATACGACGAGGTCCGCAAACGCCGAGCACGGAGCCGTGCCAAGGTCAAGCCGAGTGTGATGTTCTACTTCAAGACCAAAGCACGCAAACCCGCCGACATCGACCCCAAGCAGTGGCAGGCCGTCATCGACTTCAAGGCGCGCGTGTTCAAGAACAGTCTGGCACGCGAGTTCGAAACGACTAGAGAGTTCGAGGGACTGATCCGCGAACACCTGACCGCCGAAGCCCACGAAATCGTCAGTGCGCACCGTACCCCTGCCAATCGTACTACGTACGAGAGCCGGTCGGCTTTCACAAATCCGAAGTCCAAACCCTCTCCGAGAAAGACTGGCGCCACCAAGCGCCCGCCCGTCGAATCGACCAAATCCGAAGCGAAGCCGAAACGGAAACGCCGCCCGTCCAAACCCAAACTGGACGTTCCCACCATCGTCACCGACCGGGACCGAGCGGCCTACGTGGAAAAAGCTGCTCGCTCGGTGCGCACCCACTTCGAGCGTGCGGCGTCTACGTTCAACCGCACACACGCCAACGCCCGCATCGTCTGCTCCCGCCCGGACGGTGCCCAGGGCGCGTCGCTGATCGCCGAAGCCTTCAAGGATGACGAGTCGATTCTGCGTATTCGCGTGCGCGCCGAAACCGATTCGCGCTACGGCTCCCGTCCAGCGCTGCTCTACGAAAAAGGGTACGCGGGCTACGGGGCGAACTCATTTCACACCGAACAGCGGGTACACCTGTCCCAACAAGACGGGACTCCGGGCTTCGAGACCCCAGACCCCATGGACTGGCGTCTGCAAGCCATTCAGCCGCTCGGAGTGGCCCGAATATTCTGGAAACGTCTCACGGACACGTTGAAGTAAGGCCATAGGAAGAGGCTGCGATCCCCAAATGCGACGCCGTATCCCCCAAACGTCTCGCTGCAGGCCTAGAACGCTCTACCGTACCCATCGGAAACGTCGGTGCAATGCTGGAAACCGCCAGTGTCAGTCCCGGAGGCGGCGATGCACCACTCGGAATCGTCGATGTAAGCCCAGAAACTGCTGATGTAAGTCCCGGAAGTGTCGATGTAAGCCTGCATTCCGGCATTCGGAGCATACATCGGGGCAATCGGCCCTCTCCCCGGCGATTCGAGAGGTAGCAGCGGAAAAATGGTCGGTGCCGGAGGTTACGCCGGGCGATACGGCGGGTCTAAAAGGGGGACCGCTCACCAACCCCCGACCGTCATGATCTCCGATCTGTCCATTCCCGACCTCGTTGCCCGCTCCCGCACGCTCTACACCGCCGCCCGCGACACGCCCGAGATCGCTACGGCTCTGGCCGACCCGTTCGGCTATGGCCCGGACGATTACGCCGAAGGGTTGGCACTCGTCCAAGAGGTCGAGTCGCTCGACACCCATCAGAAGCGCGAGTACGGCGAGCAGCGCACCGCCGTCGAAGCCGGTCAAAGCGCCCTCGACGCGTTGAGCGGCTCATATACGGCGCACCGACGCATCGCGAGAGCACAAGTCGCCCGCAACTCGGCGGCCTACGCCAACCTCGGGCTGAGCGGAAACGCACCGCGCACTCAAAACGAACTGATCTCCGCCGCCCGGACGTTCTACACTCGCCTGTCGTCCGAGCCTACCCTGACCGATGGCGTCCGCGGCCTCGACGCTGACACCGGAGCCGAGGGGTTAGCCCTCGTCACTGCGGCAACCGACGCCCTCACCACGCGCGACATCGAAACCGGTCAGGCCCAACGCGCCACGTCCGTCCGCGACGACGCCGTGTCGCGCCTGCGCACCCACGCCCGCGAACTCGCCGAACTGTCCCGCATCGCCCTGGCCGACACGCCCCAGCTACGCGAAGTGCTGGGTCTGCTGGAGCGGTCGTAGGTCGGCTTCGCTAGAACCAACCGGGTCGTCTCGCGCGCTGCGGAGCGGCCCGGTCTGCGTTTTGGGTTCGTACCACCCAGGAAAGACTTCTGACACTACCTCTGCAGTCACCTCCTGCCTCGGTCGTTGCGAGGAGCAGAGCGACGCGGCAATCTCGTGAGGCAGAGTGCTGCGCACCGAGGTTGCCGCGCTGGCCTCGCAACGACTACCGCTTTCAGATCGGGGAAGAGAGGCAGGCGCTGGAACCATAGCGTCCGCCCCGCTCGAGCGCTCGGCCCAGAAAGACGCTCCACTCGCTGTTGTGGGGATATTTGGCGCGTGGGATAGTGTGCGATGCGGCGCGTGCGATCTTGCGGCACTCTTACCGCCCGCCGATGCCCGATCTCAACCGCCCGATGACGACCGCGCAGTGGGGCTTGCTCGGCGTCCTGTCGCTGCTCTGGGGCAGTTCGTTCTTCTGGGCCGAGTTGGCCCTCGTCAGCCTGCCGCCGCTGACACTAGTGCAAGGGCGATTGGTGTTTGGCTCGCTGTTCCTGCTGGCTGCGCTCCGCGTGCTCGGTGTCGCGCTGCCGACCGAGTGGAAGCTGTGGCGCTCGCTGTTCGTGCTCGGCGCGTTCAACTCGGCCATTCCGTTTACGCTGCTCTTTTGGGGGCAGACGCGTATCGACAGCAGCCTGGCGGCCATTCTCAACGCGAGCACGCCGGTGTGGAGCGTGCTGCTGGCGCACTTCTTCTCGTCCGACGAGACGATCACCCCGGCGCGGCTGAGCGGCGTGCTGGTGGCGCTGGCAGGCGTCGCCGTCATCATCGGTCCGTCGGCGTTGGGCGGTGCGGATGGCATCCTGCTGGCCGAACTCGCCTGCGTCGGCGCGTCGATGTGCTATGCCGCCACGACGATTTACGCCCGGACGCTCAAAGGCAAGATCGCCCCGACGGCGATGGCGACCGGGCAACTGGCGTGCGGCGCGCTGCTGCTGCTGCCCGTTACGCTCATCGTCGATCAGCCGTGGACGCTGACCGGCGTGCAGTGGTCGAGCGTCGGTGCCGTCCTTGCGCTGGCGCTGCTGTCGACCGCCGTCGCCTACACGATTTACTTCCGCCTGCTCGCCGCGACCGGTCCGACGAACGTCGTTCTCGTCACCTTCCTCGTCCCGATTACGGCTCTGCTGTTGGGCGTGCTCGTGCTCAAAGAGGAACTGGTGCTGCGCCAGTTGGGCGGATTGCTGCTGATTGCGCTGGGGCTGGCTGCCATCGACGGGCGGTTGCTGCGCAGGCTGGCCGGACGCTCCAAGCCGGACACCGCCTAGTCTGCGGTCCTGATCCATGGGCAGTGGGGCGCACGCACCGGGCGATACGCAGTGCAACGCGACGGACCATCAATCCAGGACGCACAAGCGACATGCTGCGTAACGTCAACGCGAAGGGTGTAACGAGGTCTACGATGCGACGGCGGGTTACACGTTCCTCCCACGTGGCCGCAACGGAGGGTGAGGCTCGGCTATAAGATGCACTACCCGACGCCGATCGGCTGCCGGGCATTCTCAACCAGACTTTTTGTACCCATGACCAACACGAACAACGACCGCCTCCTGACCGGCTTCTTTGCCGACCGCGCTCACGCCGATCGCGCCTACGCCGACCTCCGCACCGCGGGCCTCGGCGAAGACCAGATCAGCGTGATGATGTCGCAGGACACGCGCGACTCTCACTACACCGGTGGCGGCGCGGTAGGGACGGCACATACCGAAATGGGCACCAAAGCGAGCGAAGGTGCTGGAGTCGGCGGCGCCGTCGGCGGTACGATCGGTGGCATCTTGGGCGCGATCAGCGCTGCGGCCGCTCCCATCGTGTTTCCGGGAATTGGCCTTGCCATCAGTGGCCCCATCGCTGCCGCTCTCATGGGAGCCGGTGCTGGTGGATTGGGCGGAAGCCTCTTGGGTGGACTCGTTGGAGCCGGTATTCCTGAGGAGCGCGTCGAGCGCTACGAAAGCGGACTCAAGGAAGGCGGCGTGCTGTTGGGCGTCCACCCGCGCTCCGAGGCCGAGGCGGCCCAGGTTGCCAACGTCTTCCGTCAGTACAACGCTAGCTGATCTCTGATCACAAGCATTCCGCGAGGGCGGCGTCCGGTTTCGGACGTCGCCCTCGTTGCTCTAGCGAAGCGTCCGCCCACAACCGCGATAGGGCTGGCCGTTCAACGTCACCACGACGGATGCCGTAAACGCCTCGCCGCTCATGCTGTCGTAGCACGCTCCATCGGTGATGGCGACTTCCAGGCGGTGCGCTTCAGTCCGGGCGCGGTAGATCGTCCGTCCGTTCGCGTCGCGCGTGGGCTGGGGAGCGGGCGTCACGGCGGTCTTAGTTGCGTAGTCGTAGGCGAACGTGATGCGGTCGCCGTCGCGGATGGTCAGTTCCCATCCCGGCTCCTGCCCGACCCCTCGGAAGCCGACGCCTCCGAACCGAGCCGCCTCGCGCCGCGACGCTTCGTAGTCGACTCGGCAGTTGGTGTAGGTCCGCCCTCGGACTTCGAGTAGCGCGGTCTCGTCCCTGGTCCACACGACCAGGTCGCCGTCCTGATACCTGGCTCCGCTTGCGGCGCGGACTTGGCCGAGCACGCGGTAGTGTAGCCCGAGCGATTCGGGAAGCCAAACGGCGAGTTCGCCCGGTCCCGTCCGCGTCGTGAACGTGGGTCCGCCGTCGGGGCAGGCGTACGCGAAGGTCTGGCCTGTCTGCTGAGGAATCATCGGCAGGTCGAGGCTCCCAGTTTCGACTGTCGCGGCGCGGCGGAAAAGCATCGTTCCCCTCGCGCCCGATAGAATAAGTCGGTCCCCATCGACGATGAAGTTGGTGATCCCGCCAAACGAGCGGAAGAACGCATCTGACGCCGCGGGCGACGGGCACGCCGCGAGCGTCGACAGTCCTTGCGAGAGCGTGAGCCGGTCGGCACCCTCGACGCGGAACGTGCCGCCGTAGCGGTTGCAATCGGCCTGGCCGGAGTAGCTGCCATCCGATACAAACGCCAGCGTGAACGGCGTATCGTCATCCATCCGCGTCATACCAGTTCCCTGGTTGACTTCAGACAGCCGCCACGACGACCCTGTCAACGAGCCGCGCGGCTGCTGCGTCGCCGTCCTGCCTGGAGCCACCTGAACGACGACGATTTCGACATCGTCCGTCGGCGCGTTCTGGGTCAGAACGGGATACGCCGTATCGGTCGTCCACACCATCTGTCCCTGCGCATCCCGAATCGTAGCGCGGACGGCATAGCGCATCCGGCTATCTACGTCGGAGGGGGCGTACGTCAGGCGGAACGGGATCGGCACCTGACGGCGGTCGGTGCGGATGATCTGCTCGGCGAGGATGGTCGAGACGGCGTCGGCCCTGCTCACGTCGAGCAGTTGGACCGTCACAACGGCGTCCGGCGGGAGGGCGACGCGTTGGCGGTACGTGATCGAGCCGGTGAGAACGGCGTCGTCCGCCGAGCGGTTGGAGTCGGAGCGCGACGAGGAGCAGCCCGCTAGCAGCAGGACGAAAACCAGAAGGCGAGTGGGCATGGCTCAGCAGGAGAGTGGAAACCCGACCAACGAGCCGAGGCCGCACCTCATCCACCGGGTGCTACATCTTTACGCGCTCGGCTACAAAGGCCGACTGACTCCGCACCCGCTCGCCGAGCAGCGCCACGATCCGGCGGCGCACCTCGGCTTCGTTCGTGAGTGCGAACGCCAACTCGTCTGAAGTCAACGCCCCATACACCACGCCGACGAGCGTCCGCTTTAGTCTAGAATCGCCCGCCAACGCCTGCGCCAACCGCTCGCGCTGATCGTCGGGCGCAAAGCCCTCGAATCCCGTGACGCGCTTGCCGACTTCGTGCGCGGCCAGCGTCAGCAGCGTCTCGTTCTGCAGCTTGAGGACGGGCCGCAGCGTAGCGTGAAAGAAGCGCTCCACGTCCGACGAAGCGGCGTCCGGGTCGGCGTCGACGGTGGGGCGGAGGGCGAGGAGAGCGGCGTCGCGGTTGGTCACGCTACTCATTGCAGTCCCAACTGAACACGTAGTGCGCGCTCCACGGCTCGCACGTCCGAAGAGGAAAGTGTACCTCCGCGGCCGACTACCCGCTGTTTGCTCACGGTTGTGAGTTGATCTGCCATCGCTTTACTCTTCCTGCCCTTGAAGTCGACGAGCGCATCACTCGGGTACACACGCTCTGTGTTGCTGGTGAGTGGTACGACTTGCACACGGTTGAGGTGTTTGTTGGCATCGTCCGAGCTCACGATGATTGCGGGGCGCTTCTTACGCATCTCGCCTCCTACTGACGGGTCAAAGTCGACCCACCACACGTCACCACGTTTCATCGTCACCGGGGTCAAAAGTGGGGAGGTGCGATTCGGACCAAGCCAGCGCTTCGACATTGCGTTCCTCATCCTGCGCCATCTCCGCGTACGCGGCGTCCAAGTCGACAACGTGCGGGCGAACCAAGCGCTCAATGAATCCGCTGATCCGACGAGGGCCTACGACGCGGTAGAGTCCATCGTATACCGACGCATCAAGCGTAATGGTCAATTTTTTTGTCATCAGGACTGCACGTGTATTTGCACGTCCAAATGCACGGAGCCTGATCAAGTCGGTTCCTTTTCGCCTCATCCTCGCGTCTGCACGTTGATTCGAGTCGCGGCGGCGTCGCATCTTGCGCATCTGCCCATCGCCCGACTGCTGCCATGACCGACCGCCCAATCCCGACTCCGCCGAATTCAGAAGAGGCGTCGACTTCGTACGAGCCGTCCGCCATCGAAGCCAAGTGGCAGGGCTACTGGGAGACATCGGACTTCTTCCACGCCGACGAAATGTCGAACCGCGAGCCGTTCGTCGTCATGATGCCGCCGCCCAACGTGACGGGCCGCCTGCACATGGGCCACGCGTTGCAGGACGCCGTCCAGGATGCGCTGACACGGATGAAGCGGATGCAGGGCTACAACGCGCTGTGGATGCCGGGCCTGGATCACGCCGGAATCGCGACGCAGAACCGGGTCGAGCAGACGATGAAAGAGGAAACGGGCCAGACGCGCCACGATCTGGGCCGGGCCGCGTTTATCGACAAAGTGTGGGAGTGGAAGGACGAGTACGGCGGCGCGATCCTCGAGCAGAAGCGCCGCCTCGGCGTCAGCGCCGACAGCGAACGCAGCCGGTTCACGATGGACGAGGGCTTCACGCGTGCGGTCCAAGAGACGTTCGTCAAGCTGTATCAGGACGGCCTGATCTATCAGGGGCAACTACCTCGTCAACTGGGATCCGGATGGGCAGACGGCGATCTCCGACGAGGAGGTCGACAACGTCGAGCGGGACGGCAGTCTGTGGTTCGTGCGCTACGAGTTGGAGGACGAGAGCGGCAGCATTGTCGTCGCGACGACGCGGCCCGAGACGATCATGGGCGATACGGCCGTCGCGGTGCATCCCGAGGACGAGCGCTACGCCGATCTGGTGGGCAAAAACGTCCGCGTGCCGCTGACCGATCGGGTCGTTCCCGTCATTGCCGACGACTACGTCAAGAGCGATTTTGCCAACGGCGCGCTCAAGATCACGCCCGCGCACGACAAGAACGACTTCGACATCGGCAAGCGTCATGACCTGGAGTTCATCTCCGTCATCGGACCGGACGCCAAGATGCTCGACGCGGCCGGTGTCTATGCCGGGCAGGACCGCTTTGAAGCGCGCAAGGCCATCGTCGCCGACTTGGAAGCGGCTGGTCTGCTCGACAAAATCGAGCCGTACAAGACGACCGTCCCGATCAGCAGCCGCAGCAAGGCTGTCATTGAGCCGCTGCAGAGCACGCAGTGGTTCGTGCGGATGAAGCCGCTCGCCGATCCCGCGTTGGAAGTCGTCCGCGACGGCCAGGTCGTCTTCCATCCCAAGCGCTGGGAGAACGAGTACTACCGCTGGCTCGAAAACGTGCGCGACTGGACGATCAGCCGCCAGCTCTGGTGGGGCCACCGCATTCCGGCGTGGTACTACGTGGGCGCCGATGGTGAGCGCGACGAGACGCGCGACCCGGTCGTCAGCATCGACCAACCCGAGCCGGGTATGGTGCAGGACGACGACGTGCTCGACACCTGGTTCTCGAGCTGGCTGTGGCCCTTCGCCACGCTGGGCTGGCCCCAAACGACGCGCGATCTGGCCGCCTTCTATCCCGGCCACGTGCTCGTCAGCGGCTACGACATCCTCTACTTCTGGATCGCGCGGATGGTGATGGCGGGCCTGCACTTCATGGACGCCCCGCCCTTCCGCGACGTGTTCATTACGGGCATGATCAAGGACGCCCAGGGCCGATGGATGAGCAAGAGCCTGGGCAACGGCATCGACCCGATCGACATGATCGAGCAGTATGGAGCCGACGCCGTCCGCTACAGCCTGACCGTCTTGTGCACGCCCGGCCAGGACATCCGCCTCGAACCGACCAAGTTCGAGATGGGCCGCAACTTCGCCAACAAGATCTGGAACGCGTTCAACGTGTTCGGCCAGTTCATGGACGCGGACAAGTCGTACCGCCGCACGCGCGAGTTCTCTGACCTGACGCTCGTCGAGCGTTGGATGGTAACGCGCCTCAACCAGACGATTGCGTCGGTCGAGGCGTCGATGGAGCGCTACCGCCTGAGCGAAGCCGTCTTGGCGCTCTACGACCTGTTCTGGCGCGACTACTGCGACTGGTACTTGGAACTCATCAAGCCGGAGCCGGGCGAGACGATGAACGACGAGACGATTGCGCTCGCCGTCGAACTGTACGAGCAGATGATGCAACTCTTGCATCCGTTTATGCCGTTCATCACCGAGGAACTGTGGCACCGCCTGCGCCCGCGCGTGGCCGGGGAGGCGTGCATCGCGAGCAGTTGGCCCGCGCACTCGCCCGCCCATCAGGACGCCGATGCTCTGGCCGTTTTCGAGTTGGTGCAAGAACTGGTGTCGGGCATCCGCTCAGTCAAAGCCAGCTACGGCGTCGCCCCAAGCAAAGAGGTATCGGCCGTCGTGTCGCTCGCCCCGTCGCAGGCTGAATTGATCGCGCCTCTCGAAGCCCATGCCGCGTACTTCGGCCGCTTGGCCCGCGCCGATGTGCAGATCGCCGTCGATGCTCCTCGCCCTCCCGCGTCCGCCACCGTCGTCGCCGGACGTGCACAGGTATTCGTTCCGCTCGCCGGAATGATCGACCTGAGTGCGGAGCGCGACCGGCTGACGCGCGAGATCGAGCAGAAGCAGCAGTTCTTGCAGTCCGTCGAGCGCAAGTTGGGCAACGAGAAGTTCGTGGGCCGCGCGCCCGAAGCCGTCGTCGAGAAAGAGCGGCAGAAGGCGCGCGATGCTCAGGCGGAGATCGACCGGCTGATGGCGTCTCGCGATGAACTGGGCCAAGGCTAACGCAGGAAAATCTATCGTGGAGCGTTCTGATGCCTTTAGCCTTGAATCATCATCGCCGATAAAAGGAGCAACACTCTACCCTCCCTCTTATGCAAACGCTCTACGAAGCTCCTGGTGTTACTCTCGCAACTTACGACCGCTCCACTCGCACCATTACGGTGTCGTGGAAAGCTCTCAATGACTCTAAGAGTCTCAGGGAGTGCTGCGATGCTCAGCTCAAAGCCGTCAAACAGGGCGCTCGCTACCTGATCATTGATGTAGCGGACGCCAAAGGCGTAGTCCGCCAAGAGGATCAGGCTTGGTTTGGCAACACCCTCTTTCCGGCATTCGACCGAGCGGGCCTGGCGAAGATGGTCAATGTTCTACCCAAAAGCGCGCTGACCAAGCTCTCTTCGGGGACCTGGTCGAAGACTGCCTCGCCGTTCAATTTCGAGATTTTCGAGGCCTCCAGCATCGACGAAGCCGTCAGAGCTACCCGGTCTTGAAGGGGGGCTTCTCATTCTGTGAGATTCACAGGTGCGACTCTGCTGCTCCCACTACCTGATTGGGCGAGGAGCCGAGAAAGAGCCGCTCTTCAGGAAAGACACGGTTTCGTCGATAACGCTCTCGCTACGCATCATGAACGTGTGAGTGACCGGCAGCACGATGTGATCGGCCATGCCGTCGACGCACGTGCGCGCGACCGTGACCCGTCCGTCGTCGCGGCCGGGAAGCAGCCAGGAGCCCAGCACGCTCAGCGAGCGTGTGCCTGCGATCACCCCGACCGGATAATCGACCGGAGGCAGGTTCATCGGCACGCTGGCGGAGTCGGTGCCCAGTTGCTGGCCTGCCGGGCCGTTGAATGCGTCGTAGCCGGGAACGTCGCGCAGCCTATCGACGATCTCGCTGCCTCCGTTGGGCGGTCCCATCATGACGACGCGTCCCAGCCGCTCGACCGGATGTCGGCTGAGGTAATAGCGTACCAGGATCCCGCCCATCGAGTGCGTCACGAAGTGTACCGTCGATTTGTCCGGGCAGGCGCGTAGGGCGTCGGGGATCGTCGACTCGGCGAGCACGTCGATGGGGAAGTCGCGCGACGGGTAGCCTGCGTTGACGACGTGGTAGCCTTCGGCCGTGAGCATGCGCTCGACTTTGGACATGGAGCCGGATGTGCGAGCCAGCCCGTGCAGCAAGATCGCGCAGTCCTGTCCCCACACCGGGGCGGTGGGCCCGAGAACGAGGGCGAGCAGGAGCAAACGAAGCAAGCGGGAGGGAGACGCTTAAGGGATGTTGGATGCGGAAAGCGTGTACGCCGCTGCTTCGACACGGTTACTTGACCGGTGGGACCCTCACTCGTCTGCCCCGGATTCAACACGCTCCACTTCATCGCTCTATCGCCTGACCTATGTCGACCACTCGCAGAATCGCCCTTGCTACCGCAGCAGCCGCGGCAGCCGCCGGGGGGTACGCAGCATGGCGCCGCAGCCGGGCCGACCTTGCGCGGGACCAGCGCTTAGAGCAGCGCGAGAGGGAGCGACAGACCATCGGCGAGGGGACGGGGCCGCTGTTTTTTCGCCGCTACCAGATCGACGTGACCAGTCCCGACATCACGCCCGAAACGTGGATGGCGCAGATCCAGTCCGACGTTCAACTCTGCACCCCTGTCGAGGTGGCCCGCTTCGAAAAGACCAAGGGAGCGCCTAACGAACTGCGCGTCGGCGATCGCTTCTACATCCACATTTCCGGTCCGTGGGACGGTCCGGTCGAGGTGACGCGCGTGACTCCAACGGCGTTCGAGCTAGCCACACTCGACGACCACATGGAGGCTGGGCGGATCACGTTCGAGGTCGCCGACCGGCCGGGCGATGCTCCGGGGCTGCGCTTTCGCATCTATTCGCGCGCTCGAAGCCATACGGCCGCCGTCGATCTCGCCTACCGGTGGACGGGCGCCGCGCGCAAAGGGCAGACGTACATGTGGACGCGGTTCTGTACCGAAGCCGCCCGTCTCGCCTCGCACGCCCCGCCGCAGCCCGTCGACGTGCGGACGTTTCAGGCACCTTACTCCGATCCGATGACGACGCGCGACGCCGCCGAACTGACACCGCACCAGGGCGTGCTCGCCGATCTGGCCGCCCGAGCGCTCAACTTCGACGCCGATGCCTCGTCCGACGCTCCGCCCGCAGGTTGGAATCACGACGACGACCGCACCTACCTCGTCGCCGAACCGAAGGGACCGCCGCTGGACGACGGCTCGTTCGCACGGGCGGTTCGCTTCGTGCGCGCCTACCGGTTCCCAGATCCCAGACGCGTGCGCGGCGTGTTCGACCCCGACACCGAATTCAACGGACGGACGATGCTGCTCGACGCTCGCTTCGCCGGTTTCCGCTTTCCGTTCGGCGTCCGCATCAGCCGGATCCTCGACGAGACGCGCACCACGCCCGAGGGAGACGAACACGTCTGGGGCTACAGCTACCGCACGCTGGAGGGCCACTTCGAGCGGGGCGAGATCACGTTCGAGATCGTCAAGCGTGAGTGGAGCGGAGTCGTCTACTTCCGCGTCCACTCGTTCTCCAAGCGCGCGCGCATCCCCAACGTCATCTACCGCATCGGCTTTAGGCTGCTTGGCAGAACGCTGCAGCGCCGCTTCGCCCTACAAGCGCTCGATCGCACGCGCGCTTACGTCCGCCAGAGCCTGGTACGCGATGCCTGCCTGCGCGACGATGCTACGGCAATCGCGCTGCTACTCGACGATCGAACGCAGGGTGGAACGGTCTGACCAAGTGATGAGCGTTCGGTGAGTAGGGTGTTGCCCCTTTGCACACGAGGAGGGGATTAAGTAACTTGATCGTTCCTACAACTATCGCGCCTTTTCCTACAGGGCGCGGTCTTCTTTCGGCACGTGCGCTCTTCTCTCCTGAAGCCGCTCTCGCTGTTCGGCTCTGCAGTGTGCGCCATCACGCTTCTGGTCCACACTGCGACGACGCGGTTCGATACGTTTGACTTCGAGTCGGCCCAGGCGGCCGATGGCATCGTCTCGCAGACGATTGCCGGTGTCACGCTGTACGCCGAGAGCGGCAGTGGCGAAACCCGAGTCAGTGCGCTTCGAGGATTCGGGGGAACGACCGGATACGCGGTGCTCGGCACCTGCCGTTCCATCGTCCTCCGCTTCGACATACCCGTCGACGTGATGTCTATGCGGCTGGCTGAGTCGACCTCATCGGCCACATCGCGCGAGCGCATCATCACGATCCGGTCCGATAGTGGGGAGTCGAGTACTCACTCTATCCTGGACGGCTTCCGAGGGGGGGCGGAAATCGTGCTCGCCTTGGAAGGCGTGCAAACGCTGACGATTACCGACCAAGGGGGCCACTTCGCGCCCATCATCGACGACGTATCGTTCCGCAACCGGCCTCCCGAGTGGATAGGCGCTTCCGACGGGCCAAGCACGTTCGCGATTCCGGAAGGTTAAAACGTCACGCTCAGTTCGACGCGCTGCCCATCGCGCAGAACGACGGCACCAACAGTCTGACCTGGCTCCAACTCACTCAGCATCCGCATGTAGTCTTGCATCCCGGCTATGGTCGAGCCGCCCAGCGAGACGAGGATGTCGTCGGCCTGCATTCCGGCAGCCTTGCCCGGGCGGTCGTCGAGGACGGCGTCGACGCGCATGCCTTCGCCGTCGTAGACGTAGTCCGGCATGACGCCCAGCGTGACGTTGAAGCTCATGCGGCCCTGGCTCTGGTCGACGCGTCTTGGTGAACGGTACGGCCTGCCCGTCCAGCCCGGCGATGATGCCCGTTGCGAATCGCGACACGCGGTCGAGTCCGTCGTAGTTGACGAGTTGCGCGTCGTCGGTTGCTTTGTGGTAGTCGTCGTGCTGGCCCGTAAACAGGTGCGAGAACGGGAATGTCGGCGAGGTAGAACGAGGCGTGGTCGCTCGGCCCCAGACCGGACTCGTGCAGCTTGGCGTCCAGGTCGACCGGCTCGGCCGCAGCGGCGATCACATCGTTCCAGACCGGCGAGGTGCCGCTTCCGTTGACGGCCAGTTCTCCGGCTTCGCTGAGCCGCCCGACCATGTCGAGGTTGATCATGTAGGCGACGTTGGCGATGTCGAGCGTCGGCGTGTCGACCCAGTACTTCGACCCGTACAGTCCCAACTCTTCGCCCGAGAACGCGAGAAACAGGTAGTTGCGATTGCGCGGCGCGTCGTCCATCTGCAACCGCTCGGCGATGGCGAACAGCGCCGCCACGCCCGAGGCGTTGTCGTCGGCTCCGTTGTGGATGGCGCTGTCGCCGGGCGAGCGCGAGCCGAACGCGCCGTGCCCCAGGTGATCGTAGTGCGCCCCGATGACGACGGTTTCGGCCGCGCCGTTGTCGATCATGCCGACGATGTTGCGACCCGTCCGCGCCTCACCTTCGCCCGGTTCGGCGTGCGGGTTGGTCGAGAACGTGAAGTCGAACGACTGAAACCACTCGCCCTCGGCTCCGGGCATGAGACCCAGCCCTTCGAACCGCTCGGCGATGTAACGCGCGGCCAGCGCTTCGCCTTCGGTCCCGGTCTCGCGTCCCATCAGCAAGTCGGACGACAAGAACGCCACGTCTTTCTGCAAGGCGTACAGATCGGAGGTCTGCGCGGCGAGCGGCGCGGCGACGAGGAACAGGAGAGCGAGCGTGCGGAGCATGGCGGATCGGTTGGTCGAGCGAATCGAATGCTACTTACCGCCTTGCGTTGCTGAGCGAACGTGAATCCGCACCTCCTATTCGAGCATCACGTCAATGAAGTATTGGTTAAGAAAAGCGTGCTTGGATGCCGACTATGCCGTTTGTGTCCCATTTTCCACGTGCTCTGGCGTGTGACCGCGTCTCAGAACCACTTCTTTTGGCCAGAATGCGATTTAGTTGTCCGCTTTCAGTTGAATACGACGCATATGTACGTGACCTCCCAACTCTCCCGGTCACGTCTCCCAATCCCCACAGGCTTTCGTGTTGTTCGCGCGCATTCTCGGCTAAGTCGAACCTATCGCACAGCTACCTATCCACCCTCCTATGAAATGCACCTTCTCACCGCTGGCGGTACGTATCGTCGCCTCGCTATTACTCGCGCTGTCCCTACTGCTCGCTAACTCCGTTTCGGCACAGCGTATCGGTGTAGAAACTGCCGCTGATGACGTGCTCACTACCGAGCAAACACGGCCTGTCGTCGCCTCGCTTACAAACGGCGGATTCGTCGTCGCATGGGAAGGTCAGGAAACAGGCTCGTCTAACACAGACGTGTATGCTCGGCTATTCGACGCTTCGGGCTCCGCTGTCGGAAGCACCTTCCTGGTCAACACTACGGTGGCTCCGGTCCAGATTCGCCCTACGGTGACGGGTCTTGCCGGAGGTGGCTTCGTCGTCGGTTGGATCTCTGTCGGTCAGCTTCAACCGGGCAATACACGGGCGGACGTTTTCGCTCGTGTCTTCGATGCATCCGGAGCAGCTACGACGGGCGAGATTCAGATGAACGCCATCGTCACGGGCGACCAAGTGGAGCCCGTCCTGGTAGCGACCGCCAGCGGCTTCGCGGTCGCCATACAGGGACACCCGGGATCCGGATGGGGCGTTTACGTCCGAGGTTTCCTGGCCGACGGCACGCCGGTTACGAGCCAAGAATTTCAGGTCAGTGCCCACCTCGCCCCGAGGCCAGACGAGTCCCGATTTGGCTCACCTGGGAAACGACGAACTGGTCGTGGTCTGGAAAGGAGACTATTCGAATCTGAACAACCTGAACGTTCAAGGGCGGCACGTACGCACGGACGGCACGCTTCTTACGGCTCCCTTCTGGATCGACAACTCGGGCGGTAACCAGCAGGGGCCGTCTGTCGCGGTCTTTCCCGATGGCACCTACTGGGCGGGATGGCACGGCGTGAACGGACAAGATCTGTGGAAGAACGACGTCACGGCGGGCGGCACAGCGATGGTGAACGACATCGCCGGGCAGCGGTCGCAGCTCTCCGCAGTATCTGACCGAAGCCGGCGGCGTACTCTACTTCAGCGCCGACGACGGCGGAACAAGCAGGCGGGAACTGTGGAAAGCGCTTCAGCACCGGTCGGGTACGACATCAGCGGAACGGTCACCAGGGTGGCGCCCGCTACCGGGCGTCTAGGTGAGCGACGGCAGCACGACCGAGACGACCGATGGCTCCGGCGCCTACACGTTTGCTCCGGACTCGCAGACGGCACCTACACGCTGACGGCCTCGCAGAACCGGCTACACCTTCTCGCCCACCACGATCAGCGCAACCGTCAGCGGATCGACTGTGACCGGACAAGACTTCGTCGGCGACGGCCGTCTACACGATCAGCGGCACGGTCACCGGAATGGGCGCAGGCGTCGACGTGGTGCTCGAGGGCGGCGCATCGCCCGACACGGTCCAGACGACGACCGGCGGCGCGTTCGCCTTCGCCGACGTCGAAGCAGGCAACTACACCGTCACGCCCGACGGCTCGAACCACCGCGTCACGCCCGGCAGCTTCGACGTGACGGGCCTGAGCGCCGATCAGACAGGTATCGACTTCGCTGCCGTCGCCGTCTACGCCGTCAGCGGGACGGTCGGCAAACTCAACGGCAGCGGTGCCGACGGCTTCACGGTCACGCTCTCGGGCGATGAGTCGGCCTCGACGACGGCCGGTTCGGACGGCAGCTACACCTTCCGCGTGCCGGACGGCAGCTACACCGTCACGCCGAGCCAAGCCAACTGGGGCTTCGCGCCGACGGACAGCAGCTTCGTCGTCGCCGGAGCCGCCGTCCCCGGCATCGACTTCGTCACCCGCACCGTTCTGCGTACGCCAGCGCTCGCCGCTCCGGCAGACGCTTTGACGGACGCGCCGCTCACGCCCACGTTCGAGTGGACGCGCACCGGCCCTGCTCCCGACACGTGGACGCTGCGCATCGACGACGACAGCGACGTGACCGACGCGCCGCTGGCGACTCACCTGGACGTCGCAAGGCTGCACGAACTACACGCTCGACTACGCCGCGCTGGGACTCGATTACTCGTCGACTTACTGGTGGAGCATCACCGGCGAGCGCACGACGCCTCAGCTCGGAGCCGAGTCTCAAGCGTCGGCCATATGGTCGTTCACGACGGGCACGAGTGTGTTCAAGGACAAGCCGCCCGTCACATCGTACCCCAACGGCGGCGCGACGGTCTACTCGACCACGCCTGCGCTCAACTGGTACATCACGACCGGCACGACCGACCACACGTGGGAGGTTCAGATCAAAGACGGCCGCCGCGTCCGACTGGTCGACGCCTGTCCACACAAGCCCTGCGCTGGGCGACGTGCGCACGTACTCGCCTCCCGCGGGCGTGCTCGTCGGTGGCGGAAGCTACGTCTGGCGCGCGCTCGTCAAGACAGACGGAGCCGTCGTCGGCGTGAGCGATCAGGCGGCGTTCGAGATCGTCGGCGGCGGCGGAGCGCCCGTTCCGACGGCGAGCTGGCCGGTCGGCGGCGCGACGGTCTACTCGCTCCAGCCCGCGCTCAACTGGTACACGTCGGGCGGCTCGGCCACGAGCTTCGAGGTCGAACTGATCAACACGACCGCGAGCGAGACATTCGACGGAACGGCCGACTTTACGACGACCGACCGCACCGTCGACCTCTCGGCTGAAGCCGTCACCCTCGCATCGGGCGCCGACTACGAGTGGCGCATCCGCAGCAGCGACGCCACGACGACATCGGATTGGAGCGCCAGCGCTCTGTTCTCGACTGTCGCCGTAGCGAGCGTGACCGCGCCGACGCCTTCGTATCCGACCGGCGGTGCGTTGCTCTACTCGACCGACGCGCGCCTCTCATGGTACCTGGGCACGGCAGCGACTGGCCTGAGTTACACCGTCACGCTCACGCCTGACGGCGGCACGCCCGTCACCTATCCGGCCACGACCGCTCTCGTCCTCGACGTGACGGGCCTGACGCCGGGCGCGGACTATACGTGGAGCGTTTCGGCAAGCGATGGCAGTACGTCAGCCGCATCGGTCGATGCCACGTTCAGCGTCTTCCAGGCCGTCGCGGCGAGCGCAGGGACCGCGGTCGCCTCGTGGCCCGTCGTCTCGGGCGGTCCGGCCCCGGTCGTGCGCACGCGCAAACCGACGCTCTCGTGGTGGGTCGACGGCAGCCGCGCGTCCCTCTCCGGCTTCCAGGTCGAGTGGAGCACGGATGCGACGTTCGCTACGGTCGAGCGCTCGCGCCGCGTGCGCGACGCTAACGCGGCTTCCTTCGAGGTGCCCCAAGCGCTCGACTGGGCGACGACGTACTACTGGCGCGTCGGTGCGATCGAACAGGGCGAGAGTGCGCCGAACGCTTGGAGCGAGGGCACATTCGCCACGCTCGGAGCGGACGGCTCGCTCGTGCCCGTCGCGAGCGTACCCGACCGGCGATCCGACGATCTACACCGACGACGTGACGCTGTCGTGGTACGTCTCGGGCGGAGTGCAAGCGGTGCGCGGCTACACGGTCGAGTACGCCACCTCGTCCGACTTCACAGGAGCTACAACGCGCAACATCGCCGCTTCGCCGCTGGTCGTGCGTCGCCTGGTCGCGGGGCAGACGTATTTCTGGCGTGTCAAGGCGCGGCTCAACGACGGCAGCGAGACGGCGTGGTCGTCGCCCGCGGAGAGCTTCACGATGAAGAGCGACGGCGTGGCTCCGGTCGCGCCCCGCGTCGGTAGCCCGGCGCGCGGCGTAACGGTCGCCACGAGCGCTCCGTCGCTGTCGTGGTTCGTGCCCACAGGCGAAGCGTCGGCGCACACGTTCGAGGTCGAGCTGAGCGACGCGCGGCGACTTCGACGACGCGACGCGCTTCGACGGCGTTTCGGAGATGCGTACGGCCGCGAGCAGCCTGGCCGACGGCGTCTACTTCTGGCGCGTCCGCTCGGTGCGCGACGGCAACGCATCGGCCTGGGCCGCTCCCGCCGCCTTCACCGTCGCCTCGTCCACCTCGACCGCACGCGCCGAAGACCTCGAAGTGGACCGCGTCACGCTCTACCAGAGCACGCCCAACCCGACGCGCGGAGCGGTCCGCATCGGATTCGCGCTTCCCGACGTCGGGCGAGGTTCGGCTGGCCGTCTACGACGTGATGGGCCGCGAAGTCGCCGTTCTGGTCGACGGCATGCGCACGTCCGGAAGCCACGACGCGACGTGGGATGGCGGCGATCTGTCGGCCGGGATGTACGTGTACAGGCTCGAAGCGGGCGGTACCCTGATTACCAAGACGCTGACGCTGCTCCGATAGCGCGCACCACGCATCGCATGAGAAACGGCCTCTCGGTGATACCGGGAGGCCGTTTCTCGTTTCGGGTGCAGCGCAGCGAGACGGCGTGCGGCGAACGCTCAGCCAGTTGGGACGCGCTGGACAGCGTGAATCGACGCGCTGCGGTCGCGTACGATCACGTCGTAGCCCCACCAGATGAACGCCAGCCCGGCGAGTTCGGTGACGTACAGCACTTCGACGTAGCCCGCCCGCGCCGATCCGCCGCCGATGCCGGGCAGCAGCGCGCCGACGGCGATCAGCGTGTTGCCCATCGCTCGGCTGCGCGCCTCGGCTCCTTGTTTGCGGTAGGCTCAGGCCGACCAGGCCGCTCCCCCTACGAGGAAGACGAACGCGTACGCGTTGACGAACGGTGAGAACAGACGTACCCACTGCCACTCCATCACCGAACCCGAGAGCCGGTGCGCCTCGACGAGCGAGTGGTCGAGCGGCGTGAGCAGCACGCATACACTCGCCACTGCAACGACCGCGATCAGAATCGCCGACAGAACGTCGGCGGAGCGGCGGCGGAGCAGCAGATAGACCGTACCCTGCGCCAGCGGTGCGCCGCCCAAGAGCGCTCCGGCGATGTACCAAGCTCGGAATACGCCCGGCTGCCAGCCAGCGTCGTCCAGCTTTCGACGAATGTGCCTGCTCCGTACGCGATCACGCCCATGAGCTACCAGTGTAGATACCGAGTGCCCGGCTTGCGATGCACGTGCCGTGCCAGCACGACCGCGAACGCGGCGCCGAGGAGCGTCGTGGCGATGGGGAGATAGTGGATCCAGCTTTTGTCCATGCGATGACGTGCTATGGGGAGTGGAGGAAGGGCAAAAAAGAGGCGCGGCCCCCGAACCAGTCGAAGGCCGCGCCGAGCCCGCCGAGAGAGCAGCCATACGAGCCTGCTTCCCGGCGGGTGATCACACGCGCGATCAGCGAGCCGCCGTCTCGCTCAGGTTGCGCGAGCCGTCGGGCTGGACGACGTACTCGAACGTGAAGTAGCGCGCTGGGCTCTGCTGCGTCGGCGCGGTCGGCGAGTCCTTGTAGTAGCTCAGGATGCGCAGTTTGGCGTAGTTGCCGTCTCCTGTCGTGAGTGCGATCGTGCGGCCCGCGCGCGGCGTCAGGACGGCACCATCGTAGCTGTACCAACCGTTTTCCGAGCCGGTGCATACCGCGTAGGGGCTACCGGGGAACGTACCACCGGGCGTGGAGACGCTGGGGCAGTCGGTGTTGGCTCCGTCCCGGAGGTAGCCGCTTTGGGGCGCCAGAGCGACGCTCGCAAACGTCTCGCTAACGATCTGCGCGCTGCCCTCGCCTGGACCGCTCGTTCCGCCGTTGAAGATGATCGTGCTGCCCTTGAAGCCGATGTCCCAGCGCGTGGAGATGGAGTCGCGCTCACGGATCGTGCGGTCGGTCTCGAAGGACGAGAGTACGATTTCGCCCGCGTCGAGATCGTAGAGCGTGAACAGGTTGTTGTTGCCGGACGGTCGGCCCGTGTTGGGATCGACGCCCGTCGTCGGGTCGGCCTCGACGTTGACGGCGGTCTGTACGTTGAGCGGTGCCAGTTCGTCGGCGGAATCGGTTGAGTCGCAGGCCGTCAGCGTGAGTAGAGCGGCGAGGGCGACGAGAGGGAGTTTGTACATCGTAGAGGTGGTTGGATGTGGTGGAGTTGGGGTGATGGTAGGGGCGACTCGGCGAGTCGTCCCGATGCGGCGGCCGAAGTGCGCTGTCACAGCGTCACGCCGATCTGGGCGAACAGCGTCCGGCCCGGTAGGGAGGGGACGAGCAGGCCGCGTGTCACGCCGGCGAGGTTGCGGGCGCCGAGTTGGAGCGTCAGCCGAGCCGAGGCGAGGGTGATGCCGTGGGTGAGCGTGGCGTCGACGAGCGCGTAGCCGGGCACGAACTCGTCGGCGCGGTTGGCGAGGCGGTTGCCGTCGAGGTCGCGGTAGCCGTAGCGGCTGCGCCAGCGCCCGCGCAGGTCCAGCGTAGCGGCTCCGCGCGTGGCGACCAGTCCGAGCGTCGCCGAGTGGGGCGAGCGGCCCAGCAGCCCGCCATAGTCGGTGAGTGCGAGGCGTCTCTCGCGGCCTTGGGCGTCGCGTCCGAAGACCGTTCCGGCATTCAGGCTGCGTACCAACTCGCGGTCGCGCGCCTGCAAGAGTTGGTAGCTCGCCGAGAGGCGCAGTCCGTCGACCGGTCGCGCCGTTGCCTCTGCGGTGAGGCCGCGCGTGTACAACTCGGCGACGTTGAAGTAGCCGAAGACCGATTGCCCGTTCGTCTTCTGCGCGACCGGCTGCGTCTCGATCAGGTCGCGCACTTCGTTCCAGAACCCGCCGATCTGGAGCGAGAGACGCGCGCTCGCATCCCACTCGGCTCCGACGTTGTACGCCGTCGACGACTCGGCCGTAATTGCCGCCAGCTGCGAGGGATCGACGAAGGTCTGGGCGATCTGTCCCTGCGCCTGCAGCTCGGCGAGTCCGTCGTCCAGGCGCGACGAGCCGAAGACGCTGTATCCGGCAGCGGCGTTGGTGAACGTGAGGTAGAGTTGGCGAAAGGCAGGCGCTTTGAAGCCGCTGCCGACGCTCGCTTTGAGCCGGACGCGCTCGGCCGGGCGTGTAAGCAGCGACAGGCGCGGCGTCAAGCGGGCGGCGTAGTCGGAGTGCGCGTCGAAGCGCAGCCCGGCCGTGACCTGCATCCGCTGTGACGGTATCCACTCGTGCTGTCCGAACGCAAACCACTGGCTAGCGCGGGGATTCGGTCCGTCGCCGTAGCGTAACTCTCCCGACAGCCGCTCGTCCATCACACCGCCGCCGACGACGCTCAGGTGACGCGCGCTCCACCCCATATCGGCCTGGGCTTCGGCTTTGACCATGCGCTGGTCGAAGGCGTCGTCGTACAAGACCTCCTCGCCGGTCTGCGCGGTGTGGCGCGTGCGAGCAGTGTAACGGGCTCCGTAGAGCGTGGTCGTCAGGCGCAGGCGGTTGGTCAGGCGGGCCGAGAGTTCGGGGTGGATGCTCCAGTCGGTCCGCTCGGCGCGGTCGTCGTAGCGCTCCAAGTCGCTGCCGCTGCCCAAAGCGAATGCGCCCTGCTGCTCCTCATACGCGACGCGTGCGCCCAGGCTCAGCTTGGCGCGGTCGGTCAAGTCGAGCGTCGTGCGCAGGTCGCCCGTCCAGTCGGCGTACTTGGGAACGGTCGGGCCGAACGCGTCGGGCGTCAGGTCGTAGCCCCCCGACGCCGAGCGGTTGACCAAGGCGCGCGCGCTCCACCGGTCGCGTCCGGCCTCGAGGTCGGCGGTGAGCTCCGACGTGCCGAACGTGCCGCCCCGCGCCGTAATCGTACCCGACTGACCTGCGCGCGGAGCCGATGTGACCAGATTGACGACGCCCGCCAGCGCATCGCTGCCGTAGAGCGATGACGAAGGTCCCGAAACAACCTCGACGCGCTCGACGCCTGCAACCGTGACCCGGCTCAGGTCGAGCGTGCCCGCCGTGCGCCCGATCAGCGGCTCGCCGTCGATCAGGATCAGTGTGTAATCGGACGAGAAGCCCTGCACCTGGACCCCTCCGCCGTGATCGTCGGCCAGCATCAGGCCGGGGAGGGTCGCCAGCAGATCACTCAGGCGCACGCTCCCCCTCTCGGCGATCTCGTCGGCCGTTACAACCTGAATCGGGGCCGCCACGTCTTCGATCTGCTTGGCCGTCCGCGTCGCCGTGACGACGACTTGGCCCGACCGCAGCGTCGTCGGCGTCAGGCGGATGCGCGAGTTGCGCGCAGCGGCGACGGTCCGGGTGGCGTAGCCCAACGCCGAGATGGTGAGCGAGTCCGAGCAGACCGGAGAGCCACCGGAGCGTGCCGAGCACATCGTCAACGTCAACTCGAATCGCCCATCGCTGTCCGCCGCCGTCCCGCGCGTGGTGCCCGCGATGCGGATGGCGGCGCCAGCGACCGCGCCGCCCGAGCGCGCATCGACGATCTGACCCGAGGCGAGGGAGGGCGTGCCGTCTGCCTGGGCTTGGGCCGAAGGCGAGGCCGTGACGAGCGCGAAGATTACGTACACGCCCAGCGCGGCGCGCTTCCAAGGGGAGCACGCGCGGTGATGGGTCGTTGGGGAAAGAGTCGCTGGCATCTGGAAAGAGTCTACCTAGCCTGCGGTGGGCTGTTCTTGACTCCACGTGCACAAACGGCCTCTGGGCGGCTCAACTGCATCCTCGCGCTCCCAACCGCACGGCGCACCCCCCGACCACCACCGGTTCATGCCTCTTTCGCACCCTCCGCTGCTCATCGGCGTCGTCGCCCCCGACGGCGAGCGCGAGCAGATTGCCGACGCGTTTGCTCAGGACGGCTCGGACGTGCGATCGGCAGACTCGCTCTCGGGCCTGTGGCGCCATCTGCGCGGCTGCCCGGACGCGCTGATCCTCGACGCGCGCCAGCTTCCGCCCGTCGCTCCGGGCGACAAATCCGCGCCGATGCCGTTTGCCGCTCCCGGCATGCGCGGCGTTGGTCCGGCCATCGTGCTCGTCGGCGGTGGAGAGGCTGACGCGTGGCATGCGCTGTGCATCGGCGCGGCCGCCTACCTGCCGCGCCCGCTCTCGCCCGACCGCCTGCGCGACGCCGCGCGTCAGCTCCGCGACACGCTCGATCGCCCCTCGCCGCCGTCCGACGACCACGACGACGCTCCGCCCTACCTGCGCCGCCTGCTCGTCACGCTGCGCAACGAACAGCGCATCGTACCTGTCGAAGCCGTTCGCTTTTTCGAGTCCGACCGCTCCTACACGCTCGCCCACACGATGACCGACGCGCTGCCGCTCCACACCCCACTGGGCGAGTTGCAGCACCGCCTGGACCCGGCCGCGTTCTGCCGCATCCACCGCTCGTCGATCGTCCGGCTAGACATCGTCCGCTCGGTCCGCTCGGCATCGGGCGGCGCGTACACTGCCGTGCTCGACGATGGCAAGGAACTGCGTGTGGGGCGGACGCGCCGCGAAGCCTTGCTGGACCGGCTCGAAGCCTGAGTGCTGCGTCAAGACGACGGTGTTGGGCCGCCGGGGAGAGCCGCAGTGCTTGAAGCGGACAGCTCTTCGAAAGCTGTCCACTTTGCTCCACAAACGATCAGACCGCCACGTGCGAAGGTGCCGGGCGCGACTCTGCCGTTTCGACGGGCGGAATCGGCGCGGGCGAGGGCGGACCGGACGCGTCGCCTTTCGGTTCGGGCAGAAAGTAGACGACCACGACCGCCATTAGCGCGACGGCTGCCGTGGCGCCGATCGTATTACCCGCGATGCCGTACGTGGCGTAGATCAAGCCCGCGAGTCCGGCGCCCGTCGCCATGCCGACTTGGCCGACCGATACGGCGCCGCTCATCATCACGCCCCGCTGCGCGTCGGGTACGAGGGCTGAGACCAGCGACTGCAGCGGCGCGATGCGCATGGCGACGCTCATCATTGCAACGGCGAAAAACACGTAGGCTGTCACCAGTCCCGTCACGACGTACGGCGTGGCGAGAAGCGCGATAGCGAAGAGGATGCAGGACGCCACGACGAGCGGTTTGCGGCCGACGCGGTCAGACAGCTTACCCGCGACCGGTCCCGTCGCTAGGTTGGCCAGCCCGCCGACGAAGAACAGGCCCGCGATGGCATTGCCGCTCAATCCGATCTCGTTCTCGAGCCACAGCGGGAAGTAGGGGATGAACAGGCCGATCGCCAAGAACATCAGCGCGTACCCGACGACGGCGGCTCGGGGTGCGGATTGGGCGAGCAGGTCGCGGTACGAGCGAATCGCTCCGGCAAACGTGACGCGGTCCTGGGCGAGTTGCACGTCGGGCTGCGGGACGAAGCGCCACGTCAGGAATCCGGCCAGCAGCATCACGAACCCGTAGGCCATGAACGGCCACTCGAAGCCGAACTGCGCCGCCAGCACCTTACCCGACGGGATGCCCAAGATCTGTCCGAGCGCGATGCCGCTCATCACCCAGCCGTTGGCCCAGCCGCGTCGCTCGTAAGGGAAGAAGTCGCCGACGTAGGCCACGGCCGCGCCCGAGAGCAGGCCTCCCGCTGCGCCAGCCATCATCCGCATGACGAGTAGCGCCCAGAAGCTATGCGCCAACCCGTGGAGCAGCAGCACGACGCCCATCGAAACCGTGCCGAAGAGCAGGATGACGCGCCGCCCGACACGGTCCGAGACGGGTCCGGCGACGAGCGAGAAGACGCCCAGCATGACCGCATACACCGAAATCAGCGACCCCAAGCGCCCAGGTTCGACGTTCAACTCGCGCGCGATGTCGGGCAGGATCGGCGAGACGATCATGATCTGACTCGCCGCGGCGAACACCATCAGCCACAGCGCGAAGAGGACCAGCCCGACGCGGGCCGAGGAGTGGGTGGGCAAAGAGGTATCCGTATTAGTCGGTCCAACAAACATTCTGCGGTCCGCCTGTTCCGCCGTGCACCAACGCCGACGCGGCGAGTGGCCAGGCGAGCGCGTTGTATCACGCTCGCTCAACGCGCACAGGCCTGCCGTTACAGCATCGGGCAGACTGTGAAGCTTGGGCGCTTAACGTTGAGGTCTTGATCGGATAACGCAGAGGTAATGCGGCGAAAACACTCGGGTAACTCGGCTCGGATAGGTTGCTCGCATTCTCGACTCTCCATCCCTTCGAGCCGAGCCACTGCTCTCCCGGCAGGCCCATCCCACACTGTTTACTGGCTCCCATGTCCCGATTCCTCTCACGAGCGCTTTCCGCCTTGGCGCTCGTAGTCCTGCTTGCCTCGGCGAGTATCTCTCCGCTTCACGCCCAAACCGGCACGCTCGCCGGAACACTCGTCGACGCCGACTTCGGCGAAGGCGTCATCGGCGCGACGGTCGTCATCGACGGTACCACGCTAGGCGCCGCCACCGACTTTGACGGCAACTACCGCATCCAGAACATTCCGGTCGGCACGTACGAGGTCGTGTTTTCGTCCATCGGACTGACGACGCAGCGCATCACAGGCGTCGAGATCAAAGCGGGCGAAGTGACGCGCATCGACCTGACGATGGCCGAGGACGTGCAACTGCTGGGCGAAGTGGTCGTCGAGGCGCGGCTGGTGCGCAACAACGAGGCGGCCCTGCTGCGCGACCGGCAGAACGCGGCGGGCGTGTCGGACGCCATCAGTCGCCGAGACGATCAGCAAGAGCGGCGCCAGCGACGCGGCCGACGCGATGGAGCGCGTGACCGGAGCGAGCGTCGTCGGCGGCAAGTTCGTCGTCGTCAGAGGATTAGGCGATCGCTACTCGAACACGCAACTCAACGGAGCCAGCGTGCCAACGGCCGACCCGGACCGCCGCAGCGTCCAGTTCGACCTGTTTCCCAGCAACCTGCTCGAGAACATCGTCACGCTCAAGACCTTTACCGCCGATCAGCCCGGCAACTTCTCGGGCGGACTCGTCGACATCCGCACCAAGTCGTTTCCCGAAGAGTTCGAGCTTCGGTTCTCGGCGTCGTCTGGCTTCGATTCGCAGACGCAGTTTCAGGACGGCTTCCTCTTTTCGCCCGGCGGTGGAAGCGACCTGTCTGGGCAGGGATGACGGCACGCGCCAGTTGCCCGCGTTCTTCGACGCGCCGACGCCCGTCTTCAACCCGCGCCAGGCGCGCCGCGACCCGCTGCAGGCGCAGCAGCTCAACGACGTGTCGCGCGCGTTCGGGCAGACGTTCGACATGCGCAGAGGTGAGGGGCCGATCAACCAGAGCTATGCCGCCTCGCTGGGCAACCGCCATGATTTCGGGGCCAATGCGCTGGGCTACGTCGTCAGTCTCAACTGGGGCCGCTCGTCCAACTTCTACGACGGCGGACGTGTCGAGCGCTACACCTTCAACAGCATCGACGAGCAGGGCAACGCGAGCATCCGTCCGCAACTGCTCCTGGACGACAGCAGGGGGACCGAAGAAGTTAGCTGGGGCGGACTGGCCAACTTTACCTACCGGCTAGGATCGCGCAACGAGGTCGGCTTCAACTCGCTCTACTCGCGCAGCGCCGAGCAGCAGGCCCGTCTGCTCCAGGGCTTCTTCCCCGAGCAGTTCGACTCGTCGCAGGTGTTCGTCGACCGCGCGCTGGCCTATATCGAGCGCGATCTGTACTCGCTCCAGCTGCGCGGACGCCACCAGATTCCCGCCGCTTCGAACGCGACGGTCGAGTGGATGGGCACGTACGGATCGAACACCATCGACGAGCCGGACCAGCGCTTCTTCGCCAACACGATCACGACGCGCAACGTCGGTGGGCGCGACACATCGTTCTACAACCTGAGCGTCGTCGGCGTCAACGGGCAGTCGCGCTTTTTCCGCCAGACACAGGAAGATGTTCAGGGCGGCAAGCTGGACGTGACCGTTCCGTTCGATGTGGCGAGCCGCCCGGTTCAGTTCAAGTTCGGCGGACGCTACGACCGCACCGTCCGCGATGCCAGCGAGCGCCGTTTCGACTACGCGTTTGACGACGTGACGTTTGGCGCGGGCGAAGACGGCCTGGGCGACGTGGCCGGGTTCTTCGGGCAGATCGGCGTGACCGACACGACGCGCTTCGACGCCGACGGCAACCCATCGCGCTTTCAGATCGGCAGCTACATCGTCGACAACAGCCAGAACCAACTCGTCTTGGGCAACAACTACGACGCCGACCTGACCGTCGCCGCCGGATACGGGCAGTTCGAAATCGAGCCGTTCGAGCGGCTGCGCATCATCGCCGGAGCACGCTACGAAGCCACGACCCAGGACATCCTGACGCAGCGTCTCGACTCCACGGTCATCAACGCAGCGACGAACGACACGACGCGCTTCTTCGCCCGGAGCGACAAGGACACACGCGACTGGCTTCCGTCGGTCAACCTGGTCTACGCGCTGACGGACAACATGAACGCCAGGGCCGCTGCCTCGCGCACGCTGGCCCGCCCGACGTTCCTCGAGCTCGCCCCGGGTGCCCGCGTCGACTTCGCGCTGGGCGAGCAGGTCGTCGGCAACCCCGACCTCGACCGCACACTCATCACCAACTATGACCTGCGCTGGGAGTGGTTTACCGCGCCGGGCGACCTGGTGGCGGCGAGCGTCTACTACAAGGATTTCCAGGATCCCATCGAGCGCGTCATCATCTCGAACAACGGCACGCAGTCGTTCCGCAACGTGCCGTCGGCCGAGCGTGCTCGGCGTCGAACTGGAGGCGCGCCAGGGGCTGAGCCGCTTGCTGCCGTCGCTGAGCGGCACGCCGGTTCTGCGCCACCTCAACGTGGGCGTCAACGCGTCGTTCATCGGATCGACGATTTCGATCGACCCGGACGAGCTCCAGTTCCGCCGCGGCCTCGACCCCGACGCCGACGACACGCGCGCGTTGCAGGGACAAAGCCCGTACATCGTGAACGCCGACGTGGCCTACGAAAACTTCGAGACGGGCACCAACGTCGGCGTCTACTTCAACGTGTTCGGGCGCCGGTTGAGCCGCGTCTCCTGGGCGGCACGCCCGACGTGTACGAGGAGCCGGTCCCGCAACTCGACTTCACCGCGTCGCAGCGCCTGCCCGGCCAGTTCTGGCTCAAGTTCGCGCGTCAAGAACCTGCTGGGATCCGACTTTCGCGAGGTCTATGACGCGCAGCGGATCGATGGCGGCGACGCCTTCTTCGCTCAGCGCGACCGCGGGTACCAGCTTCTCGCTCGGCCTGAGCTACAGCCCGCGCTGGGGCGGCGGTCCTCCAGCGGCTCCGGCGACGCCCGACAACTAATCCACTCCCTTCCCGAATGGCATCCTGCCGGCCGGGTTCACTCAAACGCTTCCCCACATGAAAGCACTTGCTACCCTCCGCCTGGCAGCGCTGGCGCTGCTGCTCACCGCCACGTCGGCGATGGCACAGACTCAGGTCCGCGTCACGGCTGACATCACCTCGAACACGACGTGGTCGAATTCTAATGAGTACCTGCTCGACGGCTTGATCTTCGTCGATGGCGGCGCCACGCTCACCATCGAGGCCGGCACCGTCGTGCGCGGCGTGCTCAACACCGACATCACGACCGGCGACGGCGCCGCTGCGCTCGTCGTGCGCAAGGCGCCAAGCTCATGGCCGTCGGCACGGCCGAGCAGCCCATCATCTTCACCGCCGCCGAGGACGACCTCGCCGACTCGGACGACCTGACCGAAGAGCGACCGCGGACTCTGGGCCGGCGTCGTGATGCTCGGAAGCGCGCCGACCAACCAGCGGCACCGACCGACAACCAGATCGAAGGCATCGACCCGACCACGCGAGTCGGATCAGCTACGGCGGAACCGACGACAACGACAACAGCGGCGTGCTGCGCTACGTCTCGATCCGCCACTCGGGCTTCTCGATCTCGGGCGTCGAGGGCGACGAGATCCAGGGCCTCACGCTCGGAGCCGTCGGACGCGGCACCACGATCGAGTACGTCGAGATCTACGCCTCCAACGACGACGGCATCGAGTTCTTCGGCGGCACGGTCGACATCAAGTACGTCGTGGTCGCGTTCTGCGCCGACGACGCCTTCGACACCGACCAGGGCTGGTCGGGACGCGGCCAGTTCTGGTTCTGCATCCAGGACGACGACGAGACCGGACGCTGCGCCGAGCAGGACGGCGGCGACGACGGCGGCACGAACGCGCACGCCGTTCTCTGAGGGCGTGATCTCGAACGCGACCTACATCGGTTCGGGCGTGACGTCGACCCGGGCAACGACGGCGACGCGCCGCTGATGCGCATCCGCGACGACTCGGCGGTGACGTACTTCAACTCGGTCTTCACCGGACGGTCCGGGCCCGGCGCTGCGCGTGGACGAGGACAGCGGCGGCGCGTTCGACGCGTTCGATCAGTACAGCGGCGGGCCGCTTGCAGATCGGCAACAACGTGTTCGGCTCGTTCGGCCAGGGCGCGGCGTTCGCGGACTTCATCCGAGGCGATCGCGGCGGGCACGTTTGCGAGCTACGTGGCGGGCGGCAACGCGTCGGCCGATCCGCAGATCGGCGCGGTCTGCCGCGACGCCGAGCCCGGCAACGGTCTCGACCCCGAAGTCGAGTGCGACCGAAACGATGAGCGCCGACGTTTCGGCTGACAAGCTCGACGACGCGTTCTTCCGACGTCGACTACACAGGCGCGTTCGAGCCCGACGCTCCAGTCTGGATCGACGGATGGACCGCTCTCGACGCGTTCCTCAACGCCGATGCGCAAGCCCACGGTCGAAGGACAAACGATCCGCGTAACCGCGGACATGACGGCGGACACGCGCTGGACGAGCGAAAACGACTACCTGCTCGACGGGTTGATCTTCGTGGATGGCGGCGCACGCTCACCATCGAGGCCGGCACCGTCGTGCGCGGCGTGCTCAACACCGACATCACGCACCGGCGACGCCGCCGCTGCGCTCGTCGTGCGCAAGGCGCCAAGCTCATGGCCGTCGGTACGGCCGAGCAGCCCATCATCTTCACCGCCGCCGAGGACGACCTCGCCGACCCGGGCGACCTGACCGAAGAGGACCGCGGCCTCTGGGCAGGCGTCATCCTGCTCGGCAGCGCGCCGACCAACCAGCCGACGACCAACAACCAGATCGAAGGCATCGACCCGACCAGCGAGTCGGCTCAGTACGGCGGGCAACCCGGCCGACAACAGCGGAGTCCTGCGCTACGTCTCGATCCGCCACTCGGGCTTCTCGATCTCGGGCGTCGAGCGGCGACGAGATCCAGGGTCTCACGCTCGGCGGCGTCGGCAGCGGCACCACGATCGAGTACGTCGAGATCTTCGCCTCCAACGACGACGGCATCGAGATCTTCGGCGGCACGGTCGACATCAAGTACGCCGCGGTCGCGTTTTCGGCCGACGACGGCTTCGACACCGACCAGGGCTGGTCGGGACGCGGTCAGTTCTGGTTCTGCATCCAGGACGACGACGAGGCCGGACGCTGCGCCGAGCAGGACGGCGCGACGACGGCGGCACCAACGCGCAGCCGTTCTCGAGGGCGTGATCTCGAACGCGACCTACATCGGATCGGGCGTGACTCGTCGGCTCCGGGCAACGACGGCAACGCGCCGCTGATGCGCCTCCGCGAAGGCACG
This sequence comes from Rhodothermales bacterium, assembly GCA_963815505.1. Taxonomy (GTDB): domain Bacteria; phylum Bacteroidota; class Rhodothermia; order Rhodothermales; family BA12; genus CAXBBB01. The sequence goes on from CAWFGU010000024.1 coordinate 86,278, forward strand.
GCGGTGACGTACTTCAACTCGGTCTTCACCGACGGTCCGGGCCGCGCTGCGCGTGGACGAGGGCAGCGGCGGCGCGTTCGACGCGTTCGATCAGTACAGCGGCGAGGCCGCTTGCAGATCGTCAACAACGTGTTCGGCTCGTTCGGCCAGGGCGCGGCGTTCGCGGACTTCATCCGAGGCGATGCGGCGGGCACGTTTGCGAGCTACGTGGCGGGCGGCAACGCGTCGGCCGATCCGCAGATCGGCGCGGTCTGCCGCGACGCCGAGCCCGGCAACGGCCTCGATCCCCGCGTCGGCAGCAGCAGCGTAGCCGCTTCGGGTGCGGACTACTCGGCTGACAAGCTCGGCGACTGCTTCACCGAGGTGAGCTACCGTGGCGCGTTCGATCCTCGCAGTCGCGTCTGGATCGCCGGATGGACCGCCCTGGAGCGCTCCTCAACGACGGCTCTAAGACGGTTTCGATCGACCAGATCAACGAAATCGCGGCGACCTCGCTGGCGATCACGGCGATGCCGAACCCCTCGTCGGGTATGACGCGGATTCAGTTCGCGCTCACCGAGTCGGCTCCGGTCTACCTCGCGATCTACGACCTGATGGGCCGCGAAGTCACCGTTCTCGCCGATGGTGATGTTCAGCCGCAGGGCACGTTCGAAGCTTCGTTCGACGCTTCGACGCTGGCGCCGGGTACGTACCTGTACCGCTTGACGACGCCCAACGGATCAGTCAGTCGCGCGCTGACGGTCGTCCGCTAAACATCGCCGACCTGGTCTTTCGAGATCATTGAGCGCCCGGTCTCTCCACGTGAGGGGCCGGGCGCTTTGGCGTTTGAGTGTGTCTTGGCGACGGAGCAACGCCGTTGCATGCAACGGCGCTACGGGGTGCGTCATCGCCCGCAACTGTTGCGTAGGGCCACCGTGTTTGGTCGATCATGAATTGGCCTGATCTCGGTCCGGCGAAACAGGCGCAGAGCGAAGAGGCGTCAAGAAAAGGTCCTGTTTGAGTGAGCTTGCGAGCGAGTTTGGACGTTTTCAGCCTCGTAGCGCCGCGTCAGCCGGAGCGAGTCCAGCCTTGAACTTTTGCTTCTTTTGAATCAAGTCAAAAGAAGGCCCCGCGCAGCGAAACACGGTACAGACCAAGCCTGAGAGCGCCGATTCGGTGTGTGAGAATCAACTCAGATTGCCACCTCGCAGTGGCGGGGCAGGCTGTCACTGCGTTCCTCGCAATCACAAACCGGAGGGATGGGGTCAGGGACAGCAACGGAAGAATCAGCAACACCGCGATAACGGCCCGATAAACGCCCGGTAACACCCCCCGGCTAGGTTGCACGATCCAACCTCACATCCGTCATGGAGCCACTCCGCTACCGCACCGTCTGGATCTCCGACTTTCACCTGGGCACGCGCGACTGCCGCGCCGACCTGCTGCTCGACTTCCTCCGACGCGTCGACGCCGAGCGCTGGTACCTGGTCGGCGACGTGTTCGACGGATGGGCGCTCCAGAAGAGTTGGTATTGGGAGCAGACGCACAACGACGTGAGTCCAGAAGCTGCTGCGCAAGGCGCGCAAAGGGCGCCCGTATGGTCTACATCCCCGGCAACCACGACGAGTTCGCGCGGCAGTTCGTCGGCCACCGCTTCGGCGAGATCGTGGTGCAGCGCAACGCCGTCCACACGACGGCCGACGGCAAGCAGCTGCTGGTCCTCCACGGCGACGAGTTCGACGGCGTGATCCGCCACGCGCGCTGGCTGAGCAAGCTCGGATCGTCGGCGTACCGCGTCGCGCTGGCGTCGAATCGCCACTACAACGCGCTCCGCAAGCGGATGGGCAAGCCCTACTGGTCGCTCTCGGCGTGGCTCAAGCACAAGGCCAAGCGCGCCGTCCAGTTCGTCGCCGACTTTTCGGACGCTGTCGCGCAGCAGGCGATGGAGCACGACGTGGACGGCGTCGTGTGCGGCCACATCCACAGCGCCGATGACCGAATGATCGACGGCATCCGCTACCTCAACTGCGGCGACTGGGTCGAAAGCTGCACGGCTCTGGTCGAGCACTTCGACGGTAGGCTCGAACTGCTCTGGTGGACCGTCCCGGTCGCGCCCTCTCTAATCAAGGAGCCGGTCTCGGGCGACGGCGTTGCGCTTCCCGAACCCGTCGTTACCCTGGCTCATGGCTGATCCCGCCCGCTCGCTCCGCATCCTGTTTTACATCCAGGGCGAAGGGCGAGGCCACCTGACGCAGGCGCTGGCACTCGCGCCGATCCTGCGCGCAGCCGGGCACTCGGTCGACGCCGTTTTGGTGGGCGCCAATCCGAGCCGAGAGATTCCGGGCTTCTTCCGCGACGACATCGGCTGCCCCGTCGTCCGCTACGACGAGCCGGGCTTCGCTCACGACGCCAATGGAAAGGGCCTGTCGCTGCTCGCTACGGTTCGCCAGAACCTGCGCCGCCTGCCCGATCTGTTCGCCGCCGGTCGCGCGATCGACGACGCGTTCGGCCGCTTCTCGGCCCGACGTGATCGTCAACTTCTATTCGCTGACCGGCGCGCTGCACACCGTCGTGCGCAGGCACGGGATTCCGGTCGTCGCGGTCGGGCATCAGTTCATGTTTCACCACCCGAGCTATCCGTGGCCGCCAGAGCGCGCGCTGGAGCGCGTCGGAGCCAAGCTGTTCACGCGGCTCGTCGGCCTGGGCGCGCGGCGGCGACTGGGGCTGTCGTTTTACGATGCGCCGACGCTGCCGTCCGATCCCAACCTGCGCGTCGTGCCGCCGCTGCTGCGGTCTCGGCTGTCCGAACTCGACGTGAGCGACGAAGGCTTCCTGCTCGTCTACCTCCTCAACGCCGGATACGCCGCCGACGTGGAACGGTGGAGCGCGGATCATCCCGACGTGCCGATCCACGTGTTCTGCGAGTCGCCCGACCGCTTCCGGTCGACCGACAGCCTGACGTTTCATCCGCTCAGCGGCGAGCGCTTCCTCGACCACATGGCGCGCTGCCAGGGTCTGGTGTGCACGGCCGGGTTTGAAAGCGTGTGCGAGGCGATGTATCTAGGCAAACCCGCGCTGATGGTCCCCGTCGAAGGTCACTTCGAGCAGTATTGCAACGCCATCGACGCCGAGCAGTGTGGCGCGGGCGTCCACGCCGAATCGTTCGATCTCAACGCGCTGCTCGACCTCAGCTGCACGGCCGGTGGCTCGTCCCGCTTTCGCGCTTGGACCGACCGCGCGCCCGATTTGTTCGTACGCGAGATCGAAGACGCGCTAGCCTAGAGGCTCATCCTCCGCGTCTGCGCCACGCCCACACGCACGCGCCGATCAGTACGAGAATCGTGCCCAAAAGAGCGAGAGTCCAGGAGATGGGGATCAGTTCCATGTGGCGAAGTTAGGGCGTCGGAGCTTCCGGCGTGCCGCTGCCGCGCTGCAGAACCTGCCAGGCGCGGCCCTTGGTCTTCTCGGACCCTTGGGGCGTTTTCTCGGCACGCAGCGCTTCCGATCCGTCGGCGCCGTGGCGGACGTGGGCGAGGGCGCGCGGCAGGATGAGATCGACCCTTCCCGCAGGTCCCATGCGGACGTGCACGTCAGCGAAGGGCGTCGGCGGAGCGGTCACGTCGGCGTGCGAGCCGGGCGGAAGCAGGCAGCCGAACGCACGTTCCCAGGCGCGCGCGGGCTGGCCGATGGGCGGTGGGTCGGGCGCGGGCGTTCCGGGTGGCGCGAATGGGACGCGGCCGATGGGGCGTTCGTCGGAGTCTCCGTCGGCCCACGCTTCAGCGACATACAGCAGTTTGTCCGTGCCGTTTCGGATGCGGACGCGTCCGTCGGCGTACGTGATCTCGACATCCTCGGGCGGATCGGACGCGGCGATGGTGCGCAGCTCGGTCGTCGTCTCGGCGTCGTTGGCGAACGCATCGACGACTTCGAGAAACTGCGTCGTGTAGTCTTTGAGCCAGCCGCAATACGTCTGCTTGGGCTTGCCCTCGCGCACCAGATCGACCGTTACCAGCCGGAATAGGTGTGCCTCTAGCAGCGGGTCGAACGCCGCTCCGGCCGCCGTCCCCAACGCCTCGCCCGATAGCTGCTGCAGCCCCGCTTGATTCTTTGCCAGGCCCGGACTCTTACTACTCACCGCGCCGACGATCATCCCGGCCGACTGCACCAGCGCGTCGCGCAGCAGCGAGATCCAGTTGCGAGCCTTTCGCCACAGCCGCCGTGCCAGGCTCGGATGCGCCGTGTTTTCGAGCGCTGCCAGCCGCTCCTCCTCGCGCTCGCCGGACAAGGCCTCGGGAAACCGGTACAGCGCGACGATGCTCGGATACTCCTCCTTGTACGTCAGCACGGACCGCTCGATGTGTCCCAGATCGGCCTCGACCGGGTAGGCGTAGCGCAACTCCATGCCGGTCGAGTACAGGTCGAGCGTGCCCCACGCCAGGTTGCCGTCTGCCCGCGAGAGCGTGACCGGGAAGCCCTCCATGCTCTTCAAGCACCGATCGCGCCGACGCGCCTGGATCAGCGCAACGACTGTGGCGAGGGCCAACAGGATCAGGATGGTAATGAGCGTCGAGTCCACGAGCGAGAGGGTGGGTGAGCCGACAGCCTACAACCGATGGGCGCAGTAGATTGGGAAAAGCTCCCGACCCCTCGCCACTCGTGCCCACGCACCCGTCCGTCCTGGCCCTCTGGACCGCTTACCGAGCAGCGCCGAGCGGTGCTGACGCCTCCGCCAATCCGCCCCCCGCGTGGTACTTCTGCGACAACGCGCACGACGCCGATGAATGTGCCGACCTCGTCGTACGCGGCATCAAACGCGCCACAGCCACGTCGCTGGCTGAGTTAGAAATCCAGGGCGACTCTATCTCGCGTGTCGGTGATCTGAACGTCGTCACCGATTGGAGCGGTGTCGCTCAATGCATCATCCGAACGACACACGTCGAAGTCGTTCCGTTCGGCGAAGTCACGGCAGAGTTCGCAGCGCGCGAAGGAGAGGGCGACGGATCGCTGGCCTACTGGCGCCGCGTCCACCGCGCGTACTACGAGCGCGTGCTTGCGGAAACGCAGCGCAGCGTAACCGACACGCTTCTGATCGCGTGCGAGTCGTTCGAGGTCGTCTATCCCCACCGCCCTACTCGGCTCTATGCCGTTTGACTCACTGTCCGTCGCGCGAAGACGCAACCCAACGCGGAGGTATCGTCGTCGGCCATAGCCGGGCGGATCGTCACTCGTCTTTGCGGGCGAATACCAATCGAAACGCGTCGAGCGCTGCCGGATGGTAGATCGTCCAGTGCTGCTCGTCGGGATAGGCGCGATGGTGAACCGTCAGGTTGGCGGGGGCGTCGGCGCGTAGTTGGTTGGCCAGGCGGATCGTGGCGAACGCGATCTCGGGCTGTGCGCTCGCGGCGAGGAACAGCGTCGTCGGCTTGGCGAAGTGATCCGCAGGCAGCGAGTCGGCAGTGGCGAGCGCGCGCTCGGCGTTCCACCACAGGCTCGGGTCGATGGCGACGTAGGTGTCGAACAGCTCAGGCGCGACCAGCATCGTCTCGACGACGAACAGCCCAGCCAGCGATTCGCCAACCAACGCCGTCTCGCCGGTCGTTCGGTAGGCCGAGTCGACGTGAGGCATCAACTCGTCGCGCAGAAACGAGCGAAACGCAGCCGATCCACCCACGATAGGTGCGATCTCACGGTCTGATGCCACGTTGGTCGGCGGAGTCAGGTCGCGGCGGCGCTGGGTGTTCTCGATCCCGACGAGCAGGAACGGTCGCATCGTCCAGTTCAGCGATCCGATCTGCACCAGCCCGGCGACGTGCAAAAAGTCCTCGCCAATCCCTCCGTCCGGCATGTAGAGCACGGGTAAGCGCAGCGTGTCTGACTCGCTGTATCCCGCCGGAGCGTACACGTTGACACGACGCGTCTCGCCCAAGATGGACGACTCGAGCGGAAACGTATCGCCGATGACGAGCGGCTCGGACTGCGCCCACGCCGTCTGCGCGCAGGCGAGGAGGAGCGCCAGCAGGGGCAAAGCAGACCGCCGCGCGCTCACCGAAACACGATCTCGCTCACGATAGACTCGCCCAGGTGCGCGTTGAGCCGGTCGCGCCAGCCGCTGCGTTCCATGTGGAGCGCGTGCCGCCACTCGGCGGTTTGCATCCGCACGTGGAGTACGTCGGACTGGAGCTTGGCGCTGTGCGTTCGGGCGCAGATGGCCGGTCCGGCGAGCTCGGCCCACGCCTCGACCACGCGCACGCCGTCGATCTTGCCGCGCATCTTGGTCCGGTCGAGCAGTTGGTCGAGGACCGACCCGAGCGACTGCGTCTGGTGGGTGCGGTTGGATCGGCGTTGGTGCGTGCGGCGCATCGGGTGGGGAGCAAGGGGGAGCGTTGGAAGGTAACGGGTGCGTTCACCCGGCTCGACCGACGCCGCCGGTTTTCACAGACGACTCCCGCCCTTTCTCGTGCCTGTTCGCGGACGCTACGCCCCCTCGCCGACTGGCCCGATCCACCTGGGCAACGCTCGCACGGCGCTCGCGGCGTGGCTGAGCGTGCGGAGTCAGGGTGGCGCGTTCGTCTGGCGCGTCGAAGATCTGGACGGCCCACGCGTCGTACCCGGAGCCTCGGCCGAGCAGATGCGCGATCTGGCGTGGCTCGGACTGGACTGGGACGAAGGCCCGCAGCTTGTCGGACGTGAGGCCGGACCGCACGTGCCCTACTTCCAGTCGCAGCGCAGCGATCTGTACGAAGCCGCTCTGGCCCATCTCGCCCGATCCGGCCGCCTGTTTCCGTGCCGACGTTCGCGCAAAGACCTGCGCGAACTGGCCAGCGCTCCGCACGGTGCGCGCGGCCTGTCGCCTTATCCGAGTCGATGGCGCCCATCCGATCTCGCGTCCGACTGGTTCGACACGCCGCCGCCCGGCGCCGCGCTGCGCTTCCGCGTGGACGACGGCGTCGTCTGCTTCGGCGACGCAGTTCAGGGCCGGACGTGCGAAGACACCGCATCCGATGTGGGCGACTTCGTGCTCAAACGCCGCGACGGCGTCTACGCCTACCAACTCGCCGTCGTCGTGGACGACCTCGCCATGCAGATCAGCGAGGTCGTGCGAGGCGCCGATCTACTGGACTCGACGGCGCGCCAGATCGCGCTGATGCGCGCGCTCGGCAGCCCGACGCCGACGTTTGCGCACCTCGGGCTCCTCCTCGCACCCGACGGCGAGAAAATCTCCAAGCGCGAAGGTGGATGGGCGCTATCGGCCTTGCGAGAACGCGGCGTCTCGCCCGAGCGCATCGTCGGTTGGCTGGGCTGGACGCTGGGCCTGACCGACGCGGCCCAACCGTGCACGCCCGCCGATCTGATCGCGCGGTGGCGGTGGCTGCCTCGGCAAGCCGACGCGTTCACGCTCGACGCCGATCCGTTCGAGTAGAACAGCGATGCTACCTTTGGTCGCACATACTCCGCGTCCATGCTCCGCCACGTCACCGTCGATTTGCTCGTTCTCGCGTTCACCATCTGGGCCGTGTGGAGCGGTCAGCCGTGGGCGCGTTGGGTAGTGGGCGGGTACACTGTCCTGATGGTCGCCCTCAAAGGTGTCGCACTGGCTTCAGGCATGCGCTTCGTTCGTCCCTCCGATGCGCCGCCTGAGTGGCTCAACCAGGTTCTGTATGCGGCGACGTTGTCGGTACTGCTCTTCGGCGGATCGGCATGGTACCCGGTCGCAGGTGCGTGGGCGATCCTCTGGGCCGTCATGGCGTACAGCGCTCGCAACATCGACCGGGCGAGCAAAAACGCCTGAGTCACCAGCTGCGGCCGGCGTCCTCGATCAGCGTGCGGAGCGTGGCTTCAGATACTTCGCCGTAGTTGATCGCGTAGGCGAGTGTGTCGCCCCGGAAGATCCACGTAGACGGGATCCATGTCATCGGCAGTCCCAGAAACTCCTTACGACGCAGTTCCTTGATTCCGGACGGACCGCGATCGGCTTGCAGGATCTCGGCCACGTCGCTCGGAATGCCGTTGTTGTTCATCTTCTCGCGACCGCTGCGCCCGTTGTTCCAGACGGTCACGAAGGCGAAGGTCGCGTCGGGCCGGTTCTCATTGAGCAGGGCGTGCCAGGCCGGAAACTCGTCGACGGAGTTGCCGCACCACGGCGCCCAGAAATGGATGACGTGTACGCCCGGCTCGGCCAGGATCCCGCGGACGGCAACCTCGGCGTCGGTAGGCACGGCGGGCGGTTGGACGAAGGCGGGAGCGTCGGTCATGGAGTCGGAAGTCTGAGCGTGGATCGGAAGCGCGAACACCAACGCCACGAGTGCGATCCACGGATACGCGCGTCGTACGGGTGGCCCCGCAGTCTGAGTGCCACCGCGTATCACGCCTCCACCTCCTCGTCATCTGCATCGTTCGCGAACACGCCTTCGGGCACGTACCCCGTTCCCGCGACGACCAGCACGATCTCGCCTCTCACCTTGGCCTGGCCGGAATAGTGCGCATGCAGGTCCGATAGCGTGCCGCGGCGCACCTCCTCGAACTTCTTTGTGATCTCCCGGCAGACGGCAGCGGGGCGGTCCGATCCCCACTCGTCGACCAGTTGGGCGAGCGAGCGCACGAGCCGGTGGGGGCTTTCGTAGAGCACCAGCGTCCGCGTCTCGCCAGCCAGTTCGCGGACGCGCGTCTGACGGCCCTTCTTCTGCGGCAGGAAGCCCTCGAACACGAACCGCTCGCACGGCAGCCCCGACGCCGTCAGCGCAGGCACGAATGCCGTCGGCCCCGGCAGCGCGATCACGTCGACGCCTGCCTCGATGGCCGCGCGTACCAGGTAGAAGCCGGGGTCCGAAATGCCCGGACTTCCGGCGTCGGTGACCAGCGCGACCGTCTCGCCCGCCCGCATCCGGTCGACGAGCCACGGTGCGGTGCGGCGTTCGTTGTGGTCGTGGTAGGCGACGCGCGGCGTGTCGATGCCATAGTGCGCCAGCAGGTTGCCGCTCGTCCGCGTGTCCTCGCACGCCACCACGTCAGCCTCGCTTAGGACACGGACGGCGCGGTGGGTAATGTCTTCCAGATTGCCGACGGGCGTCGGGACGAGGTAGAGCATGTCAGCGGTCGGCGAGAGGAGTCGGGGCGCCCGCTGCGGCTCGGCGCGCTTCGAGTTCGCGCACGGTCACGTAGTCGACGTAGAGGCCAGGTTTGGCTTCGATCCACGTCAGCAGGTCGTCCAGCCACCGTGACATGATGCCGTCGTTCCAGGCGTGGCGCGTAAAGTGGTCGTGGAAAAGGACGATGGCGAAGTCGTCGCCGCGTTCGAGCGAGGCGTCGATGTCGTGCCGCGCGCCCTGCATCGTCACGTCGTAGATCGAGTCGGCGAGCGCCCACGTGTAATCGGTGCCGTTGGGGACGTAGGCCAGCGAGTCGGTGAACGTCGGGACCGGCAGCGTGTCGTGGGTGAGCCAGCGGAAGCCCAACGCTTGCACTATGGCGACGCTCTCGGGAGCACCCTGCGGATCGCGGCCGGGCGAGACGTACTTGATCATCGGGATGCCGACGGTCTCTTCGAGCATCCGTTTTCCACGCGCGAGGTGGGCGCGCATCGTGTCTAAATCGCTCCACGTCTGCGTATCGGGGGCGTAAAACTCGCTCCCGGTGTCGCCCGTGCGGGCGTTGCGGTGGCTCCAGCCGTGCTGGCTCACGTCGTGCCCACGGGCGACGTAGGCGCGCAGGCTCTCGGCCATCCGCCCGTCGGCGTTGTTCGCCGCCGTCAGCCGCTGCGGAATCACCGATAACTCGACCGGAGCGCCATGCCGCTCGGCGACAACTAGAAACGAGTCGATTTCCTGCGGTTGGATGTCGGTGTCGTGCATGAACACGTCGTCGACGCGGAGCATGACCGTCAGCGTGTCGGACGCGCCTGTGGGAATGGCACCGGGCGTACTGCACCCGGCGAGCAGACAGGCAGCGAGAGCGAGAAGGCGCATGGGTGGCGGGGTGAGGCGCGAGTAAACTACGGGGCGTGGTGGCGAGGCGAGAGGCCGCTAGCTCGGGCGGCTGCGCTTGAGGCGAAGGCGGCCCGGTCGCAGGCGTTGGGGCCAGCGCAGCCACAAAGGCAGACCTCGGCTCGACAGCATTAGCCACAGCCCGAGGCCACCCAGAAATCCGTTGGCCGCCCACATCCCGATCCAAGGCGCCAGAAGCCCCCGGTCCGACAGCTTCTCGCCGTTGACGAGAAGGATCCAGTAGAACAAGAAGATCGCCAGTGCCACGCCTCCCGTCGATGCCAGCCCGCCGCGCCTAAAGATCAACGCTAGCGGTGCGGCGATGAGCGCGAAGATCAGGCACGCAAGCGCAACGGCGAACTTCTTGTAGATCTCGACGCGGCTTCGGTCGGCGCGGTCGCGCGTGTAGTTCAGACTGTTGCTCCGCCCTTCGACTTGCCGTGCCAGGTCGCGCAGGTTGCCCAGCGCGCGATCGGCGATGCGGCGCCGGTCTGGTTGACGAAGTCCGGCCAGCGGGTCATCGGGTGTGGGTGGCGCGTCGGGCTGGAGCGAGAGGGCGACAGGGTAGGGCAGAGCGCCATCGCCCACCGCATCGCCGGTAGGAGTGGGCATCAGCAGCAGGCGGAGCAGCGAGTCGGTTTCGGTCACGATGACGCGCTCGCGCTCGGTGGCGTCGCGGTCCAGACTGTCGACCAGTGCAATCAGGCCGCTCGTCGGTGTCGTCCGGTCGGTTCGGTAGTTGGACCCTTCGGAGCGCTCGAACCCGAAGTCGCCCAGGTCGAGCCGGATGCGCAGCGTGGCGAATGCGATCTGCTCGTCGCGCTCGACGGCGTACTCGTTGAGCCGCATCAATCGGCCCGCCGATCCGCGCTGGAGCACCAAGTCGACCCGGTCGCCGGGCTGCGACTCCAGGCGTCCGCTCTCGGCTCGGATCACGCGCCGTTTGTCCGCGCCCTCGGAGTAGTCGAAGACCGTCACCCCGGCCAATCGCCCCGGCGAGGGAATGGCGTCGACGAGGATCGCGTAGCCGCTGAGTTCTTCGTAGAACACGCCCGGCGCCAGGGCAAACCCCGGACTGCTGCGCCGGATGTCCTGCCACAGGCTCCGCGCGCGGAAGTTGGCTTCGGGCAGGATCACGTTGTTGACGTGCAGCATCCCCAGCGACACCAGCCCGGCCACGACCAAAACCGGCCACGCCAGTTGCGGCAGCGACACGCCCGCACTCCGCGCCGCATCGTACGCTCGGCTGTCGGCCAGCCGCCCGAACGCCGTCAGGACCGCGATGAGCATCGACATCGGCACGGCGAGCGTGACCATGTAGCTCAGGTTGTAGGCGATCAGCTCGGCAATCGCCGGCAACGGAATCCCCTTGCCGACCAGCTCCTTCTGATACCGGATCAGAAATTGGAGCAGCAGCAGCAGGATCAGCGTCGCCAGCCAGCCCACGAACGGGCCGGGCAGCATGCGGACGACGTGTCGGTGGAGGAGTTTGATGGAGAGAGGGTGAGACGGAACGTCAGGAGGAGGAGACCTCGACCACCTCGCCGGAACGTCCGGCGTGCAGCGCCTCGTTCGCGTCAGTCACGAGAGGCAATAGATCTTCAAGTCGGTTGCTGGGAGCGCGCAGCACGACGATGAGCAGGTCGACGTTCGGCGTGTTCTGCTGATACCGCAGGTTGCTGTCGACGGTGATGAAGGCGTCAAACTCGAGTTCTGCGAGAGCCAGCAGCTTTCCGTTCGTGACACCGCTCCAGCCCATTTCCTGCACGCTGGCTACATCGTGGTCGCGAAACGCCGGGCGTAGTTTACGGGTCGGTAGACACTCGTCGAACAGCACACGCATCAGGCTGTCTCGGTGACGAGAGCTTGTTTGGAGAGGTGCAAGAATGCTGCAGCCTGCTCACGCGAAACGCCGGGAAAGTCGAGGAGAAACTCGTTTAGAGACTCTCCGGCGCTGAGATAATCAACAAGATTCTGGACGGGCACCCGCGTGCCGACGAAGACCGGAGTTCCGCCGAGGATGTCGGGATCGGAGTGCCAGACGGAGCGCGCTTTCATGAGCCGGACGGTTGATGCAGTCCTTGAACATGCGGCGGTGCGCTTCGATCCGGCTCACGAAGGGGCCGGGCAGCATGCGGACGACGTGTCGGTGGAGCAGTTTAATGGAGAGAGGTGGTGCGCTGCGCAAAGGTAGAACGCACGAGAAGGAGGCTTCGCTTCAATCTGTGCCTGCGCGCCTGCGCATCAGAACGCTACACTCGCGCCGACGGCGAACGTGCGCGGCAGCCCCGGACGCAGGCCGGCCGGACGGTCCGCTACGGCGTACACTTCGTTGGTGGCGTTGCGCAGTGTGGCGTACAGGTAAACGCCTCCTGAAATTCGGTATCCGATTCGAAGGTCGAGCGTCGCGTGGGCGCTGATCGTGCGGTCTGGGTCGAACGGACCTTGGCCGGCCTGAGTGCGCATCCGGCCCGTAAACGCGAGGGCGGCGAACGCCTCTGCTCGTCCCTGAATCACACCGACTTCGGCGTATCCCTGGTGGCGCGGTTGGTAAGGCAACTCGTCGCCCTGCGCGACCGTCCCCCAGGGGCCAAACGTGCTCTCGAACCCGTGGTCGAAGCGGCTGGAGGTGTAGGTGTAGGCTACGCGCAGAGGCAGGCGCAGCATATACAGACCAAGCACGGTCCCTGCATCCGTGTCGGCTGCGGCTTCGAGACCGTAGGTGGTGGCCTCGCCGCCATTGAAGCGCTCAGTCGTTCCGCCGCCGCCCGCCGCGGCCAGGTCTGAGCCGAGCAGGTTGGCGTAGTCGCTCCAAAACCCGGTGATCGACGCCTGCACCTGGCGACGCTCCACGCGCGCGCCCAGTTCGTAGGCCACGCTTTGCTCGGGCTCGGCGCCTTGCTGCGATCCGGGAGGCGCAAAGCCGCGGTGAACGCCACCAAACGCATGGATGCCCGGCTCAATCTCGACGTCGACACCTACTCCGGGAATCCAGGCGGCAACATGGTTGCGGCGCGTCTTGAGATCGGCTCCCGTTCGTTCGGGGTCGGATGTGCCCCAGTCGTCGCGGCGGAGGACTACGTTTTCGTGGCGCAGACCCGGCAACAGCGTGACCCGCCCGATCTGGCTGCGAACTTGAAGGTGACCGCTGATCGCGTCGGCTGATTCGAGCCGGTTGCTGTCCGAACCCGGATCGCCCCTACTGGTGCGCGACATATCGCCCGCCTCCATCCGGTAGCCATCGACCCACTGAAAGCGATCCATCTGATCCCGGTGGAGCCGCGCGCCGATCTCGAGTCGGTGCTCCATGCGTCCCGTTTCGAATCGGGTACGGATACTCGCCTGAAGCCCCTCGGCGCGATAAGCCCGGTTGTTGGCTTTGACCAGGAGAGCGTCGTCGCTGCTGGGCGTGCCCGACAGGATAGCCGTCTCAGCGGCGTAGCGAGACGGGGCCGACAAGATGCTAGAGATGCCTACCGCACCGCCGCCTGCATCGACCTTATCCAGCTTGTACCAGTTGCGCTCGAACGCCGTCGCATAGCCCGTCACCTGCGCGCTCGTTCGAGGGGATGGCTCGATGGTGTAGCGAACGGCGGCTTGGCGCTGCTCGGCATCCATCTCGTCGATCTGCGATCCGGCGTAGCGGCGGAAGGGTGTGGCGGCGAAATCGGGAGCGCTCAGGCCGAGGTAGGTCTCGTCGCTGAGTTCGCTGGTCATGCTCAGTTTGACACTCAGCCGATGCTGAACGGCCGCCGCAGCGTCGGTGTGCACCTCGGCCTTGGCCAAGAGGTCGGTCTTTCCAAACCCCGTTTCAGCCCCGGTGTCGAGCGCTTTGAAGCCGTCGCTCTGGTTGCGAAGCGCTTGGATGAGGATACCGCCGTGCGTCCACCGGCGACCTGCGTACAGGTGCAGCAGGCGTCCGCCGTGCGAGAGCGTGCGGGCATCGGCCGAGCCGCTGACGGCGTTCGGCCCGTCTGGAATGGGCTGCGAGATCAGGTTGAGCGCGCCGCTCGTCGTGATGGGTCCGGTGCGTATCTGGCTGGCGCCGGTCTGAACTTCGAGGCCCGCCATCCGCGCGACGGTGGGAAAGTAGTAGGCAGCGGGCGCGCTATAGGGCGCGGGGGCGACGGGGACGCCGTCTTCCAATACGGTGATCTTCTCGGACCGCTCGCTTCCACTTCCGCGCAGGCCGATGTTGGGGCGCAAGCCGTAGCCGTCTTCCTCGGACACGTACACGCCTGGCACGCGACGCAGCACGCGGTTCACGTCTGCACTGGCGAATCGGCCGATTTCGCGTGGACCGATGACGTGGACGGCTCCGGGCAAGCTGAGAGCGTTGCTCCCCGAAAGGGTGGCATGCTCGACCACCACCTCGCCCATCTCGTAGATCGCCGCGCGAAGCCGCACGTCGACGCGGATTGTATCGGATTTCTGATCGAAGGGAAGACGCGTGGTCTGGTAGCCCAAGGCACGCACAACCAGTTCGCGGGCTTGTTCATCGACCAATCGCAACTCGTACTGCCCTCGCCCATCCGTGACCGCACCGACGCCTCCAGCCGAGACATGTGCGCCGACTATAGCGGCGCCAGAGGAGGCTCCGGTCACCGCGCCCGAAAGCAGTCGGACGGGCTGCGCGTCCGCAGGGAAGGCGGCGAGTGCGACGAGCAGGAAAAAGCGAGCCATGTCAGCGATAGCATTTGACGTAGACTGAATCTAAATAGACGGAATTGTACGGGGTCGTCAAAGCTCTGCAAAGGATGACTGGTAGCACTGAGGAGCGGACGGGGTGCAGTCGTCAACATCTAGTGGCTCACCGATGGGGAGCAGGCTCGGACCCTCCACGAACAGCACACCGAGTACATGGGCGAAGGCGGTCGTAGCGTAACTCCGATGTCGGGAGGCGGTGATGTGTTGACCTACAGCGCGCACCTCGCGACGCGGGCATACCCTGTGAACGTCGGATCTCAGAGTCGAAGGTCTCGACGCTGCCAGCGACACTGATCGTCGGCAATGCCGGATATCGAGGCTGTGCCAAAATCGCGCGTGCCGAAGCCGAACGCATCCGGTGGAAGTACGACGAGGGCTTGCGTCCAGGCGCTGGGGATCCGCCCAAAGACAACGTCTGCGCAGCGCGGCCCAGGACCAGAGCACTCGGAGAGTAAGTGCGCTGCATCCCACATCGGCGTGACGCGTTGATGCGGTCCACCTGCCTGATGCCGATGACGATCCAGTCGTTTACGTTCAACCCGTTCGCCACTACGTCGTATCTCGTCGTGAGCGAGGGCGAGGCCGCGTTGATCGACGCGTCGCCGCACACGCCGGACGAAGTCGACCAGGTCGTTCAGGCTATCGTGAAGAGCGGCGCCACGCCGACGCACCTGCTGCTGACACACGCGCACATCGACCACATCCTGGGCGCGCACGCGCTGTCCGAGCGGCTGGAGTTGCCGTGGAAGATGGACCCGGCCGAGACGCCGCTGCTGACGCGCTCGTCTGAGCAGGCCGCGATGTTTGGAGTCCCCGACTTCGAGGCGCCGACGACTACGACTCCGCTGCGCGGTGGCGACACGATTGCGTTCGGTGACCGGACGTGGCGGGTGCTCTCCGTGCCCGGACACTCGCCTGGATCGCTCGCGTTCTACGACGCCGACGCCGCGACACTTTTTGGCGGCGACGCGCTCTTTCGCCGCTCCATCGGACGCACCGACCTACCGCTCGGCGATCTACCAACGCTGATGCGGTCGATCCACACCCAACTGCTCACGCTCCCGCCCGACACGCGCGTCCTCCCAGGCCACGGCCCACCGACGACGGTCGGCGAGGAATCTGCCCACAATCCTTTTCTGACCTGACGCCCATGACTACCGCTCGCACACTCCTGTTGACCGTCGCCGCGACCGGCGCGTTCGCTCTCGTAGCCCGCGCCCTCAAACCCAAGGCGCCGTTCCCGCCGCCCCGCCGCCTGCCGCCGCCGGCCGTCGGCTCGTTCGATCCGCTCGAACTGCCCAAGCCGCAGCAAGACGCGCTGCTCAGCGAACTGGGCGGCATGACCTGACAGGTTTCGTCTGACTCCCCGATTCAATGCCTCGCCTCGCCGATCCCGAAACCAAGGAGTGTCCGTCGTGTGCGCTCGATGCACCGTACGATGCTACCGAGTGCCCATTCTGCGGCTACGAGTTCGTGCCCGAGCGCCGGGTGAGCGCCTGGGCCGCCGTTGCGTTTGTGCTGCTGATGTTGATCCCCGCCTACTTCGCCTTGCGCGCCTTCCTCGACTGACTCACCGATTTCCATGTTCGGAAACCTCTCCATCGCCGACTTCCTGCGCGATTACTGGCAGCGAAAACCGCTGTTCGTCAAAGGCGCCTTCGCCAATTTCATCCCGCCCGTCACGCCAGACGGCTTGATCGATCTGGCTACGCGCCCCGACGCCATGAGCCGCCTGATTCGGCAGACCGGTGGCGATTATCCCTGGCAACTGAGCGACGGCCCGTTCACACGCCGCGAGTTGAAAGCGGCAATGCAGCCGGACGAAAAATGGTCGCTATTGGTCCAAGAGATCGACCAGCATCTGCCTGCCGCCGCCGATCTGATGGAACGGTTCGCGTTCGTACCGCGCTGGCGAATGGATGACCTGATGGCCTCGTTCGCTCCGGCGGGCGGAGGCGTCGGTGCCCACACGGACAACTACGACGTGTTTCTGATCCAGGGCGCGGGCGAGCGCACGTGGCGCGTCGGCGCAGCTCCGCTGTCGGCGGCCGACGAAGTGCTGATCGACGATCTAGACGTAACGGTGATCGACACCGACGCGAGCGAAGGGTTCGAGTGGGGGTCGGAGTATCGCGTCGAGCCGGGCGACTTGCTCTACCTGCCGCCGCGCTGGGCGCACGAGGGCGTTGCCGTAACGGACTGCCTGACGCTGTCGGTCGGCTTCCGCGCGCCGTCGCACCAAGACCTGCTGGCCGCCGTTTTGGAACGGGCGCTGGTCGAGTTGCCCGCCGACGCCTTCTACTCCGATCCGCCGCTGGCCCCGGCGACGGCTCCGGGCCGGATCGACGCTGACGCGCTCGCTCAGGTCCGCGCCACGCTCGAGTCGCTGCTGGCCGACGAGGACGCATTGGCCGAAACGTTCGGGCGCTTGGTGACCGAGCGTCGCCGCTTCGTCGAAGAGGACGAGGCCAACTGGATCGAAGCAGAGGAGGCTCAGGAGCGGGTGCAAGCCGGGGCGTCACTCATCCGCACGCCTGGCGCCCGCATGGCCTACACGGATCACGCCGACGGCTCACGCACCCTGTTCGGCGGAGGAGAAGCGTTCCGCCTCGATTCGGACCTCGCCTGGGCTGCCCCGCTCCTCGCCGACGCGCCGGTTGTTACCGCCGATGCCCTCGCTCCATACGCTGGCTCTGCTGATCTTTCCGATCTGGTTGCGACTCTGGTGAGCGACGGTGTGTTGGTTTTTAGAGCGGAATAGCGCTTCCAGTGCGTCTTCGTCTTTGCCTCCACCAGCATTTCCATCTCCAACATGTCCGATCTCAGCCGTTGGCACGCCGCCTTCGAATCCCATAAAGCCGAGGCGCGCGCGCTGGTCGAAGCACACCCCCGCATGGTCCTCAACGCGCAAACCGACCCGATGCAGTGGAGCGCGCTTCAAATTCTGGCGCACCTCAACGTGACGGCTGCGATGCTGCTGCCCGAACTCCGCAACGCCGCCGACCGCAACCGCCCACACGACGTGTCGCTCGGCCAACTGGATCAGTACTTCACGCGCGACGCCCGGGCGCAAGGCTTGGAAGACGACGGCGTCAGTACCGTCCCCTCCTTCGACCACGACCCGGCCAAGGTCCTCGACCGGTTCGAGCGGTTGCAGGACGATCTGATCTCACTCGCAGATCACGGAGTGTCTGGCAAACACACCGGGGCGAGCGTTGCGTCGTGGCTCGAAGGCACGTGGGCGCACCAATCCCGTCACCTCGCCGAAGCGCGGAGGACCGTAGCGGCAGTGGAGGTCGTAACGCCCTGACCGCTACGCGTCGCCGCCGCCCTCGACTTTCCACCGGGCATCGGGCGGACTGTCGCCGACGGGCCAGCCTTCGCGTTGGCGCGTGCGGTCGCCGTCGGTGGCTTCGGTCTGGTCGTGCCAGAGCGTGACCTGAGTTGGATAGGGCATGTCGACGCCTGCCTCGTCGAGAGCGAGTTTCAACGCGGTGAGGACGCGGCTGCGAACGTGCTTGACGCTGCTGATGTCGGGCTTGCTCCACCACCGAGCTTCGAGGTTGACGCTCGACCCGGCGAGCTCGTCCGTCAGAACGTCGGGCGGCGGGTCGGAGAGAACGCCTTCGACGCCTTCGAGCGCTTCGATCATGACCGTACGTGCCTTCTCGATATCGTCGCCGTAGCCGATTCCGACGGCGTATTCGCTACGCCGCGTCTCGAACGCGGTCAACACGGTGACGGCGTTGGTGTAGATCTCACCGTTGGGGACGATGACGCGGGCACCGTTGTAGGTGCGCAAGAACGTGGCACGCGTCTCGATAGCCTCGACGTTGCCTTCGAAGTCACCGTAGCGGATCTGGTCGCCGACGCGGAACGGCTCGCGCACCAGCAGCAGCAGTCCGGCCAGAAAGTTCTGCGCGATGTCGCGAAACGCGAACCCGATCGCTAGCGAGCCGACGCCCAGAAGCTGGAGCAGCGACGCGCCGTTCATCGACGGAAACACGATCGTGAGAGCAATCAGCAGGCCCACGAACAGAATGATGACGTAGGCCACACGCCCAATCGCCATCGCGACGTTGTGGGATTTGCGGCCCTTCATCGTCCGCCGAATCGCCCATCGCACGCCTGCGGCAAGGAGAATGAAAACGACGAACGTCACGATCGCGAGGACGATACTCGGAATCAGCCTCAAGAAATCCTCGAACATCTCCTGCATTTTGTCGACGATGATCTGCGGGTCGGCGTCGGTCGCGACTTTGAACGTCGAGTCGGAGGCAGCGGTCGTGTCAGGGGGTGCAGGTATGTCCTGTGGCATGGGCGCGGGTGTAAGGGGATAGATGTAACCGAGGGTGCGGCTTCGTCATCCGCGCAGGACAGCATCTTTACGGCCCCGCCTGTGTCTCGCGGGCGGCAGCGGGGCACGGCCGGTGTGGCGAGACGTGCTATCTTGCGCGCATCGGTGCATCTTCGCAGCGGGTTTTCCGTTAGGCACCTCCCACCTCTCTCTGATTCTATGTCTCTCTGGAAACGCTTCACCCGGGCCATCACCTCCCTCTTTGGTGGCGCCATTTCGGCGATGGAGGACCCGCGCCTCATTCTCGAACAGAACATCCGCGAACTGAACGATCAGGTCCCGAAGATGAACGAGAACATCGCGACGGTCAAGGCCAACGTGATCCTTCTCCAGAAAGAGGTCCAAAAGGCCGAGCGCGAGCAGGGCGGTTACACCGACAAGATGAAAGCCGCCATCCAGGCCGGACGCGACGACATCGCGCAGCAGTACGCGTTGCGGATGGAGCAGTCGCGCGAGCGCCTGTCGTCGAGCAGGGAGCAGCTGAAGTATGCTACGGCCGCCTACGACAAGGCGCTGCAGGTCAAGAAGGCGTTCATGCGCGAGAAGGAAAACAAGATCGGACAGGCGCGCGAGGCATTGCGCGCTCACGAACGCGCCAAGTGGCAGGGACGCGTAGCCGACGCGCTCGAGCAGTTCGAGGTCGGCGGGATGGATCAGACGCACGACGAGATGATCCGCAAGGTCAACGAGGAGACCGCGCGCAACGAAGCCCGCATGGAACTCGCCTTGGACAGCGTCGACAGCGAGGCGATGCAGATCGAAGAGGATGCCGAGTCGATGCGCGCGTCAGACCTGGTCCGTCAGATGAAGATGGAAATGGGCTTGCTCGAACCCGAAGCGCCCGCCGCTCCCGTCCGCCCGGCCATCGAGATCGACGAAGAGCTACCCTCGGGCGGCGACGGGCGCACGCTGGGCCGCGACCGGGCCTCGCAAACCGAAAGCTGAGGCCGCGATGACGCCCGACGAGTTCGAACGGATCAAGGCCGAGGAAAAAGCTCACCTACGCGAGATGCGTAGGCTCAAGGGATTGGTGCGCGGAGCCGAGCAGAAGGGGCGCGTCGCTTCTGCGTTCAGCAAGATCGTCGGCGGATCGGCTGGCGCACTCGACGCACTCGAGCAGGCGATGAGCCGCGTCGGGCGGGACACCGCGATGGGGGAAGCCCGATTCGAGATCGCCACCGAGGGACTCGACCTGGATTCTACGACCGAAGCCGATGACGAAGCCTTGCGTGCCGAACGCGCGCGCGCGCTCGTCGCCCAGATGAAAGGCGAACTCTCGGCTCCGCCCCGCACCTCGCCCGCCGCCAGCGACACGCTCGACGCCGATGCGGCTCCTTCGGCATCGTCCAAGACGCTGGGCCGCACTCCTCCGCCCGCCGACACCGACCCCGACGCGCCAGCCGCCCCTCCTCTCTCCAAAACGCTCGGTCGCCGCACCTGATGCCTTCCTCGGAAACGCCCAACTACACGCGCGAAGCGTTCCTCCACCCGTGGAACCTCACGTTCCTGATCGTCGCGATGGCGGTCACGTTCGGCGCAGGCCTTCTGGGCGGAGGAGAGGTCATTACCAACCTGCTGCTGCTCTTCACCGCAGCCGCCGAACTGCTCTTCCTGGGAACGGTCCCGCGCGACGCCCGCTGGCAGAAAGCCATCCGCTCGCGCAAAGCAGCCGAGCGCAAAAAGGAGCCCTCGCAAAAAGAGGTGTTTGCCACGCTCAGCCGGACCGATCAGCGCCGCTACGGCCGTCTGCGCCGCCTCGAGGGCGACATCAAAGCCAACTACGAGAAGCTGTCGTATGCCTCGCAAGGCTTGCTCGACAGCCACCGCAAGAAGATCGGCGGCCTGCTCGACAGTTATCTGACGCTGTTGCACCAACGCGAGCGCTACGCCTATGCGATGCAGCAGACGACGCAGTCCGAACTCGCTGCCGCCATCGCTGCACTGCGCCAAGACATGTCGGACGATCCGCCGCGCGTTCGGTCGGTCAAGGAGCGCCGGTTGCGCATCCTGGAAAGTCGATTGACGCGCTCCAAGAAGGGGCGCGAAAACCTCGAAATCCTGGATGCTCAGCTCGCGACGATCGAAGACGTGGTGCAGTACATCCACGAGCAGTCGCTGACGCTGCGCAACCCCGAAGAGATCACGTTTCAACTCGACACCCTTCTCGAAGAGGTCGAAGAGACTGAGCGCTCGGTCTTGGAGGTCGAAGACGTGTTCTCGTCCGCCATTCCGGGCGGAAGCTCCACTTACAACGAATCCGAGCCGCCCTTGCTGGACGACATCGACTCCATCGACAACAGCCTGGACGATTTGAATCGCGATCTGGATGGGCTGACCGGTGCGCGGCGGTCACGCGAGCGGTAGGTACGAATTCTTCTGAACCTGGGCGATTCGCGCTGCCCACACCCCATACGACTATGGCTGACGCTGATCTCGTTCTCTATTCCGTCGCCGACGACGGTACCCTCACGCTGACGATCAACCGCCCCCACAAACTCAACGCGCTGTCGCATGACTTGCTGGGCGCGTTGGGCGACGCGTTCGAGCGAGCCAAGGGTGATGATGCAGTCAAGGTCGTCGTTCTTACGGGTGCGGGCGATAAGAGCTTCGTCGCAGGCGCGGACATCGGGCAGTTCTCGGACCTCGACGCCGACAGCGGACAGCATTTCGCTGAGCGCGGGCAGCGCGTGTTCGACCAGATCGCTCAACTTCCCAAAGCCGTCGTCGCCGCCGTCAACGGCTACGCGCTGGGTGGCGGATGCGAACTCGCGATGGCGTGTCACTTACGCGTGGCGAGCGAGAAGGCGATTTTCGGTCAGCCCGAAGTCGGATTGGGCATTATTCCGGGGTATGGCGGCACGCAGCGGCTTCCCCGCCTGGTCGGATTGGGCATTGCGACCGAGTTGGTGCTCACGGGCGCGCGCATCGGTGCCGATCGGGCCTACCAGATCGGACTCGTCAACCAGGTGGTTGCGCATGACGAGACGCTCGCTGCTGCAACCAAGATGGCGCAGACGATTGCTGCTCAGGCGCCCGTCGCCATTCGGCTGACGCTCGAAGCGCTGCGCAACTCGGACCGTCCACTGGCGCAGGGGCAAGAAGCCGAGGCTAAGCTGTTTGGGCAGGCCTGCGCGACCGACGACGTGCGCGAGGGTGCGACGGCGTTTCTCGAAGAAGCGTCGACCCGCCTGGAGTGGCCGCTAACCACTCATCTTCGTGACCGTCCTGCTCTTCGCGACCGGCACTTTGAGCGCGTGGTGCTGGGCCGGACACGCCGCGCTCCACCGCGACCACGACGCGGGCGCGCTGCTTCGGCTGGCGCAGAGCGTCGGCTTCGGGGCTACAGCACTGCTCGGCGCCTTGGCGACGTGGATGCTGTTCCAGGCATCGGTGGCTCCGCTCGCTGCCGTCTTAGTCGGCGGAGCTCTCGCTTTGGTCGTCGGGTACGCACTGCCGTACAATCTGGCGCGATGGCGCCCGCCGCCCATCGACCTGTTTCGCGCTCCTCTGGCCCTCGTCGCGCGTCTGCTGGGATGGGACGCCGATCATCTGGCCGCTCCACACGTCGTCGATGAGCAGGTGGCGGCCAACGTGCGCGGCTTCGGAGACCTCGAACTGTTCGCGCTGATGGTCGAGCGGACGGCGATCCAAGCGATCGAGGAAACGGCTTCGCTCGACGAACTGCGCGCGCGTTTCCAGTCGACGGGGCATTCGCGCCTGCTCGTCTATCGTGAGACACTCGACCACGTTACGGGCGTCGCGTTCGCCTTCGATCTGTTCGACGATCCCCAGTCGCTCGCCGATGTGACGCGCGAGCCGTTCTTCGTTCGCGTCGACATGCCCGTCGACGCGCTGCTACGTGCCATGATTAAGGGTCACCATTCGCTCGCCGTCGTAATGGACGATTTTGGCGGGACGACCGGACTGGTGGCCCGGGAAGATCTACTCGAGGCTCTCTTCGGAGACATTCGCGACGAGTTCGATGCCGACGAGGTGATCGTACGCCGAGCCGGTCCCGATACGCTCATTGCCATCGGCCGTGCAGACATGGAGACGCTCGCCGCTAACGGCATCGCTCTCCCGCAAGGCGATTACGAAACGCTCGCAGGCTATCTACTCGGCTACTTCGACCATATCCCCCGTATGCAGGAATCGGTTGACGTGGATGGCTATCGCTTCACGATCTTGGACAGCAATGCGAGCCGCATCGACGTGGTCCGCATCACGCGCTCGACCAGTCGAGCTTAGGGGCCTATCCCAAAAGCCCTTGCGGGCTGCGAACGGCTACACAGACACCATACAGACGCTACCCTTCGTTGGTCTACATCGCCCAGCTGGCACAACCGAAGGTCACGAAGTGAACGGCTGCTTCGACTGCCTCGCTCAGCGCTCGCCTCGCACGCTGACTTTCTGGATACGTGCTTAATCGTCAGTGGCAGGCGGCGTCATTAGCTTCGTGCACGCGTCAGCCAGTTCGCGCGCGTCGACGGGAGTGATAGCTGCTCTCAGAGCGCTGTCGAGGGCCACGTCGCGGTTGCGTACGTCGGGGCGAAAGTGAACCGTTCCGTCCGGCTCGGCCCAGGCGGTCACGTAGAGCGCGAAGTAAGGCAGCACCGGATCGATGTCGAGCACGCGCGCCGTCTCTTCGGCACGGGCGGCGCGCAGAGCCGCGGCAGCCCGTTGGGTCGTCCAGCCGAGCACGAAGGCCGCAAGGCTAGCCGCGTCGGTCACATCGACGCCCGACGGTGTTACCTCGTCGTCGTCTCCGCCATGGACGTAAGGCGCTCCACCAGGCCGTGGGCGGACGGCGAGGCTGCCCAGCGCGTTGCGCCCGCCACCTCTTTGCTTGACCCGGACCGTCCCGCGCTCCAACTCGTCTGCCGTGACGCCGCTCATGGACACCCGCTGCTCGCTCTGGTAGGCCTCGAAACCCGCATCTTCGCTCAGCAAGTCGCGGCGCATCAGGTCGGCAGCCTTAGCGGGCGGTACATTCCACGTCGGCGCCATCGTCAGCGTGCGCAGCGTATCGGCGCGTAGCGGTGTGTCGAGCGTAGATGTGGCGGCCAGGCGGACGGGATCAGACGCGCTATCGAAGCCCTGCACGATTCCGCTAGCGAGGTTGGCATAGAGGAAGCGGGGTCCTGGACTTGCCGGCATCCAGCGCGCGCGTTCCAGATTTCGTCCAAGCATACGGGCGCGAGACTCGGCCGAGACGTTGAGGCGCGACCGGGTGCCGGCATCGACCCTCCCGCTCTGCGGCAGACCGTGACGCTGCTGAAAGAGGCGCAATCCCTCGGCCAAGTCGTCGGGCGAGACGGTGACGGAATCTGCGCTCTCAGGAAGATCTCCCGTCGCGGCGAGGCGAGCGATGAGTAAGCGAGCGAAGTTGGGAGCGTCCGGCGAGGGGACTGCTCGCCATCCGCCGCTCGCCGCGATCTGCCGGTACCGCGCGTGGGCTCGTCTGAGTTCGGCGTACGCCGGACGCGGCGCCGACAGCGCGTCGACGAATGCGCCAATGCCTTCGCTAGTGGCCCGCTTCAACGCGTCCGACGCCAGTAGCGTATCGCGCCTCACCTGCCACTGAGCCCCCAGGGACCGCGGGTCGAGAACGCCGTGATGCAACTGATCGCCGAAACGGACGAGCGCATTGGACAAGCCGATCTCGAGCTGAGCCGTTGCACGGGCGCGCAGGGAATCGGGCAGGGTCGCATCGTACGCCGTTTCCAGCAGGTCAGCGAGCGTGGGCAGTTCGAAGGCCGAAGCATCCAATCCCTCGTCGTCTGCTCGGCACAGTCGGTCCACCACGTCGATGGCCTGCTCGCTCAAGCCGGGGTTCTGCGTCCAATAGGGCGCGAAGTCGCGGTCGGCATAAAACGTCGCCACCCGGGACGAATCGCCCACCGCCGCCTCGACTGCCGACTTCATCTCGCGCAGCCCGACACCGCGGCATCCGGTGAGCACAAAGACCGGCAGCAAAAGGAGGAGATAGCGCATGACGACAAAGTAGCTACGCCCGCCCGTCGCGGACCGCAACGACGCCGTAGCGCAAACGCAAAACCGGCTTCGCCTCCCATGAGAAGACAAAGCCGGGCGATGCTTGTACGGAAGGAAGAGCGCGGTTGTCACATCGCTCGTTTTCCGTAATGGATGCCAGCAGGCATCGCACCAAGTGCGTCAGCCAAAGCGTTCGACGACGGCGCGGCGCTTGAGAGCCGAGAGCCAGCGCGTAATGTCGATCTCTTTGGGGCACGCCTGAACGCAGTTGAAGATTGTGTAGCACTTCCACAGCCCTTCCTTGCTGTCGACGATGGGCATGCGCTGGTCGACGCCCTGGTCGCGCGTGTCGAACGTATAGCGAAACGCTTTGAGCATCGCGGCCGGACCGAGGTAGGTCGGGTCGGCCCACGTCGAAGGGCAACTGTGCGTGCAGGCACCACACATGATGCACTTGGTCGCCTCTTCGATGATCTCGAAGTCTTCGGGCGATTGGTAGCGCTCCAACTCGGGGGCCGGTTCGTGATTGATAAGCCACGGCATGACGGCGCGGTACTTCTCGAAAAAGCGCGTTTGGTCGATTACCAGGTCCTTGATGACCGGCGATCCAGGCAGCGGTGCGAACGAAATCGTGTCGCCTTCCTTGTCCGCCAGATCTTGAATGAGAACCGAGCAGGCCAGCTTATTCTCGCCGTTGATCTGCATCGCATCCGATCCGCAAATGCCGTGCGCACACGACTTGCGCAGCGTCAGCGTGCCGTCCAGGTGCCACTTGACGTAGAGCAGCAGGCTCAGCGCGCTGTCGATGGGTTCAGCAGGCACTTCGTACGTCTCCCAGTGCGGCTCGGTGTCCGCCTCGGGGTTGAAGCGCTGGATTTTGACGTTCAGTTTCATCTATCGGGAGGGGCGAACCCTCGGTTTGTCATCACGAGGCCGTAGGCCCTAGCGATCTTAGCGTTCGGTTTTCAGGCGAGGTTGCCACGTCGCTCCGCATCGGTGAGGCTCCGCTCCTCGCAACGACAGCCATCAGTACACGCGCAGTTTGGGCTCGAAGCGGCCCAGCTTGACTTCTTTGTAGGCAAACTCGAAGTTTCCCTCGCAGTCGCTGTGAAAGAGGTTGTGCTTCAGCCAGTTGTCGTCGTCGCGGTCGACGTAGTCTTCGCGGCTATGCGCGCCTCGGCTCTCCTTGCGGTGCTGCGCTCCGGCGGCGATGGCCTCTGCATAGTCGACCATGAAGCCGATCTCCAAGGCGTCGAGCAGTTCCGTGTTGAACCGCTTGCCTTTGTCGCGGACGGTAACGCTTCGTGCGCGTGTGCGCAGATCGCGCAGGTCCGACAGGGCTTCGGTCAGCGTTTCCTCGTTGCGGAAGACCGAGACGTTTTTCATCATCGACTCCTGCAATGCACTACGGACGCTCACGCAACTCTCGCCACCGGTCCGGCTCAGCACTTCGTCGAGCATATCGCGCGTGCGCTTTTCGGGATTGTCCGGCAGCGGCGCCTTTTTCTTGTCTTGCTGAATCGACTCGGCCATGTGAATACCGGCGCGTCGTCCGAACACGACCAGGTCAAGCAGGCTGTTCGTACCCAGTCGGTTGGCGCCGTGGACACTCACGCAGGCGCACTCACCGATGGCATAGAGTCCGTCGACGATCGAACCGCGTTCGGCGCGCTCCACCTGCCCATCAGCGTTGGTCGGAATGCCTCCCATCGCGTAGTGGCACGTGGGCGCGATCGGAATCGGCTGCTTGACCGGGTCTACGCCCAGATAGGTGCGGCTGAACGTGGTGATTTCGGGCAATTTCTTTTCGAGCACCTCGGTCCCGACGTGGGTCATGTCGAGGTGGACGTAGTCCTTACCGTTGATGCCGCGTCCCTCACGGATCTCCTTGTAAATGCACTGCGAGACCAAGTCGCGCGGCGCCAGGTCCTTGACCGTCGGTGCGTAGCGCTCCATGAAACGCTCGCCGTCCGAATTGCGCAGGATTCCGCCTTCACCACGCGCACCCTCGGTGATGAGGATGCCCAGACGGTACAGGCCGGTCGGATGGAACTGGACGAACTCCATGTCTTCGAGCGGAAGGCCCGCGCGCAAGATCATGCTCATGCCGTCGCCGGTCCCGGCGTGCGCGTTGCTCGTCGTCTTGAAGGCGCGTCCGTAACCGCCCGTTGCAAAGCAGACGATCTTGGCGTGGAACGTGTGCACCTCGCCCGTCAGGATCTCATAGCTCACGACGCCCGAGCAGGTGCCGTCCTCGTTCATCAGTAGGTCGAGTACCTGATACTCGTCGTAGAAGCGCACATTCTTGCTCGTGCACTGGTCGTAGAGCGTGTGGAGGATCGTGTGCCCAGTCCGGTCGGCAGCATGACAGGCACGTCGGACGGGCGCTTCGCCGAATCCGCGTGTGTGTCCACCAAAGCGGCGCTGGCTGATCTTACCCGCTTTGTTGCGGCTGAACGGCACGCCATAGTGCTCTAGCTCGCGGATGGTGCGCGGCGCGTCCTTACACATCGTCTCGATGGCGTCCTGGTCGCCCAGGTAGTCCGAACCTTTGACGGTATCGAACGCATGCCACATCCAGTTGTCTTCCTCTTCGTTTCCGAGCGCCGCACCGATGCCGCCCTGGGCCGCTCCGGTGTGCGAGCGCAACGGGTGCAGCTTGGAGACGACCGCCACGTCTGCGCCGCCTTCGCGCGCGTAGAGGGCCGCCATCAGGCCTGCGCCACCGGCTCCGACGATTACGATGTCGTGCGTGAAGGTCATATCCGTAGGGTATTGGGTCTAGTTAACCACCCAGCCCCCAACCCGCCATGACGACGGAGTAGAGGCCGATGATGAGAAGTACGAGCGCGAGGCCCCACGAAAGCGTTACCGCAGTGACGCGGGCGAGTGGGTTGCGGATGTAGTCCGTCAGGATGTTGTTGAGTCCGTAGAAGCCGTGGTGCAGCGCGAACAGCAGGAAGAAGATGTTGAATGCTTTCCACAGGACCGCATAGACCGGGTCAGCCAGGCGCAGCATCGCCACGTCGTAGCTCGTCACCGGGTCGCCGACTGCTCCGGGGAGCACGCCTGCTTCGCGACGCTCGTTGACGGCCGCTTGCGCCTGATCCGAGTACGTCGGCAGCGCGCCTGCGGCAACGAGGAGCCGCTCGCGCTCGACCTGCGAAAGCCCGGAAAGGCGTCCGTCAAACCCGGCTTCGTCGTCACCGCCGAGAACCGCCTGTGCCAGCTCGAGGTCCTCTTCGGTGATCACGTTGTTGACGACCGCTTCGTTGACGCCCTCGAAGGTGAGAACGGCTGTCGTACTGTGCGTGACACTCGCCGATGTCGCGTCGAAGTGCTGGATCCAAAAGTGGGTCAGCAGCAGGAAGACGAGAAACGTGCCTGAGACGCGGTGCAAGAACCAGCCAAACGCCTGCGACTTGTGGTTTTTTCCGTAGTTAGCCATAGATCAGCCTCCGAAGTGTTTGACGAGCGCGTAGATCGACGGGTAGCCGCCTGCGATGATCATCAGGACGGCGACGGCGCCCAAGGTCCAGAACAGACGCCGCTGATGCGGACTCCATCCCAAGAAGTCGATCAGCACGATGCGCAATCCGTTGATCATGTGGTAGACGACGGCCGCCCAGAGCATGAACTCGCCGACTTTGAAGATGGCACCGTGGTAGCTGGAGATGAGTTCGTTGTAGGCGTCGCGGTCAGAGAGGGCTTTGAGCCCCCAGATGTGGACGACGAGGTAGCCGACAAGGGCGAGGCCGCTCAGGCGGTGTGCCATCCAGGCAAACATGCCTTCACGCACCCGATAGGGGCGGATGACTTTGCGCTCGAACTTGGCGGGCGCGTCGATGGTGTCGAGGGCCATGGCGTGGCGGTGTGTGTGATGCAGACAGAGACGCTGGCAATATAGCGGATCGACCGAGATTGTCGACGCCCAGCAGCGGCTGTCTGCATGGGATAAGAGCGAAAAAGGGCTTTTGTTTCTACTTTCAGAAAGAAGTGAAAGTCAAACTTTGAGGGAGGTTTAGACTGTGTCCAGACAATGGCGTTTTGCTCCTATTTCCGGTTGGGTTCGAACAGAAAAAGCCCGCCAGATCGGGTGATCTGACGGACTGCGAGGTGCTACCGAATCGGCGCTGGGTTACCGCTGGTCGATTGTGGGGAAGGTCAGGCCGCGCTGACCGATGTAGTCTGCACTGGGTCGGATCAGGCGGTTGTCTTCCCACTGCTCGAGCAAGTGGGCGGTCCAACCCGTGATGCGAGCGAGGGCGAAAATGGGCGTGTACAAGTCGGTATCGATGCCCAACATGTAGTAGACGCTGGCCGAGAAGAAGTCGACGTTGGGGTCCAGTCCCTTTTCGGACTTGACCGTCTCCATCATGGCGACCGAGATGTCGTACCACTTGCGCTGTCCACGTTCGTCGGCGAGGCTTTCGCTGGTTTCGCGGAGCAGACGGGCGCGCGGGTCGAACGTTTTGTAGACGCGGTGGCCGAAGCCCATGATGCGCTCCTTGCGCCCCAGCGCTTCCTTGACCCACTCGCGCGGGTCCTTGCCGCTCGCATCGATTTCGAGCAGCGTCTGCATCACCTTGATGTTGGCACCGCCGTGGAGCGGGCCTTTGAGCGCGCCGATGGCTCCGGCGGTCGCGCTGTACATGTCCGAGAGCGTCGAACCGATGACGCGGGCCGTGAACGTCGACGCGTTGAGTCCGTGCTCGGCGTGCAGCGTCAGGCAGGCGTCGAAGATGCGCTCGGCCTGCGCGCCCGGCTCCTCGCCGGTGAGCATGTAGACGAAGTTGTGCGCCGTCGACTCGCCCGAGAGCGGGGCGACCGGCTCCTGGCCTTTGCGAATGCGGTCGAACGCGGCGATCAGCGTCGGGATGCGCGCAGTCAGGCGAATGGCCTTGCGGTAGTTGGCCTCGGGGCTGGCATCGTCGGTCTCACCGTCGAACACGCCGAGCGCGGCCACAGCCGTCTGTAACACGCTCATCGGGTTGGCGTCTTCGGGCATCTCGCGAAGCAACTGAATCACGGCGGGCGGAAGAGCGCGTTCGCTCTGCAGCATGTCGTTGAGTTCGGACAAGCTGCTGCGCATTGGGCAGCGAGCCTTTCCAGAGTAGATAGGCGACCTCCTCGAACGAAGCCTTTTCGGCCAAGTCGTCAATGTCGTAGCCGCGATAGATCAACTCGCCTTTCTGTCCGTCGATGTGCGAGAGTTCGGTGTCGAGTGCAACGACGCCTTCGAGGCCACGGGATTTGATCTTCTGGGGAGCTGCTTCGGGCATGGAATAGGTAGATGAGTCTGTATGAATGAGCGCCGGATCGGCCCAAGTCGAAAAAGCGGTTCCGCCGTCAGAGCGGGTCAGCCTTCTTTAAAGTCGGCGGCGGGGGGAGGGCGTTCCCCCGGAGCGCGGTTTTTTTGGTGAAAGCCACAGCGGATGCGGCTATTGTACGCAGGTGGATGGATCAAAACCGTAACGCACGCGTCGGGAAGGACAGTCAACGTGGCGAGGCTCCCAATGGTCTCGCAGCAGGTACGCGCTCCGCGCCGACTGCTCCGCCGCCTGACTCGCTCTTTTGTTTTACTACCGCCGTTTCGCGGCTCGGCGAGTCGATCTCTCTGATCTAATCCGTGACCGACTCGTCCCCCTCGCCACTTTATGGCTCACCTCGTCTGCGTACCCAGCTCTCGTGCGAGCGTCCTCGGTCCTCCTTTCGATTCGATCGGACCCGATGTTCCGCACGTCGCGCGCGCAGTTGTTCTTCTCCTCGGTAGCTGGTTTGGGCTACTACCGATTTCGCGCGCCCGTCAGCAGCCTCGACCACTTCTCGGTCCTGCCTGCTGGCTCGTCGCCTCTCGTTTCTACACTCGGCTGCCCACGGACGGCGCCGAGATCGGTCCGCTGGACCAAGTAGAACGGCAGGGCGGCAGCGCGCACGTACTCCCCACATGGGCAAAAAAGAACTCGTCGTCTCGGGCCACAACGGTACCACCCGTCTCGCACTGATCGAAAACGGTCAACTGGCCGAACTCCACATCGAAACGCCCGAACACGCGCGCACGATCGGTAACGTGGTGCTGGGCAAGGTCAAGAAGGTCATGCCCAACATCCGGGCGGCGTTCGTGGACATCGGCATGGGGCAGGATGCGTTCCTGCACTACTCGGACCTGACCGATAACCTGCCGCAGATGCTGGCCTTTGTCGATCAGGACAACCCCGACCTGCGCAGCTGGGGCGTCGCGTCCGGGCACGCGGCTGGCCAAGCGCAAGCGCAGAGGGGCCAAGCACGGCAAGTCGGCGGGCAAAGGCGACAGGGAGGATGCGACTCGATCACCTGTTCGCCATTCGCCGGCGCGCGCGGCATGGTCCGCCCAAGCGGCAGGCGCGGCGCGATCTGCCCCAACTCAAAGGCCGCCCCGAAGATCACTTGAAGCAGGGGCAGCGCATCCTGGTCAAGATCTCCAAGGAGCCGATGGGACACAAGGGCCATCGCGTCTCGACCGACATCTCGCTGGCCGGGCGTTTTCTCGTGCTCGTGCCGATGGCGGACTACGTGGCGGTCAGCAAGAAAATCGGCTCGTACAAGGAGCGCAGGCGGCTTCGCGTGCTGGCCCGGTCGCTGCTGCCCGAAGGATTCGGCGTCATCGTGCGCACCCAAGCGAGCCGCAAGAGCGCGCGCGAACTCGACACCGACCTCCGGCTCCTGGCCGAGCGGTGGGACGTCATCGAAGGTGGAATGCAGGGCAAGCCGCGTCCGCCCAAGAAGCTGTACGAAGACGTCAACATGGTGTCGAGCCTGGTGCGCGACCTGTTCTCGGACGATTTCGACCGCATCTTGACGGACGACAAGAAGATCTACGACAATCTCTCGCTCTACGTCGAGGCCGTCGCTCCGCACATGGCGGATGCGGTCCAGTTCTACGATGGCAAGCGCTTCATCTTCGACCAGGTCGGTATCGGGCGCGACTACCGCGATGCGTTCGAGAAGCGCGTCGATCTGCCAGGCGGCGGCTACCTATTCATCGAGCGGACCGAGGCGATGCACGTCGTCGACGTGAACTCGGGGCGTGCCGGGCGCGGGCTGAGCCAGGAGGAGAACGCGATCCGCGTCAACCTCGAGTCGGCTCGGGCGATCGCGCGCCAGGCTCGGCTGCGCGACCTGGGCGGCATCATCTGCGTCGACTTCATCGACCTCAAGGACAACCGCAACCGCAAGAAGATCTACGACGAGCTGCTCAAGGAATTCCGCAAGGACCGAGCAGTTACCAAGGCGCTGCCTATGAGCGACTTCGGTATCGTTCAGATCACGCGTCAGCGCCTGCGGCCCGCGCTGACGACCCTCCACAAACCCGAGGACGACGGTGGAGGCGACTGGGAATCCGAAGCGCTGGCCGATGTCGAAGCGCAAGCCACCGACGCGCAGGCGAGCCGCGACGACAACTCGTCCAACGACTCTTCGCCTGGTGACTCGTCACGTGGCGGACGTGGACGCTCGAACGACAGTCGCCGGGACGACCGCGAATCGCGCAGCCGCGACGACTCGGGTCAGAGCCGCGACGGAGGCGGAGGCCGGCGAGGTCGCAGAGGAGGGCGCGGACGCTCGAACGACCGCAACAGCGACCGCTCGTCCAGCGCTCCTGCCGAGAATCAGAGCTCATCGTCCGGCAAGTCGCAGAGCGCGGGCGGCAACAAGTCGCGCGGAAGCAGGCAGAAGCGCAAGCGCGAGACGCCCGACGAACTGCTCGCCCTGATGCGCGGGTGGGTGGCGGCGTATCGCGAAGCTGGCCGCCGCGAGCCGCTGCGCCTGCGCGTGCACCCGTTCCTGTCGGCGTTCCTGTCGCGCAGCGTGCCCAACCGCACGACGCGGTGGAGCTTCCGCTACCTCGTCCGCATCAAGCTGGAGGAGGACGAGAACCTGCATCCGATGGCGTTCCGCTTCCACATCGCCGAGACTGGAGAGGAAATCACGCGCGACATCACGCCGCTCGACCTTTCGGACAACGCGCCCGACGAGGCCGCCGTCGACCTGCCCACGCAGCCCCAGCCGGACGGCTCGCAGCGTCCCCCGAACAAATGAAGTGGACGATTGTGCTCGTCGCCCTGCTGCTCGCCCCGGTCGCCCGTGCGCAATCGCAGCAGGGCGTCGCCGTCGTCGTTGCGCCGATGCGGTTCGTTTACGCAGGTGATGCCGATGAGGGCGACGCGTTGGAGTTTTCTGCTCCCACGTTCGGGTTGCGCTACGAGAGCCGTGGCCTGTCCATCGAAGCGCTCTACGCGCGGCCGACCTTCGAGAGGTCGACATCGTTCAATAGTCTGCCAAATACGCCTGACAGTGAGCCTGCCATCGTCAGGGTCGATTTGCCGGATCGCAGCCTGACCGTTTGGGACGTGCGCGCCCAGGTCGAGCAGCCGTTCGCGATTACCGACCGTCTGAGCATTCCTGTCAGGCTGGCGATTTCGGCCCGGCGCGTGCGTTCGAATGACGAAGTGGTAGTCGATGCAGAGACAGCCGTCATGGGTAAGCCCGAGTTCACGGCCGACGGGCTCCGTTTGGGCGGTGGACTGGGCTGGGCCGATCGCCGCGAGCGCACGCGCGTCTGGGCGATGGGACTGGCTGGACTGGCATCGCGCGACTTTGGGGCGTCCGGTTTTGCCTATGGCGTCGAAGCGGGCGCCAGGCTTGCCTTTCCGATCCGCGACCAAGCGCTGACAGCCGGTTACACGTTCCGCCTGGACGGGCACAACTTCGGCAGACTCCCGCTCGCCGGACGCGAAACGGCAGATGCGGCGGACTACTACGGACTGCAGCACGCGCTATCGGTCGGGCTTCGGTTCTGAGCATCGGTGGGCGCTTCGGCGCTGAACGTCGGCTTTCGTACATTCGCTGCGTTCTCCTCTGCTCCATGATCCGCTGCATGCTTCTGCTCGTCCTGCTGTCCCTCACCGGGGATGCGCACGCGCAGGTGAGGTCCGCTCTTCCCCAAGGTGTCGTGCAGGCGGCGGATTCGATTCTCACGGCAGACTCGACTGGGGCTGATGCAGCGGCGACGGATACGTCCGGTATCGGGCGGGCAGATGGTGACGTGGCGGCGCTGCTGATGTCCGTGCTGGCGCGCCAGAGTCGGCTCGAAGTACGCAACGACAGCTTACGTCGAGCGCTGACGGTGGCACGGCGCGATACCTCCTCGGTAGCCGAACAGCTGCAGAACACAGCCAAAGAAGCAGGTGAGACGATAAAGGGGCTGGGCGTCAAGGCGTTTTTCTCCATACTCGTGCTGATCCTAGCGGCCTACGCAATCCGGTTTTCGGTTTGGCTGCTCAACTCTCTGGCTGCGCAGAACGCCGAGCAGGCGCTTCGCTACAAGCGGTTCATTCCCATCGTCCGCATTCTGACGTGGGCGGTTGCAGCATATCTGGTGATCAGCGTCATCATCGGCCTGACAGGCGAGCAGTTGATCGCAGCGAGCGCGGCAGCGGGCGTCGCGATCGGATTTGCGGCCCAAGACGTGCTCAAAAACATCTTCGGCGGACTGGTCATCATCTTCGACCAACCGTTCCAAGTGGGCGACAAGGTAGCCGTCGGCGATACCTACGGCGAGGTCGTATCGATCGGCATCCGGTCGACGCGCATCGTCACGCCCGATGACAACCTGGTGAGCGTGCCCAACAGCCAGATTACCGATGGGCAGGTGTCGAACGCCAACGCGGGGGTGCCCGACTGCCAGGTCGTGACCGACCTCTTCCTGCCGATCCATGCCGACGAAGGCGTCGCCAAGCGGGTGGCCTACGAGGCAGCGGCGGCGTCGCAACTGATCTACCTGGGCAAACCGGTAGCTGTCCTCGTCAAGGAGATGTTCGACAAGGAGTTGATGCTGCGCGTGCGCGTCAAGGCCTACGTGCTCGAGCACAAATACGAGTTCGCGTTTCAGAGCGAGATCACCCAGGCAGCGCGGCGCGAGTACCGGCGGTTGGGATTGCTCGTAGCACCGGAAAGCACCTCTGGAGGCACTGCCACGGTTCCGCCCGACGACCGCACCCCGTGGCACCGCCTGCGGCCGAACTTCCTGTAGCTTCCTCCATCTCCTCGCGCGTCGAATGACCGACGTTTTGCCGACTCCGCCGACTTCCCCCCAACTCGACCCGCTCGCCCAGCCGCTTGCGCGCCACGCCAACTCGGCGCTGGACGCCTATCTGGACGCCATCTGCGACTTGGTCTTCGCCCCGACGCGTCAGGCAGTCCGTGCGTTTGAGCAGGAAATCGATGCGAGCATAAAGACGCTCGACGCAGGGCGGGAGCCGGATGGTAAGTGGTCGGCGCAGGCGCAATGGAAGGCGGCGACGACGCATCGTAGGCAGCTGCGCGATGCGCTGGGGCAGCTAACCCAAACGCTTGAGCGCGTTGCGCCGGGGCGCAGGCTGGCGCAGGCGCGGCGTGTCCTCTGTTCGGCATGGGAGGAAGGGGCTGCGGTCGAGTCCAGATCCGTTTCTCGAACCGCCCCCGATGCGCTGTTCGCGTCTCGGAAAGACGACTCGCTTTACGTCAACTCGCGCAAGTCGATGGCGCGCATGGGACGTAGGATGCGCAAGTCGCCGCCTGAGCAGACCATTCCGTTGGGTGAACTGGCGCGCTATCACACCGTCGTTCGCGTGCCGACGGCGCTGCTGCCCACGTTCCGCACGGTCGAGCAGGAGATAGCGCGCATCGCGGCGACGGTAGAGGCGTTAGGGACGAATGCCGTCTACGCGGCTCTGCGCGCTGAGCAGCACTGCCGCCACTACGCGTTCTTTCTCACGCCCGACGAGCGGCACGACGTGGCATCTGCGCCCGCTACCGAGTCGGCATGGCCCGCGGTTCCGCCGACTCCGAACCCTCAGGCCGCCCAACCGGACGCGTCGTCCGGCAGCCAAGTCAGGGTCGTAGAAACCGAGGGGCGAAAGGGGGCAGACGCCATCGCCGAGGCGCGAGCGGCGGCGCTCAAACTGCGCGACTTACTGGCTGCGCAGCCGCTCGGCATCGATGCGCTGCGCGCTCAGGCGCAGAGTGCCATTCAGACGGCACACATCGATTGGACGCGAGACGTAGAGCGGGGCGGTACGTTTCTCCTATCGATGCGCTCGCGCGCCATCGAGCCGGTTAAAGCGCTGCGTCGTCACGAGCGTGACGACGAGTGGGCCGCGTGGTACGAGCGCGTCGCTGCTCGCCTGCACACGCTGCTCGGGGTAATGAGCATCCCGGACATCGCGCACGCGTCGCTCTCCCAGTGGTTAGATGCACTCCGCTCAGACGTCGTCGAGCCGATGGGGCGCCTGATCTCCGAAACGTCCGATCTGGTGACAGCGCCGATCGGCGAGGTGGATGCTGCATTCGAACGCTCGCCTGAAGTGGCCTACAAAGCTGTGGGGGATGCGATGCGCGAAACCCTGGGCGCTACTCGGCACGCCCAAGAGCAGATTGCGGCGCTGAGTGTCAACCAGAAGATAGAGGAAAGCGCTAAGACCCTCTCGCTGAGCATTCGAGGCCTGACCAGCGAGGTTGCCGAGTCGGTGCGGGTCAACGGACTGCATGCTCAGACGGTCATTGGGGGGGGAGGGGAGGTGGATCCAGAAATCGGGACCCTCATCGAAACGCCGCGCTCCCACGTGAAGCGCGCTCTGGACGCGGAGGCTGAGCATCTTGGCGAGAAGGCCGCTCACCCGGTCCGCGAGTCCGTCGCCGCGCTCGTCAAGGAGATGAACGATGTGCCGTCCGTGCTGCGCTTCAACCTGGAGACGGCGCTCTCGAGCCTCACCTCGTTGGTCCGGCCCGCCGACGCAGACGAGGGCGACGAAGAGCACGACGTCGAAACCGGCGAGCAACCCATAGCGCCTGCCGAGCGCATCGCCGAGTCGCGCGATTTGGCGACCAACGGCTTGCGCCGCTCGGCAGCGCGCCTGAGCGGACTGAGTGAGCCGCTGGCCCGCATCGTGCCGGATGCCGCCAGCTCTGCGTTCGCTCCCGTCGACCGTATGCTCAAGCGCGTAATCGACCGATCAGGGGTGGAGGAGGGGCTGCGCGCCCAGGCCGCCGACGCGCAGCGCGAAGCGCTCGACCAGATGCGCGAGACGACACGCCGCATCGGCGACGGGTTCGAGCACGCTGGCTGGTGGCTGCGCAAGCATGCGCGGCTGCTGCGCGTACGCGTGCGCGGACTGCTGCGCCGGGGGCGGGAAGTCGTCGGCGTGGCGGGCGGGGGCGAGATACACGAACTCGGCACCGTCGAGGCCATCGCCGGGCTGGACACGCTG
Organism: Rhodothermales bacterium; assembly: GCA_963815505.1. Lineage (GTDB taxonomy): Bacteria > Bacteroidota > Rhodothermia > Rhodothermales > BA12 > CAXBBB01. The sequence continues at coordinate 123,579 of CAWFGU010000024.1, forward strand.
CTCGAGCGCCTCCCGGCTCCCTACCGGCATCTGTTCTCGCTGCGTCCCGTCGCCGATCCCGACCTGCTCAAAGGCCGAACCGCCGATCTGGCGCGCATCCGGCGGCACGAGAGGCAGTGGAGAGCCGGGCTGCGCAACGCGCTCATCCTATCGGGCGCGTCCGGGTCGGGACTGACGAGTCTGGTCCGCATCGCCGAAACCGACGTGCTGGCCGATTATGACGTGCACCGAATCGAGCTACGCTCGCGTCCGCCGTCTGCCGACGCGCTGGCGGCCCGTCTGGCCCGAGCGCTCGGGCTGCCCACCGCTGCCGGTGCGTCGCTCGCAGCGTTGCGCGGTGCCGTTCACGAGCAGCCCGCGGGTGAGCGTCCCCCTGTCGTCGTGCTCGGCGGCATGGAGCACCTGATGCTGCGCACCGTCGGCGGCGCGGACATGGCCCGCGACGTATTCCTATTCCTCTCTCAGACCGACACCCGCATTCTCTGGGTCGGAGTCGTCGGTACGTCGGGGTGGCAGGCGCTGCGAAGTGCTCTTCCCCAAGCTGCCGCACTGGTGTTGACCTACGAGGTGGGCGGACTGGGACGCGACGCGCTCGAAGAAGTCATCATGGCACGGCACGGCAAGAGCGGATTGGCGCTGCACTTCGAGCCCATCGCCGACAAAACGAGCAAGGCCGAGCGGATGCTGCTCAAAGCGCGAAAGGGAGAGATCGACACGCAGCCCGGACTGCGCCGCCTCTACTTCGACGAACTCTCCCGCGTCAGTGGGCAGAATCTGACGCTTGCCCTTGTCTACTGGCTCCGCTCCGTCGTCATCGATGCTGACGGCGAAGTCGTGCGCGTCCATCAACCCAATAGGCTGTCCTTCGCCTTTCTCGATAGCTTCGACCGGGCAGGAGCGTTCACGCTCAAGGCCTTCCTCGATCACCGCAGCCTGACCATCCGTGAGTTGTCTCAGGTGATGGGCGGCGTCCCGACCCGCTCGGCCGTCGAGCAGTTCGAGCGCGTCGGCAATGTTCTGCTCATCGAACCGATGCCGACCGCAAACCAGCCCACTCCCAACCCTTCTTCTACAGAGGTTTCCTCTGCTTTCGGCGAGCGAGCGCCCGTTTTCTTCGCTTCCGGCGATGCGGATGTGCGCTACCGGTTGCGGCCGGTCGTCATTCAGCCCATCGTCGACTACCTTCGCCGCCAGAACGTGCTGCGGACGTAGCGACTGGTCTTCAGTAGGAGCAGCGTCCGGAGATAGGAGCCAGTAGGCGATCCAGCTGCAGTTAAGAGGGTAGCCGGTCGCACTCGGCGTGTGGCCCAATCAAGATCCAGACAACGCCTTCCGGCTTGTTCATTCCCAACGCTCTACAGTCCTCATTGACACGCGCGGGTCATACCTCCTTTCGGCTACCGACCCTCTTGAAGTGAAGCGAGGGATGGCGCGAATCGGTGTTCGGAAAGCGCGAATTGCTTGTCCGCGAGCGACTGAATGCGGGAGGCAGCTTACGCTACTAACGCCAGTAGACGGGAAGGGCGAGGTGTTTCACGCCGGAAAGAAAGCAAGAAAAGGCACGACCTCGCTCCAGTCAGAGCGGCAACGGATCACCGATGCCACATAAGGCGCGCTCTGCCTTGCTCGTATTCCGCTTCTGCTTCGGCCAGCAAACCATCTAGCCGCCCCTCGTCCAGATCACGACCGATTTGTTCGTCCTACCTATCGTCGTGGTGCCGAGCAAACCACGCCGAAGGCTGAGTCGGTTCGTCGGAGGAGAGCTCGGCGATGGCTGCCTCGATTTCTTAGACCCTCATGAGGATGCGGTTGGACGGCGGGAGACAAACTACTATTTCCGCCCGCGCAGGGTAATCACGGGCAGGATCACCTCTTCCAGGCTCGCGCCGCCGTGCTGCATCGTGTCGCGGTAGCGGTTCTGGTAGTGGTTGTAGTTGGTCGGGTAGACGAAGTAGTAGTCCTCCTTGGCGATGATAAAGTTCTCGTTGGCCGCCTGCTGCGGCAGCCCCCACGCGTCGGGATCGTCGATCACGATGGCGTGCTTGGAGTCGGCTTTGACCTGGCGACCGTGCTTGTAGCGCAGCGCCGTCGACGTGTCCCGATCGCCGATGACTTTGGTGTCGTGTAGGCAGCGGATGGCGCCGTGATCAGTCGTGATGACGATGGTGGCGTCCTGGTCGGCGAGGCTTTCGAGCGTTTGCCGCAGCCAGCTGTGCTCGAACCATGTGCGCGTCAGAGCGCGGTAGGCGCGCTCGTCCGGGGCGATCTCGCGCAGCACGCTGCTTTCGCTCCGGCTGTGCGCTAGGATGTCGACGAAGTTGACGACGATCGCCGACAGGTCCGACTGCGACAGGTCCGACGCCTTGGCGGCCAACTCGCGACCGTCCTTGGTCGAGACGATTTTCTGGTACTTCATCCGCACGTCCTTGAGGTGCTTGCGGTGGAGTTGGTCGGACAAGAACTCCTCTTCGTGCTGGTTGAGGCTGTGCTCCTCGCCTTCGCGGTTCCACTTCTGCGGGTACAGCCGGGCGATGTCGCGCGGCAGCAGGCCGCTAAAAATGGCGTTGCGCGAAAACGGCGTCGCCGTCGGGAGCAGGCCGTAGTGGAAATCGCGCGTCAGGTCGAACAGGCCGCCGACGAGGTTCTCGAACTCCAACCACTGATCGTAGCGCATGCAGTCGATCACCAGCAGGACGACCTTCTTCTTGTCGCGCAGGTGGGGAACGACGAACTGCTGCACCACGTCGTGCGAGAGCGGCGGACGGCTATCCGACGGGCCTTCCTCGGCGATCCAACCGGGATACTCGTCCTCGATGAACTTGCCGAACTGGCGGTTGGCCTCGCGGTACTGGTCGTCCAAGATCTGCCGAACGCCCTCCTCCGAGTCGATCTCCACGTCGAAGCGCACCAGCTCGCGGTACAACTCGGTCCACTCCTCGAAGTCGAGCCGACCGCTCAACCGCTGGGTGATCCGGCCGAACTGCTGCAGATAGTCGGACTGCACCTTTTCGCCCGTCAGCCGCTGCTGGTCTAGCAGGCGTTTGAGCGTTAGCAGGATCTGGCTCGGGTTGACCGGTTTGGTCAGATAGTCGGCCATCTGACTTCCGAGCGCCTCTTCCATCAGATGCTCCTCCTCGCTCTTGGTCACCATCACGACCGGTGTGGCGGGCCGCGCTTCTTTGATGGCCGCGAGCGTTTCGAGTCCGCCCATGCCCGGCATCTGCTCGTCGAGCAGGACGGCGTCGGGCTGCGCGCGCATCACCTGCTCGACGCCATCTGCGCCGTTAGAAGCCTTGATGACGTCGTAGCCTTTGGCCTCCAGCATGCGGATGTGCGGCGTGAACAGGTCGATCTCGTCGTCGATCCAGAGAATGCGGGGCATGGGCAGAGGAGTGGGTGAGATCGGGCAACGGCGCTCTACACTGCAATCGTGCGCGCGCCGTTAGATGTACACCCGAACCCGTCGCGATTGCGTATCGTTTCGCCGACGCCCTCATACCCGATTCGATGTTCCGAACCGCCTTCCGCCTTACTCGCCATCCTCCTGATCGCCGGATGCGCGACGCCCCCGCCGCCTCAGTCCGCTCCGCCGTCCGATCTGAGAAGTCAAGCCGTCGACGCCGTAGCGCTTCCGGCCGAGCCGACGGCAGGCGCGTCGTCTGAGTTCTGGCAGATGTGGGGCGACGGCAACGCCGAGATGTCCAGCTACGCCGCCGTGTCGAGCCGCTACGGAGCGCCACGCGATGCTGAACTGGTGCTGATCTACGTCACAGAGGGCCTGAACCGCGCGACTATGGTCAAAGACGACGCGGCCGACGATGCGCTGAGCGTGCTCAAGCTCAACATCTCGGAGAAGTTCGACACCGGCATCTACCCGTACAGCGTGATGACGAGTATCTTTTCGCCTGTCGACGCCTACCGCGCCGAGCGCTTCCAGCCCGTCAAACTCACGCTGACGGCCCAAGAGTGGTGCGGCCACGTCTTCCGCGGCGTCTGGCCCGGACTCGAGGGCTTCCGCTCGACGCTCTACTCCTATTTCGCCGGAGAGGACGAGTCGGATCAGACGATGCAAGCGCCCGTGGGCACGCTCTACGAGGACGCGCTGTTGATCCAACTGCGCGAACTCGACGGCCCGTTCGCCGATGGCGGCGATTGGAGCGGCCACATCGTCCCGTCGCTCTGGCAGCAGCGCGTCACCCATGAGCCGTTAGCCGCCCTCGCTGCGACGATCACGCGCACCGATGCCGACCGCGATGGAAAGCCGGTCACGCGTTTTGTTTTGACCTACGGCGAGTACTCGCGTACCTACGACGTGGAGAAAGCGTCACCGAAACGCGTCGTCGCGTGGGAAACCTCGACCGGCGACCGCGCAGTTCTTCAGGGCACCGACCGGCTGCCGTACTGGCGCCTCAACGGACCCGGCGACGAGTCCAACCGCGCCCGATTCGGCCTTTCCTCCTCCGACTAGATTTCCTCGTGCGGTTCTTGTTCGCGCTCACGCTCCTCGCTCTGGTCGGTGCTCTGATCGGTTGTGACGCCATTCAGTCCGACGACGGATTCGTCCGCTTCGTCCACGCGGCGCCCAACGCCCCGGCGGTTTCGCTCTTTCTCGGCGACGCGTCCGAAGATCCCATCTCGTTCGGTGAAACGCTGTCCTATCAAACCGTTAGCGTCGGAGACCCGCGAGCGCGTGTGCGCGGCTTCGACGATGCGAGCCGTCGCTACATCGATCAACTGGTGCGCGTCGAGAAGGACGAACTAACCACCCTCATTCTCGTCGACACGACAGTTTCCAAGCCGTATCTCTACCTCGAAGACGACGCGCCTCTCTCTTCGGCGCCGCGCAACCTGCGCTTCGTCCATGGAGCACCTACTGTGGGAGCCATTGACGTGTTCGAAGCCGAAGAGGATGGGGCGATACTCAGTCCGCGACCTGTTTCAACGCTTCAATTCCGTGGCAACACCGGCTTCGTCGGACTGGGAGTGGGAGTTGCGGCGCTGGTCGCAGTTGAGAAGGCCGCGCCGTTTCGCCGCTTCTTTATGCAGCCCCGGCGTGGGAAGGCCACACTGGTGCTGGTCGAGCAGACCGGCCTGCTGCGCGGTATAGAGCTGGACGAGACCCCGCCTGTGCGGTAGGAGGCGTGAGCACCCGGTAACGTCGCCCGACCTGTGGCACCATGTCGCGGGTGCTCGGTGGTATGCGCTAACCAACCATCAGACGACATGGCGATCAGGAAAGGCACACGCGTGACGTGGGACTGGGGCAGCGGAACGGCCGAAGGCGTTGTCCAAAGCACTCATCCCGAAGAGATAACGCGCACGATCAAGGGAAGCGAGATCACGCGCAACGGTTCGTCGGACGATCCGGCTCTCGTAATCGAGCAGGAGGACGGAACGACGGTCCTCAAACTCCGCAGCGAAGTCGACCGCGCCGACGACTGAGCAAGCGGTTCTCTGCCCGCGTAGTCACAGTGCCTGCATACATCACGGATCCTGGCGCAATAGCTTGCGGGCTTCTCCTATATATACGTCCACATGCGGACTGCAGATCTCGCTCGCCTCGCCACCTCCAACCTGCGGCGCAACCGCACGCGCACGCTGCTCACGCTCGCCGGGGTAGCCGTTGGGGTGGGCGCGCTGTTGACGCTGATCGGCTATGGCGCAGGGCTTCAGAACAACGCGCGCGGCGAGTTCGAGCGGCTGGAGCTGTACAACACCCTCCGCGTCACGTCGCGTCCCGATCCGTTCGGCGGTGCGGGCGAGATCGCCTTCCAAACTCGAAAGGCCGAAGACGACACGACGCGAGAAGTCCCGGTCACCGACAGCCTGCTGTCCGCGCTGGCTGACATTCCCGGCGTTCTGGCGGCGTATCCCGAGATCGTATTTCCGGTCCAGGTGCGCAGCGGCGATCGCGAACTGGTCGCCAACGCCGAGGCGATTCCCCAATCGTTCGCGAGCATCGACGCCTACGAGCCGTCGAGCGGTGCCTTCTTCTCCGACTCGTCGGACGCGTCGATTCTCATGGCGGCTTCGATGGCCGAGCGGCTGGGCTTCGATCCGCCCGAGTCCATCGTTGGCGACACCGTCGATCTGGTGTCGGCCACGCTCGACCTGCGCGCGATTCAGGCATCTGCGGCTGCGTTCGGAATGGGACTGACGACGCTGCCGTTTCGCGAAAACGTCAACCGCGTCCGCGTGGCTGGGCTGCTCGCCGACGATGGGCAGCAGGTGTCGTCGTTCTTCCGCGTCCTGCTGCCCATCGGCTACGCACGGACGGTCAAGAAGGTGACGTTCTTCTCGACCATCGACCTACTCATGCGGCGCTCGCAGACGACCGGAGGGTACGGCGCCGCTCGAGTCCAACTGAGCGACCCCGACGCCCACGCCCGCGTCGTCGCTGCCGTAGACGAAGCAGGCGTCCACTCGTCGAGCCTGCGCGACCAGTTCGCCCAACTCGAACGCTTGTTCACACTGATTGACCTGGCGCTGGGTATCGTCGGTCTGATTGCGCTCGTCGTGGCGACGCTGGGCATTGCCAACACGATGCTGATGAGCGTGATGGAGCGTCGGCGCGAGATCGGCGTGATGAAGGCCGTCGGAGGTGAGGAAGGGCTGTTGCAGCGGCTGTTTCTGACCGAAAGTGCACTCGTCGGCCTGATCGGCGGCGTCATCGGAATCGGCCTGGGCTACGTGGGAATGGGCGTGATCCAGTTCTCGGTGTCGACCTACCTCGAGGGCCGCAATCTACCCACGTTGCCCGTGTTCTCGACGAGCGTAGGGATGGTGATGGGCGTGCTTGCCGTCGCTCTGCTGGTCAGCGTCGTCGCGGGATGGGTACCTGCGCGGCGGGCTGCTCGCGTCGAGCCGGTTGAGGCGCTCCGGAGTCTCTGAACATTGGTGCTACTCGCCGAGGAACGTCATCACCGCGTTTGCAAACGCTTGGGGCGCTTCGGCGTGGACCCAGTGCCCAGCGTCCGGAACGGTGACGAGCCGCGCGTTGGGGAAAAGGGTGTGGATCTCGGGCCAGTCGTCGTCGCGCACGTAGCCGGACGCGCCGCCGCGCACAAACAGGGCTGGCCCCTCGAACGGCGCGTTTGATGCGACGGGTTTGAGAACCTCATCGTAGCGTGAAGCCAGAACGGCGAGGTTGGGTGCCCAATCGTACCCTTCAGGCGTCCGCGTCAGATTTTTAAGAAGGAACTGACGCACTCCCCAATCGGGTACCGAATCGGACAACAGCGCGTCGGCATCGGAGCGCGAATCCAGCGCGTCCAGATCGACCGATTGTAGCGCGTTCAAAAGTTCGCGATGCCCTGGAGGATAGGCTTTGGGGGCTATGTCGACCACAATCAAGCGGTCAACCCGATGGCGGTGTGTCAGCGCCAAGGTCATCGCTGTTTTTCCGCCCATAGAATGGCCGAGTACGTCCGACGACTTTATGCTCTCATTGTCCATGAAAGCGGTTACGTCGGCGGCCATGTGGTCGTACGAGAATGCCTCGGTATGCGGTGATCGACCGTGGTTTCGAGCGTCTAGGGCGTAGGTATCACGAGACTGAGAGAAGGCGGTTCGGGACAGCGTCGACCAGTTACCACCCGATCCCAGAAAGCCGTGTAATACGAGCAGCGGGGGGGCGTCGGCGGGGTAGCGTTTGGCATGCAGGGCAACGGTCGAAGGAGACAAGGCGTGTGACGGGTTATGAGTGAGGGAGCGAGATCATCAAATGGAAACGGGGGATTAACTTTGCCTTGACACGAACCGGCGTGCCGGGTATCTTTGCATCTCGTCCAAATCCCGACAATTCGTTGGGTGACGGAAAAAATCGTCTTCACCCCTCGCTGTTTGCCCCAGACTGCTACGACTCCCTCACCGAATACAGTGTTCTCGTCCCCGGCCTCGTGCTCGGGACGCGATACGCGTTTGGTAGAGCGAGACGGAGCACTGGTGCTCGGCGCACCCCGCAAGGCGGGCAGCGCCCCATGCGCTGATGCAGGGGTCGACTGTTCCCACCACACAACCGCACGGTCCACGAGCCGGCAACGTGTGATCCCCACATCATCAACCTTAGGTAGCACTATGTACCGCAAGTGGAGCATCCTTATGCTCGTCGCGCTGGCACTTCCCGTCGCTGCGTTCGCACAAAGTACCGGTAAGCTCTCCGGACGCGTGTTGGACTCGGAGACTGGCGAAGGCCTTCCCGGCGCCACCGTTCTCATCGTCGGCACTCAGTTCGGCACCGCCGCTGACTTCGACGGCAACTACACCATCCTCGGCCTTCCGGTCGGCGAGTACGACGTGCAAGTCTCGTTCGTCGGCTACTCGAATCAGACCGTCACGGACGTGGAGATCAACTCGGGCTACACGCGCGAACTGAACTTCACGCTCAGCCCCGGCGAGATGCTCGACGAACTCGTCGTCGAGTATCAGCGTCCGCTTATCCAGAAGGATGCCCTGGGCGCACCCCGCGTCGTCAGTGGCGACGAAATCCAGAACCTGCCGGTCCGCGGCGTGGCGGCATCGCGGCTATCCAGTCGGGCGTCGTCAGCGACGAAGGGTCGGACAACCTCAACGTTCGCGGCGGACGCCACAAGCGATGTCATCTACTTCGTGGACGGCGTCAAGGTGACGGGGAGCCTCGGATCGGTGTCCCCAGTCGGCCATCCAGGAGCAGGAAATGATCATCGGCGGTTTGCCAGCCAAGTACGGCGACGCTATCGGCGGCGTCATCTCGGTCTCGACCCGCAACGCCTCGACGAAATTCTTCGGTTCCATTGAAGCCCTTACGTCGGAAGTGCTCGACGACTATGGCTACAACGAAGTCGAAGCCACGCTCGGCGGTCCGATTCTGGGCAACAAGTTGGGCTTTTTCGTCTCAGGCGAGTACTTCGACATCGGCGACGGACCAGCCCGCAGGCTCAGTCCTTCTTGACGGTCAAGGACGATATCTACAACAGCATCAACGCCAACCCACAGGCGCTGCAGTACACGGACTCGACTGGCGCTACGCGCTTCCGCACGCTGACGGGCTTCTCGGTAGGCGACTCGGCAAACGCGCTCGTCGACGGTGACCTAGGAGAAACTTTTGTCGCTCTCGTGCCTCGCGCCGACATCCTGACCGAAGACGACTTTACCTACGAGAACGCCAAGATTTCGGACGGAAACCAGGGCTACTCGCTTACCGGCAAGTTCAACCTGCAGCCGGTTAACTCGGTGCGCGTCGCCATCGGCGGAACGTTCGCCAACCGTGACTTCCGCGACTACAACCGCCTCAACGGTCTGTTCAACCGGGACCACGCTCAGCAAGAAGATCGCGAAACTCGCCGTGGTTTCCTGACGGTGACACATTATCTCTCGGATCGCACGTTCTACCAAGTCCAGGCCTCGTACGAAAACTTCCAGGCGTGGAGCTACAACGATCAGTTCGGGCGCGACGTAGAGGACGTGTTCAACTATGCCAACATCGAAGGCGTCGGTAACGAAGTGGCTGCTAGCTACCTTCGCGTTCGTGGAGACACGCTGGCGCGGTTGTTCAACGATGCTCAGTACCCACTCAACACGGTTGGTCGCAACCTGTACTCGCTGCCCGGTGCTCCGTCGGTGGGCTATGCCAAGAGCAAGACTGAGCAGTTGCGCTTTCAGTTCAACGCCACGACGCAGCTGGGCATCCACCAGTTGGAGTTCGGCGGTGAGTACGAGCAGCGCACTCAGCGCAGGTTCTCCATCAGCTCGGCCGGTGTTCGCCGGATCGCAGGCTTCACGGCAGACGGTGATCAGAACCTGACAGCCGACACGATCTCGGCCTACAACCAGGTCAAGTATCCCAACATTCAGGGCAGCATCGACTACTACGGCTACGACTTCCGTGGCATCAGCGAAGTGGACGACGAGAACCTGGCTGCCTTCGGTAACCCGAACGCATCGGACGCCGACCGCAACATCGCGCCCATCGAGCCGATCTACTACGCCGGCTACCTGCAGAACAAGATCGAGTACCGCGACCTCGTCGTCCAGTTGGGTGCGCGCATCGACGTGTACGACGCCAACCAGCGCATCCTCTTCGACCAGTTCGCTTTGGTGCCGGTCGTACGCGCCGGTGACATCGGAAGCACCCCGGGCAGTGTCGGCGCTGATTTCGCCGTCTACTACAGCGGCGACGACGTCACGGGTTTCCGCGACCTCGACGGTCAGTTCTACGACTCAAACGGTCAGGAGCTTGCTCCGGGCCGCGTGCCGCAGGGCCGCGCCCGCGCTGTGGGCGATGCCACGCGTCTGCAAGAAGCAGCGTTCGTCGATTACGAGCCGAGCGTCACGTTCCAGCCTCGCGTCGGTGTGACCTTCCCGATCACGGACCAGGCGCTGTTCTTCGCGCACTACGACGTGCTCGCGCAGCGCCCCTCGACTAACTCGATCGAAACGCTCCAGGACTACCAGTCTCGCCTCGGCGACCCGGGCACGCTGGGCAACCCGAACCTCAAGCCCGAGAAGATCACCGAGTACGAAGCGGGTTTCCGCCAGCGCTTGGGTGAGAACGCAGCGGTCCAGATCAGCGGATTCTTCCGCCAGATCGACGACCTGGTGCAGCTTCGCGCGCTCAAGAACGTGTTTCCGAACAACTACTCGACGTATCAGAACGTCGACTTCGGGACGGTCAAGGGCGTCGAGCTTGAGTTCGATCTGCGACGCTTCAACAACGTCTCGATGAATGCGAACTATACGCTGAGCTATGCCGAAGGCACGGGATCGGACGCCAACACGACCAGCCGGATCTTCTGGCTGCGTGAGGCCAACCCGTTCGTCCCGAACTTCCTGTCGCCGCTCGACTTCGACCGCCGCCACACGGCCAACATCACCCTCGACTATCGTCTGGGCGCCGGTGACGGTCCCGAGATCGGAGGCATGCGTCCGCTCGAGAACTTTGGCTTCAACATCCTGAGTTCGTTCAAGAGCGGCAAGCCGTACTCGCGCTACCTCGACCCCTTCCCGGTCGATCAGCAGGTGCGCCAGTCGGGCCTCGCCGGACAGATCAACGGAGCCAACCTCCCGGCGTCCTTCCTGCTCAACCTCAAAGTCGACCGCCGATTCAAAGTCGGAGGCGCCAACATGACGGCGTACCTCGAGATGGAGAACGTGCTCGACTCGGACAACACGGTCAACGTGTGGCAGGCTACGGGCCAGCCGGATACGGACGGGTACCTCCAGTCGGCGGGTGGTCTGCAGGACTTCCCTGCTGGATCGATCGACCGCTTCTACTACCAGAACCGTGTCGACTCGCCCTACAACTACGGAATCCCGCGCCAGACGCGCCTGGGCTTGCGCCTGAACTTCTAAGCTGAGAACGGAGAAGAGGGGCGCGGCACGCGTCTGCGCCTCTCTCTCGCTCTCTCTTTGCTTTTCCCCACACTCTCTACCGACTGTGAATCTCTACTTGAAACGCCTTGCGGCGCTGGTGCTGGCCGTTTTGGTCCTGACGCCCGACGCGCAAGCGCAAAACTGCTCGGTGACGGGTTCGGCTGTGGCCGATCTCGCCGTCAACAACGTCCGAGCGCGCCTTTACAACAACGGTGGCCTCTTTTGGAAAGGCGCCGGTAACGTCTATAACGTCCCGGCCGTGCAGCCCGGGCAGCCCCTGACTCCCAACGCCATCTTCGCGTCGGGTATCTGGGTCGGTGGCCTCATCAACGGCGAGCCGCGCCTCGCTGCCACGGACTACGGTCCTTGGGAGTTCTATCCCGGCCCGCTCAACGACGCAGGTGCTCCTGCCGACCCGTCGTGTACCAAGTACGACCGCATCTGGGTCGTCAACAAGACGGCCGTCCGTGCCTACCTCGCCGACGGCACGAGCACGCCTGACCTGCGCGACTGGCCCGTCGGCCTGGGCGCGCCTGCCTTCGTAGACGTGGACGGTGACGGCCAGTACGGCCCCGACTCCAACGGCAACGGAATCACCGAGGACTTCGAGGACCGCGAGGTTGCGGTCACGAACATCGACCAGACGCTCGACCTCGCAGCCGGACAGCTTCCCCTCTTTCCCGGAAACGGCTCGGCGGACGAGATGGGCTTCACGGTCTACAACGACGCTGGTGGCGCTCACGAGTCGACCGGCTCGGCGCCCATCGGCATCGAAATCCGTCAACTCGCGTTCGCGTTCAACCTTGGCGGTGCCATCGGCAACACGACGTTTTACAAGTACGAAATCGTCTACAAAGGCACCACGCCGCTGACGAACACCTACTTCGGCGTCTGGTCGGATCCTGACCTGGGCAACGCTTCGGACGACTACGTCGGCTCGGACTCGACGCTCGGACTCGGATTCGTCTACAACGGCGACGACTTCGACGAGGGCTCGGACGGCTACGGCAACGCACCGCCCGCCTTGGGCTATGACTTCTTCCAGGGGCCGCTCGTTGCTTCGCCGGGAGAGACGTTCATCGATCCCGATGGAACGGTGCACGAGAACCAGACGCGTCTGGGAACGTCGGTTTTCCTCTACTACAACAACGACAGCAGCGAGTTTGGTAACCCCCGCGCCAACAGCACGGACTGGTACAACTATCTCCAAGGCATCTGGAAGGACGACAACCCGATGGTCGATTGCGGCGCCGGTTACGGTCCCAACAACACGGGTCTCGCTTGCGAAGCCAACCAGAAGCGCACGTTCTTCATGTGGCCAGGCGATCCCGTCAGCGGCTCGTTCTGGAGTGAAACCAACATCGACGGCGCAGGAACGGCCAACACGGCCAACGACCGTCGCTTTCTGATCTCGACCGGACCATTCGAGTTCGCGCCGGGAGCCACACAGGAACTGGTCTACGGTATCGTCTGGTCGAAGGGAGACAACAACCTCAACTCGGTCGCCAAGATGAAGGCGGACGATGCGGTTGCCCAATCGGCGTTCAACGCCAACTTCGAACTGGCTCAGCCGCCGCTGGCGCCGAACGTTGTGTTCACCGAGTTGGATCAGCAGGTCGTGTTCTCCTGGAGCTACGACGATCCACTGTATACGCAGCAGTACGAGGAGTTCAACCCCTTCTCGTTCGAGCTTCTCCCCGACAGCAGCGCCGCTGACCGGACGTACAACTTCGAAGCGTTCGAGGTCTTCCGTTATCCGACGGTCGAGTTCAACCAGGACGATGCCGAGCGCGTCGCCGTCTACGACGTGGTCAACGGGGTCTCGCGGATCTTCGAACCGAACGCGAGCAACGAGACGGTCATCGTGGCCAACTTCCCGGATACCCAGGGACTGCAGTATTCGTACCGCGCTACGGGTCTGACGAACTTCACCGAGTACTACTACGGCGTCCGCGCCGTGGCGTACAACGGCGATACCGAGATCCTCAAGACGCTGCCCAGCCCGGTCAGCAGGTTCATCGTGATGCCTTCGCCCGAAGGAATCTCCGGCACGGACGTGAACGACAACGCGTTCAATACGGATCTGACAGGTACGGGTGCAGCCACAAACGTGGGACAAGGTCAGTTCGTCGCCAAGGTGGTCAACCCTGCTGAACTGAAAGATGCTACCTACGCCGTAGAGTTCTACGAGTACACGTTCGAGTTCGACGACGACAGCGATGTCGCTACCGCCCCGGACACTGTGACCGTAGTCACCTATGATCTCCTTCGTACAGACGCAGCCGGCACGACGACCAAACTCGTCGACGGACGCGCTCAGGCACGCCGCACGGGTCAGCGTCTTACGCAGGTGGCGAGCGAGCAGTCACTCGTGTTCGACGGACTCGACTTCAAGGTTACCGGTCCTGACCCAGGCTTCACCGAGTTCCTCGTTACGCGCCAACGCCAACGGTCCGATCACGCCACCCACGGGTGGAGCAGCCGACTTCGGCAGCTACCCGGTGCCCAACCGTCCAGGTTCGGAGCAGCAGGTAGGCCCGGCAGTCTGGTTCATTCACACGGGTGGCGCTCGTAGCTCGTTCGCTGAGTTCGTTTCTCGTGGCACGCGCGATGGAAGCAACTTCGAGTTCATCGGAGCCGCCGACTACGAATGGCGCTTCTTCGACACGAATCGTTCGATCGCGGCCAAAGACGGCATCTTCGGTCAGGGCGGTCCCAACGTGCCTGTACCGTTCGAGTTGTGGAACGTCGGCGTAGCTACGCCCAACGACGCGTCGGACGACTTCAAGATGATTCCGCTCATCCTCGAGACCGACGGCGACGGCAACGGCGTCTTCGACCTGGAGTCACTCGACTCGCCGATCTCAGCGGCAGAGAACGATCCGTATACGGACTGGATCTACTGGTACTCGCCGCTTGACGAGACGCCTGGAACGTCCGGGTACGACGCGTACGAGAACGGGGGAGACCTCGACTACGATCAGCTCAACCACGAGATCTTTGCTCGCACGGTTCTGGTGTCGTGGAACGGGGGCACCGCTCCTCCCTACGATCAGGCGCTGCCTGAGAACGGGACTGTGTTCCGAATCGTAACGACCAAGCCAAACGCCATCGGTGACCGGATTTCGTTCTCGACGACGGAGATCGCTCCCAAAGCGGTCACGGACTCGGTCGCTACGGCTGCGCGTGGTCAGATCGGCATCGTTCCGAACCCCTACAAGGGCGCATCGGCCTACGAAACGAGCAACCTGAACGACGTGGCGCGTTTCGTCAACCTGCCGGAAACGGCGACGATTCGCATCTTCACGCTCAGCGGCACGCTCATCCGTACGCTCGAGAAGTCGGGACCGGCCCGCTCGCTCGACTGGAACCTCCAGACCGAAGCGGCTCTGCCGATCGCATCGGGCATGTACCTGATTCACATCGAGTTGCCCAATGGCGAGGAGAAGGTGATCAAGTTCGGCGTCGTCAAAAAACGCATCCAGCTTGACCTGCTCTAAAGCCCTCTCCCTCGCATTACAAGACCCTTCCTCTCTATGAAACGCAACCTGTTTGCGCTCTGCCTGGCCGTTACCCTGCTTCTCGCAGGGGCGGTGCAGGCCCAGAGCGACCGCAAAGGCACCGCCGGTGCGCAGTATCTGCTCGTCCCCGTGACGGCCAGTACGGCTACCCTCGGCGCCGCCTACACCGCTGGCGGTACGAGCGTCTCGGCACTCGAATCGCTGCTGTCCAACCCGGCCGGGCTGGCGCAGAACGACGGTACCGGTGTCATCTTCAGCCGCACGAACTACGTCGCCGACATCGGCATCAACTACTTCGGTGTGGCGCAAAACTTCGGCAACAACTCGATCGCGCTGACGCTCTCCTCGTGGGACTTCGGCGACATCCCGCTGCAGACCGAAATCTCGCCCTCCATCAGCAGCCGTACCTATTCGGCCTCGACTCTGGTCGCTGGCCTGACGTACGGACGCCAGTTCACCGACCGCATCTCTGCGGGTGTTACGGCCAAAGCGCTGAGCGAACGCATCGACGACGTCAACTCGGCCGGTGTCGCGTTCGACATCGGTATGGCATACACCGTCGGTGAGTCGGGCCTGCGCTTCGGCGTCAGCCTGCAGAACTTCGGTCCTTCGATGAGCTTCGGCGGCAACGGCCTCGTTCAGTTCAACCGGCTGACGAACCAGCGCGCCAATGCTGCACCGAACGCCGTGTCGCTCGAAGGAGCCGACTACGAGCTGCCTTCGCAGCTCAACTTCGGCGCCACGTTCACGCGTTCGTTGGGCACGTCGGCTTCGGTCACAGCGCTGACCAACTTCCGCTCCAACTCGTTCTCTGAGGACGAGTATTCGGGCGGTCTGGAAATCGGCTTTGCCAACATCCTGTTTGTGCGCGGTGGCGTGCAGCTGCAGGAGAACATGAACGAGTCGTTCTACGAAGGCTACAACTTCGGTGGCGGCCTCAACCTCGACGTGAACGGCACCGCCCTTCGCGTCGATTATGGCTACCGCTCGGTCGAGTTCTTCGACGCGGTCAACATGATCACGGCCAGCGTGACGCTCTAAGCGATTCGAGTCCACGCTACGACCCTTCGGCGGGATCGTCCTTTCACGAGGGCGGTCCCGCCGTTAGTTTTGGGTCCCCCCATCGCAGTACACGTCTCGTTTGACCTCTCGCTCGCTCTCGCTTGTCGCCCTCGCGGCTCTTTTGACCCTAATCGTCGGCGCGTGTGGGGAGCGAGATGCTGGGCGGTCTGAACCGACCGAGCGTGCTGTGTCGCCGTTCGAGAACGTGGCGGACCGATCGGTCGCCTACGTGGGTGAGGCGACCTGCGGGCAGTGTCACGGCGATCTGGTGGCGAGCTATGCCACGCATGGGATGTCGCAGTCGTTTTACGCTCTGACAGCAGAGAATGCGATTGAGGCGTGGCCGAGTCCGGTCGTCGAAGACCAGGCGGGCGGCTACCGATATCGCTCGTATCGCGAGGGCAACCGCTTCTTTCAAGAAGAGACGTGGAGCGGGTCGAGCGGGCACCGGCTCGTCCATGAAGTGCGCTACGTCGTCGGCAGTGGGTCGGCGGCGCGGACGTATCTGGGTGAGGAAAACGGTAGGCTCTACCAGCTTCCCCTGACGTTCTACACGCAGGAGGAGCGATGGGATTTCAGCCCGGGATACCGTGCCCAAAACGCGCGTTTCGAACGCCTCGTCCCGGACGCCTGCATGACGTGTCACAACGCGACGCCCGAGCCGGTCGACTTCGTCGAAGGTAAATACGACCGCGTGCCTCAGGGGATCGGCTGCGAGCAGTGCCACGGGCCGGGAGAACTGCACGTCGAGAAGCATCTGGAGGGACTGGCGCCCGGCGATCAATCCATCGACTACTCGATCGTCAACTCGGCCCACCTCGACCGCGAGTTGCAACTCGACGTGTGCCAGCAGTGTCACCTGCAAGGCAGCGTGATGCTGAGGCGTGAAGGCGAGGACGCGTACAGCTATCGCCCTGGAACGGCGCTGAGCGACCACGTCGCCCTGTTCAGTCCCGACGTGCCGATCAGCGTGACCGAGGTCGGTGTGATCTCGCACGCCGAGCGGATGAAGGCGAGCGCGTGCTACCAAGCATCGCCTGCAATGACCTGTACGACGTGCCACGATCCGCACGAAGGGTTTCGCGATAAGGGTCCGGACTACTTCAATGCGACCTGCCAGACCTGCCACGCACCGGACGACCTGACCGAGCAGTTCGCCAAGACCGAGTTCGCCTCCCAGCACACCGCGACGGCCAACTGTCAATCGTGCCACATGCCCAAAGTGGAGAGCCACGAAGCGCCGCACTCATCGTTTACCGACCACTGGGTGCGCGTCGTCCGCGACACGATCACGACGCTGCCCGACGCCTCCAAGGCGCCGCTAGTGGCGTACTTCGCGCGCGACAAAGGCGGACCCGAAGCCGACGTGCTGCGCGGCATGGCCAACATCGTCTACGGCAGCCAGCGCGGCGACGTGTCGAAAACCGACGAGGGCATCCGCTTGCTCGGCGCAGCGCTTGCGGACGGCGGCGGATGGCTGGAAGCCGAGTACCTGCTCGGATTCGCCCAGATGCAACGAGGCAAGGTGAGGGACGCGATTCCGCACCTGGAGCGCGCCGCCCGCGAGCCGATTCCCGAACGCCTAAACACGCTGGCCCAAGCCTACGAAGCAACGGGCCGAGCGGCACGCGTCGACAGCCTCTACCAAGCTGCACTGGCGATCCAGCCCGACCTAGCGACCGTTCGCGTCAATTACGGGCGGTTTCTGGAGTCGTCGGGGCGCTTGACTGAGGCGCGGTCGCAGTATGCCGCTGCCGCTCGTGAGCAACCGTCGCTGGCGCAGGCACACTACAACTTGGGCACGCTGCTCTTGCGACAAGGTGACACCGAAGCAGCCGAAACCCAGCTGCTTCGGGCCGCGCAACTCGAGCCTGCCGATGCGCAAACACGCGGCAATCTAGGCGCGCTCTATGCTTCGACGGGACAGATGGATCAAGCGCGCGAGCAGTTCGAAGCGGGCGTGGCCGGTTCACCAGACAATGCGACGGCGCTGGGTAATCTGGGCACGTTCTATCTCAACGAGGGCGATCCGGAGCGCGCCGAGCCGCTACTCGTTCGTGCCGTCGAGCGGCAGCCCGGCTACGTCGACGGGTGGGTGAATTTGACGCTGCTCTACGCGCGAAAGCAGGATCAGCGAGCCCTAACCACGCTGCAGCGCGCCCTCGACGTGGCGCCGCAGGATCCGCGCGTACGGCAACTGGCGCAGGCGCTTCGAGGCGGGTGATCACACCGAGTCCGTAGGATGCCGGTGCGCCCGTTCAGCGTCATCCCGAGCGAAGTCAAAAGATCTCCTTCGATAAAGATGGGGATTCTTCGACGGGCTCAGAAAGACGCTTGGGTAAGCGCACTACTGAATCTCGGGCTTGGTGTCAGAGCGTCCAGTAGACGCCGACGGCGGCGCTGAAGATCGTGTAGCGATTGTTGGCGCCATCGAACGGACGCGTGCTCTGGCCCAAACCGAAGTTGAGAATGAACGACAGCTTGTTGTTCAACCTGCGGATGATGTCGCCGTCGACGCGGTAAGCGATCGTTCCCCCACTCCGGCCGACAAATCCAAGCGACGTGCGGATGCGGGTGTAAGAGGCCGTGACCTCGGACCCGCGCTCGAACTCGAGAAACGCGTCGTACGTGGAGAAGCCATCGGGCGAGAAGTAGAGGTCAGTCGTCGTCTGGTAGTCGAGCAGGTAGTAGGCGGCACCCAGGTAGAGCTTGGGAAAGATGAGATAGCTGCCCTCGGCGTTGACGTTGACGCCGAAGTTGGAGCCGGAGTCGATGAAGCCCGCGTTGTCGTCCACGAAGTTGAGCGCGAGAACGCCCTTGACGCGGAAGACCGAGTCCGGCATGAGTGCGCGCGATTCGTAGCGACCGTCGACCTGCGTCAGGCGCAGGTCGTAGAGGCCACCGGCGGGCGACCACAGCGTCGTCGAGCCCTCGGTGTTTTGGATGCCGACTGAGGCGCGGTAGCGGGCGGGCGACTGCCGCCAGTAGCGCGCTTCCACGAACGGGACGGTCCGGCCGCCGTCGTAGTCAAAGAAGCCGACGCGGCCTTCGACCCGGTTGGTGAACGCGAACTCGCCCGGCTCCACTTCGCTACGCGACAGATCGTAGATCAACCCGGTGTACACCTGGTTGAGTTGCTGCCGTTCGACGCGGCGCGCGTTGATGCGCAGCAGTTCGGTTCCATATAAATACTGCGACGTGAGGCCGACTGTGCTGATCAGGCCGCCGGGAATGGTGACCTGGGCCAGCATTCCACCGCCGTAGCGCTGGAAGTCGGCGCCGCCGCCTCGGGCGATGGTCGCGTCGACGTGGGGCGAAAAGACGGTTGCAAAGCCGCTACCCGAGCCGGGTTCGTCGACGATGATCGAGAAGCGGGCGCGCTCCTGGAGCAAGCGCTCGCGCTCTTCGATCAGTTCCGAGTTGGCTCCGTACTGACGCGCCAGGTCGTACTGCTGCGCGGCCAGCTCGAAGCGTTCGGCCTCGCGGTAGGCGTCGGCGAGCAGGATGCGGACCTCGAAGTCGCGTGGGTTTTCGGCCAGGACGCGCTGCGTCGACTCGATCGTGCCCGAGTAGTCGCCCAGGTAGTAGAGATTCTTGGTGATCTCCTTGGCCACGTCGTACTCGTAGCGTTCGAGCAGCAAGGCGCGGTAGATCGACAGCGCGGTCACGAAATCTCCGGCCGCCGAGTAGACTCCGGCATACTCCTTCAACTCGCCGCGCGTGCGCCGGCCCATCTCGGCGAAATAGACCTCGTACGCATCGACGGCGTCGCCATAGAAGCCGTTTCGTGCCAGCACGCGGGCATCGTTGAGCAAGGCGATCTCGGCAGCATCGTCCAGGCGGGCGCGCTCCCGCTCGATCAAGGCCTCGAGCACTTCGGCGCGCTGGCCGATGCTCAGTCCGTCTTGCTGCACGCCTCGTCCGGCATTGCGGGCGAGCCCGAGCGAGAGCGCGCGGCGCACCAGTTCGTCGGCCTCGTCTAGCCGCTCCTGACGCAGGCGGATCGCGCCCAGTTCGAGGATGAAGTGCGGCGTTGTCGGGGTCGCGCTGGAGCAGGTCGACGAGGAATTGCTCGACCGTGTCGTCGACGCGTCCGGCGGCGATGGCGGTGAGAACGAAGAGCTCCTTGTATTCGATGTTGTCCGGCTCGCGGTCGAGCAGGAAGATGGTTTCGTCGAGTGCGTCGTCGTAAAACCCGGCCACGTTGAGCGTTTGGGCGAAGTTGACGCGCGCTTGCAGGTCGTTCGGGTTGAGCGAGATCAGCCGCTCGTAGGCTGCAATCGACTGGGTCGGCTGCTCATCGGCGAGGTAGAGTTGGGCCAGTTCGGCCAGGTCATCGCGGTTGGTGCTCTGCATCGTGCCCATCGCCTCGAGTTCGGCGATGCGGTTGGCGCGGGCTTGCTCGCGGATGACTTCGATGCGCTCGAACAGGTCGCGCGTCCGGGCGTCACCGGCGACGCGCAGTTCGCCTTGGGTGAGCGTTTGGTAAGCTTCCTCGGCCCGTCCTTCGGCCAAAAATGCTTCGGCTAGCGCCAGACGAATCTGATCCTCGCCGGGGCTGAAGGCCAACCGGTATTGTAGCCGGTCGATGGTGTAGATCGGCGACTCGCCCAGGGTCGCGACGT
This sequence comes from Rhodothermales bacterium, assembly GCA_963815505.1. GTDB lineage: Bacteria > Bacteroidota > Rhodothermia > Rhodothermales > BA12 > CAXBBB01. The sequence goes on from CAWFGU010000024.1 coordinate 144,136, forward strand.
AGCCCTCGTCGACCATGACGAAGCGCTCGAGCCAGCGGCGCGTGCCGTCGTATTCCTCGCGCAACTCGATCAGTTGATCGAACGCTTCGGCGTAGCGCTTGTAGTCGAGCAGCGCATCGACGAGTTGGAAGCGGCGCTCGTCGTTGTCCGGGTTGGCGTTGACCTGGCGGTAGAGCCGGTCGATGATGAACTCGGTGGGTGCGGCGGGGCGCTGCGTCGCGGTCTGACCGGATCGCCCGACCTGTCCCGGACGGCTCTCGAAGGGCAGATTGCGGGCTACGACAGCCTGGCGGCGCTTGAAATCGTCGTCGGTGGCATAGTTGTTCTCGAGGATGTCCAGGTTCTGCTGGGCTTCGAAGTAGCGTCCGTTCTCGATCAGCAGGTCGATTAGTTGGAAGCGTTTCTGGGTATCGGCGGGCGTCGCGCGGAGTTCTCGCGTGAGAATGTCGATGGGGTAGTTGCTCGTCTCGGGCGTGATCTGTCGCTCGGGGGCGGCTAGTTCGGTCAGGCCGCGCCGCGCCTCGGCATTGCTCGGATTGAGGCGAAGCGCCTGGTCGAACGCCTCGCGCGCCGTCTGGTACTTGCCCTGCCACAGCCGGAAGTAGCCCAGCCGCATATAGATATCGTCCGACGTAGGGTAGAATCCGAGGAAGCGCTGCGCTTCGGCCTCGCCGCGCTCGTTTCCGCCGCGGTAGTTGGCAATCGAGATCAGGTAGCGCTGAACGATCCCGGGGTTGCCCTGCGTGCGAGCGAGGTAGGCCTCGTACTGGTCGGCCGCCTGGCGAAAGTCCCTTCGGCGAAACAGCGACTCGGCGTAGCGCAGTCGCAGCGTCACGTCGTCGGGACGGGCGCGCACTTCGGATCCCAATCCCCGCTCCTGCTGCTCGCGGTCCTGCGCGCCGCGCACCAGTGATTGCGCGCGGCGTCTACCTTCGATGGCCGCCGCGTTGGTTGGGTCGATAGAGAGCACGCGCTCGTAGTCCGGCACGGCCGAAGCGTACCGCTCCGACGCTTCGTACGCCCGCGCTCGGATAATCAGAGCATCGACGTTGTTGCGGTCCTGCCGCAGCACGCGCGTCGCGATCTGAACGGCGTCCATGTAGCTGGAGCGCTCAAATGCTTCGCGCGCCTGAGCGACGGTCGCGGCCTGCTGAGCCGACGCGGGAAGCGCGGCCGTCAGAAGGACGAGCAGGAGGGTGAGGTAACGGAGCATGGTTGGGCAGGGGGGGAAGCCCGAGAGGAGCGGCGGTGGCGTCTGCGTCAGGAGAGCACGTAGGCGAGGCACTCGTCGGCGGTGCCGAAGGGCTGGCCGTTGGGGAGGGTGACGGCCGAGACGGCGTGAAGCAGATGATCGGCTTTCTGCGGTACGTCAGCGGCTAAGCGCTGCTTGAGGCGTCCGAAGAAGGCCTGCTTCTGATCGTCGCGCGTATCGTCGAGGTAGACGACGAGTCGTTCGTTCTCGGCGTCGATGTAGAGGTCGTCGGCGGGGCGTAGCGTGCTGGCAACCAGGTCCGAAACCGTGTCGAAGTCGAACGGTCCGCTGTGCTGGCTGGCCTGCGGGTCCATCCGCATCGCCACCAGAAGGAACGGCGTGCTGCTGCTCTCGCGGTGCTCGAAGCGCTGCTGCAAGCGCTCCACGAATCGCTGGCGGTCGTAGTGCGCTTCGGTCCGATTGGGCTGCGGGTCGTGGGCGACCGGGGCGGGTTGGACTGGCTGCTGCGGCGCGTAAGCGGGTTCGGGAGTCGGCTGCGGACGCGGAGTCCCGTAGCTCTGCTGCGCCGGAGGAGCCGGGTTGTAGGGCGGCTCGGGTGCTTCGTGCAACTCGCGGCTCGGCGGGGCGCCGTGGTGAGGCAGGTTGCGCGGCGGCTCGGGTGAGGCAGGTAGAGGCTGCGAACTAGGAGCCTGCTGTGCCGGAGCACTCGGACGCAGCTGCTGGCGCGTCGGCGTCGGCGTCGGGGGCTGAGGAGCGTGAGCGACACTAGGCGGGGGAGCGGGCGCAGCAACCGGCTGGGGGGGAGGTGCGGGCGCTTCGTCGCGTCCATTCAAAACGGTTTGCACCTGGGGCATCTCGCTCGCCATCGTCGGCGCCGATGGGGCGACCGGGCGCGGAGCGGCGTTGCCCAGGCGCATTCCGCCAGACGAAGCTGACGGTGGGTCACCGGTTTCGGCTTCGGTGGGCTGAGGTTCTTGAGGCTGAGGCGAACCCAGACGGATCGGACGGTAGACCTGCTCTTGCGGCTCGGGTGCCCTAAGCTGAGAGCCGGGTAGCAGATTGGGTCCCGAAGCGAGCTTTTGCTCCTCTTCGATGAACGGCGTCAGGTCCCAGATCTCTTCGCTCTTGCGGCGGAGGTGACCGATGTTCGGCATCAGAACCAGGCGCCGCTTGTTGTGGAGATCCTCGCGCTCGCCAGGCGTCATGACGTGAATCGACCCTGTCATCTGTGTATTCATGAAGTCGATCATCTGATGGGACTCCTTGTTGGCCGGCTCACTCATCACGAGCACCATCGTCATATCGAGCACGTCGGTGTGTTCGAGCATCTCGACAAACGCCCCTCGGAAGCGGTCGAACGAGCGAAACATGACGAACGGCATGAAATCGTTCAAGACGAGCCGTTGCGGCTTTTCGCGGCGGATGATCGCGACGAGGTCGCGCATCGACTTGAGGATGCCGCTGTCGTCGCTCGACTGCTGGTTGAGAACGGGCGGAATGCGCAGCAGCTTGACCAAACCTTGGGCGTAAGCTTCGCGCAGGTTGAAGCCGATCGAAGCTGCCTGAATCATCAGATCCTTGGGCCGTGACGGCGACAGAAACAGAACGCTCTCGCCCATCTGGACCCCCACCTGAGTGAAGCGCATCGTGAGCAGATCGCGTCCGCTGGCGGCGCGTCCATAGGCGAGGTAAGAACCTCCGCGATAGAAACCGCCCCAGTTGCGGTCGATGGCGTCGATGCCGGTGAGGATCTTGGGCGTATAGGTCGCGGCGAGCGGCGCGCTGGGAGCGAGGGTGGATTCCATAAAGCTGATCGAGGGGATTACTGAAAGGCTACTCAAACGCTGTGCCGACATTGGAGAAGAGCGTCGGAAACGGTGCAGCGAGGCGATAAAGTAGGGTGAGGCGCGCCGCAGGACCGTTCTAATGAGCCGATGTGAGACCCTGTTGAGACCCAGAGCCTCATCCTGAGAAGCCGTACCTTAGACCCAACCAATCGCCTCGTCTCCATGATCGTCGTGCTCCACCCCGACGCCTCGGCTCCGCAGACCGAGGCCGTCATCGGCCACCTCAGCCGGTTGGGGTTCGACGTGCACCGATCCAGCGGAGAGGCGCAGACCGTGCTGGGCGCGCTAGGCGTCCAGCCGGGGTTCGATGTGCGGCACGTGCTGAGGCTTCCGGGCGTAGCTCAGGTCCACCGCGTAACGCAAGCTTACCGCTTCGCCGGACGCGCGTGGAAGTCCAGCCCTACGGTCGTGCCCGTCGGAAAGGCGCGCATCGGTGACGGCTCGCTCGTCTTGGGGGCTCGGCTCGACACGGCGCCGGACCTGCTCGCCGCCGCACACGCCGCAGCTCGTGCAGGCGCTGCGTTCGGCTTCGGCGGACCTCGCGCGGCCCGCCCCACCCAGTCGCCCGAACCCATCGCCGATCACGTGGACCGAGTCGGAGCGGCGACCGAGGCGGCGGGCTTGGCCCTCGCCGTAGCCGTCGGGACGCCGTCGGAAGCGGACGCCGCGTCGCACCACGCCGACCTGCTCGTCGCCAACGCGCACCGCATGACGGATACCGATTTGCTCCAGCACCTGGGCGCGCTGCGTACACCAGTCCTGCTCTATCGCGGCGCCAACGCGACCATCGAAGAGTGGCTCGTCGCAGCCGATTACGTGCTGGCGGGCGGCAACGAACAGGTCGTGCTCTGCGAGGGCGGACTGCGACTGTTCGGATCGCCGACGCGCACGCTCGACGTGTCCAGCATTGCCGAGATTCGATCGCTCAGCCATCTGCCCATCATCTCTGACGCGACGTATGGGACGGGCAAGCCCCAAAAGACCGCGTCGCTCACTCGGGCCGCCGTCGCCGCGGGAGCAGGCGGCGTCATGCTCGATCCGTTCGCCGACGATCTAGCACCGCTGGCCGATCAACTGCGCGCCATCTCGGGCATCGTTGCAGGCGGTCACGTCACTTCCGAAGGGTGACGCCGCGTACCGTCTCGCCAATGCGGACGAAGTAGAGGCCCGACGCAAGCGCGCTCAGGTCTATCTGGTCGCCCGAGGCAATCGAGAACGAGAACGCGCGTCGGCCCATCGCGTCGTATACCTCGGCGACCGAGCCGGAAGGAATCGTGCCGTCGATGCGGACCTGTCCGGTCGTGATCGACGGTGTCAGGCGCAGGTCGGCCATGCGTGTCGGATCTTCGGCCGAGGTGAGCGTGCCCGCGATCCAGTCGGACATCTGCGAAGCCGGGACGGGGTCGCGCATCCATCGAATCAGCGTTTCCATCGTGACGAACCACGTGTCGCGTTGCGCCGCCATGTAGCGGAGCGCGCGGTTGTACGGATCGCGGTACTCGGCAGTCTGAAACGTCGGCGCGTGGAGGTAAACGCCGTGCGGCGAGCGGTTGCCGCGGTAGCGCGAAGTGAAGTTGTCCGTCAAAACCCGGTACAGGGCGTCGCCATTCAGCTTCTGGCTGAACGAAAACGTTGGGTTGCCCACGTCGAACGTGCCGAAGTAATCGCCTCGGTCCTCGCCGTTGCTCCGCACGTCTACGTGGTAATAGACCGGGATCGACCAGAGGCCGGGCTTGGGATCGTCGGTGCATCTGTTGAATGTCGCCCATGTGCCGCAGTTTTGAGCGGGGCCGTAGTCGAGCGTGTAGGGCCAGACGAACCGGTCGACGCCATTGGAGACCGGACTGAAAAACGGCGAATCGTAGATCGACGAGTCGTAGAGGATACCCAGCGTCTGGAGCACGTCGAACAGGGCCGCGTTGGTGGCGACGAACGGCGCGCGGAAGCCTCGCTGCTGGCGCGGCACGTTCAGCCGGTCCAGATAGCGCATCACTCCGTTGATCTCGCGCCGCCACGTGTCGAAGCTGGTCGTGTCCGAGGTCGAGTGCGTGACGGTGTGAACAGCGATCTCGTCTCCGGCTGCAAGCCGGTCGAGGACGACGGCCGCCTCGGTCGTGTCGTCGCGTGCGCACCCCTCGAGGCTGAGAAAGTACGTGACGTTGATCGGAGCCCCATTGGGGTTACGGACGCCGGCGAGCATGGGCCGGATGTCGGCTTCGTTCTGCGTCTGCATGCAATCATCGAACGTGACGAGCACGAACTGCGGCACTTGGGCAGGTGCGAGTCCGCCGGGGGCTTGGGTAGACGCGCAGAGGCAATCGGGTAGCGTGCAGGCGGCGGGGTCGCACGAGTACGTTGGCTGAGCCTGGGACCTGGGGACAGTAAGCGCGAAAGCCGCCATCGTCAGCAGGCAAAGGAGGGTAGGCGTTCGTGACATGTGCGCGAGGGGAAGGTGGTGGGAAGCGCGCAAAAGCCGTACCGCGTACGTGTGGGGCCGGGAGCAGTGGTGGGCACGCGGAGGCAGAAAAGGTGATACATACGGGGAATCGATCGCGCTCACCGAAACGTGTTCGTCCGCTCTCCCTCCGTCAGGATCTCCCCTTTAACACGCCGCAGTGGCCACGATTGGGCATATACCTGACGCCCAGCCGACGAATAGGCGTACAGGCGCAGGTCTCGGAAGCCGTCGGACACGATGGGACGACGATCGCTCCACTCGGTCGGCAGAGGGATTAGGCCCTGGAGCATCGTCGTGTCGCCTGCAGCTATCTCGCGATAGATGCCCAATTCGGGACGACCGACGGCAAACGTACGAGACGGCGGCATCGACGTCTGGGCTTTGGGCGGATACACCTGGCGAGCGGGTGGCTTGGCGACATCGTCCGATGCGTACACGAAGAAGTAGAGGCTGGTCGTCGAGTCGGTGTCGTTACGAATCGGGATTCGGAAGTGGAGCGTCCGCCCTCGGTCGTGCGTGAGGTAGTAGGTCGTCGGCTCCTCGGTTTCCAGGTCCAGCATTGGGGGCGGCTCGGGCGGAGCGCAGGCGGCGCATCCGAGCAGCAGAACAAGGAACAAGGTCAGGCGCATAGTGGGGCAGGAATGCGGCGTCAACGACGGGACGGTTCCATAGTGCCCCAGAGGGCAATGGTGGAGACGCCGTATCTGTCGCAGACGGTAACCTTTTGTGCATAGCGTGCCGAGACTAGGTGCGGACCGACCCGGCGTGCATATCCTTTGACTCTCCCACTATGTCTGTTTCCATCTCCAGTTTTTCTCTTTACGTCTATGTGCGGTATCGTCGGATACATCGGTAAGCAAAAGGCCGATTCCATTCTCCTCTCCGGTCTCCAGCGCCTCGAGTATCGCGGCTACGACTCGGCCGGTATAGCCATCATCAACGGTGAGCTGGAGGTTCAAAAGCAAAAAGGCAAAGTCGGTGCGCTGGCGAGCATGGTCGAAAGCCGAGGCGGCTACGACGGCACAATGGGTATCGGTCACACGCGCTGGGCCACGCACGGCTTCCCCAACGATGTCAACGCGCACCCGCATCAGAGCGAGTCGGGCGACTTCGCTCTGGTCCACAACGGCATCATCGAGAACTACAACGCGCTCGAAGAAGACGCTCAAAGCCAAGGGCTACACCTTCAAGAGTGAGACCGATACCGAAGTGCTCGTCCACCTGATCGACGACATCCGCAAGCAGACGGGCTTGGATCTGGTAGGATCGGTCCAGCAGGCGCTGACGCAGGTCGATGGGACATACGGCATGGCGCTCGTCAGCAAAGAAGGCGGTGAAGACCTACTGATCGGCGCGCGCAAGGGCAGCCCGCTGCTGATCGGCGTCGGCGAGGACGAGTGGTTCCTGGCATCGGATGCCGCTCCGCTGGTCGAGCACACGCGGCAGGTGATTTACCTCGACGACGGCGAGATGGTCGTGATGAAGCGCGACGGCTACCGCGTGATGACCACCGAGAACACGCCGCTGCGCAAAGAGGTGATCGAACTCGAGATGAGCGTCGAGGCCGTCGAGAAGAGCGGCTACGACTATTTCATGCTCAAGGAGATCATGGAGCAGCCCCAGTCCATCGCCGACTCGATGCGAGGGCGCGTCAACGCCGAGGCGGGCACGATCACGCTGGGCGGACTGATCGGCATGGTCGAGACGCTGCAGAACGCGCAGCGCATCATCATCTGTGCGTGCGGCACCTCATGGCACGCCGGACTGGTCGGCGAGTACCTGATCGAAGAGATCGCGCGCATTCCGGTCGAGGTCGAGTACGCGAGCGAGTTTCGCTACCGCGAGCCGATCCTGCGCGAGGGCGACGTAGTGTTCGTCATCTCGCAGTCCGGCGAAACCGCCGATACCCTGGCCGCCGTCCGGCAAGCCAAGCAGAACGGCATCCCGGTCATCGGCATCGTCAACACGGTCGGCTCGACGATTGCGCGTGAGACCGACGCAGGCGTCTACCTCCATGCCGGACCTGAAATCGGCGTTGCGTCTACCAAGGCCTTTACCTCGCAGGTAACCGTCCTGACGATGATCGCACTCAAGATGGCCGAAGGCCGGACCGTTTCGGACGAGCGCATGAAGGAAATGCTGACCGAGCTGGCGTCGGTTCCAGGCAAGATCGAACGTGCGCTGAAGACCGACGGACAGATTCACGAACTGGCCAAACAGGTGCGGCTGGCGTCGAACTTCCTCTTCCTGGGTCGCGGCTACAACTTTCCCGTCGCCCTCGAAGGCGCACTCAAGCTCAAGGAGATCAGCTACATCCACGCCGAAGGGTACCCGGCCGCCGAGATGAAGCACGGTCCCATCGCCCTGATCGACCGCTTCATGCCGGTCGTCGTCGTGGCGATGAAGGATGCGACGTACGACAAAGTCGTCTCGAATATCGAAGAAGTCGCGGCGCGCAACGGCTCGGTCATCGCAATCACGGACGAGGGCAACGACGAACTCGATCAGTTGTGCGAGCACGTGATCAAACTGCCGTCCACGTCGGACTTCCTCGACCCGCTGCTGACCGTCATTCCGCTCCAGTTGCTGTCGTACCACGTCGCCGTCATGCGCGGCTGCGACGTGGATCAGCCCCGCAACCTCGCCAAGAGCGTGACCGTGGAGTAAGGCCGTGGAGACGAGCGAGCCGCTGCTGACGTGGCGCGAGCCGGTCTTGGAAATGCACGAGACGGACGGCACCTACTCGTTCGGCCCGGTGCTCTCCGACGAAACGTCGCGCCGAAAGGCCGATTTGCGCTCCGTTCACCGAGAGGCTGGCTTTGTCGCGCTCGTACTGGCCGTCATGATCGCAGCCGATATGATGCTCGGTTGGTCAGGTCTGACAAGCGGATTCATCGTGACTGTCTATGCCGTCGCATACATGGGCTACTGGGGCGTCATCTTCGGGTGGGCCGCTATGCACACTCTGCGTCGCAAGGAGGCAATGGAAACCGGAGATGTGATCGTTTACGACAAGAGTATGACACGCGTATAGCGAAAGCGGCCAAGTAGACACGTGGCTCTGGACTGACGTGGCACGCGTGCGGATAACGGGCAAGGATCGGCCGCAGTCGGACTTCTTCGGTGTAGATAAGTGGCCCCCGTCGGTCCTGCACGTCAAAACCCGCGAGCGGCAGCGATGGGACGAGATAGCCTTGGGACCAGAGGTCGATTCCAAGACGCTTGCGGATGTACTGCAAAAGCGCGGCGTGCGCGTCACGACCGGATAATGCATGTCCTGATCAGTTGTGGTGTGCGAGTGACGGATCGGTGAGCAAACCCCTTCCATTGGGTTAACAATTTCTTAGGTAGGTATGCTGGCTCCGGCGCATGTATCTACCGATATCGAACCGCCCCCACCACTCTATATATCAGGGCATCGGACTATCACATACTCTCGCTTTCCATGCGCCTCGTACTGCTTCTCCTCTTCGTAATGTGCCTCCTGTTCATGGCGCTACCTCCCGCGCTCTGACGGCTCGACGGTTGACGGCTTCCTTTCGTTTGTGGTCGCTGCGTCGGTTGCGACAGAAAAACGTGCTGAGCCTCATTGCACGCCGCTGAGCCTGATCTGGACTTTTACGTCAGCGCCTGCGCGTCTACGTCTACGTTGACGCGTGTGCCGCCGGGGAGCGATCCGAAGGCGTCTACTGTTCTGCGCAGAATCGGCTGAACCGCAGGTGCTTCCGGGGCGACTTTGACCAGTGCCGTAAACCGATAGAAGCGTTTGACGCGGGCGATGAGGGCCGCTTCGGGGCCCAAGATCTCGAATGTGTTGCCTGCGATCTCGCGCAGCAGATTGGTCCAGTCGCGGGCGACGGCCTTTGTCGCGCGCTCGTCCATTCCCTTGAATTCGAGACCGACGACGCGGCCGAAGGGTGGATAGCGCAGCAACCTGCGCTCTTCGAGCGCATACTCGGCGAAACCTTCGTAGTCGTGCGTCCGGGCGTAGATGAGCGCTTGCTGATCGGGGCGCCGCGTTTGAATGATCACGTCTCCAGCCAGGTCGGCGCGTCCGGCGCGTCCGGCCACCTGGGTCATGAGTTGAAACGCGCGCTCCTCGGCGCGGAAGTCGGGCAGCAGCAAACCCGTGTCGGCCGAGATGACGCCGACGAGCGTTACGCGTGCGAAGTCCAACCCCTTGGCGACCATCTGCGTCCCCAACAGCACGTCGGCTTCGCCGCGTCCAAAGGCGTCGAGCAGCTTCTGATGCGCGCCCTTGCGCCCGGTCGAATCCTGGTCCATGCGGAGCACGCGCACATCGGGTAGCTGCTCGGCCAGTTGCTCCTCGACGCGCTGCGTGCCGGTTCCGATCAGGTCGATCCGCTGGCTCCCGCACTTGGGGCACGCACGCGGCCTACGGGCCGAGCGCCCGCAGTAGTGGCACCTCAACTGGTTGCCCCGCTTATGGTAGGGCATCGGGACCGAGCAGTCGCGGCAGAACGGTGACCATCCACAGTCGCGGCACTCCAAGGATCGGTGCGTAGCCGCGGCGGTTTTGGAGCAAGATGACCTGCTCCTGTTTGGCGACGCGCTCGGCGATGGCCTCGACCAACCTGCGCGACAACGCGCCCTCGACCTGATGCCGCTTGGTCTCGCGTGTCAGGTCGAGGACGTGAACGCTGGGCAGTTGCGCCTCCGATCCATCGGCGAGCGGTGCGCGCCCGGTCATGCGGAGGTAGGTGTATTTGCCCGTTTGCGCGTTGTGATACGTTTCGAGCGCGGGCGTCGCGCTGCCCAGCACGCACGTCGCGCCGCACAGGCTGGCGCGCAGAATCGCGGTGTCACGGGCGTGGTAGCGCGGCGCAGGATCGAACTGTTTGTAGCTGCTCTCGTGCTCCTCATCAACGACGATCAGACCGATGTTTTCCAGTGGGGCGAAGACAGCCGAGCGCGGGCCGATGACGACCTGAAAGCGTCCGTCGCGGATGGCGCGCCACGCGTCGTAGCGCTCGCCCAGACTCATGCGCGAGTGCAGCACGGCGATGCGGTCGCCGAAGTGGGCGCGGAAGCGGCGCACGGTCTGGGGCGTCAGGGCGATCTCGGGGACGAGCACGATGCCGGTCCGGCCCTGCTCGAGCGTCCGGCGGAGCGCGGCGATGTATACTTCTGTCTTGCCGCTGCCGGTCACGCCATGGAGCAGCAGCGTGCCGAATGCGCGCGCGTCGATCTGGTCCGAAATGGCCGCCAAAGCCTCGGTTTGCTCGTCGCGCAGCGTGACCTGGGGAGCAGGAGTGATAGCGCCGGTTTCCATTCCGCGCAGAATCTCTCGGTCCTCGCGCTCTAGCAGCCCGCGCTTGACCAGACTCGTGGCCGTCGAAGAGCTCGCCTCGGCCTGATCGACGATGCTCGCCTGCACGTGCCACTCGCCCGGTCCGGCGTCGAGGAGTGCGTGGAGCAGCGCCTTTTGTTTGTCCCCCGGTACCTGTTCGAGCGCGTCGCGGACGCCCTGAGTCGACTGGAACGGAGCGGCCAGCCGCAGGTGAGCCACCGACCGCGTCCGGACGCGCGGTTGCGACAAGCCAGTCGCCAGCGTGACGACATGGGCGGCTTCGAGCCTGCGCGCGATCGCCAGCGTCGCTCCTGGCACGTGGCGGCGTACCGCGGATAGCGTTTGGGGTGCGCGTCCCAACACCCGAAGGAGCGGCCCGGCGACGGGGTGCTCGGGCCAGTCGGCCGCGTCGGATTCGGTGCGGTGGAGCGTGTGCTCGGTCGACACGTCGAGTCCGCCGGGCAATGCGGCACGGAGCGCTTCGCCCCACGAACACACGTAGTAGCCCGCCATCCACTTGGTCAGGCGCAGAAGATCCGTCGTCGCCGCCGAGCCGTCGTCGAGCACGTCGTCGATGGGTTTGGTCTCGAAGCCGTCGGCATCCGCCGCCTTGCCCGGCTCTACGACGACGCCCGTCAGCACCCGCCGCCCGAACGGCACGACGACGCGGCTCCCGACTTCCAGGCCGGCCCGCATCGCTGAGGGTACCGTGTAGGTGTACGTTTGGTCAACCGGTAGCGGCAGAGCCACGCGCACCCACTCGAGTTCGCCCCGCTCAGGCAAGGTGCTGTACCTCGGCCGCGGCTTTGAGCGCTCGCACGTTCGCCGCCACATCGCCTTTGAAGACGGCGCTTCCCGCCACGACCACATCTGCGCCCGCCGCCACGACCTCGCCGACGTTGGCAGGCGTCACGCCGCCGTCGACTTCGATCCGAGCGCTGCTGCCCGACTGGACGATCATCCGTTTGAGCCGCCGAATCTTGTCCGAACTGGAAGGGATGTATGCCTGTCCGCCGAAGCCCGGGTTGACGCTCATGATCAGCGCGAGATCGACCAGGGGAAGCACTTCTTCCAGCAGGACCAGCGGCGTCGCCGGGTTCAGTGTCACGCCGACGCGCGCTCCGGCCTTGCGAATCAGTTCGAGCGTGCGATGCAGGTGCGGCGTCGCCTCGACGTGGACCGTCACCAAGTCCGCGCCTTCGCCGACGAACTGCTCGACGTAGCGCTCGGGCCGCTCAATCATCAGATGCACGTCGAGCAGCGCACCGGTCCGGTCGGCCAGCGGGCGCAGTGCTCGGACGACGTTGGCGCCCATCGACAGGTTGGGCACGAACAGGCCGTCCATCACGTCGACGTGGATCCAGTCGGCGCCTGCGTCCAGGGCCTGCTCTGTCTGCGCTTCGAGGTGGGCGAAGTCGGCGGCTAGGATGGAGGGAGCGAGGAGCATCTGTCCGGTAGTGTTAGGTCTAGACGTACGTGCGCTGGGGCGGTGGGTGCCGTGGAGCGGAGGCGTGTGTAGGGACAAAACTTGATTCAGAGTGTGCCGGATGTGAGTCCTTCCCACCTTTCCAGGCGTCATTCATGCATAGGCGGTGATCCACAACCGGCTGTGCATTTGGTTTTGCTCTCATGTGATCCGCTACGCGTGCATCCTTCTGCCTTGATGCCCTTCGGCCGCGCTCAGGACAGACGCCAGAAGCCAAAACGTCAAGGCTGCACTCGCCACGTGTCAGGACACTCCGACGGATGCTGCGTTCGCTCGCTGAAAACCTGCAAACTCACTCGCTTCGTTCAAACAGCAGCTTTTCTTGACGCTCGCTCTCTCTGCGTCCTGTCCGCCGGTCGAGGTCATACCAGCTTTTTTGCGTGGCTCATCGATTGAGGAAGGATGCGGACTGACGTTGGACTCCCGTTCGACTCGCTGGGCATCATTATGCCGCAGAAGTATCCGGTGCTGGCGCGATGGTGCCGCGCGCCTCGCCCAGACCGATGCGGACACCTGAGGGGAGGTCGGCGTAGGCGGTAAGGATGACGGTGTCGCCGTTTTGGAGAAAGCTGCGGGTGCCACCTTCGCCCAGGTCGATCGGGTTTTCGCCGCGCCAAGTAAGTTCGAGCAAGCTGCCGTAACTGCCTTTGTCCTCGCCGCTGATGGTGCCGCTGGCGAGCAGGTCGCCGGAGTTCATCGGGCAGCCATTGGACGCGTGGTGGACGAGCTGCTGCGCCATCGACCAGTAGAGATGCTTGAAGTTGGACTGCGAGATGCGCTGCGGCTCGTCCATCGCCGACGTTTGCAGGTGTACCTCGAGCGTCACGTCGAAGTGCATCGGTCCATCGGTGCGCAGGTAGGGCAGCGGCTCGGGGTTTTGCGTCTCGCCCTGCACGCGAACACCTTCGAGCGCGTCGATTGGGGTGATCCATGGCGAGACGGTCGTGCAAAAGCTCTTGCCCAAAAACGGCCCGAGTGGGACGTATTCCCACTTCTGGATGTCGCGCGCAGACCAGTCGTTGACCAGGGCGATGCCGAAGATGTGCTCTTCGGCGGATGCGGCGGGAATCGGCTCGCCCATCGCGTTGCCGGTCCCGACGAACATCCCCATCTCGAGTTCGATGTCGAGCAGTTTGGATGGGCCGAACGTCGGTGGGCCGTCTTCGGGCTTGAGCTGGCCGAGCGGTCGGCGGACGGGCGTCCCACTCACGACGACCGACGACGCGCGCCCGTGATAGCCGACCGGAATGTGCAGCCAGTTGGGCTGGAGCGCATTGTCGGCACCCCTGAACATCGTCCCGACGTTGGTGGCGTGCGCGCGCGACGAGTAGAAGTCGGTGTAGTCGCCGATGCGCGCGGGAAGCTGCATCTCCACGTCTGAGAGCGGAATCAAGACGCGTGCGAGCAAGCCGGGGTCATCCTTGAGCGCAGGATCGTCGCCCGAGAGCAGAGCTTGAATTCGTTTGCGCGTTTCAGTCCACACGCTGCTGCCCATCGCCATGAACGCGTTGAGCGTCTCCCCGCTGAACGGCGTCGCCTCACCGATCGCGTCTGCGAGCAGCCCAGATTCTTCGAGCGCATGCAGGTCGACGGCCCAATCGCCCAGGCGTACCACGGGGCGCGGACCTCTGTCGTTGGGAGCGGCGATGCCCCACGGGAGGTTTTCGAGCGGGAAGAGGGTGTTGTCGGGTAGATCGAGAAACGTGGTCACGTATAGGAGAGTCGAGGAAAAGGAAACAAGGTCAGCCAGTGGCGATGCCGAGCGCGGACAGGTCAGCGACGGGCTCGTCGAACGAGCAGCTGCCGATACCCACCGCCTGGCGCCGTGCGGTTCGGATCTGATCGGGAGTGGCGTGGAGCGATGCGCCTTCGCCGACGCACCACGCCACGCCCTGATCGGATACGCGAAACGCGTCTGGATCGGTCGTGGCGAGGACTCGCGTCAACGTTTCTTCGTCGGCGCCTCGGGCATGCGCAAACGTCCACGCCGAGAACACGTTGAGAAAGCCATGCATCTCAGCTGCGACGCTGTCGTGGTGTGCGCGGATGGGGTGGTGCAGCCCAGCGGTACACTTGAACGGCACGTCCGCATCGCGAAGGGCGACCAGTGCTCGAGCTGCCGATTTGGGCGAGGGGAACGCGTCTGCTGTCACGCCGCCCATACGCAGTTTGGCGGCGAACGTCGGGCCACCGGCTCGGGCATTGTGCTCGGCGATGGCGCGCAGTGTCTGCGGAAAACGCTGAAGCGCGTCGGCGGACCATCCGGGCTCGAGAAAGACGGTCGTCCGTCCCATGTCGAAGTCGTTCAGTAGGCGGGCGGCGCGCGCGAGAAAGCCGGTCGCCGCATCCCCCTGAGCGTCCATTGGGATGCGGGCTTCCAGACTGGCGGCCGCGCAGTCGGGGGCCGACTGCAAGAAGGCCTGAATCGACCGTAAATCGGCGTGGAGCGCGTCGAGCCAGGTGCCCGTGTTTGGACCGCCGGTCGGCAGTAGCGACAGCGCGATCGACTCGTGCGGGGCGAGGCGCTCGGCCAGGTCGGGCAGCAAGCGGACCGGCAGGACGAAGGCGCCCAGCATCCAGCGGGCAGGCTCGTCTCGGTGACGGCGCCACTCGGTTAGCGCATCGTCCAGACCGAGGGCGGCAGGCGGAAACAGGCCTGCGTAGTCGAACAAGCCCGAGAGCAGCGCGCGTGCACCAGACGTCGGGAGGGGCGATGCAGGCATGGGGGCAGGCGGCAGACGAGAAGAGGTGTTACACAGCCCAGGCGCCGGGTGCGGTTCCACGCAGGCACGCGAGACGCGGCGAGGCATACGTTCTCACACAATCGTGCCGGATCGCCTCTTTTCACGCGCGAACTCGCGTGTATCTTGGCGATTCTGCACGTGCGGCGGCGGCATTGCCCACCGATTCGCACCCGCTCTACCTGTTTCCACTACCCCACCTCCCCTCATGAAACGCATCAGCCAACTGCTGCTCGTCGCGTGTCTAGCCCTCGTCTTGGGTGCCGCCGACGGATGCTCCAGCGATCCCAACGTCGAAGGCGCCAAGCTCGACCTGCGCAACCAGGACTACGACCGCGCGATGACCAACATCGAGAAAGCGCTCGAAAGCAACCCGGACAACGCCGCCGCGCTCAAGCTCAAAGGCGACATCTACATGGCGCAGCTCGAGGACGCCCGTGATCCGGCCATGCGGACCGAGATGACGCGCGGCATGGTAGCGGCCTACCAGCGCGCCGCCCAGCTCGACCCGGAGCTCCAGGCCGAAGTGGGCAACAAAGTTCAGTTGGCCTACATCAACGCCTACCGCAACGGTGTCGACAAGTACAATGCGGCCCAGGAAGCCAGCGATCCGGCCCTCTTCGGAGAAGCAGCGATGGCCTTCGCCGACGCGTCGATCATAGCGCCCGACACGGCAAGCGTCTACGTCAACCAGGGCTTCGCGCTCGTCCAGGCCGAGCGCTCGGCAGAAGCCATCCCGGTGCTCGAAATGGCGATCGAAAAAGGTGACTCGGATCCCAACACGTTCATCTACCTCTCGTCGCTCTACTCGGAAAACAACCGTCAGAGCGACGCCGTGACGCTGCTCGAGCGCGGAACCGAGATGATGCCCGACAACGACGACATTCGTCAGCAGCTGCTCAGCGTTTACGTCAACGCCGGTCAGACCGACCGCGCGATCGAGTTTTACGGATCGGCCGTTGAGCGCACCCCGACCAACCCGACGTACCGCTACAACTACGGCTCGCTGCTGCTCGAAACCGGCCGCTACGACGAGGCGATCGTTCAGCTCGAAGAGGCCGTAAACCTCGACACCGAGAACCCGAACGGCTACTACAACCTCGGTGCGGCCTACATCAACCAGGCCGTCAGCGTCAACGATCAGGTGCGCGAGTCCGACGATGAACTGCGCGAGCAGCGCGGCAGCCTTTCACGCGACGAAATCACCGCGCGCGAAGCGTCCATCGAGCAAATGATCGAGCAGCGCACCAGCCTGTTCGAGCGTGCCATCACGCCGCTCGAGCGCGCTCGCGAACTGTCGCGCATCAACGGCGCCAGCGAAGAAGAGTCGTGCCGCGCGCTCTTCCAGGCGTACACCAACGTCGGCCAGACCGAGAAGGCACAGGCCATCTCCGACTGCGCAGGCTACGGCGACGTTAACTGACGCGTCCCGCCCCACCGGCACCACGCACCCCGCTCGGAGATCTTCCGGGCGGGGTGCCGTGCGTTTACGAGACGCGGCGACCTTGCGCATCGTCAGTAGGTTGTAGTGCCCTCTATAGATTGTGGCGCCATCAGAGTAGCGTCACCATGTCCACCGCTGCCGCCCCTCTCACCGCATTCGTCTCCAGATCGGTGACCGCGTGCCTGCCGCCCAGATCGAAGTCCTATCCGCATGAACGACTCACAGGTCCCCCTGCTAGCTGCCGCTCGCCAATGGGCGCCGCTCACCGACGCGCAGGGCGATGCGTTGGCGGCGCTGTTCTCGACTACGGCTGTAGATGCCCGCCAACACCTGTTTTTGCCCGGCGACGGCGACCATGACATCCTGTTCGTCTCATCCGGTCTGCTCCGCTTCTACTATCCCTCGGCCGATGGCGGGCGTGAGGCTAACAAAGCATTTCTGGTAGAGGGCACGTTCGGCGGAGCGCTGGGAGCGGCGCAACTCGGGCTCCCACTGCTCTATGGAGTCGAGGCGCTCGAGTCGACACTCGTGTTGCGCGCGGCCTATTCCGACTTCTCCGATCTGATGGATGCCGATCCGGCATTCGAGCGGCTGGGGCGAAAGCTTGCGGAGCACTTGCTGGCCCGCAAGGAACGCCGCGCCCGGTCGATGCTGGTTCAAGACGCATCCGAGCGCTACCGTGATTTCGCTGACGCCCATTCCGACCTGATGCAGCGCGTCCCGCTCTATCACATCGCCTCCCTGCTGGGAATCACCGACGTGCACCTGTCCCGCATCCGGCGAGGAGAAGCCTTATCTCCGGTTCTGAACACAGGTTAAGGCGAGGCGGAATGGAGCGCGGCCAACTTGGGCGTTCACCAAACCAGATCCCGCTATGACCATCGCCTTTCTCGGACTGGGCGCAATGGGCAGCCGAATGGCCGCCCGCCTGCTTGCTGCCGACCATGCCGTCACCGTCTACAACCGCACCCCCGAACGCGCCACCGACCTCGCGCTACAGGGTGCGACCGTCTCCGACACGCCACGGGCTGCCGCCCAGTCCGCCGACCTCGTGATCGCGATGGTCCACGGCGACGAAGCCTCTCGCTCCGTCTGGCTCGATACGTCGACCGGCGCACTCGGCGTGATGCAGCCGGGCGCCATCGCTGTCGAATGCAGTACTCTTTCGCCCGACTGGACGCGCGAATTGGGCGGTGCAATGGGCGGTCAACCGTTTCTCGCTGCACCCGTCGTCGGATCGCGTCCCCATGCCGAGTCGGGCGAGCTGGCGATTCTAGTAGGCGGAGACGCGAACGTGTTTGCTCGGGCCGAACACGTGGTGAGCGCGATGGGAAGGCCGAAGCATGTCGGAACACCCGAGCAGGCGGCGTCAGCCAAGCTGGCCGTCAACGCGCTGTTCGCCGTTCAGGCCGCAGCGATGGTCGAAGTGCTGGCACTGCTGGAGGGGTCGGGCATCGGGCGCGAAAAGGGTGCGGAGTTTCTGTCCGGGTTGCCCGTCACGAGTCCGGCGGCGGCGCGTCTGGCAGGACTGATGGCGCGGGGAGAATACGCGCCCAACTTCCCCATAGATTTGGTCGCCAAAGACTTGGGCTACGCGTTCGATGCGATCCAAGGCGAGGCGCCCGTGATTGGCGGAGCGCGCGAGGCATTCGCGGCGGCATCGGCTGCGGGGTTCGGAGGCGACGACATCGCAGGCGTGGCTCAGGTGCTGCTGAGGTGAGCAAGTGTTCGCCCGCAGAGATCCTCGGTGCTACTTGTTTCCTGCGCGTCTGAGTGAGAAGAAGCGGAGCGCCTGCAACCGGTAACGAACGGAGTGGGTGTTTTTCGCAGTCGCAAAAAGGAACAGGCCACGCCTGTCTGCGCGCTGATTTCATTTGGGCGGTGCCGCGCGTCTTGTATTTTGGGTAGCTCCGAATGCCTCATGCGTTCGGGTTACGTGATCTCTCCGCGGCCCCGCGTGCCGCTTCCGTCCGGGCGTGTCTCGGACGTTTTCATCTTCCGCCTCTCCACACCGATGGACGTCAACAGCTACAAGACGCTCAGCGCCAAGCCCGCCGAAGTCGAGCGCGCCTGGCACCTCGTCGACGCCGACCAGCAGGTCGTCGGCCGCCTCGCCTCGCAGATCGCCACGATCCTCCGCGGCAAGCACAAGGCCTCCTACACGCCTCACGTCGATACCGGCGACTTCGTCGTAGTCATCAACGCCGAGAACGTCCGCTTTACGGGCAACAAGGAAGAGCAGAAGACCTACTTCAGCTACTCGGGTTACCCGTCGGGCGACAAGCTCGTCACGCCGCGCCAGAAGCGCGCCAAGGACGCCACGTTCCTGATGCGCAACGCCGTCAAGGGCATGCTGCCCAAAGGCGTGCTCGGCCGCCAGATGCTGACCAAGCTCAAAGTCTACACCGGAGCGGAGCACCCGCACGAAGCCCAGCAGCCGCAGCCGCTCTCGATCTAACTACCATTATGGCTCTCGAACAGTACCAGGCCGTCGGCCGTCGCAAAACGTCTGTCGCTCGCGTTTACCTCCGCCCCGGAACGGGTAAGGTCGTCGTCAACAAGCGCGACATGACCGAATACTTTCCGCTCGAATGGCGCCAGCGCGCCGTCGTGGCTCCCTTCGACGTGACGACCACGACCGGCCAGTTCGACGTGCTCGTCAACGCCAAAGGCGGCGGTCTGACGGGACAGGCCGAAGCGATCCAGCTGGGCATCGCCCGCGCGCTGCTCGTCTTCAACGAAGAGCTGCGCAAGCCGCTCCGCGACGCCGGCTACCTGACGCGTGACCCGCGCATGGTCGAGCGTAAGAAGTACGGACAGCCCAAGGCGCGCAAGCAGTTCCAGTTCTCGAAGCGTTAATCCGCTCGGAACACAGGGCGAAAGGGTGGTCGATGGCTGCCCTTTCGCGTGTTTGGAACCTCCACTTTTCGGGAAGGCATGTCGCCGACCCATCACCACGCATACGGCGTGATGCATCGCTGGGTGTCCTCGCAAGGGGATCGGCTATGCAGGCGAAGGCCGTAGCGGTTCAACCCAAACCCCAATCATGAGCGAAATCCTCAACTCCGACGCCGAAAGCGTCGAAACGCCTGCAGCCGCATCTGCGGAAACGGTCGCTACTGTCACCACCGACACGGCGCCTGCTGCCGATGAATCCGCCGCGCCTGCCCCCATGGCCCGCGCTCTCGCGCCTGCCGACGGAAATGTGCCTCTGGAAGACCTGCTCAAAGCGGGCGTCCACTTCGGCCACCTGACGAGCCGCTGGAATCCGCAGATGAAGCCGTATATCTTCATGGCGCGCGAAGGCATTCACATCCTCGACCTGATGCAGACGCAGGAACGTCTCAGGGCAGCCGCCGAAGCCGCGACGACGTACGCGCGTCAGGGCAAGCGCATCCTGTTCGTCGCCACCAAGAAGCAGGCCCGCGACGCCGTCCGCAACCATGCCGAAGAGAGCGGAATGCCGTTCATGGTCGAGCGCTGGTACGGCGGCACGCTGACCAACTTCCAGACGATCCGCGGCTCGATCTCGCGCATGGAAGCTCTGAAGCGGATGGAAGTCGACGGCACCTACGATCAGCTCAAGAAGAAGGAGCGTCTGACGCGAACGCGTGAGCGCGAGAAGCTCGAAAACGTCCTCGAAGGCATCGCCGACCTGGGCCGTCTGCCGGGTGCGCTGTTCGTCGTCGATATCAACCGCGAGCACATCGCCGTCGACGAGGCCCGCAAGCTGGGCATCCCGATCATCGCCCTGGTCGACACGAACACGAACCCCAATCTCGTCGACTTCCCGATCCCGGCCAACGACGACGCCATCCGCTCGGTCGACCTGATCGCCGGCGTCATCTCGGCCGCCATCCAGGCCGGAACGACGCAGCAGGAAATCGCCGCGGGAATCGCGTCAGGCATCCGACGAGAAGCGCAAGGCCGATATGAAGGAGATCGCCGCCGCCGCAAAAGAAGGCCGCGAAGCCGAAGTCGACCCCACCGACGAAGCGTAAGCTCGCTCCCAACGTCATCCCGAGCCTGTCGAGGGATCTCCTTCCTTTCCGCTAGGGCGGGGATCCTTCGACTATGTTCAGGATGACATAGATGGAAAGAACGCAGCTAGTCTACGAGACCGCGCTTTGCTTCCATCGCCTACTTCCAGAACTCAACTATCCGATAGACATGGCAATCACAGCCTCCGACGTTAAGCGCCTGCGCGAGCAGACGGGCGTCGGCATGATGGACTGCAAACGTGCACTCCAAGAGACCAACGGCGATTTCGACGCCGCCATCGACGTGCTCCGCAAGAAGGGCCAGAAAGTCGCCGCCAAGCGCGCCGACCGCGACGCCACCGAAGGTCAGATCATCGCCCGCACGAGCGACGACCATAAGACGGCCGCGCTGATCGAAGTCAACAGCGAGACCGACTTCGTCGCTCGCAACGAAGGCTTCCAGACGTTCGCCGACGCCCTCGCCGACCTGGTGATGGCCCACCGCCCCGCCGACCTCGACGCGTTCCACGCGCTCTCGTTCGACGGCAAACGCACCGTCGAAGAAGCGCTGACGGACATGACGGGCAAGATCGGCGAGAAGATCGCCGTGCGTCGCTTCGAGATCATGACGAGCGCCGACGGGCAGATCGTCCCCTATATCCACCCCGGCGCGCAACTCGGCGTCCTCGTCGACGCGACGGGCGACAACGCGCCCGAAGCCGCGCGCGACGTGGCGATGCAGATCGCCGCGCTCAACCCGCTCGCCGCCACGCGCGACGAGGTCCCGCAGGATGTCAAGGACAAGGAGATGGAGATCGGCCGCGAGATGGCCTTGGCCGAAGGCAAGCCCGAGCAGATCATCGACAAGATCGCGACCGGCAAGCTGGAGCGCTACTACAAGGACAACGTCTTGGTCGAGCAGCCCTTCGTCAAGGACTCTTCGATGACCGTCAAGCAGATGCTCGAGCAGCAGGGCGTCGGCGTCAAGCGGTTCGTCCGCTTCGCGCTGGGCGGCTGACCGCTGACACGCGCAATCGTAACGGGACGCCTGGGCTTCGGCCGGGGCGTCCCGTTTTGCATTCGTAGGTTGCAGGCAACTAATTGACGGTCCGATGCGAGTTTTCGCTGTCCTGCTCCTCCTGATCGCCGCGCCCGCTTCGGCGCAGCGCAACGCGTTTCTGTCCTGCCGGATGCGCTGACGGGACCGACGTTTCGCATCGCGCTGCCGCTGAACGATTCGCAGTCCGGGTTCTCGAAGCGCGCGCTGTGGGAGTTGGGCGCGGTCACGCTGACGGGCGTCGGGCATCTGGCTGCGAGTGAGCTGGACGCGTCGAACGTATTCATTCCGACGGCCGTCGCCGGGTGGGGCGGGTATGTGGGATGGCGGGCGTACTCGGATCCGACGTTCGTGCAGCGGACCGGTTTGCGGCGCAAGAACCTGGGTCCGGCAATGCGCGACGCGACCATCGTCGGCGCCGTCTCCCTCGGGGCTATGGCGGGCATCGGTGCGTATCAGGGCACGCTGCAGCTCGACCGCGACATGATTCAGTTGTTGGCGCTCTATCCGATTTGGGGGACGGTCCAGCAGTTTCTGACGCAGTCGCTGGTGGCGGGCAATCTGCGCGACGGACCGGGCTGGGCGCGCTCGCCCTATTTCGTCGTCCCGGTTACGGCGGCGGCGTTCGGGGCCGTCCACCTGCCCAACTGGGAGCTGACGGCCGGGACGACGGCGCTGGGACTGGCCTACACGCCGCTCTACCTCAAACACGGCAACGTTTGGCCGCTGGGTCTCTACCACGGCTGGCTGGGCGTGTTCTACTACTTCTGGGTGCTCGACCGCAATCCGTGGCAGTACGTCGCGGGCTGATCGTGTCGAGTTCGCGCCTGTTGCGGTATATTGACTGCGTTAGGGATGGTGCCCTGACACCCGGTCGGCGTCGTTACACGCGCTGCTCGGTACCAAAAAGGCGAGGCCACTTCGGTGGTCTCGCTTTCTTTCGTTGCGCAAACAGAGGTGCGGCTTCGTTGGTGCTTGGCGAGACAGGGCGTAGTTTTACACGCTTTTGCTCTCAGTCATTGCTCCGATCCGATCCCGATGGAAACGTCTTCTGCTACCGCCCCGCGCTACCGCCGCATCCTCCTCAAACTCAGCGGCGAGGCCCTGCTCGGCGATCAGCCGTTCGGTATCGCCGACGACCGGCTGGCGCACTATGCCTCAGAAGTCAAGCAACTCGTCGAGACGGGCGCTCAGATCGCCATCGTTATCGGTGGCGGCAACATCTACAGGGGCGTCGGTAGCTCGAACAAGGGAATGCCGCGCGCCCACGCCGACTATATGGGGATGCTCGCAACGATGATCAACGCGATGGCACTCCAGGGCGCACTCGAGACGGCAGGTGTCAAGACCCGGCTCCAGTCGGCGATCACGATGGAGGAGATCGCCGAGCCGTTCATCCGCCGCCGCGCGATCCGTCACCTGGAGAAAGGCCGCGTCGTGATCTTCGGAGCCGGGACAGGCAGCCCCTATTTCACGACCGACACCGCCGCTACACTTCGCGCGCTCGAGATCGATGCCGACGTGATCCTCAAGGGCACGCGCGTCGACGGCATCTACACGTCCGATCCTGAGAAAAACGCCGACGCTGAGTACCTGCCGCGTTTGAGTGGAGCCGAAGCGATCAAGCGCCAACTCAAAGTGATGGACCAGACGGCGTTCACGCTCGCAGGCGACAGCAAACTTCCGATCATCGTGTTCAACATGAATACGCCCGGCAACCTGTCGCGCATCGTGTCGGGCGAGGACATCGGCTCGCTCGTTCACTGGGATGCGTAACGCTGCCGTATGGACCTTTTCGGCCTCGTGAGAGGTCATAGCGTCCTCCCATTTCCGATCTACACCCGACCATGACCGAAGAAATCGAACTCGTCCACGAAGAGGCCAAAGAAGCCATGCAAGCCGCCGTCGAAGCGCTCGCAGGCGAGATGCACACCATGCGCGCAGGACGCGCGTCGCCCGCGATGCTGGAAAAGATTCGCGTCGATCACTACGGTTCGCAGTCGCCACTCAACCAGGTCGCGAGCGTGAGCGCACCGCAGCCCGACCTGCTCGTCATCCAGCCGTGGGACAAGACGGCGCTGACGCCCATCGAAAAGGCCATCGCCAACTCGAACCTGGGCCTCAATCCGAGCAACGACGGCACGCTGATCCGCATCCCGGTCCCGACGCCGACCGAAGAGCGCCGCAAGCAGATCGTCAAGGCGGCCAAGGCGCGCAGCGAAGAGGCCAAAATCTCGATCCGCAACGCGCGGCAGTCGGCCAACAACGACGTGAAGAAGATCGTCGCCAACGACAAACTGCCCGAGGACATGCGCTACACGTCCGAGGAGATCATTCAGAAGCTGACAGACACTTACGGCGCCAAGATCGACGACATGATGACGCGTAAGGAAGTCGAGATTATGGAGGTCTGAGCGGCGGCAGCTCGTTTCAGTCCAGTCAAAAAGCCTGTTAGATCGCCATGGTCTGACAGGCTTTTGCCATTCTCGGATCTCTTCCCCGCAATGCAGCACCTCATATCGGCTGTGTGCTCGGATCCACTACTCCGGCATTTCTGCGTAGGCGGAAGTCCATTACCGCTGCCATCGCTGCAATTGTAGAGCGGTGCTCGGATATGAGAGGCTGTAATGAAGGGGCCTGCGTCTCTGCGCGTTATCTCGGCAGGGACGACGCAGCTGGGAAACTACCTGCAAAACTTCGGTTCTGGTATCACTCCTTTTTGAGAACCGCCTGCGCTCCGTCGGCTCGGGCGACGGTCTGGAAGAAGGCACGCACGGCGGCATACTGTTCGGCGGGGATGCGGCTCTGGGTCAGCTGGAGGCGCCGAATGTAGACGAGTGCGCCGTCGACCGACTCGACCTGGGCCGAGTAATGGGCGAACTCGGTCTGCTCGTCGACGGGGGAGGGTAGGGCTTCGATGGTGTAGCCTGCGGGCAGAGCGATGCGGACGGTATCGGTGTCGAGGTAGGGGTAGCCCATGTGAATCGGAAGCGCGCGGTCCTCGGCCTCCTCAAATCCGTAGTCGACTTGCGAGGCAGGCGACAGGGGCACGAACAGACGGCTGCCGACGCTGCGGGCGTAGCGGTTGGCGCGTAGTGCTACGGGCATCGCGCCCTCGAGGTGTCGCGTGCTCAGCGGCGACGGATCGAAGCGGACCACTTCGTACGAGGGAAGCGCGTAGGTGCGCGATACGGTCGCCATCTGCTCGGTCGAGGTGCGCTCGTGGAGCGAGCCGTGCATCCGGTCCTTCTGGGCTCCGCTGTACCGGTCGACGAGGACGAGGTCGGCGCCGCCGTTGGCCGCCAGCGCCACGTTTACGGTGCGGTGCTGGCCGTTTTGCTCGGCCTGCATCGGAGGCGTGCGGACGATCTGACTGGCGCCGTCTTTGACGAGTAGGCCAGCGCGATCGGAGGTGAACGTGCCGAGCCAGCCGAACGGCGTCGTCTGACTGGTAGCTTCGAGCCAGAGCGTGTCGGCGGGGGCGCTGCCTGTCGAAGCCAGCGGGACGGCGGTGATGACGTGGTTGAACTGATTGGCGGGGAAATCGGCCAGGACCGAAGCGGCGTTGGCTCCGGCACGGATCAAGACCGGGTAGGCTTCTACGTCTGCGGCGCGGAGCAGCGAGATCAGGTAATTGGTGAGCGCCTTGCAATCGCCGTAGCTGCGTTCCTCGACGTACTCGGCGGGGAACGACTGCCATCCGCCGAGCCCCAACTGCACGCTGATGTAGCGCGTGTGGTCTTGCATCATCGCGTAGAGGCGGCGGGCCTTTTCGGTCGTCGTCGCAGCGCCTTCGACAACTTCCTGCACGCGGGCGGCTGTGGCGGGCGCCAGCCGGTCGCGCCCGACCTGGAGGTCGTGGTACCACTGACCGAACGTTTGCCACGAGGTCAGGTCGCCACGCGCGCGCTCGACCTCGAAGGCGTCCGGAGCGACCTGGATCGACGGCATCCGCTCACCATACGTCGGTGCCCAGTCCTCGCGCGCCAGCGACGGGCGGTCGCGGACGGTCCAGCGGACGGTCCGGCGGCTTCGCTCGGCGCGGTCGAAGTCGGGCGCGAGGTCGGTTCGGTAGGCGTGGTAGCGGAAGGTCACGTCGTCCGGCGCGGACACTTCGTAGGCGGCGTAGGCAACAGACGCGCGCTCGTCGTCGGGGTAGAAGGCGGGCCACGAGATCAGGCCGTCGTGCTCGATTTCCCACGTATACTCGACGGTGTAGGGGAATGCGTCGTGATAGAGGAACCCGCTACGGACGCGGTTTTCCGAGAAGTCGACCGTACTCGAGAACGCCGACATGTCCATCTGGTCGTCCTTACCCATCTTGCGGATGCGCTTGCCCGTCGCGTCGTAGAGGGCGCCCCGAAAGCTCTTGAGAGAGCGCAGGCGGTCGTCGTAGCCGATCTGCATCTCGCCTGCGCTGCGCGCCGACTCCTCCAGGACCGTGACTGCAAAATGCCGCTTTTCGACCGCCTTGCTCGCCGACTTGACCTCGAACGAAGTCGCGTTGATGCGAATGACGGCGTCGCCTCCGCCGATGTAGAGCAGCGGATTGAGTGCGCCGACGCTGTAGTCGATTTCGTCCGGGACCGGCTGCGCGCGCAGAGCAGTCGGAAGCAGGAGTACGAGCAGAAAGAGCAGACGCATGGCGGCGGTGGTAGAGGACTCGCAGACTGAGTCCCGTGGGATGTGGGCGCGGAGCCGAAGCAGTGGGTTCAACAAGTCGTGCAGGTCTGCGAGACCTACTCGCCTTCGCCGGAAGACGCCTCACCAGCAGGGGCAGCGGTTTCTGGGGGCGCCTCGGCGGGCAGCGGCGTGCTCGTGAGGACGAGCGGCTCGGACTGTCCCGACGTGACCTCTTCGAAGAAGCCGCGCAACTCGGCATAGTGCTCGGGCGGGAAGACGGTTTCGTTGAGGATCAGGCGGCTCTGCACCAGCACGGCGCCGTTCATCTCAGTGACTTGGCGCTGGTAGGTCGCTTTGCCGTCCATTCGCCGCACGCTTTTAGGGGCGACGGCCTCGGCCAATCGGTAGCCTTCGGGAAGCACGATGCGCGCCGTGTAGACGACGTTGTAACCCCAGTCGAAGTCGACGGGAAAGGTGCGGATAGGGGTCTTGAGCGGATTGCTCGTCCACTCACTGACGAGCGTCGGATTGAAATAGAGGAAGTCACCGGCGGCGGTGGCCATGCCGGGCGCGTGGAACTGCGTGCTGAGTCTGAATGGCTCGGCGAGCGCGTCCTCGTTCTCGACCGAAACCGAGTCGACCGATACGTCGATGCCGGTCAGGCTGCCGAAGTACGTCTCGCGGGCGAACGCGGCGGACTCTTCGGCGCTGGCGTAGGAGCCTCGGCGAAGGGCAGCGGCGTAGTCGCCATCCGTGCTGGTGAGCGTGCCCGTCAGCGTTCCGTCAGCAGACAGGGTGGCCTCGACGCTGGTAAGCGTGCGAAAGGCTTTGTCCGATCGCATCGGAATCCACTCCTGACTGTCGTCGGTGACGAGGAAGCCTATGCCGTTGAAGTTGGACGCGGGCAGCAGGTCGTACGGGCGGTAGCGGTTAGTGGGCTTGAGCAGGTACTCGCGCCCTTGGGCCGACGCGTAGACGACAACGTCGTTGAACTGGCTCGTCAGCGGGTACTGACGCAGGATGGCTCCGTGGTCGCGCGTCGAGATGAGGACGGGGTAGGCTTCGATGTCGGCCTCGCGGAGCATGTTGATCAGCAGCAGCGACAGCTCGGCCGTGCTTCCGGTCTTGGCGGCGATCACGTCGCGGATTTCTTCGTCCATCAGCAGCCGCTGGCGTCCGTCGAACGAGTAGGCCGTGCGGACGTGATCGTAGAGCGCGACGACTTTTTCGTGCGGAGTGGTCAGCCCGGCCACGACTTGTTCGACTTCGTCCTTGACGCGCCGCCCGCTGTCGAGGTGTTTGCCGAAGTTGGGATGCTCGCGCAGCTCCTGAGCCAGCTTGTCCCACGTGTCGATGAAGCGCCGCTCGCCGAAGCCCGGCTCGTAGTAGGCGGCGAACTGGACGAACAGGCGGTTGCGGTAGTCTTCGAGCGAGGTGATGAACGGCTCGTCGCGCAGCGCAGGCTGGTTCTCGGCGACGTAGCGGTAGCGTGTCGCATCTCCGAACGGGCGGTTGACTTCCTCTTGCTCCTGCACGGAGAGCCTGGACGAGTAGCGCGCGAGGTTGGCGAACACGTACGACATGGTCTGCGGATACTCGGCGACGTACTCGCTGTGCAGGACGGGTTCGCTCAGCTGAAAACTCCAGTCCGGGATATAGAATGGGCTGTCGGACCGCAGCGTGTACTCGTACTCGACGATGGCGCCCGGCTCGAGGGCCGGAAAGGTGAAGCGGATCATCTCGTAGCCGTTGGGCAAATCCTCCTTGAGGATGTCGCGCTTACCGACCTTGTGCCTATCGACTTTGCCGTCGGCGCCGGGCGTAAGCGTTTGTCCTTTCACTCCGCTAACGCGCTGGATGCGGTCGTTGGCGTTGTACGAGATGCTGAACGATCCCCAGCTGTCGAATGCTGCGGCAGAGAGTAGTTTGACGCGGCGGTAGCGCTTGGTCGTGATCTCACCCGTCGGTTCGACTTCGCTGAAGCTGTGATCGACGAGCACTACGGCGGTCGCGTTGGTGTCGGCGGGAAAGGCGCTCATCTCCAGGTCGGCTACCTCCACCTCGCCCCAGTCAACGGGCGGCTTTTGGGCCTGGACCGGCGTCGTGAATAGAAACCCGACGATCGAGAGGCAGAGGAGCGCGCGCATGGACAAATAGGTGGTGGATAGGATGGACATGCTAGCGACGATTGTTACTAAAGTCAAACGCGCGGCCTCTGTCCTGCCTTCCGCATCTACACGTGCGTTCGCAGGCCGAAACTCAGGGTCAGCGGGCTGAAGGTGAAGCGGTGTTCGGGCCGCGCCGCGTCCCACGTGTTGAAGCCGGACTCCACCCGGTAGCGCTGCTCGGGGACGACGAGCTCGTGTCCCGGCGCCCACGTCGCCCGAAGCGTTAGAGAGGTGACAGGCGTGGCGTACCAGTCGTAGGCGAGGCGCGCGTAAGGCACAAACGTCGACGCCGAGTGCGTGTAGCTGAGGACCGTGTTGGCGCGAAACGGAGCCGGAGACGGCTGAGCCGCCGTGGCCCGGAACGCGCCTTCTACCTGAGCGCTTCGGTAGGCGACGCCTACTCCGAGTTCGATGCGGCCAGTGAGCGAGCCCACGCGCTGGTTGCCCAGCGTGACGCCTCCGAACAGGGCGCCGCCCGGTCGCTGCGAGACGCGCTCGACGAGTTGGTCCAGCGTTACGGTGCGACCGATCTCGGCGCTCCGTTCGGGCAGATCCAGCGATTGTGTTTGCTGGTGGATCGTCGCTTCCGCGCCAATGTGCCACCGAGGCGAGAGGGCCAGCGTCACGTCTACGCCGAAGCGCCCGCCGACTTGCTCGGGTGCGCTCTCGGTCTCCAGGTCAAACCGGCGGCGCGCGACGACGGCTTCGGCGTCGAGCGGGACTGCCCCGCTGGTGCCCGGCTGCCAGGCAGTAGAGACCATCACGTGGATGCGGGACCGCGCGCGGGCGCTGAGCGACGGAGATTGGCGTGCTTGAGGAGCAAGAGCCGGGAGCGCGTTGCGCCACGCGCGCACCTCACGAGCCACACGTGCGCCAAGCAGCGGAGCCGGAAGCCCTACCGCCTGGTTGATCTGGGTGCGACGCATCAGCCGCAGTCCGCCTCCGATGAGCGCCGTTCCGCCTGCGGTGTACCCGGCCGTCAGCGGGTTCGACACGTCACTGCCCTGCGCGTAGGCCAGAGAGGCGAGCAGAACCTGTGCGCCCAGCCCGATTCCGGCTTCGACCAAGGCGCCCACCTCGCCGTGCAGCAGGACCACCGTTCCATCGAGGTCTCGCAGCGGAACCGCAGTCAGCCGCTCGTCGAGGTGGGCGATGTCGAACGGAGCTTCGGCGTCGTGCAGGACGGCGTAGGTGTCGTCGGCCAGCAGCAGCCAGCCGCGCACCATCGTTCCATCGGTCCGGGGGAGAGATACCACGTCGATCCTCCGATCGCCAAACTGGTGACGCGCCAACCCGCTCAGTTCGACCCGCCGCTCCACGGTCGACAGATGCGACGGGAGGTTGGGCGCGTGAAGGGCTTCGTAGTGGGCCACGTACCGGCTCAGCAGCATCGCCGTCTGCGCGTCGAGCCGACGTTCCTCAGCCTGCCGTGCCGTGCGAATCGTGACCTGCACCTCGCCGCCCGCGACCGGCTCGATCGTGGCGTCGACGAAGCTCGACAGGGTAACGTCGGGAAACAGGCCGAAGTAGTCCTTCTCCTCGCCGTCAATGATCGGCCCGACGCGCGCCAGCATCGAGTCAACAGCGGTCGGCGGCGCCTGCGCGTGCACTGCCGGAGCGAGCAGCATCGTCAGTAGAGCAGCGGTCTGGCGGAGGCGGATCATAGGTGCGTGCGTAGGCCGAAGCTCAGGCTCCAGGGGCTGAACGTGTAGGTGTGCTCGGGTTGATCGACGGCCCACGAGTTGCCGCTGAACGTGTACGCTGCCTCCTGAGCGCCGATGACGAAGTCGGATTGCGGCACGTACGTCGCCTTGAACGAGAGGGACGTGACGGGCGTGGCGAAGAAGTCGTAGACGATGCGTCCGTACGGATGATGTCCCGACTGCTCGGCGCGATAGCTCTGCACGAAGTCGGGCGGTACGGTGCGGACTTCCGGCGTCGCCAGCGTGACGGGAAACGAACTGCTGACCCGCTGCCCGCGATACGCCACGCCGCCGCTGACCTCGATCCGGCTTCGGAGCCAACGCGCGCTGCCGTCGCCCAGCGAAACGCCCGCGAACGCCGCCCACTCGGTCTCGGGAATCAAGGTCTCGGGCGTCGGGCGGTTGAGCACGTCGCCGTTGTCGCGGCCGACGACCAGGGCGGGCAACTCGTCGAGCGTCCGGTTCCAATACATCTCCCCGCCCACGTGGACGAGCCGGATGGGATTGACCACCAATTCGCCGCCGCCGCGCCCACTCGCCGTCCTCGGCACGCTCTCGTATAGACCGTCGATCTGTCGCCCTCTGAGCGTCGCCGACGCGTTTCGGGTGACGATGCCGTCTGGGGCTGCCCGGTAGGGCGCTGCCGCCATTACGTGGACGCGCCAGCGCGCGCGTCTGGGAGGCTCGGGCGGAAGCGGCGCTGGAAGGGGAGCCGCGGGCAGGGCCGAGAGCCACGCGACGAACTCGGCGGGCGAGCGCTGCGCGAAGAACGCGCGGGGAGCCATGCGCCGCGTCATCAACGACACGTTCTCAGGCGTTGGACGCTTCTCGCGCAACTGGCGGTTAAGCAGTCCGAACGACCCTGCCGTAATCGCCGACACGACAGCCGACAGCTGCGCCGCTCCGGCATCCCCCAGATCGGCGTTGCCATCGTAGGCGCGCTGAGCGAAAACCCGCTGCGCCGCCAGTCCCACACCGGCTTCCAGGTAGGGAAGAGCTCGACGCAGGCGCGACGTGGTGCGGCCAACGCGCAAGATGTTGGGCGCGGCGACGACGCTCGTGTGCGTATCGAGATTCCAGAGGTCGAGCGGCCGGTCGCTGGTGTGCAGGATGAGCCGTTCGTAGTCGGCGAAGAGCAGCCAGCCGCGGATCGTCTGCCCGTCGCGCGTGCCCACCTCGATGGAACGCAGGGAAGATCGTTCGTATGCGTGGCGCCCCAGCCCTGCCAGCGTCATTTCGCGGTCGATCCGCCTCAGCGCGGCCGTCGCACCAGGCGCTCGGAGGGCTTCGTAGTAGGTCACGTAGCGGCTCATCATCAGCGCCACGTCGGGCGACAGGCGCCGCTCCTCGTCGCCGCGCGGCCGGTGGATGATGACGTGCATCTCTCCGCTCGGCATCGGCTCCAGCGTCGCCTCGTCGAAGCTGGACAGCGGCACGTCGGGAAACAAGCCGAAATACGCCTTCTCGCTCCCGTCGACGGTCGTGCCGATGCGCGCCAGCATCGAGTCGACTGCTGTCGCGTTGGCCGGGAGGACGGGCTGGGCGCAAGCAGCCCAGGCACTCGCGAGCGACACGAAGGCGAGGAGTAAAGAGCGCATGGCGAGGCGGCTGGTGGCAGGCCGCCTAAACTACACACCTCGCCCAACCGGCATCCCGTCTACCGCGCCTGATCGTTGAGCGACCAGTCGTAGCTCGTGTACTTCACGTCGAGCGTCGCCGATTCGAGAGCGGCGCTCGCCTGCTCGTCCGTGATGTAGGGGGCGACCCACCGCTGGACGGCGGCGTCCGAGCCACCGAAGTCGCCCTTGAACCAGTCCATGATCTTGGTCAGATGCACCTCTCCATTCGCCACGTCCACTCGGGTGCGATTAGGGTCGGTGAGGAAGCGCCGGGCCTGCTCGTCCAGTTGCCGGTCGAGCGTGGCACCTTCGTAGGCTTCGGACCGCAGCGGTGGGCAGCTCAGCGCGGCGCAGTTGACGGCAAAGTGGATGCGCGGCTCGTCGAACTCCTCGCGGATCGTGCCGTGCTCGATGTCGTCGAGAGACATCGTCCGCCCGCCGACGAGGGCGAACGCGTCCGAAAACGGGCTGTTTACGGTCGGAATGAACGGGCCGCTAACCGTTTTGAGGATGCCCTTGGTCGGATACTGATCGCGGATGAGATAGAGCGTGTATGCGTTGTACGCGTTGATCCAAAAGGCGAGGCGGTCGTCGCCGCTCAGGTTCGCGGGGTCCGTCGTGGCGAGCCGGGTCAGGTAGGCATCGAGCGGCGCGGGATCAGCCACCAGAGCGGCATAGTCGACCAGCCCTTGGTCGTCGACGTGGGCCGATAGGACGGCGGTGAAGTCGTCGCTCGCGAACGTCGATGGCTGCTCGACCGGACCGGAGGCATCGAAGTCCGCAACGCCGACACGGTTGAGGCAGCCGGTGAGGAGCGGCAGGCAGAGGAGAATCGGTAGGAGTACGCGCATCGGAGGGGCCAAAAATAGACGCAGCGAACGCCCGCCGCGTCGATGGAGATTCCGAATCGGTTGGCTCAAAGAGTGTATCCGCCCGATAGGTCTCCGTCAACGTTTCGCTCGGTTCTGTCGTGCCAGGCGACACGCACTTCGGGTTCGGTCGGTATGCTCTCTGGCGGCGTCTCACACTTCGATGCCGCGCGCCTCGAGTTCGCGAATCTTGCGATAGAGCGTGCGCTCGGAAATACCCAACGCGTTGGCACTCTCGCGCCGGTTGCCGTCGAAACGTTCGAGCGCGTCGACGATCAACTCGCGCTCGACTTCCTCGAGCGGGCGGACCGGTTGCTCGGTAGTCTCTGAGTCGGGTACGTTTTGGCTCGACTCGGCGAACGTGTACGGCGCGTCCTCGACCTCGCTCTGGTCCGGCAAGTCGGAGGAGAGCGAGGTGTCGTAGCTAGACGAAGTAAACGGCGGGTCGTCGCGGACGATGACGAAGCCGTTGCCGCGCGGTGCCTTGCTGAAGCGCTCGAAATCCTCGCGCGTCAGATTCAGACCGCCGACCAGGCTTGCCATTTGCTCTTTGAGGTCGCGCACGTCCATCCGCAGTTCGAGCAGAGCGCGGTAGAGGAGTTCGCGCTCGTCCGACGATGAGGAGTTTCCGCGTTCGGGTTCGATGCGGGCGGGCAGCAGATTACGCGGCGCCGGAGTCTGGACGCTGCGCAAAAAGGGTCTGGCGCTGTCGGCCGTGATTTCGGTCTGTGGATGGAGCACGACGCACTGCTCGGCGACGTTGCGCAGTTCGCGCACGTTGCCCGGCCACGCGTAGCCCGACAGCAGCTTTTGGGCTTCGTCGG
Organism: Rhodothermales bacterium; assembly: GCA_963815505.1. Classification (GTDB taxonomy): domain Bacteria; phylum Bacteroidota; class Rhodothermia; order Rhodothermales; family BA12; genus CAXBBB01. The sequence goes on from CAWFGU010000024.1 coordinate 177,479, forward strand.
TGAGTTCGCGCCGCCCGGCGTCGTAGCGCTGGACGAACTGGTGCAGGAAGTGGCGAAACAGCAAGCCCACGTCGCCCGGACGCTCGCGCAGCGGCGGGATCTCGATCAGGATCGTGGCGAGCCTGTAGTAGAGGTCCTCGCGAAACCGTCCGCGCTGGACTTCCTGCGCCAGATCGCGGTTGGTCGCCGCCACGACGCGCACGTCTACCTGCTGCTCCGCGCTCGCGCCGACCCGAGTGAACGATCCGGTCTCGAGCACGCGGAGCAACCGTACCTGCGCCTGGAGCGGCATCTCGCCGATTTCGTCCAGGAAGATCGTCCCGCCGTCGGCCTGTTCGAAGTAGCCTGTCCGCCGCTCGACCGATCCGGTGTACGCGCCTTTCTCGGCGCCGAACAGCTCGCTCTCTATCAGCCCCTCGGGTATCGCGCCGCAGTTGACGGTCACGATCGGCTTGTGCTTGCGCGGCCCTATCGAGTGTATCGCTTGGGCAACGAGCTCCTTGCCGACTCCGCTCTCGCCCTGTACCAGCACGGCGATGTCCGTCCGCGCCACCTGCCGGATGCGGTCGATGACGCGGTGCAGTGCGGGCGAGTCGCCGAGGATTCCGAAGCGTTCCTGAATCGAGGCGCGGTCCATGGGGTGCGGGTGTGGAGGAGACGCCTCTAACCCGCCGGGCGTCCGATGCGATCCGCCCAGCCCGTCGCAGTGTGTCCGCGTTGAGTTACCGGACGACGAGCGTCCGCACGTCGGTTTCCTCACCCGATGTCGCGCGAAGCAGGTAGAGGCCCGCGGAGAGAGCCGACGTGTCGAGCGTCACGTACTCCGAAAGCACGACCGAGAGCATGGGGCGACCGAGCAGGTCGAACACCTCGAGCGTGCCGCCTTCGCGCGCTCCGTTCATCCAAACGCGGACTACGTCGGATGCGGGTTGAGGTCCGATCGCGCCGATACCGAACGTAGGGTCGCCGAAAAAGCAGTCGCAGACCGACACGACGATCGAAAAGCGAGCGCGAACGTGGAAGTTGAACTCTTTTCCGAACTGCGATTCGCGCATCAACCGCCAGCCCTCATTTGCCACGCGCACGGCCGCTCGGTCGAGCGCCGGATCGTCGGCGCCAGCGCTGACGAGCACGAGTTGGTCGGGCTGACCGGCGGCTTTCAGGTCGAGCGAGAGCCAGAAGTCACCCTCGGGCACGCTCAGGTCGAGCGGCAACGTGGTGAACTTGCTCGGCTCGACTTCGGCTAGCTCGAACCGTTTTTGGGCCACCACCTCACCCGGATAGCCGTTCGCGTCGGGACGGTGGACGGAGACCACGAGCGTGTCGTTGAAGCCATCGGGCGACGAGGTAGAGGAGTGAGCGAACACGTCTACCTCCGAAAGACCGGAGTAGCCCGGCGGGGTGGTGAAGCGTACGGCCTGCGCCTCGAACGTCTGCGGATTGTGGTTGAACGGCTGCGGCCAGGTGAACGCTACCTGAGGGCGAAACCACTCTTGGACGGCTGGGTCTTGCGCGGCGGCGGGAAGCGCGAAGAGGAGGGCGAGAAGCGAAAGGAGCGGGCGCATGGTAGTGAAGGTAGACGGTGTGTCAAGCTACTGCATCGCGCCTGCTCGATCCGGTCACATCATAGTGCGGTTGACGTACGACGCGTCGTCGAACTCCAGCAGATTGGTCGACACGATGGGCACGTCCGGCAATAAACCGGCAAGCGCGCCGACGACGGCCCGCGATAGCACAGCCTTCTGCGCGTCGGTGCGACCCGCTTTGAGGTAGCCGAACGCGTGGAGGAACTCGGCATCCTGGTGCGTGATCGAGTCCGCAGCATCGAACGGAAGCAGCCGCACTTTCACGTCGGCCGGGGAGAAGAGGCCGGTGTCCTGTGCGGCGTCGCGGACGGCGGCCAAGATAGCTGGACGGTGAATCCGCTCGAGAATCGAGGCAGAGCAGTGCAGAACGAAGTGCGGCATCGGTGTCGGAGTGGGAAGATGCGACGCGTCAGCGGATGCGGTCGGTGATTCCGCCCTGCTCGAGCACCAATCCTCGCAGCAGGAAGCCCGCCGTCGCCGGGTTGCTCGCCAGCGGCACGTCGTGGACGTTGCACGTGCGCAGCAGCGTCTGGATGTCTGGGTCGTGCGGGTGTTTGTCCATCGGGTCGACGAAGAACACGACGCCTGCCACCAGTCCTTCGGCCACGCGCGCCGCGATCTGCACGTCGCCGCCGTAGGGTCCCGAAAGCAGGCGTTCGACCTCCAATCCGGTCGCCTCGGCGATGACCGACCCAGTCGTGTTCGTCGCGATCAGGTCGAAGCGGACCAGCGCGTCGTAATACGTGCGGGCGAAGGCGAGCATCTCGTCTTTCTTGCCGTCGTGGGCGATGAGGGCGAGCGTCATGTCGGTGCGAGGTGGGAGAGTCGCAATATCGACGCCGCACGCGGAGCGCCGGTTGCCAGCCGAGAGAGCGAACCGCTTTCGTTTCGTTGCCGTCGCTTATCGAACGATGGGCAGGGTCCGCGTTTCGGCAAACGTCTCGCCCTGAATCCGCAAGAACAAGAAGTAGACGCCGCTGCTCATCTGGCTGGTGTCGAGCGGCCCATCGAACAGCTCGGCGACGTGACGCCCCTGGGCGTCGTAGAGGCTGGCGACGACGCTCTGCGCACGCTGAACGGCCAGCCGCATCCGCACGGCTCCACGTGCCGGGTTGGGATAGGGACCGGCGAGTGCGAACGGCGTCATCAGTTCGACGTAGAGGCTGTTTTCTGGACCCATCATCTCGGCGCCGTCCAAATCGACCTGCCGCAGGCGGAAGCGGTAGGCTCCGGCTTCGAGGCCGATGACGACGAAAGCATAGTCCTGCGTCTCGCTGGTCGTGCCCATGCCGTCGACCCACCCGGCCGACTGCCAGTCCGCGTCGAGCGCGCGCACCTGCACGTCGAAACCGTCGTTGTCGCGTTCGGACGCCGTCTGCCACGTCACGATGACGCCCCTTTCCTGCTGCGCCACGTCGAACGCGACCAACTCGACCGGAAGGACAGGGTCGACCGTGACGTTGACGGTGTCGCGCGCCGTGCGTCCGGCCCCATCGGTGTTGACGCGGTCGGCGGACAGGGCGGACGGGATAGGAGCGCTCAATATCGCACCTCCGAACCCGCAGACTCGCCTCACCGTAGCACCGCGCCGAATCGCCCCGATGCCATGCGCGCCCTCTCGTCTGCCTTCACCTGGATCTGCATGGTCCTGCTCATCGCTCTATGGGTGCCGCTGCTGGGCCTGATCCGCCTGTTCGACCGCGATCCCGTCCGCTACCGGACGGGCCGCTGGTTTCGGAGGCTCGGCGTGTCGATGACGTACGTCAACCCGGCGTGGGACATCACGATCGAGCGCCAAGACTCAGTCGCCGACCCGCGCCTGCCCTACGTCGTGGTGAGCAACCACCTCTCTAACGCCGACATTCCGCTGATCAGCCGCCTGCCGTGGGAGATGAAGTGGGTGGGCAAGAAAAGCCTGTTCGACATGCCGGTTGTCGGGTGGCTGATGACGTGGGCCGGAGACATTCCGGTCGACCGGCGCGACGCGACCAGCCGAGCCAACGTCCTCAAACGGGCCACGTGGTACCTCAAGCGCAAGTGCTCCGTCATGTTCTTCCCCGAGGGCACGCGCAGTAGGGATGGCGTACTCCTCCGTTTTGCCGATGGACCGTTCCGTCTTGCCATCGAAAACGGCGTGCCCATCCTGCCGCTCGCCGTCGACGGCACCAAAGACGCGCTACCCAAGAGCGACTGGAAGTTCGGCGTCGCCGACGCCATCCGCCTGCGCGTGCTCAATCCGATTCCGACCGACGGACTGACCGCGGCGGACGCGCCCGAGCTGCGCGAACGTGTCCGCCGCATTGTAGCGGGTCAACTGGCTGAGTGGAGGGGCGTACCGATCGGCGAGGTGCTGGGCGATCCGGCTCCCCTGCTGGCCGACGAACCGGCTGCGGTCGGAGGCGTCGAAGAAGTCGCAAAGGCGCCCTCCCGTCTTGACGCCTCGCGCGGAGCGGTGTAGTTTAGCCGTCCTGCCTTGCCCGGTAGCTTAATTGGCAGAGCACCAGTTTCTGGATCTGGGGGTTGGAGGTTCGAGTCCTCCCCGGGCAGCTCACACGCCCCGTCGCCGCTCCAGGTGACGGGGCGTTCGTGTGTCGGCGAGGTGCGCAGCCTATTGCTGCTGCGAGAGCCAGCGCTCCATCGCTTGACTATACCGCTCGTCGTCCGGCTCCATCCGTCCGGCATCGAGGTAGTATTTCCGAGCTTCCTCGCTCTCCTTCATTGCAAGCGCAATGTCACCCAGCAGGATGAGCTGATCGAAGCTGATCGGCACGAGCGGAATGGCACTCTCATTGGTCACGGCGAGGGCTTCTTCGTAGCGCTTCAACTGGTAGAGCGTGCGCGCGCGCAGGTGGTGGTAGTACCATATGTCGCGCTTGGCGACGGCCTGCTCCAGCTTGCGCAGCGCCAGGACCGACTCGCCTGCTTCGACGTGGAGTTGGATGTCGGCCAGTCGAGGAGCGACATATCCTGAGTCGTTCTGGACGGCCCGGTCGAAGTAGGCGCGGGCGGCGAAGGAGTTTCCGTCGATGGCAAGCGTGACGCGCCCCAGGTGATAGTAGGCTGGGGCAAAGGACGAGTAGAGCCGTGTGGCCCGCACGAACTGGTCGCGTGCCTCGGTCAGCTGCGCGTTGTTCTCGAGCCGGATTCCTTCGTTGACGAGGTCGAGCGCCGACTGGGGAGCCGCTTGCTGCTTGAGGTCGAACGCGATCAGCCACAACTGAATGCTGTCGATCATCGCGCGGTCGGTGGTTTTGGCGAGTGCCCGGCCAAAACTGGTCACCGCTTCGGCATCGTTCCCCTCAACTTGGGCGGCGAAGGCTTTGAACAGGTGGTAGTACGGCTGACGCTCGGTTCGGCGCTGGTTGACCAGGTTGACGAGCGCGCTGCTTCCGAGCAGCGACTGCTGAGAGGTGATCTGGTCGCTGAGCAGTTCGGCTACCTCGTCAAACTCCTCCCGCCACCCCAGATCGGCTAACAGCCTAGTCTGGCGAGGCATCGCGTCGAGGGCTTCGAGCGGCAGCCGAGTCAGCGGCTGAGCAGGGGAGAGCGCTTGGTCGCGGTAGAGCAGCATGCGCGCCAGCACGTCGACGAATGTGCGAAACTTGAAGTCCTCGTGCTTGCCGGTCTCGAAGAAGCTCAGTCGGCGGATGCGATAGCGGTCGGCGGCGTTGGCCGTATTGGAAGTGAGCGAGGAGCGGATGGCGTCGAGCTGCTCACGCAGGCGCTGGGCCTCCTGCCCGGGAAGGGCGAGGTACCCACTCAGACTATCGGTGAGCGCGACCAGATTGGAGTCGGTCTGGACCGCTTCCGCGATCACGTCCGCATCGATGTCGTCCGCGGTCAGGCGAGACTGAAGCTCGGCCGTGCTCTCCTGCACTCTCGCAACGGGGCGCCGGGCCACGTCGTGTAGCAGCCGCTGGCCGTCCTCATAGAACGAGAACACGCGCACCGAGTCTCCCGCCTGAGCAAACGGAAGCAGGTGATCGGTCGCCTGGATCGGATCGGTGTCGGCCAACAGGCGCCCCTTCTCGTAGGACGACAGGTAGGTGGCGTAACCGGGGTAGAACGCTTCTCCGAACGTCAGCGCGCGCTCGGCCGGGGCGAGGTCGTTGCTGATGAGGATCGGGCGGTACAGGTCGAGTTCGTCTCTTGGAAACGCGGCCACGACATAGTCGAACGTTTTGGTGCGGCTCGCGGGCGATAGTGTCGCTGCCCGAACGATGGTGTCTCCCTGCTCAAGCTTGATCGTATTCAATCCCTGACTCAGATCCTTAACCTCCATCTCCCACGTTCCTTGGGGGCGATAGGTAAAGTAGAGGTAGGGCGAGTCATGGAACGAGGCGGGAGAAGGGGCCGGATTGCCCTCCTCGTCCGACAGGTTGACGACGATGTAGCGCTCCGGCGCGAACAGTTTCTTTTCGCGGTAGAGAATCGCTGCCTCGTAATCGGCTTGGGCGATGGCAATGTCGCTCAGACCAACGCTGGCGACGATCAGCAGTAGGAGCGAGAGAGGACGCGCAGAAAAATGGGTCATGAATCGGAACCGGTGGGCCAGTCAATAAAGACTAAGATACGCCGCATGTGGCCGGGTCAGCGGGAAGAGGCGCGGGAGATACGGTGCGGAGAAACTGTGCAAACTCTGCGGGTGCTTCCGGGTCTAGTCGTCCGCTGCGTCTGCGTTTTCGATAGTTCCTGCTCGCCCTTTCGGCATCCGATCGAACGTCAGCGCGTCCGGGCGGTTGGCCGAGGCATGAAGTCTCTCGTCGCTCTCTTCTTGCTGATCGTCGCATCGGCGCCGCTGTCGGCGCAGCCCGCCGACTTCCTGCGCTGCGCCGACGCCTCGTTTCTCGACGACGTGGAACGAGGCGGAGCGTTCGTCCAAGCCGACCCGCTGGCCCAGTTGCGCGACGTGGGAATCAACAGCGTCCGCCTGCGCCTCTTCCATTCTCCCGACGTGCTGAGCGACAGCCTGCCCGCCGTCCTCGCCCTAGCCCGCCGCGCCGACGCGCTGGGCCTGTCGCTCGTCCTCGACCTGCACTACTCGGATACCTGGGCCGATCCGGCTGATCAGGCGCCGCCTGACGCGTGGACCTCGCTGGGCTATCCCCTACTGCGCGACAGCGTGCGGCAGTACTCCGAACGTGTCGTCCGCGCGTTTGTGGAGCAGGGGACGCCGCCCGCGCTGGTGCAAGTCGGAAACGAGACGACGGGCGGAATGCTTTGGCCGACCGGGCGCGTCGGCGGCGCATTCGATACGCCCCAGCAGTGGGAACGACTCGGCGGACTGCTCGCGAGCGGCATCGCGGGCGTCCGTACGGCGGCTCCGGACGCCGAGGTCGTGCTCCACATCCACGACGGCGGCGATCCGGCAACGGTTCGCTGGTGGTTCGATCACGTGCGCGATGAGGGAGTAGCCTTCGACGCGATCGGGCTGTCGTTCTACCCATGGTGGCACGGCACGCTCGCCGAACTGGAAGCGACCGTCGCCGACGCTGCCGAGCGTTACGGAGTGCCCATCTTCGTCGCCGAGACCGCCTATCCGTGGACGCTGGACTGGTTCGACGACACCAACAACATCGTCGGCCTGCCCGGTCAGCTGCTCGACGGTTTCCTCGCTACGCCCGACGGTCAGGCGGCATTTCTGTCGCGGGTCGTCACGGCCGTCTCCGACCTGCCCGCTGGCCGTGGACGCGGAGTCTGCTACTGGGCTCCCGACTGGATCGCGGCTCCGACGTTCGGCTCGGCGTGGGAGAATCTGGCGCTGTTTGACGATTCGGGCGCCATCCTGCCAGCCGCGTCGGCATTGGGGCGCGTGAAGACGACGGCTACCACGCCCAGCCTCTCCCTGGACGACCGCATCGCGGTGCATCCCAATCCGGCAAGCCAACTCGTTCGCATCCGGCTTTCTGCATCGAGCCGGTGTAGCCGTATCGTCGTGTCGGATCTGGTGGGACGCGAGCGATCGGTGCGAGATGCGTGCGGGAGCGATGCCGAGATCGACGTGAGTGGTCTCGAACCCGGCCTCTACTTGGTCACCGTGCAGCCTAGCGATGGACCGTCTTCGCGAGCGGCACTGATCGTCGCGCGACACTGACACTGTCGCAATTAAAACTGCAACAGTTGCAACATTAGCTGCAGGCTTGTGTTGAGGACGGCATGACGCTGCCCAACACTCCTCCAGACGGCTGGACCCTGCCCGACTTTCTCGCGGTTGCCAATAGCCAGCTCGACATCCTTCTGCCCGCCCTATCGGACAAGAGGACGGGGCGTTCAGTGTCGGTCCGACTGCTGCGGCACCTCACGACGCTCGGATTGATCGACGAACCCGAGAAGGCGGGACGCGAGTCGCGTTACCGGCGTCGTCACCTGCTGCAATTACTCGTCGTGCGTCGGCTGATGGTGCTGGGCCACACGACGACGGCCATCGGCGATCAGGTGCGGGCGATGGAGGCGGCGCGTCTCGAAGAGATGCTCGAAGGCGACGTGCGGCTCGAAACCGATTCGGCAGTTCCGGCGCGCCAACTGCCGGCGCGCCAACCGGAAGAGCCGCGCGCGCTCCACACCGCCGACTCTCTGCCCGAACCGTCGTCCAACGCTGCCGCGCGCTACGTCGCGCAACTGCGCAGCCGAGGCCAGCCGCCGACGGGCACCCTCGTCGGCGAGCTGTGGATGCACGTCGATCTGGCCGACGGCGTCGAGTTGAAGGTGCGCGCCGACCGCCACGCTACGCTCACTCCCGACGACTATCTGCGCATGCTGCGCCGCGCGCTCCGCTGACTACTCCAGCCGCGGTCCGACCGTGACGATCACCAACCCCCTCCGACTTCCAACCTCCATCCGCCATGATGCTGCCCCGACTCGAACTCTTCCCATCCCGCCCTTTCGTCTGCTCCGACGCACCGACCGTCCTGGACCTGCTCGTCCGCATCCACGCGCCTGACGCCGCTCCGCGTTCCGGTGGACGCCGCCCGCTCAACCTCGCCTTCGTCGTCGATAAATCGGGATCGATGGCGGGAGCGAAACTGGAAGCCGCCAAAGAAGCCGTCCGCACCGCCGTCAGCCAACTGCGCCCCGACGACACCGCTGCACTCATTTCGTACGACGACCAAGTGTCGGTCGACCATGCCGCCGCGCCGGTTGGTGACGGACGCGCGCTGCTCGCCGCCGTCGACGCGATCGAACTGGGCGGGTCGACGGCGCTCTATGACGGCTGGCTGGCTGGAGCCGAGCAGGCAGCTGGAGCGCTCCGAGACGACGCGCTCAACCGCGTGTTGCTGCTCTCCGACGGACAGGCCAACGCCGGGCTGACCGATCCGTCGGCCATTGCCGAGCACGTGCGCGGACTGGCGAGCCGGGGCGTGTCGACGAGCGCGCTGGGCATCGGCCGCGACTTCGACGAGCGCCTGATGCAGGTCATCGCGGACGCCGGGGACGGCACCTACTATTTCATCGAAGACCCGGCCGCGCTGCCTACGTTCTTCGAGGCCGAACTCAGCGGCCTCAACGCTACGGTCGGCACGTCGGTGCGCATGCGCTTCTCGCGGGCCAAAGGCGTCCGGCTGGGCGAGATGCTGACCGATCTGCCGCACGACACCACCGTCCGCATCGACCGCGCGCTGACTCCGGCAGACGGCGGCGTCCACGGATTGGCCGGACTGGTGGAGCAGCCTGCGCGCTGGAAGTGGTCGGTTCTACCGCCGATGACGAGCGGGCACACGTTCTCCGCCTTGCTGCGGCTGATCGTACCGCCGCAGACCGACGCTGCAACGGTCGCGCTGGGCGATCTGGTGCTGTCGTGGATTCCGGCGGGCGAGCAGCGCCGAGTCGCCGCCCTCCTCGACACGCTCGAACTCGACGCGGTGCCTCAGGCCGAGTGGGACGCCGTCGCCGAGCACCCGGACGTGGTGCGCGAGCGGACGCGGCAGGAATCCGGTCGGCTGAGCGCACAGGCCGAAGAGCAGGTGCGGAGCGGAGATCTGGCCGCGGCGCGCCTGTCGCTCGAAGCGGCGGTGTTTCCGATGCGCATCATGAGACGCGTCGACCCGAGCGTCGCCGGAGAGATCGCCGCCCTCGAGCAGGCGGCATCCGCCCTCGACGACGGCGATGCAGTCCGGGCCGCCAAGTCGGCGCACAACGCGGGGTATCTGAGGAGGCGTTCGCGCAAGTGAGGCGGAAGGCGAGGACGGCGGATGAGCAACGTCTGGATGCGTGGGCAGTCTTCGTGCTATCCTCTCGCTGAATTGGCGGTGCTGTTTCTTTTTTAGCATACCGATCTACTCGTTGTCGCATGCGCCTCTTTCTGCTCGCCGTCGGAGTTCTCCTCGCCGCTCCTCTCCAGGCGCAGACCGTAGGCAGCGCACCCGTCCGCCTATTTCTCGACTGCCAGAACACGCGCTGCGACTTCGATTACATCCGCGCGCAGATCGGTTGGGTGGAGTACGTGCGCGACCGAGAGGATGCCGACGTACACGCCCTCGTCACCGATGAGCGCAACGGAGGCGGCGGGCAGACCTACTTCGTCCGCTTCGAGGGGCGGCGCGCGTTCGACGGCGTCGACGACGAGTTGCAGCGCGCGACCGATCAGGATGCTACCGAAGACGATCAGCGCGAAGCCTTGGCGGGCGTGCTCGCCGCTGGGCTGGTGCCGTATCTCTACCGAACCGATCAGGCGTCGCGCGTTCAGATCAGCCTGTCGGCGCCCACGGCCGATGCGCCTGTCGTCGAGGCATCGGTCGATCCGTGGAATTTCTGGGTCCTGCGCGTGCGCGGTCGCGTCTTCGCCAACGGCGACGCCAACTACCTGCAGCGCAACGCCAACCTCAACTTCAACGCCAACCGGACGACCGAAACGCTCAAGACCGAGTTTTACCTCAACGCCAGCGACAACCTGTCGCGCTTCACCTTCGACGGCGACGTGACGCGCAACCAGAACAACAGCTACAACGGCGGCGGCGAGGTCGTCTTCAGCCTGGGGCCGCACTGGTCGGCAGGCGGATCGGCGCGCGCATTCCACTCGACGTTCTCCAACACCGATCTGAGCGTGCGCGTCGGCCCCGAGATCGAGTACAGCGTGTTTCCCTACGCTCAGGATACCCAGCGGGCGCTTCGCTTCTCGTACAGCATCGGCGCGCGTCGCGTCGCCTACCGCGACACGACGCTCTTCGACCAGCTCGACGAGACGCTGTTCGATCACGAGTTGGAAGCTCGCGTGTCGTACCAGCAGCCGTGGGGATCGCTGTCGCTGAGGGGCGAGGTGAACCAGTTCCTGCACGACTTCGACCTGTACAGCTTCAACGTCGGCACCAACGCCAACATCCGCATCTTCCGTGGTCTCAGCTTCGACGTAGGCGCCAACTACAGCCGCATCCGCAACCAGCTCAGCCTGCCGCGCGGAACGGCGAGCGAGGAAGACGTGCTCACGCGCCGCCGCCAACTCTCGACCGGCTACGACTTCTTCCTGTCGACGGGGCTGACGTACACGTTCGGCTCTGCCTTCAACTCGGTCGTCAACCCGCGCTTCTGAGCCGGACGAAGCCGCCGGTGAGTGATTACGCGCAGTTTGGATGAGCGAAGCGCTTCCGGTGAGGAGACGTAGCAGGTCCGTTAGTACGGGACGGGACTGACGGCGGGTATCATCGGTCCTATCTCTTTTGCCCACCCTCCCTACGCCCACCTTTTCTATGTCCGACACGTCCGAGCGCCTCATCATCGAAGGTGGTCACCCGATCACCGGCCCGCTTTCGGTCGGCGGATCCAAGAACGCCGCCCTTCCGCTGATCGCCGCCACGCTGCTGCCCGATGGTGTGACGCACGTGCGCAACATGCCGGACCTGCGCGACGTGCGCTCGTTCGCGCGGGCGTTCGAGAAGCTGGGTGCCAAGAGCAACTTCCAGCCCGACACCGACCCGACGACGCCCGAAACGCTCACCATCGATGCCTCGGGCTTGACCGAGCATCGGATGCCACGAGAAGAGGCCGAGTCGATGCGCGCGTCGATCTACGCCCTGGGCGCTCTACTGGGCCGGTTAGGTAAGGCCGAGGTGCCGTTGCCCGGCGGCGACGCGTTCGGACACCGACCGGTCAACATGCACGTCGAAGGCATGCGCGCTCTGGGAGCCGAGATCGACATCGTCGGCGGCGCAGTCGTGGCGAACGCTCCGGGCGGACGTTTGAAAGGCGGACGTTTTCGCTTCGATCCGATTACGGTCGGCGGCACGATCAACGTCCTGCTGGCAGCGGCTCAGGCCAAGGGCACGACGCTGCTCGAAAACTGCGCGCGCGAGCCCGACGTGGTCGCGCTGGGCCGTGTGCTCCAGAAGATGGGGGCCAAGATCGAAGGATTGGGCACGAGCACGATCGAGATCCAAGGCATTGATGGCCTGTCGCCCGGCAGCTACCTCGCCCCGCCCGACCGCATCGAACTGGGCACGCACATGATCGTGGCCCTGCTCGCCGGAACGCCCGGCAGCGAAGTCCGCATCGTCGGCGGCGCACCGTCCGACCTCGGCGACGCCTTCCCGGCTCACTTCCGCGCGACCGGCGCTCACTGGCGGACCGAAACGCCCGCCAACGCCGACGCAGACAACGACGACTACGTCCAGGACGTGATCGTCAAGGTGCCCGAAGAAGTCTTCCCCGTCAGCGTCGTCACCGAACCCTATCCCGGCTTGGCAACGGACCTGCAGAGCCAGTGGACGCTGCTCATGACGCGCGCCGAAGGAGCCAGCCGCATCATCGACACGATCTACCACGGCCGCTTCGGTCACGTGCCCGAGTTGCAGCGCATGGGCGCCCAGATCAAAGTCGAAGGCAACGCCGCCGTCGTCCGCGGCCCCAACAAGCTCAAAGGCGCAACCGTCGAAGCGACCGATGTGCGCGCCGCTGTCGCCCTGGTCTTGGCGGGCCTGATCGCCGAAGGCGAGACGACCGTCACGGGTCTGCTGCACCTCGACCGCGGCCACGAACGATGGGAAGCCAAGCTCGCCGCAGCTGGGGCCAAGATCCGCAGGGAGAAGGGCTGAGCTCGCCTGCTCCCGTACCGCCGTTGCATGCAACGGCGCGGCAACCGCGGCGTATCAACCGCCGAACCAAAGCCTGCCGGGTCGTTCGCACCTCGGCAGGTTTTCTCATCTCTCCTCGGCGCATGACAGACAAGTTTACCAAGGGCGAAACCGTCGCCGTCTTTCTCTACGGCTTCGACGGACAGCGATTGGGCGCGATCAAAGGCGTGATCTCTGACGGCCCTAATCGCACCAACGTCGCCCGAGACGGTCAGGCGCCGCGCTACAAGAACCTCTACTTCGTCGACCAGATCGAAGGCTACAGCCGCCCCCACGAGGACAGCGCACTGGCCGCTGCGGGCGAGAGCGAAGAGGTCACCGAAGGTTGGTTCGCCGAAGACGACATCGCCTCCGAGCGCGCCCCGGCGACCAACCCGATCCTGGGCGGCATGTCGACCAATTAGCTCGTCGCCGCTCTCGTTTCGGCCGCTTTACGCATCGGCAGCCGCCGTGCCCGTACTTTCCGCGCATCCACCTGACATTCCTGCGCCATGCCCTACGTCGTCACCGAAAGCTGCATCAACTGCAAACACACCGACTGCGTCGAGGTGTGCCCGGTCGACTGTTTCTACGAAGGACCCAACTTCCTCGTCATCAACCCCGACGAGTGCATCGATTGCAACGCCTGCGTGCCCGTCTGCCCCGTCGAAGCCATCTACGCCGACGACGAACTACCCGAGAGCCAGCAGCACTACGCGCAGTGGAATACCTACCTCTCTGAGCAGTGGGCCGACTACAATCTGACAGAGAAGAAGGAAGCCCTGCCCGGCGTCGAGACCTGCAACGAGACGCCCCGAACCGAGCAAGACATCCTCACCTGGGACGGCGGAGCCGAGGCGTAACACCCGTCCGAGTGCTTCCTATTCCTGTTGATCTGATTATTCCGACATGCGCACGCTCCTCCTCCTGATCCTCGTCGTCGCTCTTCTCGCGATCTCGAACCCCGACAAAGACGACTTCGCCGAGTTCGCGCGCGAGCAGTCCGCCGAACTGATGGCGCAGCAGACCGACGGCGTCCTGGGCGGCGCATTGGGGCGCTTGGGCGGCGACCTGATCGGCTCGCAGGTGGGCCGCTTCGTCAGCCGCGACAACTACCTCGTCGCCAGCGTCTACACCTTGACCTCGACGGCCCCAACACCGATCGCCAAGACTGGCGCTTCCTCGGCATCGCCGGGCAGTTTGTCGAGTTGAGTAGGCCCGAGGCGTTGGAGCGGTAAGCAGTCCAAGCTGTGCCCTACTCCCGTGTAGTCCTTGTGAGGAGCGCAGCGATGCGTCAATCTTGCGACCCAGCGCGCTGTGGAGCGAGATTGCTTCGCTTCGCTCGCAATGACTGAGAGTGGGGAGACAGACACAACTTGGGTTAAGCAGCCGGGAAAGGCAGTTGTATCTGCCGCATTTTTCGTGGAGCGAGTCGGAGCGTGAGCCGTTAGTTTCGGATCGTCTCCAACTCGCCTTCCGCCGATGTCCGATCTCCGCACCGCCGACCCCGAACTCTTTGCCGCCCTCCAGCACGAAACGCAGCGCCAGCAGGACGGGCTGGAGCTGATTGCGTCCGAGAACTTCGCCTCGCGCGCCGTCATGGAGGCGCAAGGCAGCACGCTCACCAACAAGTACGCCGAGGGACTGCCGGGCAAACGCTACTACGGCGGATGCGAGTTCGCCGACGTGGCCGAGGACTTGGCGCGCGACCGGGCCCAAAGGCTGTTCGGCGTCGACTGGGTCAACGTGCAACCGCACAGTGGGGCGCAGGCCAACGCGGCCGTCTACCTGACGCTGATGCAGCCGGGCGACAAGCTGCTCGGCCTCGACCTGGCCCACGGCGGGCACCTGACGCACGGCAGCCCGGTCAACTTCAGCGGCATCCTCTATGACGCGCACTTCTACGGCGTCGAGATCGACGGACCCAATGCCGGACGCATCGACATGGACAAGCTGCGCGAGCAGGCCAAGCACGTCCGGCCCAAGATGCTGTCGATTGGGGCGAGCGCCTACACGCGCGACTTCGACTACGCCGCGTTTCGGTCGATTGCGGACGAGGTCGGCGCGCTGCTGTGGATGGACATGGCGCACACCGCCGGACTGATCGCGGCCAAGATTCTCAACGACCCGATGCCCCACGTCCACGTCGCCACGACGACGACGCACAAGACGCTGCGCGGACCGCGCGGCGGGATGATCCTGGTCGGCGACGACAGTGAGAACACGATCGGCAAAGTCGCCCCCAAGAGCGGTCGGACGAAGCGATGGGGCGAACTGTTCGACAGCGCTGTCTTCCCCGGCACCCAGGGCGGGCCGCTGATGCACGTCATCGCGGCCAAAGCCGTCGCGTTCGGCGAGGCGCTGCAACCCAGCTTCAAGACGTATCAGCAGCAGGTCGTCGCCAACGCCAAGGCCATGGCCGACGCGTTCTCGGAGCGCGGCTACGACTTGGTCTCGGGCGGGACGGACAACCACCTGATGCTGATCGACCTGCGAGGCAAGGGGCTGACGGGTAAGGAGGCCGAGGAAGCGTTGGGGCGCGCCGAGATCACGGTCAACAAAAACATGGTGCCGGGCGACCCGGAAAGCCCGTTCGTCACCAGCGGAATGCGCATCGGCACGCCCGCGATGACGACGCGCGGATTGGACGAAGCAGCCTTCCGCGAAGTCGTTGCCCTGATCGACCGCGTTCTCGCCAAACCCGGCGACGAAGCCGTCAATGACACCGTCCGCTCGGACGTGCACGAGTTGGCGGCGCGCTTCCCGCTCTATGCCGAGTTAGAAACGGCCTAAGAGGGCGTTGAGGTTTGGGGCGCGAAAGGCGAGAGAGCGAGAAGCCGATCCGTCAAGGCGCGCGAAGCAGACGTTCTCCTAACGGAGACCTGCGGTTGCGCCAGCGACGGCGATGCAGCATAACGCAGAGGGGCGAGTTCGCAGCGGCTCGCAGCCCGCGAGACGAATCCTCAACGCCCTCTAAGCGAGCGCTGCGTCAGCGAGGACCTGAACGTTCTCGGCGCACGAGAGAGACGCTATCCTCGATCGCGCCTGCTTGGCTCGAGGCAGCTTAGAACGTGAGCCACAGGCCGCCGCGCAGCAGCGAGGGTTGCGGTCCTGCCTCGGCATATACGGTAAGGCCCGGGCGCAGTTGAGTGACGAAGCGCAGGAACGGCTCGAAGTTGAAGCTGAACTGCTGGTTCTTCTGCGCCTCGGTCGCGCCTCTCACGAACGTCAGCGAGGGACCCCCTCGGATGCCCACGTCCACGTCGTACCCCGCGAAGTCGCCATCCGTGAACAGACGGGCCACACCCAGCGCACGGATGGATCCTCCACCCGCGAGCCATACCTCGACGTTCTCTTCGCCGCCGAAAAACGCCGGTCGTCCGTCGATGTAAAGGGTGCCCTCGCGCGTGAACAGGCCGCTTACGTCAAGGTAGCCGGCCTGGGCTCCCAGGCCCGGCAGCGCGCTCAGCCCGATTTGGAGCCGCCCGTCGGTTTGCTGCAAACTGACTTGAGCCGACGCCGCCGGAACGAGCGCGAGTAGGACAGCGAAAAGCAGAGAGCGGATCATCGGAGCGGAGGAGCGTTCGGCGGGAGCACGTAGACAAGATCGGCAGGCGACGCACCTACGGGCCGGTAGAGTTGACCTGTCTGTAAAACATGACACGTCTGAAACGCACGCGCCTCCTTCTTCGCCTCGTTTTGCCTCTCTGCCGCGCGCAAATCGGCTATTCTCTTCCTCCACTTTCTTCTATCGCGCTATGGCTCTCCGCTGCGGCATCGTCGGCCTGCCCAACGTCGGCAAATCCACCCTCTTCAACGCGCTCTCGAGCGCCGGGGCCGAGTCGGCCAACTATCCGTTCTGCACGATCGAGCCCAACGTCGGCATCGTGTCCGTTCCCGACGCGCGTCTGACGCAGACTGGCCGAACTGGCGGGCAGCAAGGAGACACTTCCGGCCGTGATCGAGTTCGTCGACATCGCCGGGCTGGTCGCCGGGGCGAGTCAGGGCGAGGGGCTGGGCAACAAGTTTCTGAGCCACATCCGCGAAGTCGACGCCATCGTCCACGTCGTGCGCTGCTTCGAAGACGAGAACATCGTCCACGTCGCCGGAACGGTCGATCCCGGCCTCGGACATCGAGGTGATCGACACCGAACTGCTGCTCAAGGACCTCGAGACCGTCGAGAAGCGGATCGAACGCCAGGGCAAGCTCGCCAAGACGGGCGACAAGGCCGCCACCAAACTGCTCGACGACTACAAGCGCCTGCTCACATTCTTGTCCGACGGCAACGCCGCCCGCGCGTTCGACGACGCAGAGGTGTTGAACGATCTCTTCCTGCTCACCTCCAAACCGATCCTCTACGCCGCCAACGTGAGCGAGGACGATCTGATCTCGGGCGAGGAGAACGCGCACGTCGCCAAGGTTCGAGAGATCGCGGCTCCGCAAAACGCCGAAGTCGTCGTCGTCTGCGCCGACCTCGAGGCCCAGATCGCCGAACTCGAACCCGACGAGCGCGCCGGTTTCCTCGCCGACATGGGACTTACCGAACCCGGACTCGACCGATTGGTCCGCGCCGCGTTCAAGCTGCTCGGCCTGATCACCTACTTCACCGCCGGACCCAAGGAGTCGCGCGCGTGGACGATCACGCGGGGCACCAAGGCGCCCGGCGCCGCCGGCGTCATCCACACCGACTTCGAGCGCGGCTTCATCCGCGCCGAAACGATCAAGTTCGCCGACTACGACCGCCTGGGTAGCGAAGCCGCCGCGCGCGAGGCCGGAGCGATGCGCAGCGAAGGCAAAGAGTACGTCGTAGCCGACGGCGACGTGATGCTGTTCCGCTTCAACGTGTAATACCAAATCCGGCTGCACCTTTTCCCTTCGTCATCGCGAGGAGCGCAGCATCACCGATGCGAAGCGACGCGGCGATCTGAGGCGATTGCCGGCGGCGGATAGCGCAACTACGCTTCCGGATTTGGTATAAGGTCGTACGCGACCGCATAGCCAAGGCGTCCGTCACATCCGGCTAACGGAGACGCATGCTCGTCGTCCACTCGTGACCCGTCTTTCCGGCAACCTGGAATGACATGCAGGGGTCTCGTTGCGCTGCTGATGGCTGCGGCGAGCGTCCGTTGCAGCAGCGAGAGGCGCGAAGGTCGCACAGGTTGGTGCCGACTGGGGCAGGCTGCGCCGGCTTGCTCAACGTGAGGTGCGCCTCGCGTGGTAGCGTCTGCTCCGTCAATCCGTACGGCGCACGGCGATGCACTCTGCCGGTGTGGCGCGCAGCGAGCGGCCGCACGTGTCCGGCTGTTGGATCAGACGTGCAAAAAAGTCGGCGACGAGAGAGGGATCGGCGAAACCAGGTGTTAACTAGGTGGTTGGTCGGCTCAATCACTGGGTCAACCAACTGGTTGACCGAATCTGCTTCGTCTCCTCGCCCCACCTATGGCTCGACTCGTCCTCGCCTGCCTCGTAGCGCTCTGCGCCGCCTCGGCAGATGCGCAGTCCATTCGCCTGCCCTCGGGCGCAGTGTCCGGCTCTACCCTCGACGCGTTCACGATGGAGGCCGAACGCCTGCTCGGCTCGGACCAACTGGCATCGGCGCGCATCGGTCTGTGGGAAGCGGGCGATGCGGACGGCGTGCTGATCTCGCTCGTCGATCCTGCGCTGAGCGACGTGCCGAGCGGCGTGCTCACGCGTCCGGCTGCGCTGGCTCGGGATTTGGCTGCGATGCGCGACGTGCTGGGCCTCCCTATGCGGCGACTCGGCGTCGTCGCGCACCCCTCCGTCTATGAGTCGGCGGGGCTTGCGGATCGATTGCGCGCGCTCGCTTCTCAGGCCGGATGGGAGGACGTGCTGATGGTCGGAAGTGGCGCCGCGTCGCTCGGTGCGATGGACGTTGAGGGGCTGGATGCGGTGTACCTCGATGCGGGCAGTGGGTTGAGCGTGGATGCCATCGCGGCGCTGGCCGAGCGGTTGGCCGAGCAGGGAACGGTGTCGCTGGCAGCCGAGCCGGACCACGTCAGGGCGGGATGGCTGCTTTCGGCGTCGCCTCCGTTTTACGAGCGTCTCGGCCGCGATGCGGCGCTGGCCGTTCAGGACGTATCGGAAGGCCGTTCGGTAGAGGCTACGGACCGGACGCGCGTGCTCCCGCCGGTCCGGTTCACGGCCAACGAGCGGACGGCGCAGCGGCTGGGTGTCGATCTGCCGTGGACGCTGCGGCTCGAAGCCCAGGTGATCGAAGCCGATACCCGACTCGCCGCTCCGCTGACGTTGGCCGACGCGGTGCGCATCGCCGCCGACAGCAGCCTGGCGACGCGAGCCGAGGCGTTCGCGGTCCGTGCCGACGCGCAGAACGTCGGGCTGGCGCGGTCGGCGATCTTGCCGCAGATCGGCCTGGAGTCGACGGCGCGCGTGATCAGCGACGAGCTGGGAGCGGCCGCATTGGGCGGGGCCAACCCCGAGCGGCTGTGGACGGTGGGAGCCGGGCTGGATCAGGTGCTGTTCAGCGAGCGGGCGTTCGCCGACGTGGCGATCACGACGCGCATCCGCACGGCGCGGAGGTACCAACTGGCGGCGGCTCGGCTGGACGCGGCCCAGGCCGGAGCCGACGCGTTCGTCGCCCTGCTGCGCGCGCAGACCGGCGAAGCGATCACGCGGGCTACGCTGCGGCGCACCCGGGTCAACGTCGAGGCGGCGCGGCTGCGGCGCACCATCGGCACGGCGGGGCCTGCGGACGTGGCGCGGCTCGAAGCCGAAGCAGCCCAAAACAGGGCGCGATTGGCGGGCGTGATGGGCGGCGTCCAGGCGGCGCGGGTGTCGCTCAATCAGACCCTCAACCGTCCGCTCGATCAGCGCGTCGCCGTGGGAGGCGCGGATTCCGGCGGTGCGAGCGAAGGCGACGCCCCGCTCCGGCTTCCGCGCGCGTTCGCCGTTCAGGCCCTTACCGACGCCCAAGCGGGCCGTGCCGCCTCTCCGGGCGATGCGGCGCGACTGGCCGATCTGGCCGCCGTACGCGCCTACGAGCAGGCGCCCGAGATCGAAGCGCTCCGCTCCATCGTGTCGGCGCAGCGGCGGGCGGACCAGTCAGCGGGACGCTCGTTCTTCTTGCCCGAGATCCGCCTGAGTGCGGGTGCCACGACGCGCTTGTACGAGGGCGGAGCGGGGACCGAAGCGCTGCCGCCTCAGCTTCCCATCCCGCCGTTCCCCGACGACGTGTGGCAGATCGGCGTGACGGCGTCTTTTCCGCTCTTTCTGGGGGGCGCGCGGCTGGCTCGCAAGCGGCAGACGCAGGCCGAAATGGGCGAGGCGCAGGCCCAGTTGGATCAGGTCGTCCAGGGCGTCGAAACCGGCGCGCGGGCGTCGGCGCACGTGCTGTCGGCCAATGCGGCGGCGTTCGAGCAGGCGCTGCTGGCCGCCGACGCCGCTGCCGAGGCGTACCGGGTCGCCGAGCGTCTGTACCGCGAAGGACTGGTCGACCTGCTGGGACTGCTCGACGCCCAGACGGCGCTCCGCGTGTCGGAAGAACTGGCCGCCGATGCCGCCTACGACGTCGTCGAGGCCTCCATCGACCTGCAACGCGCGACGGCCCGGTTCGCCGCGCTCGAGCGCTCCATCGTCACCGACCCCGAACGGCTTCTCGACTGAGCCACCCGACTCCTTTCTACGACCTCTCCATGACGCGTCTGCTACCTGTTCTCCTTCTCGCCGCCACTCTGGCCGGTTGCGCCTCGGATGCGCCCGAGTTGCCGCCGCCGGTCGTCCGCATAGCCATCGTCGGGCAGTCCGAAGCGCAAGACCTCTCGTTCGTCGGCACGACGCAGGCGACATCGGAGTCGCGCGTGTCGTTCCAGGTGGGCGGCACGCTGGTGCGCCGCTCGGCCGACGTGGGCGATAGGGTGCGCGCCGGGCAAGTGCTGGCCCAACTCGACCCGTCCGACATCGCGCTGCAGCGGCAACAGGCGGCGTCCGGTCTGGCGCAGGCCGAGGCTGGGCTGAGGCAGGCTCGGGCCGGAGCGCGGTTGGCCCAGGCCGAATACGAACGCGTGCGCGCCCTCTACGCCGACGACCTGATCGCGCTGAGCGGCTACGACGGAGCGCGGACGGGCCGGGACACGGCGCGCGACGCGGTCGAACAGGCCCAGGCGGGCGTGTCGGCGGCGCGCGACGGCGTCGCCCTGGCCGACCGGGCGCTGGGCTACACGCGGCTCGTGTCTCCGTCGGACGGATCGGTCGGAGACATCTACGCCGAGCCGGGCGAACTGGTCGCTCCGGGCCAGCCGATCGCGCTGATCGCGTCCGACGACGCGCCCATGGAGATTCGCTTCGACGCGTCCGAGAGCGTCGTCGGGGAGGTGCAGGCGGGGCGGCGCGTGCGCGTGACGCTGACGGCGCTGGACGGCGCTCCGTTCAACGGCACAATTACCCAAGTGGGTACGGCGGCAGCGCGCGGCGGAACGACGTATCCGGTTACGGTGCGGCTCGAGAACGCCGACGCGCGCGTGCGCAGCGGCATGACGGGACGTGTCACGTTGCCCCGCCAACTCGCCGCGGATGCGCCCGCCGCCCTGGTGGTTCCGGTGTCGTCCCTCGACCGCGACGAGCGGGGCAGCTATGCTCTGATCGTCAGCGGCGGCAGGGGCGCGCCGGTGGACTCGGCTCGCGTCGAGCGGCGCAGTGTGACGACCGGACGGCTGCTGTCCGGCGGCGTCGAAGTCACGAGCGGGCTGGCAGCGGGCGACCGCATCGTGGCCGCCGGACTCTCCGACTTGCTTCCGGGGCAAGCCGTGCGCGTGCTCGCCAGCGATCCGCTGCGCGAATCCGTCGCCCGCTTCTGACCCTGCTCCGCCTCCGCCTCTTCGCCTCGCTGCCATGCCGCTGACCCGCTTCGCCCTCGCCAACCGCACGCTGCTGTTCGTGCTGATCGGCCTGCTCACGTTCGCCGGAATCCAGACCTACCTGTCGCTGCCGCGCGACGAGGCGCCCGCGTTCACGGTCCGCACCGCCATCGTCGCGACGATCTGGCCGGGCGCGTCGGCCGAGCGGATGGAGCGGCTGGTGGCCGAGCCGCTCGAGGAAGCCCTCGAAGAACTGCCGGGCGCCAAGCACGTCCGGACCGTCGTGCAGCCGGGCCGCGTCGTCGTCTCGCTCGACATCGAAGACACCTTGCCTGCGGTCGAGCCGACGTGGACCGAGATGCGCGAAACCGTCGCCGACGTGGCGCAGACGCTGCCGCAAGGCGTGATCGGTCCGTTCATCAACGACGACTTCGGCGACGTGTACGGCACCATCGTCGCGATCACGGGCGACGGCTTCGAGTCGACCGAGTTGGAGCGTGCCGCCGAGACGCTGCGTCGCCGCCTACTCGCGCTGCCCGACGCGCGCAGGGTGCAGATCGACGGTGCCCGCGAGGAGCGCGTGTTCGTCACCTACGACCCGGCGCGGCTGGCCGGGCTGGGCGTACCGGCGGGCTTTCTGATCGGGCAACTGCAGCAGCGCAACCTGGTCGGTCCCGGCGGCGACGTGACGGCGGACGGGCGGACGATTCCGCTACGACCGTCAGGCGCGTTCGCCACGGCCGACGACCTGCGCGAGACGACGCTGCGTCTCCCCAGCGGCGCGCTGGTCACGATGGGCGACCTGGCCGACGTGCGGATGGGCTACGCCGACCCGCCCGCTCAAACGGTCCGGTTCTCGGGAAAGGACGCCGTGACGGTCGCCGTGTCGATGAAGGCTGACGGACGCCTGACGCAGTTCGGCCCCGAGATTCTGCGCGTGGTCGAGGAGACCGAGGCCGACCTGCCCGCCGGTCTCGACTTCGACGTGGTGATCTATCAGCCCGAAGTCGTCGACCGGCTCACGTCCGAGTTCGTGGTGAGCCTGGTGCAAGCGGTCTTGATCGTCGTGCTCGTGCTGCTCGTCTCACTCGGCTTTCGGACGGGACTGATCGTCTCGTCGGTGATTCCGGTCACGATGTTCGTCTCGTTCCTGTGCATGGCCCTCTTCGACATCACGATCAACCAGATGTCGCTGGTGGCCCTGATCATCGCGCTCGGGCTGCTCGTCGACAACTCGATCGTCGTGTCCGAGCAAATCCTGAGCGACTTCGAGGGCGGCGCGGACCTGAAAGACGCATCGGTGAAGGCAGCGCGCGACATGGCGTTTCCCCTGCTCGTGGCGTCGGCCAGCACGGTCGGCGCGCTGCTTCCCACCTACCTGGCCGAAACGTCGGCGAGCGAGTACACGGCTGCCATCTTCGAGGTGCTCGCCTTCTCGCTCGCCGTCTCGTGGATTCTCTCGATGACGATGATTCCGGTCTTGTGCGTGCTGTTTCTCGCTACGGGCCACGACGCCAGCGCGCAGGATCGCACTCCGCTGTGGCGGCGGCTGGGCGCGCGGCTGGGATTGGTATCGGCTCAGGCACCGGCCGGGAGCGACGAGGAGGACGAGCCGTTCGGCGGTGCTCTGTACCGGCGCTACCGCTCGGCCCTGATACCCGTCCTGCGCCACAAGGGGCTGACGCTGGCGGGCTTCGCCGGCGTGTTCGTGCTGGCGATGATCGGCTTCGGCGTGGCCGTTCCGCAGCAGTTTTTCCCGACCAAGGAATACGAAGTGTTCGTCGTCGAACTCGACTTCCCGTGGGGCACCTCGATCGGCGAAACGAGCGCCGTCGCCGCCGAACTGGGCGCGTTCCTGAGCGACAGCCTCTCGGCCCGTGTTGCAGAAGATCCCGGGCTGCTCGCTTCGTCAGGAGAATACGAGTCGGACGGTGTCGTGCGATGGGCGGCGTACGCGGGATCTCCGCCGCCGCGCTACACGCTCTCGTTCGTCCCCGAAGCGCCTCGCCCCGACTATGCCTACCTGATCGTGACGGGCACTACGCCCGAGAACCAGCCCGAGACGTTCGGCCGCATCCAGCGGTTCATGGAGCGGGCGCATCCGAGCGTCGTCACCAGGGCGCAGCGGGTGCGCAACGGGCCGCCCATCGACTATCCGTTCGAGGTTCGCATCTCGGGCGAGGATCCCCTCGTGCTCCAGCGCCTCGCCGCCGAGGTGCGCCGCGAGCTGTCGACGATAGAAGGGGCCGTCAACGTCGGCACGGACTGGGGCGCGCGTCAGGCTTCGCTCGACGTGCAGATCGACCACGACGCGGCGCGCCGAGCAGGTCTATCGACGGCGGACGTGTCGTTCTCGCTCCAGAGCGCGCTCGACGGCATCCCCGTCTCCTCGATCCAGAGAGGCAACGACGACATCCCCGTCGTCTTCCGCTCGTCCGAAGCGCTCGCCGGCGCCGATGCGCTGGGGCGGATGGAGATCTACAGCGGCCAGACCGGCCAGGCCGTCCCACTGGATCAGGTCGCCGATGTCGTAGTCGCGTACGAACCGGCCAACATCGAGCGCTACGACGGCGTGCGCACGATCACGGTCGAAGCCGACGTGTCCGAAGCGTCGGGGCCGTTCGTGACGATGTTCACGATGCAGGCGGCGCTGGACGCCTACCTCGCCGAAGCCACGCTCTCGTGGCCGCCGGGCTACACCTACGCGTACGGAGGCGACATCGAGCAGTCGGTCGACTCGCAGAGCGCCATCGGTGCCAAGGGGCCGCTGGCGATCGTCGTGATCCTGCTGTTTTTGGTGGCGCAGTTCAACGCGCTCCGGCCGGTCGCCATCGTGCTGATCTCGCTTCCGTTCGCCATGATCGGCGTTACGCTGGGGCTGGTCGTGTCGGGTTACGCGTTCGGCTTCATGCCGCTGCTGGGTACGATCGCGCTCTTCGGCATCATCATCAACAACGCCGTCGTGCTGCTCGACCGGGTCGGCACGCTGCGCGCGAGTGGGATGGACGACCGGCAGGCGTTGGTCCACGCCGCTCAGCAGCGCTTTCGCCCGATCCTACTCACGGCCGCGACGACGGCGGGCGGCCTCTTGCCGCTCTGGATCGCTGCCAGCCCGCTCTTCGCCCCGATGGCCGTCGCGATGCTGTTTGGCCTGATCGCCTCGTCGGCGCTGACGCCGGGCCTGGTGCCCGTCCTCTACGCGCTCTTCTACCGCCTCGACTTCTCGGATTTCGCCTACGATCCCGAAGCGAGCGGAGAAGAGACTGGGCCCGGGCAAGAGCGCAGCGAACGCGTCGTTTCGGCTCCCGACGCAGCCGACGGCGACGGCTCGGTACTCGGCGAACCCGCGCTGGCGTAGCTTCCACCGTGACAGCCGCCCAAGCCCTCGCCGCCGCCGACCCGGCCCTCGCCCGCGTCGTCGCCGGTACGCCGCTGCCCGTTCTCGAGCCGACCGGGAGCGTCTTCCACGACCTGATGAGCTGTGTCGTGGAGCAGCAGATCCACTATCGCAGCACGAAGGGGACGTTTGGCCGCGCGCTCGCTGCCGCCGGGCTGACGCGCGTCGCACCGGACACGTTCGAGGCGTTCGCCGAGCGCGGGCTGACGACGCTTCGGCTGTCGGCGCACAAGGTGGACACTGCCGTCCGCGTCGCCGACTGGTTCGAGCGGCATCCCGGCATGGACTGGCACGCGCTGGACGACAGCGAGGTACGCGCGCGCCTGGGCGAGATCGGCGGCGTAGGCCCGTGGACGGTCGACATGATCCTGATCTATTCGCTCGGCCGCGCCGACGTGCTGCCCGCAGGCGACTATCACCTCAAACAGGTCGTGTCGTCGCTGTACGGCGTCGACCTGAGCAGGCGAGCGACCTCTCGGCTCAAGGCCCTCGCCGAGCCGTGGCGCCCCCACCGATCGCTGGCGGTGCGGTATCTGCTGGCGTGGAAAGAGCATCGGCAGATGCTGGCCCGATGAAGGCGTCCGGGCAGGCCGATCTGGCGTTGATGGGCGGGCCGATTCCGCCGTGGCTCTTCGACCGGATGAAGCGGTTGAGCCGTGTCATCGTCGAAGCCATCGTCGAGGATCAGGGGACGGCGGGGTTTCTCTCGCGCCTGTCCGACCCGTTCTGGTTTCAGAGTTTCGGAGCGGTCATCGGCATGGACTGGAACTCGTCCGGCGTCACGACGGCCGTCACGGCAGCGCTCAAGTCGTCGCTCAACCCGCACGCGCGCACGTTGGGACTGTACGTCTGCGGCGGCAAGGGCAAGCGCTCGCTCCAGACGCCGGGCGAACTGGTGCGCGTCGGCGAGCGGACGGGGCTGGACGGCGACGCGCTGGCCCGGGCGAGCCGGCTGTCGGCCAAGGTCGACAGCGCGGCCGTCCAGGACGGATTTCAGGTATACCTGCACAGCTTCGTCGTGAGCGCTCAGGGCGAGTGGACGGTCGTGCAGCAGGGCATGAAGCCCGAGGATCGCCGCGCGCGGCGCTACCACTGGCACTCAGCGGGGCTGGACTCGTTCGTTTCGGATCCTCACGCGGCCGTCGTCGGGCCCGACCAGGGCGAAATCCTCAACCTCGCCGATAGCCGCGCAGGCGAGGCGCAGGCCGCCATCGTCGAACTGGCGCACGAGAAGCCGGGACGACTCGCCGGCGAGATCGCGCGCATGAACCTGCCCGCGCGCTACGGCATCCGCGCCGGAGACGTGGACCTGAGGCGGCTGGGTGCCGTCCTCCACCTGGCGCAAGAAGCCCAGACGCGAGACTTCGAGCAGTTGCTGCTGCTCGGCGGGCTGGGGCCGCGCACGCTCCAGTCGCTCGCGCTCGTCAGCGAAGTCATCAGCGGTACGCCGACGCGGTTCAGCGACCCGGCGCGCTTCGCCTTCGCCCACGGCGGAAAGGGCGCCGCGCCGTTCCCCGTTCCGGTCGACGTATACGACGAGACGATCCGGACCCTCCGCTCGGCCGTCGACCGTGCGCGCATGGGGCAGTCGGACAAGCTGCGCGCGGTCGAAAAGCTGAGTACGCTGGCGCAGCGACTCGAAAGCGGCTACGCCCCCTCGGATTTCTTCGCCCCGCACGTCGCCAAGGAGAACGCCGAGTCGTGGCGGCACGGGGGGCGCTCCGTTCACGGCCCGGCTCAGGCGCCCGATCCGCAACTCGGCCTGTTCGACGCGTGATCAGGCGTCGGGGCGAAATCCGCGCAGGATGAAGTCGGTCAGCCGCGTGGCGCGCTCTTCGACGAAGCGGTCGTACTCGGCCGGGTCGGTGACGTCGAGCAGAAACTCGAACACCCACGCCGACTCGATGGGGCTGATAGCGAGCACGCCGACGTTGACCACGAAGTCGCGCACGTCGGTCGGAGCGATCTCGCCTGCCCGAGCCGCCTCGTCCAACCGCCGCTGCAAGACGGACAGGTCGGGCGGGTCGACGAACGTCGTGACCTGGCCGCGCCGCTCGCCGCGGTGGTGAAACTCGGCCGACGCGTACCGGGCCAGGTCGGGATGATCGAGCAGGTGCCGCGTCTCGTTGCGCACGAGCGCTTCGACGGTGTCGCGCAGCGGGCGGTCCTGCGTCAACTCGGCGATGATGCGGCCCATCCACTGCCCCGACACCTGCCGGTACACCTCGTCCGACAGGCGCTGCTTGGAGCCGAAGTAGTAGTGCAGCATCGCCTTGTTCACCCCGGCCCGGTCGGCGATGTCCTGCATCCGCGCGCCCGCCGTCCCGTGCTGCACGAGAATGCCGAACGCCGCGTCGAGAATGCGCAGTTCGGCCTCGTCGTAGCGTTCTTTCTCGGATTCGGGGCGCGGCGGAAGGGTGACGAAACTCATGGTACTCAGCGGGATGGGGCCTCAACTCGCACACCGATGCCGTGGGTCCGGCGCGGCGCGCGCCTCATCCCGCCTGCCGCTGGTACAACTCGACGGCGCGACGAACGCCCTGCTCGAACGAGATGGTCGGCGTGAAGCCCAGGCGCTGCTGCTTGGCCGTGTCGCCGCCGCGTGCGAAGACGCCTTCGGGCTTGTCGGACGTGCCTTTGACCTCGGGCGTGTAGCCGACGGCCTGTGCGGCCAGCGTCGCGAACGTCTTGAAGTCGGTCAGCTTGCCGGTCGACAGGTTGAGCGCGTCGCCGTCGTCGATCTTGTCCATCGTCGCGAGCACGCCGGTCACGCAGTCTTCGATGTGGACGAAATCGCGCATCTGGTTGCCGCTGCCCCAAACGATGATCTCATCGGCTCCGGCATGTGCGATTGCGCGCTTGCAGACGGACGGGAACGGGTAGGTGTCGTCCTGATCCTCGCCGTAGCCCGAGAACGGGCGGTAGCAGACGCTTTTGAGGCCGTGCCGCTCGAACGCCAGTCGGCTCAGGTACTCGACGGTGAGTTTGGACCAGCCGTAGCTGAGATCCGGCATGCCGATGTCGTCGCCGAATGCGATGTCGTCTTCGACCAGCAACCTATAGCCCTCGGGGCGCTGGAGGCCGATGGGATAGGCGGCGGATGACGAGAAGATGACGCTCTTGCCCGGCTTGGCCGTCACGGCCCATTGCCAGTACTGCGCGTCGATCGACAGGTCGTCGGCAACGGCGAGCGGGTTGTGCTCGATCACCAGCCGCCCACCGACGATGGCAGCCAGGTGCAGCGCGTAGTCGAAGTACTCGGTCGGGTGGGCGCGGAAGTAGTCGCGGCAGTCCTGCTCGTGGAAGTGGAAGCCGTCGTAGGCGCGCGGGTCGAAGAACCAACTGCGATCTTCGCTCTGCGGCGTGTCGGGATGGCGACCTCCTGTCAGCGGGGCGATGGGATCGACGACGTGGACTTCGTGTCCGGCTTCGAGCAGGCGATGGGTAAAGTGGCGACCGACGAATCCGGCGCCGCCGGTGATGAGATAGCGCGACAAAGCGAGGATGGGCTGATGATAAAAGAGTGAGACCAACGCAAACCTGTCAGGTTTTCGAAACCTGCCAGGTCTCTACCGCGCCCGCTTGGCGACGTGGGCAGCCAGGCGCAGCGCGTCGCGGGCAACGGTGAGGCCGGGGCGCATCGGGCGGCGCTCCGAGGCGCATTGAAGGAAGGCCGACAGTTCGGCGTCTTCGGCGCGTTGAAGGGCGTCGCCGGCAAGGAGATCACGGGTGTGTGTCGCCAGACCCGACACAGTGCTGAGGCGGATGCTCGGCGGACCGCCCGACACTGCTGTTGCGTGGACGAGCATTCCGCTGTCGAAGCGGACCGAAAAGGCGGCGGCACGTGGCGCTTTGGTCGGCGTGCGGACGAACGTCGACAAGAGCCGCTTGGGCGCGTAGCCGCGTCCGAGTTGGAGGACGAGGTCGGCCATCGTCGAGAGCGAAGCGACAGACGTTGGAGTCTTTGCTCCTCGTGATTCGAGTGTCACGAGACGCGGAGCGGACGGTAAGTCGATCAGGTCGGGGTGAAAGCGAAGCGGGAGGCTCGCCCACGCCGCCACGCCGGACTCGTCGGCTTCGCGCGCCAGACGGTCGAGCGACTTCAAGCTGCCCGACGGCGGCCACGCAATCAAGACAGCGGTCCCGATGCGCACCAGCACGCGCGCCGTCTCCACACGATCAGCAATCGGCCCGGCGACCAGGCACGCAGTGAGATTGGGCAGCCGAGCGGGCAGATCGTCGCCCCGCCAGGCAACGCGCACGCCCGAGCGGTCGAGCCGGTCGGCCAGCTTCTGAGCCGCCGATCCGCTGCCGCACAGTCCGATGCGCAGGCCCAGCACGATTAGTAGCGCGTGCCAACGGGCGGCGACCAGTCGCTTTCGGGTTCGAAGTAGCGCCAGAGCAGAGTAGACACGTCGCGGAGCAGGCGATACCCGGCGTTGCCTTCTTCCCACGACTGATCGGCCTGATCGCTCGTGAAAACGCTCATCACGTAGTCGCCGTGCGGCGCGTTGACGAGGACGACTTCGCTGCGCGACGCGTTGACGGCGCCTTGCTTGCTCGCCGTCTGCACCCAGGGCGGCAGGCTCGACAGCGCTTCGTCGTTCCAATAGATGCGCGTGAGCATGCGGTAGAACTCCTCGCTCGCTCCAGGCGAAACAACTTGGCCGTTGCGGATCCGCACGAACAGGTCGGCCATCTCGCGCGGCGTCGTCTGGCCCCATCCGTAGCGCTCCCAGTTGGGCCGTCGGCCCTCGGTTCGGCTATTGACGCGCGTCAGGGGAAAGCCGTTGGCGTCCATCCACGCGTTGACCCTCTCGCCTGTCACCAGCTTTTGAAGCCACAAGCTGGCCGTGTTGTCGCTCGTCGTGATCGACAGCATCATCACCTTGCCAAGCCCGATTTCGGCACTGTCGCGCAGACCGCCAGCTATATCCTCACCGGCGTAGAGCAGCGAGTCGCGGAAAATGAGCGTCTGGTGGTAGTCCATCTCGCCCTTATCGATGGCATCCCAGACCGCAGCGTTGATGGGTACTTTGATGGTGCTGGCCGTTGGGAAGAGCGTATCGGCGAGAGTGGCGGCGGTTTGGCCCGTCCGCAGGTGCCGCACGTAGAAGCCGACGCGCCCGTCAAACGCCTGCCCGGCTCCGTCGTGATTGGCGACGAGCGAATCGAGTTTGGTTTGGAGAACGGCGTCTTGGTGCGCGTGCGGCTGTGACGAGGAGGGAGCCGCGGCGGCCAGTGCGAGCAAGAGGAGCAGTCTGTTCATGCGAGAAAATACATCAGCACCGCACTCTCGGAAGACGTGTAACGGACGTGGTACGAAAGTATGAGGTACCGATAGTTGTTGGAACAGATAAATGGGGTTCAGGTAGCTTCACTCTACCAACACACTCTCACTCCCATGAGCACACTCCAAAGCAAAGTCGAAGACCTCAACAGCAAGATCCTTAGCGGACAGATTCTGCCCGCGTTCGAGGAGTATTACCACGAAGACGTCGTGATGGAAGACGTGGGCACGCAGATTCCCGCCCGCAACGGAAAATCCGCCGCGCGCCTGCACGAGGAAGCCTTCGTCGGCGGAATCACCGCGTTCCACGGCGCCGATGTCAAGAACGTCGTCGTCCATGAGACGAGCGAGGGCACGGGCGTCGCCTACAGCGAGTGGTTCATGCACTTCGATCACAGCGGCTACGGCGACGACACCAAGATGGCGCAGGTCGCCGTCCAGGAGTGGAAAGACGGGCAGATCGTGGCCGAGCGTTTCTACCACGCCTAATCCTATTGGGGGTTAGACAGGCTCGTGCGGCTCGCTACTCCGGTTTCCGCGCCGCCGCCACCCGATCGCCCGACGTTCCCAGGCGCCTCGTTACCGATTTGGTAGCGGGGCGTGCTGCGTTTGCGGCTAGCTTGTCCAATCTCATCTCTCTACTGATCTCATGGAATACGACTACGACTTGGTCGTCATCGGCGGCGGTGCTGCCGGGCTTACCTCTTCCGGTATCGCGGCCTCGCTGGCGGCCAAAACGCTCATGGTCGAGCGCGAGCGGCTCGGCGGCGACTGCACGTGGCACGGCTGCGTTCCGTCCAAGACGCTACTTCACGCGGCCAGCCTGGCGCATCAGGCACGGTCTGCGTCGGAGTTTGGCGTTCACGCAGGCGAGGTGACGGTCGACTTCCCTGCCGTCATAGCCAAGGTGCGCGCGATTCGGCAGCACATCTATGAGGAGGCCGATGCCCCCGAAAAGTTCGAGGCGATGGGCGTCGAGGTGGCGAGCGGCGAGGCGTCGTTCGTCAATGCGCACACGATTGAGATTGCGTCCGAGGGTGGCAGTCGGCGGGTGACGGCGCGCAAGGTCATCATTGCGGCGGGCGGACGGGCGCGCGTGCCTGATCTGCCCGGACTGGACGAGGTCCGGCACGTCACCAACGTCGGCCTGTTCGAAATGGACGCGTTGCCCGCACGGCTCGCGATTCTGGGAGCCGGACCCATCGGCACCGAAATGGCGCAGGCGTTTCAGCGGCTGGGATCGCAAGTGACGGTCGTCGAGCGCGGCGATCACATCCTCGCGCACGACGACGCGGAACTGGCCGATCTGCTCCACGGTGTGCTGAAGGAGGAGGGTATCGACTATCGGATGGGCGCATCCGCTGAGCGTGTCGAACCGGTCGACGGCGGCGGGCTGCGGCTGGTTTTGGATAGCGGCGATCCGATTCATGCCGATGCGCTGCTGACGAGTGTCGGGCGCATTCCGAACGTCGAGACGCTCAACTTGGAAGCTGCCGGAGTCGCATACACCGAGAAGGGTATCACGGTCGACGATAGCTGTAAGACGAACGTATCGCACATCTGGGCCGTCGGCGACGTGACGGGGCGCTATCAGTTCACGCACATGAGCGAGCACATGGCCAAAACGGCTGCCACGAACGCGCTGCTCAAGCTGCCGTCCAAAATGGACACCGACAACGTTCCGTGGGCTACCTATACGTCGCCCGAGTTGGCGCACGTCGGTCGGACCGAGCAGCAGTTGCAAGACGACGGTGTCGCGTTCGAGACGTACCGCTTTCCCTACGACAAACTCGACCGCGCGCTCACCCACGGCATCACGACCGGACTCGTCAAAGTCCACGCGCGCAAGCTCGACGGCAAAATCTACGGCGCATCCGTCCTGGGTGAGCACGCCGGAGAGATCATCAGCACGTACGGCGTCGCGATGACCAACGGCGTCACGCTGCGCAACCTCGCCGACACCATCTTCCCCTACCCTGCCTGGGGATTGGCCGCCCGTCGCGCCGCCGATCAGTGGTACGCCGCCAAGCAGAGCGAGGGGCTGGTCCGCTTCGTCAAAACGATCTTCGGCTACGAAGGCGACGTGCAAGAAGTCGACCCGGACCGCATCGTTTAGCGTCGATCCGTTTACCGATGCACCGGCACGCCGTTCGTCCGCCCGCGTTGGAGCACGTGAATGTTAGGGTCGATGACAATCTGCACCGGCTCGAACGAGACTGCCCACCTGAGCGGTTGGGACTTGCCCGGCGCTAAATCGACTTGGCGAATGGACTCATCGCTCTCGCCTACGACGGCTACGTCGACCCGCGCGGCGATCTCGCCCGTGTTCGCAATCGTCGCCGTGACGAGCCATCCGGTTGCGGTCGTCGTCACCGAAGAGTCCGAAATCTTGAAGGTGGGGAGGCCGGTTTCGTAGAGCCAGTCACGGACGAATCGGTCGAAGGCGTCGGGCGCGTCGCTGTGGGTGCGGAGTACGGCGAGTACGTCTGCGAGTGTGGGAAACGCAGCGCCTCGGGTAGCATCGTAGCGGTCGAACACGTCGCGTAGTCCGTCGTGCATCGCGTCGCGTCCCATCAGGCGTTCGAGCATCCAGCCGACCCACGGTCCCTTGTCGAAGAGCGCCGAACGGTCGGCGACGCGGCGCGTCGCCCGAAATCTCGGCGAGCGGGTCGGCGGATCGGGCATTAGGGAACGTAGTCGGCTTCGCGATCGCGCAGGAACGATTGGCGAGCCGCGTTGCCCTGCTCGGCTTCCAAGAGGCGAGCCGTCGCGTACTGAGCCAGTCCCTCGATCAGGAAGTCGGCACCCGGCGCATCGGCAGGGAGCAGGCGATTGCCGAACCACTGGTGCGCGGCCTCGTGCGCCGTCACGACGACCGGAAGCGGTGCCTCACCTTCGTTCCGAACCAGGAACCCGATGCCTTCGGAAAAGACGATGTTCGATGGAAAGCCCTGAGCCAGTCGTGCGTGGTCGGGAAAAGCGCTCAGGCGCAGCTCCTCCCACGGATACGGCGCGAACCACGCTCCGAAGTGCCGCCGCGCCGCGGAGAGCGTGTGCAGCATCGTGTCGACGTTTGCCTCGTGGTCGGGGTGGAAGAAGAGGGCAGCGCCCTGACTTCGCCGAACCGCATACCGCGCCGCGACTACGTTCAACGCCGATACCGGAGTCCGGCTTTCCCACACGACCGTCCGCTCGTCGCCCGCTTCGCGCTCGTCCGTCTTCTCTCCGACGCCGTTGACGGTCAGCGCGCGCGGTGCGGTCACTTCGACGCGCGTCGTGAACAGCGTCGCGTCGCCTACGGCGGGCGGTAGCGGTGATCCGGGTAGGAGGCGACGGGGCAGCGCTCCCGCCGGACCTAGCGCGTCGAGGAATCCGGGCGAGGGGAGGAAGTCGTCGCGTAGCGTATGCAGGAGCACGCCGGACGGTAGGACGAACTGCTCGGCTCCGCCGCCGTCGCGCGAGAATCCGTCGGGATACGTGCCGACGAACGAAAAGCCTACGTCGAGGGTGTCGCCCGGCGCGAGCGCCAGCGGCAGGACGTGCAGTCCCGACTCGACCTCTGCGTCGACTACTTCTCCACCGACGCGCCACGCCACGTCGCCCAGTGCCGGACGGACGGTGAACGGCACCCGCTCCATCGGCTGGTTCGTCGGGTTGACGAGAGTGTAGGTACCGTCGATCTGGACCTGGTGTCGGTCGGGAACGAGTCGGATGCGCAGGTCGACGTGCGTGCGCGATGGGGCGGGCGCTCCAGACCACTCGGCGGCGTTCGAGCGCCAGTAGGTGTCGGCCCATCCGCGTGCCACATCGCCCTGATATCCGGCGTCGATGCGCGTGGTGAGTATGCCTGCCAGCACGAGCGCAGCGGCGGCGAAGGGTAGGGCCGGGCCGAAGGTGTGCAGCAGCGATCTCACGCCAAGCCGGTCCAATCGGCGTGACGGGTCGCGCTCGGTCCGCTCGAAGAGTCGCCACGCCGCCAGGCCGAGCGCGACGGCGGCGCACAGTACCAGGGCGCGGTTGAGCAGGAGCGGCGTCCAGTCGAGTTCGAACAATCCGAAGTCGCTCCATCGCAGCGCTCCCGCAACGGGCCAGTTGGTCGCCCACGTGAGCGCGCCACTCAGGGCGGCGAAGAGCGTGCCGCCGAGTGCAGTCAGGCCCAGCGCGTACGCCGCCGCCCGCCCGAACGTCACGGCCAGCACGAGCGAAAACGCGCCCCACAGCACCAGCGACGATCCGGCGATGCCGCCCCACGTCACGACGAGAGGAAGCACATCGACGCGTCCATCGCCGAGCAGGGCGACGAGCAGAAGCGCCATCAACGCCGAAGCCATCATCAGGAGCGCCATCAGCGCCAGAGCCGCCAGCGTTTTCCCGGCGAGCAACGCTCCGGTCCGCACCTGCGTCGCGTAGAGCACGGCGTCGAAGCCCGTCGCGCGGTCGCGGTGGACGGCTTCGACGAGGACGAACAGCAAGACCAGAGCCAGCAGAAACGTCACGACTTCCAGCGCGCTCACGGCCAGCACGCCCGTCGTCAGCAGCACGCGCGCGCCCTCGACCTCGGCCGACGCCGCCGCCTCTCCGATCAGGGCGAGCAGCAGAACGCCGAACAGGGCGACGGCAGGTTGCCGCACCAAGGCCGACAGCTCGGACCGAACGATCACGCCGACGCTCGCCAAAGCCGACGGACGAGACGCGGTCATGCCCAGCGAGGCGAGTGGTGGGGGAACGGCTACGGTCTGCGGTTTGCCTGCAGCGCGTGGCTTGGCCCGGTGACGTGTGCGGTCGCCTCGACGGTCGCGACGAATCGTGGCGAGGACGGCAACGAGCGGCAACCCGATGGCGAACAAGCGCGACGCGACGAACGCCACGTCGTACGGAATCGGAGCGGAGTTGTAAAACGCGGCTCCTCGGTCGACCGCGAACGCCGTCTGTCTCAGCCACCGCAGGCCCGACGGATCGAGCACCATGAGCGTCCACTCGGCAACGGGCGACAAGCCTTTCGCCCACGCCGAGCCAAACGCCCAGGCGGCGCGCCAGCCGAAACCGACGCGCCGCCTGGAGAGCCTGCGTGGTGGAGCAGGCTAGCTGCACATCGACAGGATGACGATGAGAATCGGGAGGGAGTAGGGTAGCAGCATGGAGAGCAGGCAAGATTGATGAGTAGGAACGATTCCAAACTCTGGGCCGACAAGCGCTTTCGAGCAGGAGGCGGCTCCCTATCTGATTGCCCGAACCTCCCGATCTTTCGGGAGGAAAAGGTATCACGCCTGCGCTTTTGTCCCGACGGCGCCCAGCGCGGTCGCTTGCAGTTTGAGAACGACAATCGTCATGTCGTCGTGCTGCGGCGCCGATCCGGCGAAGTGCTGCACACCCGTCGCCAGCCCGCTGACAATCTCGGCGGCCGTCCGCTCGCCCAATTCGTGAACCGAGAGCGCTAGCCGGTCGTCGCCGTAGAGGACGCGGGCGGGGTTCATCGCCTCGGAAAAGCCGTCGGTGTAGAGGACGACGGTGTCGCCGTTCGTGAGGTCGAGCGTTTGTTCTTCGATGCGTGCGTCGAAGCGGTCGCCCTTGACCATACCGATGCCCAATCCGCGCGGCTGGGCGAACTCGGGCTTAGTCGAGGTGGCGTCGCTTCCGCGTTTGCGCTGCAAGATGAGCGGATTGTGCCCAGCGCGCGCGAACGTGAACGTACCCGCCTGCACGTCGAGGATGCCAAAGATCATCGAGATGAACGTGCCGCGCGGGGCGTTCTCGCAAAAGAGCGCGTTGAGGTGGCGCAGCACGTCGGCCGGAGAGTCGAACTGGCGGACCAGGCTGCGCAGAAAACCCTTGACGAGCGTCATGTAGAACGCCGCCTGGATGCCCTTGCCGCTCACGTCGCCGATCGCTACGGCCAGCCGCCCATCGCCCAAATCGACGAAGTCGTAGTAGTCGCCGCCAACCTCGCTCGCCGCGATGCACAGCGCCGCCGCGTCGACGCCGTCGACTTCGGGCATTCGGCGCGGCAAAAACGACATCTGCACTTGGCGCGCGAACTTCTAGTTCCTGCTTCATGCGCTCCTGCTGCGCCAGCTCGGTTACGTAGGCAGGCACGTAGTCGGCCTGCTCGTCGCCCGTCTGCTCGCTGCGAATGCCGACAAATCCTAGCGCAAGCGCGCATGCCGTTACGATGCCGACGATGACGGCGTCGACAGTCGGATCGAGGCCGCCGATCAGCAGGCTGTGCGCCGTCGACCACATGACAATGGCGAAGAAGTAGGCGAAGAATGCTGTCAGGAAGTCGTAGCGAACAAACAGCAGTACAATGGCGAGGGCGATGGGCAGCGTTGCCAGCCACGTGAGCGGCGCCGGGTGGAGCAGAAACGTGAGCGTTCCGAGCAGCGCGAGCACGACCGTTGTCACGCCGACGAGAACGGGCATGGGTGTGCCTCTGCGCCTGAGGAAGGCAGCCAGCCCGAGCAGCGTGGGGACGAGAACCGTGTAAGCCGTCAGTGAGGCGGCGAGAAACGGGACGACGCCGCGCACCGGGATGATCGAGAGCACCACGCTCATGTCCTCCTTGAACCGCAGCGGAGCCGGAATCAGCACCAGCAGCAGCGCGCTCAGCCCGGCCAGCCCAAGCCCGACGAGCGTACCTCTCAGCAGCGCAAACCCGACGCGCTCGTTGACGACGCTCGCCTTGCGCAGCAGCGCCGACGCGCGCATCTTGTCGCTCCACACCTCGCGCGCCAGTCCTTCGGTGCTTCCGGCCAGAATCGTCAGACCGAAGAAAAACAGCCCAAACATGACGGGAAAGATGACGGCGATCAGCACCCAGAGCGGCGGGCCGTTGCCGTTTGGGCCGCCAGCCCCCGCAAATGTGATCAGCGTCATGAACGCTGCACCCGGAAGCGCCACGAGCGCCCCGTCGAGCAGCGCGCCTTTCATGTCAACGAGACGGGCCGACAGGCGGCGCACGAAGTAGACGAGCAGCAGCAAGCCGAGTAGCGCGTACGCCACGCCGCTCGCAATGCTGTAGACGATTACTCCTACCTCGCTGCTGCCTCCGCCGTTTGGGGAGAAGTCGACGTCCAGGCGCATCAGGCGGCCCGTCGGCGACACGCCCACCTCGACTTCGGCCGCAGTTCCGTCCACGTCGATGCTGTAGTAGAGCCGAGCGGTCTCTTCGAGGACCGACGCCGAGTCCGCCGACGCCGTCTCCCAGTCGCGCCCCAGTAGGTCGAGGCGTTCCATATGCCAGATCGCCATGCGGTTCATCTGGTCGCGATCCAGTTTGGACGACACCGAGACGCGGACGCCGTTGATCTGCGCGTTCGCGAGCATTCCGAGCAGGGTGCGGCGTGATCCTGCGGTCAACGCACGAGCGGTATCGGCTCGGGTTAGGTCCGGGGAGAAGCTGAACGCCGATACCAGCAGCGAATCCGAAATCCGGGTGAGCAGTGTGTCCTCGCTCGTCGTGTACAGCGCGGCGGCGAGTGCGCGGCGGTCGACGAAGGCACTGCCGTCGGCCTTGTCCTCCTGAAAAACGCGCAGCCCCCACAGCCGTCCGCGCGGCGTCAGGTCGACGGTAAGCGAGCGAAAATTGTCGGGCTCATCTTTGGCGGCTCTGCTCGCGCCAATCGTAACCGTGGTTCCGCCGTCGTCGTCGCTGGGCGGGTCGGCATCGACGCGCCAAAAGTAGGCGGGTAGGCGCTCGGCGGTGTACGGATCCCGCAGCGCGGCGACGGTGCCCGAGCGTCCGAGCGTATGCTGGAGCGAGTCGATTAGGTCGGTGTCGCGCTCCCTGGTCGCGTCGAACGTCCAGTCGCTCACGTCGTACCCCAAATCGGCCAGTGCCGCTCGAGCGCTCTGGACGGCACCGTCAGATTCCAGGCTGAAATCAGCAGCGGCATCGGGGTGCTGCGACGGGAGCACGAGCACGAGGGCGAGCACGCCGAGCAGCGCGGCGCATGCCAGTGCGGTGTCGATGCGGGTCCAGCGGAGCACGTCGGGGCGGAAGTGGAGAAGCGTGCAAAGTACGGCCCGCCGGTCAGCCCTCGTCCGCTCCCTCCTCGTCGGATTGTGCGACGGCATCCGGCATCGTCACCGCGTCGGCCCAGGTTTCGCCGCCGCACGACGGGCACGCCTCCAGTCGCTCCAGAATGCGGGTCGGTTCGACGAAGCCGCACCGGTCGCATCCGAGCGGTACGTTTTGGGGCGCCACGTCTCCGACCTGCCAGCAGTTGGGCGCTTCCAGGTCCCACGGCGGAGTTACGTTGAGCCCTGGCATCACGTCGGCAGGATCGCGCTCATACAGCGACAGATTGCCGCCCTGCTCGAGAAACGCGTACTCGACCTCGCCCAGGTGCCGCACCTTTTCCAGTCGCAGCATCAGAAACAGCTTCTCGCGATTCAGATTCGCCGACTCGAGCGACTCGACTTGCATCAGCCCGTCCCGCACCAGGCAGCGAGGCTTCCCGTCGAAGACGTTCTCGGCCATCTCGTTTCGGTTGGTGATCTCGACGATCAACCGATTGATGCCCACGACGACCGTGATGACGACGATACCGTGGATCAGCGGCACGTCGGCGTACAGCATCGGGTCACCCACTGCCGATCCGATGGCGACGACCAGGAGAAACTCGACCATCGACAGTTGACCCAGCGTTCGCGATCCCATCGTCCGCACGAGACCGATCGTGTAGAGGTACATGATGGCGGTCCGAACCGCTATCTCGAGCAGAAACAGCAGCGGCACGTCGCCCAAAAACATGCGGTGCAGGTCAAAGGGGATGATGTCGGACGGGTCCATAGTGCGGCGATGGTAGGGTGAAGCAGCCAAGGGTAAGCCGCTCTTGGCCTCGTCGCCGTCTGGGCCGACCTATTCACATATGCCGGAACCCGACTTGTGACGCTTGTTACGAATCGCTTTGCAGTGCTTTCTACTCGGCTGCGCAGTCGCTTCGGTAGGATAGAGTGACGCAACACGCTTCGCTGATGATCGGCAGAGGGTCACTCCGTCACGCCAACTGCATCACGATTGCTCGCCGACACGTGTGCGCTGCATCACGATGGGATGCCGACGCCCGCTGCCGAACGCTTTGCCGGTTACGCGCAGTCCGGGTGCGGCCTGGCGGCGCTTGAACTCGTTGCGGTCGACGAGAGCGATGATCTCGCGCACCAGACCCAGGTCGAAGCCGGTCTGCTCCGAGATGCGGCCGGCGTCCTGGCGGCGCTCGACGTAGCGGGCGAGAATCACGTCCAGGACGTGGTAGGGCGGCAGGCTGTCCTCGTCTTTCTGATCGGGGCGCAGTTCGGCCGATGGCGCCTTGTCGATCGTCGACTGGGGGATGAGTTCGCGCCCGGCACGCGCATTGACGTAGCGCGACAGGCGGTATACGTCGGTTTTGAGAACGTCCGAAAGAACGGCCAATCCGCCGTTCATGTCGCCATAGAGCGTCGCGTAGCCGACGGCCATCTCGCTCTTGTTGCCGGTCGAGAGCAGCAGCTTTCCCCACTGATTCGAGAGCGCCATCAGCGCTACGCCTCGCGTCCGGCTCTGCAGGTTTTCCTCGGCCACGCCGCTCAAGCCGCCGTCGACCGGGGCGAGCATCGTCTCGAACGCCTCGACAGCCGGTGCGATGGAAACCGTGTCGATGCGGATGCCCAGCGCCTGGGCCAGCGCGTAGCTGTCGTCGACCGATCCGCCGGACGAGTACTTCGACGGCATCGTGACGCCCCACACCTGGTCCGCCCCCAGCGCTTCGACGGCCAGCGCCGCCGTCAGCGCGCTGTCGATGCCGCCCGACAGGCCGAGCAGAGCGCCCGTAAAGAACGGAGACTTGCGCGCGTAGTCGCGGATGCCGAGCACCAGAGCGTCGTGCAGGTTGGCGATGCGGTCGCGCGGTCCGGGCGTGCGCGGCGAGCGCGGAGCGGGTAGGCGCAGCGTGTCCAGATCGGCGACGACCAGGGCTTCCTCGAACAGCGGCGCTCGGGCGGCAATGGTACCGTCGGACCGGTGCGCGCGGCTGTCGCCGTCGAAGATCAACTCGGTGTTGGCGCCCACCTGGCCGACCATCACGAACGGCACGTTCCACCGCGCGCACGCCGTCTCGATCAAGCTGGACCGATAGGCCTCCTTTCCGCTCGCGAACGGCGACGCGCTGACGTTGACGAACAGATCGACGCCCTGATCGCCCAGTTGTCCGATCGGATCCGCGTGATAGTGGTGATGCAGCGGGCCGCCCGCCTCGCCCCACGGCGTTTGGTCCCACATGTCCTCGCAGACGTGCAGCCCGATCCGCAGCCCGCGCCACGTGACCGGCGCCTGAACTCCTGCCGCCGCGAAGTAGCGCGCCTCGTCGAACACGTCGTACGTGGGCAGCAACTGCTTGTCCACCCTGCCGACGATCCGTCCGCCCTCGGCCACCAGTGCCGCGTTGACGACGCGCTTCCCTCGGTCGTCCGTCGACCTCAGAGGCGCTCCGAAGATCGCGCCCACGCTCGGAGGCGCCTGGGCTACAAAGTGTGCCATCGCCGCCTCGACATCGTTGAGGAAGTCGTCGTGGCCCAGCAGGTCTTGGGGCGGATAGCCCGTCACGCACAACTCGGGCAGGATCACTAGATCGGCGCCTTGCTGCTCGGCTTGGCGCGTCGCACCAAGCATCCGGGCGACGTTGCCAGCTAAGTCGCCGACGGTCGGGTTGATCTGGGCGAGAGCGAGGCGCATGGCAGTGACGAGGAGATGAACGATAGGATACCTCGCCTGTACGCGCTTGGCCGAGATCCAGGCGTGAGGACGATGCGAAAGCAGACCGTGCCGAGACGTGCCGACGACGACTCCACGCATCCGCCTCGCCTCTGATTCTCCAGCCATCGAACGGCTTCTGGTCTTCCTGTCGATCCCGAACGTGTCTATCGCATGGCGTTCATCGACAGCCGCTTATCCATTCTCGGCTCTGACCTCCGATCATTCTGTGACTCCGTTGGCTTCGGACCCCAGAGCGTATCCAAAGCGTACCCCGGAAGCGCTTTGCACTAGTTCGCGAGCTTCCCTCTCAGCCGCCTTTTACCTTAGATCAGTTTCCCAAGATGACTGCCGACTCCGACATTCAGACCGCCGATCCGGACCTCCTCACCGCATACGAGAAGGCAGGCGCCGAGGACCTCGACCCGCGCTGCGTGCCTCAAACGCTCGAAGGCCCGGCACCCGTCGGCGACGCGATTCTGTACCCCGGCTACTCGGATATCGACCAGCAGACGTGGCGCATCCTCTACAAGCGCCAGATGGAGTACCTGCCCGGCCGCGCCTGCACGGCATACCTGCGCGGCGCTCAGTCGATCACGATGGGCGGCGAGCGCATTCCCGCGCTGAGCAAACTGTCGGCGCGCCTGAACGAAGCGACGGGCTGGACCGTCGCGCGCGTACCCGGACTGCTGCACGAGCGCGACTTCTTTACCCTGCTGAGCGAGCGCGTCTTTCCGTCGACCGACTACATCCGGGGCCGCGAGGAGCTGGACTACACGCCCGCGCCCGACCTCTTCCACGACATCTTCGGCCACATGCCGATGCTGACCGAGCCGGACTTCGCCGACTTCTACCAACTTTTCGGCCGCGCCGCGCTCAAGGCGACCGGAAAGCAGCGCGTCGAGATGGAGCGGATGCACTGGTTCTCGGTCGAGTTCGGACTCGTCGAGGAGGCCGAGGGCCTGCGCATCTTCGGCGCGGGCATCCTGTCGAGCAAAGGCG
This sequence comes from Rhodothermales bacterium, assembly GCA_963815505.1. Classification (GTDB taxonomy): domain Bacteria; phylum Bacteroidota; class Rhodothermia; order Rhodothermales; family BA12; genus CAXBBB01. The sequence goes on from CAWFGU010000024.1 coordinate 219,351, forward strand.
AGGTCGAAAACGCGCTGTCGGACAATGTCGAGAAGCTGCCGTTCAGCCCCGCCGCCGTCGCCGCGCAGGATTACGACGTGTGGCACCTCCAGCCGCGCCTGTTCGTGCTCGAGTCGTTCGAGCAGTTGGTGACCGAGTTTACCGACTGGGCCAGGGGCGAGGGGCTGCTGTGAGCGAAAAGAAGCGCGTCGAAGCCGTCGTTCGAGGCAAGGTGCAGGGTGTCGGCTACCGTGACTATACGCGCGGAGGAAGCCGCTACGCTCAAACTGATCGGATGGGTGCGCAACGAACCCGACGGCACGGTCCGGCTCGTCGCCGAGGGGCCGCACGACGCGCTCGAACGCCTGCTCGACAGCCTGCACGTCGGACCGCGCCTGGCCAAAGTCGACCGCGTCGACGAGACGTGGACCGCGCCTGAGGAGCGCCACAGCGGCTTCGAAATCCGCCGGTGACGAGGCTGCGCCCGACACCGTGCCGGTCGCCCGGTTCAGTAGGAGTTGGCCGGAAGGTCCGTCAGCCCGCTCGACATGAAGAAGGCGATGGCCGCGATATAGATCAGAATGCCGATCACGAACAGCACGATGGCGGCGATGCACGCGAACTTGAACATCTTCATCCCGTCGGCCAAGTGGCGATGGGCGTCGGCGAGCGTCATCTCGTCGGCCATTTCGGCGTGGCGAATGAAGGCCTGCTCCCGCGTCGCGGCTGCGCAGGCCGAAGAGCATGTAGGGAATGCCGACGATGGCACCGATGATCGACAGGCACTGCAGCGCGCCGTAGACGACATGAAACGTGCCGACGAAGCGCAGATCGCGTCCGAGTTTAGCGAGTGTTTCAGATGAGAGCATAAGAACGGGGTGGATGTCGGATTCGGCTTACGTGGCGGATCGCGACTAGGATGCGCCGCAACGCTCTGGGAAGGGGCGGTTCGGGCACTCCATCTGTGAATCGGCGTTCGACCGGCTTACCCAACCTCTGACCTCAAGCACTATGAACACCCTCCGCGTAGGCTTCCTCCTCGTCGCCCTGACGGCGCTCTTCGTTTGGATCGGCGGACTGATCGGAGGGCAGACCGGTGTCGTGATCGCGTTTGGGTTGGCCGTCGCAATGAACCTGGGGAGCTATTGGTTTTCGGACACGATGGTGGTCAAGATGACCGGCGCCCAGCCCGTCGCTCCGGGATCGGCACCTCGCCTCGAGGCGATGATCGAACGACTGAGCCAGAAGGCCGGACTGCCGACGCCCGCACTCTACATCGTCCCCGATCCGCAGCCCAACGCGTTCGCCACCGGACGCAATCCCGAGCGCGCAGTCGTCGCCCTCAATCAAGGGCTGCTGGATGTGCTGGACGAGCGCGAGATCGAAGCCGTCGTCGCGCACGAGTTGGGACACGTCAAGCACCGAGACACGCTCACCATGGCGATCGTTGCCACGCTGGCGGGCGCGATCATGACGCTGGCGAGCATTGCGCGATGGGGGATGATCTTTGGCGGAGGAAGTCGAAGCGACAACAACAGCGGCGCGCTGGGTATGCTGGTGGCGATGCTCGTCGCCCCGCTGGCGGCCGTGTTAATCCAGACCGGTATCTCACGTGCGCGCGAGTTCGAGGCCGACCGGGCCGCCGCCGAACTGACCGGCTCGCCGAACGGATTGATCAGCGCGCTCCGGAAGCTCGAGCGGGGAGCCGAGATGATCCCTCAGACCGTCGCCACGCCGTCGACGGCGCACCTGCGCATCGTCAACCCGCTGCGGGGCGGCGGCGCGCGGGCGGCGTTCGGCGGCCTCTTCCGCACGCACCCACCGACCGAGAAGCGCATCGAGGCGCTGATGGCACTGGAAGGTCGGGTGTAACGTGCGTAGGAGTAGCCAGAGGTTCCAGGTGGAAGTGATCGGGTGGCCCATGTGGGCGAGCAGCGGCGTCGGTAGTGTGGAAGGTGACTGGGTCTCACGCAGAGATTCAGCTGAACATTTCTCTCCACCACCCTCCAGCCGCAGCCATGACTCGACTGATACTTACGCTCGCGTGCCTTCTGGCCGCTCCGACTCTCCACGCCCAAACCACGGGCTTCAACATTCCCGTCTTCGACCCTTCGGGCTCGATGATTCCGGGGTTCGTATACGCTCAGGATGCTGCTCTCTCCCCGCTCGACGCCTCTGTTGGGATCGCGGGCACCTACCTCGGCGATCTGCGTCGCGACGCGGTATCTGCGAGACCCGCATTTGCCACGACGGATCGCATCGGCCCGTTCTTCGCCCGCTACGACGCCGCAAACGACTTCCAAGTAGGAGGCGGAAGCAGCTTCAACGCGACCGGATCGGGTGAGGGTGTGGCGTTCGACGCTTCGGGCAACCTGTACACCGTCGGTTGGATTGACACGCCGAGCCAGACCTTTTTCGGAGCTAACAACACGTCGGGCACAATCGCCAACACGACGGGGCAGGACGGCTACCTCATCAGCTACAACTTGGCCAACGAGGTGCGCTACGTCACGCGCGTCGAGAGCGTCTTCGGCAGCAACACCCGACTTTACGACGTAGCCGCTTCGGCAAACGGACAGGTCTGGGTCGGTGGGCGCGGTCCCAACACGACACGGACCGGTGGGCTCATGGCCTCCTACGATGCTCCTACAGGTGACCGTACCAGTACGGGGTTCGGCGGCTTTATACAGTTTACGCTCGGATCGACTGGCAATGTGTCCATTGAGGCCGTCGACGTGGACGCGGTCGGCAATGCGTTTTTCGCAGGGTGGTTCACCGGCAGCCTCACCGTCCCCGGTTCGTCCGGCCAGCCGCTGGTGAGCGCGGGCGGAGGCGACATGTTCGTGGGCTACGTCAGCCAGTTCGGAGCCGTCCAGTGGATCAGCCGTGTCGGTGGTGCCGGAGCCGACATTGGATACGCAGTGACCTACAACGGCAATGGTGTTCTCTACCTCGGAGGCTACGTCAACGGTGCCGTCACCATTGAGCATGACGACAACCCTGCCTTCTCCGGTACGCTGACCGGTCCGAATGCGGGTGATAGCGGCGTCGTTCTCTCGTTCAACGCATCTACAGGTCAGCCCCTCCAGGGCCCTTCCTGGGTACTCGCCTCGCCGAGTGGGTCGCGGGTGTGGGAACTGGCTACGGACGGGTCGCTGATCGGCATAGGAGGCGACTTCGACGGCGCCACGCTGACGATGCAGAACGCCTATAGTGGTGCGGCTGTCACCAACGCGGTGCTAACGCACACGGGTGATGCGACCGGAATGGACGCCTTCGTCTTCTTCGCCGACAAGACTAGCGGCGCGGTCGCCAGCGCCTACTCGGTCGGTAACAGCACCGACGACGACCGAACGATGGGCATCGGCATCGGGGCTGGAAAAGCTGTCATTGCCGGACGTACCGGCGCATTGACAAACGATCCGATCCGTCTCTACGACCAGGGCGGCACGCAACTCCAAAGCATTGCGCGGTTCAACGGTAATGCAGGCTCGACCGATCAGGACGCCTTCGTCTTCACGTTTTCGGGCACGTCGCTGCCGGTCGAGCTGACGAGCTTCGAAGGCGCGATCGACGGTGCCAGCGCTCGGCTCTCGTGGGAAACGGCGAGCGAGACCAACAACTCGGGCTTTTCGGTCGAACACGACAGCGGAGCCGGGTGGGCCGACGCGGGCTGGGTCGAGGGCATGGGCACGACGCTCAAGGCGCAGTCCTACGCCTTTCGCACCGCTGAACTCGCACCCGGCACGCACCGCTTCCGCCTGCGCCAGGTCGATCTCGACGGCGCGTTCGAGCACAGCAGAATCGTCGAACTGACGGTCGCCAGCGCCTCAACCGCGCTCACGGTCGCGCCCAACCCATCGATGGGCACGGCGCGCGTTCGGTTGAACGTGGCGACCGATCAGCGAGCGCGCATCGTGCTGTTCGATGCGCTCGGTAGGCAAGTCGGTGTGCTGTTCCACGGAGAGGCGACGACCGGCGGCGCGGTCGACGTGGCGCTGCCTTCAGATCTAGGAGCGGGCGTCTATCTGGTCCGCGCAGAGATCGATGCGGGAGTGCAGACGCGGCGCGTGGTCGTGCTGCGCTGATGCCTCTTCCCTGCAGCAATTTGGGACGAGGGCGCGCTTCCGCAAGGGAGGCGCGCCCTCGTCTTTCTCGCCCCCGTTCCGCACAGAGCTCGAAACGACAACGTCAAAGAGAGCAGCCTGAGGTCGCCAAGTGCGCGTTGATCGCTCAATGGGTAGGTGATTGGGCAACGACTAACCGAAGGTTCTAGAACGAAGTGATCGGGTGGCCCATGCAGGATGGCTAGTCGTTCGGGTAATGTGGTGAAGTGGTTCGATCTCATCTGAGTCGGACCGGACGTTTCTCTTCACCACACCAAGGCGCAGCTATGTCTCGACTGTTCTCTACTCCTCTTCTCACGCTCTTTCTGCTCTGTTTCGCGTCTCAGGCGCACTCGCAAGTCACTGGCTATCTCTATCGCACCGACGGAGGACAAGGCTTCTCCGATGGCGCCGACATCGACGTGCTGCCCAGCGGTCAGGTGCTGCTTTCGATCAACTACAGAGGCACGATCGGCGCCGACCCCGCTTCGCCTACCACCAACAGCGTCACATCGAACAGTCCTAGCGGAGCCGCCTTTCTATACAGCGCGACCGGCGCATTCGAACGCGTCGTATTCAATCTCAACGGGCAAGGATCCGAAACCATGCGCGGCGTCGCTGTCGATCCGGCCAACAGCAACCTGTTCGTCGCCGGGCGGTTGGGCGCGGGCGCTTCGCTCGACTTCGATCCGTCGTCTGGAACGGCTACCGAGTCTCCGTTCAGCACGGACGCCGTCGTCGCAAGTTATAGCGCGGGGCTCAATGCCTTCCGGTTCGTACAGACGTACGCGTCAAACGGCTTCGGACGCCCCACCGACGAGTGGCTCGACGTAGCCGTAGGTAACTTCAACGACGCGTTCACCGCTGGCCGCTCGATTCCCGATCCCAACTCCGTTTGCCAGAGCACGGGCGGTCAACCGACCAGCCGATGCCCTCCCGAAAGCCCGGTCGCCGCGCGGTACGACGGGTCGGGCAACCTCTCGTGGGTACGCACACCGTCGCTCGACGCGCAGCAGTTCGGCTCACCCATCGTATCCAGAGGCGTCTACAACCGCGTCGTTACGACGGCCAACGGAAACTCGATCTTCGTCGGCGATTTCGAAGGCGGCCTGAGCGACTTCAACAATAATACTGGTCTGCCCGAATCGATCGAATCGGTAGGTGGGCGCGACATCCTCGTCGCCTCGTACAACGTCGCCGGGCGCCTCAACTGGGCGCGACGCATCGGTGGATCAGGCAACGACGCCGGACGCGCCGTCGCCGTCATCGGCTCGACGGTCTACGTCGGCGGCAACATCGCGGGCGATGCGACGATCGGCGTCGAGAGCGACCTCGTCGACAATTCCGCTACCAACCTGGGAACGGTCATCGCCGGGCCGCGCGAGACCGGTGTGGTGATCGCGTTCGACGCGTCGAGCGGTAACCTGCTGACGGCAAACTCCTACCGTATCGTCGCGTCTGACGTGGCGCGCGTATTCTCGCTCGACGGCGATGCTAACGGCTTGCTCGGCATCGGTGGTCAGATCAGAGGCACGACAGCGACCGTCGAGTCGGCGTTCTCGGCGGCATCGGCTTCGACGGTCACCAACGGCACGTTCACGCTCAACAGCCCGCCGCCCACGTCGGACGGTTTCGCGCTCTTCCTCGAAACGAACACGGAAGATGTCGTCCGCGCCTACTCGATCGGAGGAACGAGCGACGACATCAACGAGGGAATGGCCGTCGAGAACGGCAATGCCTACCTCGTCGGGTACAGCTTCCTAAACGCTCCGGTCAACGTGTACGACCGCACGGGCGCTACCATTTTGACGCTCAACCGAGCGGGAAACCGGACGGGCAACCGCGACGCCTACTTCGTGCGCATATCGGGCACCGCACTCCCCGTCGAGCTGACGAGCTTCGAAGGCGCGCTTGACGGCAATGCGGCGCGGCTGAATTGGACCACGGCCAGCGAGACCAACAACAGCGGCTTCTCGGTCGAGCACGACGGCGGAACCGGATGGACCGACGCGGGCTGGATCGACGGTGCGGGCACGACGCTCGAGGCGCAGTCCTACGTCGTTCCGCACGGCCGATCTCGCACCGGGCACGCACCGCTTCCGCCTGCGCCAGGTCGATCTCGACGGCGCGTTCGAGCACAGCAGCATCGTTGAGTTGACGGTGAGTGCCGGAGAAGCGATCTCGCTGAGTGTGGCGCCCAACCCGTCGGCGGGCGAGTCGCGCGTCCGCGTCGTGTTGGCGCAGGATCAGCAGGCGCGCGTGGCGCTTTACGACGCGCTCGGTCGCGAAGTGGCCGTGTTGTTCGCGGGTGAAGGCGAGGCCGGTCGAGCCATCGAACGCGCGCTTCCCGGTGGGCTGAGCGCAGGCGTCTACCTGGTGCGCGTAGAGACCCAGGCGTCGGTGCGCACGCAGCGCGTCGTCGTGCTCAGGTAATCGCTGAAACGGATCGGTCGCGAGAGCGCGCCTCGGTAACGGGGCGCGCTCTGTTCTTTTCGGCATACCCACGCACCGGGACGGAGTCTGTCCCGATCTTTCGGAGTCACCTCATGCCGCTATGCTTCCACTTCTCGCCGCCGCGCCCCCGTTTCTAGCCGAGATGGTCGTGCTCCTGGTGATCAGCGTTGCCATCGCGTACCTCAGTCTGCGCGTGAAGCTGGTGCCGATCGCGGGCTTCCTGATCGCAGGTGTGTTGATTGGGCCGAGCGCGTTCGGACTGGTCGAGGACAAGGAGTTGATTGAGGGGATGGCCGAAATCGGTGTGATCCTACTGCTGTTCTCGATCGGCGTCGAGTTCTCGATCGAAAAGCTGAACCGCATCAAGCGGGCCATTTTCGTCGGCGGTGGTTTCCAGACGATCGGGACGGTCGCCGTAACGGCGGGGCTGCTGATGGCGCTGGGCGTGTCGTGGAATGCGGCTATTTTCACGGGCTTTCTGGTCGGCCTCTCGTCGACGGCGATCGTGCTTTCGCTGCTGTCCGAGAGGGGCGAGACCGAGACGCCCGCGGGTAGTCTGAGCCTGGCGACGCTCATCTTCCAAGACTTCGCCGTCATCTTGATGGTGCTGATGGTACCCATCCTGGCCGGAGGTGCCACGTCGCCGCTGGATGGGTTGTTCGTGCTGGGGCGGGCGCTGCTGGTGATGGTGCTGGCCGTCGTGGCGGCGCGCAAACTGGTGCCGCCGCTGCTCGAACGCGTCGCTCACACGCGGCGGCCCGAGCTGTTCTTGCTGACCGTCGTGGCGCTGTGCTTCGGCATTGCGTGGCTGGTCTCGCTCGCCGAAGTGAGTGTGGCATTGGGAGCATTTCTCGCCGGGCTGGTCGTGTCCGAGAGCCGCTACTCGGATCAGGCGCTGGGCGAGATCTTGCCGCTGCGGACGGTGTTCAACGCGGTCTTTTTCGTGTCGGTCGGGATGCTCCTCGACATCTGGTTCGTCGTCGAAAATCCACTGCTTGTGATCGGTATCGGCTTGGCGGTTCTGCTGATCAAGGCGCTGATGGCGGGCGGAGCCGTCGTGATCCTCAAGTACCCGATCCGCGTTGCCGCCGCCGTCGGGCTGACGCTGGCGCAGATCGGCGAGTTCTCGTTCGTGCTCGAGCGCGCGGGCGAAATGCAGGGGCTGTATCCGGCCGGAATGGAGGAGGGGTCGCAGGCGTTCATCGCCGTCTCGGTCCTGCTGATGATCGCGACGCCGTTCCTGATGAGCAGCGGGCCGCGCGTGGGCAAGTGGATGGCGCGCGGGCGGCTCGCCGACTGGGGACGCGAACCCGATCCGCCGCCTCCTCCGCCCTACGAGGACCACACGATCGTCGTCGGCTACGGTCCGGCCGGGCAGCGGCTGGGATCGGTCCTGCGCGACAGCGGCATTCCCTACGTCATCGTCGAGCTCAACCCTGCCGCAACGGCGCGCGCTGACGGACACGAGTACGTCATCATCGGCGATGCCAGCCGCGAACACCTGCTCGAAGCTGCAGGCATCGACCGGGCCAAGCTGCTCGTGCTCGCCACCAACGATGGCCAGGCCAACCTGCGCATCACGTATCAGGCCAAGCACCACAATCCGACGCTCCAGGTCGTCGTGCGGGCGCGCTACCTGACCGAAGTCGAGCCGCTGCACCAGGCAGGAGCCGACATCGTCGTTCCCGAAGAGCTGGAAACGACGGTCCGACTGTTCTCGCACGTATTGGGCGCCTACCTCGTCTCGCCGGATGAAATCGAGCTGCACGCTCGCGCCCTCCGCTCGGGAGACTACCAGGTCCTGCGCGGCTCGATTCAGGAGGCGCACCTCATGGTGCTCCAGGGCTTCGACCAGGACGGATTGCACACGCGCGCCGTCATGGTGCGGGAAAACGCGCCTGTGTCGGGTAAATCGCTCGCCGAACTCCACCTGCGCAACCGCCACCACCTGACCGTCCTCGCCGTGCGCCGCGGCGACCGCACGTTCGGTAATCCGGCCGGGTCGTTTCGCTTACAGCCCGACGACCGGATCGTACTCATCGGCCAGGCCCTCGACTTCGCCGACAGCGCGCCGCTTTTCCGCCCCGCCGACGAGTCGCTGCCCCCCATCGTGCTGCCGGACGCGCAGTGACGGATGGTGCGAGGTGGCGGTCTAGATACGCAGGCTGAACCGCACTTCGGCCGGTTCGCCCGGACCTGCGGTGGACTGCGTCGCGCGCAGCGATCCGTTGATGAAGATGGAGACGGTAGCTTTGCCCTCACGCAGCGGGTCTTCGCAGGTCGACCTGAGGAAGGAGTTGAACACCGATTCGTCGCCCCGGTCGGTTACGGTGACGCGCTCGACAGCTTCCCACGGCAATGTCTGCTTGTCAAGCGAGGTCAGCAGGCGGCTCGCGGCTCGGTACTCGATGGCGCATCCGTCTCCGGTATACGTGCCTTCGACGACATAGCGCACGTCGAACTCGCGCGACACGCCGATGGGTTCGATCGGGGCGTCGTCTTCGGTGGAGTCGCACGCGGCGAGGGGCAGCAGGAGCAGAGCGAGCGAAAGGAGGCGCAGCATGGCAGGTCGGAAGTGGACGCTCAGTCTAACGGCTCGCACGCCACCCATCAACCCAAAAAGCGCCGAACTCACCCGCACGCACGATGGATCGTCGTCAGCGCGTCGCCGTGAACGTGCCGCCTGCCGTGCATCCGCCGAATCCGCACGGCGCCCAGGTACCCGAAAACGATCCGCGCATCTCGCCGTCGAAGCGTCCCGTCAACTCGAACCCCAGATCGGGAATAGGAGGCATCAGGCTGAGGTAGACGGTCGAGTCGGCCTGCACGACGCCATCCACTGCTGCGTTGCTCGAAAGCAGCCGATGGGCGCTCTGGCTGACTGTGTCGATACTTCGGCTGCCCGAAACCGTGTAGAGCGCGCACGATGGGCATGCGGAGTCGTCGCTAGCGGGAGCGAACGAGAGAAACAGTGTGCCCTCGGCGACGACGGCGCCGTCGCTGTCGCGCGCGATGTAGGCGAATCGCTCGGGGTCATTCGCACGTGCGTCGGGACCGAACAACTGGCAGCCGGAGGCCGAGACGAACAGCAGCAAGGCGAAGAGAGGACGCATGGCGGTGGGCAGGGCGATGGGAAGGCGTAGGCAAGGCTAACGCCGGTTGTCGCAAACCCGAGGCGATGTGTCGTCCAATCGTCGCACGGTGCGGATGAGTTGTCAGCGATGCACCTGCGAGCCGTCGCCGTCGAGAACGGCGCGAAGGCGGTCTGGATAGTCGGTAATCAGCCCGTCGACTTCCATCGCGACCAGGTCGATCATCCGGCTCGACTCGTTGACCGTCCACGGGACGACGCGCACCCCCATCGCGTGCGCCTGACGGACACGCTCGGGCGTGACGAGCAGATGGTATGGGCTCCACACGTCGGGCACTAGTCCGAGTACGTCGGCGCCTTGCTGCGGAGTCTCGTAGGGAGCGCCATCGTCCACGAGCAGCGCGATAGGGACGCGCGGATCGAGCCGCCGCGCCGATTGCAGCGTCCGTACGTCGAACGATTGGATCGTCGTGCGCTCCAGCGCTCCGGCCTGGCTCGCAGTCGCGATCACGAGTGCGGCGAACGCATCGGGCGCAGGGTGACGCTCGCCGTCCCACGTCGGTCGCGACTTGGTCTCGACGTTGTAAAAGGGCAGAGGCCGACCTGTTTGGCGAGCGTGCGCATCCGCCGCCGCGATCACGTCCGCGAGCGCAGGTTTGTAGGCCGGCGTCGCCTGCTGATCCGCAAACCGCGCGTTGCCCCGGCTTCCGCAGTCGAACGCCTGCACTTCGGCGAGCGTCATGCTGTAGATCAGCAGCGACTCGGCCTCGCTGTCCGCCACCGGTGATCCGTCCGGGTGCGAGCACATCTCGGCGCTCATCCACGGCTCGTGCGACAAGACGGCGACGCCGTCCGACGTGACCGAGAGGTCGAGTTCGAGCGTCGTCATGCCGTCGTCGAGCGCACGGAGCATCGCCGCGACGGTGTTCTCGGGCAGCAGGCCGCGCGCGCCTCGGTGCCCCTGCGCGTCGAAGCCGTCGGGCAGGGCGAAGCGCTCCGCTTCGGTGGCCGAAGTGAGCGTGCCCGAAGGAGGCGAGGAGCAGGCGGCGAGGGTCACGAAGAGAAGAATCGAAAAGCGCATGCCGAAACGTAGGCACCCGCGCGCCCCAGAACGTCGCCGGTAATACAACGCTAATACCGAATCCGGAAGAGCGTCCCGCGTCTCTGTCGCCCCCGCGGAGGCAGAGATCCGCAACAGTCTCTCACGCTCGAATGCCGCGCTGGTGAGCGGAGAGGGTAGCGGTTGTGGATCACTTCGTCACCTCGCGTCCCGCCTGCGCGGGAGATGGAGGATGAGACTGGACTCTTCCTTGCGAGCCAGTACGTCCCACATGGGTCACAGCGCGATCAGGCCCTCGACACCGGTTACGCGTTCGTAAACGGCGATCACGTCATCGCTGGACTTCATCTGGGGTGAGAACGTCGTCGAGATATAGTTGCCGTTGCGCGAGGCGCGCGTCTGGAGTTCATACCCCTCTAGGCGGCGCTGCAACTCGGGCATGTGCTCGAGCGGGACAATGAACTTGAACGTGTACTCGGTCGGAAACTCGGTCTGGTCGTCGAGCAGAGTGCGAAAGTTGGTCCACCACTCGGCGTCTTGTTTAGAAAGAGGAGTCATCTGAAAGGCAGGCTGAGGAAAGAGCCGGTCAACGCTCGGCGGCCGCTTTCGTTTGCGCTCCGTCACACGCTCGGTGGTGCCGGATGCAGCGCGCGGCGTTGGCCCGCACCTACCCCCTCACATCTCCGCTTCCGCCTGTGCCGACCGCCGCTCTCGAACGCTCCATCTCCTCATCGGCCCGTGCATCGACCCGCGCCGGAATGGGCGCCGTTCCCTACCGCGGCGGCGTCTCCTTTCGCGTGTGGGCACCCCATGCCGAGGCCGCGTTCGTAACGGGACCGTGGTGCGACTGGGGGGAGGGCAAGGAGCTGGCCCGTGACGGCGACGGCGGTTACTGGTCGGGTGTCGTTAGGGGACTCAAGCCGGGCGCGCACTACAAGTACCGCCTACTGGCTGGGGGCGAAGAGCTGTTTCGCAACGATCCGTACGCCCGCATCGTCACCTCGAGCGTGGGCGAGAGCGTGGTCTACGACGACGGCGCGTTCGACTGGGGCAGCGACGACTTTCAGATGGCGCCGTGGAACGAACTCGTCATCTACGAACTGCACGTCGGTACCTTCAACGACCGAAACCCCGACGGACCGGGCACGCTGGACCAAGCTGCCGAGCGGCTGGACTACCTCGCCGAGTTGGGCGTCAACGCCGTCGGCCTGATGCCGCTCGCCGAGTTCGCGGGCGACTTCTCGTGGGGCTATAATCCGGCATTCCCGTTCGCCATCGAGAGCGCGTACGGCGGTCCCGACGCGCTCAAGCGCTTCGTTCAGGCAGCTCACGCGCGCGGCATTGCTGTCATCGCCGATGTCGTCTACAACCACTTCGGGCCCTCGGACCTCGATCTGTGGCGCTTCGACGGCTGGGGTGAGGGCGACGGAGGCGGCATCTACTTCTACAACGACCACCGCGCCACGACGCCTTGGGGCATGACGCGGCCCGATTACGGCCGCCTCGAGGTCCGCAACTACATCCGCGACAACGCTCGGATGTGGCTCGACAGCTACCGCTGCGACGGTCTGCGCTGGGACGGTACGGTCTTCATCCGCTACAAAGACTTTTGGAAGAGCGAGGGCTCCGAACTGCCCGACGGTTGGACGCTGATGCAGGAGATCACGCGCGAGGCTGCCGAAAAGTATCCCGGTGCGCTGATGATCGCCGAGGACTTGCAGGGCGATGCGCACCTGGTCGAGTCGGTGGATGGGGGAGGGGCGGGCTTCGGCGCGCAGTGGGACAGCCTGTTCGTCCACCCGATGCGCGGCGCGCTGGAGGTGATGTCGGACGATGAGCGCAATATGTACGACGTTGCCGAGGCGATCGGTCACCGGTACACCCAGGACGCGTTCAGCCGCGTAGTCTACACCGAGAGCCACGACGAGGTCGCCAACGGGCGGGCACGGTTACCCGAAGAAATCCACGAAGGCGACGCTACCTCGTGGGAGTCCAAAAAACGTTCGACGCTGGGGGCTGCTGCCGTCCTGACCGCGCCGGGCATACCGATGCTGTTTCAGGGACAGGAGATGGTCGAGGGCGAGTGGTTTCAAGACACGGTCCCGCTCGACTGGGAACGGCTCAAGGAGTTGGAAGGCATTCGAACGCTCTACCGCGACCTCATCGCCCTGCGGCGCAACCTCAGGGGCACGACGCGCGGACTGTCCGGGCAATCCGTGCGTGTTCACCACGTCAACCCTGCCGACAAGCTGATCGCGTTCGTGAGAGAGAAAGACGGCGGACCGGGAGACACGACGGTCGTCGTGCTCAACTTCGCCAACCGCGCGTACGACGGCTATCGCATTGGGCTACCGAGCGAGGGGACGTGGCACGTCCGCTTCAACTCCGACTGGAATGGCTATGGCCCCGACTTCGGCGATCACCCGGCGCACGCCGTCGAGGCCGACCACGAAGGGCACGATGGCGAGTCGCACTCGGGCTCCATTTCTATTGGCCCCTACACAGCGCTCGTGTTTTCGCAGGCGTAGTCGAGCGCGGAGAGCAGAAGCGAGTCTATTGGTATGACCGATAACGATCCAGTCGCATTGAGAGGCGAGTTGGAAGCCGATTTTGCATATTTCCACATGTTTGAGTAAATGTGTAGGGCAAAGATTGCCTGGAAGGGCAATAAGAATGCTGTTGAAATGGGTAGGGAATAGATATTATGTGTCTCTGTCCCATCACGTATCGCCCACTCGCTTCTTGTAGCGATGCGTTTTCATTCAATCGTCTGCGACTCCTCTCGTCCCACCTTTGCGTGAGGGTCGCGACACACATCCTTTCCTCCGTATGCGTACACCGCGTAACGTCTACCGCATCGACATCGAGCCTTCGGAATCTTTTCCGGGGCGCCACTCCACTCACGGCTGGCAGGTCCGTATCCGTCGCGCCGGGACTCAGCACACCAAGTTCTTTGCCGATGCCAAGTACGGTGACCGTGACAAGGCGCTCAAGGCCGCCGAGGTCTTCCGCGACGAACTGATGCCGACGCTTCCCGAAGCCGATAGCGCTACCGAGCGCTCGGCACAGGCGCGCAGCAAGACCGGCGTCGTCGGCCTGAGCTTCTGCACCAAGGACGACGGCAGCGGAAACCACAAGCCCTACGTCCAACTCAGCTGGACCGATAACGACCGCAAGCGCAAAACAGCGTCGTACTCGGTCGAGCGTTGGGGCCTGCGCAAAGCCGTCTGGAACGGCGTCTCGCGCCTGCACAAGGAGCGCACCGAACTCGGCCGCACGACCGACGAGCCGCAGGACATGTTCGCGACGGCCTATTCGCGCATCGTCCGCGACTATCCTGAGCACGCCGGAGACGAGTAAGTCTGCTGGAGGCTCGTAGCCTCGACGGACGCATCCGTCTCCACACGGTACGCCTGACTCTTCCGAGACAGAGGCCACGTCTCCTACTCCGTGCCCTCTGTCTCGCCGTAGGTGCTACTTCTCCCGCCGGACGGCCCGCACAATGCGAGGTCGCCCGGCGGTGTCGTTATGGATCGTCACGTCGGCAAAGAAGTCTGGTGTGAGCAGAGCGGCCGTCGCGTCGGCATGATCGGCGTGCGTTTCGAGCACGAGCGTACCACCCGGCGTGAGGCGCGACGCAGCGTGGCGAGCGAGCGCGCGGTAGAACAGCAGCACGTCGCCGGGCGAAAACAGGGCGAGGTGCGGCTCATGGTCGCGCACCTCGGGTTCGAGCGATGCCTCTTCGCTCTCAGCGACGTACGGGGGGTTGCTCACGATCACGTCGAACGTTCCCGGAACGTCCAGGGGGTCGGCCAGCACGTCGGCCCGGTGGAAGGCGACGTGTAGTCCGAGCCGTTCAGCATTGGAGCGAGCGATGGCGAGCGCTTGGTCGCTCACATCGCACGCCTGCACTTCAGCGCTCGGCACTTCGTCGGCGACGGCGAGGGCGATGCAGCCGCTGCCCGTCCCTACATCGAGCACGCGCGCCGATGGATGACGGAGAGCCGCTTCTATGGCGCACCCGGCGATTTCCTCGGTCTCGGGGCGCGGTATCAAAACGCCCGGCCCGACGTGTAGCGTCAGCCTCCGAAAGTCCGCCTCGCCGACCAGGTACTGCACCGGCTCTCGCTGTGCCCGCCGCGCGACGAGTTGGGCCAGCTTCTGCTGATCTTTCACCGACAACACCACCTCCACCTCATCGCCCATGCGGCTCCGCCACCACGCGCGCGGCCGACCGGTCACGTGCGAGACCAGCCACGCCATCGACGAGTCGGCATCCGGCACGCCGGTTTGCATCAACCGCGTGCGATGGAGATCGAGGAGAGCACGCAGCGTATCAGCCATAAGCCTAGAACGAGGAAGGAGGTGAGACGTGCCCGTACGATCGACCCGCACTGGAATGCCTCGGAGCCGGCGTGAAACAGGCCCGTGGATCGGATACGCAGCGATTGAGGAACGACCCCGCTCGACTCCGCAGAAACGAAGGAAATCGAAACGGGGATCGCAACCGATACGAAGTCACCGACTCGGCGAACTCCCCTCGAATCGGAACAGCCCCCCGACGGCTCGGCGTCCAACTTGGCCAAACACTTCGACTCTTACCGGCTACCAGCATGTCCGCATTCGCAGGCCAGACCATTCTCATCACCGGCGCATCGAGCGGCATCGGCGAGGCATTCGTTCGTCATCTCATTCCGCTCGGCTCCCGTCTGATCCTTACCGCACGATCCGAGGACAGACTGAACGCACTGGCCGACGCCGCGCGCGCGTCGGGCTCGGAAGCCCACGTCTACCCGCTCGATTTGGGACAGCCCGGAGCCGCCCAGACGCTGTTCGACCAGACGACGGCAGATGGCCACTCCGTCGACATCCTGCTCAACAACGCCGGTTTCGGACTGAGCGGAAGGCTCGAGGAGATGGATAATCAGGCGCTGGCGAGCATGACCCAGCTCAACGTCACCGCTGTCACCGAACTGGCGCGGCTCTATGGCGAGTCGATGCTGGTGCGCGGTAAGGGCGGAATCCTCAACGTCGCGTCTACGGCGGCGTATCAGCCCATTCCCTACTTCGCCGTCTATGCGGCGACGAAACATTACGTCAAGGCCTTTTCGGAGGCGCTGCATGAGGAGTGGAAAGGTCGCGGAGTGACCGTCACTTGCCTGTGCCCCGGTGCCACCAAGACCGAGTTCGGCGACCGGGCCGACATGAAAGCAAGCTTTTTCGAGAACGGTGAGACGCCCGAGAAAGTCGCCCGTGTCGGGCTCGAAGCGCTGGCGCAGGGCCAGCGAACGATCATCAGCGGAGCCGCGAACGCGGCGATGGCGAACGTCGCCCGGCTGCTGCCGTCGAGCGTGTCGGCGCCGATGGCTGCGAAGATGTTTGCGCCTGACGACCAGTCTTCGTAACCTCTGCGTTGCACGTTCCGGCGTCTCGTCTGGACGTGTGGATGGTGGCATGTAAGCGCTTACCATCCGGCGAAGTATCTTTGCCTTTCCACTCGCACTCTCTATCCCGATCGTACCCGCATGACCACGCGTCAGAAACTCGAAGCCGTCTCCCAGAACCTCTGGTGGAGTTGGAATCCCAACGCCCGCGACCTCTTCCGCGACATCGCGCCCGACGTGTACGAGTCGAGCACGCACGCTCCGCTCGCCGCCCTCAAAGCCGCTTCGGACGATACGCTCAACGACGCCAAAACGGCCGACCGCATCGACGCCGTCTACGCCGACTTCCGGTCGTACATGGACACGCCCGGCTCGAAAGCCAAAGCACCCACGACGGCTTATTTCTGCATGGAGTACGGCCTGCACGAAAGCCTGGCGCTCTACTCGGGCGGTTTGGGCATTCTCGCCGGCGATCATTGCAAAGCAGCGTCGGATCTGAGCGTGCCGTTTACGGCCGTCGGCCTGCTGCTGCGCGACGGCTACTTCAAGCAGAAGTTCGACGGCAAAGGCTGGCAGGTCGAGGAGTACCCCGTCATGGATCCCGCCGAGCACCCGATGACGCTGCTGACCGGACGCGACGGCAAGCCCCGCCGCGTGACCGTTCATCTGGGCGACGAGCCGCTGCGCTTGCAAGCGTGGGAGCTCAACGTCGGACGCACGCGCCTGCTGCTGCTCGACTCGGACCACGACGAGAACCCGGCTCACCTGCGCCCGCTAACGCGCAAGCTCTACCAGGGCGACCGCCGCATCCGGTTGCAGCAAGAAATCGTGCTCGGCATCGGCGGGCTGCGGATGCTGCGCGCGCTCAACGTCGCGACCGAAGTCTACCACCTCAACGAAGGCCACTGCGCCTTCCTGCTGTTCGAACTGATGCGCGAGCGCATGGCGACGGGCGAGACGCGCGAAGCCGCCGAGCAGTGGGTGACCGATCACTGCGTGTTCACGACGCACACGCCGGTTTTGGCCGGGCACGACCGGTTTGAGCCCGATCTGCTGCTAGGCCAGTTGTGGAAGATGCGCGACGCGCTCCACATGAGCAACGAGGAGATTCTCGCCTACGGACGCGTCAAGCCGGACGATCATCAAGAGTGGTTTACGATGACCGTTCTGGGCCTCAACATCTCGCGCGCTGCCAACGGCGTCTCCAAACTCAACGGCGAAGTCGCACGCGAGCAGTGGAGCCAGATGTACCCCGACCGCCCGACCGCCGAAGTGCCCATCGGACACGTCACCAACGGCATCCATCTGCCGACGTGGACGGCCCAGCCCGCGCGCGAGTTCGCCAGCAAGCACCTGGGCGACTGGGAAGCCGACCGCGTCGCGCCGACGTTCTGGCAGAAGATCGACAAGGTCTCGGATGCCGACGTGTGGGCGCTCCGCAACGTCCTGCGCAAGCGCCTAGTCGACTTCGCCGAGCAGCACGTCGCCGAGCAGACGATGAAGCAGACGTTCGGCCTCAGCCCCGACACGCTCACCATCGGCTTTGCCCGCCGGTTCGCCACGTACAAGCGCGCGCCGCTGTTCTTCTACGATGTCGAGCGCGCAGGCAAGATCCTGTCCGACGCCGACCGTCCCGGTCCAACTGATCTACGCCGGCAAAGCGCACCCCGCCGACGAGGGCGGCAAGCGCTTCATCCAGCAGATCTACGAGATGACGCAGAAGGCACCGTTCCAGGGCCGCGTGCTCTTCCTGGAGAACTACAACATGGAGATCGGCCGGATGCTCGTCAGCGGCTGCGACGTGTGGCTCAACAATCCGCGCCGCCCGATGGAAGCGTCGGGCACGAGCGGGCAGAAGGTCAGCGCGCACGGCGGCCTCAACCTCTCGATCCTCGACGGCTGGTGGCCCGAAGGCTACGACGGCAGCAACGGCTGGTCCATCGGCGACGACGACTCGGCCAAGATCTCGACCGACCCGAGCAAGCAGGACCGCGACGACGCCGAGTTCTTGTACTCGACGATCGAAAACTCGGTCGTCCCCGAGTTCTACGACCGCACCGACGGCGTGCCCGAGCAGGTGGGTGACGCGGATGAAGAACGCCATGCGCGAGCTTCCCGCTCAGTTCAGCAGCGAACGCATGGTCGCCGACTACGTCGAGCAGCGCTACGACGCCTGACCGACTTCGTCGGTTCGTGGCCCGAGCGCCGCCGTCTCTCCGCGTGAGGGGCGGCGGCGTTTTGGTTTGGCCGGGTGGCCTCTCGCTAGCACGCGAAACACATCCCATCGATATCGCGTGGGCCCTTGCGTTACCTCGCCTATCTGCAATCGGCCATGACTCCTCGCCTGCTCTTCTCGTTGCTCGCTATCGCTCGTTGTCTCTGCCCAGTCGCGGTTGAGGCGCAGACGTTCGATTTGAAACGCGGCTCGCTCGTGCGCGTGCAGACGCAGGACGGCTCCACGCTGATGAAGGCCATGTCGAAGGCTCTCTCGGATCAGACTCGTTCATGCTACGTACGACGACCGATACGCCGACCACAGATCGAGTGGAACCAAGTCGAGCGGCATCAGACGATACGCGCAGAACCCGACGAATGAACTTATCGGGATGGGCCTGGGCTTCTCGGCGGGTCGTTTGTGGCCGGGCAATTCGTCTGCATGTCTTATTCCGGGTAGCGCCGAGCTTGAAGCATTTGGGCCGAGACTGATCGCTCGTTTGGCGCCACCGCTCGGACTGGACTTATCGGCGTTCCCGTCGGCGGCTCCATCGGAGCGCGGACGGGCAGCGCTGGGTCGACGTGCCGCCGGGGACGACGGGGCGCAGCGTCGGGCTGAAAATCCGCTTTTAGTCGAATGGGGGACAAGCGGTAAACTCCGCTCTCTCAAACCTGTCAGCTTTTGCGAGAGCTGACAGGTTTCCACCACCGGCCTTCCATCAAGTCGAAGAGTCGCGTTACTTTCAGTCGCTCAGCCCCAATAGCGCCCGCACCTCGGCGTGTCGAGTGGGCGACGGTGTCGGCTCCGGCAGCGCGCAGTGCTTCGGCATCGAACGTGCCGACGAGGCCGATCGTCCGCGCTCCGGCTCCGCTGGCCGAGCGGATTCCCGTAACGGCGTCTTCGATGGCGACGCAGTCGGTCGCGTCGAGGCCGAGCAGCCGGGCGCCGGTCGCGTAGGGCATCGGGTCGGGCTTGTAGCGCGTCACGTCGTCTGCCGTCACGACGGCGTCGAAGTAGACGCCCAAGCCAAACTGCTCGAACGCGCTCTGCTGACTTACGCGGGCCGACGACGTGACGAGCGCCGAAGCGATGCCTGCCTCTCGGACTGCGCCTAACGTGTCGAGCACACCGTCGACGAGTTGCAGTTCGCCTTCGAGCGACTCCATGTGACGGATCTTGCCTAGGCGCAACTCCTCGGCTGTCGCGCGTCCGCTTGCGTAGTCGCGGGCGACCAGTTCGTAGATCTCAAAGCCGGAGCGCCCTTTGAATGTCGCCCAGATCTCGTCGGGGACGTGGATGTCGTACTCCTCGAAGAGCAGATCTTTGGAGCGATCGTGCAGCGCTTCGCTGTCCAAGACGACGCCGTCCATATCGAACAGGATACCTCGAAAATGGGTCACGATGCTTCTCGGTCGAACGTACGCGACTCGCCCTGCTCAAAACGACCAGCATCCGGGTCGAAGTCCCACTCGTCGATGACGAACTCGGCGTCGGTCACGCGGATAATGTTGAAGTAGTTACGCCCCACATTGGTGCCTCTGCCACGCGACGAAGTCGCCGTGCCCGCGCTCGCCACGACGACGCGGTGCCCCTGCGCATCGGTCGACAGCCTGCCGTTGGGCAGCACGCGCGCCGCCTCGACGTGCGAGATGTGGAGGTGTCCGCACAGCACCAGATCGACGCGCGCCGACGCGGCCAGCGCCAGCGTGTCTTCCGCATTGCGAGCGACCTTGTGCTCGCCGATCGCACGGAGACGCAGCAGGTGGTGATGGAGCATCAAGACGCGGAAATCGCCCAGCCCGCGGTCGCCGAAGAATGTCCGGATAGATCCTCGCGCCGTCTGTCCCAATCGCCCGTTGGCAATCGTCCGCCCGTGGGCGCTGTTGATGCCCAAGATCGACAGCCCATCGGCCTCATACGTGGGCGCCAGATCGCGAGAGATCATGCGCCGGTAGCGCGCCAGCGGGCGCAGCAGCCTTCCGACCGGATTCCACCACTGGAGCGTGTCGTGATTGCCCGGAACGACGAGCGTTGGCACGTCGAAGCGCTCGATCAGCGCGCGCGCTTGCCGAAACTGCTTGGGCAGCGCGCGCTGCGTCAGGTCGCCCGACAGGCACACCACATCGGCGCGCTGAGCCTGCATCGTCTCCACCATTGCGTCGACGATGCCCGGATGCCCGATCTTGCCGAAGTGGATGTCCGACGCGTGCGCGATCGTGTGCGTCATAATCAAACTCCGTAGGGGCGGCGCAAGCGCTGTCCTTCGCAGATCAGAGCAGCATCGTCATTGGCGCTTCGAGCAGGCCCTTGACCGTGCCCAAGAACGCAGCGCCTGACGCACCGTCGAGCACGCGATGGTCACACGAGAGCGTGACTTTCATCCGCTTGCCCGGAACGACGGCGCCGTCTTTGACGACTGCTTCGTCGCGAATACCGCCGATGGCGAGGATCGCTGCGTTGGGCGGGTTGATGATGGCCGTGAACGATTCGATGCCGAACATGCCCAGATTTGAGGTCGTGAAGGTCGAGCCGCTGAATTCCTCGGGCGCCAGCTTCTTGTCCTTGGCGCGTCCGGCAAGCTCGCGCGTCTCGGCTCCGATCTGCGCCAGTCCTTTGCGGTCGGCGTCGCGGATGACGGGCGTGAGCAGTCCGTCGTCGATGGCAACGGCAACGGCGACGTGGGCGTTCTTGTGGTAGCGGATCACGCCGCCCTCTTCGTCCCACGACGCGTTGACGGCCGGATGCTGCCCCAGCGCGACGGCGCACGCCTTGGTGACCAGGTCGTTGAACGACACCTTGCCCCGCTCCTGCTCGGCAGCCAACTTGTTGAGGTCTGCGAGCGGAACGCCATCGCCGCCTCCATGTCGATGTCGACCGTGAGGTAGAAGTGCGGAGCCGTGAACTTGCTCTGCGCCAACCGGCGTCCGATCGACTTGCGCATCTGCGAGATGGGCGTCGTCGTGAAGTCGCCGTCGGACGAGAGCGCGGCAGCCTGCTGCTTTGCGGGCTGCGCTGCCGGAGCGGATTTGGCCGGAGCCGCCTGCTGCTGAGCCGGGGCTTGATATCCTTCAATGTCGCGGCGGACGATGCGCCCGTCGGTCCCCGTTCCGCTCACGCCGGACAGGTCGATGCCCTGCTCCTTGGCCATCGCTCGTGCCAGCGGCGATGCTTTGACACGTCCGCCTTCGGTCGTGCTACCCGAAGCTTGCGGCTGCGCGGCTTGCTGCGGTGCGCTGGTCGCGTCGGCTGCTGCCGATGGAGCGTCGAGCGTGTCGCCTGGGTGTGTGCGATTGGTTGGGACGGTCCGGCCCTCGTGGTGATCGCCCTCTGCTGCCGACGTGGGCGCGTCGGTTTCGGTCGCTTCGGCCTGCTGACCGGTCGCACCGCCGCCGTACTTGGCGAGGATGCCCGAGATGTCTTCGCCCTCCTTGCCCAAGACCGCGATCAGTCCGCCGATAGGGATGCCCGCGCCTTCCTCGACCAGCTTTTTGAGCAGCACGCCGTCGTCGTAGACCTCCAGGTCCATCGTGGCCTTGTCGGTTTCGACCTGCGCGATCACGTCGCCGGACGAAACGGCGTCGCCTTCGTTGGCGAGCCACGCGGAGAGGACGCCCTCTTCCATCGTGTCGCTCATTTTGGGCATTTCGACGGGGATAGCCATGTCGGTCGGGGTCGGGTGTGGGGCGAGGTGGGAGTGAGGCCGGAGCCTCATGTCATCCCGAGCCTGTCGAGGGATCTCCGAAGTTAGCCGCGACCACGGAGGTCCTTGGCTCGTCGCTCGCTTAGGATGACGAGGTAAAAGATTTAGACGTACATCACGGCCTTGACCGCGTCGATGACGTCCTGCGTCTGCGGCATGTAGTGCGCGATCAGGTTCTTGGCGTACGGCGCCGGGATGTCCTTGGCCGTTACGCGCATGATCGGCGCGTCGAGGTGGTCGAAGCAGCGCTCCTGAATCTGATAGGTGATCTCGCTAGCGACCGACGCGAACGGGTTGCTCTCGTCGACGATGACGAGCCGGTTGGTCTTGCGGACGCTGTCGGCGACGGTCTCGATGTCGAACGGGCGGATCGTACGCGGGTCGATCACGGTCGCTTCGATGCCGTCCTTGGCGAGTTCGTCGGCGGCTTCGATGGCGCGCCAGTAGCTCTTGTTGTGGGCGACGATGGTCACGTCCTTGCCCTCACGCGCCACGCGCGCCTTGCCGATCGGAATCAGGTAGTCCTCGGCGTCGGATACTTCGCCTTTGAGGCCGAACATCAACTCGGATTCGAGGAAGACGATCGGGTCGTCGTCCCTAATGGCCGATTTGAGCAGGCCTTTGGCGTCGTCGGGGTTCGAGACCGAGATGACTTTGAGGCCGGGGAAGGTTGCGTAGATGCTCTCGACCGACGTGTTGTGCGTCGCGGCGAGTTGTCCGGCGGCTCCGTTGGCGCCTCGGAAGACGATCGGCATCGGAAACTGGCCGTCGCTCATGTAGCGGATCTTGGCGGCGTTGTTGATGATCTGGTCAATGGCGACGAACGCGAAGTTCCACGTCATGAACTCGATGATCGGCCGCAGCCCGTTCATCGCCGCGCCGACGGCCAGGCCGCTGAAGCCGTTCTCCGAAATCGGCGTGTCGAGGATGCGCTTGGGGCCGAACTGGTCGAGCATTCCCTCAGACACCTTGTACGCGCCGTTGTACTCGGCGACTTCCTCGCCCATCAGGAAGACGGTCTCGTCGCGTACCATCTCTTCGGTCATCGCGTCGCGGAGCGCTTCGCGGAATTGCAATAGTGCCATCGGGTTCTGTTCTTGTTTTGTCGGGCCGCCGATCTCGTCATCTCGAGCCTGTCGACCCAGCTCCGAAGTTAGCCGAAAAGACGGGGTTCCTTCGACTTCGCTCAGGATGACGGGTGGAAAGTGGGAAGCGTGCCGCCCTACGAGATAAACGGGTAGTCTTTCTGCGAGTAGACGTTTTCGTACGCCGTCTCGATCTCGGGCAGCGGGCTGTTGTCGGCAAACTCGACGGCTTTCAGGACGACCTCTTTGGTCTCGTCGTCGATGGCGTCCAGTTCGTCGGCGGTCGCGAGTTTGTGGCCGACCATGTAGGCTTTCAAGCGCAGGATCGGGTCCTCGTCCTTCTTGGCGTCCATCTCCTCCTTGGTGCGGTAGTTCTGCGGGTCCGACATGGAGTGGCCGCGATAGCGATACGTCTTCATCTCGATCAGCGACGGCTGCCCGTCGCGCGCCATCTGCACGTGATCGCGCAGCGCTTTGGTGACGGTCAGCACGTCCATCCCGTCGACGACCGACGAAGGGATGTCGTAGCCGACGGCAAGACGGCTGAAACTCGGGCTGGCCGAACGCGCGCTCGGTCGAGGTGCCCATCGCGTAGTTGTTGTTCTCGATCACCACGACGACCGGCAATTTGTAGAGCGACGCCAGGTTGAGCGCTTCGTGGACCGATGCCCTGACCGACCGCGCCGTCGCCCAAAAACACGACGCACACGCCGCCGTCCTCCTTGTACTGGTGCGCGAACGCGATGCCGATGCCGACCGGCACGTGCGCGCCGACGATCCCGTGCCCGCCGAACATGCCGACTTCCTTCTTGAAGTAGTGCATCGACCCGCCCTTGCCGCGCGAGCTTCCGCCGACTTTGCCAAAGAGTTCGGCCATGCACTCGTCCGGCGTCATGCCCAGCGCGAGTCCGATACCGTGGTCGCGATAGGCCGTAATCACGCTGTCGCCGCCGACATTGAGCGCGTTGACCGTCCCCGTCGATACCGCTTCCTGGCCGATGTAGAGGTGGAGGAAGCCCGCAATCTTTTGCTTGCCGTACATCTGCGCGGCGCGCTCCTCGAACCGGCGTTGGAGTGCCATGCTGCGGTACGTCTCGCGCAAGTCACCCGCCGACAGGCCCAGTTCTTCGTGACCGAACGCGCCGCCCTTGTAGTGGTTGAATGTGAACTCGACGGTCTCAGCCTGAACGCCTCCTTTCTTCTTCGCTGCGCGTTTGCGGGGGGCGCGGGACTTGGGTGCGATTTCGGCCATGGGAGAGAGGAGCTTCGCGGACGGGATAGATCGTGGAGCGCTCGACGTGAGGTCGGTGTTCCAGCGCAGTAAGATACCCGCTCCGTACGGATCAGTCCGCGCTGTTGTCCCCCGTGTCAATCGGCTTCACGCGGCCTTCTAGGGGAAGCGCTTCCAGCAAACTGCTCTGTCCGGCTTCGTTATCTTCGCGGTTCTCGCCCCCGTGCCTACCGTCCCTCTCGCTCGTGTCGCTTTCGCCGCCCGACATCGATTCGTCCGGCTTTGTCCCTCAAGATCTGGCCTCGCCCGCTCCTCTTCCGGATCGTTTGATTGGACGCGCCGTCGTCATCGTACCGACCTATAACGAGGCGGAAAACGTTCGCGTCGTCATCGACCGCGTGTTGGAGCAGGTCAGCGCTTTCGACATCCTGATCGTCGACGATGGCTCGCCCGATGGGACATCAGATCTGGTGCGCGAGGCGATGAAGCTGCATCCCGAACGCGTCCACCTGATCGAGCGCGGCGGAAAGCTGGGGCTGGGTACGGCCTACCTCGCCGGTTTCGCCTGGGCGCTGTCGCACGAGTACACGTATGTGCTCGAGATGGATGCCGACCTGTCGCACAACCCCGCCGACCTGCCCTCGCTGCTCGCCCCCGTCGCCGCCGACGACGCCGACCTCGCCATCGGTTCGCGCTACCTGGGCGGTGTCCGCGTGATGAACTGGCCGCTGACGCGCCTGATGCTGAGCTACGGCGCGGGCATGTACACGCGGGCGATCACCAATCTGCCGGTCCAGGACGTGACGGCGGGCTTCAAGTGTTTCCACCGGCGCGTGCTCGAGTCCATCGACCTGTCGAGCGTCAAGTCGAACGGCTACTCGTTCCAGGTCGAGATGAACTACCGCGCGTGGCGCAAGGGCTTTCGGCTGAGCGAAGTGCCGATCGTGTTCACCGAGCGGACCGAGGGGCAGAGCAAGATGAGCAAAGGCATCGTCCGCGAGGCCGCGCTCAAAGTGTGGGAGTTGCGGCTCAGGGCGCTGACGGGACGGCTGTGACCAGGCGTCGCAGGCTGAAGAAAACTCACCTGCGGCGGTATCGGGAGCGTTCGGGCGTGACACATGCTGAGGCTGTCTGGCTCGTCGACAGATGCACGCGACTCAGTGGGTACGTCGGGAGACTCAGCGCGACGCGCTCGGATGCGGGGTCGCTCTGCGCAGCGCTACGGACATCGGCTTGCTCGTCACCTCGATTGGACTTGGGTAGGCGAACGCCCGAATCGTCGTCAGCGCATCGTTCGGGTAGGCCGTGTGCAGGCGAAAGTGGCCGGACGCTCGCCTTCGCCGTCTGAAGTGAAAACGCCTGCAACCTGCCACGCACTCAGCAGGCCGACGTTGCCGTGAACGTCCTCTCCAGCGACAGCATAGTACACGACACGATCCAGATCTCGTCCGTCGTCGGAGAACTCAGGCTCCGATGTATCTCCTACCTGAGTAGCCGTTGCCTCGGTCCCATCCGGTGAGCGGTACACTAGATAGCGCAGAATGTCCGGTGCGTCAGACTCTTCCCAAACCAGATCGGTCCGCTGTTCCTGGAGGGTGGCGACCAATCCTTGCGGAGCGCCGGGAGCCAGGTTGTCTACGGATCGCCCAACTTCCGGTGCCGATGCATAAAACACGTTGGGGTCAGTAGTGTGTGCGACGACCAGAAAGTTCTGATCTGCGTTGGTAAGCGCCGTTGAGTCGTACAGCGTCGCTATCTCGGCCACATAGATGGGCAAGCGCAGCGCGGGCTTGTTCTCAATCCACTCCCAGGCCAGCGTGTCGGACTGAGATGCCAAGCCCATTACGGTGACGCTGCCCGCAAAGTCCTTAGTCATTGCTGCGACGGCCTGCCCAGAAGCTTCCGCCGTAGAGATAGCGGGCACGCCTCGCCACACGCTGTAGTACGGAATCTGGCTCAGGTCTGGGTCTCCCGGTGAGGCGCTCGACTCGACCATTACGGCACCGCCTTGATCGTGAGGCACGTCGTACACGCGGCTGATGAGGGGCTTGAACTCCGGCTCGGAATCGTCGACAATCGTCACGCGATGCGGCTCGTCTCGGCTACCGTGCGTTGATGCCGTTCCCAGGTCATCTACGCGAGCAAGTCGTATTGAAGCTCGGGCGCTCGGACGTCGGCTCCCGGAATGACGCCCTCGTACAGGTTTCCGCCCGTGTTCACGAGAGGCACGTAGGTGAAGTTGACCTCGGTCGGTTGCCTGTAAAACAGGCTGGTCGAGTCTGGACGGTTAGTGTTGTCGATAATTGACGCTCGTATAGTCACCCCCTCGCCCTCGGGTGCCGAAGCGACTGGCGTGTGTACGATCAGTGGCTTTTCGTTGGGAAGAATGGCAATCTGGTGAGGCGCAGAGTTTGGGTTGACTCGGGGCGAAGAAGACGTACTCACACTGTCCGTCGCCGTGATGTAGTAGTCGATGCCTGGGCTCACGGCTACCGAAGTCGGAATCGACGCCGAGTAGAGCGAGTCGTTCAGCCGCTGCATGGCTGTGGCAGAGTACGACGTTCCTCCGACGGTCCGGTAGAAGAGCGTAGCTCCACGGACGAGGTTGCACGTCGTCGGTGATCACGGCTTGGATATCGAAGCTCGTCCTGCGACCGCCCTGAGCACTCAGGGCTACGGTCTGGTAGTACGCCGAATCGTTGGCGTCGCGCCCGGCTGGTAGCTGACGATGTCCGAATCTCGCTCCCCATCACAGTCCACGACGATCTCTACGACGCGCAGTATGCCGTCGAACTGAGGGCTGCTCGACCGGTAGCTCACGTAGGAGCCGGAAACTTGGGCCGCTATGAAGTCCAAGATGTCCGTGAACGACGAGTAGATGTCGAAAATCTGACCGTTGGTCGCGTCCGTCAGTGGCTGAAATGTGGAGTAGAGGCCTGTTTCGGTGAGCGCGAAGAGGTGGCGGACGAAGCTGTGAGCGCCGCAATGGTCGAGCGAACACTCGACTTGGGCGCCTCGCTCGGGGGAACGCTATGCAGCTTCGATGCGCTCCAAAGGCGACACCCTTCTCTACACGCTCCCCGGTTCGACGGCGCCGTCGACCCTCCGTCCGCTATAGCTACGCATCTGGGCGATACGATGGCATCGTTCGCGATGCCGACAGCACGATTCGCGCGGACGTTGCAGCGTCGCTGCAGCACGGACGCCGAGCTGCGCTACGCTCCAACGCGACCCGTTCGGAAATGTCGGGAAGCTCTGCGTCTTCGCGCCTCGTAATCGTCACGTCGAGGGGCGAGTCTCTTCAGGTCGCGGTATGCGTCGACGTACCGCCTGCGTCTACGACGCTTCCATCGGAACGCAGCCGAAAAGCATGTGAATCTGCTCACCGATGTAGCCGGTCCGATAGCGAGGTCGCTGCTCGCAGCCAGACGATCGATCGATGGCGGTACACTCCATGTGGCTCCGCGTCTGGCAGACGAGTACTTCGGCATCGTCATGCGTCGTTTCGATGCGGAACCACTCGGCAAAATTCAGGCTGCGGAGGCCCGAAGTGCTCGGCAGATCAACGGCGGGCTGTATGCCCAACGTCGGCGGCTCCGTACGCGCGTTCAGTCCGCGAGCATACGTTCCGCAGCGAACCCGCCTACGGGCTGACGTGGACCGTCACTGACCGGCACCGTAACGGCCCACGAGTGGCCGGCGACGACGGACGGCGCGACGTGGAGTGCGAAGGCGTTCGGTTCTGGCTGTGAGCCTTCGGCTAACACCGTCCAAGTCGATAGGATACTCTTTCGGGTCTAGACTGCATCTTTGGAGGACGGACAGCGTACGCTGTACGCGCTCGATCTGTAGGGCGTTGGAGCGTCTCGCGAAGCCGGGCGTCACGCGCGGATCGCTGCTTCGCTCGACCGACGAAGGCGCTTCGTCGACGGCGCCGCAACGGTCCTCGCGACGAGACCTGCGCACCCACATCGCTTGGATCCGAACGTCGGGAGACGTGCGCTCGCTCATGTACAGCGTGTACGACGGGACGGACGTGGAGACCGTACAGATTCTGGTTCCGCAGGCTCGGGCCGGTGAAGTCAAGACGGCACCGAGTATCGCGCTGGACGATCAGGATCGGCATCACATCGCGGATTTCGTCAAGCGCGATCCGGACGAAGGTACCCGGTCGGGAAATTTGCCGTCATGTACGCGGGCGACCCTAACGGCGATGGCGCGTTCGAAACTTCGCAGGTATCGACCAACCCCGACGATCCAACCAGCAACGACGAGTCGACTACGCCGCCTACGTCAACGGTCGGCCTCAGGTGACGATTGAGGCGGGAGCCGTGACGGTCGTACACATCGCTTGCTACTCAGCTCAATTCCTCGACGACACGTGATTTTCGCCACCCGGCAAGGGGAGGGTTGGAGCGCGATCAAGCCCTGACCGCGACACGCAGGTTGGCACTGAGCCTTCCGCAAGTGAAGGGCTAGGCATTCCTCAGCGCATGCCAAGCGAGCGAGTCGTCAGCTGGATCGATATCAGCGACTACGAACCCTACTACTCGTTTGCCTCCAGCGGATGGCGTGGCACGGTTGTCTCCGGCTTTGCTGCCGGAACGAGAGACAACAGCCATGTCCAGATCGAAACGAGAAGCGACGGCAGTGCTTACCTCTTTTGGTTCAACGACGAGAACGGTCAGTTCTGCCGCACATCCATTCCTTCCGGTTCGCCCGTTTGCACG
The DNA here is from genome assembly GCA_963815505.1 of Rhodothermales bacterium. Classification (GTDB taxonomy): domain Bacteria; phylum Bacteroidota; class Rhodothermia; order Rhodothermales; family BA12; genus CAXBBB01. Next base: position 248,386 of record CAWFGU010000024.1, read on the forward strand.
AAAATTCAGGAGCCGCAGGGTGGTCAACTCTTTCCCTCCACCATCGACGCGTCGCGTGACCGCTTCGTATCCTTCTATAACATAGACGGAAGCTCGGGACGCTTGCTCGTTTCAGATCCCGACACCACCTACGAAGTTGCCCTGAACAGCATCGGTGTCGTGTATGGCAAGCGGGTGTCAACGCCCCGACAGTCACGTCTCGCTCGTCACGGCGAGCCGACCGGGGAAGTTTCGTCGACTTCGGGCGGAACGTCCACTTCACGGTCTGGCTCGCAAGTCTCTCGGGCGAATCGGTCTGAACCGTGCGCATCCCAATCCTGCATCGCGGCATCGAACATCTCCTACTCGGTGGGACGTGCACAGCAGGTGCACGTCGCAGTCTCGATATGACGGGACGCCGATGGCGGGGATCGTCGTCACCACTCGCCCGGCTGCACGCGTGGCTTTCGGCTCGAAGGGCTTGCCGCCGGACTCTACCTCGTCCGCGTCTCGGCGAGACCGAATCCCGTCTCGACGTCCCGCCTCAGTAACTGCCGCGGCCTACGGCTCCTGCAGCGCGTCTCCGCGGCGCGACGCGCGACGATCTTGCCTGGCGATGTTACGGATGACCGTTCGTCTGGGTCTTTCGCGTAGATCTTGCTCACCTCGTCCAGCGGATCGGCTTCGATTGCCCTCGCCGCAGCGCGACCTCCGCGTCTGGCCCTCGCCCACGCGGCGACGTACGCATCGGCTTCGCCTTGGGCCGCAGCGCGTCCGCCCGCATCGTCGCCTACGACCTGCTCGGACGCGAAGTAGCTCACATCGCCGACCGCGCGTTCGGCGCAGGCGAGCAGACCGTCCCGTGGTCGAGTGGCTCGCTGCCCGCAGGCGTTTACCTCATCCGCCTGACGACGGACGATGGGCAGAGCCGCACGCAGCGGGTCGTCCGGCTGTAACCCTCACGCTCACAAACGAACAGCCCCCGGCTCTTGCGAAGTCGGGGGCTGTTTCGGTTACTACGCTCACGCGTCGGCTTTGGCGCTCTGGGCCATGCGTTTGCGCTCGTGCGGGTCGAGGTAGCGTTTGCGCAGGCGGACCGACTTGGGCGTGATCTCCATCAGCTCGTCCTCGCGGATGAACTCGAGCGACTCCTCGAGGCTCATGCGGCGCGGCGGGATCAGCTTCTCGAAGTTGTCCGAGCCGCTCGCGCGCATGTTGGTCAGCTTCTTTTCTTTGGTGATGTTGACCTCCAAGTCGGCGTCGCGTGCGTTTTCGCCGATCAGCATGCCCGAGTAGACTTCCTCGGTCGGGCCGACGAAGAGGGTGCCGCGCTCCTGCAAGCTGACGATGGAGTAGGGCGTCGTCTTGCCGTTGCGGTCGGCGACGAGGGCGCCGGTCGAGCGGTGGACGATCTCGCCTGCCCACGGACGGTAGCCTGCGAACAGGTGCGTCAGGATGCCGGTGCCGCGCGTGTCGGTCAGGAATTCGGTGCGGTAGCCGATCAGGCCGCGCGCGGGAATCTCGAACTCGAGACGGACGCGTCCCGTGCCGTGGTTGATCATCTTGGTCATGATGCCCTTGCGCCCACTCAGCTTCTGAACGACGGCGCCCATGTACTCCTCGGGCACGTCGAGAAGGGCGGTTTCGAACGGCTCGTTGCGCTTACCCTTGATTTCCTTGACGATGACCTGGGGCATGCCGACCGAGAACTCGAAGCCTTCGCGCCGCATCTGCTCGATCAGGATCGCCATCTGCAACTCGCCGCGTCCGTACACGATGTAGCGGTCGGCGCTGTCGGTCTCTTCGACGCTTCATCGACAGGTTAGTCTCGACCTCCTGCCATCAGGCGGTCGCGCAGGTTGCGGCTCGTGACGTACTTGCCCTCCTTACCGGCGAACGGGCTGTCGTTGATGCGAAACTCCATCGACAGCGTCGGCTCGTCGATTTTGAGCGGCGTGAGCGGCTCGGGGTTTTCGGCGTCCGACAGGCTCTCGCCTAGTCCGATACCGACGGCTCCGGCGACCATGATGATGTCGCCCGGTCCGGCCGTGTCGGTCTCCTGACGCGCGAGCCCGTTGAACGTGAACAGCGACGTAACCTGAGCCTTTTTGAACGAGCCGTCGCGGTGGCACAGGGTGACCCACTGCTTGTTCTTGATCGTGCCCTGCATCACGCGGCCGACGGCGATCGGCCCGAGGTAGGCATCGGGCTTGACGTTGGTGACGAGCACCTGGAGCGTCGCATCGGGGTCGCCCTGGGGCGCCGGGACGTGCTCGATGATCATCTGGAAGAGCGGGCGCAGGTCAGTCAGCGGCTCGTCCAGTTCGGGCGTGCACTGCCCATCCCTCGCGACGGCGTACATGACCGGAAAGTCGATCTGATCCTCGTCGGCGTCCAGGTCGATGAACAGGTCGTAGACCTCGTCGAGGACGGCCTGGGCGCGGGCGTCGCTCCTATCGATCTTGTTGATCACGACGATGGGAGGCAGGCCCAGCGCCAGCGCCTTGGACAGCACGAAGCGCGTCTGTGGCAGCGGTCCCTCGGCAGCGTCGACCAGAAGCATGACGGCGTCGACCATGCGCAGCGTGCGCTCGACTTCGCCGCCGAAGTCGGCGTGACCCGGCGTGTCGACGATGTTGATCTTGGTGTCTTCGAAAATGACGGCCGTGTTTTTGGCCGAGATCGTGATGCCCTTCTCCTTCTCGAGGTCCATCGAGTCCATGACACGCTCGGCCACTTCTTCGTTGTCGCGGAAGGTGCCGCTCTGCCAGAGCATGGCGTCGACCAGCGTAGTCTTGCCGTGGTCGACGTGGGCGATGATGGCGATGTTGCGGATGTCCTTCATTGGAGGCGTATCAGGTGCGGAAAAAGCAGTTCACGCGCACCACCAGGGCAGGCTGCTGTTCCGCGCTGATGCGGCCCGGGCGCCGCCTTCGCCGAAGATTGGCGCCTCCTCCGCAGCGACTCCGCTCGAGCGCCTGGTAATCGCCTATTCAGCCGCCGACCGCTCCACGCGCACCGCGCCCAGCGTAACGTCCGACAGATAGCGCAGGCGCCCGGTTCGCCACAACTCGGGCAAACGCTCCAGTTCGTTAGGAGTCATCGTCTGATCCGTCGGGGCGAAGTTGCGGTAGTTTTGGACGCGCACGCCGCCCACATCGCGCGCTCCGAACGCTTCGCGAAACCGGATGCCGCCGCCGTTGACGTGGAACGCGTAGGCGAGGTAGTCGATGGTGTGCCGCTCGTCGTGGATCCAGTAGACGAATCGGTCTTGCCAGTCGCGCCCGCCGCCCTCGCGCCCGAACGTCACGTCGAGCACTTGATACTGTTCGTCGCCGATCGTCGCCTCGCCCAGATGACGCGGCTGGACGGCAGCGTCGGAAAGCGGGCGGGGCAGCAGGGCAAAGTAGAGGACCGAGTTGAGCGATTCCTCGGCAGCGAGCGATGCCGGAGGGAGGTAGCGAGTCGGTATGCGCGTCGCGCGAGCGCCGAAATCCGCCAGCGTCGAGCATGTCGAAGAACGGTCCCCTCGCGTCCTGGCCGTAGCGGGCGTACAGCTGCCCATCACCGCCGAACTGAGCGCTGTAGTCGGTCCCTCTGAAAGAGAACGACAGGCGGGCACCATTCGAGGCTGTCCGACGCGTGCGCGGCCTGCGCCTGGGCGATCAGCGTGCGGGCGCGGTCGGCGTTGGTGGCGATCGGGGCGTCGGACGCGTCTCCGCACGCAGCCAGAGTCAGCAGGACGAGCGGCAGCAGGCGGAGCATCGGCGCGAGAAGGAAGCGAAGCCGCAAGATCGGACCTCGTCTCGGTCTTCGCCTCTCGATCGGTTTAGAAGTAGAGCGAGACGCCGAAACGGGCGCTGGGAGCGGAAAGCGTCCACGAAGATGTGCTGCCGTCGTCCGAGCGCTCCTCGGTACTGATGTCTGTTTGCGTCCGCGTTATGCCCGAATCTCTAACGTCGGTTCGCTCGGCGTCCGTTTGGAATACCCTGTCGAACCTCGTCCTGCCATACCCCGCACTCATGGTGTACTCGGCAGTCAGACTGATGTGAGACGCGACGAACCACTCCGCGCCGACTGATCCCAAAACCCCCGCGTTCCAACCAAACTGATCGTTCGCGTCCGTCCTCGTGGACGTTTCGGTTCTCGTGAATGTCTCGTTCTGCGAAACGGACTCGGACTCCGTGAATGTGACAAGTACGGTTGAGAGGTCCGTAAGGCCGACCGTCGGCCCTCCAGCCAGAAAGAACGTGATTGGGCGACCCGTCGGGAAGTGACGTAGATACTCGATCGACAGCGAGGTGGTGCCGCCTGAAGATTCGTTGCGCAAGTCGTTCGTCTGGCTGCTCGTGGACTGCGAACGCGCCGAGTCATCGGCATCTATCTGCGTTGTGGAGTTGCTCATCTCCGTTTGGTCGCCACGGTCCGAGTCTGAGGTATACGCGCTGAATCCGACGCTACCGCGCACCGCGGAGTGGGACGAGAGCTGGTAGCGTGCCGATGCGCGAGCACCGGAAAAACTGGTCAGCAGGTCGCGTCCGAAGAAGTCGCCCTCGAGTCCGAACAGCAGCGCCCACGTTTTGTCTTCGTACGGATTTGCGGGCGTCGTCTGCGCCGATGCCGAAGCCGTCAGGGTGAGCAGGACGGCGGCGATCAGCAGGCGAAACACGGCAGCGGCAGTTGGTGAGTATGCCGAAAAGAACGGCACTCCGGTCTTTCATCGTGCCCAATCCAGAATCGCGCTGGGCGCACGCAGCGGCTACCTCGTTGGCAAACAAGGCGTTAGCCGAAGCGAAAAAAACTGACTACTCCGCCCGCAGCCGCGCCGTCTGGGCGTCGAGGTCGAGGCCGAGCACGTCGGCCATCGCGCGTCCGAACGCGGCGTTCTCATAGTGGCCAGCAAACCGGTGGGCCGACGGGCCGAACGCGTACACGTTGACATCGACGGCGGTGTGGCCGCCGCTCGTCCAGCCGATACCTGCGCGGTCGCTGATGAGGTGCATCATGGCCGTTCGCAGCGTGCGCGGGTTGTCCGAAGCGACTGCGACGTTCAGTTTGCCGATCTCGTCCGCTGTCAGGCTGTCGATTCCGGCGTGCTCGGCCAGGATCGCGGCAGGGGCCATGCCCTCAGTCAGCATAATCGCCATCGCGTCGACCGAGGCGGTGACGGGGACGAGGACCTCGGGGTGCCACGCGTAAACGCCGTCGCGCCCAACCGACAGGCCGCCGGTTTCGTGGTCGGCCGTCGAGAGCACGAGCGTGTTACCGTCTGCCTTGGCGAAGCGGATGGCCTCCTCGAACGCCGTCTCAAACGCGAGGATGTCGTGGACATGACCGGCCGGATCGTTCTCGTGCCCGGCGTGGTCGATGCGGCTGGCCTCGACCATCAGGAAGAAGCCGTTGGGGTTGTCACCCGCGAGGAGTCGGAGCGCGGCGGCCGTCATCTCGGCGAGCGAGGGTTCGCTGATGGGGCGGTCGATCTCATAGTTGAGTTGGTCCATCGCGAGCAGCGCGGCCATGGGCGTCGTCGTGTGGGCGGCCAGTTCGGCGCGCGAGGTGACGAGGGTGTAGCCCGCCGCGCGCATCTCGGCGATCAGGTCGCGATCATCGGTCCGCCGGCTGCCTTCTACCGTCGCAGCTTCGTAGTGGCGCCGCCCACCGCCCATGAGCACGTCGATGCCCTGAGCGAATTGCTGGTCGGCGATCTCGTTCTCCATCGCCCGGTTGGGTACGTGGGCCGAGAAGGCGGCGGGCGTGGCGTGGGTGATGCGGGTCGTGGCGACGAGCCCGGTCTTCATGCCGCGCGCGTGAGCGGCTTCGAGGATGGTGCCCAGCGGGCGCCGCAGCGTATCGACGCCGACGGCGCCGTTGTACGTCCGGTGTCCCGTCGAGTAAGCCGTAGCGCTCGACGCCGAGTCCGTAATGCGGCTGTTGGTCGCCGCTGTGGCGATACTGCCGACGAAGTAGTCATCGGTAAACAGCGACGCTCGGCCCTCGGTGTGGAGGACGTAGTCGCGCGCCATCGTCAGGCTGGCCGGTCCCATACCGTCGGTGATGATCAGGACGACGTTGCGCGGCTGCGACGTGTCCGGCATCTGCTGGGCGTGCAGGGGCGCGGCGAGGGCGAGGAGAAGAAGGGGGAGCAGAACGCGCACGGGCATCGGACGAAAAAGAGAAAGGTGCAATCTAGGCCGGTGAACGACGCCCCGCACAGCGCGGGCATTGCCGTTTCGTCAACCCAAGGGGACAGTCCGACGAAGTTTTTGTGGCGGTCGAGGTTACGTGCGCCGAGCTCGCGGGTCTACCCCCACGTCTGCCCCGAACGCCAAACGCCCCTGTCATGCGCCTCGTCCTTGCTCTCCTCGTCGTCCTGCTGTCTCTGTTCGCCCTATCCTCGGCATCGGCCCAGATGGCCCAGTCGACGTTCGGCGACGATCCGTTCACGTGGCAAGAGTACGGACGCGTCGCCACCTGCGACCTCGACATCCACCGCGACGTAGCCGGTGACGAGGACCGCCCGCACGTCGCCATACTGACCGAGCGCGCCGATAACGAGGGGCCGTCGGTCGTGGACGATCTGCGCTACCTCGCCGAGCAGATCGGCCGCACGCACGACCTCGACCCGGCTCAGGTGACGTGGATCGTGCGCTGGGGCGCCGGTGCCTACGAAGGCGCCGAGGGCGGAAAGGAAGTGGTGCTTCAGGCCCGGTTTCGCCGCACCAAGTCGGGCAATCTGTCGACGCCGTCGTGGAAAGTGCTGAGCCGCGACCAAGCCGACGATGTGCTGAGCGGGCGATGAGAATCCGCTGGACGTGAACCGTGCTGTAGGCTCTTCCAAACCGCGTGGGCGAGGCGGAGGAGCCTTTTTCGTGTGGCCTTCGCGCCGTGCGAACCTTCGCCGAATCGTCGAGGAGGATGGTGCGCCGTGAAACCAAACCGGTATGCGGCGGCTTGACTGGCATCGTGCGCCGCGCTCGCGTAGAGCGCAAGCCTCTGATAATACGGTGGTTGGCCCCGTTTGCGCGTCCTGGCAAGTGGAACCGCCTCGTTACTCGACGCGTGGCACGACCACTTCTCCCCGCCGCACCGAAGCCCGCGCGCTGCTCCCCGCGCGCCGTCACACCAATATCTACCGTAGCGAATGTACGTCCCACGCCAGCAGCGCATGCTCGACCAGTATCTCCAAGAGATCGGTCAGATTCCGCTTCTCAAACCGGCCGAGGAGGTCGACCTTGCACAGCGTATTAAGCAAGGCGATCAGGAAGCGCTCCACAAGCTGACACGCGCCAACCTGCGCTTCGTCGTCTCGGTCGCCAAGAAGTACCAGGGGCAGGGCTTGACCCTCGCCGACCTGATCAACGAAGGCAACTACGGCTTGATCAAGGCAGCCCAGCGGTTCGATGAGACGCGCGGCTTCAAGTTCATCTCATACGCTGTCTGGTGGATTCGCCAGGCCATCCTGCAGGCCCTCGCCGAGCAGAGCCGCGTGGTGCGTCTGCCACTCAACCGGATCGGCACGATCAGCAAGATCCGCAAAATCGGAAGCAAGCTGTCGCAGCGCCACGAGCGCACCGCCACGATCCAGGAACTCGCCGACGAGCTCGAAATCGATGTAGAGAAGGTCCGCGAGGCGATGCAGCACACCGGTCGCCACCTGTCGATGGACGCGCCGTTCAACGACGACGACGACAACAGCCTGCTCGACGTGCTCCCCGACGGCGATGAAATCGCCCCGGACGAGGTGCTGCTCGGCGAATCGCTCAAGATCGACATCGAACGCGCGCTGGGTGGACTCCATGAGCGAGAGGCCGAGATTACACGCCTCTACTTCGGCATCGGCCGCGAGCATCCGCTCACGCTCGAAGAAATCGGCCAGCACTTCAACCTGACACGCGAGCGCGTGCGCCAGATCAAGGAGAAAGCGCTGCGCAAGCTGCGCCAGCGCCACCGCCGCGAAGAACTCCAGATGCACATCGGCTAAGTCCTCGCCCTTGGCTCTGGTTGCCTTAGAGCACTCGCGAACTGCTTTCGAGCGTACCGCCTCCTGGCTTTGGTCGGGAGGCGGTTTTTCCGTTTGTGATGGACGCGAGAGCGTAGTTTCGGTGGGCTGTGATTCCTCCCCATCGTTCCTCGTGACGCGCTCTATCCTCCCACTACTCTGCGTGTGCGTGCTCTGCACCGCATGGTGGGGGTGCCGCTCGGAAGCAGATAGCGTGGATGCCTCGGTGCCCACCGAGAGGCCCATCGATAGCATCGCCCCGCCGTCGCGGCTCGAAGTAGCGCGAGCGGCGCTCGATTCGATCAGTGCCGGGGCTATCAGCGACACGCTGCTCCTGGAGTCCATGCCGCGCATCCCGCGCGAGTGGAGCATGCAGCAGGCCGTTTTTGCTGACGGCGCTGCAGTGGGCACGCCGCTCGCCGAAGCCTACGACCGCCGATTGGAACAGGTCGAAGAACGAGCGTGCTCGGGCGACCAAGCGATGGCGCGTGCGCTGCTGGTGTATGGAATGCTCGTCCAAGGCGCCGAAGCCGCCGCCTACTTCGACCCCAACGGAGTCGACCGGCCCGGGATCGACCCCGATTGCGCCGATCCCGATGTGTTTTGCACGGCATACGAGCAACTCGTGGAAACCCATGGCGTCGAGGCGATGGAGCGGCTCGATCAGACGTGCGAGCGCACTAAGCTCGATGTGGCCCGGCGCGTGCTCGCTCAGTGGACGCGGGCCAGCCAGCCCCGCGGCATTGCCGCCGAGCGCGACCTGCTCGCCTCGCTTCCCGCCAACCTCGCCGAGTATGGACAGCAGCGCCGCGCGTTCGCTGCCAACCGGACTCTGCGGTACGCTTCCGACCTCCGCCTCGACTACCTCGCTGGCCGAGCGTGCGCAGGCGACCGCGCTATGGCGCGCACTTACCTGCGTTACGTCCTGCTCGCCCGCGCCCACGCCGTCCGGGGCCGCAGCGCGTCCGAGTCGATTCAGCTCGCCAGTTCCGGTTCTCAGTGCGCTCAGCCCCGCACGCTGTGCGGCGTGATGCCGACGCTGGTCGACGAGTGGGGCGAAGACGCGATCCGTCTGTCGAGTGAGGTGTGCGAACTCTGACAGTATCGGCACCAAGCGCCTTGCGCGCAGATAGTGCGGCTGCTTTCTCCCTCGCGAGAAACGGAAGGACCCATCGAAGACGAGTGGGATGAGAGAAGTGGCACGTAGACCTCGCTCAGCCACCCAATGCCCCGATTCGGGAGTGGAGAGACATTCGGGAAGGCGCCGTTATATACAAGGATGCGCACGAGAACCTGCATCGAACGGCGAGGCAGACGCAAACGATCGCTCGCGCCGATACCTCGAGGCTGAAAGGTTGGCGGGCACCGAACGAAACGACATGGCGACAGCGAGAAACAGATGAATTGGGCTCCATGCGCTGGAAACGCCTGTTTCAAAACACGGCGAACCTTCGACAAGCGTCCGCTGCTATCCTATCTTGACGAGCTATCGCCCCGACGCGCTGCTGCTGACGGGCGATGATGCCCGGTAGCTTAATGGCAGAGCACCTCATTTTGGATGAGGGGGTTGGAGGTTCGAATCCTCCCCGGGCAGCTGCCTTCCGAGCATCTCGTCGGCCTTTTTGCCTCTGCACCTCTCTCTGGTGAGCCACAACGCCATCCTGCACCGCGACCTGCCCATCAGCTTGTTCGCCGGACGCAGCAACCCGGTTCTCGCGCAGAGCATCGCCGATGCGTACGGCCTTGCGATGGGCAACGCCGTCGTCAAGGAGTTCTCGGACGGCGAAATCTACGTCCACTACGAGGAGTCCATTCGAGGCTGCGACCTGTTCATTATTCAGTCGACGCCCGCGCGTGGAGACAACTGGGTCGAACTGCTCCTGATGATCGACGCCGCTCGGCGCGCATCGGCGGCGCGGATCACAGCGGTTATGCCGTACTTCGGCTACGCCCGTCAGGAGCGCAAGGACAAGCCGCGCGTCTCGATCGCCGCCAAGCTAATGGCGAACCTGCTCACGACCGCAGGTGTGGACCGCGTCTTGACGATGGACCTCCACGCGCCCCAGATCCAGGGCTTCTTCGACGTGCCGGTCGACCACCTGTACGGCTCGGCTGTCTTCGCCGATTACTTCACGCAGTTCGACCTGTCGAACACGGTCGTCGTGGCGCCCGACGTGGGCTCGCTCAAGACGGCGCGCAGCTACGCTAAGAAGTTAGGCTGCGAACTGGCGCTGATCGACAAGCGGCGGCCCAAGCAGAACCACGCCGAGGTCATGAACATCATCGGCGATGTTGAGGGGCACAATGTGCTCATGTTCGACGACATGGTTGACACGGCGGGTACGATTACGAGCGCGGCTTCGGCGCTTCGGCAGGCGGGTGCGCTCGACATTAAAGCGGCCTGTACGCACGCGCTGCTGTCGGGACCGGCCTATGAGCGCATTGAGGCAAGCGACATCAGCACGTTTGTCGTCACCGATACCGTTCCGCTCAAAAAGCCGAGCGATCGGATCGAGGTCGTGTCGGTCGCGGGCATCTTCGCAGACGCGATCAAGCGCATCTACACCGACTCGTCTGTCTCGACGCTGTTCGACTAGCAGCGCCACGACGCGTACCGCTCGCAGATTTAGCCGTTTTTCCGCGCGCTCTCGGTGAGCCGATCGCTAAACTGATAGGCTTGCGCGTCGCCCTGGGCGAGCGCCTCTCTTTGCGCCTGACGCGCCTCGCGCCGACGGCATTTCCACACACCGAGCTTCGGCTCACCGCCCCATATTGGACTATGGACGCCATCACGATCACCGCCAAGCCTCGCACGCCGGGCAAATCAGGCGCTCGCGCCGCTCGCCGCGCCAAAGAAGTACCCGCCGTGCTCTACGGCAACGAGTTCACGCCGGTCACCTTTCAGATCCCCGAGTTGGACATGCGCCCGCTCATCTACACCGCCGAGACGCACCGCGTCGAACTGACGGTCGACGGCGAGACGTACGACTGCATCTTGAAGGACTACGACATGCACCCGGTGACCGACCGGACGTACCACGCCGATTTCCTCGTGCTCCGCGCCGGTGAGACGCTCACGATGACCGTACCGGTCCAGTACCGCGGCACGCCGATCGGCGTCAAGGAAGGCGGAGACCTGGACGTGTACCGCAACGAGATCACCGTCGTCGTTCTGCCCAAAGACATTCCGTCGCACATCGACGTGGATGTGTCCGGACTGGGCATCGGCGACTCGATCCACATTCAGGACGTCGACCTTCCCGAAGGCGTGGTCTTCGACGGAACGGAAAACATCACGCTCGCCATCGTCAGCGCGCCGCGCCTCGAAGAGGTCGAAGAAGTCGACGAGGATGTCGACGTGCTTGGAGCCGCTGGCGCCGAGCCGGGCGACGATGCGGACGACGTACCCGCCACGGAGCAAGACTAACCCTCCGATTCCTATCGGTAGGGCGTAGGTGCTCACCTGCGTCGGTTCTCCCGTCGAGGGATCTTCCATCTGCAAAGAAGGAGATCCCTCGACGTCGTTTTGGGTGGTGGGTCAAACTCAGCGCTCCTGCTAAACAAGATCAAACTTCGACTTCTCATGGCAAAGGCGAAACGGCTGATCGTCGGGCTGGGCAATCCCGGTCCCGAGTACGACGGCACGCGTCACAACATCGGCTTCGACGTAGCGCGTGCCATCGCCGCCAGAACGCGCATCGACATTGAACTGCTGCCGGGCAACAGTCTGGGCGGATGGGGGAGTTGGCGCGCACGTGCGTTCGGCGTCGCGATGCCGCAAACGTACATGAACCTGTCGGGCGAGTCGGTCAAGGCGCTCGTCCGGGCGCACAACCTCGAACCTGCCGACGTACTCGTGATCGTCGACGATCTAGCGCTCGATCCTGGGATCCTGCGCCTGCGCCCCGGCGGGTCGGATGGTGGGCACAACGGGCTGAAGAGCCTCAATGCGCTGCTCAAAACCGAGCAGTACCCACGCCTGCGCGTCGGCATCGGCAAAGACTTTCCGCGCGGACGGCAGGCCGACTACGTTCTCGACCCCTTCACTCCCGAGCAGCAGGCGCTCGTCGATCAGGCCATTCCGGTCGCCGTCAAGCAAGCGCTCACGTGGATCGTCGACGGGGCGCAGACGGCGATGAACCGGTTCAACAAGTGGCGCCCCGAAGAGCCGGAGGCTCCCGAGCCGACCGAAGAGACTGCTTAGCGCCGCGACACATCGGAACGGAAGCGCACGCAGAACGACCGAACTGTTGCCACATCCGAGAGCATAAGTGCGCTATAGCGGTTCTTGAACGGGTTGGCGTGGCCTCAGACCCCCGCCTCCGGTGCGGCATTCGCCTTACCGCAGGCTGTCCCCCTCGGTTGAGGAGGACAGATCTCGCCCGAGCAGAGAGACCGGGGGACTATGTCTATCAAGCCGAGAACCGCTATACGCTCGTCTGCGAATCGGATCACATCGCCGCGCCGCTCCTCGCGATGACAAAGGTCGAGAGTCCAACACGGTGTCAGATCGGGTGAGACAGCGCCCCTGCAACGCCGAGGGCGCGTGCAGATTGTGCAAGGTCTCCATAGCGGAGCCGTAACGTATTTTCTACTTTCATTCTTCTACCGGGCTGTGTGGAAGCGTCCGCGCGCGTCGACTTCGTCGGCCGTGGACGGCCAAGCCTCCTGGTGAAACCCAAACCTTGCCGCGCGCCGTCACTTCGGACGAGCGCGCGGTTCCGTTTTCGATTCACCCAACACAACACTATGCACTGGAGCATATACATCGCGCCTGCAGCCGGTCTGCTGGCGCTCGCCTACGCCTTTATCCGCGCCGGATGGGTCAGCAGACAGGACGACGGCACGCCTGAAATGCAGGAAATCGCCGCCAACATCGCTGAGGGTGCCCGCGCGTTTCTGGCGCGCGAGTACCGCGTGCTGGCCGTCTTCGTCATCGCAGTCGCCGTCCTGCTGGGCGTCGTCAACGGAATCCAAGAGAACGCCTCGTGGCTGATCGTCGTCCCGTTCATCGTCGGCGCGTTGTGCTCGGCGCTGGCGGGCTTCATCGGTATGAGCGTTGCTACCAAAGCCAATGTCCGCACGACGAGCGCTGCGCGTACGAGCTTGGGTGCTGCCCTCAACGTCGCCTTCTCGGGCGGACTCGTGATGGGCCTCTCCGTCGTCGGGCTGGGCGTGCTCGGGCTGGGCACACTATTCATCGTCTTCCTAAACATGGCCGACACGACTGGGCTCGACGGTGTCGGTCTGCAAGTCAGCATGGAAGGCGTCATCGCCATCATCTCGGGCTTCTCGCTCGGCGCTTCGTCGATTGCCCTCTTCGCGCGCGTCGGCGGCGGCATCTACACCAAGGCGGCCGATGTGGGCGCTGACCTCGCGGGCAAAGTGTACGAAGGCATCCCCGAAGACGACCCGCGCAACCCCGCCACGATTGCCGATAACGTCGGTGACAACGTGGGCGACGTGGCTGGCATGGGTGCCGACTTGTTCGAGTCGTACGTCGGTTCGATCATCGGTACGATGGTACTCGGAGCCGTCTTCATCCCCTCGTTCCTCGGCGTGGCCGGAGCAGGCGCCGACTTCGGCGGACTGAGCGCGGTCTTGCTTCCGCTCGTCATCGCGGGCGTCGGTATCGTCGTTTCGATCTTGGGATCGTTCTTCGTCAAAGTCAAAGAAGGCGGTAACCCGCAGACGGCCCTCAACGTCGGCGAGTTCGGCGCAGTCGGTGTCATGATCGTGCTGGCCTACTTCATCACCGGCTGGATGCTGCCCGACTCGTGGAGCGCAGGATCGCCGCTGACTGGCGAACTTCTCGACTATACGGCATTCGGCGTCTTCCTCGCTATCGTGGTCGGACTGATCGCCGGAACGCTGATTGGCTTGGTCACCGAGTACTACACGGCGACGGACAAGAAGCCCGTTCTGGGCATCGCGTCGCAGAGCGTCACGGGCGCGGCGACGAACATCATCGCGGGTCTGGGCACGGGTATGTACTCGACGGGTATTCCGGCGATCATCCTCGCGCTCGCCATCATCGGCGCGTCGGAAGCAGCCGGATTGTACGGCATTGCGATCGCAGCCGTAGGGATGCTCTCGGTGACCGGCATTCAGTTGGCCGTCGATGCCTACGGGCCGATCTCGGACAACGCCGGTGGCATCGCCGAAATGGCACACCTCGACCCAGTCGTCAGGGAGCGCACGGACAAGCTGGACGCGGTCGGTAACACGACGGCTGCCATCGGCAAGGGTTTTGCGATTGCGTCGGCCGCGCTGACGGCGCTGGGCCTGTTCGCGGCCTACATGGTGACGGCGGGCGTCGAGAACATCGACGTAGCCAACCCAATCATCCTGGGCGGACTGCTCATCGGTGCCATGCTGCCCTACGTCTTCTCGGCGATGGCGATGGGCGCCGTCGGTCGGGCGGCAAGCGAGATGATTACCGAAGTCGGTCGTCAGTTCCGCGAGATCCCTGGCCTGCGCGAAGGCACTGCCAAAGCCGACTTCCGCCGCTGCGTCGACATCTCGACCAAAGCCGCCATCCGCGAGATGGTCGCTCCGGGCCTGCTGGCGATCATTGTTCCGGTCGCCATCGGCTTCATCAGCAAGGACATGCTGGGCGGACTGCTTGCAGGCGTGACCGTCTCTGGCGTCCTGTTCGCCATCTTCCAGTCCAACGCGGGCGGCGCGTGGGACAACGCGAAGAAGCAGATCGAAGCCGGCATAACCGTCGACGGCGTTCACTATGGCAAAGGATCGGACGTGCACAAAGCCGCCGTCGTCGGCGACACAGTGGGCGATCCGCTCAAGGACACGTCGGGGCCAAGCCTCAACATCCTGATCAAGCTGATCGCCGTCGTGGCCCTCGTCATCGCCCCGCTGATCGCGTAAGGCAGGCGAGCTTCGGCTGATCTCAAAGCCCCGTCGTTCTTCGTGAGCGGCGGGGCTTTTTCGTGCGCGAGGGTTGCGCGGGGCGCGGCGAAAGAGACTAGCCGCCTGGTGTGGACAGCAGGGCGTCGCACTCGAAATCGGCCATCTGCTTCTGTATCGGCCATCTGCTTCTGTGATCTGCAAACGCTGTTCTACGCACGCGGTCTCATTTGGGGATCGAAGTCGACCGGCCCAGACGACCCGGAAACGTGACTCGAAATCCCAATGCGATAGCCCTAGTGTGGACAGTATTCGACACGCTCTATCTTCCGCGCACTTGGAATCGATTCCCGCTTCGCCGATGCACCGCCCGACCGCTCTCCTCGTCCTGACGTTTGGACTTTTCCTGATCGCTCCTGCATTTGCTCAACCGCAAGCCGTACTCCTAGCCGACGTCAACAAGGAGCGCCTGGGTAGCGGAAGCGCCAATCACCTGACGCTCCACGACGGATCGTTGTTTTTCGCGGCGGGTCGAACGCTGAGCGAGACGACGCTCTACCGCTACGATCAGGGCGCGAGCGAGCCGGTCCGCGTCAGCGATCAGGCGTTCGGTAGCAGCGAAGTCGTCTTCTGGATGGCAAGCCACCGGGGGCGTCTGGTCGCCCTGACCGGATCGCAGCGATCTCCGTACGACCGGCAGTTGTACGTCTACGACGAAGCCGAACAGCGCTTTGTCCTGGTCGAGGTGCTGTCTCGGCAGCAAATCGGTTGGCTCGACAGCGCGCCGGTTTTGGTGGGAGACCAGGCGTATTTCGGTGCCCGTACGCCGACCTCGTTGGGTCCCGTCTTGTTCTCGCTGGGCGCGCTGGCGGACACGGCGCGCGTGCTGAGCGGCGAGCAATTGACTAACCGGACGCCATACGCTTTCGACGCTGCGCCACTCGGAGATCGCCTCATCTATGCAGGAGTTGCGTTCGGCCAGGGACACGAGTTGTGGACATACGACCCAGCCGCCGACACTACGGGACTTCTGGCAGACCTGCGAGAGGGCTTCGAGGGCAGTGATCCCGCCCAGTTCGTCTCCTCCGGGAGCAGCGTGTACTTCTCGGCTACCTCAGACGCAGCGCCAAACGGCCGCTCGGTGTATCGCCTGGATACGGGCGCGTCCGAACCTCGGATCGTCGCTACCTACGGAGCCGTGCGCGCACTAACGTGGACCGGCGACCGGCTCGCGATCTCCGCCGCCGACAATCCGTTCGCCACTGGGAGTCGCGTTCTGACGTACGACCCGTCTGACGACAGTATCGACGAGCTGTGGGAGGGCGGCGGTCAGCGAAACGGACTCGTCAGTGTAGGCACCCACCTGTACTTCTTTACCCGAGCGGCGCTTTCGGTCGTCGATCTCGAAACGCGTGTCGTCGCTCCCGTAACGAACGCCGATTTCGTCGGGGGCGCGGTATCGTTCGGCGGCCGGTTGGTGTTCGCCGGCGATCTGGGAGAACTGTACGCGCATACACCCGCAGAGGCTGCGGCGCAGCGCCTGTCGAGTATCAGCATCCGGACGGCGGACTCCGACCCCAAACACTTCGCCGTCTTCGGATCGTCGCTCTTCTTCCAGGCGACCGACGCACGCGGAGCCGAACTGTGGCACCTCGAAGAAGGCGCAGCGGAAGCCCGGTTGGTCGCCGAGTTGAATCCCGGCAGCGACGCCAGCTCTCCTTCCGAACTGACTCCGCATGGCGGCGCGCTCTACTTCGCCGCTACCAACGACGTAGTCGGACGAGAACTGTGGCGCTACAATCCCGCCGACGAGTCCACTGCGCTTGCCGCCAACATCAACCCAGAAATCGCCGGTACCTCTCAGGACGGCAGACCGCGCTGGCTCACCAGCAGGCCGGACGGATTGTACTTCGTCGCCACGCGGCAGGGGGTAGGGCAGGTGGTATGGGCACTCAGGGACGGTGCGTCCGAACCCACAGTCGTCTTCAATCCCGATGCGGCGAGTCAGTCCGACCGCGTGACGAGCCTCCACGTCGTCGGCGAGCGCTTGTATGCTATTGCTGACGGTCAGGTGTACGACGTTCGAGTCGGGAGCCGCGACGTGCTCCGCCGGACTCGGAGCGACAATACTCGCCTATCACGGCGTCCTCTATGCCAGTCGGATTCGCAGCAGCGACGGGAGCGCCGAACTGGTTGCGTGCCGGAGCGGGATGGGGGCCAAGTTGTCCGCCGAAATCCTGGCGCTCGCCGTCACTCCGACCCTCGCGCTTCTGGCAGCCGATGGCGACTACGTCTTCTTCTCCGACTCGGACGCCGATGGTGCGCTTCTCCTCTACTCCTACGACGTGTCGACGACTCAGGTGCGCGAACAGAACGAAGTGCGGTTCTTCCGCGACGTAACGGCCACCGGCGATGCGGTCTATCTGTTTGGCCCCATGTCTCAGGACGACCCATTTTCTGATGCAGGCGAGTATCTGTGGCGCTTCGATCCGAGCGGCAATGCGTTTGCCCCTATCGCGCAGTTGCCCGATGGCGCAATCCCACGCGAACCCGTCGCATTCGGCGGCGCCGTGGTGTTTTCGGCAAAGGATCCGACAGTGGGACGCGAGATTTGGGCCTCGTCGCCGCTCGTGACGGATGTCGACGACCGAACGGCTACCACGCCGTCAGGGCTTCGGATCACCACTGTTTTTCCGTCGCCCGCTTCGGGCTGGATCACCGTTTCGCTCGATGCGCCTCAGGCGCAGCACGCCCGCATCGACCTGTTCGACGTGACCGGGCGTTTGGTAGCGACCTTACCCACGGACCTCGCGGCGGCCGGAGCCAACACGGTCCGCGTCGACCTGTCGAGCGTTGCGCCGGGCGTATACGTCGTCGTCGCGTCGGGAAGCTCCGGAGCAGACACGCGGATCGTCGTGGTAGCGCGCTAGGCAACGCGGCACGCTTCCTCGCAGCATTCTCACTCCGCGGCCGGGCGCAAGGCCGCGCGATGTGCGTTGCATCCGGCATGAAACTCTACCCCGATTCCGCGTCCGAGAAGCTGGGCTTCGACGCGCTCCGCGACACGCTGGCCGGACTGGCGCTGAGCGATCCCGCTGCCGCCAAGCTGCGCAAGTTGAACCCGTACCACGACGCCGATACGGCTCGCCGTGAGCAGGCCCGCGTGGCTGAGATGCTCTCGACGCTCCAGGCCGACGAGCCGATGGCGCTCACCACTTTTCCCGACACCAAGGCCGTCCTGTCGCGCATTGCGCCCCAAGGCGGCGTTGCGTCGTCCCAAGAGTTGTACGACCTGATGCGGATGCTCACGTCTGCCGAGACGGCACGGCGCTTTCTGAGCCGCAACGGCGACGAGTTGCCGGGGTTGTGGGGCATCGCGCGGCGGATGGTGGATCTGTCCGGGTTGCGCGACGAGTTGGGGCGCGCCATCGGCGACGACGGCGAGGTGCGCGACGACGCCACGCCCGAGTTGTCGCGGCTGCGGCGGGCGATCCGGCAGGCGCAGGCCAGACTGCGCGAGCGATTGGCGCAGTCGCTGAAGGAGGCGCAGGCCGAGGGATGGTCGACGGACGAGCAGCCGACGGTCCGGGGTGGGCGGCTCGTGATTCCCGTCCGGGCCGAGGCCAAGCGCAAGGTCGAGGGGTTCGTCCACGACACGAGCGCGACGGGCCAGACGGTCTACATCGAGCCGACGGCCGTGCTGGGCCTGAACAACGAAGTCCGCGAGCTGGAGGGGGACGTGGCGCGCGAAGTCCACCGTATTCTGACGCGGCTCTCGGACTACGCGCGGACCCGAATCGAAGACATCAAGGCGACGGCGGGCGCATTGGTCCGGCTCGACGTGCTCCACGCCAAAGCCCGGCTGGGGCGCCGGATGCAGGCGCGCGCGTTCGACCTGACCGATGGTGGCGCGATCCGCATCCGCAAGGCGCGTCATCCGCTGCTGGTGCTGCGGTTCGCCAACGAGGAAGACCGCAGCGTCGTCCCGCTCGACCTCGAGATGGCGGACGACGAACGCGCTTTCGTCATTACCGGGCCGAACGCGGGCGGTAAGTCGGTCGCGCTCAAAGACGGTCGGACTGCTGAGCGTCATGGCGGCGTGCGGGCTGCTGCTGCCGGTCGGCGACGAAAGTATTTTGCCCTACTTCAAACGCGTCGTGGTCGACATCGGCGATGAGCAAACGGTCGACGAGGACCTGTCGACGTTCACCTCGCACGTCAAGACGCTCAAGCACCTCATGCGCGTCGCCGACGAGCGGACGCTGGCTCTGCTCGACGAGGCCGGAACGGGCACGGACCCGGCCGAGGGCGGCGCGCTGGCCCAAGCGGTCATCGAGCGACTGGTCGACCGCGGTGCGCGAGCCATCGTGACGACGCACATCGGCGCGCTCAAGGTGTTCGCGCACGGGGCCGACCGCGTCGTCAACGGGGCGATGCTGTTCGACGATCAGGCGCTCAGTCCCACGTACCGGTTGGCGACGGGCGTGCCGGGTTCGTCGTTCGCCTTCGAGATCGCGAGTAGGGAAGGGCTGGACGGCGATCTGGTCGCGAGGGCGCGCGAATTGGTGGGTGAGCAGGCGGCGTCGGTCGAGGATCTGCTGGTCGAACTGGCCGAGCGGACGCGCAAGCTCGAGGAGGAGCAGGCCGACGCGGCGCGCATCAAGCAGGAGGCCGAGTCCGAGCGCAAGCAGTACGCCGAGCGCCGCAGCAAAATCCGCGAGGAGCGTGAGAACCTGCGCAAGCAAGCCCTCGCCGAAGCCGACCGCATCGTCAAGGAAGCCAACAGTGCCGTCGAGCGCACCATCCGCGAGATCAAGGAGGCCGGTGCCGAAAAGGAGGCGACCAAGGAGGCCCGCAAGAAGCTGGAGGAGACGGCCGAACGCATTACCCAGCGCGCGCAGAAAAACGAGAAGAAGCGCAAGGCCCGCAAACCCAGGCCGCAGCCGACAGCCGAGTCGTCGCCGCTGCTCGACATTCAGGTCGGCGACCGCGTCACGATCGCCGGTGGCAACGCTGTCGCCGACGTGCTCGAACTGCGCGGGAAAGAAGCGCTCGTCTCATCCGGCTCGCTCAAGATGCGCGTGGCGATAGCCGACCTGCGGCGCGTCGGAGGGCGGCGCGAGCAGAAGGTGCAGGTTCGGTCGTCCGAGGCCGGAGGCAAGCTCAACGTGCTCACGGCGGCGATGTCGCTCGACCTCAGAGGGCAGCGCGTCGACGATGCCCAGGCGCTCACGTTCCGCTTCGTCGACGAGGCGATCATGGCCGGGCTGGAGCGCGTCGAGATCCTGCACGGCAAGGGGACGGGCGCGCTGCGGATCATGGTCCGCGAACTGCTCGCCCGCCGAAGCGACGTGAAAGAGTTTGGCGACGCGCCGGTCGATCAGGGCGGGGCGGGGATTACGGTGGCTGAGTTGGGATAGCGCGCTACGGTTGATTTTGAACGTAGACGAGGCGCTTCGGCCTGTTCAAAGATGGTTGCTTATGGAAAGCTGACATCTTTCCGACGCTGGCTGGCCTGTGGTTTCTACACCGTCGATCTCTGCGTTATGTCAAATCTGGCTCCGCTCTTCCCCTTCTTCATCGCGAGGAGCGCAGCATCACCGATGTGCAGCGTCATCGATGCGAAGCGACGTGGCGATCTGAGGCGATTTCAGGCGGCGGACCGCGCAGCTACGCTTCCGAATTTGGTATCGCTTTCGCCGAACCTGAGCGGCGGTTGACGATTTCGAATTCGATGCTGCATTCCCCTCCGGCGCTTCTAAAGGCGCCTCCTGGGGCGACGTGGGCGCGAGGCGCCCCCTGATCTCACCTTCCGCGACGATCGGCGCGCTTCAAGCTGCCTCCGCTGTTCCGGCTCGTCTGGGCGGCGAGTCCTGGGCTGCTAACGGCCAACCTGCTGCTCCGGCTCGTGCGCGCGTTCGTGCCGGTCGCGATGCTGTCGGTGGGCAAGCTGATCGTCGACGAGGTGGTGCGCGTCGCTGCGTCCGAGCCGGCCTGTTGCTGGGCGGGCTGGACGCGTGGGGCGGTGCGCTCGAACCGCTGGCGTGGTTACTGGCAGCCGAGTTGGGCTTGGCGGTTTTGTCCGATGTGCTGGGCCGAGGAGCGGCGCTGTGCGACTCGCTCTTGGGCGACCTGTTCACCAACGAGACGAGCGTCCGGCTGATGCGCCACGCGGCGCGGCTGGACCTGGCGCACTTCGAGGACGCGGAGTTTTACGACAAGCTTCAGCGCGCCCGGCGGCAGACGACGAGCCGGCTGGTGCTGCTCTCGCAGATCTTCGGGCAGGCGCAGAGCGCGATCACGATTGCCACGCTAGGCGTCGGGCTGGCCGTATACGCGCCGCTGCTGCTCGCTTTGCTCGTGCTCGCGCTGCTTCCGGCGTTTCTGGGCGAGGCGCACTTCAACGCGCAGTCCTACTCGCTCGCGTACAGCTGGACGCCCGAGCGCCGCGAACTGGACTACCTGCGCTGGCTCGGCGCGAGCGATGAACCGGCGAAAGAGGTCAAGGTCTTCGGCCTGAGCGGCTACCTCGCCGACCGCTACCGCACGCTGGCCGACGCCTACTATAGCGCTAACCGCACGCTCGCCACACGCCGGGCCGCCTGGGCACGATGCTCGCTGCCGTCGGCACGCTGGGCTACTACGCTGCCTACGCCGTGATCGTCTACAGGACCGCGAGCGGCGCGTTCACCATCGGCGACCTGACGTTTCTGGCCGGATCGTTCGCCCGGATGCGCGGCCTGCTCGAAGGGATGCTGGCCTCGTTCTCGACCGTCAGCGGGCAGGCGCTCTACCTCGCCGACTTGTTCTCCTTCTTCGAGATCGAGCCGCGCGTGGCTTCGCGCCGACGCCCGGCCCATCCCTCAGCCGATCCAGACGGGCTTCCGGTTCGAGAACGTCGGCTTTCGCTATCCCGGCTCGGATGGATGGGCCGTCAGAGGATTGACGTTCGAGTTGCGCGCCGGAGAGGCGCTGGCGCTCGTCGGCGAGAACGGAGCGGGAAAGACGACATTGGTCAAGCTGCTCGCCCGCCTCGACGACCCCGACGAAGGCCGCATCCTGCTCGACGGCGTCGACCTGCGCGACTACGACCTGGACAGCCTGCGCTCGGGCGTCGGCGTGATCTTTCAGGACTTCGTCCGCTACCACCTCTCGGCCAGCGAGAACATCGCCGTCGGCAGGATCGACCAGCGCGAAGACCGTCCGCGTATCGAGACGGCGGCGCAGCGCTCGCTCGCCGACGCGGTCATCGACGCGCTGCCCGGGGAGGATACGATCAGACGCTGGGCAAGCGATTCTCGGACGGCGTCGATCTGTCGGGCGGGCAGTGGCAGAAGGTCGCACTTGGCCTGGGCGAACAGCGCGACGCCCAACTGCTCATCCTCGACGAGCCGACGGCCGCTCTGGATGCGCGCGCTGAGTACGAGGTGTTCGAGCGCTTCAAAGACCTCACGCAGGGCAAATCCGCGGTCCTGATCTCGCACCGCTTCTCGACCGTCCGCATGGCCGACCGCATCCTCGTGCTGGGCGGAGGCCGGGTCGAGGAAGTCGGCACGCACGACCAGTTGCTTGCTGCCGGTGGTCGTTACGCCGAACTGTTCGAGTTGCAGGCGCAGGGCTACCGGTAGAATGTGACAGATGTATGGCGGCCACGATTACCTCTCGGCTCATGAGCGCGCTTTTCCCCTTGGCCATTTTCCTTCGTCTACCTGCTCCTGATCGCCGGTGGCATCTTTGCGGTCGTCTTCGTCATGCGAGCGCTCGATCGAATAGCCGACGCGCAGGCGAGCAGGCGGGCTGACCAGTTGCATGCCAGGCTAACGATGGAATAGTGATCCTGGTGCGGTTGCCCTTCCGGGTTCTTATGCTGAACTCTGAACCGGGTTGTTGAGGTTTGGTGATAGCGCAGGTGGCGTTACACATTGGGCATATTTAGTTCATCGCTCGTATCCTGCGGACACGCTAGACGCTCCACCACGCACCTTTTGTCATGCTCCGACTCGCCCTCGCTGCCGCCGTCTTCTACTCATCGCCTGTGACGCTGCGGCGCCTGATTTTGCGGACCAACCCGCCGGCGGGCCGGCGGCTCCGGGTCGACGAACCCGGGCCGAAGCTGTCCGAAACGATTGCCGATGGACTGGTCGCCTGGCGAAAAGCAGGGGCGATCCAGGGCGGCGCTTCGTGCGCGAGTTGCCACGCGCCGGACGCCTTCGACCTGGCCTACTTCGACTTTGACGACGAGACGATCCGCCGACGCGTCGCGCCGCACCTACGAGTGGGACGCTCATCGTTGCCCTGGTTGGGGCGATCCGCGTGCGGGACCGGATCACGCCGCGCGATCACCGCACGCACCGCCCCTTTCAGCCTGGCGGCACGTGTGCTCGCCGGAGCGCAGTAGCCGAGCGAGATCTTGCGTTCGGGCGGCAGGTGGTGGATGCCGGGCTGGGTGTCGATCCGGTCCTGTCGTCCCAGGCGGCGCGGCGCGAGCGCGACCGCTGGATGGCGTCGAACCCACGCACGTTTCCCATCGGAATGGCGCTCAACCGGTGGAGCGAATACCGGCACCAGGCGACGCGTCGATCGCCGACTGGCTGCCCTGACCTGCCGCGTGTCGCCCACGACGCCGAGGCGCAGCGCGACCTGTTCGCCGCCCACGACGCCTACCTCGCCGATCCCACCGACGACGCGCTGTTCGAACTCCTCGACGCGTTGGATGACCTGACGACGAGCGGGTTCGATGAACCGGAGGCCGGTTCATGAAGGACAAGTACGGCTCGGT
>CAWFGU010000025.1:0-19091 GCA_963815505.1 Rhodothermales bacterium
GCACCTCATTTTGGATGAGGGGGTTGGAGGTTCGAATCCTCCCCGGGCAGCTGC
Source organism: Rhodothermales bacterium (assembly GCA_963815505.1). Classification (GTDB taxonomy): domain Bacteria; phylum Bacteroidota; class Rhodothermia; order Rhodothermales; family BA12; genus CAXBBB01. The sequence goes on from CAWFGU010000025.1 coordinate 55, forward strand.
CTTCCGAGCATCTCGTCGGCCTTTTTGCCTCTGCACCTCTCTCTGGTGAGCCACAACGCCATCCTGCACCGCGACCTGCCCATCAGCTTGTTCGCCGGACGCAGCAACCCGGTTCTCGCGCAGAGCATCGCCGATGCGTACGGCCTTGCGATGGGCAACGCCGTAGTCAAGGAGTTCTCGGACGGCGAAATCTACGTCCACTACGAGGAGTCCATTCGAGGCTGCGACCTGTTCATTATTCAGTCGACGCCCGCGCGTGGAGACAACTGGGTCGAACTGCTCCTGATGATCGACGCCGCTCGGCGCGCATCGGCGGCGCGGATCACAGCGGTTATGCCGTATTTCGGCTACGCCCGTCAGGAGCGCAAGGACAAGCCGCGCGTCTCGATCGCCGCCAAGCTAATGGCGAACCTGCTCACGACCGCAGGTGTGGACCGCGTCTTGACAATGGACCTCCACGCGCCTCAGATCCAGGGCTTCTTCGACGTGCCGGTCGACCATCTCTACGGCTCGGCTGTCTTCGCCGATTACTTCACGCAGTTCGACCTGTCGAACACGGTCGTCGTGGCGCCCGACGTGGGCTCGCTCAAGACGGCGCGCAGCTACGCTAAGAAGTTAGGCTGCGAACTGGCGCTGATCGACAAGCGGCGGCCCAAGCAGAACCACGCCGAGGTCATGAACATCATCGGCGATGTTGAGGGGCACAACGTGCTCATGTTCGACGACATGGTTGACACGGCGGGTACGATTACGAGCGCGGCTTCGGCGCTTCGGCAGGCGGGTGCGCTCGACATTAAAGCGGCCTGCACGCACGCGCTGCTGTCGGGACCGGCCTATGAGCGCATTGAGGCAAGCGACATCAGCACGTTTGTCGTCACCGATACCGTTCCGCTCAAAAAGCCGAGCGATCGAATCGAGGTCGTGTCGGTCGCGGGCATCTTCGCAGACGCGATCAAGCGCATCTACACCGACTCGTCTGTCTCGACGCTGTTCGACTAGCAGCGCCACGACGCGTACTGCTCGCAGATTTAGCCGTTTTTCCGCGCGCTCTCGGTGAGCCGATCGCTAAACTGATAGGCTTGCGCGTCGCCCTGGGCGAGCGCCTCTCTTTGCGCCTGACGCGCCTCGCGCCGACGGCATTTCCACACACCGAGCTTCGGCTCACCGCCCCATATTGGACTATGGACGCCATCACGATCACCGCCAAGCCTCGCACGCCGGGCAAATCAGGCGCTCGCGCCGCTCGCCGCGCCAAAGAAGTACCCGCCGTGCTCTACGGCAACGAGTTCACGCCGGTCACCTTTCAGATCCCCGAGTTGGACATGCGCCCGCTCATCTACACCGCCGAGACGCACCGCGTCGAACTGACGGTCGACGGCGAGACGTACGACTGCATCTTGAAGGACTACGACATGCACCCGGTGACCGACCGGACGTACCACGCCGATTTCCTCGTGCTCCGCGCCGGTGAGACGCTCACGATGACCGTACCGGTCCAGTACCGCGGCACGCCGATCGGCGTCAAGGAAGGCGGAGACCTGGACGTGTACCGCAACGAGATCACCGTCGTCGTTCTGCCCAAAGACATTCCGTCGCACATCGACGTGGATGTGTCCGGACTGGGCATCGGCGACTCGATCCACATTCAGGACGTCGACCTTCCCGAAGGCGTGGTCTTCGACGGAACGGAAAACATCACGCTCGCCATCGTCAGCGCGCCGCGCCTCGAAGAGGTCGAAGAAGTCGACGAGGATGTCGACGTGCTTGGAGCCGCTGGCGCCGAGCCGGGCGACGAGGATGCGGACGATGTGCCTGCGACGGAGCAAGACTGAGTCTGATCTACTTCGATAGCTTAACCCGTCGAGGGATCTCCGTCTGAAAGGAAGGGAGGTCCCTCGACTTCATTTGGGGCGATGCGGTCGCGCCACATCGCCTCGAAGAATGCTGGTGCGCTCGTTGCTCGTCATCCTGAGCCTTGCTCGGAGGATCCCAACTCCGTGGATGCTGCACGTCCTGGAGATGGGGCAGGCTCAGATGACGTTTGTAGGAGTTCCACTAAAACATCGGATTCGATACACCAAATCAAAACCTCATTCCTATGGCAAAGGCAAAGCGGCTGATCGTCGGGCTGGGCAACCCCGGTCCCGAGTACGACGGCACGCGGCACAACATCGGCTTCGACGTAGCGCGTGCCATCGCGGCGAGGACGCGCATCGACCTCGAGCTGCTGCCGGGCAACAGTCTGGGCGGATGGGGGAGTTGGCGCGCGCGTGCGTTCGGCGTCGCGATGCCGCAAACGTACATGAACCTGTCGGGCGAGTCGGTCAAGGCATTGGTTCGCGCCAACAACCTGAACCGTCAGACGTGCTCGTGATCGTCGACGACTTGGCGCTTGACCCGGGCGTGCTCCGGCTGCGTCCGGGCGGCTCGGACGGTGGGCACAATGGGCTGAAGAGTCTCAATGCGCTGCTCAAAACCGAGCAGTACCCACGCCTGCGCGTCGGCATCGGCAAAGACTTTCCGCGCGGACGGCAGGCCGACTACGTGCTCGATCCCTTCACTCCCGAGCAGCAGGCGCTCGTCGATCAGGCCATTCCGGTCGCCGTCAAGCAGGCGCTCACGTGGATCGTCGACGGGGCGCAGACGGCGATGAACCGGTTCAACAAGTGGCGCCCCGAAGAGCCGGAGGCTCCCGAGCCCACCGAAGAGACTGCTTAGCGCCGCGACACATCGGGACGGAAGCGCACGCAGAACGACCGAACTGTTGCCACATCCGAGAGCATAAGTGCGCCATAGCAGTTCTTTAACGGGTTGGCGTAGCCGCAGACCCCCCCGCCTCCGGTGCGGCATCCGCCTTACCGCAGGCTGTCCCCCTCGGTTGAGGAGGACAGATCTCGCCCGAGCAGAGAGACCGGGGGACTACGTCTATCAAGTCGAGAACCGCTATACGCTCGTCTGCGCATCGGATCACATCGCCGCGCCGCGCCGCTCCTCGCGATGACAAAGGTCGAGAGTCCAACACGGTGTCAGATCGGGTGAGACAGCGCCCCTGCAACGCCGAGGGCGCGTGCAGATTGTGCAAGGTCTCCATAGCGGAGCCGTAACGTATTTTCTACTTTCATTCTTCTACCGGGCTGTGTGGAAGCGTCCGCGCGCGTCGACTTCGTCGGCCGTGGACGGCCAAGCCTCCTGGTGAAACCCAAACCTTGCCGCGCGCCGTCACTTCGGACGAGCGCGCGGTTCCGTTTTCGATTCACCCAACACAACACTATGCACTGGAGCATATACATCGCGCCTGCAGCCGGTCTGCTGGCGCTCGCCTACGCCTTTATCCGCGCCGGATGGGTCAGCAGACAGGACGACGGCACGCCTGAAATGCAGGAAATCGCCGCCAACATCGCTGAGGGTGCCCGCGCGTTTCTGGCGCGCGAGTACCGCGTGCTGGCCGTCTTCGTCATCGCAGTCGCCGTCCTGCTGGGCGTCGTCAACGGAATCCAAGAGAACGCCTCGTGGCTGATCGTCGTCCCGTTCATCGTCGGCGCGTTGTGCTCGGCGCTGGCGGGCTTCATCGGCATGAGCGTTGCTACCAAAGCCAATGTCCGCACGACGAGCGCTGCGCGTACGAGCTTGGGCGCTGCCCTCAACGTCGCCTTCTCGGGCGGACTCGTGATGGGCCTCTCGGTCGTCGGGCTGGGCGTGCTCGGGCTGGGCACACTATTCATCGTCTTCCTAAACATGGCCGACACGACTGGGCTCGACGGTGTCGGTCTGCAAGTCAGCATGGAAGGCGTCATCGCCATCATCTCGGGCTTCTCGCTCGGCGCTTCGTCGATTGCCCTCTTCGCGCGCGTCGGCGGCGGCATCTACACCAAGGCCGCCGATGTGGGCGCTGACCTCGCGGGCAAAGTGTACGAAGGCATCCCCGAAGACGACCCGCGCAACCCCGCCACGATTGCCGATAACGTCGGTGACAACGTGGGCGACGTGGCTGGCATGGGTGCCGACTTGTTCGAGTCGTACGTCGGTTCGATCATCGGTACGATGGTACTCGGTGCGGTCTTCATTCCCTCATTCCTCGGTGTGACCGGAGCAGGCGCCGACTTTGGCGGACTGAGTGCAGTCTTGCTTCCGCTCGTCATTGCAGGCGTCGGAATCGTCGTTTCGATCCTGGGATCGTTCTTCGTCAAAGTCAAGGAAGGCGGCAACCCGCAGACGGCCCTCAACGTCGGCGAGTTCGGCGCCGTTGGTGTCATGATCGTGCTGGCCTACTTCATCACCGGCTGGATGCTGCCCGAGACGTGGTCGGCGGGATCGCCACTGACCGGTGAACTCCTCGACTACACGCGCGTTCGGCGTCTTCCTCGCCATCGTAGTCGGACTGGTCGCCGGAACGCTGATTGGCTTGGTCACCGAGTACTACACGGCGACGGACAAGAAGCCCGTTCTGGGCATCGCGTCGCAGAGCGTCACGGGCGCGGCGACGAACATCATCGCGGGTCTGGGCACGGGTATGTACTCGACGGGTATTCCGGCGATCATCCTCGCGCTCGCCATCATCGGCGCGTCGGAAGCAGCCGGATTGTACGGCATTGCGATCGCAGCCGTAGGGATGCTCTCGGTGACCGGCATTCAGTTGGCCGTCGATGCCTACGGGCCGATCTCGGACAACGCCGGTGGCATCGCCGAAATGGCACACCTCGACCCAGTCGTCAGGGAGCGCACGGACAAGCTGGACGCGGTCGGTAACACGACGGCTGCCATCGGCAAGGGCTTCGCGATTGCGTCGGCCGCGCTGACGGCGCTGGGCCTGTTCGCCGCCTACATGGTGACGGCGGGCGTCGAGAACATCGACGTAGCCAACCCGATCATCCTGGGCGGACTGCTCATCGGTGCCATGCTGCCCTACGTCTTCTCGGCGATGGCGATGGGCGCCGTCGGCCGAGCGGCGAGCGAGATGATCACCGAAGTCGGTCGCCAGTTTCGCGAAATCCCCGGCCTGCGCGAAGGCACTGCCAAAGCCGACTTCCGCCGCTGCGTCGACATCTCGACCAAAGCCGCCATCCGCGAGATGGTCGCTCCGGGCCTGCTGGCGATCATCGTGCCGGTCGCCATCGGCTTCATCAGCAAGGACATGCTGGGCGGACTGCTTGCAGGCGTGACCGTCTCTGGCGTCCTGTTCGCCATCTTCCAGTCCAACGCGGGCGGCGCGTGGGACAACGCGAAGAAGCAGATCGAAGCCGGCATAACCGTCGACGGCGTTCACTATGGCAAGGGATCGGACGTGCACAAAGCCGCCGTCGTCGGCGACACGGTCGGTGACCCGCTCAAGGACACGTCGGGGCCGAGCCTCAACATCCTGATCAAGCTGATCGCCGTCGTGGCCCTCGTCATCGCCCCGCTGATCGCGTAAGGCAGACGAGCTTCGGCTGATCTCAAAGCCCCGTCGTTCTTCGTGAGCGGCGGGGCTTTTTCGTGCGCGAAGGTTGCGCGGGGCGCGGCGAAAGAGACTAGCCGCCTGGTGTGGACAGCAGGGCGTCGCACTCGAAATCGGCCATCTGCTTCTGTGATCTGCAAACGCTGTTCTACGCACGCGGTCTCATTTGGGGATCGAAGTCGACCGGCCCAGACGACCCGGAAACGTGACTCGAAATCCCAATGCGATAGCCCTAGTGTGGACAGTATTCGACACGCTCTATCTTCCGCGCACTTGGAATCGATTCCCGCTTCGCCGATGCACCGCCCGACCGCTCTCCTCGTCCTGACGTTTGGACTTTTCCTGATCGCTCCTGCATTTGCTCAACCGCAAGCCGTACTCCTAGCCGACGTCAACAAGGAGCGCCTGGGTAGTGGAGGCGCCGATCACCTGACGCTCCACGACGGATCGTTGTTTTTCGCGGCGGGTCGAACGCTGAGCGAGACGACGCTCTACCGCTACGATCAGGGCGCGAGCGAGCCGGTCCGCGTCAGCGATCAGGCGTTCGGTAGCAGCGAAGTCGTCTTCTGGATGGCAAGCCACCGGGGGCGTCTGATCGCCCTGACCGGATCGCAGCGATCTCCGTACGACCGGCAGTTGTACGTCTACGACGAAGCCGAACAGCGCTTTGTCCTGGTCGAAGTGCTGTCTCGGCAGCAAATCGGTTGGCTCGACAGCGCGCCGGTTTTGGTGGGAGACCAGGCGTATTTCGGTGCCCGTACGCCGACCTCGTTGGGTCCCGTCTTGTTCTCGCTGGGCGCGCTGGCGGACACGGCGCGCGTGCTGAGCGGCGAGCAATTGACTAACCGGACGCCATACGCTTTCGACGCTGCGCCACTCGGAGATCGCCTCATCTATGCAGGATATGCGTTTGGTCAGGGACATGAGCTGTGGACGTACGACCCAGCCGCCGACACTACGGGACTTCTGGCCGACCTGCGAGAAGGCTTCGAGGGCAGCGATCCGGCCCAATTCGTTTCGTCCGGGAGCAGTGTGTACTTCTCGGCTGCCTCAGACGTAGCGGCAAACGGCCGCTCAGTGTATCGCCTGGATGCGGGCGCGTCCAAACCTCGGATCGTCGCTACCTACGGAGCCGTGCGCGCACTAACGTGGACCGGCGACCGGCTCGCGATCTCCGCCGCCGAGAATCCGTTCGCCACTGCGAGTCGTGTTCTGACGTACGACCCGTCTGACGACAGTGTCGACGAGCTGTGGGAGGGCGGCGGTCAGCGAAACGGACTCGTCAGCGTAGGCACCCACCTGTACTTCTTTACCCAAGCGGCGCTTTCGGTCGTCGATCTCGAAACGCGTGTCGTCGCTCCCGTAGCGAACGCCGATTTCGTCGGAGGCGCGGTATCGTTCGATGGCCGGTTGGTGTTCGCCGGCGATCTGGGAGAACTGTACGCGCATACGCCCGGAGAGGCTGCGGCGCAGCGCCTGTCGAGCGTCAGCATCCGCACGGCGGACTCCGACCCCAAACACTTCGCCGTCTTCGGATCGTCGCTTTTCTTCCAGGCGACCGACGCACGCGGAGCCGAACTGTGGCACCTCGAAGAAGGCGCAGCGGAAGCCCAACTGGTCGCCGAGTTGAATCCCGGCAGCGACGCCAGCGCACCTTCCGAACTGACTCCGCACGGCGGCGCGCTCTACTTCGCCGCTACCAACGACGTGGTCGGACGAGAGTTGTGGCGCTACGATCCCGCCGACGAGTCCACTGCGCTTGCCGCCAACGTCAACCCGGAAATCGCCGGTACCTCTCAGGACGGCAGACCGCGCTGGCTCACCAGCAGGCCGGACGGATTGTACTTCGTCGCCACGCGGCAGGGGGTGGGGCAGGTGGTGTGGGCACTTAGGGACGGTGCGTCTGAACCCACAGTCGTCTTCAATCCCGATGCGGCGAGTCAGTCCGACCGCGTAACGGGCCTCCACGTCGTCGGCGAGCGCTTGTATGCTATTGCTGACGGTCAGGTGTACGACGTCGAGTCTGGGAGCCGCGACGTGCTCCGCCGGACTCGGAGCGACAATACTCGCACATCGCGGCGTCCTCTACGCGAGCCGGATTCGCAGCAGCGACGGAAGCGCCGAACTGGTTGCGTGCCGGAGCGGAGCGGGTGCCGAGTTGTCCGCCGAAACCCTGGCGCTCGCCGTCACTCCGACCCTCGCGCTGCTGGCAGCCGATGGCGACTACGTCTTCTTCTCCGACTCGGACGCCGATGGTGCGCTTCTCCTCTACTCCTACGACGTGTCGACGGCTCAGGTGCGCGAACAGAGCGAAGTGCGGTTCTTCCGCGACGTAACGGCTACCGGCGATGCGGTCTATCTGTTTGGCCCCGTGTCTCAGGGCGACCCCTTTTCTAATGCGGGCGAGTATCTCTGGCGCTTCGATCCGAGCGGCGATGCGTTCGCCCCTGTCGCGCAACTGCCCGATGGCGCAATCCCACGCGAACCCGTCGCGTTCGGCGGGGTCGTAGTGTTTTCGGCTACCGACCCGACGCTGGGGCGCGAAATCTGGGCTTCATCACCGCTCGTGACGGATGTCGACGACCGAACGGCTACCACGCCGTCAGGGCTTCGGATCACCACTGTTTTTCCGTCGCCCGCTTCGGGCTGGATCACCGTTTCGCTCGATGCGCCTCAGGCGCAGCACGCCCGCATCGACCTGTTCGACGTGACCGGGCGTTTGGTAGCGACCTTACCCACGGACCTCGCGGCGGCCGGAGCCAACACGGTCCGCGTCGACCTGTCGAGCGTTGCGCCGGGCGTATACGTCGTCGTCGCGTCGGGAAGCTCCGGAGCAGACACGCGGATCGTCGTGGTAGCGCGCTAGGCAACGCGGCACGCTTCCTCGCAGCATTCTCACTCCGCGGCCGGGCGCAAGGCCGCGCGATGTGCGTTGCATCCGGCATGAAACTCTACCCCGATTCCGCGTCCGAGAAGCTGGGCTTCGACGCGCTCCGCGACACGCTGGCCGGACTGGCGCTGAGCGATCCCGCTGCCGCCAAGCTGCGCAAGTTGAACCCGTACCACGACGCCGATACGGCTCGCCGTGAGCAGGCCCGCGTGGCTGAGATGCTCTCGACGCTCCAGGCCGACGAGCCGATGGCGCTCACCACTTTTCCCGACACCAAGGCCGTCCTGTCGCGCATTGCGCCCCAAGGCGGCGTTGCGTCGTCCCAAGAGTTGTACGACCTGATGCGGATGCTCACGTCTGCCGAGACGGCACGGCGCTTTCTGAGCCGCAACGGCGACGAGTTGCCGGGGTTGTGGGGCATCGCGCGGCGGATGGTGGATCTGTCCGGGTTGCGCGACGAGTTGGGGCGCGCCATCGGCGACGACGGCGAGGTGCGCGACGACGCCACGCCCGAGTTGTCGCGGCTGCGGCGGGCGATCCGGCAGGCGCAGGCCAGACTGCGCGAGCGATTGGCGCAGTCGCTCAAGGAGGCGCAGGCCGAGGGATGGTCGACGGACGAGCAGCCGACGGTCCGGGGTGGGCGGCTCGTGATTCCCGTCCGGGCCGAGGCCAAGCGCAAGGTCGAGGGGTTCGTCCACGACACGAGCGCGACGGGCCAGACGGTCTACATCGAGCCGACGGCCGTGCTGGGCCTGAACAACGAAGTCCGCGAGCTGGAGGGGGACGTGGCGCGCGAAGTCCACCGTATTCTGACGCGGCTCTCGGACTACGCGCGGACCCGAATCGAAGACATCAAGGCGACGGCGGGCGCATTGGTCCGGCTCGACGTGCTCCACGCCAAAGCCCGGCTGGGGCGCCGGATGCAGGCGCGCGCGTTCGACCTGACCGATGGTGGCGCGATCCGCATCCGCAAGGCGCGTCATCCGCTGCTGGTGCTGCGGTTCGCCAACGAGGAAGACCGCAGCGTCGTCCCGCTCGACCTCGAGATGGCGGACGACGAACGCGCTCTCGTCATTACCGGGCCGAACGCGGGCGGTAAGTCGGTCGCGCTCAAGACGGTCGGGCTGCTGAGCGTCATGGCGGCGTGCGGGCTGCTGCTGCCGGTCGGCGACGAAAGTATTTTGCCCTACTTCAAACGCGTCGTGGTCGACATCGGCGATGAGCAAACGGTCGACGAGGACCTGTCGACGTTCACCTCGCACGTCAAGACGCTCAAGCACCTGATGCGCGTCGCCGACGAGCGGACGCTGGCTCTGCTCGACGAGGCCGGAACGGGCACGGACCCGGCCGAGGGCGGTGCGCTGGCTCAGGCGGTCATCGAGCGACTGGTCGACCGCGGTGCGCGAGCCATCGTGACGACGCACATCGGCGCGCTCAAGGTGTTCGCGCACGGGGCCGACCGCGTCGTCAACGGGGCGATGCTGTTCGACGATCAGGCGCTCAGTCCCACGTACCGGTTGGCGACGGGCGTGCCGGGTTCGTCGTTCGCCTTCGAGATCGCGAGTAGGGAAGGGCTGGACGGCGATCTGGTCGCGAGGGCGCGCGAATTGGTGGGTGAGCAGGCGGCGTCGGTCGAGGATCTGCTGGTCGAACTGGCCGAGCGGACGCGCAAGCTCGAGGAGGAGCAGGCCGACGCGGCGCGCATCAAGCAGGAGGCCGAGTCCGAGCGCAAGCAGTACGCCGAGCGCCGCAGCAAAATCCGCGAGGAGCGTGAGAACCTGCGCAAGCAAGCCCTCGCCGAAGCCGACCGCATCGTCAAGGAAGCCAACAGTGCCGTCGAGCGCACCATCCGCGAGATCAAGGAGGCCGGTGCCGAAAAGGAGGCGACCAAGGAGGCCCGCAAGAAGCTGGAGGAGACGGCCGAACGCATTACCCAGCGCGCGCAGAAGAACGAGAAGAAGCGCAAGGCCCGCAAACCCAGGCCGCAGCCGACAGCCGAGTCGTCGCCGCTGCTCGACATTCAGGTCGGCGACCGCGTCACGATCGCCGGTGGCAACGCTGTCGCCGACGTGCTCGAACTGCGCGGGAAAGAAGCGCTCGTCTCATCCGGCTCGCTCAAGATGCGCGTGGCGATAGCCGACCTGCGGCGCGTCGGAGGGCGGCGCGAGCAGAAGGTGCAGGTTCGGTCGTCCGAGGCCGGAGGCAAGCTCAACGTGCTCACGGCGGCGATGTCGCTCGACCTCAGAGGGCAGCGCGTCGACGATGCCCAGGCGCTCACGTTCCGCTTCGTCGACGAGGCGATCATGGCCGGGCTGGAGCGCGTCGAGATCCTGCACGGCAAGGGGACGGGCGCGCTGCGGATCATGGTCCGCGAACTGCTCGCCCGCCGAAGCGACGTGAAAGAGTTTGGCGACGCGCCGGTCGATCAGGGCGGGGCGGGGATTACGGTGGCTGAGTTGGGATAGCGCGCTACGGTTGATTTTGAACGTAGACGAGGCGCTTCGGCCTGTTCAAAGATGGTTGCTTATGGAAAGCTGACATCTTTCCGACGCTGGCTGGCCTGTGGTTTCTACACCGTCGATCTCTGCGTTATGCCAAATCTGGCTCCACTCTTCCCCTTCTTCATCGCGAGGAGCGCAGCATCACCGATGTGCAGCGTCATCGATGCGAAGCGACGTGGCGATCTGAGGCGATTTCCGGCGGCGGACCGCGCAGCTACGCTTCCGAATTTGGTATCGCTCTCGCCGAACCTGAGCGGCGGTTGACGATTCGCATTCGATGCTGCATTCCTCCGGCGCTTCTAAAGGCGCTTCCTCGGGGCGACGTGGGCGCGAGGCGCCCCCTGATCTCACCTTCCGCGAGCGTATCGGCGCGCTGTCGAACCTGCCTCCGCTGTTCCGGCTCGTCTGGGCGGCGAGTCCTGGGCTGCTAACGGCCAACCTGCTGCTCCGGCTCGTGCGCGCGTTCGTGCCGGTCGCGATGCTGTGGGTGGGCAAGCTGATCGTCGACGAGGTGGTGCGCGTCGCTGCGACCGACGCCGGCCTGCTGGGCGGGCTGGACGCGTGGGGCGGTGCGCTCGAACCGCTGGCGTGGTTACTGGCAGCCGAGTTGGGCTTGGCGGTTTTGTCCGATGTGCTGGGCCGAGGAGCGGCGCTGTGCGACTCGCTCTTGGGCGACCTGTTCACCAACGAGACGAGCGTCCGGCTGATGCGCCACGCGGCGCGGCTGGACCTGGCGCACTTCGAGGACGCGGAGTTTTACGACAAGCTCGAGCGCGCCCGGCGGCAGACGACGAGCCGGCTGGTGCTGCTCTCGCAGATCTTCGGGCAGGCGCAGAGCGCGATCACGATTGCCACGCTAGGCGTCGGGCTGGCCGTCTACGCGCCGCTGCTGCTCGCTTTGCTCGTGCTCGCGCTGCTTCCGGCGTTTCTGGGCGAGGCGCACTTCAACGCGCAGTCCTACTCGCTCGCGTACAGCTGGACGCCCGAGCGCCGCGAACTGGACTACCTGCGCTGGCTCGGCGCGAGCGATGAACCGGCGAAAGAGGTCAAGGTCTTCGGCCTGAGCGGCTACCTCGCCGACCGCTACCGCACGCTGGCCGACGCCTACTATAGCGCTAACCGCACGCTCGCCACACGCCGGGCCGCCTGGGGCACGATGCTCGCTGCCGTCGGCACGCTGGGCTACTACGCTGCCTACGCCGTGATCGTCTACAGGACCGCGAGCGGCGCGTTCACCATCGGCGACCTGACGTTTCTGGCCGGATCGTTCGCCCGGATGCGCGGCCTGCTCGAAGGGATGCTGGCCTCGTTCTCGACCGTCAGCGGGCAGGCGCTCTACCTCGCCGACTTGTTCTCCTTCTTCGAGATCGAGCCGCGCGTGGCTTCGCGCGCCGACGCCCGGCCCATCCCTCAGCCGATCCAGACGGGCTTCCGGTTCGAGAACGTCGGCTTTCGCTATCCCGGATCGGATGGCTGGGCCGTCCGGGGGCTGACGTTCGAGTTGCGCGCCGGAGAGGCGCTGGCGCTCGTCGGCGAGAACGGAGCGGGAAAGACGACATTGGTCAAGCTGCTCGCCCGCCTCTACGACCCCGACGAAGGCCGCATCCTGCTCGACGGCTTCGACCTGCGCGACTACGACCTGGACAGCCTGCGCTCGGGCGTCGGCGTGATCTTTCAGGACTTCGTCCGCTACCACCTCTCGGCCAGCGAGAACATCGCCGTCGGCAGGATCGACCAGCGCGAAGACCGTCCGCGTATCGAGACGGCGGCGCAGCGCTCGCTCGCCGACGCGGTCATCGACGCGCTGCCCGGAGGATACGATCAGACGCTGGGCAAGCGATTCTCGGACGGCGTCGATCTGTCGGGCGGGCAGTGGCAGAAGGTCGCACTTGGCCGGGCGTACATGCGCGACGCCCAACTGCTCATCCTCGACGAGCCGACGGCCGCTCTGGATGCGCGCGCTGAGTACGAGGTGTTCGAGCGCTTCAAAGACCTCACGCAGGGCAAATCCGCGGTCCTGATCTCGCACCGCTTCTCGACCGTCCGCATGGCCGACCGCATCCTCGTGCTGGGCGGAGGCCGGGTCGAGGAAGTCGGCACGCACGACCAGTTGCTTGCTGCCGGTGGTCGTTACGCCGAACTGTTCGAGTTGCAGGCGCAGGGCTACCGGTAGAATGTGACAGATGTATTCTGCCTGCTCACGATTACCTCTCGGCTCATGAGCGCGCTTTTCCCCTTGCTATTTTCCTTCGTCTACCTGCTCCTGATCGCCGGTGGCATCTTTGCGGTCGTCTTCGTCATGCGAGCGCTCGATCGAATAGCCGACGCGCAAGAGGCGAGCAGCCGCGCGCTGGTTGAGATACTGAATCAGATGCAGCGCCGTGAGTAGCGAGCGGATGGGAATAGTGATCCTGGTGCGCATTCGCCCTTCCGGGTTGACGCCGTAACTCTATGGGTCGCTTAGGTTTGGTGATAGCGCAGATGGCGTTACACATTGGGCATATTTAGTTCATCGCTCGTATCCTGCGGACACGCTAGACGCTCCACCACGCACCTTTCGTCATGCTCCGACTCGCCCTCGCTGCCGCCTGCTGTCTTCTACTCATCGCCTGTGACGCTGCGGCGCCTGATTTTGCGGACCAACCCGTCGGCGGGCCGGCGGCTCCGGTCGACGAACCCGGGCCGAAGCTGTCCGAAACGATTGCCGATGGACTGGTCGCCTGGCGAAAAGCAGGGGCGATCCAGGGCGGCGCTTCGTGCGCGAGTTGCCACGCGCCGGACGCCTTCGACCTGGCCTACTTCGACTTTGACGACGAGACGATCCGCCGACGCGTCGCGCCGCACCTGGACGAGTGGGACGCTCAGCGCATCGTTGCCCTGGTTGGGGCGATCCGCGTGCGGGACCGGATCACGCCGCGCGACCACCGTACGCACCGCCCCTTTCAGCCGGGCGGACGCGTGCTCGCCGGAGCGACAGTCGCCGAGCGAGATCTTGCGTTCGGACGGCAGGTGGTGGATGCCGGGCTGGGTGTCGATCCGGTCCTGTCGTCCCAGGCGGCGCGTCGCGAGCGCGACCGCTGGATGGCGTCGAACCCACGCACGTTTCCCATCGGAATGGCGCTCAACCGGTGGAGCGAAGACCCGCACGAAGGCGACGCGTCGATCGCCGACTGGCTGCCCGACCTGCCGCGTGTCGCCCACGACGCCGAGGCGCAGCGCGACCTGTTCGCCGCCCACGACGCCTACCTCGCCGATCCCACCGACGACGCGCTGTTCGAACTCCTCGACGCGTCGGATGACCTGACGACGAGCGGGTTCGACGGCAACGGAGGCCGGTTCATGAAGGACAAGTACGGCTCGGTCTTGGTCGCTCAGCACCTGTTTCGCGAGGAAGTGAAGACCGGTTCTTTGTGGGGCGATCGTCCGTCGTCGGCGTGGCTTCCGGCTCGGATGACGCGCGACAAAGGTCCGAACCCGGTCTGGATGGTCGGCGATTTCGCCCGCGTCCACAAGAAAGGCGATGTCGAGTTGCCCGCCGAGGTGATCGCGCGCGTCGGCGGCGGCTTCGACGAGGAGATGCGGCGCGTCAAGCTGACGTGGTTCTGGGCGGGCTGGCAGTTCGACCAAGGGTTGCAGCGCACGCACGGCTCCAACTCGACCAAATCCGCCGAGTACATGACCGACTTCTTGCGCAAGGACTTCATCGACGACAAGACGCCCGATGGCACGACCGACCGCAGCGGCTACGCGCTTCACAACGTCTACGCGATCACCCGCAAACTGATCGTCGAAAACCACGATCCGATCCTCGACGCTGGGCGCGGGCATCATAGAATCGGCTACGCCAACTTCCACGGCTACGGCCTCGACATCAAGAGCGAGCCGACCGACTCGGACCGGCAGGCGATCTACCGCCAGATCGTCGCCAACAGCTACCGGATGACGCTCTACCTCGCCCTCGACCACTTGGCCGAGAACGGAGTAGCCGACATCGACCGCAACCACTGGCCCAGCCCGATAGGACGCATGGCCGACTTTTTCGAGCACATCGCCTCGCCTCATCTGGAGCACGACCGCGCTCTGATCGCTCAGGCGCGCGCCGCGATCGAGGAGTGAAGCGTCTGCGGGTAGGCGACGAGGTTTGACCTAGAAACCGTAGCGGCTGGCGCGACCTAGTGCGAAGCGAAGTACGTGATCTCGCGCGTCTCCAATGCAGACGGAGTGCCGTCTCTGATCACAATCCGGCTCGTCCAGTTTCCTTGCTCGTCTATGACTTCGTTGCGGTAGGCGTACTCGGCACGGCGTGAACCGTCCGCGCTTTCGTACACGTAGCCCGTTGCATTCTTCTTCTCGTACGCAACTGTGTCGGTTGCGCGAGCGGCGCCTTCTGCGACACCGTATCGGCGCTCGATCTCACGTCCTTGCGCATCGGAGATGAACTCATTGACTCCGGTCACCTCTCCGCTCGCGTCGAGGTAAGAAACTCGTTTGACCGTCCGACCTGATTCGGTGCGGTATTCGTTGCGCTCCAGCGTGGGGTCGAGGTCTGCGCCCTCAAAGTAGACGGCGCCGAAGGGGCGGTCGGATGCATCGTAGAGCTCCATGAACGAAAGCGAGACCGAGCCGTCCGGGTTGCGCCACTCGACGCGGAGGCGCCGCCCGTCGTATCCATAGGTCTCCAACTCTGTCCGTCGCAGCGCTCCGACGAGCGGAGCGTCGCTCTCCGAAGAGGCAGCCAGATTGTACACGCGTTTGACTGTTGCGCTTGCTCCGTCAACCGGTTGCGCTTGTACGGTTGGGATGAGGAGAAGGACCAACAGGAGAAGAGAAAGACGCATTATGGAAGATTAGATGGGGTTAGAGGGGACGAAGATTTGGCGGCGAGCCGCTACGCTGCGGCTGGCTCCACTACTTCGTCGCGGACGATGCGGCCGTCCTCTAGCTCGACGGTGCGCTCGCCGTAGGCTTCCCACGCCGGGTTGTGCGTGACGTGGACGATGGTGACGCCTTCGTTGTGGAGCTCGCGCAGCGCGTCCATCACGGCCTGCCCGTCGCGCGCGTGGAGGTTGCCGGTCGGCTCGTCGGCGAGGACGAGTTTGGGACGGATGACGAGGGCGCGGGCGACGCCGACGAGTTGCTGCTGGCCTCCGCTGAGTTGAGGCGGAAACAGATCGGCGCGCGCCGATAGTCCAAACCGGTCGAGCATCTCGGCGACGCGTCCCTGACGCTCTCCGCGCGGCACCTTGGCGTAGCGCAGCGGAGCTTCGATGTTCTCGGCAACGGTCAGGTCGTCGATCAGGTGGTAGGCCTGAAACACGAACCCGATGGCGTCGCGGTGGTAGGCCGTCCGCTGCTTTTCGGAGAGTCGGCTGACCTCGACTTCGTCCAGTTCGTAGGTACCCGATGTGGGCGCGTCGAGCAGGCCGAGGATGTGGAGCAGCGTCGTCTTACCTGCGCCGGACGGGCCTACGAGCGTCACGAACTGGCCGGCGGGCACGCCAAGCGATACGTCACGCAGCGTGAAGATCTGGCTGCTGCCCTGGCGGTGCGTACGGGTGAGGTTTTTGAGTTGGATCATGGGATTGGAAGCGTTCTCGGGTTGGGAAGCGCCGTTAGATAGAACGGCCGGTAAGGGTGGAGGTGGCGGCAACGGTGACGCAGATGGTTGTGTGTTAGCGACGAGGGCGCCTCGCCGCTACGGGATGGCGGCTATTCCGCGCGCAGCGCCGTCGTCGGGTCGGACGTTGCAGCGCGGATCGCATGCCCGGCGACGGTGAGCAGGGCGACGGCTGCGACGGCGAGCGCGGCGCCTACGAAGACGAGCGGGTTGAGATCGGTGTGATACGCGAAGCCGTCGAGCCATCGGTTCATCGCCCACCACGCCAGGGGAAGCGCGACGAGCGCGGCCAGTAGCGACAAGAAAGCGAAGTCGCGCAGCAGAAGCCACGTCAGGCGTGGGACACTCGCGCCCAGCACCTTGCGCACGCCGATCTCGCGGCGTCGGCTCTGCGCGGCGTAGGCGACGAGTCCGAACAGGCCCAGGCAGGCGATACCCAGTCCCAGCGCTCCGAATAAGGCCAGCAGCGTGCCAGTGCGCTCGTACTCGGCGTAGCGGTCGGCTAGGGCGTCGTCGAGAAAGTCGGCGACGAATGGGGCGTTGGGGGCGATGCTGCGGAACGTCGCGCGTAGGGCGTCCATGCGCTCGGCCGCATCTCCCGGAGCCACGCGGACGAGCGCCCAACCAGCCGTGAACCACTCGCCCGCCTGGGCAGGCATGAGCATCAGCGGTTCGATGGGCTGTCCCAGCGGGGCGACGTGGAAGTCCTCGACGACGCCGACGACCGAGCCTCGGATGTCGCTGAAATACACCTCGTTCTCATACGCGTACAGGCGATACTTCTTACCGATCGCCTCTTCGGGCGACCAGCCTTGAGCGCGCGCTGCCGACTCGTTGAGCACCAGTCCTCGGTCGAACACGTGAAACATCACGCGTCCGGTCGTTTGCTCGGGTACGACGCCTTGGTCGGCCGGAAACTCGGGACCGAACGTCCGACCGGCGAGGATTCGCAGGCCCATCTGCTCGTCGAAATCGTCGGTCACGGACGCGTAGGCCTGGTTTCCCCCACCCTGTGGATTGTCGGAGCCGTAGCCGCCGGGGTCTGAGCCATCGCCGCTGACGCGGTAGGGGAGGCCTTGCGTGTTGCCCAGGCCTGGGCGGATGCTCGCGGCCGTGACCGACTCGACGCCGTCAGTCGCCCGCAACGCGTCGCGCAGCACCTCCCAGCCCTGCTCGCCCTTGATCTGGATGGCGACCGTCTGCGCGTTGTCGAAGCCCAGGTCCGCCGTGCGCAAGAAGCGGTTCTGCTGCAATGCGACCAGCGTCGCCGCCACGAGCGCGATCGACACGACGAACTGCGTCCCGACCAGCGCCCGCCGCAGCGTCAGGCCTTTACCGCCGCCCATGACCGATGTGCGACTTCCCCGGAGCACGCGGACCGGCTCGAATGCCGACAGCACGAATGCCGGATAGATGCCTGCCAGCAGCCCGACGACGAGCGTGCAGCCTAGCGCCGCCAGCGCAAACTCCCACGTCACCAACGCCGATACGTCCAGGGTGCGCCCGGTTACGTTTTCGAGCAGTCCGACGCCCAGCCCGGCCAGTCCGCATGCCAACACAAGCGCGAACAGGCTGAGCACGACCGATTCGGCCAGAAACCGCGCGATCAACTCGCCGCGCCCCGCGCCGACGGCTTTGCGCACGCCGACTTCCTGTGCCCGGCTCTGCGCGCGCGCCGTCGTCAGGTTGACGAAGTTGATCGCCGCCAACAGCAGGACCGCCAGTGCGATAGACGTGAACGTGCGGACAGCGTCCAGGCTGCCGGTCTCACCGATGGAGCCGGTTGCTTCGGAGTAGAGATAGAGTGTCCGTGATCGGTTCGAGGACTGGCCCGTGCTCGGCTCCACTCTCCTCACCCCGATGCCGGACAGCGAACTCGGGCAGCTTGGCCTGAAGCGCTCGTACGTCCGTGCCCGGCGCGAGCAGCGCGAACGTGTTGACGTTGGGCCACCAGTACGACTCGAACTCGGCGTCGACGGGAAACCAGTTGATCGTCTTGTACGGACCCATGCCGCCGATCAGGTCGAATTGAAACTGCGTCCCCGGCGGCGGATCCTGGGCGACGCCCGTCACGCGCAGCGTCGTCTGGTTGCCGACGACGAGTGTCTGTCCCATCGGATCGGCGTCACCGAACAGGCGCCGCGCCGTGCGACTCGGTCACGACGACGGCGTCCGAAGATTCGAGCACGCGGCTCGGCCTGACCTCGCACGAGCGGGAAGCCGAACACTTCGAAAAACGCCGGATCGGCGAAAAACAGGTTGGTCTCGCGCGACGGCTCGGCGGGCAGGCCCAGCGCGTCGGCGTCGGGCACGTACACATCCTGAGGATTTTGCATCACCCGAACGACGCGCTCGATCTCGGCGAAATCGGCTTGCAGGTCGGGTGCCATCCCGCCGCCGCTCCACGCCCACAACTCGCTGCCCGGCCCGTCCGACCACTGGCTGACGCGGTAGAGCCGGTCGGCGTCGGGGTGGAAGCCGTCGACGGCCATCTCAGAGCGCACGAACAGCGCGATGAGCAGGCAGCAGGCCAACCCAAGCGACAGCCCGAATACGTTGAGCCCGGTGTAGAGGCGATGGCGGCGCAGGCGGCGG
>CAWFGU010000026.1:0-224210 GCA_963815505.1 Rhodothermales bacterium
GCTCTGAAAAGGTAAGCGTGGGGGAGCAGTCACATGAGAGGAAGGATCGTACACCTGTCATCAACTTGTCGGTATTTTTTGAAAGCAGTCAGGTTTGTGGAGCGTATTTTTAAACTTTCGTCTCTGCCGCCCAAGACTCTCTAATCAACACTCTACTCCATGAAAAAGTCACTTTCCCTCCTGCTTCTGAGCGTCGTGCTCCTGAGCGGTTGTTCTTTCCTCGCAGTCGATGAACTCCGAGCACCGGTGCTTCGGCAAGGCGTGATCGTCGGCGGTGCGATGATGCTGAAACACAAGAACCTCGTCCAAAACGCTTCCCAAGCCAGCAACCTGACGACGCTCGTAGCGGCCGTAACGGCTGCCGACCTCGGAGGCACACTCGAGCGGCCCCGGACCGTTCACCGTTTTCGCTCCGCCGAACAGCGCCTTCGACGCCCTTCCCGCCGGAACGGTCGCCACGCTTACGCAGCCCGAAAACAAGGACCAACTCACCTCGATTCTGACGTACCACGTCGTCCCCGGTCGCCTCATGGCTTCGGATCTCGCCGACGTCGAAACGCTCACGACGGTCAACGGTGAGACGTTGATGGTTCGCATCTCTGGTGGCACGGTAACGGTGGGCGGCGCAACCGTTGCGCAGGCCAACGTGCGGCTTCGAATGGTGTAGCGCACGTGATCAAGCCCGTCCTCATGCCCAACGGCTGAGCGGCGCAATCGCAAACAGAAAAGCCCGTCAGGTCCTTGTGGTCTGGCGGGCTTTTCTGCTGAGTGAACGAGACGTTACCGCTCTCGAAGTCTAGCGACGCCGAGTTGATGCAGATGCACTCCCCAGTTGGCTTGGGTCCATCAGGAAATACGTGGCCGAGGTGCGCGCCGCAGTTCGAGCAGTGTACTTCGGTCCGCGTCATGCCCATGCTGCGGTCGACTTCCTCGCCGACGTTCCCCACCTGGTCGTAGAAACTCGGCCAACCGGTGCCGCTGTCGAACTTGGTGGCGCTGTCGAAGACTGGGTGTTGCAGACCGTGCAGCGGTAGAGGCCGTCCTTTTTGTTGCCGTTGTAGCGGTTGAGGAATGGCGGCTCGGTCCCCTTCTTCTGCGTGACGTAGCGCTCAATCCGTCCCATTTCGGCTTTGCGGGCTTCGATGGCGGCGGGCGTTCGCGTATGCGGATATCCATTACTTTGGGTGTCTGTTAGCTCCAGGTGTCAATCATTTCCGTCAACGCCGCCTCCATCGGCTTGTTTTCGCCCGATATGCCTGCTTCCTCCTACCCGTTCGATCAACCCATTGCCTGGACACCCGGCCCCGACGAGTGTGCGTCGTCACGTATGATGCAGTTCGCAAGAGCACAGGGCATCGACAGCTATCCCGACCTGATCGCCTGGGCCAATGCTGACGTTGACCGGTTTTGGGACGCCGTTCTGAGCCGACCTCGACATCCGATTCACGCAACCCTACACGTCGGCCTACCAGTCAACTGGCGATCCTGCGTTTCCCGACTGGTGCGTCGATGGCGGATGAACATAACGCACTCGCTGCTCGACAAGTGGCTGGTCGACGAGTCTCTTTAGCGCGACGCCGTTCGGTACCGATCCGAGGAGGGCGGCGAGGAGCGCATCACGTATCGCGAACTGGCCGCACGCGTCGCCGCGTGTGCGGCGGCATTGCGGGCGATGGGCGTCGGACCGGGCGATGCCGTCGGAATCCTCGATGCCGATGTCGCCCGATCATCATGGCGTTTTTCTCGCGAGTTGATGCAGATCTCGGCGGCGTCGTGCTGCCTCTGTTTTCGGGTTACGGCGAGGACGCCATCGCGACCCGTTTGCAAGGTGGACGGGCCAAAGCGCTGTTTGTGAGCAACGCATCGCCGCGTAGGGGCCGAGCCGTCAATCTGCGAAAGGGAAAGGTGGAAGACCGAGCGCTCGACCATGTCCGACGGTCAGAAGCACGTCGTCGTCCACCACATCGCGGTAGGCAGACTCCGATGCAGGCCGGTCGCGACGTGTGGTGGGACGATTTTATAGAAACGGCGGGCGATGGCGACACGTCCGCCCACGACACGTCTGCGAAGACGTGCTGATGCTGATTTACACGTCCGGCACGACGGGTAAGCCAAAGGGCGCCATCCACACGCACGTGCGGCTTCCCCGTCGCAAGGGTGCGCAAGACATGATCCACTGCATGGACGTGCGCCAAGGCGACGTGATGTACTGGATGACCGACATGGGCTGGATGATGGGGCCGTGGCTCATCTTCGACCACGCTGGCTGCAGGCCGCCATGGTGCTCTACGACGGCGCGCCCGAGCTCCCCCGACGTGGACCGGCTGTGGCAGACCGTCGACGAACTGGACGTGACGTGCATCTGGGCGTCTCGCCGACACTGATCCGCGCGCTGCGTCGCACGTGACCCGAGCCGCTGGCCCGCCACGACCCTGAGCAGCCTGCGGGCTCGTCCGCGTCGACCGGAAGCCCGTGGGACCCCGAAAGTTGGCGCTGGTGCCTGGAGCCTGTGCTGGGAGGAACAAGCCGATCCTCAACTACAGCGGCGGGACTCTGAGATCAGCGGCGGCATCGTGTGCGGCAACCTGTGCACGCCCGCCAAGCCCGGTAGCTTCCACGGTCCCGTTCCCGGAATGGACGCGGACGTAGTGGATGCCGACGGCAACAGCGTGCGGGGCGAGGTCGGCGAACTCGTGCCATCCGTCAGCCGTGGATCGGTATAACGCCCGCAGCTTTCGGGCGACCGTGACCGCTACCGCGAAAGCTACTGGAACCGCTTCGACGGCATCTCGAACACCGGCGACTTCGCCGCCATGGAGCGCCGACGGCCTCTGGTACATCCTGAGCCGAGCCGACGACACGATCAAGGTCGCCGGAAAACGTCTGGGCCGCCGAAGTCGAAAGCGTCCTGACCGCCGATCCGCGCGTCGCCGACGCGGCCGCCGTCGGCGTTCCGCACGACGTGAAGGGGCGGGATTTGATGATCTTCGCCGTCCTCACGCCCGGAAACGAACCGACCGAAGCGCTCCGATCCGAACTCATGGACCGCGTCGCATCTGCCATCGGCAAGCCGCTCAACCCCGCGAACTCCTCCTTCGCCACCGACTTACCTCGCACGCGCAACGCCAAACTGCTACGCAGGCTAATACGCTCCGCCTACCTCGGAGAGACGATCGGCGACACGACCAGCCTGTCGACCCGCGCTGGCCTGACGCGTAGTGAGAGGCCAACCTCACGTTGCAAGGCAGATCGAGTCAGCCTTCGGCGTCTTAGAGTTGTCATCGTCCTGCCAGAGTTATTGTTCTGCCCGCAGATAAGTTTGGCCTTTATCACCACGCCTGATGCCTTCGAGCACGCGGATGTCGTTTTCCTCACAGAACGCCCGAGCGCGGGGCTCGGCGACTCCGCGATCTTTCACGTCGTATCCCAGCGATTCGAGCAGGTTACGGATGTTTGAGTCGGCGCGCCGCCAAAACCGTGTGTTTCGACGAGCAGCACCCGCGGGGGCGAATGACCAGAGCGGGCACGATGTCGATTTCGGCGCCCTCGCAGTCGAGCTCGAGCACGTCGCAATCGGGCAACACGTATCCGGCGCCACGACGGCGCGGTCGGGCGCGTCTCCAAACACGGCGACCGAGCGGGGGCGACGATGGGCGTGCTCAACCGTCAGGCGGTCCGCGACGCCGTTTATTTGAGCGGTCCGCCGCACTGCGGCTGCGGATTGCCGACCGCCCTCGAAGCAGGTGACGTGTCCGGTCGGCCCAGCACGTTGCGCGGCGATCGCCACCGTTACGCCTGCGCCCCCACCGACTACGACGACTCGGTCGCCCGGGCGCACGTGCGCGGCTATCCCTCCGATCAACGCCGCTTCGTACTCGGGCACGTCCTCGACCTCGGCGGGACGCCATCGTCTGGGCACTGCGGAGTCGCCGTACTTCCACTCGTAGGCCACCTCGACATCGGCATAACGTACGTGCCGCTGGGTGGGGAGCGGTCGGGTTCCGAGTCGGTAAAATCGCAGCGACTGTGCGGCTCGCCAGACTCGGTCTCCTTCGCGTCGAATGATGGTGCGAATGCGTCGGATCATGAATCTGGTTTCAGAAGAGATCAGCCGGAACGCGTGGCGATGGTGGCGCAGTTCGAACGCATCACCGGCGCCCTTCTCAATGGCAACCACGTCGAAGCGGCAGGGCGAGCCGTCAAGTTTGCGCTCGTACATGAAGGCTTCGGCGGCTCGCATGATGCGCTGTTTCTGGGCAGACGTGACCGACTCTTCAGGCGTTCCCCAGTCACTGCCTCGCCGGGTCTTGACCTCGACGAAGACGAGTTCGCCGCCGCTGTTGTCCGCGTTGGGTTCGAAGCAAACCAGGTCGATTTCGGGCCTCTCGATCTTGTAGTTGCGGTCCAGTATCATGTGACCGTTGCCTTCCAGGTGATTGGCGGCGCGGTCCTCGCCCCACCGGCCCAGGTCGAATGCGCGGCTGATCGGCCCGAGGTGGGATTCGCGTGCTTCGAGCGTTGTCAGCGTCTTGTCGCATGGTAGGCAGGTTGTCGCGGCCGACGAGCGGGAGCAGGATCCGCATGAACTGATCGAAGAGGTCCATGACCTCGCGGAACGCGTCGAGGCGCTCGGCGAAGGCGGCTTCGTCGGCGTTCAGCGGCGCATCGCCGCTGGTGAGGACGTTCTCACAGGCCTGGAGCTGAGTGGAGGACCGGGCGCGACTCGCGACGCTCGCGCTCCTCGACAATGCGCGCAGTTAGCTCCACGCATCTTGCTCAGCGGCATAGTGGTCCTTGCGCGAGCCGGGCAGGTGCACCTTGCGGATCAGAGTAACTCATCAGCGAGCGCAGGTTCATGTTGGCGTTGCCCCTGCTGATGTGCAGGCGCGCCATGATCACGTCGGTGTCCAGCGGTTCGCCCGACGCGTAGAGCAGGCGTGGATCTGCGCCATCGTACGGTTGATGTCTGCCCCAATCAGACGCCATCTCACCCCAGAACAGAACGAAGCGTTCGAGCGCCTCCTGATGACGCGTGGAGAGCGTGGCAGCGGTTTCGGGCATGACGACTTTGAGTGTGCTGTCGAAATATGAAAACGTCGGAAGCAATGAAGCGTTTTCTTTGGCGATGATGGGGTGCGCAACGCTGAGACCACCTAGTGAGAGCGCATGTACCGGACGACGATCGCCCCTGTCGCAGCCCACTCCCAGGGCGGTGAAGGCAAACCGTGTACCTCCTCGGTAAGCCTTACGCGCTCTTCGCTGGACCATCATTACGCGCCAGCCGGCCCCATGCCGCCCCATTTGCTGGAACCGCGCGCGCACTGAGCGTTGGCGCTCCGTACTTTGGGCCGAACCCTTGGCCAAGCAGGTCGCGCCGTCCTCTCTGTTCGGAAAACGATCATCGACCTGTTTGCTCGGCCCCTCTCACACCTCGCCTCCGCTCTTAGCCTACGCCTAACCTCTCTCTTCCGCCGTGACTCGTCTTCTTCCGCTGCTCCTCATCCTACTTCTCACCACGACATCGTGCGACTCGGACGACGGACCCTCGGGCTCCGAGGTCGACGGACGCTACCGCGCCACTTCGATCACGTTCGTCCAGCAGAACGGCGAGACGATTCCCATCGGAACCGTTGACGTGCTCTCGTTCATGGCGAAGGAGGCAAACGGCAAACCCGTCTTCACCATCGACTTGTTCGGCCAGGACCGCGACTACACGATCGCGTTCCAGCTCGCCAACGACAACAGCCGTTCGTCTATCCGCGGTGCGTTTCTAGCGAGTCGAACAACCGCGTACAACTCGAACTCGGTGACGACCCGGACGCTCCTCGCGTACTTTTTCCTTCGCCTCTAAACCTCACCTCCAGCACCGATCGCGCAGCTCTGACAGGGTCTGCGATAGTTTCGGTGACGTGCCAGCAGGTGAAGGGACTCGGCGACGACCGGTTCGGAGGCACGTGCAGCGCGCCGGGCCGCCTGTCCATGACGTTTGAGCGCGAGTAATCCGCTTGGTCGCCGTGCGTTTTTCTGCACTTCGCTCCTCCCCCCCATCCCATCCATGCGCCCTTCCGTCCTCGTCCTCCTTGCGTTCGCCCTGACTCTTCCGTCGGTGGCTCAGGTGACGGGCATCTCCTACACGGCGGCTCCCGTCGGCGTGCGCGTTTTTTCGGGTGACAACACCGGCCTCTCCAATGGGTACCTCTACGGCGGCGCGCTGGGGCTGGGCTTCGGCGAGTACCTCGAAGTGTCGGGCGTTTACCTGCGCAGTACGGGCTTCACGACGGAGTTCTCGGACTACGACACCGACGCGTTCACGGGCAGCATTCTAGAAGGGCAGGCCGAAGGCTTCGACGTGGATTTGGAGCAATACGGGTACGCGTCTCCGCTTGACGGTGGGGCGCGGAAGTCTGTTACCCTTCATCGTCGGCGGTACAGGCATTTTGCGGTTCGACAATGGGTCGAACGTTTCCGAGTCGATCTTCGCCGAAGCGGGCGCAGGCATCACATTCGCCTTCCAAGACCGCTACACGATTACTGTCGAAGGGTCGCGCGTGGGCTACCGGTACAATCCCTACGCGACGTTCGATCTGGCAACACCGCTGCGCTGCCGACGACTTCCGACCTCAACCAGATCCGCCGGGTCTACTCGAACGCCGTCACGGCGACCGCTCGCATCTACTTGGGCGGACGCGCACGGGGCGAGTTGACCGAGACCGATTTAGCCGTTCGCGAGCAGCTGCGCCGACCGCGCGTGTTCGCCGAACCTTCATACGGCATCATTCAGTTCAGCGAAGACCTCACCGGTCTGCCCGACGAGCAGCCGGTCGCCGGGATTCAGGCGGGGATCGACCTGGGTCCCTACGTCGGGTTGCGCGGCTTCTATCTGCGCGCGACCGACGAGGACGAGCTGTTCAGCAACCCGACCGAGTTTCGCGACCTGGCGCTCATGGGGCCGAGATGAACTTTCGCTTCTCGACCGAACTCGCAGGTGGATTGACGCCGTACCTGCTGCTCGGCGGCGGCTACATGGACGTGGGCTCGGGCTACCGCGCCGGTGGTTCGCTCGCAACTCGTCCCGAAAGCCGCTACTTCGCGATGGGCGGCGGCGGCGTCGATCTGGCGCTCAACAAAGCATTTCGCTTGAAGCAGGTGTTCGCGCGCTGCTGATGTCGAACGAGGACGCCAATCAGGTCAGCGATCCGGCCAACGTCGACTACAGCCTGATGCCGACGGCCGGTGTCGAGTTCAGTCTGGGTGGCGGTTCGCCTGCGTCAGCCCGGCGTGGTATCCGCGACGCTCAGGCGAGCGAGCTGGAGCGGCGGGCTCGCGAGACCGAGTTGATCTCACTTCAACGCGAAGCGCAGATCGACTCGCTGCGGCTGGCCTACGATGCCGTCCGAACCGAACCGGCTCTCTCAGGAGAACTGACGGCGGAGCAGGTCGCCGAGCGCCAGGCTTACGAAGCCCGCATCGCCCAACTCCAGATCGAGGCCGGACTTCCCGTCACCGCACTGTCATCGGCCCCGGTTCAGGCGCGCTCCAACCTGAGCGGCCGCACGATGGAAATCCCGATCCCCGAGAACGGCGAGATCTACATTCGCTTCGGCGACGGCGTCGCAGAAACCGAATCGGCGCCGGTCGTCATCGCCACGCCGCAAGGCTACGAGGTCGCTGGTCCACCGGCAGCGCAAACCGGTGGACAGGTACAGTCGGCCGAGGAGGTCGCCCAGGTCGTCCGCCGAACACTTGCGGCGGACAGCGCGCGGGTCGCTCAGGAGCGTATCGGCGTCGACGGGTTGGTGCAACGCGAACTGGACGATCGCTTGCGCCAGGAACGCGCGTCGGACGAACTGACGCGTCGCCTGGAGTCGCGCATCGCCGAATTAGAAGGCCGGTTGGCCTCGCAGATCGCTGCGGGAAACGCGAACAACTCGGGCGGCGGAACGACGGTCGTGGTTGACGAGGACGGCGCGGGGGGCTTTTCGCTGACACGCGTCGGCAGCCGCCGCATCTCCAACGTGTACCCCGTCTTGGGCATACGCACCGGCGAAAATCAGACGCAAGGTCAGTTCGGGGTCCGCGGAGAATATCGCACACCGACGCGAACCGGCGCCCTTTTCGTCCCCGAAATTGGGTTCGGATTTGCAGACGGTGTGTCGCTCTCGCTCTTCGGCAACTTCTTTTTCCAGAACGAGCGCAACTTCGGACGCGGCCTGCAGCCCTACTACGGCGTCGGCGGCGGGCTGCTGACGCGTGACGGGCTGAGCGGTACGGGACTGGCACTCAACCTCGCCATCGGCGCCGACTACCCAGTCGGTCCCGGCGCATTTCGTGGGTGAGCTTTCGACACTCGACCTGTTCCAATACACGCGCGTACTGGTGGGCTACAAGCTGAGCTTCTGATGCGCCTCGCCCTGCTCCTTCTGCTACTGGCCTCCTGATCGCTGCACCAGATGCACTTGGTCAGGAGGTCACTCCGGTCGCCAGGGCCGCTCCGTCGAGTCCCCGAAGCGGAGTCGAGCGGGTCCGCCAGCGGCTGAGCCAGACTCGCCCCCCCGCGTACGTGATTCTCGTGCAGCAACCTGCGGCCCCTGCGGCCCCTCAGACGGTGCGCGACCCGGCAACCGGCGAGCGGATTCGCTATGTGCCGGTTCCCTATGCCGTCCCGCCCGGTTACAATCCGCCCAATCAGGTCATCCGGGTCGATCGTCCCAGCGGCTTCGTCGCAGCGCCCGGTGCGTTCGGGACACTGGATTCGGCTCGGACGACAGACCCCACGATTCGTCCCAACCTGCTGCTCCCTGGCAGCGTGGCCGCTTCGCCGCGCGCAACGATCCAGAGTACCCAAGAAGTCGAGCGCGCCTTGTTCGAGACTGGACTGTTTCGCGCAGTCGGCGTCAACTTCGAGTTCGGCAAGAGCCGGCTGCTCGACGGCGCCGGTGCGCTCGTCGATCCGGTCGGCGATGTGCTCCGGCGCTATCCGACTCTCCGAATCGAAGTAGCCGGGCACACCGATTCGGTCGGAGGCGACACCTTCAACCAGCGGCTAAGTGAGGCTCGCGCGCAGACGATAGTCGCTTACCTGGCCGCAGCGCTGGGGAATCGACCCGGTTCGGCTGGTCGCGACGGGGTATGGAGAATCCCAACCGCTGGTCACGAACGACAATCCGACGGGCCGCACCCTGAATCGGCGCGTCGAGTTTCGCGTACTGGAGATCGCACCTTAAACTCGCCATGTCGACGCCCTCCACCTCCGACCGCATTCGAGTGGACCACGCCGACGCGCTGTTCGTCGTCGCCCAACTCGCCTCGCCGGATGGGCGCACGGCGGCCCAGCACGTCGCCGCGGTGATCGAGGCAACCGACCTATCTGTCGCCGCCGACGCAGACGAGGAACGCCGCATGCTGGTCCGTGCTCTGCTGGATCGGGTTGCAGAAAGGAGCGACCTTAGCGCCGATGCTCCATCATCGGCCGCGCGCACGCAACTCAGCCGGCTCGTGAGCGGGCGGCTTCCGGTCGTGTTGTCGGGCATGAGCGCGCCGGACCGGGTATTGGTAGGTATGCGATTCGTCCAGCAGCTATCGCAGGCTCAGGCGGCTGAGCAGTTGGGAACGATCGAGAGTCGTGTGGCCGAACGTGAGCAGCACGTTCTGGATAATCTGCGCGACGCGCTCTTGTCCGGAGCCGCGCCGTACGAACTCGAAGCGCTGGGCGCTCACCTCACGGGCGACGCGCTCGGCGCAGCGATCGGCCGGGCGCTGAAAGACGACTTGCAGGCGCTTCCTCCTTCGCTGCGGCCCACTCAACCTGCGTCGCCGCCCGAAGCCGAGCGCCCTTCCAAGCCCCCCAAGCGTTCCAACCGAATGCTCCTCGCGGGATATCTGGCACTGGCCCTCGCCATCACACTGCTCGCCGTGTATGCTGTCACGCGCGAGCGCTTCCAAGCGGTCGAGACCGATGCCGTAGCGCTCGCGGCTCGGCAGGCTGAGTCGGTCGAACTGATCGTCGAGACGATCGAACCCGAGCGCGCCACGCAGTTTGCCCGAGACCACAGCGGCTTTTCGTTCTCCCTTCCCACACTCGCTCGGTACCGGCTCGACGGCGTCACGTTGCACGAGTTGGCTCCGGGCGTGTCAGTTCCGGCGTTCGGTTTTTCGGATGATTCAGGCGACGATGTAGTGCTGTTCACGTTCCCTTACTCGCTGCTCGACCGTGCCGGAGGCCGCCTGACGCTGGATCGTGATACCCGGATTGCCCTGGAAGCCTCCGACGCCATCGCCATCCACGACCTGAGAGGCGCCAACGCACTAGTTTGGCGCCACCGCGACGACGTATTCGTCGCCGTCACCGAAAGCGACGCCGACGCCTTGCGCGAGCGCATCTCCTGGTAGAAGTGGGGACCTACCGCCCAGTCGTTCAGTCCTCTGCAATGCGCTCGGCTAGCGGCAGTTCGATCCGAAACGTCGTCCCGCTCCCCTCACCGACGCGCGACTCGAGTAGGCGGATGCGCCCTCCATGGTAGTCTTCGACGATGCGTCGCGCTAGACTCAGACCCAGTCCCCAGCCGCGCTTCTTGCTGCTGTATCCCGGCCGAAACACGTTGTCGAACTCCGACCGCGCGATGCCCTTGCCCGTGTCTGAGACGTCGATGATCGCTTCGCCGCTCTGCCGCATCACGTCGATCGAAATGCGCCCCCCGTCGCGATCCATCGCGTCGACGGCGTTTTTGAGTAGGTTTTCGATTACCCACGAAAACAACTCGCTGTTGAGGTTGACGGTAAGGCCGTCCGGCACCGACACGTCGAGTTCGACGACGCGCCCCAGGGTGGGCAAGCGGCGACGGATGTAGACGGCGGTTTCTTCGATGGCGAGGTCGAGCGCCTGCGGACTGAGTTTGGGCAATGAGCCAATGTCCGAAAAGCGCGATGTGACGCGCATCAGCCGCTGCGTATCGGCTTCGATCTCGTCGACGGCTTCGGCCTGATCGGGTGCCAGCGGCGTCGAGCGCAGCAGTTCGGTCCAGCCCATCAGGCCCGACAGCGGCGTACCCAGTTGGTGCGCGGCCTCTTTTGCCATACCGACCCACAAACTGCTCTGCTCGCTCCGACGCACGTACGAGAATCCGGCGTACCCAATCAACACGAACAATCCTACGACGCCCAACTGCACGAATGGAAACACCCGCAGTTCGGCGACCAGCCTCGAGTTGCCATAGTACAGCCTCTGGTCGACGATCAGATCGCCCATCGCTTCCACCTGGATCGGAATCGGAGCGTGCGACTCAGCCATCTCGGCGGCTCGGTCCACGAGTTGGAGCGTCATCAGCGAATCGGCGACGGTATCTCCGGTGAAGGTGGAGTCGCGCAACACGTTGAGCCAACTGTTGGGTGAGCCATCCGCGTTGAGGATAATCGCGGGGATGCCGAACTCGCCGGGGAGCGTGATGCGCTCGGCGATGAAGTCGATCGTCGGGCTTTGCGCTTGCCGTGCCGCGTTCAACGCTGCTGCATACCGCACGCGCTGGGCGTCGTTCAGGTTGGACATCGTGGCGAGATCGGCTTCCAGCTGGTTCAGCGCGCTGCCATCCGTCCGCAACTGGGCCGTTTGCGCGCGTCCATACTCTTGGATTCCAGCCGCCCACAACTCGACCAGATAGGCCTCTCGCTCGGCCAGCAGGCCGACGACGCGCTGCGTATAGAACAGCGACGCCAGCGCGATCACGACAGCAAAGACGATCAGGCCGCGTTTGAGGGGAATCGAATGGCGGTAGGCGCGCATAGAGTCGGACGTAGGAACGCCAAACTAACGCCGGTGCGGGCTGGACTATGTTACCTGGCAACGCCGAGCGCTCGCTGAAGCGCTTGGATCAGAGGATTCATCGTCCAGGCTCCTCAACGTCTCGCCACGCGACATCCTCGACATCTCCCGAGCGGCCTTCGCGGAAGGCACGCTCCGATTCGGCGGCGACTCGAGCCGCGCGGCCCAAGAGCGAGTCGATGCCGCGCGCCGCTAAATCGCCGACAGCGGCGAGAGTGAAGACGGCCTTGCCCAACCCATTCAGCCGGTCGAACTGCACGGGCGAGGTCTCGTCGGCGGAGCGGCGCTCGCCGGGCGAGCCGACGACGTGCGGATAGCGATCAGACATGACGGCGGCAGTCAGGCTAACGGAGAGACTTCGTCGTCACCGGGATCGACGAGGTCATCGGGGGTGGATGACGCTTCGGCGGCGCCCTGCGAGCTGTCGGGTGTGGTGCGGCGGTCGGGCGTGTCGTGATGGGTGACCGAGGGATCGGGCGCAGGCGGCGGCGCAGCGGCTCCGGTCGGCGGCGACGGCGTGTGAGGTTCACGCGTCCGGGGCGCTTCGGTCGCATCGGCTACGTCTTCGGCGGCTTTGTGCGCGGCTTGGCGGACCGTCTCGCCCAGATCGTCGGCCATGTCGGCAGCTTCGCGGGCGGCGCGGCGGGCCGATTGCGCGGCACCCCTCGCCGTGTCGGCGGCGGCGCGAAAGGCTTGGTCGACCTCATCGGCCATCGCAGCACCGGCTGTTTCGACACCGCGAGCGAACGTCGAGACGCTGGATTCCAGCAGAAACTTCGAGCTTCTGGCTCAGCGGGAGGCGGTCGAAGCGGTCGCGGGCGTCGCGGTAGTCGTCTCGGGATGTCATTGGAGTAGCGGTAGAGTGTCACCCTGTTGACGGAAAGGGTAAAGCGGAGTTTCAGCAGGTCAGCATCGTAACGCGCGTCGGGCGGCGGCGCGGTACCTTTGCCCCTCGCCTCCCTTGCTCATGCCTGACATCGACACTGCCCGCGTCCTCCGCTCGACCGGATCGTGGTACACCGTCGCTCCCGACTCCGACCCGGACGAACCGATGCAGGCCCGCATCCGAGGCAAGATGCGACTGGGCGACTCGCGCGCCACCAACCCCGTCGCCGTCGGCGACCGCGTGCGTCTGGGCCGCGAAGCCGACGGCACGGCAACCATCGAAGAGGTCCTCCCCCGCCACAACGCGCTGAGCCGCCGCGCGGCAGGGCGCAAAGCGGGAATCGAGCAGATCATCGCCGCCAACCTGGATCAGGCCTGGGTAGTTCAGTCCGTCGCCATGCCACGCCTAAACCCCGGCCTCGTCGACCGCTTCCTCGTCACTTGCGCGCGCGACGAGATTCCCGCCGGTATCGCGCTCAACAAGATCGACCTGCTGGAAGACGAGGAGTCGGGCGCCTCACTCGTCGAGATCGAGTGGTTCGTCGACCTCTATACGAGCCTGGGGTACGCCGTCGTCCCGGTTTCGACCGTCGAGGAAGGCGGCGTCGATCCGCTTTCCGAACTGCTGACCAAGCGCACGAGTCTGTTTACGGGAGCGAGCGGCGTCGGCAAGACGAGCCTGCTCAACGCCGTCGCCCCCGGCATCGACGAGCGCGTGGGCGAGGTCAGCGACCGCACGCTCAAAGGCAAGCACACCACGACGTTCGCGACGATGTATCCGCTGCCCGCGCCCGGCGGCTTCGTGATCGACACGCCCGGCATCCGCGAGTTCGGCGTGACCAGCCTCGAGCCGCACGACCTGGGCCACTACTTCCCCGAGTTCGAGCCGCTACTCCCCGATTGCCGCTTCTCGGCCTGCACGCACGACCATGAACCGGGCTGCGCCGTGAAGGAGGCTCTGGCAGACGAGGTCGTCGCCCTGTCGCGCTACCAGAGTTACCTGAGCATGCTCGAAGGTCTGCGCGACGAAGCTGCCGATGTGGGACGGTAGCGAGGGCGACGCGTGGAACCACCGTCCCCTTTCGCGCTTGTTACGCCTCCGTCGTACCTCTCTCCTCTCATGCCCGCCTGCCCCGACGCGTGCTATCCCTGGCTCACCGATTTTCTCTGCGACTACGTCGACGGGACGATGGAGCCGCAGGCTCGAGCCATGTTCGAGGAGTGCCTGACGACCAATCCCGAGTTGCAAGCGCACGTCGTCTCTCTGACGCAGGCCCGCACCACGCTCGGACGCTACGGACGCCATGTCGAAGCTCCCACTGACCTTCATCGCGCCCTCCACGCCCGACTGAGCACGGACTGCCGCTGCGCTCAAGCCTACGCCGCCTGCCGCCGCTCGTCCGACGAGGAGTCGGCGCCTAGCATGAGTGCTATCGGCGTTTCGGCCCTCGTCGCCGTCCTGATGGTATCGGCTCTGTTCGCCGTCAGCGCCACGTTCGACGCCGAGCCGAAAGCCGCTCCCGCCGTCGTGGAGCGCCCGCCCATTCCATCTGCCACGATGCACCCACTCATGCGACCCGTAATCGGCAACGGATTCATGCCAGCATCGCTTTACACGCCGGACTCGACGGCATTTCGGCGCGCGTTCAGTCGGTAACTGGTAACCTGACCAGTTGGCAGCTACGAACCGGAAACGCGCTCTTCTCTACACCCCTCTCGTTTAATCGGCGCTTCGGCGCTAGAAAGGCTTCCCAAGATTTGGCGAGTTGCCTCACGCGTTAGACTAGCCGCTTGACATCGCGCCCGCAGCCGGCGTACTCTTGTCGCCCTTGACGGGCCTGTAGCTCAGGGGTTTAGAGCGCTCGCCTCACACGCGAGAGGTCGTAGGTTCGATTCCTACCAGGCCCACCCGGCGCGGCTTCCAGATGGAGGTCGCGCCGTTTTTCGTTTCTGACGCGCATTATTCAGTTTCGTACCTTTCGGCTCATCTCCCCGATTCCCATGGCCTGGTTTCAGCGCACCCAGAAAGGCATCCAGACTCCGCTCGACGGGCAAAACGACAGTCCGAAAGGGCAGTGGATAAAGGACCCGAAGTCAGGCAACATTCTCAGCCGGCGCGAACTCGAAGAGGGCGAATGGGTCAGCGGGAGCGGGCACCACTTTCCGATGGGCAGCGAAGGCTACTTCAACCTGCTCTTCGACGGTGATTACGAACTGCACGACACCGACCTAGTCAGCATCGACCCGCTCGACTTCGTCGACAAGAAGCCGTACACACAGCGCCTCACGACGGCCCGCTCACGCTCCAAACTGTCGGATGCCTGCCGCGCGGCCACTGGTGAGATCGGCGGACATCGCGTTTCGATTGCGGCGATGGATTTCGCTTTCATCGGCGGGTCGATGGGATCGGTCGTCGGCGAGGTGATCGCTCGGGCGATCAAGAGAGGATGCGACGAAGGGTTGCCCGTCATCGTGATCGCGCAAAGCGGCGGCGCGCGCATGATGGAGGGGGCGCTGAGTCTGATGCAGATGGCAAAGACGAGCGCGCATCTGGCTCGGCTCGACGATCTCAAACTTCCCTACTTCTCGATCCTGACGCATCCGACGACCGGTGGCGTGACGGCATCGTTCGCCATGCTCGGCGACTTCAACCTCGCCGAACCCGAAGCGCTGATCGGCTTCGCCGGGCCGCGCGTGATCCGCGAGACCATCGGACAGGATTTGCCCGACGGATTCCAACGCTCGGAGTTCTTGCAAGACCAGGGCTTCGTCGACAGCGTCGTGCCGCGCGGCCAGCTCAAAGCCACGATCACACACCTGCTCGACCTGATCGCAGGCTGAGTCCTGATTGGCTTGAATTCTACCTCTTATGTCGACCGAAACCGCCAAGCCCAGCGTCGCTTCTAGCTCGCCGCGTGTCACTACTCAGACGCTGCACGAAATGAAAGCAGCAGGCGAGCGGATCGCGATGCTGACGGCTTACGACTACACGATGGCGCGGCTCGTCGACGCAGGCGGTGCGGACGTGATCCTGGTCGGCGACTCGGCCTCGAACGTGATGGCCGGGCACGAGACGACCGTCCCGATCACGCTCGATCAGATGATCTACCACGCGCAGTGCGTCGTGCGAGGCGTGCAGCGGGCACTGATCGTGGTCGACCTGCCGTTCGGCTCGTACCAGGGCGATCCCAAAGTGGCCTTGCGCTCGGCGATTCGCGTGATGAAGGAGACCGGCGCGCACGCCGTCAAACTCGAAGGAGGCCGCGACAGTGGCGCGGCGATCAAGCGCGTCCTAAGCGCGGGCATCCCGGTCATGGGTCACCTGGGTCTGACGCCCCAGAGCATCTACAAATTCGGCACCTACAAAGTGCGCGCGCGTGAAGAGGTCGAGGCCCAGCAGCTTCGCGACGACGTGGCTCTGCTGGGCAAACTAGGCTGCTTTGGCCTGGTGCTCGAGAAGATTCCGGCCGCTCTAGCGCAGGAAGTCACCGCCACGTCCGACGCCGTCACCATCGGCATTGGCGCCGGGCCGGACTGCGACGGACAGGTGCTCGTCGTCCACGACCTGCTCGGCCTCTCGACCGACTTCAACCCGCGCTTCGTCCGCCGCTACGCTCGCCTCGACGAGACGATCACCCAAGCCGTCGCAGGCTACGTCGCCGATGTGCGCGGGCGGTCGTTTCCATCCGAAGATGAGACGTATCGGTAGTCCTAACGGCGCATTATGATGGAAATCCGTGCATCGCACATTATTGATCAGGTAGGAACGGGCCGGTTTGCTCGGGCGGCACAGCACGTGTGGGTGGAGGCGACGCTAGCGGTCAGAGGCAGAGCAACCTCAAATCCGCAGGCTGTGTACGATACACTTACAGAAGCGGTAGATGTAGTTTTTGCAACCCGGAAGGCCGGCGAGAAACAGATTGAACTTCTGTCTCACCTGTACCGGATGGCACCTTCGTTCACCTTACTTGATCATCTATACGTCTTTTATTGGAAAGCACTTTCAGAGCTGGGCCGAGAGCAGTTCTGGGTGTTTACGCGCGACGTTCTGAACGTCAAAGATGACCGGCGTTCTTGGGCTATTGAGTATGCTTTGTGGTGCGACTTCTCCGAGGACGAGGAGACCGTCGGTGCAGCGTGGCGGGGGACCTTTCGCCCGTTACATCTCAATAGACGAGGGATCGCCAGACTGCTGGCCGCATCGGGGCCTGTGCCTTATTCACTGAAGTCCACTGCCTACGATCATCTGCTGCAAAACCGAGAACATCATCCGGCCATCTTCAAGAGCATCCTGCACAGCACGTTTGACCTATATGGGCAATAAGAGCCTAGCGATGGGCTATTCGTTTTAGGTCGCCTCGACCTGCGGTCTGATCATCCGCTTCGGGTGAGGCCAGAAGACGAGCTTCAATCTAGGATGCCGGAGCCTGGTCCTCGTACTCGCTCCAAATCTTCCAGCCGTTCGAAACGTTATGGGCGGCCTCGGCAATAGGATCGCAAGTAGGCAAAGCACCGACTTCGGTATCTTGCACCCGGCGTCCTGCGACTCAGGGGCGTCACACTGAGTGCATAGGTTGCACGCTCACCTTTGCCGCTTCCCCTCCCTGCACCATGGCCCGCCAGTTCAACCTCTCGCTCGACCCGGACCGCCCGCCTCAGCAGCGCGGCAACCCAACCGGACTGGATCCGCAGACGATTCTCGACGGGCTGAACCCGATGCAGCAGGAGGCGGCGTCGACGGTCGACGGGCCCGTTTTGATTATCGCCGGGCCGGGATCGGGCAAGACGCGGACGCTGACGCACCGGGTTGCCTACCTGCTGGCGACTGGGCGGGCCAAGCCGTGGCAGATCTTGGCGCTGACGTTCACCAACAAGGCGGCGCGTGAGATGCGCGAGCGGGCGCTCGAGCTCGTCGGACCGGACGCGGGCAAGGGGCTGATGATGGGCACGTTCCACTCGACATTTGCGCGCGTACTGCGCGTCGAAGGTGAGAAACTGGGCTACTCGCGCGACTTCTCGATCTACGACAGTGACGACAGCGAGCGCGTCGTGCGCAACCTGATGCAGCGGCTGCGCATCGACGCCAAGACGTTTACGCCGCGGTCGATGAAAAACCTGATCTCGTCGGCCAAGAACGCGATGGTCGGGCCGGACGAGTACGTGCGGATGACGGCGAGTGCGGCGCAGGAGAACGCGGCCAAGATCTATCCGATCTACGAGAACGCGCTCCGCCAGGCCAACGCCATGGACTTCGACGACCTGCTGCTCAAGCCGCTCGAACTGTTCTCCAATCACGCCGACGTGCGCGAGAAGTATCAGTCCAAGTGGCGCTACCTGCACATCGACGAGTACCAGGACACTAATACGGCGCAGTACCGAATCGCCCGGACCCTAGCCGATGCGCACAAAAACATCTGCGTCGTCGGCGACGATGCGCAGAGCATCTACGCGTTTCGCGGTGCCGACATCGGCAACATCCTGTCGTTCCAGAAGGACTATCCCAACGCGCAGACCGTCCGGCTCGAACAAAACTACCGCTCGACCGGCAACATCCTCAAACTGGCCGACTCGGTCATCAAGGGCAACACGGCCCAACTCGACAAGAGCCTGTGGACCGACAAGGAGGCGGGCGATTACGTGATCCTGATGGAATCGCTCAGCGAGAAGGACGAAGCCCAAAAGGTCGAGCGCACCATCCGCGACTACCAGGTGAGGGGCGGCTATGGCTACAAAGAGTTCGCGGTTCTGTATCGCACCAACGCCCAGTCACGCTCGCTCGAAGATCAACTGCGCAGAGGCGGCATCCCCTACCGCATCGTCGGCGGCGTGTCGTTCTACACGCGCAAGGAGATCAAAGACGCACTAGCCTACCTACGCCTTCTGGTCAACCCCAACGACGTAGCGAGCCTTCGCCGCATCATCAACTACCCGACGCGCGGCATCGGCGACAAAACGGTCGGCCAGCTCGTCTCGTCGGCGGCCGAGCGCGGGCTGACGCTTTGGCAAACGATGGAGCAGCCCGAAGATGCCGGACTGACGGCTCGGGCGGCCACGGCGGTCGAGAAGTTCAGGTTCATGATCGCTCAGCACGCGGTCGCCTTGGGTAAACAGTCCCCGGACGAGGTCGCGCGTGATCTGCTGTCGGCATGCGGTCTGCTCGGCTCGTTCAAGGAGGAGAAAACACTGGAGGCGCAGGTGCGGTGGGAAAACGTGCAGGAACTGCTCAACGGCATTGCCGAACACGTGCAAGCGCGAGAGGAAAACGACCTCGCCACGTTCCTCCAAGACGTGACGCTGCTCACCGACGCAGACAGTCAGGAGGAAGATCAAAACGTCGTCACGCTGATGACGCTGCACGCGTCCAAGGGGCTGGAATTTCCGGTTGTGTTCATCACGGGCATGGAGGAAGGGCTGTTTCCGCTCGCCAAAGCTGCCCAAGATCCCAAGGACTTGGAGGAAGAACGGCGCCTGTTCTACGTCGGCGTGACGCGGGCCGAGACCAACCTGTTCATCAGCCACGCGCGCAGCCGCTTTCGCTATGGGCAGCACGAGAGCAGCGTGCGCAGCCGCTTCCTGGACGAAATCGACCCGACGGTCGTCCGCACCGAGGGCGGAACGGCACCGGATCAGAAAGAGGGCCGGTTTACGGCAGGCAAGGGCAGCAGTTCGAGCTTTCGCGGCGTCGATCCGCACTACTACCGCCAATCGCTGCGCCCGGACAGCGCACCCAAGAAGCCGCGCCGCAAGGCCAGCGTCGATACGGAGCAGCGCATCGTGTACGATGAGGAGGAGACGCGCATCGTGCCGGGCGTCGAGGTCGAGCACGACCGGTTCGGCTTGGGCAAGGTGCTTGCGCTCGACGGCAACGGGCCGATGGCCAAGGCGACAGTCTTCTTCAACGACTATGGTCAGAAGAAACTCGTCCTCAAGTTCGCCGGGCTGCGCCAGATCGGATGACAGCCGAACCGACGCGAATCATCGCTTTACTACTCGTCGCGCTCGGAGGAGGCGCCGGCGCTGCGCTGCGGTTTGCCGTTTACCAAGCGGTCGATGCCAGCCGCTTTCCCTGGCCGACACTCACGGCTAACCTCGTCGGCTGCCTGCTGATCGGAATCCTCGCCCCCCTCCTACTCGAACGCCCTGCCGCGTGGCTGCTCATAGCGACCGGTTTGCTCGGCGGCTTCACGACGTTCTCCTCGTTCGGCCTGGACGCACTCGGTCTCTTACAAGCTGGACGAACAGGCGCCGCACTGGCCTACCTGACCCTGAGCGTCTGCGGCGGTCTACTCCTGTGCGCAGTCGGCTTCTGGGTATCGTCACACGCCATTCGCTGACGCCAGTCTCCGAAGGATATCAGCGCGCTTCCGTTGCGATGCCTTTTGGGCACATCAGCCTGCGCGGCGTAATGCCCGTTCCATCTGCCGCGCTTCGGTCTTAGTGAGCCAACGGAGTTGAATCAGGTCAGCGTCCGAGGCAACTGGAAAGCCGACGAGCGCGCGACCGTAGCGGCGGCGCTCAATTCGGTGAAGCGTCATCAAGCCGGACCGCCTGACCACGCCGATGGTGCCGTCAGGGCTGAGAAATGCGTCTCGCGCACCGCTGACCTGACGCGAAGCTCGGCGCAAGTCGTCCACTCCGACTCGTCCAAAAAGCGTGTCGGGGACGGCTAAGTCCGTCACGAAATCGCGCACCTGGCCCTGTGAGGCGAGGTCGATGGCATCGAGGCGCAGCTGAATTCTCCACGCGCCATCGCGACGCACGGGAAGCCAGTTTGCCGCGTCCGGTACGTCGAGCCACCGCGCCGCCGTAGAGGCATCGAGGCGCGAAAGGTTGTCAGTCGCAGCTTCCTGAAGATCGTCCGAGTCAGTACCGGTGAGAGCCGTCAGGTCGATGCCGGGATGATCGAGTGAGTCGAGCGGAGCCATGGTGAGAGCGCGCAGCTGCCAGGGATGAGCGGCGCCCTCACACGCTCCCACGCTGACTGTTTCGTATCCCACGAACCGGGGGCCGAGGTAGCGCAGCGTTTGCGCGCGCGTGCCTTCGCAATACTCGCCGTTGTACACGTCAATGCCGCGCAAATCAGCCGGAATGCCGGGCCGCGCGGCAAATAGAAAACGCTCGTTCCACTTGTTGTACGTGCTACTCCGCTCTCCTACCTGCCATACGTCCAAGCCGCGCAGCGTCCACGCGCCGCGGCCCCCGACAGCTTGGTACCGCCCCGAATCGGCCGGGGCAAAGAGGACCGTGTGGTAGCGCGCTTCTCCGCTCTTAAAGCTGGCAAATGTGGCGAGCAGCGCGTGAGCGGGTGCAGACTGAGTAGGAATCCGCGCTGGACCCGTCCGCTGCTGGGCAAAGAGGGCCGCCGGTGCGAGTAGGAGCAGGCAAAAAAACAAACGCATGAGGTGCGAACCCGCTCCTTGCCCAGTCTGCTCCGCCATTGGGTAGATCAGCGTCCAAAGAAGTAGTAAAGGATGAGCCCGACGACCGGCATGAACACAATCGCGGCGATCCAGATGGCTTTGCTCATGGTGTCGCGGCTGCTGCCAACGATCTCAATGATGGCGACGATGTCGAGGATCAACACGATCAAGCCGCAAATACCCGCGAACGGATTCGCGGCCAGTTCGAACAGATTGTCACCGCCGACGCAGCCGGACAGCAGGAGCATCGCGCCGAAGACGAGGGTGATCGGTGCGAAGCGGCGAAGAGAGCGCGTCATTGCGAAGAGGGATTGGAGGGTGCGTCGAGACGTGTTCGCAAGATGGCCCACTTGGTTGCGCGCAATCGCCCGGAAATCGTAACACACCGGCGACCGTTTTGGAACGCGCGACGCGAGCAGACGTGTTCGACGGCAAACATCCGTATTCCATGCGCATCGGCCCGCTCGAACTCCCCGACCGCCCGCTCCTCCTCGCTCCGATGGAGGACGTGTCGGATCCGCCTTTCCGCCTGATCTGCAAGCGACTGGGCGCGGATCTTCTCTACACCGAGTTCATCTCGTCGGGCGGATTGATTTACGATGCCGAAACGTCGCACATGAAGCTCGACATCTACGACGAAGAGCGCCCCGTCGGCATACAGATCTTCGGCGGCGATGTCGATCAGGTGCGCGAGGCCATTCCTATAGTCGACGCGGCGCGACCCGACCTGATCGACATCAACTTTGGTTGCCCGGTCAAAAAGGTGACGTGTCATGACGGCGGAGCGGGTATCCTGCGCAACCTGCCCAAAATGGAGGAGATCGCCGGAGCAGTCGTGGATGCGACGGATCGGCCGGTCACGGTCAAGACACGACTGGGCTGGAACGACGAGTCGATCCGCATTCTCGAAGTGGCCCGCCTTATGGAAGGCGTCGGCGTTCAAGCGCTCGCCGTCCACGCCCGCACGCGGAGCCAGATGTACCGAGGCGAGGCCCGATGGGAGTGGCTGCGCCGCATCAAAGAAGAAGCCGGGCTGACGATTCCGCTCATCGGCAACGGTGACGCCGACAGCCCCGAAAAAGTGCAGGCGATGTTCGACGAGACGGGCGTCGACGCCGTTATGATTGGACGCGGGGCCATTGGCAACCCGTGGATCTTCCGCGACGCCAAGCATTATAGAGAAACCGGCGAAGTGCTGCCGCCTCCGCCCTGGAACGAGCGCATGGCCGTCGTCGCCGAGCACCTGACGCTCAAGAGCGAGTGGCTGGGCGAGCGCAAAGGCGTCCTCGAGATGCGCCGGATGTACGGCGGGTACTTCAAGGGCTTCCGCGGTGCGAGTCGCCTGCGCACGCTGATGATGGACGAGACCACGCGCGACGGCGCCCTCAATGTGCTACTCAACTTCTCGGAGGATGACTTGCAGCAGGCAGCGCAGGTCCGCGTTCCCCGCGCCGTGGCTCGGGCTAGATTGCCCGTTCCGACGCGGCGACAGGAGGCGGTTGAGGCATAGGGATCACACTCCAGCGCAGCCCCTAATCTCTCGCCTCATTAACGCGCTCACTGCGAGGAGCGCAGCATCACCGATGCCTAGCGACGTGGCGATCCTCAAACGTTTGCGGTGAACTCGGATCCCCACGGTCAAAGCCTACCAGGAATTAGTCCGGGGGCCTCGCGATGATAGGGTGGTGAGGAGTGCGGACTCCGGCTTCTACGCCAGTAGGGCAGCCACGACGTTGACTACACCCGTTCGGACCGGATCGCAGGCAGGGAGGCCGGTTTCGCGCTCGGCATCGGCGATGGCCTGCATTGCGTCGGACTCGCTCAACTGCGACGTGTTGAGGCAGACGCCTACGACGCGCGCAGACGGCTCAGTCAAGCGTGCCGCCTCTTCGTAGCGGGCGACGCAAGCAGTGAGTGTCGGTTGCGGGTAGGCGGGTAGACTCGCGAGGTGAGTCCGCGAGGCGTCGTGGCAGAGGACGAGTAGCTGAGCCTGTGCACCGTGGATGAGTCCGAGCGTAACTCCTGCGAACGCCGGGTGGAACAAGGACCCCTGACCTTCGATAACGTCCCAATGATCATCGGCTGCGGCAGGCACCAGCTGCTCGACGCACCCTGCAATAAAATCGGCGACGACGGCATCGACGGGAATGCCGCTACCGTCGATGAGGATGCCAGTCTGACCCGTCGCGCGGAAGTCGGCGTCGACGCCGCGGCTGCGGAGGTCGGCTGTGATCGCGAGCGTGGCGTACATCTTGCCGACTGAGCAGTCCGTCCCGACAGCGAGCAGGCGCCTGCCCGAACGCGGAGCGCCGGTCGCCGTACGCAAGCCTTCGGGCGGTCGACGCACGTCGATCAGCCGGGCGCCCGACGATCGGGCGGCATCGGTCAGGCCAGGCACCGCCGACAGCCAGACGTGCATCCCGCTGACGATATCGAGTCCGGCGCGTGCGCCTTCGATCAGCGACGCGTGCCAACTTTCGGGAATGAATCCGCCGCTGTTAGCGACGCCAATCACCAGGCTCTCAGCGCCCGATCGAGCGGCCTGGGTCGGCGTCATCAGCGGCAAATCCAGGTTGGGTATGCAGCCTGGTAATCGGTACTGCGCCAAGCACTGCTCGGGGCGCCAGTGGAGGATGCCGCGCGCTGTTTTGGCATTGCGCTCTTCGGGGGCGTCACCCAGGAAGAGCAGGTATGGAGTACGGAGTTCGATCATCGACGAATCGGCTTGCGTTGGAAATCAGCCTTTGGCAGCGGCTCGGAGTTTAGAGAACAGCGCCTGCGCCTGCTCCGGCGGGATGCGCAGGAAATCGTTCATCATTCCGGCCATATAGGGCACCTCGCCTCCGTCGATCACCAAATGCTCGCCACTGATGAACGCGCCGCCGGGAGAAAGCAGAAACGCGATCAGTTCAGCGAGTTCGGCAGGATCGCCGGTCCTCCCGAGTGGTACGCGGCGTCTGACATTGTCCTGCATTTCCTTAGGGACCAGCCGACTCCACGCTCCGTCGGTAGGAAACGGTCCGGGCGCGACGGCGACTAGGCGGATGCCATGGTGCCCCCACTCGGCGGCAAGCGATTTGGTGAGCGCCACGATGCCCGCCTTGCTCACCGCCGATGGGACGACGAACGCGCTACCCGTATCGGCATAGGTGGTCGATATCGACACTACGGCCCCGCCGTTGCCGGACTTGATCCAGCGCTTGCCCGCTTCCTGAGTGCAGTAAAACGTGCCGTAGAGGTTGGTCTTGACGATCGCGTCGAAGCCGTTGGGCGTGATGTGCTCGGTCGGAG
This sequence comes from Rhodothermales bacterium, assembly GCA_963815505.1. Classification (GTDB taxonomy): domain Bacteria; phylum Bacteroidota; class Rhodothermia; order Rhodothermales; family BA12; genus CAXBBB01. The sequence goes on from CAWFGU010000026.1 coordinate 24,412, forward strand.
AAAGAAAGTTGCCCGCTGCGTTGTTGACGAGCGCCGTAACCGGCCCCTGACCGGCTTCGGCCTGATCGAACATGGCAGCTATGCTCTCCGGGTCACGGATGTCGCACGAAATGCCCTGGGCCGTTCCGCCCGTCTCGCGGATGACAGCCGATGTTTCGTCGAGCGGTTCGGTCCGGCGTCCGCAGACAGTGATCGACGCGCCCAACGCGCCGCAGCGCTCGGCCATCGCCCTGCCCAGTCCCGTGCCGCCACCGGTGACGAGGACGTGCTGACCGGCCAGCGTATGAGGAGCGAGAACGGCGGGATCGGCGGACATGGCAGCGGGTGTTGAGCGTTCGCCAAGATACCAGCGCGTCTCTTGTGCCGCCCTATTTTTCACCCGGCGCTACAGCTCCGCGTCCTCCTCTTTTCCGACCGTGCCGTTGCCTTCCGACCTGATCCTCACGCCGCACCAGAAGGCCGCGCTCAAAAAGCTGATGACGTTTCTGCTCGGCCGGCCGGGCGCGTTCGTGCTGACTGGATCGGCTGGAACGGGCAAGACGACGCTGCTGAGGCAGGCATGCGAGGCCATCGCCGGACGCGAGCGCGAGGCGCAACTGCTCGCGCCGACCGGACGCGCGGCCCGGGTGCTGACCGAGAAGACCGGAATCACCGCCAAGACGATCCACAGCCACCTCTACACACCTGAACCGCTCAAAGGCCGCCCCGGCATCCGGCTGGTGCGCAAGGGCATGTTCGCCGAAACGCCCGACGTGCTGATCGTCGACGAGGCGTCGATGATCTCGGCGCGCAGGAGTACGGACGACGAGATGTTCGTAGCGCCCGCCGCCCTGCTCGACGACCTGATGGGCGAAGTCGAACGGACCGGAGCGCACGTCGTGTTCGTGGGCGACCCCTGCCAGCTTCCGCCCGTGATGGAGGACGCATCGGCCGCTCTCGACCCCGGCCGACTGCGCGACGCGTATGGCATCCGCACCGGCCACGCGCACCTGAGCGAGGTCATGCGACAGGCCAAAGGCTCACTCGTTCTCGACGCGGCGACGGTCTTGCGCGACCGCATCGAAGGCGACAAAGCCAAAATGCCGCGCATCCCGACCATCCGCTGGGAGGACGACGCCATCGACGAATACCTCGACGTGGTCCGAGGTCAGAACTACGAGCGCGCGACCATGCTGGCGTTCATGAACAAATCCGTCTTTCGCTTGAATCAGAAGATTAGGACCCGTCTCAAACTTGGTGGAACGCTGGTCGAAGGCGACTTGGTCGTGACCGAGCGCGACGGATACGCCGGGCAAACGCTCGTTCCCCGCGCGACGCAGTACGTCGTCCAGAGCATCCAGCCCGCCGAGGACATGGTCGAGTTGAAGTTTGCCGACGTGCGCCTGATCTCGCTCGACGACGGATCGACCGTGCGTGCACACGTGCTGCTCGACGTGCTCCAGGATCCGCGCTGCGCCCTGGACCATGAGCGCGAGATGGACCTGTTCATCGAACTCAACCGCCGCAACCCGACGATGGGTCAGAGCCAGGAGCCGCCCGACGATCCCTACGCCGGAGCGCTTCGCCTGCGTTACGGTCACGCACTGACCGTCCACAAAGCCCAGGGTGGCGAGTGGCCCCACGTCTTCGTCGACACGTTCGTGCCCAATACCGTACCTAACGACACGCGCCTGCGCTGGACCTACACCGCTCTCACACGCGCCGCCGAGGGTGTGACGCTGGTCGGACGAACCGGTATCGCCTGAACACACAAATGCCTCGCCCGACAGTTGAATCAGGCGAGGCGAAGAGAGAAGAACGGAGATCAGATCCCGACGCGGATGCCGATCAAGAACCGACTGCGCTGCACGTCTTCGTTCACGAACGGACTAGCAGCGGGGTCGAAGTACGGAATGTTGGAGTCGTCGAACTGCGTATACGAGTAACCTAGATCCAGCGTCGCGCGATTGCCTAAGTCAAAGCTGGTGCCGAACGAGGCCGTCGTGCGTGCTCGGTCGAGGTCGGTTTCGTCGCCGTCATCGAATACGTCGCTGTTGTTGGCGATGGGGTCCTGCTCGAACGCCAGCCCGGCTCGCACCGAGAACTGCTGGTGGGTAAACTCACCTCCCAACCGCACGTTGTACACCTGATCGTACCGGTCGCTGATCTCATCGTTGAGGGCACGGAATGTCGCACTTGCCCCCCCATTGATGTCATCGAAATACATCGTGCCCCAGTCCATCCACTCCACGTCGATGCTGGCATAAAGCGGACCTGCCGAGTACGCCACACCGCCGCTCACGCGCCACGGCGTCACCAGGGCGTATTCGAAATCGTTGGGGATCGTGTCCTCGTCGCGGTCTGTAAACTCGAGGGACCCGCCCTGATCGAACTCGGTCGACACGCGCGTGAAAAAGTCCTCGTTAATAGACAGATAGGTAGGTGTCTCGGCGGACAGACCGACGCGGAGCGGACTCCCCTGAGGCTGAATCGCGACGCCGAACCGGCCGTTGATGCCCAGCATGTCCGAAGTGAGGCCCACGTCGAACGTCGAGCGGTCGAAGCCTCGCAACTCGCTGCCGTCGTCCAGCAGCACGATGTAGTCGTCCGGCCCGTTTGCATCGTTGATGTCGCGCTCCTCGAAGCGGCGCTCCAACTCATAACGTCCGACTGTGAGGTTGGCACCGGCACCGATCATGATACCCGGTGCGGCTTCGATAGCGCCTCCAAACGAGATTTCGTGCATCGCGCCCCGTTCTTGCACTTCACTTCGCTGCTCAATCAGGGTACCCGGAGCGACCGCCTCGTAGAACAGCGCCTGGTCCGTACCGATGTTTTCGGGCAGGTACTCGATTAGTCCACCGCGGAATGCCGTGAAGACAGGATCGGAGATAATAGATAGATTGCCGTCGGCGTCGATCGAAATTTCGTCATCGAACGGGAGAAAGGAAGCCGATATGCTCGACTGGTTTGTCTCGCCCCGAAACGCCAGCGTCCGGTCGAACGACGCCGTTTGATTGTAGGCGGCAGCGAAGACGAGCGAACCTCTCACAGTGGGGGCACGCGAGACAAAGGCCGCATTGCCGATGCGAACCGTACCCGCCGTCTCGTCACGCGAGAATCCAGCGTCGCCGACTAGATAGTTCGCGTTGACCGTCGTCGATCCCAGCGCGAGCGAGCCCATCACTTCCGAGGCTTTGTAGAATCCCAGACCGGCCGGGTTACTCACCAGGGCCGAGATGTCGTCGATACCCGCCGCACCCACTCCCGCGAGCCCGATAGCCCGGGCGCCAGAGCCGACGTCGCGCTGAGAGTACCGAAATGCATCGCTGACGGTCTGCGCGCTTAGCGTAGGAACCGTCACCAGGAGTGCGGCGGCGAGGAGCAGGAGTCGTGTCATGGACGGAGGTAAAGACGTGGGAATGGCGCACACGGCGCCTGGACTCGCCCAGAAGCGAGTGGCAAATGAGAGGCGAAACCGACGCTTGGCTTCGCGAACCTATGGGAGGGCGATCAGCCGCCGCCCCGCCCACCGCGCGAGGTCGAGCGACCTGACGATTCGCGCGACGATCCGCCACTGCGCGACGGCGTGCTGCGCGTTGAGCTTCCACGCGAGGGTGTACTCCGCGTGGCCGGAGCGCTGCGAGCCGGGGTCGAACGCGTGCTCGATCCTCCGCTAGGTGCCGGACGAGTAGACGAGCCTCGGCTGCTGCGAGGCGTCGACCGAGTCGAACTGCCGCTCGACGGTGTGCTTCGGGTCGAAGGCGTACTCCGCGCCGGGCGTGCCGTCGAACCTCGGCTGCTGCGCGTCGCCGGCGTCGAGCGAGTCGACGTTTCCCGACTCGTGCGTGTCGCGGTTCCGCGCGACGAGGAGCGCGTCGCCGAACTGCCGCGCGCTGTGCCGCGCGCGCTGCGAGGAGCCGAGCGGGTCACGCCCTGCCGAGCGGAGCGGGTAGTAGTCGCATCTTTGGCCGACGAACGTCCTCCCGTCGTGCGGATGGTGGGCACTGTGGCGCCAGTTCCGATACCGATGGTGCGCCCTGTCGTCGAAGTGCGGGGAGCACGTGCGTCGGCGGAATAGCCGCGTCCGGTCGTGGCGCCGCGAGGACCGTAGTTGCGGCGGTTGTGCGCGGCGTAGGGCAGATCGTAGGCGTAACGGCCCGACCCATAATGCGGCTGTCCCCAGAAGTAGGTGTTGCGGAATCCGAACGGTGTGTAGGCGAAGCCCCAGTTGTGACCAAAGCCGGTATTCCAAGGTCGCACGCCGTAGCCGAAGCCACCCCACCCGTGACCGAAGCCAAAGCCGAACGACGCACTGTTCCATCCGTGGCCATAGCCGAAGCCAACCGACCAGCAGTCAAAGTAGCAGCCCCAATCGTTTCCGCCGTAGTAGAATGGATCGTTGTAGTACCGTCCGAAATGGCGGGCATAGCGGTAGCGTCCGTCCGAAAAGCCGTCCTGGTAGCCCTCTCGGTAGTCGCCCTCTTCGGCGTAGTACCCATCCTCAGTATAGACTTCGTCCTCGTACACGATGCGCCCGTCGGACGGCTCGGCGTAGACGCGCTCGGTCACGACGCGCTCCGAGCGAACCGGGCGGTCCGGCGCGTCGACGGTCGCGAGTTGGGTATAGCAGCCCGTTAGCGGCAGCGCGCAGAGCAGGGCGATAAACGGTACGGCTCGGGGCATGGTGGCAAAGAGTATGAGGAGGGCGCAGGCGGAGGGGCGCGGTATCTTTTGTTACGGGTAGCCGCGGATCAGGCTCCCATATGTCAAAGATCGGGCCTTCGGCACAGATGGCCCTTTGCACGGCATGTGGCACGCTTCCACGCGCCCCCTCCGTCTCTTCTACTGCACACCTATCGTCTACAATGGCCGACGCCATCACGCCCCGCTCCGAAGACTACGCCAAGTGGTACCTCGACGTCATCAAAGCTGCCCAGTTGGCTGACTACGCTCCGGTCCGAGGCTGCATGATCATCCGCCCGACCGGCTACGCCCTGTGGGAGAACATGCAGCGCGCGCTCGACGATATGTTCAAGGAAACGGGCCACGAGAATGCCTATTTCCCCCTCTTCATCCCGCAAAGCTTTCTGGCCAAAGAGGCTGAGCACGTCGACGGGTTCGCGAAGGAGTGCGCCGTCGTTACACACAGCCGGTTGAAGATCGACGACGAGGGCGGGCTTATCGCTGATCCCGACTCGCAGCTTGAGGAGAATCTGATCGTGCGACCGACGAGCGAAACGGTGATCTGGAACACCTATCGCGACTGGATTCAGAGCCACCGCGACTTGCCGATCAAGATCAACCAGTGGGCCAACGTGGTCAGGTGGGAGATGCGGACGCGGCTGTTCCTGCGGACGATGGAATTCCTGTGGCAGGAAGGCCACACCGCTCACGCGACCGAAACCGAGGCGCGCGAAGAGACCAACCAGATGCTTGACGTGTACGCAACGTTTGCCGAGGAGTGGATGGCGATGCCCGTCGTCAAGGGCATCAAGACGGCGTCCGAGCGGTTTGCAGGAGCCGTCGACACGCTGTGCATCGAAGCGCTGATGCAGGACGGCAAGGCGCTCCAGGCCGGGACGAGTCACTTCTTGGGCCAAAACTTTGCGCGCGCCTTCGACGTGACCTTCCAGAATGCCGACAACGAGTTGCAGCACGTCTGGGCGACCTCGTGGGGCGTCTCGACGCGGCTCATCGGCGCGCTGCTGATGACGCACTCGGACGACGAAGGACTGGTCCTTCCTCCCCGACTAGCGCCGACACAGTGCGTCATCGTCCCGATTACGCGTAAGAACGGCGACAACGAAGCGGTCATGCAGACGGCGCGGTCGATGATGGGCAAGCTCAAAGCGGCCGGAGTCCGCGTCAAGATCGACGACCGCGAAAGCGTGCGGCCCGGCTTCAAGTTTCACGAGCACGAAGTCAAAGGCATCCCGGTCCGCCTCGCCATCGGCCCACGCGACGTGGAAAATGGTACCGTCGAGATCGCCCGGCGCGACGAGAAGACCAAGGAGAATATCGGCCGCGACGGATTGGCCGATCACGTCGTCAAGCTCCTCGCCGAGATCCAGCAGAACCTGTTCGACCGCGCCCTCGCCTTCCGAACCGAGCACACGACCGACGTAGACAGCTACGACGAGTTCAAGCGTGTCCTCGACGAGAAAGGCGGATTCGTAAGGGCACACTGGGACGGAACAGACGATACCGAAGCCCGCATCAAGGCCGAAACCAAAGCCACCATCCGGTGCATTCCGCTCGATGCGAAGGAAACCGCGGGCGTCGACATGCTCACGGGTAAGCCATCGAGCCGGCGCGTGCTGTTCGCTCGAGCCTATTGAATCGAGAGCGAGGCCTACCTGATAGGTTTGAGCAGTCCGTCGCATCCGGTTCATCGGAACGGCGTTTGCACCTCGTTCTTCTTCTTCTCCGACTTATGCGCCTCTATCTACTCGCGGCCCTGCTTCTCGTCACCGGATGCGCCTCGAGCGGCGGGCTCGAACGCGCGGACCGTGCGCCACGCCCGTCTGCTTACCCGAACCACTCGGCGGCGCAGGTGCTGAGCGCCATGCAAACCCTCCAGATCGGCAGGGTCAGCGGGCGGGGCGACATCGTCCTGCGCTCGCCCAAGCAAAACGGGTCGTTCGGCGTGCGCGTACTGACCGAACGTGGTGGGTCGACGCTGGCGAGCGTGCGGGCGTTCGGTTTCGAGGGCGCTCGCGTGTTGGTGCGGCCCGACAGCTTTTTCGCGGTCAACAAGCTCGAGAAGAGTGTCCAACTGGGCAGCTTGCAAGAGGCGGCAGGTGCGCTCCCCTTCCCTATCGGCCCGGACGGCGCATTCGAAGCGCTGACGGGATTGATAACGCTCGACCCGGCCGTCGCGTGGCAGATCAGTCCAACATCGGACGCGCAGTACCTGCTTCGCAGTCCCGATGGAAAGCGCGCGTTCACGGTCGACCCTGCGCGGTGGCGTGTCACGCGGTTCGTTGGCTATGACGCGTCGGGAGCGCTAGCGGCGGAGCAGGTGTTCGAGCGGTTCGTCGACGTAGACGGCTACGCGCTGCCCTCTCGCATCACGCTGCGGCAGCCCTCGTCCGATACCGAAGCGCGATTCGTGTACTCCGATTTGACCCTCAATCCGGACGAAGCGCTCCCCTCTCGACTCGACCTCGGCGGACTGCGCGTCGTTCGATAACTTGCACCCATGCGCGCTGCTCTTCTTCTCTTCTACCTGCTGATCGCGGCTCCACTAGCGGCACAGTCGACGGCGCAGCTCGACGCGCTGCGAGCGCAGATTGCCCAGGACGAGCGGCGACTGGCGCAGACGCGTGAGGCCGAGACGACGACGATGAGCATGCTTCGCGACTTGGAGCGTTCGATCACGACGCGCGAGGCGCTGGTTACGACGCAGGTGCAGCGGATGCGGCAGTTGCAGGAGCGCAGGCAGATGCTGGCCTCTTCGCTGTCCAACTATCAGCGCGAGGCCGATGAGTTGCGTGAGCAGTACCAGCAGCGCGCCATTCATGCCTATAAGCGCGGCCGGATGAACGACCTGGCGTTGATTCTCTCGGCGGGATCGGTCAACGAGATGGTTCGGCGCGTGGTGTACCTGCGGCACTTCGCCGACCAGCGGCGGCGCAAACTGTCGTCCATCGAAGGCGCGAGTGTAGCAGCCCAGCGGCAGCGGCGCGAGATCAGTTCGTCCGTCGCTGAGGCCGAGCAGCTCCTGGTCGAGGCGCAGCAGCAACAGGCCGATCTACGCCGGTTGCAGGGTCAGCGGCAGAGCGTCGTACGCGAATTGCAGAGCGAGCGATCGACCATCGAGCGACAGATACAGGAGCGCCGGAACGAGGTCGCGCGAATCGAGCGGCAGATTCGGGCAGCGATTGCGGCGGAGCGGGTCGAGCGCGAACAAGCACCATCTGCAGTCGCGGCAGTCGCCGAGGCGGAAGTCGTGCGCCTGAGCGGGTCGTTCTCCAGCAACCGAGGCAAGCTGCCGTGGCCGGTCCGAGGCGTTGTGACCGAGTCGTACGGCGAGCATACCAACGCGGCGACGGGCACCAAAACGCCCCAACCCGGCCTGTTCATCGCTTCATCATCCGGAGATCCCGTCCGCGTCGTGTTCGAGGGGACAGTCCGCCGCGTCGATGCGATGCCGCAGTTCGGGACAGTCGCCTACGTGTCGCACGGCGACTATTGGACCGTCTACGCCAATTTCTCGTCGGTCGGCGTCAGCGTCGGCGACCGTGTCGCAGCGGGACAGGTGATTGGGCGAGCCGGAACGGATAGCCAACCGCTCGGACCCGGCTTGTTCTTCGGCGTGTTCGACAACGGCCAAGACGTTGACCCTGCTGGTTGGCTCCAACGCTGACGACCGTTCACTTCTCCCCTCGCCATGCCTCGCCCCCTGATCTCGGAAGCCACTGTTCGCGCCGCCAAGCAGCGAGGCGCATCGACCATCGAAGCAGCCCCCAACGCGCTCATAACCTCTTTGGCGCGGGATCTGGCCAAAGAAAATGGCATCGCGTTCGTCGCGCCTCGGGCCGCCTCTCCAGAAGCAACTCCCTCGCCGACAGCGCAGGCGCCACGAGTCGTCGCGCTGGGCTGCGACCACGGCGGTTTCGCGCTCAAAGCCGACGTGCGCGCATGGTGCGAGAAGGCCGGATTTATGGTTCTCGACCTGGGCACGGATGCGGCCAAGCCGAGCGTCGACTATCCCGACTTCGCGTACGCCGTCGCTCGAGCCGTTGCATCCGGCAAAGCCCGGTTCGGCATCGCTATCGACGGCGTCGGCGTCGGCTCGGCGATGGCGGCGAACAAGGTGCCTGGCGTCCGCGCCGCGCCGTGCTGGAGCGTGTTTTCGGCCTTCAACGCCCGTGCGCACAACAACGCCAACGTGCTGACGCTAGGCAGCCGCGTGCTCGGCGTCGAAACGGCGCGGACGGTCGTCGAGGAGTTTCTGTCTACCGATTTCGAAGGCGGGCGGCATGCCACTCGCGTCGACAAGATCGGCGACATCGAATCGCACTTCGCTCGGTGAGAATCGAGGGCTTGTCGCGCCGCGTTCGCACGAGCGGAATACAGTCCATCGATCACCACTCTGCCGTTTCCGCCATGCGGATTGCGTCGCTTCCTAGTGCTGCCCGCTAGGCTGGCCTCTACCCAGCTAGGCACGCCCGATCCGACTCGCCAGACACGGGCGGGGCCCACCCGCTTGGCGGCGCTCGCTCAGCAGCATCAGTTTCGACTCGGTCAGCGGCAAAGAGGGCGAAGAGCAGCGCGTAGGCTCTTCGGACGCGTCTTCGGAGGCATGATGCCGAGCACGGACATCGGAGGAAAGCGAAATTCGGAGAGATCGCATCACCCGCACAAGCCGCCGGTGAGACGTGTAAGAGCCAGGGTTCAGAAGCAGCACTTCGCAACCGCTACCCTAGCCGCTTCAGCGCGCTGCATACGAGCAAGCGAGGCAGTCGTGAGGCCTTGCCTCCGCAGAGAGATATGACGATGAGGTAAACGAGGGCACCAGCGCCATTCTCCGCCTCTCCATTCGGTCCATCCAGAGGGTGTCGTTGATGACGTATGGGCAGCTGGCGGCGAGGATTACCCTGTGCTCTGCATCGCAGCGGCGATTCCGTTGATGCTCAGTTGCAACAGCGCACGATCCTCGTCGGCGGCTTTGCCTTCGGCGTCGGCTGATCGGATGCGTTCGAGCAGGACGATCTGGACGAAGTTGAGCACGTCGGTGTAGGGATTACGCAGGTCGATCGACCGAGCGATGGCGCCAGACCCGGCGAGCGGGCGCTCCGTAATGGACTGGAGTAGGTCAGCACCACGCTCCAGGTCGGTCGCAATGCGGTCGTGAAATGAGGGTTCTGGGGCGAGCGCCTGGTCGTAGCGGGCGGCGATGGACAGGCGGGAGCGTGCCATCTCGCGCGCGGCGTTGTCAGCGACGGCGCGGAGGAACGGCCAGTTTTGGTAGGCCGCCTTGAGTTCGGCGCGCTGCTCGGCGGACAGTTCGGCGGCAGCGGCGCCCGTCCCGTACCAGCCGGGCACGGTATAGCGCGTCTGCGTCCACGCGAATACCCACGGAATGGCGCGGAGTCCGTCGAACGGGTTGTCTCCCTGGGTGGCGCGGCTGATCGGGCGGCTGGCAATGGGGAGTTGACCAATGCTGCCCAGAGGGGTAATACCGCTATACCAGGGCCAAAAGTCGTCGTCGTGGATGAGCGAGAGGTAGGCGTCGGTAGACGTGTCGGCCATGCGACCAACCAGCTTGGCGGCGCCTTCGGGATCACGCGTGTCGGTGATTTTGGCCGTGCCGACGAGCAGCGCGCTCGCCATCTGCTCGAGGTGACGCATCGCGATGGCATCCGAGCCGTAGCGAAACGAGATCACTTCGCCTTGCTCGGTAAAGCGGATGCGTCCGGTCTGGGCCGACGCGGGCTGAGCGAGCATCGCCTGATTGGCACGTCCGCCACCGCGTCCGACCGTTCCGCCACGTCCATGGAACAGGCGCAGGCTGACGCCGAACTCCTCGCACACGTCGCCCAGCGCGCTCTGTGCCTGATGGAGGCTCCAGTTCGCCATCCAGTAGCCACCGTCCTTGTTGGAGTCCGAGTAGCCGAGCATGATCTCTTGCAGCCCGCCCCGCGCCGCAAGCTGGGCCTGCCACAGGTCGTCGGCGAAGAGGCCGCGCATGAACTCGTGTGAGTGCGCGAGGTCTTCGATGGTCTCGAACAGCGGCACCACGTCGACGGCCGTCGTGATCGTGCCGTCCGTTGCGCGCGACCACAGCCCGGCCTCTTTGAGCAGCAGCAGCACTTCGAGCAGGTCGCTGGGGTCGTGGGTCATGCTGACGATGTAGCTGCCGACAGACTGCGGCGCGTAGCCCGCCTGCTCGCGCACGAATGCCAACACGTCGAGCAAATCGTCGAGCGCGGCGTCTGCGGGTGCGCCGATGGGGCGAAGCGGACGCGGTGAGGCGAGTTCTTCGCGGAGGATCGCTTCGCGTTCGGCTTCGTCCAGATCAGCGTAGCGCTCTGTCACTCCGCCCTGCGCGAGCAGTGTGGCGACGGCGGCTTCGTGAACTCGGCTGTGCTGCCGGATGTCGAGGGCGGCCAGGTGCATTCCGAACGCCTCGGCCTGCCAGATCAGGGTCGCCAGGCTTCCGGTTCGCGCTACGTCGGCCAGGCCGATGGCGTCGAGCGCATCACGAATGGCGTGTAGGTCGTCCATGAACTGCGCCTGCGGATAGCTGGGGGGATCTGTCTCGGCCCTGCGCACGCGCACGCGGATGGCTTCCAGCTTCAGGCGGATCGGCTCGCGTCCAAATGCACGCAAGATCGCCTCGTCGAGGCCTGTCTCCTCCACGTCCTTCTCGACCGAGGACAGGAAGTCGGCTGAAAACCCGTCGACCTGCTCCCGCGACACGCTCAGTTCGCGCCGAACCGTTCGCAGCGCCTCGTCCAGGCGGCGGGCGGCGGCGCGGCGGTGGCTCCGCATCGCGGCGCGCGTAACGTGGGGCGTGACGTTGGGGTTGCCGTCACGGTCCCCGCCGATCCAGCTGCGATAACGCAGGAACGCAGGCACGTCGGGAATGCGTCCACCCAGTTCGTCTGCGTAGTGCTTGGAGAGGGCGCGCTGCACGTCGGCGAAGAGGCGCGGGACCACGTCCCAGACCGTTCCGGCGAGGAAAAACAAGCCCTGGTCGATTTCGTCGACGACGGTCGGGCGCGTGGCGCGGATTGTATCGGTGAGCAGCAGCAGGCGGATCTGGCGCGAGATGTCGGCCTGGGCGTCGCGTTTTTCGCCCACAGTGGCGCGGTCGGACTGGAGGACTTCGAGTTGCTCGCCAATTTGCTGCTGCTTGTACAAGATCGAGCGGCGACGCGCCTCGGTCGGGTGAGCCGTCAGCGTCGGTTGCAGATCCAGTTTCTGGAGCAGCGCCTCGACATCGGCCAGCGACAGACCGGCGGCTTTGAGCTTTCCGATCGACTCGTCGACCGACTCGCTGCGTGGCGGGCTGGTAAGGGTGCGCTCCCTATTGATGCGAGCGATCTCGCGCTTCTCGGCCTGATTGACCAGGTGGAAAAACGTCGTGTAGGCGCGGAGCACCCAGTTGAGGTCGTCGCGCGAGGCGTGGCGGATGCGCTCGGTCGCCTGCTGTGCCGCTTTTGCGTCGCCCGACCGTGCAGCCCTTTGCGCCAGCGTCCGCAGTTCTTCGACCAGTTCGAAGCGCTCGTCTCCGCCTAACTCGGCGACCGACCTGCCGAGCATGTCACCCAGCATTCGCACGCTGTCGGCCAACTCGGGCGACGGCTTGGGCAGCGCGGCGGCAGCGGCATCGCCTTGCTGCGCTTCGAAAGGAGAGGACCAGTTGGGAGGCGTAGCGTCGGCGGACATCGAGGGCGGAAACGAGGAGCGGGGCAGAGACGACTAGACGCCTCCCTGCCCCGCTTCGATCCAACGCGGCTGCCTCGTCGTGTCACGTCGCTAGCGCGTACGGCTCACGTTGTTGCTGCGGTTGTAGTCGGGCGTAATCTCCATCGGGTCGAGTTCGACGCGTACGACGGGGCTGGCGACCGGCACGGTCACCGTCCACTCCTCGAACGTCCACGGCCACGGCTCGGCGACGATCCAGCCCGCGTCGACGGGACGATGGCCGAACGTCTCGCTCGTCGGCACGTGGACCCAGACGCTGTCGCCGTTGGCGAGCGTCAGTTTGAGGTCGAGCGGAAAGAACATCTCGTCCTCGCGGTCGAGCTCGATGCTGGCGCTTCCGGGCTGATTGGCGATGTCGTCGACGCCGTAGTCCATGCGACGGGTGCTTTGAGTGATCTGCCAGAACAGCCAGTCCAGCTCCATCCCGCTCACCTGCTCGGCGACGCGCTCGATGTCGGCCGGCTCGAGGTGGCGCAGGACGTGCTGATTGTAGAGTTCTTTCCAGAACCGGCCCAGCGCATCCTCGCCGATGACCGATCCGATCATCCGCGCCAGGTGCTGGCCGCCCGAGTAAGAGGCTGTGCCGTAGGCCCGGTTGCGCACGTAGAAGTCGGACGGCGTATTGAGTGGCTCAAACTGACCATTCTCTTGCAAGCGCAACACAGCTTCGGTCGCCCCCTTGTGGATGTCCTGGGTCTCGTCGGGGTTGAGCAGATTGGCGATGACCTGATCGGTCCAGTAGCTGGTAAAGCCCTCATCGATCCACGGATAGTCGCTCTCGTTGTTGGCCATCATCGCATAAAACCACTCGTGCGCCGCCTCGTGGACGGTGACGCCAATCAGCGAGTTGGCCGTGCGCCCGCCCGTGATGAAGTTGATCATCGGGTATTCCATGCCGCCGTCCCCGGCTTGGGCGACGGTGAACTGCGGATAGACGTAAGGGCCGATGCCTGCGCTCAACTCGCCGATGACCTGAGGCACGAAGCGCTTCATGAACTCCCAGCCTTCGGCCACGTCAGGCTGGTAGAGCAGGTGGTAGGTGACGCCGTCGACCTCGACACGGTCGTGCAGGTAATCGGGATCGGCGGCCCAGGCGAAGTCGTGGACATCGTTGGCTGTGAAGTGCCACGTCAGGCGCGATCCGGCGGCGTGGGGCACGTCGGTATCCGAATATCCGTGACCGATGGCATCGGCGTTCTGGAGGATTCCGGTCGAGCCGACGATGTATTCGGACGGCAGCGTGATCTTGACATCCCACGAGCCGAACGGTGCGATGAACTCGCGGCCGATGTAGGGATCGGCGTGCCAGCCGCGGCTGTCGAAGTGCGCCATCTTGGGGTACCACTGGCTCATCGAGAAGTCGATGCCCTCTCTGCTGTCGCGTCCGCTGCGGCGCGTCTGGAGCGGCACTTGGCTGTCGAAGACCATCTCGAACGTAACCGTCGCGCCGGGCGCAATAGACATGGGAAGATCGGCGCGCAGGATCGTGTCGAACACCTCGAAGGGGACGGCCTGTCCGTTCATGGTGAGCGATTGGACGTTGTGGTAGCCGACTTCGTCGGGGCCGAGTTCGAAAATGCGCGGCACGACGCGGCCGTCGGGGTCGGGCAGGTTGCGGTTGCGCTCGGCCATCATCGAACCGGGGTTGAACGCGTTGAAGTAGAGGTGCCAGTAGGCGCGGTCGAGCGCGTAGGGACTGTTGTTGGTGTACGTCAGCCGCTGCGTGCCCGCCATCTGGTGGTTGGGCGCGTCCACGTCGACCTCCATCTGGTAGGCGACTCGCTGCTCCCACTGGGCCACGCCTTGGGCGAATGCGGTCGGAGCGCTGACGAGGGTGAGGAGCAACAGGAGTAAGAGTCGAGGCATCGGGAAAAGCGGACTAGGAATGGGAGCTGAAAGACGGTGGCAAGGTAACGGCTGTCTAGTTTGCAGAGAAAGACTTCCCCTCGCCGACGCCATGTTTACGCACGAGTATTCCATCCGAGCCGCCGAGGTCGACGCGACCGGACGCGCGCCGCTGCCGGTCCTGCTCGACCTGTTCCAAGACATCGCCAACCGCCACGCCGAAGAGCTGGGTTGGGATATGCAGACGCTGCTCGACCGAGGCGAGGCGTGGCTGATGGCTCAGATCGCGATCCAGCGGCTCGACGCGCCCATGCCCGGCGCCGGAGAACCCGTCCGCATCGAAACGTGGCCGTCGCACGCCGACCGCCTCTACGCCCACCGCGACGCACGCCTGACGACCGCTGGCGGAGACATCGCCCACATCTCATCGCGCTGGTTCGTGCTCGACACCGCCACACGCCGCCCGCGCCGGGTCGGGTCGGAGTTCATCGACCTCGTGGACTCGTCGCGACCGCCCCAAATCGACTTTCCCCGCCTGCGCTGGATCGCCGAGTCCGCGCCCGTTTACTCAGCCGAGTTGCGCGTCGCCCGCCGCGACCTCGATCTGAACGGACACGCCAACAACGTCGCGTTCGCGAGGTGGGCACTGGAAGCACTGCCGCCGTCGATCTGCGAAACCAGCGACCTGCGCCGCCTCGATTATGCCGTCCGCCACGAGGCACTGTGGAGCCAGACCATCCGCGCCGAATCGGTACCCCATGGCGACGGCGCCTGGCTCCACCGCATTACGCGCGACGGTAGCGAACTGGCGCTCGTGCAGTCGGAGTGGCGGTAACTCATCATCCGCTCGCGCTCCTCAGCACAACGTCATCCCCAGCCCAGCGCTTGCCCGCCCTGATAGACGACGAGCGAGAACAGGTAGGCGAGGACGAACATGTAGACCCACATCACGGCGGGCCAGAACCACGAGTTGAGTTCGCGCCTGGCAATGGCGAGCGTGCTCATGCACTGCAGCGCGAACACGAAGAACACCAGCAGGCTGACAGCTACGAGCGTCGTGAAGACGGGCGTTCCGTCCGGATAGGTGTCGGCCTTGAGGGCGTCGCGGAGGGATAGGCTGTCTTCGCCCTCATCGGCTCCGGCGCTGTAGAGCGTCGCCAGCGTGCTCACGATCACTTCGCGCGCGGCAAACGAGGCGACGAGCCCGGCCGAGATCTTCCAGTCGAAGCCCAGCGGTGCCATGACCGGTTCGATCCAGCGACCGATCCGGCCGACGTAGCTGTTGCGCACTTGGTAGCCCGCCATCTCGTTCTGAACGATCAGAAACTCGGCGTCGGCCGCGTCGATGGCGGACTGGGCCGATTCCTGAACCGTGTCGCCGAACTCGGCCTTCTGCCCGTCGATGTCGATGCGGATCTGGCTCTCTTGGGCACGATTGATCGCCGCCTCGGCCTGCTCCATGCGGCCCGACAGGTCGGCGGGGATATCGACCTTGGGATAGCTCGCCAGAAACCAGAGCACGATGGAGAGCGCGAAGATGATCTTACCCGCGCGCACGACGAATAGCTTGCTGCGGTCGTACATCCGCCGGGCGAGCAGCTTCCACATGGGCAGGCGGTACGGCGGAAGCTCCATCACGAACGCCGAGCCTTCGCCCTTGAACACGAAGCGCTTGAGCGTCCACGCGGCGACGAAGGCCATCAGCGTGCCCAGCACGTACAGTCCTGCCATCGCCAGCCCCTGATAGCCCAAAACGCCGAACAGCGCGCCCGATGGAATAAAGGTGGCGATGAGCAGCACGTAGACGGGCAGCCGGGCCGAGCATCCCTGGAGCGGGACGACCATGATCGTGATGATGCGATCGCGCTCATCGGACAGCGTTCGGGCCGCCATGATGCCGGGAATGGCGCAGGCGTAAGCCGACAACATCGGCACGACCGAAGCGCCCGAGAGGCCAACGCGCCGCATCGCGCGGTCCATGATGAACGCCGTCCGCGCCATGTACCCGGTGTCTTCCATCAGACCGAGAAAGAAAAACAGCAGCAGGATCTGCGGCAAGAAGATCAGCACGTTGCCGACGCCCGACAGCCCACCCTCGACCAGCGCGTCCTCGAACACGCCGTCGGGCAGAGCCGCGCGCAGGCCGCTGCCGGTCGCCGCGACGAGCCATTCGATAGCATCCATCGCGGGGACGGCCCACGTGAACACGGCCTGGAAAATCAGCACTAGGACAGCACCGAAGATCAGCGGGCCCCAGACGCGGTGCGTCACGACAGCATCGATCTTGTCGGAGAGCGAGCGTTCGCCCGCTTGGGTCGTGCGCGTGACGGCGGCCTGCGCGGCTGGCCCGATCCAGCCATAGCGGCCCGACATCTCGGCCATCTTGTAGGGCACGTTCCGCGCTTCGAGATCGGCGCGCGCCGACCGGACAGCGTCGACAAACTCCGACGCGTCTTCCTCGAAGACCTCCAGTTGCACGTCAGACGTGAGTGTGCCCAGCGCCAGAGCGCGCAACCGCGCATCGTTCAACTCGGGTTCGAGAACCGACAGTTTGCGGACCAGCGCGTCCAGTTTCTCGGCTACAGCGGGCATCATCGGCCAGTCGACTCCGCGCGAGGGCGGCGGCGGGTCGAGTGCAGCCCTACGCACCGCGTCGACGCCGACGCCGCCCCGCGCGGCCGTCTCCACAACCGGAACGCCCAGACGCTCGGACAGCACGTCCGCGTCGACCGACAGCCCGGCATCGCGAGCCGCGTCCATCATGTTGAGCACGACGATCGTCGGCAGGCCCAGGTCGAGCACTTGGGTGGCGAGATAGAGATTGCGCTCGAGGTTGGTCGCGTCCAGCACACAGATCACCACATCGGGCGTCGGCTCCCCGGCGATGCGCCCCGTCAGCGCGTCGAACGCCACGCGCTCGTCGACCGACTTAGGGCTGAGGCTGTACGTGCCCGGCAGGTCGATGACCTCGACAGCGGTCTCCCCCTTCGTCCCGGTCAGGTTGCCCGACGCGCGCTCGACCGTCACGCCCGGATAGTTCGCCACCTTCTGGGCCGCCCCGGTGAGCGCGTTGAAGAGCGTCGTCTTGCCGACGTTTGGGTTTCCTGCCAGCGCAATCGTGCGGACGCGCGTTGCAGTCGCGATCAGAGACTCGGCCATCGGCACCTTACGATTGCTCGACCTGCACGCGCGCCGCCTCTTCGCGCCGGATCGACAGGTGAAAGCCCCGTACGCGCAGATCCATCGGATCGCCCAGCGGAGCCAAACGGACGACCTCGACGGTCGTGCCGGGCAGCACGCCCATTTCCATCAAGCGAGGCGAGGCGTCCGCCGCGAAGCCGACGATCGTGGCGGACGTTCCGGCAGCGATCTGGTCGAGCGTCGTCTTCACCAACCTCAGCTGTTGCCCGCGCGCTCGGCGAGCATGCACATCGCGACCTCGCGGCACAGCGCCACGCGCGCATCGCCCAGAGCCAACATGCACTTACCGTCGTTGGCGAGCAGGCACACGCTGCATCCTTCCCGAACTCCGACTTCGCGCAGCCGCGTCGATGTCCGCTCGTCCGTTCCCAGGAAGCACAGCCGCACGGTGTCACCGGCGCGAAACGTGGTCAGCGGGGCAGGAAGCATGGTCGATGCGGCTGGTTTAGACTGAATCTACGGAACGACGAGCGATGGCGCCACGCCTCAACCGTGGGATTCTCGAATCGCGCACAAAAGCGCCCGTCGTCACAGCCCCAATCCGCTCAGGTCGATGTCGTCCAGTTCGTCCTGGGTCGGCTCGGGACGTTGGAGCGCGACGATAGCGCTGTGGTGAACGATGAAGTAGCGGCGCTCGGCCAGCACGATCTCGACGGCCTCCTTGCGCAGAAAGAACGCGTCGTCGCCCGGCTGCGCCTGCAGAGGCAGGTAGCGCACGCTCGGCACCTCGCTCCACGCCTCGGACTCGCTGAACTCCGGGTTCGCGGTCAGATACCCCGGCCCGACACGGACCACGCGCCCGCTCCCAATCCGCTCCTTCTCGGCGACGCTAGCAGGCAGATACAATCCGCTGCGCGTCTGCTTCTCGCCCGCGTCTGGGTCGATCAGCACGCGGTCGCCGACGAGGTGGAGCGTGCGTAGCGGGTCAGCAGGCATGTATTCGTCAGTCGTAATCGTAGAAGCCTTTGCCGCTCTTGCGTCCCAGGTGCCCGGCGGCGACCATCTTGCGGAGCAGCGGGCACGGACGGTACTTGTCCTCGCCCAACTCGCGGTGCAGCACTTCCATGATCGACAGGCACACGTCCAGGCCGATGAAGTCGGCGAGCACGAGCGGTCCCATCGGATGCGCCATGCCCAGCGTCATGACAGTATCGACGGCCTCGGGTGTGGCGACGCCTTCCATCACGCAGAACATCGCCTCGTTGAGCATCGGCATGAGTACGCGGTTGCTCACGAAACCCGGCGCATCGTTGACCTCGGTCGGCACCTTGCCCAGCTTCTCGGCCAGCGCGTGGATGGTCGCATAGGTCTCGTCCGAAGTCGACAGGCCGCGGACGACTTCGCACAGCTTCATCACCGGGACCGGGTTGAAGAAGTGCATCCCGATCACCTGCGCCGGGCGGCGGGTCGCAGCGGCAATCGTCGTGATCGAGATCGACGACGTGTTCGAGGCGAGGATGGCGTGGGCCGGAGACGCCTCGTCCATCGCCGTGAAGAGCGCGGCTTTTACGGCCGGGTTCTCGGTCGCGGCTTCGACGATCAGGTCGGCGTCTACGATGCTCGTGGCGAGGTCGGTCGCGCAGGCGACGCGGGACAGCGTCTCGACCTGATCGGCCTGGGTGATGCGCTCTTTCTTGACCTGTCGGGCGAGATTCTTCTCGATCGTGGCGAGTCCGGCGTCGAGGCGGGATTGGTCGAGGTCGATCAGGGTGACGCGAAAGCCGTTCTGGGCGAAGACGTGGGCGATGCCGTTGCCCATGGTGCCCGCACCGATGACGGCGACGTGTTCGATGGTCATTGTGTATCTGATAGGTGAGGGTTGAGGGCGATTCGTGAACCACCCCTACAGTAGTGTCGATGTCAGGCGTCGACGGCGGCGACGGGGCCTGCAGCGTTGGTGGCGACGGCGTCGTAGCGGCCGATGTATTTGGGCTGAGCGCCCGGGTCGAGGTCGTAGACGTGCGTCGGATTGTTTTGGTCGTCTACGAGGACGACTCGAGGCTCGTGCGACTGGGCCTCGTCGGGCGTCATGTCGGCGTAGGCGATAACGATCACCTGATCGCCTACGGCCACGTTGCGGGCGGCAGGGCCGTTCATGCAGACGACCCTACTGCCGCGCGGCGCGGGAATCGTATAAGTCTCCATTCGAGCGCCGTTGGCGACGTTGAGCACCTGGACGCGCTCGAACGGGAGCAGCTTGGCGGCGTCGAGCAGGTCGGCGTCGATGGTAATCGAGCCTTCGTAGTAGAGGTCGGCTTCGGTGACGCGCAGGCGGTGGAGCTTGCCTTTGAACAGCGTGACGGTCATAGGTCGGGTGGCGCGTCGAAAGCGCTTTCCCGACGCAGAATCACGGGGTCGGCACTTCGACGATTACGTTGTCGATGAGACGGGTGTCGCCAAAGTACGCGGCAACGGCGACGAGGAGCCGCTGTCCCGCGCGAAGATCGGTTGCAGGTTGCAGGTCGGGCAGCGTGACGACCTGGGCGTACTGCACGCGACCCATCGGCGTCCGGCCGATCCGTGCAGCCAAGCGAGCTTCGATGTCGCGCGGCTCGTCTTCGTCGCGCTCGATTTCACGCCGCGCAGCTTGAAGTGCTTCGTAGATGACCGGCGCCTGGGCACGCGCATCGGCGCCTAGGAAACCGTTGCGGCTCGACATCGCCAGGCCGTCGGTCTCGCGCATCGTCGGGACAGGCAGCAGGTCGACGCCCATCAGCTGCGCCTTGACCATCCGCCGCAAGATGAAAAACTGCTGCGCGTCTTTCAAGCCAAACGCCGCATGGTGCGGACGGCACACGTGGAACAGTTTGCTCACCACCGTCGCCACGCCCGAGAAGTGGCCCGGACGATGCGGCCCGCACAACTGCCCCCCGAGATTGCCCACGTCGACCGCGATCTGCTCGTCCGCCCCCAGCGGATACATCTCGTCGACAGAGGGCGCAAAGACCGCATCGACGCCGCCCGCCGCCCGCAGCTTCTCGATGTCGGCAGCCAGTTCGCGCGGGTAGCGGTCGAAATCCTCGCCCGGAGCAAACTGCGTCGGGTTGACGAAAATCGAGACCGTCACGTGCGTACCAGCCCGACGCGCCTGCTCGAGGAGCGACAAGTGCCCATCGTGCAGCGCGCCCATCGTCGGCACGAGCGCCAGGCGGTGCCCCGCCCGCCGCGCCATGTCGGCCTCGGCGGCCATTGCGGCGGTTGTCGTGTGGATGCGCACGGGCGGGATGGGAAAGGAGGCAGAGGGGAACGCCTCAACTGTCATTGCGGGGAGCGTTGCGATGCGGCGATCTCCCAGATGGTTAAGGATGCTGCTCGGGATTGGCACGCCTCCAGCCTCGCAATGACAGCGTTGGAAGGGGATGCCGCGATGGTATCGGCTTACGCCGACTCCTTCTCGTTGATCGAGTTCAGGTCGTGAACGAGTGCGTCGGAGATGCCCATCGCCGAGAAGCCGCCGTCGTGGTAGAGGTTTTGCATCGTCACCATGCGCGTCAGGTCGGACATCATGGCGACGGTGTAGTCGGCGCAGCTTTCGGCATCCGCGTTGCCCAGCGGCGAGAGGCGCTCGGCGAAGTCGAACATCGCGTCGAAGCCCGAGATGCCGCTGCCCGCCGACGTTTTGGTCGGGCTTTGCGAGATGCTGTTGATGCGGATGCCCTTTTTGCCCAACCGGTATCCGAACGAGCGGACGATGGACTCTAGAAGCGCCTTGGCGTCGCCCATCTCCGAATACTTGCTGAACACGCGCTGCGCGCCGATGTAGCTCAGCGCGAGAATAGAGGCCTGCACGTTGAAGATGTCGGCTTGGAGTCCGCGCGAGATCATGCGGTGGAGCGAGATCGCCGAGATGTCGAGCGTCTTGTGATACCAGTCGTACTTCAGGTCCTCGTATTCGCGGTTCTTGCGCACGTTCATGCCCATCCCGATGGAGTGAACGAAAAAGTCGATCTTCCCATACTTCTCCGCCGCGACAGCATAGAGCGCGTCGATGTCCTCGTCACTCGTCGCATCGGCCCAGACGATTTCGGCCCCCGTCGCGTCGGCGAGTTCGTCGACCTGTCCCAGCTTGCGCGCGACCGGCGCGTTGGTGATGATGAACCGAGCGCCTTCGCGATGCGCCGCCTCGGCGATCTTCCACGAGATGCTACTCGGCAGCAGCGCGCCGGTGATGATGCCTGTCTTACCGTCGAGAAGTCCTGCCATGTCGAAAATGCGAGTGGGTGAGGCGTAAAGGTACCGCTTCCAGGCCGAACGGTGCCACCGCGCTGACTTCCGGATCGTGTGTAGGGGCAACGCGAGCGTCGTCCTGTACCGTCATCCTGATCGCGAACGGTATCAAAGTCGCACTCGTGGGCATTTCCCACAGGTCGCGTGTCAGCCGAACAGGCTTTGCGACCCACTCAGCAGTTCGCAGGCGCGCAGCAGTTCGGCATGAACATGCGGCCCGGCGGCGACGACATGCGGGCGAAAAACCGGGTCGCCATCGCCCCGAAAGTCAGTCGCGATGCCTCCTCCCTCCTCGACGAGAAGCACGCCCGCGGCCACATCCCAGGGACTGAGGTTGATCTCGAAGAAGCCGTCGAAACGTCCGCACGCAGTCCACGCCAAGTCGACGGCGGCGGCTCCGTGGCGACGGACGACCTCGGGTGCCCGCCATTAGCGTTTTGAGGACAGCGAGGTAGTCGTCTGTGTAGCGTTGATCGCGGTAGGGAAAACCGGTCGAAATCAGGCTGTCGGCCAGCGTCGCTGTCCGGCTGGCGTGTGCGGGTTCGCCGTTTGCCGTCAGGCCCTGACCTCGTGCCGCCGAGAACAACTCTCCTGTCGTCACGTCGAGTACGGCTCCAGCAACCGGCCGTCCATGCTCCACGAGCGCGACACTGACGGCCCACGGTGGAATACCGTGCGTGAAGTTGGTCGTGCCGTCGAGCGGGTCGATGATCCAGCACAGATCGGGCTGCTCACCCTGGCCCAACTCCTCTTCCTCGCCTAGAAACTCCGCCCCGGCGACCGCTCCTTTGAGCGACGCCACGATGGCCCGCTGCGCCGCCACATCGACCTGGGTGACGAGTTCGTTGGTGCCCTTCTCCTCGACCTGCAGCTCAGACCGGCGCGACTCGAAACTCCGAATTACGGCTCCACCAGCCAGCGCGGCCCGTTCGGCTCGTTTGCGGGCGTCGGCGAGCGTGTGCGCATCCAGCCGCCTCACGAGTGCACAGCGGATTCAGGGGTGCGATCGGCCGGATCGCCATAGCGGGCGAGATAGCGATTCCACCACCACACGGCCAGTGACAGCAGCAGTGCAGAGATCAGACAGACGGCAGCGCTCACCCATGCGATGCGGATTTGGGTGCGGACGACCGGAATCTCATGCGTCTCCATCTCGGTCACCCCACGCCCCGAGCGCTCGACGGTCACCGACTGGTCGATGATGACGGGTCGCGAGGATCCCATTAGCACGCGAACCGGGATCGAATCCGTTCCGGCGATGAACGGCGCGACGGTGTGCGGCAGCGACAGGTTGCGCTCGACGTGCCGCGTGCCGTCGGGTAGCGTGAAAGCGAGGTCGGCGTAGTCGTACGTCACATCTTTGCGCCCCGACGTTTCGACGTGGAGCACCTCGGCCATCATCGGCGTCCCCTCGTTGAGCGTGCGCGTCAGGTCGATCGGCGCTTTGAGGAGGAATAGGCCATAGACGACCAACATCAGGGGGGCGAGCCAGAGCAGGCGTGCGGTCCAGCTGACGGCGTGGGAAGGCGCGATGTGTTCGGTCATGTGGGACAAACCGCGCGTGTAGACCGCTGTTTCTGCGCGCGCGGTGAAGCCCTCACGCAGCTCGCACGGCGATCGTCTGACTCCCCTCCCATCGCTCGCCGGGCGCCAACCGAACGGGCGTGGAGACCTGGGCAGCCTCGACGCACAGCATCTCGCGGTACTCCTCGTCCTCCATATCCGTCATCGCCGAGGCCCCCTCCTGCCACGGATTCCATACAACGCAGTCGGCAAATCCACTTTTGCGCACGTCGATGCGGCGGTCGTTGCCTTCATCCCAAACCGTCACCCGATCCGGCGCGCGCTCGTACACCGAGTCGACCGGACCGGTGATGCGGAGGGGTTCTGCATGGTCGTCGTAGCGCCCATTTGCCGTCTTGTCGCGAAAGCGGACGCCTTGCAGTCCGTCAACTGATACCTTGCCGATGTCGGCGACGCGTAGGTACGTGTGTAGCGCGCAGGTGAAATCGAAAGCAGCTTCTCCCGTATTGCCGACGCGAAGCGCGATGCGCAGCGTGTCGGCGTCGGTAGCCACACCCAGAGAGAGCCGGAACGGATGCGGCCAAATCGCTTGCGTGCTCTCGTCGTCGCGTAGGTGCAGCGTGAGCGTTTCGCCGGGCTCTGCATCGGACTTCGCCCACATCGCCGTACGCGCGAATCCGTGTTTGGGCAACGGCCCGAGATCGGCGAACTGCGGGAAGATGACGGGCACGCCGCCTCGGATCGAACGGCCTGCCGCGACGACGGCGCGGCGGCTCAAAAACAACACCTCTTCTCCCGACTCCGGAATCCACGAAGTGAGATGGCCGCCCGCAAGAAATAGGCCGATGCGGGAGCCGTCGCGTGCTACGCTGCGGAGTGAGTGAGTGGAATGCAACGTGTCGGTTAGTCGATGAAGAGGTACGGCTTCCACGCCGGCTCAACGTGCCCGACGAAGTCGCGGATGAACATGACGTGCGATGGGCGAAACGGCTTGCGGCGCAGCGGCATCTCGGCTTCCCCCGGCGTACGGTTGCCTTTGCGGCTGTTGCAGCGCGAGCAGGCGGCGACGAGGTTCTCCCACGTATCCTTACCACCGCGCGAGCGAGGAAACACGTGGTCGATAGTCAGGCCCTCGCGGTTGCCGCAGTACTGGCATCGGTGTTCGTCGCGCCGCAGCACGTTTTTGCGCGTCAGCATGATCTTGCGATAGGGCACGCGGGCGTACTGACGCAACCGGACGACCGAGGGCAGCGGGATTGCGACGCGCTGCGAGCGGACGAAGGCGTCTTCCCTCGCATGGATCAGATCGGCCTTCTGCATCAGCACAAGCACGATCGCGCGCTCGACGCCGCACAGGCCCAGCGGGCTGTAGTCTGCGTTGAGCAGCAGGACGGGCCGCGTCATTGTGGGCGACGGACGCTCGGCGATTTCGACGCCTAGCGCGTGAGCGGACAGCGGATGGGGAACGTAGGTAGCGAAGTGGTTTCCGGGGTTTTCTGGTGAACCGTAGACGAAAGGTAGCTTCGGGACTGCCGCTTTCCAATGCCTTAACCGCTCGGTAATCTAGCGCTTGGCCCGAAACGTCAGAAGTCCACGGTGACCGGTCTCCCACGCAGATCATTCCCTGTCCGTCTGGCACCAGGTTCATACCGAACACCACGCCATCGGCAGTGCGCGTTTGTGCGAAGACGAGACATTGTCCGTAACGGCTCTTTTCCGCGCTCGCCCGTCGCCGGGTCCAGCGTGACCACGTTGCACCGCACGCACGGCTTGACGGCGCGAAATGCCACGCCTCCGATCTGCACGCGTGTCATGCTTAGTTCGGCGAACGCCTCGATCCCATCTCACGACGACGTTGGGCCGAAACCGCAGCATCTCGGCGGGCGAGTCAAGCTGGGCGTTGACGGCGACGAGCGACGCTGCGTTGGTCAGCAGCAGCGGGTAGCTATCGGCCAGGCTCACGTGGTCTCCCCTGCTCGTTCCGCTGGCAAGCTTGACCGGACGGTGCGCCGCATCGGGTTGGTAGACTAAGCGAGCCGGATAGCCGAGCCAGCCGCTCAGCCACGCGTCGGCGGCGGTGGCGTGGCGGACGGGCGAAGCTGTTCCCCACACGTCGACGGTGAGCGCTGGTGCGTCCGATTCGGGAAAGGCGACGGGAAGCGAGTCGGCGCCGGGAGCATGGAGCACCAGCCCATCGTCAACCAGATCCGCGGCGACTTGCGTCAGCCTCGCCTCACCTCGCTGCGACACGAAGTCGCCCGCCGAATCGATGAGCATCCAGCGCCGATCACCCGCCAGGCCGCGCCACTCGACACGCGCGCTCTGCACCGACTGCGCGCGGACGCCTTTGATCGGATAGCGGTACAAGGCGGTGACGGTCGGCACGGCTACTCCCGATGTTGGCTGCCGCGCTTCGCCAGACCATAGACGACGAACGCCAGCAGCCACGCACCGATCATGCCCGTCAGTGGATCGTCGAGCAGGCGTACGTCGGTGATGAGTTGCAGCAGGGTGATCGCGGCCAGAACGGCACCCAGCCCGAACGCCACATAGGCGACCGGCAGCATCCAACGAGGCGAGGCCGGGCCTGACATCAGCGAGCCACGCCCGGCGTGGGCGCGGGCGTGCGGTAGAACCCGTCGCGCAGGCTGTCGGCGAGCATCTGGTTTTGCTCAAACAGTCCCTCGTAGAAGAAAAAGGCCTCACCGTCCAGGACGGTGTCACGGTGGAGTTGCATCGCCTGCCGGACGTAGTCGGGGCCGTTGTAGCGCGGACCAGCCTTGACCAGAATGCCCGGAGCCATCTTGACGCCTGCCACGCGCCCTCCGGCCATGTTGAAGTACTGAATCGTCTCGTCCAGCGTCGATTCGTAGCGTTCGATCGAGTAGCGGTAGTTCTGCGGATGCAACCAGTCGACCTGTCCGCGCTCGATCCAGGTCGGGCCAGTCCTGCAGGTACTCGTCGTGCGACCAGGGGTAGATGCTGGGCGAGAGCGACACGATCTTATCCGACCCGTGCGACTTGACCGCGTCGTAGAGGCGTCCGCCGAAGTCGCTCAGCTTGTCGGCCTTCCACTGCACGAAAGCCGGATCGCGCGGATCGTCTGGCGGCATAGCGCCCCCGTGATCGCTCCGGTAGAGACCCACGCTGTACTCGCTGTATCCGCCGTGCGAAGGCATGGCCGGCAAGCGGTCGTCGCCCTGAATGCCGTCTACGTCGTAGTTGGTCAGCACCTCGTCGATCATGCCCAGCAGGAAGTCTTGCACGTCGGGATGGAGGCCGTTCATCCACTCGAAGTTGTTCTTAGTCAGCAATCCCCCGTCGATGTCGCGCGCGGCCCAGTCGGGGTACATGCGCAGAATGTGGCCTCCGCCCTCATTGTAGCTCGACGCGAACCCGAACTCGAACCACGGAATCACCTTCATCCCGTACCGCTTGCCCTCGCGCAGCATGATCGCAAGCGGATCGTGACCCGCAATCAGCGTCGTGTCGATGCGGATGCCGATCGTCCGCTCCGCCACGTCTGACGGATAGAGCGTCATCCCCTTGTTCCAAACGACCGGAAAGAGCACGTTGAAGCCTGCTTCGTCCAGTCTGGCGACGGCGTCCACGATGCCTTGCTCGCTGAACAGCACGTCCGAATCGACGTTGGTAATCCAGACGGCGCGAATCTCGGCATCACCCTGCGGCTCCGTCGACACTGGCTCGACGAGAGGAGGACTGGCGCACGCGGCGCAGAGCAGGATGAGAACGAGGTAGCGCAAGGGCATTGGCGATGACAAGAGAAAGACCAGCCAGGTTGGAGATGGATAGCGCAGTCTGAGCGATCGACTCAGAACATCAGACCGACTCCGATGCGGTTGACTGTGCCCAGATCGCCACGATCTGCCCAGGCGTAGTCGGCACGGACGCGGTCGGCGAGTTGGAGGCCGGCGCCCAGGCGCAGGTGATTTTCGCCTCGCGCCTCGCTGGTGAACAGGTCTGCCATCCCGGCGCGAACGAAGAACAGATTGGCAAACCCGTACTCGGCACCGACGGCCACGCTCTGGTCGTTGTTGTTCGGATAGTTGGCGTCGCTGACGAACGTCAGGCTGTGGCTGGCCGACTGCACGACCTCATAGGCCAGGCCGATGCGAAAGATCAGCGGCAGATCCCACTCGCGCGTGCGCAGGTTGCCGACCGTTGCGTCCGGGTCGCCCGTCGTGTTGGGGTCCAGATCGACGCGGACCGACGTGTCGCTGCCGTCGAGGCGCATTTCGCGACCCGAAGTTTTGGATCGCGAAGCCCAGCCGCATACCGCGGAACGGAAGCTGGTACTGGATGCCCAGGTCGAGCGCGAACGTCGAGGCCCGCATCTCGGCGACGCTCTCGCCGACGTACTTGAACGTGCCACCGACCGAGAAGCGCTCGGTCAGCAGGCGCGCGTAGCTCACGCCCAGCGACAGGCTCTGCACGTCGAAGCGGCGGCCGTTGCCAAACTCCTCGAACAGTGTCGTCTCCTCCATCTCGCCGCTGTCGAACACGTAGGCGTGAATGCCGACCGTCCCTCCGCCGGCGGGAACGGCGGCGGCGACGTACTGCAGCTGCGTGTCGGCAAACCACTGCGTGTACTCGAACGCGACTTCGCTGCCGGTCATCCGCGCGATACCCGACGGATTCCAATAGATCGCCGACACGTCCTGCAGCCAGCGCCGCCGACGCCTCGCCCATCGCGACGCTCCGCGCGCCGACGCCGACTTCGAGAAACGGAGCCGCCGTCGTGCCGACTTTGGTTTGGGCGTGCGCCTGAGAGAACAGGCCCGCGATCAGCAGCAGGCCAAAGCAAATGCGAAAGGTCATAGTGCTAGTTGATGATCGCGAACTTGCCCACCTTCTCGCCGATACCTTCGGCGCGGACGTGGTAGAAGTAGAGGCCATAGGCGGCTTCGAGCCCGTCGCGCGTGGTCAGATCCCACGTGGCGACGCCGTCGACGCCCTGGATTTCGTTGACGTAGACGCCGCTGGCCGTAAAGATCTGGACGGTCGCCTGGGTGGGCAGGCCGCGGAAGAACAGTTTGCGGTTGCGCGCTCCCGTAAGCGAGCTGGCCGTTTCGGCCACGTTGGCGACGCGGTACGGGTTGGGCACGACGCGCACCTGGTCGAGCAGGTCCTCGCCCAGTCCGGTCTGCCGCTGGAGCGACTGGGTGCCGAACGTGAACGCGTCGCGCTCGCCGAACGGGACACGCGTGCGCAGCAGGAACGTGTCGCCGGGCTGAGGCGGAACAACAGCCGCATCTGGCAGGCGAACGCCGTCGGGGCCGAGCGGCGCGCGGAAGGTCAGCTGCCACGAACGGTCGAAGCGGCGCGCGTCGGGGGTGTTGCGGAACGCGAGTTGGATGAACTCGGTCGTGTCGGCCCTGCCGTTTTCGGTGTTGCGGTCCTCGTTGAAAATGAAGTCGAGGTCCTCGCCCGTCGCACGGTCGAACACGCGGAAGAACGTCGCGCGCTTGATGCGGCCAGTCGTCGAGGTAAAGGCGGTGTCGAGCGCGGCGCCACTGGTGTCACCAAACGCGATGACGGCATTGATCGGCTGGATGACACCGTCGGGGAAAGCTGTCGAGCGGTTGATGTCGACTTCGACGTTGAAGTTGGATTTCGCCGTCGGTGCCCATCCGCTACGCATCTGCGCGTCGGCGAGCGTCGTCACCTGGTTGTCGAACGTCAGGATCACGCCCTCGCTCAGCAACTCGACGGCGAAGCGATTGCGTTGCGTCGAGTCGGCGTTGGTCGGAACGGGTTCGCGGTCGAGCACGACGACACCGTCGCCGCGTGTGACCGTGACGGACCGCGTCGCATACTCGACGGCACTCGTCGTCTGCCGCTGGTCAAACGAGACGGTATAGGTGTTGTCCGAAAGCAGATCGCGTGACACGATCTCGGCTACGACTGCGCCCGTTGCAGGCCCTGCTTGCTGGGTTAGCACATTACCCGCGCCAAGGTCGAGCGTACCGCCGGTCTGGTCGGTCGGGTTTGGGTTGGGCGTAGCAAAGCCCGTGTTGCGGTCCCGGTTGACGATCTGCCCGTTCTGAACCGTGATGCTGGCAGGCGACTCGCTCGGAGAAATCGGAAACAGGCTCGGAATGTCCGAGATGCCGCGCGCGTCGAAGCTGTTGTCGTAGCCCGCATCGTAGCTCAGGACGGCGTAGTAATACGTACGTCCGTTGACCACATCGGTGTCGACGTAGCTGTGCTGTATTCCCGTGTCGTCGCCCATGTAGTAGTGGACGCCGTTGGGAATGCCGATCTCCTCACCGAACTGGAGCGGGTGCGGTCCGGTCAGGCCGTTGACTTTGTCGAACTGCGCAATCGACCGCTTGTAGACGCCGTTACCGAACGCGTCGGTGACGTTCTGCGCGTCCAGGAACTGCGGATCGGTCGACTTGATGATGCGGTAGCCCTCGAAGTCGCGCCCGTAGATCGGGTCTCGGCTCTGCTCGGCCAGGTCGTCCCAGATCAGCGTCACGCGTCCGTTTCCAGCGATGGCTTGAAGCTCGGGCTGGCGCGGTGGGCGGGCGAACCTGTAGTCGGCGTCGTAGATGCGCTGCGCCACCTGGCTCGTACGAAACATGGCGTCCTCGTTGGCGCCCCACAAAAAGGCGGTCGAGAAGCGCTCGGTGCGATTGGGCTGCAAGTCGAACGGTCCCGAACCAAAAATCCAGATCTGGTTGACGCTCTGCTGCGGCACGTCGAAGAAGCCCGGCTGCAAGCGGTCCCACACGCTCGGCTCGTCGCGCACGTCGACCGTTCCGAAGAGCGGCGCAAAAAAGCTGGTCAGGCCGACCTGATCGCTCTCGTCTTTGTCCAAGCGTCCGAAGTTGGGCTCGCCTTGGGTCGGGCGACCGTCGTTCTCGCCTTCGTCCGGTCCGGGATAGCCCGCTTCGTCCGAGCCGATGCCGTCGGCACCCTTGTCGTCGAGCAGCGGGTTCCAGTCACAGTCCTCGTCGCCGCGACCAGTGCTCTACGGCGGGACCGTAGATGCCGCACGGACCGGTGATGAGTTGGCCGGCGTCGTTGTCGCGGCTCTCGTCGATCAGGCCGTCGGCGTCGTTGTCGATGCCGTCGCCGCTGATCGAGGGCGACTCCAAGAACTTCCAGCCGACGTAGCCCGGCGGAATCTCGCGAAACTGGCTCCACGTGCCCTGACCGGTAAACGAAAACCCGAAGACCAAATCCTCCTGATCGGTAAAGCCCGCGCCGTCGTCGCTCGCGCCCGATCCGGATGGGTTGGTATCGGTGTAGCCGCCGAAGAAAATGGGGTTGGTGCTCAGGCGGCTCGTGTAGGCCACGTTTCCGACGTTCGAAACGGCGTACTGCATGAACAAGATGTCCTTAGCCAGCGGCTGCGCCCACTGAAACAGCCGCACATCGACCTGCAAGC
The DNA here is from genome assembly GCA_963815505.1 of Rhodothermales bacterium. Taxonomy (GTDB): domain Bacteria; phylum Bacteroidota; class Rhodothermia; order Rhodothermales; family BA12; genus CAXBBB01. The sequence goes on from CAWFGU010000026.1 coordinate 55,046, forward strand.
CCAGGCCGCGCGTGTCGGGCCGGTTGCTGCCGAAGGGAAAGAAGTTGAACTCGCGGTTCGTCCAGTCGTCCATGACGTAAAACGTCTCCTGGTCCGAGTTGAACTGATTGAGGCCGAAAAATCCGTTCCATGCCCCGTCCCATTCGCTGGGTTTGTCGGGCCATGTGACAGGCCACGTCTCGGGACTCAGGCTGTTTGCAATGCGCGGCTGCTCGATGCTGCGATTGAAGTAGCCCGGCTTAGGCTGAAACTTCCACTCGACGCGACCATCGCCCTCGGTCAGTGCATCGCCGCCGCCTTCGAGGTAGCCATCCGACACGATGACGGTATTGACGCCCGACGCATTGGGCACGCGCGCGCCGATCAGACCGGTCATCATGTGCAGGTGACCGTGCCCCGTGCCTTTGGGCCAGACGCCCGCCTGGTTGATCGAGCCGTTGCCCTTACCGATCAGGCCATAGTTCGTGACGATGCTCTCGACCTGGTTGCCGGTTACGTTGAGGTCGGCGCGCCAGTCGCGCGTGCCGGGGTTGAGGTCGATGAACGTGCCGGACTCGTTCGTGCTCTGCGCCGCTGCGGGCAGGGCGAAGAGCGTGAGAACGAGCAAGGCGAGCGGAAAGCGCCGCATAGAAAGCGAATCGAAGAGAGTGTGAGCCAAGGTGGTGGTGCGCATCGGCCTAGAAGTCAAACTGAATGCCCAGGCGAACCTGGCGCGGGCGCGGCTGCAACGCCGGGTTGCTCAGAAACGCCTCCTGGGTGTTGACGCGGTCCAGACCGGCGGCGCGGCGGGCGGCGATTTCGCGCTGGGGAAGCTGGGGCAGCACGTCGGGGCGGTAGCTGTCGAGCAGGTTCTCGCCGACGGCGAAGATCTGCCCGCGCACGCCGCCCAACTGGACGATGCGGCTCAGCCGAACGTCGATGCGCGCTTCGGGCGAGAACCGCGCCTGGTTGCGCAGTTCGGTGATCTCGACGCGCCGCTCGTCGATCGGAGTGAACGGGTAACCCGAGAGGAACGTGCCGATAAAGCTCAGCGCGTTGCCCCGAATGTTCGTCGCCAGATCGGCCGAGATGTTGTGCTGCTGGTCCCAGTCGAGCGGGATGAGCACGCGCGTGGCGGCGTTTCCGCTCTGCCGGTCGAAGAACGCTTGTCGCGGATCGCTGCCGTTGCCCCTCGCGCTCTGGTACGTGTAGTTGACCGAGCCGCTCAGGTTGGGGAAGCGGTAGCCGACCGAAACCGTGATGCCGCGCACGTTGCCAAAGTCGACGTTTTCGTAGCGCCCATACGTGTCGCTGCCGACGCTGGTCGAGTAGAACGCGGTCCCGATCAGGTTGCGCAGGTCGCGGTAGTAGGCCGTCAGGTCGACGACAAAGCTGCTGCCCACTTGCTGCTGCAAGCCGATCTCGTACTGCGTCGTGCGCTGCGGGTCGATGTCGGCGTTGCCGATGTAGCCGGTCAGGTTCAAGCCCTGGACTTCGAACTCGGGGTTCTCGTACAGGCGGTTGAACTCGGGGATCTGGAAGAACTGACCGTAGCTGGCGTGGACGACGCCCGTTTCGGTGATCGGAAACGCAAAGCCCAGGCGCGGGCTGAGCTGGCTCTTGACGCTCGTCTCGCGATAGGGCTCGGCCGACTCCAACACGTTCTGCGGGTCGCCGAAGTCGTTGGGCACCAGGCCTTGGGCGTCGAAGCGGTCGTAGCGGATGCCGACGTTCACGATCAGGTCTTTGTACTCGATCTTGTCCTGGATGTAGGCGGCAAACTCGACGGGCGAGCGGTCGTACTGGTTGTTGCGGCGCGTGTCCTGATCTGGAATGCGAGGCAGCAAGTCGCCGAACTGGACGGGGTTCACGTCGAGCAGGTATTCGGCGAAATCCAGTTCGTTGCGGCGATACTCGATGCCCGCTTTGACCAGGTTGATGTCGTTGATCTGATTGGTAATGTCGAAGCGCAGCGCGTAGGTCGTGCTCTTGCGCTGCGTCCAATAGGCGTCCAGGCCGCCGGTCGCGAAGACGAACGCCGGTTCCTGCGAGGCCGGGCGGTAGCTGGCCGAGTAGCCGGGGTCGAGCGGATCGTCGAAGACCGACTGCTGAAAATCGGTCGTGTACCGCGTCAGGCGCAGGTCGTAGAACAGGCGGTCGGTCAGCAGGTGATTCATCGTCAGCAGGTAGTTGCTGTTGCTCGAGCGCTGCGTCGGGCGCGAGCCGGGGACGAGCCGGAAGCGGTGGTTGTACGGTTTGCTGTCGCTGTTGAAGCTCGTCGCCGAGAGGGCGAGGCGGATGCCTTTGATGCCGTTGTAGCTGAGCTTGCCCAGCAGCGTCGTCGCCTGGCTGCTGTTCATCGGGACCGCCGACGAGTCGCCGCCCGACTGGATGAGCCAGTCGGCTCCGGTCGCGCCTCGGAAGCTCGACGAGTCGGTCGGAAGGAAGACTTCGCGTCCGAACAGGTGGCCGTCGAGGTCGGTGCGCTTGCCGTTGGCGAAGAAGTAGAGATCGGGTATGCCAGTCGGGCCGCTGAACGAACCTTCGATGTAGCGCTCGCCCAGCAGCGAGGTCTCGTCGATGTCGGGATAGACGCTCGTGCGGTCCGATACGTAGCCGCCGACCGATCCGATGAACGTGCCGCTGAACTCGTCCGACCCGCTGCGCGTCACGATGTTGACGATGCCGCTGTTGGCCTGCCCATACTCGGCGTTGAACGTGCCCGAGATGACCTCGACTTCCTGGACCGCCGAGTTCTCGACCGGCGACGACAGCCCGTTGGTGAACGGGTTGCTGACCGCCACGCCGTCGACGTAGTACTTGATCTCGCTCGCGCGTCCGCCCCGGATGTGCAGCGCGCCGTCCAGCCCGCGCGTCACGCCTGCCTGGAGGGCGACCACGTCCTGAAAGTTGTCGGCGGGCAGCTCGAGCAGCGACTCGCCGTCGACCTTGGCCGACGAACTCGTCCGGTCGGTCTCGACGAGTCCGCGCGTGGCGGTAATGATGACTTCGTCGCCTTCGATGCCCAACGCTTCCTCGGCCATGCGAAAGTCCACGTCGGTCGTGCGGTCGACGGTGACGCGGACGCCTTCGACGCGCTGCGTCTGGAAACCGATGTAAGTGGCGATGAGCGTGTAGGTGCCCGCCGGCACGCCGATCATGAAGTAGTTGCCGTCCGGGTCGGTCGTGCCGCCGCGCGTGGTGCCGTCGATCTGGACGTTGACGCCGATGAGCGGCTCGCCCGTCGTGTCGGTGATCGTGCCGGAGATCTTTCCGGTCGTCTGTGCGGCGGCGGGCATCGCGGCGAGTAGCGCGAGCAGGAGCAGAAAGCGCGTCATAGACGGTCTGTTGGTGGGAGTCGTCGAGGCCCGAGGGCCGGGGTCCGAGTCTGTGCCGGAGGGGAAGGCGGAGCGGGCCGCATTCCTCGCTGAGACAGTGCCCAAGACAAGTCGAGTAGAATCAAAGACATACTCTCACACAACGCCGCCGGAAAGGTACAGACCCTTCCGGCGGCGCGAGGTGGGAGAACAGCCGAGTTAGCGGATGACCGTCATCAGTCGGCTCTCGGTTCCGCGATCCGTCGTCAGGCGGTAGACGTAGGCACCGGCGGGCAGGCGGCTGGCGTCCATGTGGAACACCTTACCGCCCTGCGACAGCGATCCGTCGACCAAGACGGCGACTTCCTGACCGATCAGGTTGTAGACGGCCAAGCGAGCCGTTCCGGCCTGGGGCATCTCGAACGGAATCGCGACTTTGCCGCTCGTCGGGTTGGGATAGCTGGCGCGCAGCAGCCCTTCGCCCTTGGCGACCGGCAGCGAGGCGACTTCTTCGATGCTCGTCACTGTGGCGAACGATCCATCTGTGATCAGCGCGCGGCGCGAACGGTTCGCAGGCGTATTGAAGAGCGCTCCTCCCGATCCGACGCGGAGAAACCGGTTCAGCCCCTGATCGCCTGCGTCCTTGTCGGTCACGTCTGCGTCGAAGGAGATCGTCGTACCAACGGCAGGCGTGAACGCGGGCCACTCGTAGTAGAACGCGAAGGCCTGTCGTCTTAGAATGCTGGCGATGTCGCCGGACAGGTCTTCGAGCGGTACCATCCACTCGAGCACATACCCATCCTCATTCGTCAAACAGACTCGTGGACGCGGTCGTGCTCGACATCGACGAGTCTACACGGGCACCATTGTACTCTTGCACGCCAGCACCCGAGACGACGACGCCATCGCCGCCATAGTCGAGCGCTCGGATGTAGATCTGGTAGTCGGGACCGATGGTGGTTCCGGTGTCGTCCGTGCCCGGCGCAATGCGGTATCCGCTGCCTTCCGACGAGGTAACGACGGTATCGGCGTTGGTGAAGTTGAAGTTCTTCTCCGCGTGCGGCGAGCCGGGCAAGTCGCTGATGTCGTAGAGACCGAGATAGGCTGCGAAGTGATCGAAGTTGAACGCGAGGTTTGCCGTCGAGGGCTCGATCGATCATCGGCGATCCTGCGTCGCTGATGATCGCGGCGAAGTACACGTTTTCGTCGTCCATCTTGACAGCCGATGTGGCCCGAGAAATCGTCCGGCGAGGAGGGCGTGCCCTGGATGGTTACTCCGTTTACGCGAACGCCCCACTTGTCCTGGCTCAGGCCGATGAACGAAGCGTCGCGCCAGTCAGCCGTGACGGCTCCGTCGATGGTGACGTTCTGCGTCGGCTTGTAGTCGATGAAGTAGCGGCTCGGCCGGAGCGAAGTTGCCCGCCTTGGTCATGTCGACGATCTTGCCGCGCATCGAGAAGCTCTTGGCATCGCGGAAGAGCGCGCCCTTGTCGCCGATGCGGAGGTAGCGGTTCGCGCCCGGGGCGTCGCCTTCGTCAAGGTCGGTGATGTCGGCGTCGAACACGATCGTTTTGCCGTCTTCGGGAGTAAACCCGGGCCACGTGAAGTCTGCCAAGTTGCGCGCGGGATCCGAGATCTGACCTGCGAACGAGGCAAGGGGAATACTCCACTCGAGGAAATAACCTTTCTCGTCAGCGAAGAGAGCCGTTGCGCCCGTCGCACCTTCGAACGTGTTGTTCATTATGCCGCCCGAGAAGTGGAAGCGCTTGGCTGCATCGCCCGAGACGATGCCGTTGGGCGTACCGTAGTCGATGGCCCGAAACAAAACCTGGAAGTCCGACCCGAGCGTCGTGCCGCTGTCGTCCGTTCCCGGCCCGATACGGTAGCCGCGACCTGCAGCGATCGTCGAGTCCGCAATCGTCGGGTGGATAAAGGAGAAGCCCTCCTCGCCCGGCGAGCCTTCGACGTGCGGCGAACCGGCACGGTCTCCGATGTCGTAGAGACCCATGTAGACCGAGAGGTGATCGTAGTTGAACGCGACGTTCGAGTCGGCGGGCGTATCGATCATCGGCAAGCCTTCGTCGCGGACGATGGCGGCGTAGTAGATGTTCGTGTCGTCCATCTTCATGGCGAAGTAGCCGGAGAAGTCAGCCGGGCTCTCTGGCACGCCCTGGATGACTCCGCCTGCTTCGTTGCGGAAGTTCACCTTGTCCTGGCTGAGAAAAATCCATTGGGCGTCGCTCCAATCTTTCAGATCGGCGTCGACGGTGACGGCAGTGCCTTTGTAAGCGATTTCGTAGAGCGTCGACGTCTGCTGCGCCGTGGCGGGCAGCGCGACGACGAGCGCGAGGAGTAGGAGTAGCGTAGTGCGCATGGGCGGCGTTCGGCGGTGGTTGGAAGGGATGGTGAACATACGATGACCTGTGCGTTATCTCAATAGACGTAAGCGCTTACATCTAGAGAAAAAGCGCTTACGTTTTCATCACGGCAGCGGGAGCTTCCTTTCGTGCCGCATCTTTAAGGCTTCTCCTACGCCGTTACCTCTCCTGCCTGTGCGCCACACTCTTCTCCTCCCTGCCCTCCTGCTGCTCGCGTCCACCCTGAGCGCCCAGACCACCACGCCGACCGAGGAGGTGCGGGGCGTCTGGCTCACCAACGTAGCCTCGGACGTGCTGAGCAGCAAGGAGAACATCGCCTCGGCGATGGACTACCTCGCGGCCAATGGCTTCAACGTCGTCTTTCCGGTCGTCTGGAATAAAGGCTACACGCTTTACCCGTCGCAGGTGATGGTCGACTACTTCGGCGAGGACTTCAGGCAAGACCTGAGCTATACGGCGCAGCGTCGCGATCCGCTCGCCGAAGTCATCACCGAGGCGCGTCGCGTCGGGCTGGAGGTCATCCCTTGGTTCGAGTTCGGATTTGCGGCCAGTTTCTCGCAGGACGGCGGCCACATCATCCGGAAGTATCCCGAGTGGGCCGCCATCGGAACGGACGGCAAACTGGTCGTCAAAAACGGCTTCGACTGGATGAACGGCTTGCACCCCGGACCGCAGGGCCTGATGCTCGACATGATTCAGGAAGTGCTGGATACGTACGACGTAGACGGCGTCCAGGGCGATGACCGACTACCGGCGACGCCGTCCGAAGGTGGATACGATTCCTTCACGCGCGCACTCTACCTGGCCGAAACCGGAAAGACACCACCGACGAACACCAAGGACAACGACTGGCTGATCTGGCGCGGCAGCAAACTGACGGCGTTTCTGGGTCGTATGTACCGCCAGGTCAAAGCAGCCGACCCGGACCTCTACGTCTCGCTCTCGCCGTCGCACTACCAGTTCGGGTTCGTCGAGTACCTGCAGAATACGCCGCAGTGGATCGACAGCAGCTACGTCGACCTGCTCCACCCCCAGCTCTATCGGCGGAGCATCAGCTCGTACCAGGACCTGGTGCGTCAGACGGTCGGCCCGACACCGACGAGCGGCGGCGGCTACGTGCCTCCCTCCTTCCGCAAGCGCCTGTCGCCGGGCGTGTTGGGCGGAACGGGCAGCAATCCGGGCGACAACGGCCCGGCCTACTTCCGCCAGGCGGCCGAGTACAACCGCTCGTTCGGCATCGGCGGCGAGGTGTTCTTCTTCTACGAAAGCCTGCGCGAGCGCAATGCGTTCGCCGCCGATACGCTTCATAAGTACGTCTACCAGCAGCCTGCTCGCCTGCCGGGCCGCACCAACGACCGGGCGCGCAAGGCGGGCGTGGTGACCACGCCCGACAGCGCAGGCGTGACGCTGGCCGGAACGTGGACGCAGGACGAACGCGCCATCGGCGTTGGCGGACGGACGATGGAGTTCGCCGCACCGGGGACTGGGTCGACGGCGACGTACCAACTCACCGCTGAGGCCTCGGGCGGGTTCGACGTGTACGCGTTCGTCCCCCGCTTTCGCAGCGGCTCGACGACCGACGCCTACTACGCCGTCGGCGTCGGATCGGACACGACGGTCGCACGCGTCGATCAGCGCTCGACCTACAACCAGGGCTTCGTCTATGTCGCCACGGTCCAGGCCAACGCGGGTGAAACCGTCACCGTCACCATCCGACCCGACCAGGCAACCGACGGGCGCGCGACCTACGCCGACGGCATGATGATGGTGCGCAACTTCGCTGCCGAACGCCAGGGACTCATCACGTCGATCCGCCGCCCCAACGTTACGGGCGGAGATCTGGAGGTGCAGCCCTTCCCCAACCCGGCTCGCGACTGGGCCACGTTCCGCCTGGCTACGTCGACCGCGCCGACGACCATCCGGCTGTACGACGCGCTCGGCCGCGAGGTTGGCGTGCGCACGGCTCCAGCGTCTGTAGTGAATCTCGACCTGCCGGTCAGCGAGCTTGCCGCGGGAGTATACCTGTGGCGCGCGCAGTCCGGCGAGCGCACGGCGACGGGGACACTGGTGGTGGCGCCTCGGTAGAAAGCGAGCTTCTCTCTAACACAGAGGGACCCGAAAAAGGAGCGGTGTCGGCTTGGCTGGCAACGCTCCTTTTTCTACGATACGTCCCCCGTCTCTACCGGATGCGCGCCAGGCTTCGAGCAAGATCGTCGAAGTGGACCGGTTTGGGCAGGTAGTCGTCGGCTCCGGCGGCGAGGCAGGTGGCACGGTCGCCCTCCATCGCGTTAGCCGTAAGCGCAATGATGCGGGGCTGCGACGACAGGTCCGCATCGGCCCGGATGCGGCGTGTTGCCTCGAGTCCGTCCATTTCGGGCATCTGCACATCCATCAGGATGGCGTCATACGGAGATCCGACGTTGTGCGCCGCTCGAACTGCAGAAAGCACTTCGCGACCGTTCACGGCCACATCGGCCACGTACCCCATTCGGTCGAGCAGACGCAAGGCGACTTTCCGGTTGATGAGGTTGTCCTCGGCCAGCAGCAACCGAACCGACGCAGGATCCACCGCCGATGCGGCAGGGACGACCGACTCAAAGGGGACGGTAGGCGCTTCGGCGAGGCGCGTTTGGACCGTGAGTTCGAACGTCGATCCTTGGCCTAGTGTGCTCTGCGCAGTCAGCGTGCCGCCCATCAGCGTCGCCAGACGCTGGCTGATCGTCAAGCCCAGACCGGTGCCTCCGTAGCGACGCGTCGTCGAGGCGTCGGCCTGAGAGAAGCTCTCGAAAATGGCGTCCAGCTTCTCGGTCGGAATGCCGATTCCAGTATCGGTCACGGCGATGCGGAGCGCGGCCTCGTCGCCCCGTACGTCAGCAGCCGCGCTCAGCGTGACACGGCCATGAGGGGTGAACTTCACTGCGTTCGAGAGCAGGTTGACGAGGATCTGTCGCAGACGAGTCGCGTCGCCGCTGAGATACCGAGGCAGTGCCGCGTCGAGGTGCACCTCGAGAGAGACGTCTTTCTCGCTCGCCTCGTGGCGCAGCAGGTCGGCGGCCTCGCGCGTCGTCTTGTACACGTCGAAGGGCGCATCTTCGACGTCCAGTTTACCTGCTTCGATTTTCGAGAAATCGAGAATGTCGTTGATGATCGTTAGCAGCGCTTCGCCCGACGTACGGATCGTTTCGACCGAGTCGGCTTGATCGGCGTCCAACGGCGACTGCTGGAGCAGCGTCGTCATCCCGATCACGCCGTTCATGGGCGTCCGGATCTCGTGGCTCATGTTAGCGAGAAACTCGCTCTTGGCTCTGACCGATGCCTCGGCAGCTTCTTTAGCCTGTACCAGCGCGGCCTCGTTCTGCTTTTGCTCGGATAAGTCCGACATGTAGATCACGAACAGCTGCCGCCCTCCTACTTCGGCAACCGGGCGGACCGACACCTCGGCGGGCACCTGGGTGCCGTCGGCGTGGCAGGCGGAGAGCTCGAGCACCTGGCCAAGCGAGCCGGTCGTACCCCGCTCGACGTAGTCACGCAGTTTGGCGCGGTGCTCTTCCCGTTGCTCTTTCGGAAGTAGGGAGTCGCTGAAGACGGTGCCGATCAGAGCGCTCGGAGAAAACCCGAACGAGCGCTCGACAGCCGGATTGGCGGCCACGACTCGGTCGTGCGCGTCGACGGTTATGACAGCGTCGGGAGCGGCGTCCAGAATCGACTGGATGAGCGCTTCGTTCTCGCGCAAGGCGGCTTCGGCAGCCTTCTGCTCGGTGATGTCGCGCACGACCGAGAGCACGCCGCTCACCTCTCCGGACGCCGTGTAGAAGGGAATGCGTGACGATGCAATGACGCCCCCCGGCATCGTGAGGTGCGGTTCCTCTTTGTCCATGAGCGGAACGCCGGTGCGCAGCACATGCCGCACTTCCTCCCACAACGACACTCCTAGAGGCCCGGCGGCCTCGACGAGCGAAAGACCGACCACTTCGTCGGCCGACGTTGCGCCTGCCGTCTCAACGACGGCGTGGTTGGCCGCGACGATGATTCCGTCCAATCCGACAGCGTAGATGGTGTAGGGTACCGCGTCGATGACGGCCTGCAGTAGGCTGCGCTGCGACTCGACCAGTCGCGCCTGCGCCACCAGGCGGCGCTCGATCTCCTTCTGATCGGTCACGTCGCGCGTCACGAACACGACACCGTCTACGCGGCCTCCGCCGCCTCGAAACGGAATGCACGAGACCGACATCGTGCGGCCGGGATCTTCTATGCGCGGCTGCTCGCGCTCCAGGATCGGCTCCCCGCTACGGATCACGTCCTCGACATCCGGCCACAATACGTCGACGAGAGCCGGAGCCGTTTCGTCCAGTGTTTTGCCGACGACATCCGACACTGCCGCCAGACCGACGGCTTCCAGAGACACCTGGTTTGCGGCGTTCACGCGACGGTCCGCTCCGATGGCGAAAATGTGGAAGGGGATCGCGTCGATGATGGTCTGCAGCAGCGCCCGCTGCGATTCGAGCGACGACGTCTGCTCGACCAGGGATGCCGCTTGCTGCACGAGTTGGTGCTGCGCGCTTTTCTCCTCTGTGATGTCGCGCGTAAGAAACACCACCCCCTCGATCTCGCCCGATGCGCCCCTGTAGGGAATCCGCGACACCGATACTATGCGGGCGGCGTTGACGGGATGCACGCGTTCCTGGTCGAGGATGGCTTCACCGCTCATCAGCACCTCAACCGCGTCTTCCCATACCGCATCGGCACGGTCCGGGATCATATCGCGCAGCAGATGCCCTTCCACGTCGCTCGCAGACACGCCGTTCATCGTGTCGAGCGTCGCTTGATTGGCCGTTATGATTCGCTGGTCCTTATCGATGAGGACAACGAGCGCTGGAATGGCATCGATGATGGTTTGGAGCATCGCGCGCTGCGACTCGAGCGATGCCGTCTGCTCGACGAGCGACGCGGCCTGCTGCACCAACTGCAGCTGTGCCTTTTTCTCTCCTGAGATGTCGCGCGCCACGAACACGACGCCCTGCACCTCTCCGTTCGCATCGCGATAGGGAATCCGCGACACCGAAAGCGTTCGATAGGGAGCTACGCTGTCTACCTGCTCGCGATCGATAACCGCCTCTCCGCTTTCTATCACTTCGCGAGCTTCCTCCCAAATGCCGTCCGCTCGGTTTGGAAGTACGTCGCTCAGACGTCGTTGGATGACTTCTCCAACGTCCATTCCGCCCGTTGCATGGAACGTAGTGCGGTTCGCCGTCACGATGTTCTGATCCGTGTCGATCAGGAAAACCATCGACGGTATAGCGTCGATAATCGTCTGGAGCATGGCTCGCTGGGCCTCGAGCGACGCTTTCTGCTGCTCGAGCGTGCGCTCAGCGCTCCTTTGCGCAGTAACGTCGCGCGAGACGAACACGACGCCTTCGATCTCACCCGACGCACCGCGGTACGGAATCCGCGAGGTCGACATGTGGATGCCCGGGTTGAGCAGGTGCGGGTGCTCAAGATCCAGAACCGGCTCCTCGGTCCGCAGAATGCGCTGCGTCCAGTCCCAAATAGCGGCCCCACGCTCCATCACATCGACTATGGGCACGCCAACGACAGCATCGGCAGAATCGGCACCCATCATGCCGAGCGTCGCGCGGTTCGCAGCAACGACGCGCCCGTCCGCGCCGATCAGGTAGACGAGCGAGGGCAACGCGTCGATCACAGTTTCCAGCACCGATCGCTGCCGGGCGATCTCCTCGGCCGCCTGAGTCACTTGGGCGTTTTTGGTCTCGAAATCGTCCGACACCCGCTCTAGAAGTCGGCTCAGCGTGCGATGACGCGACTCGGCGTAGCGCGACTCCGACGCTGCACGCTCCTGCTCCTGACGCACCTCGGCAATCAGGGCGCGCGCGTGATCACGGTCGGCGCCCGCTAGGCGGTCGTTCAAGAGAAGTTGGAGCGACTCTAGGGAATCGGCCATCGTGTCGGGATCAGCGGATGCGCAGAGCGCTCGGCAGTGTAGATCGAGTCGTAGAAGTCGCCCTTGGTTCCGAGTATCGTTTCAGCCCCTTCTCGGGCACGAGGTCGAACCTTTCGAACGCTCGGGTCGACCGGTCCGTCACCTGTCGCCACGTCGCGGGATGGCTCCGCACAACGGCGGCGAATGCCAGCGCGAATCTGCCCGCGATACAGAGCCCTACCTGAGCGAACAGGTCGTCAGCGGACCAAGGCCAGGAGCGAGTGAGCCGCCAGGGAACGAGGGAAATAGATACGCGAACTAGCGAGAGCGGAGCGTGATGAGCGAGCAGGTGGAATTATGAAAGTCGGGCGGCGTTTCGGGGTGGGCGCCGAATTCTCCGTAGGCGAAGAAGCCAACCTGAGGTGCGTCCCACAGGTCGGACACGGCTTTGGCCTCGGCGTCGGCGAACGTACCGATGGCGGCGTGGCGCGCGCGGCACGAAAGCATGAGAACAGCGTCGGCTTCGGGTGAGCGCGTTCGGACGGTCTCGGCATCGGCGAGCAGGCGCTCGACCATGTCGTCGGACGGCGGCGCGCAGAATCGGACGCGAGCGCCTTCGTCGATGTCGCCCGCGAAGATGATGCCCTGGGCTTTGCCCGCCACGTATGCCGAGGCGCGCAGCACCTGGGAGCCGTCGCCGCGCCGAACACTCAGCGGCAGGTGTTTCCGGATGAGCAGCCCGATGTTGACGGCGCGGTCCTCGTCCAGCTTCATGTACTCGTTGAACACGTCGAGTATGGGTTTGCCGTCGAGTTCGAAGACCGTGTTGCCCTCGGCCTTGGTAACGACCATCTCGTCGCCGACCGGCTTCCACCCACTCGTTGCTACGCTGTCGATGGCGACACGCGCGCCGTCGAACACGACAGCAGCAAGGTGGCCCGGCAATACGCCCTCGCTCGTTAGGATGTGAGTGGACAACTGGCTGAAGTTACTGCCTGCATAGCCCCCGAAAAACGGCACCCCCTCGCCCGCCGTGCGCTGAAACGCGCGCACCAACTCGTCGCCGCTGGTGAACAGGCCCGAAGCAAACGCGAGCACGTGAGGCGTTTCGAACGCGTCGACGGCAAACTGTCCCAGGCGAGCCGCTGCCTGTGTCGGGTCGGCGTCGCCCGATCCGACGAAGACGCGAAAGGCATCCGCATCTACGTCGAGCAGTAGCGCCACGCTCGACTGCGGCCTGACGACGCCGTCCATGATGCCGCCGTCCGTCGACGCGCCGATGAACTCCATGTCGTAGTCGCCGAGTGAAGTGGTGAGGGCTTTCAGATCGTGCTTGAGGTCGGCGAACACGAGGGCGAGCGTCGGCCTCATGCCTTCGTCTAGTTCGGCTTGGATGCGGCCAAGCAGGTCAGCAGTGGAACGGGCGGCGAGGGTTCGGGCGATCATGGCGAAACTGAGGGGCTCGTGGACACGAGGCGGTAAAAAGAGGTGTCGGCTGGGGGCGTCGGAAGCAAAGCGGGCACGCCGGTGGGCACACCGCACAGAGTACGGCACAGGCCAGGGTTACTTTACCTGAAGCCCCGACGCCCGTACAGTGTTGGATCATTTTCCCACCCGCTTCCCTACCGGCTACCTCGCAGGCACCTCACCTCTCGCCTGTGCCGCTCTTCTCCTCATGCCCAACGCCCAGCAGCCCTACGGCGCCACGCGCACCGACGCCCAGCAGCCCTATGGTGCTACTCCGTCTGATGCCACTCCCCCATCGCCCACCTCCGATCCGATCCGAGGCATCGTCGTGTCGCACACGCACTGGGATCGGGCGTGGTACCTGCCGTTTGAGGCGTTTCGCGTTCGACTGGTGCGTCTGATCGACCGGCTGCTCGATTTGCTCGACTCGGACCCCGGCTATGTCTCGTTCACACTCGACGGACAGACCGTACTGCTCGAGGACTACCTCGCAGTCCGCCCCGACCAAACCGACCGCCTGCGCGCGCGCATCGCCGACGGACGCCTGCGCATCGGTCCGTTCTACGTGCTGCCCGACCTTTTTCTGGCGTCGATGGAGAGCCACGTCCGCAACCTGCAACGCGGCCTGCGCGACATGGACGCCTGGGGCGTGCCGCCGGATCAGCGCCGCGTCGGCTACGTGCCCGACCCATTCGGCCACCCGGCGCAGATGCCGCAGCTTCTTCGCGGATTCGGAATCGACACGTACGTGCTCACGCGCGGGCTGTCGCACGAGGACAAGGCGGCGCATGGCAACCTGTTTGGGTGGCAGTCGCCCGACGGCTCGCAGGTGACGGCGTTTTACGGCCGCGATGGCTATTTCAACGCCGGAGGACTGGGCCTGCCGTCGATGTACGGACGGATGGACGGCGCGGCGGCGGACGCAGAGAAGGCAGCCGATCAGCTGCGCGCGACGCAGGCGAGCCTGTCGCCGGATCAGGCGGCACAGACACTGCTCTTGCTCAACGGATTCGACCATATGCCCGAGCAGGCCAGCCTTCCCGCCATACTCGACGCGTTGCGCGCTGCCCATCCCGATTGGACGCTCGAACACGCCGGACTCGATGCCTTTTTCGACGAAGTCGACCAGGAAGCGCCGGACCTGCCCGTCCGCGACCGCACTGGAATCGACGCCGACCTGATCGGGAACGCCGACCATCCGATCCTGCTTTCGGTCTACTCGACGCGCCTCTACCTCAAACGCCAACTCCACGCCACCGAATCGCTGCTGACACGCGTCGCCGAGCCGCTCGCCGCGTGGATGGCGCTAACGACGCTCACGGCTGATTCCGCGCCCGATGCCTGGCGCCCGCCCGCCGCGCCCGATCCACGTCCCCACCTCGAGTTGGCGTGGCGCGAGATCCTGCGCTGCCTGCCGCACGATGACATCTGCGGATGCAGCGTCGATGCCGTCCACCGCGACGGGGAAGCGCGCATGCGGCACTCGGGAGAGATCGCGCGGACGCTCGTTACGGAAGCGCTCGAAGGGATGGGCCACGCCGGGTTTACCGAGCCGATTAGCGGTACTGGCGATGGAACTGACGTGTTCGTATTCAATCCTCACCCGTGGCCCGAACGCTTTCGCGTCGAGGCCGATGTTCTGCTGCCCAACCCCGAGGGCGAGTTCGGAGACCCGCCGCCCGTCCAAACGCTGATCGCTGCCGACAGCGATGGGCTTGTGCCGCTGCACGTGCTGAGTACCGACGCGCCCGCCTTTCGAAGCCGCTACGTCGAAAGCACCTGGGGACGGCGCTACACCATCGCCGCGGACCTCGACCTACCGCCGCTGGGCTACCGCGTGCTGCATGTGTCCGCGTCCGGCGAAGCCCCCACCGAGGCTGGTGACGCCTCGTCTTCCGAGCCGTGGGCACCTCCGGCACTCGAGAACGATGCGTGGCGCCTAGAGTGGACCGAAAGCGGTCTGACCCTGACGCACAAACCGTCGGGCGCGACTCGATCTGATGCGGTCCGTCTGGCCTGGGAGCCGGACGCTGGCGACAGCTACAGCTACTCGCCCCCCGAGGGTACCTCGCTGCCTCCGCCCGCGCGCTACGCTCGCCTCACCCACCTCGACCGGGACCCCGCCGACGCGTCACGGCTCATGGCGCGCTGGCAACTCGACGTACCCACCTCCCTGGGCAGCGATACGTGGACCCATCTCGACCTGCACGCCACCCTGCGCCTAGACGGACCACGCGGCCTGCACGTCTCGATCCGCTACCAAAACACCGCGAGCGACGGACGCCTTCGCCTGCTCGTCCCGACTGGAGCTCAGGCCCGCACTTCGACTGCCGACGCTCACTGGCGCCTCGCCGAGCGCCGCCGCCCCGACCTGCTCACGCCCACCGACGCCCCCGACCGCTACGCAGGCTATCCGGGCGAGTTGAACTACGACACGCATCATCAGGGCGACTTTTGCTGGGTCGACGGCCCAGACGCGCGGACTTGGGTCGCAAATCGCGGCTTGCCCGAATATGCCCTCGTCGACGCCGGAACGCCGACCGACGGATGGACCGGGGAGGCCATTACGGAAGGGGACCAGACCTGGATTGCTATCACACTGTGTCGCAGCGTAGGATGGCTCAGCAGGAAGGGCGGACGCATCCGTAGAGTCGGCGCCGGTCCCCAGGTGCCGACGCCCGAAGCGCAGTGCCTCCGCGAGATGGGCGGCGACGTGCTGATCGGCTGGGCGCCCGATGACCAGATGGACGCGACGACGGTCCGCCGAGCCTGCCGCGCGTTCGCCCATCCAGCCTACGCCGAAGAACTACCACTCCTCCCCTACCTGAGCCCCACCGGTCCCCCGCGCCAGCGCCGAATGAGCCTGCTCAACGTCGCCGACTCACAGTTGGAACTGGCCTCGTTCCGCCGCGAACCCAATGGCACCGGCATCGTGATCCGCCTCTACAACCCGACCGCCGAGCCGGTTATCTCGCGCGTGACGACTGCGCTTCCGCTCACGCGCTACGCTCCTTCCGACCTGCGCGACGCATGGGACGAGTCGCAAGCGCAGTCGCTCGAATCCGGATCGTTCGACGCCCACCTTCCACCATTTGCCTGCCGGACGTGGGTGTTGCGTGTGTAAGTTTGCGTCACGGCTAATCGCCACTCTATTCCACTTGCCCATGGGCGCACCACTTCTACCTTCTCACTGTCCCATGCGACCTCTCATACTCGTCGTGCTCGCGCTCGGCATCGCCTCTACTACGCACGCACAGTCGCGTCGGCAAACCCGCGCGAGCGCTCAGCAGACGCAATCCGCTTCCAGAGCATACAACCAGTTCTCCAAAACGACTGGCTTTACCATCGGGGCAAGTCTGAGCGCCCATACTACCACACTCGACTTAACCGATGCCGACGCCGAATTAGAAGGGCGATCCGTTTCCGACTCCTAGACGACTTCGGGCAAGATTTTGATTTGGGTGGCGGCGGAGTCGGTCTACGTATTGGCTATGGATTCAGCGATCTATTTACGCTCTACTTAGATCTTGGAGGAGCATCAGTTGAAGGCGAAGAAGATGATGTCGACATTGAGGCAACACTGGCGTATGGCGAACTCGGCGGAGAGTTCACCTTCGGGTCTGACGCTCAACAGTGGCGCCCTTTCGTGAACGTGGCATTGCAGGGGTACGGCATCGGTGAGGAAGACGACGGTAATTCGTACGCGTATGCCGGGGGAGGCCTCAAACTCGGAGGCGGCGTGAGCTACTTCGTAACGCCTCAGTTCGCGCTGCGCGGTAGCGTCGACCTCAGTGGAGGGCAGATTTCGATCTACGCCCTCGACATCGACGGCGACGAGGAAGACTTCGATGTTGAGGATGCCTCCTACTCGCTCGCCCGCGCACACCTGGGCGTCACGTATCGCTTCTGATCCGCCCAAGCCTTCCGCGCGAGCGCCGCGTCTTTTCGGAGGCGCGGCGCTCCTCGTTTTCACCCCTTGACGCTTCCGGCCAAAATGCCGTTGATGAAGAAGCGCTGGGCGACGGCGTAGACCAGAAGGACCGGCACGATCGCGATCACGGCTCCCGCTGCGACGAACTTGAAGTTGGACGAGAACGCACCCGTCAGATACGCCAGCGCGACGGGCAGCGTAAACGTCTCTCGGTCTTGCAGGATGACGAGCGGCCACAGGAAGTTGCTCCACGTGCCGACAAACGTAAACACAGCCAGCGTAGCCATCGCGGGTTTTGAGAGCGGCACGAACACGTTCCACCACACGCGGATCGGCGAGCAGCCGTCGATCACGGCGGCGTCTTCGAGCGACTTGGGGACGGCGAGGTAGAACTGCCGCATCAGGAAGATGCCGAACGCGTTGACCGAAAACGGCACGATCACGCCCCACAGCGAGTTGACCAGCCCCATCTTCAGAGCCAGCGTGTAGAGCGGAATCATGATCACCTGCTCGGGCACCATCATCGTGCTCAGAACCGCGACGAACACCAGCGACTTGCCCTTGAATTCCATCCGCGCCAAGGGAAACGCCGCCAGCGACGCCAGCAGCACATTGCTCGCCACGACGACGCTCGACACGAACACGCTGTTCAGGATGTAGCGTCCGAAGTTCGGGTTGACGGCGTTCCACGTGTCGACGAAGTTCTCCCAGTGGAACTCGTCGGGCCACAGCGACGGCGGGAACGCGAACACGTCCTCGCTCCCCTTGAGCGCTGTCAGGAGCAGCCACAGAAACGGAACGGCCATCAGGCAGCCGACCGTAATCAGGGCGAAGTAGAGCAGGATTTTACGAGCCATCTAATCCTTCTCCCAGTAGCGAATGTTGAGGTAGCTGAACGCCAGCGTCATCACGAACAGCACGACCGAAATCGCACTCGCGTAGCCCAGCCGAAAGTCGAGGAACGCCGTCTGGTAGATTAGCGGAACGAGCGTTTTCTCGGCCGCGGGAGCGCCCGGAATCATGATGAACAACTCGTCGAACACCTTCAGAGCGCTGATCGACGAGATGATGGCGACCAGGGCGATCGTCGGCTTCAAAAGCGGCAGCTTGACGTAGAGCAGGCGCTGGATCGGCCCGGCACCGTCGAGTGCGGCAGCTTCTTCGAGTTCTTCGGGGATCGTCAGCAGTCCGGCGAGGAAGATGATCGCGTAGTAGCCCAGCCCCTTCCAGCCCGTCACGAACATCACCGACAGCACGTTGAGCGGGTACGACGTGAGCCAGAAGATCTTGTCGCCGCCCATCAGGGTGACGACGTAGTTGATCAGGCCCACGTCTTCGTTGAGCAGCCACTGCCAGATGATGCCGACGACGATCATCGGCGTCACGACCGGCAAGAAATACAGCCCGCGAAAGAAGCCCGAGCCTTTGACCTTGGCGTCGAGCAGAAATGCGACCGACACCGATGCCACGATCAAAAACGGCGTCACGAGCAGGTAGAGCAGGCTGTTGACCATCGCCCAGCCGAACGTGCGGTCGGTCAGCAGGCGGCCGTAGTTCTCGAATCCGACCCAGACGGCGTCGCGCACGAACGAGTAGTCTTGGAACGACAGCATGAAAATGCGGACGGCCGGATAGAAGATGAACACGACCAGGATCGCCAGCGCCGGACCGAGAAACAGCCACGGAATGCCGCCGGTTCGCCACCACGACTTCGAGCGCGGCGGCATGGCCTCGCGCGACGGCTGGACGCGCGGCGTCAGCGTCGCCTGCGCAGACGGCAGCACTTCGCCTGGAGCAGGGCGCGTGTCAAGCGGATCGGTGGAGGCGTGCTCGGGCGGCATCGGAAGCAGTTTGGCGTCGGCTAAGGTACGAGCGCTGCGCCGCGCGATCACGCAGATTTCCCCTGATCACGCCGCCGCTCGCCCGTCTGCTGGCGCATTCAACCGGCGAACGGTGACTGCCGCGTTTGCTCGCCGCGCTCTTTGTGGCGCGCTTCGAGGTACTGCATGATCGTCGCGGCCACGTCCTTTTCGGTCGCCTTTTCGATGCCTTCGAGTCCAGGCGACGAGTTGACTTCGATCACGGCCGGACCGTTCTTGGAGCGCAGTAGGTCGACGCCTGCCACGCCCAGGCCCATCACCTTGGCGGCTTTGACGGCGGCGGCCCGCTCGGCGGGCGTGATCCGGACCTTGCTGGCCGTGCCGCCCTGGTGCAGGTTGGAGCGAAACTCTCCGGCGGCAGCCTTGCGGCTCATCGCGCCGACGACCTTATCGCCGACGACGAATGCGCGGATGTCCTCGCCGTCCGCCTCCTTGACGAACTGCTGAACGAGGATGTTGGCATCCAACTGCCGAAACGCCGAGATGACGCTTTCGGCGGCCTTGTCGGTCTCGGCCAGGACGACGCCTTTGCCCTGCGTGCCTTCGAGCAGTTTGATGATGAGCGGCGCGCCACCGACGACGCCGAGCAGGCCATCCACGTCCTTGGTCGAGTGCGCGAACCCGGTCGTGGGCAGGCCGACGCCTTTCTGAGCGAGTAGCTGCATCGACCGCAACTTGTCGCGCGAGCGCGTAATCGCGATGCTGCTGTTGGCCGAGAGCGTCCCCATCACCTCGAACTGGCGCACGACGGCCGTCCCGTAAAACGTGTAACGAGCGCCGATGCGCGGAATCACGGCGTCGAAGTGCAGCGGCTCACCGGCGTACATCACCTTGGGATCGTCCGAGGAGATGTCCATGTAGCAGCGCAGATAGTCGATCACGCGCACGTCATGTCCCCGCGCTTTGGCAGCTTCGATGAGGCGGCGCGTGGAGTAGAGCGAAGAGTCGCGAGAGAGGATGCCGATGTTCATGAGTGCAGATTTGGACGCGTAGCGCGCAGAGAAGAAAGGACGCAGGTAAGTAATAGGGAGACGGCAGCCGTCAGGAGCGCAAGGGCTTTCCGCCCAGAAAAGAAGCCCCGCTGTCGACCAGGAACCGGCCTGCCAGCGAACGGCGCCCGACCAGCATCCGGTAGCGCATTCCGGCGCGCGCCGTCAGCGTGAACTCGGTCACGAACGCGCGCCCCGCGATGACCAGCCTCGTCTGGATGACGGGGCGCTCTTCGGACTCGCCGTTGCTGCTCGTCACCTTGCGGATGTCGTGCAAGCGCGCGACGCGCGGTTTGGTGCTACGCGTGCTGCCGGGGCGGATCTGCAGCTTGAAGCGCACCCACTGCTCATCATCTTTCTTGAAGCGCTCGATGTCGACTGCGTGGAGCGACGACGTGAACGCGCCGCTGTCGATCTTGGCTTTGAGCGCGCCGACGCGCAGCCCGGGTAGAGCGACCCACTCGCGCCAACCGATGGGCGTCATAGGTTCGGTGGGTTCGGCGAGATCGGAGGAGGCAGGTGGCTCGGTCATAGTCTTTCAATCTACTACATCCGGCTCGCCCCGACTGCGAACCCCGGACCACTATTCGCTTTCCAGTCCGATGACCGATCCAACCGATGCTTCGCCCCTTCCCCTCGTCGTCGTCGGCGCCGGAGCTGCTGGACTGATGGCTGCAGGCTTCGCCGCCGAGCGCGGGCGTGACGTGATCGTGATCGAGAGCACGCGGCAGGGCGGCAAGAAAATCGTCATCAGCGGCGGTGGGCGATGCAACGTGCTGCCGTCCGAGCCTGACTTCTCGCGCTTCGTCACCCACGGATCGCCCAACACGTTGCGCAGGGTGCTTCTGAGCTGGCCCGCGCCCGAGCAGCGCGCTTTCTTCGAACAGACGCTGGGCGTTCCGCTCGCCCTCGAAGACGAGACCGGCAAGCTGTTTCCCGTCAGCAACCGAGCGACCGACGTGCGCGACGCACTCCTCGCGTTTGCTCGCCGCCACGGCGCCCGCTTCCGGATGAACACGCGCGTCACCGACCTGCTCCCCGCCAGCGACGGCTCGTGGCACGTCGAAACGGACGAAGGCCAGATCGTCAACGCCTCATCGGTCGTCCTGGCGACCGGCGGACTGAGCGTTCCCAAGACCGGAAGCGACGGATTCGGCCTGCGAATCGCCGAGCGGCTGGGGCACACCATCCGCCCGACCTACGCCGCCCTGACGCCTCTGCTCGACGCGGGCGGACGCCACGCGGACCTATTCGGGCCTGTCGCTGACGGCCCGGCTCCGCGCAACCGGCAAGCGCGCGCACAACACGTCGCGCGGCGGTTTCCTGTTCACCCACCGCGGCTACTCTGGCCCTGCCGTCCTCGACGTGTCGCACCACGCCGTCCAGCGCCCCGGAGCGCGGATCGAAGCCGCATGGTCCGACCTGGACGCGTCCGACTGGGAAATCGCATTCACCGAGGGACGCGCTCGTCACGCCCTGACGCTGGTCCGCGAGCACCTGCCGACGCGCCTGGCCGACGCTCTTGTCGCCGAGGCAGGCGTGCCTTCGGACCGCCGATGCGCCGAGTTGCGCAAGCACGAGCGCCGCGCGCTGATCGACGCGCTGACCGCCTACGCGCTGCCGCATACGGGAGACGAGGGATACAAAAAGGCCGAGGTGATGGGAGGCGGCGTCGCGCTCGGCCAAGTCAACGCGCGGAGCATGCAGAGCCGTCTCCATCCGGGCCTCTACTTCTGCGGCGAAGTGCTCGACGCGTGGGGTCCCATCGGCGGCTACAACTTCTTCTGGGCCTGGACGACGGGCCGGCTGGCGGGTCTGGCCGCGTGAGGCACCTTGCCTCTTCACGAGCGTGCCAAATGACTGCAACGCCACCACGGACCAGCGGATTTCCCATTAGTTTGCCTGCACCAGTCGTACTACGCTCATGCCCCTTACCACCATCGCACAGATCGAACCCAGCCGCGTCCTCATCGTGGACGACGACCCGCTCGTCGCCGAATCGCTCGGCATGTTCTTCGAGGTCGAGGAGTGGGAGATCGACCGCGCCGGCACCGTCGCCGAGACGCGCGCAACGTTGGCCAACAATCCCGGCCGCTACGACCTGATTCTGCTCGACGTGCGCCTGCCCGACGGCAATGGACTCGATTTCCTGGAGGAGGCCGAGGGCACGACCGTCGCTCCTGTCATCGTGATCTCGACCCATGCCGACGATACGAGCCGTCTTCGCGCGCTGGGCCTGGGTGCCGAGGACTTTTTGAGCAAACCCGTCCAGCCCGACGAACTGCTGGCGCTGATGAAGCGCCTCCCCGTCGCCGACGAAGTGCCCGCCATCGCCTCGCCCGAACTGCGCCGCATCGGCAGCGCAGAGATCGACTTCGAAGCCGGGTTCATCCAGCGCGACGCCAACGAGAGGCACAAACTGACCGACTTCCAGCGTGCCCTACTCCGCGTGCTCGTCACCCATCAAGGCAGCGCCGTTTCGCGAAAGCGCCTGATCCGCGAAGCGCTCAACCTGGAGAGCCGCGCCTACCTCGTCGACCTGACGCTTCAGAGCCTGATCGGCGTGCTCGACGAGCAGATCGACGCCCTCCGCGAATACATCGAGCCGGACCCCGAACGCCCCACGTTCATCCGCCGCGTGTTCGGTCAGGGCTACCGGCTACAGGGGTAACGTCGGCTGGGTGGTCTTCGCCCGTTTGGCCTTTTGCCAAACACCCAGGTAGATCAAGCGACGCTCTCATCTCCATGATACCGGGACTTAGAGGCAGTCAGTGGATTGCTGCCACGCAGCAGGAACGACGACCGGAGAGTAAAGAATCATACGGAGAAGTACGAGGTGCGACCGTCCTCTTTCTCTGTCGCGAAGGGGAGAGTTACCGCGAGTCGTACCGCGTGCTCTCTTCCAAAATCTTGTCCCAATCCTCCTGGGCCTCGGCCATCGCGTCGTCGAGCGAGCGGTCGTCTTTGAACGTGCGGAGCAGGCTGGACTTGAAGGCTTCTTGCAAGCGGTTGTAGTTGGGCAGCGACGGCTTGAGCACGCGCGAGCCAATCAGCTGACCCGCCGCGATGCCCCTCGCCCGACCGATCAGCGTGCTATCGTCGGCCGTGAAGTAGGGATCGCTCAGCGTCGCGGTGACCGAGGGAAAGACGGGGACGATGCGGCTGAACGCGAGCTGGTTGGGGCCGTTGGTGACGAACGCGGCCCAGTCGGCGGCGGCCTGCGGGTTGGCGCTGCGGTTGGCGACGGCGAGGCTCATCACGGCCAAGTTGCGACTCCCCTCGGATCCGACGATGGCGGGCGCTACGTCGGTGTCGGCGAACAGCGTCGGCGCGTTTTCCTCGACGATGCGCAAGAACTGCGGGCCGCCGGTGAAGAGCACGATCGTGCCGCTTAGGTAGAGCTGAAGCGCGGCGGACTGGGGCTGGGCGATGCTCTCGCGCGGCATCGTGCCCGAGCGGAACGCGTCGCGCCACGCGCCCAAGCACCTCGCGCCCCCGAGGCGTGTTGAACGCGGCGCGCGTCTGGTCCTCGTTTACGACCGGCACGCCCTCGGCCTCCAACACTTCGAGCAGGTTGGACTCGACGATCAGGTTGGTAAAAAAGGCATAGTCGCCCGTGCGCGAGTGGAAGGCGTGAGCGAAGTCGAGCAGCTCGTCGTAGGTCTGCGGAGCTTGGTCGAATCCGGCAGCCTCGAGCCGCGCGCGGTCGTAGATCGCGATTTGGGTCGACAGGTACCAGGGAACGGCGTAGGTCGATCCGTCCATCATCAGCGGGTCGAGAGCGGCGGGCAGGTACGACGCGCGCGTTTGGTCCGAGAGCAGCGTGTCGAGCGGGGCGAGGGCGCCCAGTTCGGCGTATTTACGGATGAAGTCGGCGGGCAGGTTGACCACGTCCGGCGACTGTCCGGCGGCGATGGCGTTGAGGTATTTGCGCGTGATGCCGTCGTAGGGCACGTCGACCCAGCGGATCGTGATGCCGGGGTTTTGGCCTTCGAACTCGGCGATCATTCCCTCGATGTACTCGTCGAACGTGGGCGAGAGCTGGAGCGTCCAAAACTCGACGACGTTGGGATCGCGGTCGGGAACGCCGCACCCGGCGATGGGAAGGGCGAGGAGGGCGAAAAGGGCGAGCAGTCGGCGCATCGGGTCAGACGGTGTCGGTGGGCGCGAGCGGATCGCTGAGGATGGGCCGGGCGTCATCGGCCTGATTGGGCGCGGTGCCTTGGGCCGGAGCGGTCGTGGGCGCGGGTACGTCAACCTGAATCGACTCGAGGCGGAAGCGATGCGTGTCGGCCTGGTGGCCTTCGAACTCGAGCCGCGCGCCGTGCGCCAGCAGGTGCTTGCGCAGTGCGACGCCGTCGACGTGGCGCGGCTCAATGCCCTGACGCAGGCTGATCGCCATCGCCCGGCCCGCCGCCTCGCCCATCGCGCGGCAGTTGCTCTGGATGCGGACGGCGCCCTGGGCCTCGAAATCGGCCGAGAGCGAGCGGCCAACGACGAGCAGCCCGTCGACTTGAACCGGCACCAGGCTGCGGTACGGGAATCTCGTGGTATTCGCCCTTGGGAAGCTCCATCAGGCGGCTGTCCTCTTCCTTGCGGCGGTGCAGGTCGATGGGGTAGCAGTTGCGCGCGATGGCGTCGTCGAACTTGCGCGCCTTCCAAAAATCGTCGGCCGTGAGCGTGTATTCGCCGACGATGCGCCGCGTCTCGCGCACGCCCACCATCGGAGCCGTCATCGACACGAACGCGCGGTCGCAGCCGGGCACGTAGCGCTTGAAAAAGGCGAGGTAGCGCGCCACCATCGCCCGGCCCGTCACGACGGCGTGCGAGAGGTGGAACGGATCCGTCCCGTCGATCAGGTCGCGGATGCGCGGGTTATTGAACGCGACCTCGCCGGGACGTCCGTTCATCGAGAAGAGTTGGACGTAGTTGAGGTCTTCCTTTTCCGAGAACACCGTCGGCCAGCGCCTGCTGAAACAGCGGTTCGAGCGGCCACTCCTTACCCTCGACCATCGCCGAGGTGACCAGGTCCTACGTCGCCTGCGCGATTGGCCGGGGTGTAGCCGGTACGCCCGGTGTCTTGCAGGAATGCAGTGAGCGTGTCGAGGTCGAGTCCGCCGAGCATGAAGCGAAACGCCAGCGGCTGGTGCTCGCCCTCGATCGTCGCCGCTGCGCATCGGCACGCCTGCGCGCGTGGCCACGTCGGCGTCGCCGGTCGCGTCGATGGTGCGGGCCGCGCGGATGGCGACGAGTCCGGCTTTGTTGTGGAAGATGCCGCCTCGGACGGACTGGCTTCCTCGACGATCGGTTCGACGAAGTGGGTGAAGTACAGGCGCTCGACGCCCGCCTCGGTCGCGACCGCTTCGAGCGTCGTTTTGAGCGCTTCGGGGTCGAACCAGCCTTCGTTACCGTCCGAGAAGCGCCCGCTCGTGCCGTCGCGCATCATGCGCAGGTTGATCTCGGCGTCGATGCCGCCGTTGAGCGGGACGCCTTCGATCTGGTTGGGCATCATCGGCGTGACCGTCGCGCCGGTCTGCGTGCCGCCCAGAAAGCCCAGCGCCTCGACGACCAGTCGTCCGCATGCCCTCGCGCGCGGCAGCGATGGCCGCGATAGCTCCTGCCGTGCCCGCCGCCGACGACGAGCACGTCGACTTCGTGACGACGGGAACGTCGTGGGCGAAGGAGATCGTGGCGGGAAGCGATTTCAAGTGATCGGATGGTGGTGGAGAGCGCGGTAAGTTACTGCCTGCCGGTCTCTCGCCCGCGCAAACCTGCGGCTCTCGAACCCGGCCAGCTTTCTACTTCCGATCTGCTCGCTGCCCTCTTCTGATGGACGTTTTCGCCGAACCGTTTCGCGCTTCCGCTCCCTTCGACCTGCCGTTTCTGCGCTGGCTGCCGCGCGGCTACGCCGACGATCCGGCGCGCCGCTGGCCTCTGGTCGTCGCGCTGCACGGAGCCGGAGAACGAGGCACCGATCTGTCCGCCGTCACGCGACATGGGCTGACGCGCCGGCTGAGCGAGGGGTTGGAGCTGCCCGCCGTCGTCGTCGCGCCGCAGTGCCCGCCGGGCCTGTGGTGGGACGTGGAACCCGTCGCCGCGCTGGTGCGCCACGCCACCGGCACGTTCCGCGTCGACCCGGACCGCGTCGTGTGCACGGGGCATTCGATGGGCGGATTCGGCACGTGGCACGTCGGCACGCGCTACCCTGACCTGTTCGCGGGCCTGATGCCGGTCTGCGGCGGCGGACTGGCGTGGCTGGCCCCTCAGATCGCCGACGCGAGCGTGCCGGTCTGGGCGTGGCACGGCTTGCTGGACGAGGTCGTAGCGCCCTACCACAGCCGCGAGATGACCGCTGCCGTCCGCGCCGCAGGAGGCGACGCGCGCCTGACCGAATTGCCCAATGTGGCCCACCACGCGTGGGACCCGGCCTACGACGATGCCGAAGCGCTGGCGTGGCTGACGAGCCAGAGGCGCGGAGAGCTAGATCTGGACAATCGCGTCCGAACCCCGGTCGCGAACCGGCGTGAGAGCGCCTTCTCAACTCGAACTCTATCCAGATGGAAGCCACACTCAACCGTCCTGTCGCCGCACTTTCGGTCGGCGAGCGCGCCACGTTCATCATGCGCACGTACGCGCACCTCGTCGGCGCCATCGTCGCGTTCGTCGGCATCGAAGTGTTCCTGTTCACGTCCGGCCTGGCCGCTCCGATGGCCCAAGCGATGCTGAGCGTCAACTGGCTGCTCGTGCTGGGCGGATTCGTGGTGGTGAGCTGGCTGGCGAGCCGGGCGGCAAGCTCGTCGATCTCGCGGCCGGTGCAGTACCTCGCGCTGGGCGGATTTCGTCCTTGGCCCAAGCGATCATTTTCGTGCCGCTGCTCTTCATTGCCAACAGTTACGCGCCGGGCGCCATCGAGAGCGCCGCCGTTGTCACGCTCATCGGGTTCGCTGCGCTGACGGGCATCGTGTTCACGACGCGCAAGGACTTTTCGTTCATGGGCGGAATGCTGCGCTGGGGATTCGTGATCGCCCTCGTCGCCATCGTGGCGGGCGTGCTGTTCGGGTTTCAGCTGGGCACGTGGTTCTCGGTCGCGATGGTGGCTCTGGCGGGCGGCGCAATCCTCTACGACACGTCGAACATCCTGCATCACTATCCCGAAGACCGCTACGTCGCCGCCGCGCTCCAGCTGTTCGCCTCGGTCGCGCTGCTGTTCTGGTACGTCTTGTCGATCTTCACCTCGCGCAGGTAGGCGAACTCCTACGTCGCCGCGGACCCGGCGAGGTAGTCTAGTACGACGGGCAGGCACGCGGCCCACGCGATCAAAGCAGCGATCCAGCGTCGCCAAAAACCAGCGTTCTCGACCTGCCGACCTCGCATCCCGTAGAGGCACAGCGCCGTGAAAAGCAGCGCAGCGCCGAGCGGTTGCAGGAGGAAAAGGAGCGCTGCCCCTTCGTTGAATCCGTCGCGCATGGGGATCAGTGCCGCCCAAAAGAGCAGACCGGCAGCGTGCAGGGCAGTCGTGATTCGGACGGTCAGAAGAGCGCCCCTAGACCAATCGTCGAGGTGGGTTGGATTGGGCGCTCGCCCATTGTTGCAGTGTTGAGTTAGCGAACAGAACCAAGGTGAGGCGCTGAGATGGTAACGCTGCACTCCTATTTTCAATAAAGACTGAAACTAGGATTGCAGCGCTCCCGTTTCGCCCTTTCATCGACCAAGTCGCCGCCTGTGCCCTCTCCCCCGCTCTTCGTCGACACGCCGCGCGGGCTGTTCACGGCCAACGGGACGTGGTACCGGACGACGGTCGCCCAGCTTCGGGCTTATGCCGAGCCGGTCGTCGACAAGGTGGGCATCGAAGCATTGATCGCACGCGCCGACCAAACGCTGGCGGCTCCGCGCACGCTCGCTCTGGCCGCGCTGCCTCTGCTGCTAATCGCGCTGGCGCCGGTTTGGGCCGCCGCGATAGCTTTGGCGCTCGCTATCGGCGCGTTTGTGTGGACGCCGCTGCTGACCGGGCCGCTGCTCGGTCGCGCGTGGAAGGTGCTGGGATTGGTGCCGGTTCAGCTCGTCCTCTACTTGTTCGTGCTCAGCTTTCTGGCAGCGCAAAGCCTGTTCGCGTCGGTCGCCGCCGGGCTGATCGGCTTCGTCGTCCTGCGTTGGGGGCTGGTCGACTGGGCGCTGACCAAACTGCTCGGCTCGCTCTTTGTCCGCCTCCACGCGCTGCCTCGCCCCGACGCCGTCCTGCGCGCTCTGATCGTCCGCTCGGCGCTCCACAGCGGCATCCCCCACGCTCGCGTCGACGCGATGCAGCGTGACCTGATCCGCCTGCTCCCTCGACGCTAGTCCTATGCCCACGACTGTCTACCTCGCTCGACATGGCGAGACCGATTACAACCGCAACCGCATCGTGCAGGGGCGCGGCGTCAACAGCCAGCTCAACGCAACAGGCCGTGCGCAGGCCGAGCGACTCGGCGCGCGGCTCTCCGACGTGTGACTCGAGCGCCATCTACTCGAGTCCCCTGACGCGCGCCCGGCAGACAGCAGATGTCGTTCGCCTGCAGCAGTCCGAACCCGCCCCGCCTCTGCGCCTGCTCGAAGGATTGGAGGAAATCGGATGGGGCGAACTGGAGGGCTTGCCTGCTTCGACGGCTACGCGCGACGCGTTCGAGCGCCTGCATGCCCAGTGGGCGGATGGCGACTACGACACGCCCGTTCCCGGCGGCGAATCGATCCGCGACGTGCAAACCCGCGTGCTCGACGCGTGGCACACCATCCTGCGCGACGAGCCGGAAGGCGACGTACTAATCGTGTCTCACGGACGGACGATACGTGTGCTGCTTGCGTCGATACTGCCAGGCTATGGGCTGGAGCGGATGCAGGACATCCGTCACGGCAACACTTCGCTCAACGTGCTGACGGTCGACGGCGACCACGTCACGCCCAACGTGCTCAACAGCATGACCCACTGGGAAGCCGAGTCGACGACGCTGCGCGCATGACCGAAACCCTCGCCGCTTCGGCTTCGGTAGCCACCGCCGGTTCGGCCCTCGCCGGGTTGATCCGGACCGCTTCCGACGTGCGCGCCGATGGAGCGCTGGCTCAGGTCCACGTGCCCGCTCCGGCTGCGTCGCCGCTGGCATGGCTGGCCGGGCAGCGCGGACTGCCGCGCCTGTTCTGGCACGGACGCGGCGAGCCCTCGGCCGTCGCTACGCTAGGCGCCGCGCTGACCGTAGGCAGCGAACCCGATGCTCCCGCCGACCTTCCGCAGCATGCCTACGTGTCGACCGGGCCTGATTTGGTTGCCCTATCGGACGTGCTCGACCGGCTCGGCCCCGACGCACGGCTCTGGGGCGGACTGCGCTTCGACGCGCTCAAAGCCCCCGACGGGGCGTGGAATCTCTACCAGCCGCTGCGCTTCACCTTGCCTCGCTTCACCTATACGCGTCACGACGACGGCTCAGCGACGCTGGGTTGCGCTCTGGTTCTCCCCGACGACTTGGACCGACTCGAGGCCATCGCTCGGCAGGCCGAGCGGCTGGCCTATCCGCGCACGATGGACCGCATCCGCCTGCCCCTCCCGCTCGAACGCGCCGACCTTCCGGGCCGTCCGACGTGGAACCGCATGATCGCCTCGGCGCTGGCGGCGTTCGAGTCCGGCGAGTTGGAAAAGGTCGTGCTGGGCCGCCGCGTGACGTACCGCTTCCCTGCTCCGCTCGACGCGTTCGACCTGCTCCACCAGTTGATGGACGCGACGCCGGGCTGCTTCCACTTCTATACCGAGCACGCACCGCACACCGCGTTTGTCGGCGCCTCGCCCGAACTGCTTTTTCGCCTGCGCGACGGGCGTTTGCAGAGCGAAGCCATCGCCGGAACGCGCCCTCGCGCCGACGCCAACGAGGCCGACGATCTGCTCCGCCGCGAACTGCTCGGATCGGACAAGGACCAGCGCGAGCACCGCTACGTGCGCCACTTTCTCGAGCAGCAGCTGGGCCGCTTCACGACCGACCTAGAATCGGATGAGTCGCCCAGCGAAATGCCTCTCGCCCGAGGTCGTCACCTGCGTTCGCGCTTGTCCGGCATTCCTCGACCCGACACCCATCCCGTCGACGTGCTGCGCGCGCTTCACCCCACGCCCGGCCGTTGGCGGCACGCCTACCCAGGCCGCGCTCGCCTTCATCCGCGAGCACGAGCCGTTCGACCGAGGCCGCTACGCCGCTCCGCTGGGCTGGATTTCGCAGAACGAAGCCGAGTTCGCCGTTGGCATCCGGTCGGGCCGCGTCGAGGGCGACACGCTCGCGCTCTACTCGGGTGCGGGAATCGTGAAAGGGTCGGATGCGCAGTCCGAGTGGGATGAGATCGAAGGCAAGATCGCCAACTTCACGAGCGTGCTGGGCCTGAATGCGGCGGCAGACTAACGCCGCAGACTTCACGCGCGGATCACTCAGCGAAGTGGAACAGCACCTGCGAGATGCGGTATCTTGCCACCTAAGGGCAAGTCCTGTACGACCAGCTCCCTTCGAACTCCGCCAGGGCCGGAAGGCAGCAACGGTAGAAGGTCGATGCGGTGCGATGCAGGTAGCTTGCCCTTTTTTGTGGCCTGCCTAATGCTACGTATAGGCGCAACAAGCATACTTCCATCTGGCTCAGGTCGAGAGGCGTTCCAGAGTCAGCGTGATGGGTCCATCGGCAGTCATCTGGATGTCCATGTGGGCGCCGAACGTGCCGGTTGCCACAGGCCGATCAAGTTCACGGCTCAACGCGTCGCAAAAAGCGAGGTACAGAGGCTCGGCAGTCTCGGGCCGGGCAGCGTGGACATAAGACGGGCGATTTCCCTTGTGCGTGTCGGCGTAGAGCGTGAACTGGCTGACGACGAGCGCTTCGCCGCCGACATCCACTAGCGACGCGTGCGACGGCCGCTCGTCGGGCGAGTCCGGATCGGGGAAAAGGCGAAGCTTGGCTGTTTTCTTGGCAAGCCACAGCGCCTCCTCCGCCGTGTCGCCGACTCGGACGCCAAGCAGAACGAGGATCCCACGTTCAATCGCGCCGACCGTCTCCCCGCCTACTTCGACGTGCGCGCGGTGAACGCGCTGAATGAGGGCGATCATCGGTCGATAAGGTGCGTGCGAGCGAACGAATCGAACGCGTCGAGTGCGCGGCCCCGGTGGCTGATGGCGTTCTTGCGCTCGGTTGACATCTCGGCAAACGTTTGGCTTTCTCCTTCGGGGACGAAGAGCACGTCGTATCCGAAACCGCCGTCGCCGCTCGGGTGGGTCGCGATGCGGCCCTCGCACACGCCGTCGAACGTGCGCGTTGGTTCGCCGGGAGCGGCAAACGCCAGCGACGTGCGGAAGCGGGCCGCTCGGTCTTCGGCTTTGCCCAACTCGCGAAGCAGCAGCGCTCGGTTGTCGGCAGGATCGCAGGCAGGTCCGGCATAGCGGGCCGAGTAGACGCCGGGGCGGCCGCCGAGCGCGTCCACTTCCAGGCCGGTATCGTCGGCGAGGCAAGGCGCGTTGGTGTGCCGCATCAGAGATTCGGCTTTGATACGCGCGTTTCCGGCCAGCGTCGGCTCTGTCTCATCGACTGAGGGCGCGTCGGCGGGTGGCGGTTGCACGTCGAGGCCAAGCGGTTCGAGCCGGACGGCCAGTTCGCGTAGCTTTCCGGCGTTTCCGGTGGCGAGATAGAGGGTCATGGTCTGGGTGTCGAGAGTGAGCGCTCCTTCCAACCGCTTCAGAATCCGGCAAGTTTTGAGCACCCAACGAGTTTCCCCGCCGCCCCTTTCCTGCACAGGCGGCCGGAGCGCGGCGAACCCTACGTATCAGCCGCCGTTTGCGCCTCAGTTTTATCCCACACCGCATGTCCGTTTCTGCCGAGACGCCGTTCGACCCCATCGAAACCGCCATCGCCGCTATCCGCGATGGAGGCATTGCCATCGTCGTCGACGACGAAGACCGCGAAAACGAGGGTGACTTCATCGCCGCTGCCGATGCCGTCACGCCCGCGATGGTCAACTTCATGGCGACTCAGGGGCGCGGCCTGATCTGCGTTCCGCTCGAGCGCGAACGGGCTGCCGAGCTCGATCTGGCGATGATGGTGCCCACCAACTCGTCGGTCCACGAGACCGCATTTACGATCAGCGTCGACCTCCTGAGCGGCACGACGACGGGCATCTCGGCGAGTGACCGCGCTGCCACGATCCGCGCCCTAGCCGATCCCGCCACGCGGCCCGCCGAGTTGGGCCGACCCGGCCACATCTTTCCTTTGCGCGCTCACGCGGGCGGGGTCTTCGAGACGCGCCGGGCACACCGAGGCCGCCGTCGACCTGGCACGGCTGGCTGGGCGCAAACCGGTCGGCGTCATCGTCGAGATCCTGAACGACGATGGGACGATGGCGCGCGTGCCCGACCTCGTCGAGATGGCGCGCGCGCACGATCTACCGCTCGTCACCATCAAGGATTTGATCGCCTATCGGATGCGCCACGACACGCTGATCGACCAGGTCGTCTCGGTCGACATGCCGACGCAGCACGGGCGCTTCACGCTGACGGCGTTCGAGGAGCGGCTGACGGGCGAGGTCCATCTAGCGATGACCAAAGGCGAGTGGAACGAGGAAACGGCGGTGCTCACGCGTGTCCACTCGTCGTGCGTGACGGGCGACATCTTTGGCTCGCAGCGCTGCGACTGCGGCGATCAACTGGCAGCGGCGCTGGCGCAGGTCGAAGCCGCCGGTCAGGGCGTCGTGTTATACATGCAGCAGGAAGGCAGAGGCATCGGGCTAGTCAACAAACTGCGCGCCTACAAACTGCAAGAGCAGGGCATGGACACCATCGAGGCTAACGAAGCGCTAGGCTTCGGGATGGATCTGCGCGACTACGGCATCGGCTGCCAGATCCTGCGCGCGCTCGGCGTCCGCAAGATGCGGTTGATGACGAACAACCCGACCAAGCGCGTCGGCCTGAGCGGCTACGGACTCGAAATCACCGAGCGCATCCCCCTGCAAGCGACGCCCGGCGAGCACAATGCGCGCTACCTCAAGACCAAGCGCGACCGGATGGGCCACGAACTCGACCTGAGCGCTCTACTCTCCCCGCACGACGCCGACGCGATCGGCTCCCTCGCTGCGGGTGAGGGCGACGCGAGCAGGATAGTTCAGGCCGAGCGCTGAACGGTGGCGTCCAATCCCTGCCGCCACATCTCGAAGCCGAGCCAATAGCTCAGCGCGCCTGCTCTGCCGCTGCCCGAGTAAAATTGGTCTACTGCTCCGAGCAGTTTTTCTCCGTCGTATAGTCCGCCATGAGCCACCTGCGTCGCCAAGTCGCGAACGTGCGGCTCGACCACGCGGAGCACGCGCTCGGCGAGCGACGCCCCCGACGGGGGACGCAATTTGCGATGCACCAGCATCCACGCCGACACCGCCTCGTGCGGCCACCCGAACGGATAGCGCACGCCAGCCTTCGCCAGCCCAATGCGCGACAGGCCACCCGGATGTCGGCGTACAGCGCGCACCATCCAGCGCCCTCGTCGCTCCCGTCTAGGGAGACCGAAGGCCGCGCGCAAGACAGACGGTTGCAAGTAGGGCGAAAGGCAGACGACCTCGCCGTCCAGCCGTGCCTGTTCATGGTGCGCGGACCAGACGCGTGTACGCAGCGCAAACGCGTCCAGGCGCTGATCCGGTCGCGGCGTGTCGGGCAGGCGAGACAGCGCACGCTCGACGCGCGGCACAACGGAGGCGTCCAGCCTGCGCCGCACGTCGTCGTTCCAGAAGTCGTGCGAAACGCGCGCGAGGTGAGCCGCAACCCAGGCGGAGTATTCAGGGCGCAACCGGTCTATCGGCATCCGCGTCAGGTACCTGCGCCGGACGACCTCGCCTAGCCCTCCGTCGATCACGCGCAGTCCAGCAGCGTGTAACTCCGAGTACGGTCCCAACTCGAACGCCGCCGTTGCCGGAAGCGCCACTCCGACTTGCCGAGAAAACGACCGCATCCGATGCCACACGCAATCCGGTTCAGCGCATGTAAGATGCGGAATGCGCCAGAGCGGGCGACTCAACGCGTCGGCGACCTGCTGTGCGACCTGCGTGTCGGCGGAGTCCGGGCCGAACGTGTGGAGGTGCGTGTGAGAAGGCGCCAGCGCGGCCAAGACGCGCGAGTCGAAGCCGCCCGACAACCCTAGCGACACGCCTCCTCCGCCGTCAGGGCCGACTAGCCGAGTCGCCGAGGTGAGAAGAGCAGCCGCTTGTTCAGGCGTCGACGCAGCATTCCAGTCGATCCGCGCCGCCGACTCGACCGATACCGAACCGGCCCGAACGACAAGCCGACTACCCGGCTGCACGCGCTCCACACCCGCGACGAAGCTGCACGGCTCGACCGGATTGACGAGCCGGACCGCTTGCCCCAGCGCGTCCAAGTCAACGCCTCGTCCGAGCAGCCGCGCGATGTGCCGCTCGCTAGTAGACACGACCGTGCATTCGCCCTCCAGAGCATAGTACAGCGCCCGGCTCCCTACCGGATCGCAGAACGCGTCGGCACCTCTCTCCCACAGCCGCACGAACGCCCAGTGCCCCTCCAACTCGTCCACACACGGATCCTCTTCGCCGAGTCGAGCCGACCACGCCCTCACGTCCAGCATCCGCAGCGACTCGCCGTAGCTCCTCGCTCCAACACCGGCGACCACGAACCGGCACGAGCGCTCGCCCTCAGCCGCTCCGACGAGCCGAGTTTCTGCCGGCCCCCACGACGCTATCGTCCAGGCCGCGTAGCGCTCCACACTTGTGCCGGTTACCTGAGCGACCGCATCTGGATCGGCGCCCCGCGCTATCAGAAAACCGCTCACGTCAGACTACGCCCTACGATTGCAGAGCCGTCGCCGGATGGGCTAGTCGGAGGCGCACTGTATGGTTGAGGTTGCACGGGCAGTGTGAGATGCGGCTAGTAGAAAGGGCGACAGAGCACCGCCAAAATAGTGGGATCTGTCACTCGGCTAAGCTCTGAGCGCTTAACCATTACTCTCTGGCACGAGCAAGGTTGAGGCGCGGCTTTTCGTTTCCTCGCTCACGAAACCGCTGCTCCCTGACGCCCTCTGAGTTGAGATCGCCCCTCTTCTTCCGTCAGCGCCGCCGCCCTCCAAAGGCGGACGCCCGCGCGCAAGCGACCGCGAGGCGCTCACCAGCATCGTCGGACCCGACCCCACCGACCGGGATCGCCCCGGTACGAAGACATCTGATCGTCGACGGGCGGGGCACGCCGCTTGCGCTCGCGCTCTGGCCCGCCAAACGGCATGAGTCGCTGCTCTTACCTGTTCTGGTCGAATCGGTACCGGGCGTGGGGCAGCAGCGAGGCGGCACGCGCTGCCGTCCGTCGAAGGTGCACGCCAACGCGGCACGCGATGCGTCTAAGGCCGCGCTCAGACGCCTTCCACCCCTCACCGACCTGAGCTTCGCTGTCGTAAATCTGCGCCGTATCGATGTGCCGCCAGTCGACCGACAGCGCGTCAGGAACACCCCCGCGAGCGGGGCTTCCCTCAGGCTTACAGGTGCCATCCCGAGAACGGGAACGGGGACATCGTGAGCGGTCTTAGTTAGGGCGCAATCGGCTGGGTATTCCACGGGCAACCCACCACGCCGCCCGTCCAGTCCAGGTCGATTCAGGAGCGCTGAGCTACGCATGCCCACCACTCGTCCTCGCTCGCTTCTCGAACGACGGTCAATTCACGGTCAGACAGCGCGGCGCGAATCTGATCGGCCTCGGCGGCAAGAATCCCGGCGAGCATCAGTGTTCCGTCGGCTGCAAGGCGGGCGTCGAGATCGCCGAGCATCGGCAGGATGATGTGACGCTGGATGTTGGCGAGCACCAGATCGAAGCCCGTTTCGGACACCACGTCGATGTCGCCGATTCGGATCTCGACACGATCTTCGCAGCCGTTGAGGGCCGCGTTCTCGGGCGCATTGTCGGCTGCCCACGGATCGATGTCGAAGCCGATGGCGGACGACGATCCGAGCGCAAGCGCGGCGATGGCGAGCACGCCCGTCCCCGTTCCGGCGTCGAGCACCCGCGGTGCGCCAGGACCGGCGAAATCGGCGAGGAAGCTCAGCATCAGCCGCGTCGATGCGTGGTGGCCGGTCCCAAAGCTCATCTTCGGATCGATGCGCAGCACGATTGTCTCGTCCGACGGCGGCGCGGCGTGCGACCACGTCGGCTGAACGCGAAACGGGGGCACGTCGATCGGCTGGATGCTGGCCTCGAACGTCGCGTTCCAGTTCTGCGGCGCGAGCGGGCGTACCTCGAACGGAGCGCCGACGTGCTCGGTAAGCCACGCAGCGTCCCGGGGTGTCCACGTGTCGGCGGGAAAGTAAGCGATGAGCAGTTCGTCGTCCTGAACGAAGCCTTGGGCGCCGCGCTCGTCCAGGAGGGCGACGAGTAGATCGTGGTGGTCGAAAGGGACGGAGATGCGGAGCTCGAGCGTGTGAGCGTCGGTGGGGGGAAGCATCAGCGGACGACGGGGTAAATGGCCAGTCCATACGCCTCGGGGCGGCTGGGCGCTCCATCGCTGCCCCAATCGCCAAACGCACGTCCGTTGTCTGTGACAACACGCAGCGTATAGGTGCCCGGCGCCAGCAGCATCACGCTACGCCCCCACGCATAATCGTCGTTGCGCGTGTCGGGCTCGGGATCGACGCGCTCGGCGCTCCACACCTCCTTCCCATCTCCGACGTGAGTCAGTGTGGCAGTGTCGTACCACCGTCCGTCCGAGTCGGCTTCGAGTAGGGCTTCGATTGACACCTCGGTTTCACGGTCGATCTGGAGGATGGCAGTTTGATCGCGGTCGCTGCGGACTTCCAAGACCGATGCCAGTGGCGTCCGGCGGATCGGCTCTGCGATGGCCTCGGATGCGATCGCGGTCGAGTCGAACGGGGCGAAGACGTAGGCGCCCCAGCGTTCGGGATTGTCGGGCGCGTCGTCGAGGAAGTCGTCGGTGAATGAGCGCGAATCGTCGCTGCGCCACACCAGTTCGTACCGGCCCGCTTGCAAACGGAGCACGTCTTCGGCGACGCGCAAGCTCGATGAGCCGCCCGCCGGACGGCTGTCGCTGCGGTTCATTTCCCATATCGTGCGCCCGCTCGCCACGTCGCGAATCCACGCGTAATCGAAGCGACGCGAGTCGCTGCGCACCTCGCCCATCGCGTACACGATCACGTCGACCGGGCGGGCGACGGCAAACGGCTGTCGGATGTCCTCGTCGTTGCCGGGCTGCCGAATCACGACGCTCGGAGCCGCCTCGTCGCTCCACGCGCTGAACGGCCGGATGCCGTCGCCGACGGTGCGCAGGGTGACGCCGTAGCTGCCCACGTCGAGCGGCGGGTTGGCGCGCCACTGCGTCGCCGTCGACAGCGTGATTTCGTTCGACAGGCGGTAAAAGCCGGGCTGCAATGCGAGCCGAGCCTGGACGCGGCTGTACCGCTCAGATCCACCACCGGGCATGGGAGAAGCATCGGCGAGGCGCCACACTTCTTCGCCATCGGGCAGCCGAACCAGCCGCACCTGATCGCCTCGGCGCTCTATCTCGGCCGTCGTCACTTCGATCCCGAGTGTGTCAGGCCGCGTCACCTGTACGACCTGGGTTTCGTCGTCCGAGCCGCTCGTCCAGAGCACGCCGTCGCCCGACGGACGCGCCTCGCGGTAGCGCCAGCGCTGTTCGTCCAAGTCCTCGCCGTCGAGCCGGACGATCTGCATAAACCAGTCGTCGCGCGACGAGCGCCAACGATTCTCGCTCGAAAATCCGAGGAAGCCTCCGCCTGCATCCTCGTCGTTTCCGAATGGAGTGTAAAATGCGTCGTAGGTGCCCGCGCCGAGCCGCAGCGTATCGGCGAACTGGACCAGGCCGCGCTTTTCCGAGCGCATCGTCGCCATAGAAGGCTGATAGACGACGCGGCGGGTGGTCCGGTCGACGATCCATCCATACGATTCGTACGCTGCTCCCCCGTCGCTCTGAGCAGCTGCCGAGGTGACGACCAGAGGGGCCGCCGACGAGAGGGTGAACGACCGCGTCGCCAGTTCGTCCGAGCCGATGCGGTCCAGCCGTAGCGCACCCTCGACGGTTTCCGGCCCCCGCGTCTGGCTATAGATGACCAACCCGACCAAGGCGATCAGGGCTACGATCTGGACGCGGACGAGTGGAGTCATGCAGCAGGTAGGACAAAGGCTTCGACCACGTACGGAAGACCGACGCGCAGGTTACACCCGTTCAGCGCGCCCATGCCAGCACGGCACCATCGACCCGCGCAGCTCCGGCCTGGACGAGCGCATCGGCTCCGGCGACGAGCGTCGAGCCGGTCGTCAGCACGTCGTCGACGAGCAGCACCCGCGCGCCGTCGATCCGTGCGTCGGCGTGAAAGGCGTGCGCCGCGTTGGCATTTCGAGCCGAGCGCGACAGCCGGGTTTGCGATGCGTGCCCCGCCTCTTTTTGCAGCAGATCGGGCAGAAACGGCACTTTCATCGCCTCGCCAACCCCTCGGGCAATCGGCTCGGCCTGATTGTAGCCGCGCTCCAGGTAGCGAGCGCGCGACTGCCCGACGCACACGACGGCGTCCCACGTGCCCAGCCCGGCAATGTGCTCGCCGAGCGCGACACCTAGCCCGTGGCCGACGCTCGGCTGCCCGCCATACTTCAGCCGGTGATGCGCCTGCTGGAACGCTCCACCCACATCGAAGCGCCAGATCGCATGCACCGCCGTCAGCCTCGACGCGTCGGCGCCGGGGAGCTTGGCGAGGTGGGCCTGCAGCTCGATCGGGTCGGCCTTGTCGATACCGGCGAGGCAGAGCGCGCACAGTCCGCTCGCGCTTTCGTCGCGCGCGCCGCACCCGCCGCACGTCGGAGGGAAGAGCAGACCGACGATCGCACGGCCGAAGGTGAGCGGAAGCGTTCGGAGAGACATTTGGAAAAGCCGGTCTGCACTGCAGTGCGTACCGTTTGAGCGCACTAGGCGACGAATGAACTTCGTATACTACGGGTTCGCCCGACCACCTGACGCCCCGGCGTCTTCTCCCTGCCCCTCGCCTCATGCCCAATCGTACCCGTCGCGGAATGCTCGTCAAGAATACGCACGACACGCCCGTCGTGCTGGACCTGAGCACGCGCACGATCAGCCTGGATCCGGGCGACGAAACCGGTATCACGGCCGAAGAAGTGAAGGACCCATCGATGCGCGATCACCTGCAGATCCGCACCGTCTCCATCGTCCGCCCGACGACTGAAGAGGAAAACGACGAGCTGATCAAAGAACTGGCCGCTGGCTGATCCGGTGGCGCAGCTGTCCGTCCTGTTTCTCGAACCCTGGCACGGCGGCTCGCACAAGAGCTTTGTCCAGGGCTTCTCGGACCACACACGCCACGACGTGCGCACCGTCACGATGTCGGCGCGCTTCTGGAAGTGGCGCATGCAAGGCGGAGCTGTCACGCTGGCCCGCAAGACACTGGCTCTGTTAGACGAAGGCTTTCGGCCCGACGTGCTCTTCGCGAGCAGCATGGTCAACCTTCCCGCCTACCTCGCCCTGGTCCGCCCGCACCTGGCCGAGACCCCGGTCGTGCTCTACTTCCACGAGAATCAGCTCACCTACCCGATCCCGCCTACCGAAAAGCGCGATCTGACGTACGGCTACATCAACTACCTCTCAGCGCTGACGGCCGACCGGATCGCGTTCAACTCGGCGTTTCACCGCGACGAGTTCCTGGGCGCGCTGCCCGGCCTGCTCCGCGCATTTCCCGACTACACGCACCTGGGCACGGTCCGAGAGATTGAGGCCAAGAGCAGCGTCCTTCACCTGGGCCTGCCGCTGGGCCGCCACGACGCCTTCCGCAACGAGCGCACCCCGCGCGCGTGGGGACCGAGCTTGTCGCCCACCGATCCGCCCGTCATCTTGTGGAATCAGCGGTGGGAATACGACAAGAACCCCTCGGCGTTTTTCCGCCTGCTGGGTCGACTCGACGACATCGGCGTGCGCTTTCGCCTCATCTTGGCGGGCGAGCACTTCGAGCAGCAACCCGACGACTTCGACGCCGCGTTCGAGCGCTATGCCGGGCGCATCGACCACTATGGCTACGCAGAGGACTTCGCCGAATACAGCACGCTCCTCCACCGCAGCGATTTGGTCGTGTCGACGGCGCACCACGAGTTCTTCGGCATCGCGATTCAAGAGGCCATCTACTGCGGGTGCCATCCCCTGTTGCCCAGCCGGCTCGCCTATCCCGAACTCATTCCCGAGTCGCTGCAGTCGCCACTGCTTCACGCGCCGATTCTCTATGCGGACGACGATGCCCTTTTCGAGTCGGCCAAGCGCATCCTGACAGGAAAAGACCGCCCGCTGCCCGTCGAGACGCTGCGGAGTATACCGCGCGCGCTCGACTGGAAAGTGCAGATCGGCGCGTACGACGACTTGCTCGAAAAGACCGCATTGGCCGGAGCAGGCGTCAGTTCAGGGTGGCACGCAGACGATCGAATGCGTCGGGAGGACTGAGCGAGGCCCTTGCGCGGTAGCTGCGCGTTGCCCGCGAGGCGAGGACGACGATGAGCACCTCGCCGGTCGGGTCGTAGGTGTCGGTCGCCTGGTCGATCCATTGAATGGGCGAGGTGCGGCCTGCCGGTTTCATCCACGCGCCGCCGGGCGTGCCATAGAGCATCCGCTGGGCGAGGTAAAGATTGGGCGGCACGTCAGGCGTGGTGACGACATCGCGCGGAATCACGACAACACCGACACCGTGGCGCAGGTAGCCCTCGTGGGACGCCGCGGCGATAGCAGCCCAGTTGGCGACCAGGAAATCGAGATGATGCCGCTCGGTCGCGTCCTCGCGCGTGCCGGGCGCGCTGGTGATCGAAACGAACGTGTCGGGCGTGTCGGCTTGGAAAGTGGTCGTGCGCTCCATCGAAAATGGTTATCCTTGCGGTACTGAACTCTCCCTTGCACGCATGATTCTGGCTACGGTTGACGTGGGATCGAATACGGCTAAACTCTTAGTTGCAGACGGCGATGTCGCCGCGCGCACGTTCGAGCCGCTCTACGAGGAACGCCGACACGTCCGGCTGGGCGAGGGCGTCGACGCTTCGGGATCGGTCACCCAGGCCGCCCTGGACCGCCTGCTCGAGGCGCTGGCTGCGTTCGACCACACGGCGCGCGAACTGGGCGCAGGCGAACTCACGATCGGGGCGACGAGTGCCTCGCGCGACGCCACCAACATCGCCGAGATCCAGGCCGCCGTCCGCCAGCGCATCGGCGCCGACTATGCTGTGATTGCCGGAGTCGACGAGGCGCGGCTGAGCCTGCTGGGGGCGCTCTCGGCCCTGTCCCACGTCGACGGTCCCGCCGTCGTGATCGACATCGGCGGCGGGTCGACCGAACTGGCGGGCGCGACGGACCGCGCGTCCGAGTTGAGCGTGTGCGTGAGCCTCAACGTCGGCTCGGTGCGGCTGACCGAACGGTGTTTCACCGCGCAGCCACCAGCGGCCAGCGAAGTGGAGTCCGCTCGCCAGGTGATCCGGGCCGCCATCGCAGCCGCTGACCTGCCCTACCTCACCGGCTACACCCTCGTCGGAGCGGCGGGGACGACGGGCGCCCTGGCCCGCCTGCACGCCGGGTTCGACTCGTGGGAAGACGCACCGTCCGATCCGATTCGGCTCTCGCGCGAAGAGGTGCGTTCGTGGACTAACCGACTCGTTGGTCTCAGCTACGACCAAACGCTGGCCCTCAATCCGCGCATCATGTCCAGCCGCGCCGACATCATCGCGGCAGGCGTCTTAATCCTCGACACGGCGATGGACGTGTTGGGCTTCGATGCGTTGACGATCAGCCCGCGTGGGTTGCGGCACGGGCTGATGATCGACTTGCTGAAGGAAAGGGGCACAGCGGATTAACCGCTTGAACACTGCCTCCAAAGGTGACCTCTCTGGGAGAGCTGTCACCTTTACTCTCCGGCGAGTTACGACTTGGCCGACAACTCCTTGTCCAGGTTGTAGGCCGCCGAGATCAGCGACAGATGCGTAAGACCTTGCGGGTAGTTGCCGAGCGCTTCGCCGAGCGGACCGGTTTCTTCGGATAAGAGCCCCAGGCCACTGCTGTAGCTCATCATTTTCTCGAAGAGCAGGCGCGCCGTCGACAGTTTCTCGGGATCGGTGCGACCGGCTCGGGTCAATGCCTCGACGAGCCAGAAGGTGCACAGGTTGAACGCTCCCTCCTTGCCTTCCAAGCCGTCCGGCGATTCTTTGTGGTTGTAGCGGTCGACCAGGCTGTCCGAGACCAGTCCACCCTTCTCGGGCGGCTGCATGATGGCGTCGAGCGTGGCGATCATGCGCGTGTCGCTGGGCGACATGAAGAAGACGAGCGGCATCAGCAGCGCGCTGGCGTCGAGCGTGTGGCTGTCGTAGTGCTGCACAAACGCCTGTCGCTCTTCATTCCATCCGTTCTCCAGGATGTCGTGGTAGATCGCGTCGCGCGCCTCGAGCCAGCGCTGGCGCGGAGCGGGAAACGAGCGCTTGTCGGCCAGACGCAGGCCGCGGTCGAACGCGACCCAGCACATCAGCTTGCTGAACGTGTAGTGCTTAGGCGACGAACGCGCCTCCCAGATGCCGTCGTCGGCGTCCTGCCAGTGGTCTACGAGCCAGTCGAGCAAGTCGCGAAGCTCGCAGTAGAAGTCGTAGGAGATCTCCTGCCCATGCTTGTTGAACAGGTAGACCGCATCCATCACCTCGCCATAGATGTCCAGCTGATACTGATCGTTGGCACCGTTGCCGACGAGGACTGGCTTGGAATGGCGATAGCCGCTCAGGTGACCGAGCTCGACCTCGTCCGGCACCGGCTCGCCGTGGATCGTGTAGACGGGACACAACCCCTTGTCGGACGTCGACTCCTGGCAGCGCGCGATGAGCCAGTCCATGAACGCCGCGGCCTCCTGGGTGAATCCGATGCGCAGGAAGGCGTAGAGCGTGAACGCGGCGTCGCGAAGCCAAGCGTAGCGGTAGTCCCAGTTGCGCTCCCCTCCGACCACCTCGGGCAGGCCCAGCGTCGGCGCGGCTATGATGGCGCCGGTCGGCTCGAACGTGAGCAGCTTGAGGGCGAGGGCACTGCGGTACACTTTCTCACTCCATCGGCCGCGGTACGTGCACTGCCCCAGCCACTCGTGCCAGTAGTCGCGCGTCGCCTCGAAGAGTCGGCGTTCATAGGAGCGCGAGAACGAGGGCACATCGGTCTCGCTCGCGTCGACGACGAACAGGCCCATGCAGAAGCTGTCGCCAGCGCGCAAGCGGATCGTCGCCGTAGCAGCGCCTCCGACGATACCCAACTGCTCGTCCGAGGCGAGTGCCAATTTCAAACCGGGTCCGTCGAACAAGACACCGCCGGGCAGATCGTGCGCGGTGTGCGTCGCGCGGGCGTAGTCGAAGGCGGGAGCGCAGCGCACGTCGACATCGAGTTCGCCGCGCACGACGGTCGCGCGACGCACGAGGCGGGGCCGCTCTTGCTCTCTCCCATCCTCGCAAACGGGATCGCCGACGGGCATGTAATCGGTCACTTCGAGCACGCCGTCGCCCGAGAAGAAGCGGGTGACGAGGATGTTGGTATCGGGCCAGTACACCTGCCGGACGTTGGTCGCGGGCTGGACCGGGCGTACCCAAAACTGACCGGCGTCCCGATCATCGAGCAGGTGCGCGAAGATGGCCTGCGAGTCGAAGTGGGGCAGACACATCCAGTCGATCGACCCGTGCGGGCTCACCAGAGCCGACGAGCGCATGTCGCCGATCATGCCGTAGGCGTCGATGGGTTCGAACGCGTGGACGGGGCGAGGGGCGGCGGTCTGAGTCGGCGGCATCGGGAAGTGGTGGGTCCAAAAACCCAGCACGCGCAGACGAGTGAGCGGGGTTCTCAGACGCGCGAGCCGTTCCGATACTTCACGAGCCGAACCTCGTTGCCGTCGTCGGACGAGCGATACTCCACAGTGTCCATCAGCCGGTGCATCAGGTGGACGCCCAGACCACCGCGCTTGCGATTGCGGATCGAACGCGCTAGATCCGGATGCTGATAGGTATTTCGGTCGAAACTGATGCCGGTATCGCGAATCAGGACGGCAAACTGGTCGTCGTCCACGTCTACGCGCACGTCGAACGTGGCATGGTCGTCTCCGGCGTAGGCATGCTTGACGACGTTGGCGCAGGCCTCGTCGACGGCCATTTTGATCTGTTCGACCGTCTTGGTATCCATGGCTGCCTCGTGCGCGCGCTCGGACACGAACCGGCGCACGTCGCTCAGCGAGCGCGTGGCGGCGGGAAGCGTCAACGAGTAGGTCGAGCGGATCACGGTTAGGCGGAGAAACCGGCGAAGGCCTCTTGTTCGGTGGGAACGATGTCGAGAAATTCGGGAAAGCCGAGCAGATCGAACACGTTGTAGACGCTGTCTTGCAGCGCCGCAATCTTGATGTCGCCGCCCTGCTCGCGAACCTCTTCGATGTGGGCTAGGAACACGCCGAGCCCGGCGGACGAGATGTACTGCAAGCCCTCGCCGTTGACGACGATGTTGTAGCGCTGCTCATCCTGGCATCTCGTCAGCGCCGCTTCCATCTCCTCGACGGTGTGCGCGTCGAGTTCGCCTTTCAGATCGAGGAATTGCACGTGGTCGCGTGTGCGGAAGTCAACAGAGAAACTGCTCATCAGGAAGGGGTAGCCAGGGCCGAAACCGGCAAAACGTGTGACGCGAGAGCCGGTTGCAGATTCTCCTGCGACGGCGCCTCGGCTTTTCCGAAACCGCTGGGCAGGCCGTGCCACTTGAAGATCATCAGCGTCAGGTCGTCGTCGTAATGCGAGTTGCCCAGGAACGCGCGCAGGTCGGCCAGGATGGCGTCGTGGATCTGCTCGGCCTCTTCGTGGCGGTGCTCGGCGACGCAGTCCATCAGGCGCTGGTAATCGTATTCTTCGCCCTTCGCATCCCTACTCTCGACGACGCCATCGGTGTAGATCGCGAACACGTCGCCGGGGGTGAGTTGGGTCGTGGTAACGGCGAGCGTGCGGTCGAAAATCGGTCCTTTGTCCAGGCCCAGGCCCATTCCGCGCGAGCGCAGCATATACGGCT
This sequence comes from Rhodothermales bacterium, assembly GCA_963815505.1. Taxonomy (GTDB): domain Bacteria; phylum Bacteroidota; class Rhodothermia; order Rhodothermales; family BA12; genus CAXBBB01. The sequence goes on from CAWFGU010000026.1 coordinate 100,017, forward strand.
CGGACGCCAGCGACGCGTGAACGACGGGACAGTGTCCGGCCCGCGCCAGGGTAATCGTCTCGGACTCGATGTCGAGAACGCCGTAGATGCCCGTGATGAACGTGTTGCGCTCGAGCGACTGCACCAGGGCGCGGTTGGCCTGCGACAGGACCGCGTGCGGATCGCGCGTCGAGAGCAGCAGCGAGCGGAAGATGCCTTTGAGTTCGGCCATGTAGAATGCCGCCGACGTGCCCTTTCCGCTTACGTCGGCGACGATGAAGGCGAGCCGCTTGTCGTCTACCTCGACCAAATCGTAGTAATCTCCGCCGACTTCGAGCGCGGGCGTACTCGTAGCGGCGACCGACAACCCGGCAATGCGAGGCAGCGTCTGGGGAAGCAGCTTTTGCTGGACCGCGCGGGCGATGTCGAGTTCTTGCGCCAGCCGCTCCTTCTCGACGCGGTCCTCGACGAAGCGGGCGTTGTCGAGCGCCAGGGCTGCCTGAGTCGCGAACACTTTGAGCGCGTCCAGATCGTCGCGCTCGTAGCTCTGCGCCACGTCGCGGGCCACGCAGAGCACGCCCAGCACGTCGTCGCGCGCGATCAGCGGGAGCGCCATCAGGCTGCCCATCCCCTCGCCCGGACGCGCCCGGACGCGGTGATCGGTCGGAGCGTCGTCGAGCACCAGGGCGCGGCGGCTGCTCATCACGTCGGATGCGATGGCCGAGAGGTCGAGCACTTCGGCCAGCCGCGCCTTGCTGATCCCGACGGCAGCGGCCAACACCGGCTCGAGCGTCGTCGCGTCGTCGTCGTAGCGCAGCAGCCACGCCTGGTCGGCGGCTCCAGCCTCGACGGGCGATTGGGTGATCGACGCCTCCAACTGACCTCGGTCGAACGCCTGGGCGATCAGGCCCGAGAGCGACTGGAGCGCCGTCATTTCGTCGGCCTTCTTTTGGAAATCGCCCGTCGTCGGCAAGTGGAAGAGCAGGAAGAGAAATGCCGACAGGCTGTAGAGCGACGTGAAGCCGAAAGCGAGCAGGCAGAAGTACGAGAGCGGGCGGCTGTAGAACTGCACGTAGCCATAGTCTCCGGCGACAAAACTGCCCTCACTCGCCACCAGCCCGATCGCGAGCAGCCCAATCAGCAGCGATATCAGCCCAAGAATCGACAGCTTGGCTCGGAGCGGCAGGTAGACGATCCACGACACGCGCAGCGCGTTGACGACCATGAACGAGACAGCGACCGCGAGCAGCAGCGACTGAATCGCCGTCGGGTCCTGCCCGGGTTCCGAGCCGACGAACGCGCCCGCTACGACCGCCATCAGCCCTAGCATCAGGTACCAGTTGCGCAGGCTGGAGCGGGTGCGCTTGAACAGGACGAGTTCGCGCAGGCGAAGCAGCAGGAAAAACGCCAGACCGGCCTCGACGGCCGACAGCACCAACATCTTGACGACGGACACGAACGTGAGCGGTACGCCGGATTCGATGTCGAAGCCAAACTGGAGCAGCGCCTCGGACTCGGCGGCGTCGAGGCCGAGCAGCGACGTGATGCCCCGGCCGACGAGGAGCGCGAAGAACGTCGCCAGCAGCATCGTCCAGATCACGCGCACCTGCGAACGCTGCCGCTCCCGCGCGCGGTAGAGAAAGGCCATCCAGAGCGCCGCGAAACAGCCGAACAGCGCCACGTGGTAGACGACCTGCCAGGCCGTTCCCATCGAACGCCCCGCCGTGTACTCGGTCACGTGAAATACGCCCGTCAGCGCGAACAGGACGGCCACGATGCCCAGCAGCACGAACCGGCGCAGGCGCGTGCCCAGCGCGAGGCCAACGGCGTGCTCAGACGTTCGGGCGAGTAGCGGGTGCATGGACGGTGACTACGAGAAGCGCGCGCGGAGAGTTACGCGCAGCGAGGCAAGATAGCCGACCGTCAGCCCTCGCCGCCCACGTTGACGCGCAGATTGCCCCACGACAACTCGTCGGCTTCGTTGGTTGCCACGATCAGGAGCCCGCCGCGCGCGCGATGCCGCTCGGCGATGCTCCGCACCACGGCCGAGCCAGAGGCGTCGAGGTTGGCCGTCGGCTCGTCTAGCGCCAGCACGACGGGGCGGTGCACCAGCGCCAGCGCGTACTTCGAGCCGCTGCCCCATACCCGACGAAAACGTGCCGACAGGCTCGTCGCCGCGTCCGCCCAGACCGACCAGCCCGAGCAACTCGCCGTGCCACGCCGCATCGGGTGCCTGGCCGCGTAGCCGCTCGACGAACGAGAGGTGCTCGAGCGCCGTCAGCCCGCCGTAGAGTTGGACGTAGGGCGCAACCAGTCCGACGTAGACCGGCAGCTACGCTTTCTCGACAGCCGCTCCGTCCAGGCTCAGCGCCACCTCTCCCCGGCTCGGTGTCAGCAGCCCCAGCGCGACGCGCACGAACGTCGACTTGCCCGAGCCGTTGCGCCCGGAGACGACCAGCCCGTCGCCGCTCGCGACGCCGACCGACACGTCGCGAAACAGGATGCGCCGCCCGAACGCGTGTCCGACGCCCGAGAGCGCGAGGTGAGCCGATGGAAACGAGGTCATGCAGGAAAGCTAGCGCTCGGAAAGTGGTCGACTCTCCAAGAGTTGACCACTTTGGCCTGGGCACCGCGTCCGCCTCCGTCCGTTTACGCGGCATGTCCAAGCCGCCCCTCGCCCATCCCGAAACCGCCCGCGACGACATCGCGCTGTATGGACGCGACGCGACGCGCGGCATCGTCGACGTGGTCCCAGCCAAAGCGCGACGCGGTCCGGCGTGGGTCGACGTGTATCGGCGGTTGGAAAGCGGCGAAACGGTCTGCGAATCCGAGCGGCTGTACCCGTTTTTCTTCGTGCCGGACGCCAAGTTGCTCGAAGGAGCCGATCCGAACAGCTTCAAGGCGCGGCGGCTCAGAGGCGAGGCGTTTCACCGGCACGTCGTCGTGTTCGACACGTGGGATGCGTATTGGAACGGCCTGCGCGTCGTCGAGCGGCGGCTCAAAGACACCGACGCCGCCGTCGAGAGCATCTACCGCATCCCGTCGCCCGCGCAGCAGTACCTGACGCAGACCGGGCGGACGCTGTTCAAAGGCATGGACTTCGACGACCTGCACCGACTGCAACTCGACATCGAGGTCATCGGCACCAACGGCTTTCCCAACGCGACGCGCGCCGAAGACGAGGTGATCATCGTCGCCCTGAGCGACAACCGGGGCTGGCAGCAGACGCTCCACAGCCTCGACTCGGACGAACCGGCACTGCTGCGCCAGATGCTCGACGTGATCGCGCGAGAAGGACCCGGACGTGATCGAGGGCCACAACATCTACAACTTCGACCTGACCTATCTGCGCGACCGGTGCGCGCGCTTCGACATCCCGTTTGCGCTGGGACGCGACGGTAGCGAGCCGCGGACGTTCGACTCGTCGATCCGGTTTGCCGAGCGGTCGATCGACTACACCGCGTTCGAGATCAGCGGCCGACACGTCGTCGACACGATGTTTCAGGTGATGAGCTACGACGTGTTCAAGCGCGACCTGCCCGGCTACGGCCTGAAAGTCGCCGCGCGTACTTCGGCTTTGCGCCCGAGGGCCGAACGTACGTCGAGGGCGACAAAATCCCCCAGGTCTGGCGCGACGATCCGCACCACCTGATCCGCTACGCCGCCGACGACGTGACCGAAACCGAGCGGCTGGCCCGCCACCTCAGCGGCTCGACGTTCTACCTCACGCAGATGCTGCCGATGCCCTACGGCCAGGTGGCGCGCGTCGGCCCGGCGGCCAAGATCGAGGCGCTGTTCGTGCGCGAGTACCTGCGCCAGCGCCAGAGCTTCCCGCGTGCCGAGTGGGGCAGCCAGAGCGTCGGCGGCTACACCGATGTGTTCGTGACCGGCGTCGTCGGCCCCATCGTCTACGCCGATGTCGAGAGCCTCTACCCGTCGATCATGCTCAACTACGGCATCGAACCGCAGGGCGACGCGCTGGGCCTGTTCGCCAACCTGCTTGCGCCGCCTGACCGATCTGCGGTTTGCTGCCAAGGACGCCATGCGCGCCACCCAGGACGACGAGGAGCGCTCGTCGCTCGACGCGCGGCAGAGTTCGTACAAGATCCTGGTCAACGCGTTTTATGGCAACCTGGGCTTCGGCCACGCCGCGTTCAACGATTTTGGCGAGGCCGACCGCGTCGCGCACGTCGGTCAGAACCTGCTGCGCCAGATCATCGCCCTGGTCCGAGCCGACGGCGGACGCGTGATCGAAGTCGACACCGACGGCGTCCTGTTCGAGCCGCCCAGCGGTGTCGAGGGCGAAACGGCCGAGCGCGCCTACGTCGACACGCTGAGCGAGCGGATGCCCCAGGGAATCAACGTCGGTTTCGACGGACGATTCGCCCGGATGCTGAGCTATAAGAAGAAGAACTACGTGCTGATGAGCCACGACGGCAGCCTCAAGTACAAGGGTTCGTCGCTGGTCAGCCGCAGCAGCGAGCGGTTCGGGCGCGACTTCCTGCGCGAAGCCGTACCGCTGCTGCTCGCCGAGGACATCGGCGGACTGCACGCGCTCTACCTCGCCTACCGCGACCGCATCCAGAACCGCGAGTGGACCGACGCGTCGGCGTTCTCCAAAACCGAGACGCTCAAAGAATCCCTCGCCACCTACGACGCCCTGATCGCCCAAGGCAAACGCGCCCGGGCCGCATCGTACGAACTGGCCCGCGTCCGCGCCGAACACGACCGGACTCGCCCCCCGCCCCGGCGACCGCATCAGCTACTACGTCGCCGGATCGGACGCCCGAGCCTCGGCCCACGAATCCGCCCGCCTGGCCGACGAGTGGGACGTCGGCGCGCCCGACGAGAACATCGCCTACTATCTGCGCCGCCTGGACGAGTTCGCGCGCAAGTTCGAGCCGTTTTTCTCAGAGACGCACTTCAAACTCGTCTTCTCGCCCGAAGACCTGTTTGGCTTCTCGCCTAAAGGCATCCAGATCCTCGAGCACGAACGCGAACCCGACCTGACGGCAGATGAGGCGGTACCGTTCTAGATTTGCCTGGACTGGCCGTTCTGGCGGTCATTCTCAACAACGCCGCCGCGCGACTTGGTCCTCCATTTTAGTGAGCGTTTCCCGGCCCTCCGCCCATGTGCTGAACGGCCTCAGACGCTCTGGCGATCAGATGCGGAGCGGAGAGAGCATCCGAAATCGTCCTGTTTGAGCGTAGCGAGTTTGGACGATTTCAGCGACCGCAGCGGCGCATCAGCCGGAGTGACGTAAGCCTTGATCTTTTGCTTCTTTTCGATCAAGCGAAAAGAAGGCACCGCGCAGCGAGAATAGAAATGTGAGACCATCGGAGCGGTTATCGCTCCTCCGCCAACGCTTTCAGCTCGGCTAGCTTGAGCAGCGCCTGGACCGGCGTCATCGCGTTCACGTCAACGGCGTCGAGCGCGTCGCGGACGGCTTCAATCGCCGGATCGGGTTCGGCTCCGAAAAACGTCATCTGCATGCCGGTCGGAATCGCTTGGACGCGTGCGGCGGGCGAGGCGGGCTGAGTGGAGACGATGGGTTGTGGCTGCGCGGCACCGTCGCCTGAGGCTAACGACTCTTCGCCGGACGGGTGCGGCTCGTCGTCGGGGACTTCGGCGCGCTGACTTTCCAAGTGCGCCATCACCTCGCGCGCGCGGACGACGACGGCCTGGGGCAGTCCGGCCATGCGGGCCACTTCGATGCCGAAACTGTGATCGGCTCCGCCCGGCACCAGGCGGCGCAGGAAGATCACCTTGCCGTCGTGCTCCTGCACCTGAACCCGAGCGTTGGCGATGCGCGGCAGGCGGCTCGCCAGCGCGTTGAGTTCGTGGTAGTGCGTCGCGAACAGCGTCCGCGCGGCGACGTGGGGCGTTTCGTGCAGGTACTCGGCCAGCGCCCACGCAATCGACAGGCCATCGAACGTCGACGTGCCCCTACCGACTTCGTCGAGCAGGATGAGCGAGCGCTCGGTCGCGTTGTTGAGGATGTTGGCCGTCTCGTTCATCTCGACCAGAAACGTGCTCTCGCCCGCCGCCAGGTTGTCGTGCGCGCCGACGCGCGTGAAGATGCGGTCGACCAGCCCGATGCGCGCCGATTGGGCCGGGACGAACGAGCCGATCTGGGCCAGCAGCACGATCAGCCCGGTTTGGCGCAGGACGACGCTCTTGCCCGCCATGTTGGGGCCGGTGATGACGAGCATCTGGGGTGCGTCGCTGCATTCCAGTTGGCCGCTCGGATCGAGCCGGACGCTGTTGGGAATGAACGGCTCGCCCGGCGGCAGCGCGTGCTCGACGACTGGATGCCGCCCTTCGTGGATGTCGAGCACGCAGCTATCGTCGACCTGGGGCCGGACGTAGTTGTGGCGGATGGCCTGCTCGGCGAGGCACGCGAACGTGTCGATCAGCCCCAGCAGGCTCGCGTTGCGCGTGAACGTGGCGGCCTGCTCGGCCAAGGCGAGGCACAGCGTCTCGAACAGCTGCTGCTCCAGCGAGCCGATGCGTTCCTCGGCCGAGAGCACTTTTTCTTCGAACTCCTTGAGCGATGGCGTGATGTAGCGCTCGGCGTTGACCAGCGTCTGCTTGCGCGTCCAGTCGTCCGGCGCCTTGTCCTTGTGCGCGTTGGTGACTTCGAGGTAGTAGCCGAAGACTTTGTTCTGACCGACTTTGAGCGACGTGATGCCGGTCCGCTCGGCTTCTTGCTTGCGCAGGCGTTCGATATAGCCTTTGCCGTCGCGCAGCAGGCCGCGCAGTTCGTCCAACTCGTCGTTGAAGCCGTCTTTGATGCAGCCGCCGTCGCCCAGCTTGGCCGGAGCGTCGTCGGCGCACGAGTCCGAGATGCGGTCGACCACGTCGAGGCAGAGCGACAGGCCGTCGGCCGCTTTGCGCAGCGAGTTGCAATCGTGACCGGACAGCGCGGCTTTGATCGGGCCGATCTGTTCGAGCGTTTGCCTCAACTGCTGCACGTCGCGCGGGCCGACGCGACCGGCGGCGAGGCGTGCGGCTAAGCGCTCCAAGTCAGCGACGCTCGCCAATTCATCGCGCAAGTTGCCGCGCAGAGCGTTGTCGGATGCTAAGGCCTCGACGGCATCCAGTCGCTGCTCGATCTGGTCGACGCGGCACAGCGGGCGGACGAGCCAGCGGCGCAGCATCCGAGCACCCATCGCCGTCTTGGTGGCGTCGAGCATGGCAATCAGGCTGCCCTCTTGCGCGCCCATCATGCCGCCCGTCAGTTCAAGGTTGCGCTTGGTCTGCGGGTCGAGCGCCATGTGATCGGCCGTCCCGTAGCGTTGCAACCGGCGCACCTGGGGCAGCTTACCCTTTTGCGTCTCGCTGACGTAGTGGAGGGCGGCTCCGGCGGCGCACAGGCCCAGCCGCAACTCGTCGGTCCCAAACCCTTTGAGCGAGTGCGTCTTGAAGTGGCGCAGCAGCGTCTCGTAGGCAAAGTCGAACCCGAACGCCCAGTCCTCTTGGGGCGTCACCACGAACGACCCGGCCTTCAAGTCGCGCACCCGGTCGCGCTGCTTCTTGTCGACCAGCACCTCGGCCGGAGCGACGGTTAGCAGCAGATCCGCCACCCGCGCCTCGTCGACCTCGACGACCCGAAACTCGCCCGTCGACGCATCGACGAAACTCGCCCCGACGCGCCCTTTTTCATCTCGGCTCGTCCCCCACCGCAGCGCCATCACGTAAGTCGAGCGGCGCGGGTCGAGCATGCCGTCGTGCAGGATCACGCCCGGCGTGACGACCTCGACTACGTCGCGCTTGACGATTTTTCGTGCCAGCTTGGGATCTTCGACCTGCTCGCAGATCGCCACGCGCAAGCCCGCGGCGACGAGTTTGGGGAGGTGCGCGTCGAGCGAGTGGTAGGGAAAGCCTGCCAGCGGAATGTCGGCCGCCTTGCCGTTCGAGCGCTTGGTGAGCGTGATGCCCAGCACGCGCGCGACCGTCTTGGCATCATCCTCGAACGTCTCGTAGAAATCGCCCATTCGAAAGAGCAGCAGCGCGCCTTCGTGCCGCTCCTTGATCTTACGATACTGCCGCATCAGCGGTGTTTCCTGTGCCCCTTTCGCCATCGTCGTACGTCGTGCTCAAACTGAGCCGCCAAGATACCGACGCTCGGTGGCGGCGGTGTGGCGCTCAGTAAACCAGTTCCACAATCGGCTTCTTACCGTATTGAATGACGCACATCGACTTGGCACCCACATCAACTCGTAGAGCCGAAAATACCTGTCTCAAAGAGACCAGACAGCAGAGCGCGCCAATTGTCTCCATGATTGGCGCCAATTGGGACGCCATGACTTCGGTGCCCAACTGCGAGAACGCCATTCCTTGGGGTGGTCAGAAAGGTCATGCGCGAACGCCATGCTCGCGATGATCTCAGTTCGAACGAACTCGCACGCGCTGATGTCCTGCGATTGGGTAGCGGCTTGCCACGGGTCACCCGCCTGCGCAGGGCACGAGCCGTTGCGGAAAGCGAGGTGCTAGGTTCCGAGAAAGATGCGGGCTCGAAAACAAGCGGACTCGAGCCGAAGCAAGTCGCGTACGACATCTCGGCGTGGGGCTTTCCGGTCAGCGAACCTTCGGCAGTGCCGTATTCCAGCCGGCACTGACTCGTCTCTCACGCAGTCGACTGCGCATCGAGCGAGCGGTCGAGCACACTCAATAGCCAGCGTGAGCACGTCGGGCGACCTCTGGTCGAACCTTCGACGTCGCGTCGCCGATGCCGCCAAGCGCCCGCGGCGAATGATCGTCATTCCGAACGTACAAGATCGAGTGGCCTCAACTCGCCAGGCTCACACACGTGGCACTTTCGGCCGCGCATAGATTGTAGACGAAGTACGTACATCCCTCGGCCCCAGCCACAACCACCAAAACCAAACCGAAATTGTCTCTGCTTCCGTTAGATCACGATTATCAGACTGGCGCGGACCGCAGTTCGATAACTCACGCCGCCTTCGTCCACGCGTTGCGGACGCGCTTGAAGCCCGTCCGCTCGTAGAACGGCGTCGAGATTTCCGAGTCACGCAGGACCAGTTCGGTACCCTTGCAGCGCTCCAACACGCCGCCGATGAGCGCGCGTCCGATGCCGACGCCTTGCACGTCGGGTTCCACGGCCAGGTCGCACAGGTAGGAGAATAGGACGCCATCGGACAGCACGCGGGCGAGGCCGACGAGGCGGTCGCCGTGCCAGGCGCTGAGCACGAACGTGGCAGCGGCGAACATCGCTTCGACTTCCTTGGGGTCGTGGACGCTGCGCATGAGCGGGGCGCGGCGGTAGAGGGTCAGGATGCGGGCGGGTGTCAAGCCGTCAAGGCCTTCACGGATCGAAAGTTGGGCGTCGGCCATAGTGTCGGGCATGTGGAGATGAAGCGAGGTGTGCGTAAGAGGGATTGAGGACTCGCCCTTACGAAGCGGGTTTGCGGCAAAGAAAAAGCCTGGCAGATCCGTAGAGACCTGGCAGGCTTGGGTTTGGTTGCGCGCGTCGGTGTTACGCGTTCAGCGCTTCGGTCACCTTGTCGGCAGCTTCCTTGAGCAGGATCGCCGTTTCGAGCTTGAGGCCGCTGTCCTTGAGTATTTGCTGGCCCTCTTCGGCGTTCGTGCCTTGCAAGCGGACGATCAGCGGGACGGTGATGTCGACCTTACCCGCCGCTTCGACGATACCGTTGGCGACCCGATCGCAGCGGACGATGCCGCCGAAAATGTTGACTAGGATCGCCTCGACGTTGGGATCTTTGAGGATGATGCGGAAGCCCGCTTCGACCGTTTGGGCGTTGGCACCGCCGCCGACATCGAGGAAGTTGGCGGGCTCGCCGCCAGCGAGCTTGATGATGTCCATCGTGCCCATCGCCAGGCCTGCGCCGTTGACCATGCAACCGACGTTTCCGTCGAGCTTGACGTAGTTGAGGTCGTGCTCTCCGGCTTCGACTTCGAGCGGCTCCTCCTCGTGCACGTCGCGCATGGCCGCCAGTTCTTTCTGGCGGTAGAGTGCGTTCGAGTCGAGCGAGATCTTGGCGTCGACCGCGATCACGTCGCCGTTTCCGGTGACGAGCAATGGGTTGATCTCGGCGATGGCGGCGTCGCTCTCCGAATAGGCTTTGTAGAGGGCCATCACGAACTTGGTAGCCCCTTTGAGCGCTTTGCCCTCGAGTCCCAAGCCGAACGCGACCTGGCGCGCCTGATACGGCTGGATGCCCGTTGCCGGATCGACCCAGACTTTGATGATCTTCTCGGGCGTCGCTGCTGCGACCTCTTCGATCTCGACACCGCCTTCGGTCGACGCCATGATGACGTTCATGCTCTTGCTGCGGTCGAGCGTGACGCCCAAGTAGTACTCCTTCGAGTTGTCGTCGTACACGTCGCCCGCGACGAGGACTTTGCGGACGAGTTGGCCTTCGGGCCCGGTCTGAGGCGTGACGAGTTGCATGCCCAGGATGGCACCGGCTTTCTCGCGCACTTCGTCGATCGACTTGGCGAGCTTGACGCCGCCGCCCTTGCCGCGTCCGCCCGCGTGGATCTGCGCCTTGATGACGTGCATCGTCGCGCCGTTGTTCTCAGCCTCTTGGGCGATGGCGACGGCTTCGTCGACCGTGTCGGCGACTTTGCCGGGCTGGATCGTGACGCCGTATTTCTGGAGGAGTTCTTTGGCCTGGTATTCGTGGAGCTTCATCGAGCGGAAAGAGAGTGAGCGAGTTGGACGGAGAAACAGATGTTTCACCGGTCGTAAACTACGCGCCGCCCGTTTGGGTCGCCAATCCACGGCTTTTCACGCGGTCCACCTTGCGACCCTTTCCCAACCTGCCGCTCAGCCCGTGCCGACGCTCTTCGACCGACACATCGCGCGTCGCCTGATCGGAGGCTACGTAGGCTTCGTGCTCGCGCTGATCGTGTTCTTCGTCGTGCTGCACTACCTCGAGTACGTCGACGACTTCATGGACCGCGACGCCTCGATGGCCGACGTGTTGGGCGTCTACTATCCGTCGTACGTCCCCGAGATCGTCCGGCTCACCTCGCCGCTGGCTCTGTTCCTGTCGGGCCTCTACCTGACGACAAAGCTCTCGGCCGAGTTGCAACTGACGGCGCTCTATGCGGCAGGCGTGTCGTTGGGGCGGATCATGCGCCCGTTCGTGGCAGTCGGCTTGCTTGTCGGCGCGGCACAGTTTGCGATGGGCGGATGGCTCGTGCCCCACACGCAGCGAACCGTCGTCGCGTTCGAGGCCGAGTATCTCGGCGACCGCGACACGCAGCCCGACGTGTCCGACCTGCACCGCCAAAACGCCGACGGCTCGTATCTGACCATCGGCTTTTACTCTCCCTCCGACAGTTCCGCCTTCCGCGCGACGCTCTACGGCTACGACGACGCTCGCCTGAGCAGCCGTCTATTCGCGACGCGGATGGAGTGGGTCGACAGCCTCGGCGTCTGGCGCCTGTTCGATGCGACCGAGCGCCTCTACTCCCCCGCAGGGGACGTGACGGTGCGCAAGATCCAGGCGCTCGACACCTTGCTCAACGTCGGCCCGCGCGATCTGGCGCAGACCGAACGCGACGTGGAAACGATGACCGTCGGCGAGGCGCAGGCGCACCTCAATCAGCAGCGGCGGACTGGTTCGGGCAGCGTGCGCGTGTCCCAGGTCGGGCTGATGAGCAAGTTCACCTATCCCCTCGCGCACGTGGCGCTGATGCTGCTGTGCGTGCCACTGGGAGCGCCGCGGCGGCGAGGCGGGGCAGCAGTCGCGTTCGGCGTGGGACTGTTTTTGGCGCTGATTTATCTGGCGATGCAAAAGATCGCCGAGCCGTTCGGCTATACGGGGCTGGCATCGCCGCTGTTCGTGACGCTGATGCCGCACGTCGCGTTTTCCCTACTAGCACTGGCGCTGTTCTGGCGGGCGCGGAAGTAGATTGGCGCGCGGGCTGCGGCGCGAGGAGTCTGACGCAAAGATGTCGACTCTTCAGGCGATGTTTGTAGGCTGAAGCGCGGCGCTTCGAGAGTGGGACATCTTTCCAACTCCATCGCGCGGTCAGAGCAGAACGGCGCGCGTCGTTCGGGTCTGACTGTCCGATCGGAGCACGATCAGGTAGACGCCGGCCGAGACGCGGCTTCCAGCCTCTCCCATCCCGTTCCACTCGGCAGACTGCGCGCTCGGCCCCACGTCCGTCTGCCACACGCGGCGACCGAGCAGGTCGTAGGCTTCGAGTGTGGCGGGCGACGGCGTCGACAGGTTGAAACGTACGCCGCTTGAGCTCGGCGTCGGTGTTGGAGCGCCCAGCGATAAGGCGGTCGTTGTTTGGGTGGGCGTAGAGGTGAACTCCGACCCGAGGTCGTAACCGATGTAGGCTTGCCGCTCGGTGTATGCGATGACCTGGTATGAGGTAGGAGGGCACGGCTGCGTGTCGTCCTGGCAGAACCCAGCGCTCTTGAAGAGTTGCAGTGCCGCAATCGGGGCGTCGGTGTCAGGAGCGTCCGGAGCGCGCGTCCACAGTTCGTCTCGACCTGTCAACTCCCAGATACCGTCGTCCGTAGCGGCGAGATAACGGTCCGGGCCGAGCGTGAGCAGGTCGGTGACCTCGCGGGTTTCCAAGCCTCTGCCCAGCACGCTCCACGTATCGCCATCGTCGGTCGTCAGGACCGCACCGCCTACGCCCCAGGCGGAAACGCGTCCGCGCGAGCGCTCCATGCCGACGACGCGCGCCAGTCCGCCTCGGCCGCCGTATACGTTCTGCCACTTGCCATCGACATAGCGGGCAATGCGGCCGTCCGATAGCCCGACGAGGACACCGCTCGCAACTCCGGCGATGCTGGTCGCATCGGTGTTGGGCGAAAGATCAGCGAGGACGGACCACGCGTTTGCTTCTTCGGCACGCGTCCATACGCGCAAATCGGAAACCGCGTAGAATGAGGTGCCAGAGAACGTCATCGCGCGCCACGACGAGAGGTCCGGCACGTCGCTCGCGAACGTCGCTTCGGGAACGAGACGCAGCGCGCCGCCGTCGCGCACGACAGCGGCCAGCGCTACGCCGGATTGTGCAAAGAGGACAGGCGTGCCGGTGACCTGAAACTCGGCGCGCCCGTAAGGCGGAGACCACTGAAACCCGCAGGTGAGACTGGGCTGACGAAACCCATCCTGAATGCCAACCGAAGAGGGTGCGCTGCCAAGCGACGACAACGCGGCAAACCCGACGTACCCGACAGGCGCATTGGGGTCAGGCGCCAGCGCATCCGGTGCGCCGCGGTAGAGGATACCGAAGGCGTTATCGAACGCTGACCAGAACGGTCCGGAAGGACTGCTCCCCTTTTTGGTAACGCAGGCGAATTCACCCGGCGTCGACGTAGCGACCAGCAAGTCGCCTCTCGTGCGGCTGAGAAACGCGCTGACAGAAGGCGGTTCGAACCCCTCTCGAATGCGGATCTGGCCTAGATCGACCGGGTCCCACGAGGCGCCGCGGTCGGCGCTCAGAAACATAGAGCTTTCGTTCGTGGCCGAGAGCAGCCCACTCGGCTCGGCGCGAACGCCCAGTGATCGCTGCCTAAGGGACGTGGAGGGTGCGAGCACCGTCTGCCACGAAGCACCATCGTCCGTCGTTCGCAGCAGGCTGCCCTCGTATTCGACGAGCAGGGTGTCGGCTCCCAGCGCGGCGACGGGCGAGGTGACGAACTGCTGTTCTCCGCCGCGAACTAGCGAAAGCGTGTCCCACGTCGCGCCCCTGTCCTGCGTGCGCTCGATCACTCCGACAAGTATGTTCATCAGTCCACCCGCGCTGCGCTCGACGTAGGAGGCGGCCGTACCGACGATGGCCCCCTCGGCACTCACATCGCAGCCCCGCCACCCGAGGCGAGGCGTTCCCAGCGACCTCCACGTTTGCCCGGTGCGGTCTCCAACGTAAAGTGCCAGCGCGGTAACCTCTCCGTCGACGTTGATATCGCCGACCGTGACGTTCACTCCGACCAGGAGCGAGTCCGTCCCCAGCGCTCTCAGGCACGAAGCGCGTCTAGCTCCTCCCGGCAGGGGACGAAGGCGAGAGGACGTGCCATCGCCGCGCGATACCAGCAGCGAATCGTTGGGACGGGAAAACCAGCCATATTCAGAAATCGCCGCCCATCCACCGGGAAACGAAATGGCGTGAGAAAGCGAGCGGCCGTCTCCCGAAACGCGCTGCCACGAGCGGCCTCCATTGGTCGAACGGACCACGTGAGAACTCAGAAAAATGTCCGCGCGGACCATCACCACCGTGTCGGGGTGATGCGCAGCAAAGTCGGTGGCGTATGGCACGGTCGCAGGCGGCGGAACGGCACTCCACGTCTGCGCCGAAGCAGTTGGGACAATCAGAAGAGCGAGCAGAACGAGATAGCGCATGGAATTCTGTATAGGGGGGTGAGATAGTAGAGTAGAGTGCTTGCAACAAATGCGGGCTGGAAACGGCACTCTTGGCGGACCTAGCTATGGGTTATTCGAGCGGGTTCGGGTGAGATCGGTGAGTTGATCGGCGGTCAGCTTTGAGGTGAGGCGTAGTCTTCGACGTGCGACGACGCTCTTGGTGCCGTCCTCGAACTGGACAAGTGCGGTTGCCATGCTGGTTGAGACGATGCAGCGGCCATCTTCGAGCCTGACGGGGTTGCACAGACGATCGCGCAGATCAGGGCGCGTGAGACGGTCGCCGAGGTAGACGTAGCGGGCGGTCATTCCTGATAGGGGTTGCCGTCGACGGTCAGGACGGGGGCGCCTTCGGTGATGCGGAGTTCTACGGCGTGGCCCTCTTCGGCGAGGCTGAGGCCGAGGTCGCGGAGGCGTCGAGACTCTTTGTAGAGCTTACGGCGACGATCGTTGATGGTGTCGAAGTAATCGGCGTGGACGGCTAGGAAGCCGTCGGGGTTGGACTGTGCGTCGATGATCTGCTCGAACGACTGTGACTCGAGTGGGATCTGCTTTCTGAGGCGTTCGATGCGCGGCTCGTCGGCGAAGACGGTGATGGTGCGGGTGCCGGAGAGCGTGATCGGGATGACGGTCGGCGGCGTGCTCGGTGGTACCAGGAGGGCGCGCAATTCGTCGTCCCATTCGATGCTGACGGCGAGGAAGCTGTGGATGCAGTTCCAGCCGCCCCGGTACGTGAGGACGGGCGCAAGCATCGAGTTGTCCATCTGCCCGATCTGCGCCCGAGAATAGACGCGGTTGATGTGGATGCGGCAGAAGTGGCGCGTGTTGCGCTGGATGGGGCCGTAGTAGTGGAAGTGGTCGAGTTCGGCGCGCTCGGCTAGCTGGTTGCGATACTCCTGGTTGTAGGCTCCGAGCGCGGCTTGCGTCTGAACGCGGGCGTTGCGTTCGCCTCGCTGGCTGATCTCTTCGATGCGTTTGCGGATGACGTCTCGGTCGATGATGCCGGACGTGATGGCTTCGTCCATCGCAGTGATCGTGCCCAGGCGCAGCGACTCGTTGACTTCGGTCATGCCTTGACTGTACGCCTCGCTCAGCTGCTCGACTCGGCGGCTCCGGGAGATGGCTTCTCGGAGGGCCGGCGCGTCGATGCCGCGTTCGAGGTAGAACGCTTCGGTGTTGCGGACGAGGTCGCGGATGCCGGTCGAGATCGAGCGCTGAAACTCGTCTTCCCATTCGGGCCAGATGCGCTCGATTACGGGTTCGAGCAGCTGGGCGATGTCTTCGCTGGCTAGGTCGGTGAGGCTGTAGCTGTCGAGCGTCTGGATGATGCCTTCGATCAGGGCGCGGGTGAGGCGCGGTGTGGCATCGGTGGGCAACTGGAGTTCGGCGAGGATGGCGCTGACGCGCTCTTCCAGGGACTCAATCTGGTCGATAATCGGCATCGATGGTCTCGGTCGTCTTGAAGAAGTAGTGGCAGCCGTCTTTGGTGCAGATGCGTTCGCGGACCAGGAACGAGACGTAGTTGAGCGTGCGATGCACTCCCGATGGTGCGCCGCATTTGGGGCATTCGATACCTACGACCGTCCGGGTCTTGGAGACCTTGGGCGGAGTCGGACGCTTGCGGGTGCGACGGGTGACGCTCTGCGGGGCGGAGTCGTCGGGAAAAAGGGAATCCTGCATGAGGTTGGGGCTGCTCGTTCAGGCCCCGGCAACCACGCCGAGGCAACGTCCCCGCCGAAGCGGGCGACGTTTCGCGGGTGAACGGTTTACGGGTCCATCGCCGCGACGATTTCGGGGTCGAGGTTGAAGTCTTGGATCAGTTTGCTAATCACGATCAGCGCATCACCCGCGTCCATGCGGTGTTCGCCGATGTACTTGTCCTGCTCGCGCGAGAAGTAGCAAAAGACATAGCTGTCGTCGTCGCGTTTCGCCTGGTTGCGGATCGGCTCGGTACGTTCGAGGAAGTCGTCTAAGGTCATGGGATCAGGAGATAAAGGGTGTTTTGAGGTAGCATTCCATCGTGGCGACAACGTCGCGCTCGCAGTATTCGACGACTTCGTCGATGCGGCCTTCTTCGACGGCCTTCCAGACGGTCGAGGCGGTGACGGAGCCTTCTTTGGGCGTCTCGACGCCGAGCAACTCGCACACGTCGGCCAGGCCGAGCCGATCGTAGAAGTAGGACAGGTCGCAGTGCGGCGCGTGCCGGTACTTGTGGTCCTGGATGACGTCGCGGTTGAGCGGAGGAATGCCGTGATGGGCCGAGCGTTGTAGCAGGAAGCGCACGTCGAAGAACTTGCCGTTGAACGTCAGCCAGGTGTGGATCGGAGCTTGTTCGGCCCACATCCAGAACTGCTGAATCAGGCTGCTCTCTTCGTCCGGTGATGAAGCGGAGAAGCTGAACGTGTGCGACTGGCCATTGGGCGCGCGGACGTGGACCGACAGGCAGCAGATCCAGCTGAGCGTCGCGGTGACGGAGCGGACGCGGCGGTCCACCTCCTCCGGGTCGGAGTCGGGATTGCGGCGCATCTCGGCGTCGGACAGCTTTTCGAGCCTCCCCTTCTGGACTGACGAGTAGCCGTCTTCGGGGAGCGGACACGTTTCGATGTCCCAGGCGGCTGTCGTCACGTCGGGGCACTGGTCGGGGCCGAGTACGACGAGCGGAGCGTGGCCTACTCTGGCGGTCATTTCGTCACCTCGTCATACGTCTCGATTTCCGGCTTATCCCAGAAGTCGGTAAGGATCATATACGTGGCACTGACGCTCGGTTGAATCTTGCGAACCTCCTCAATGAGTCTATCGCGGGAATACGACTTGAGGTTGTTGTGGTCGAGAAATCGGAAGGCATCTCCTAGACTATTTGTTGCCTTGCGCAGCATCTCGAACGTGTCGATTGAGATGAGTAGGAACGAGCCTTCTTGTGTGCTACGACCGTTCCACCTTTCTACGGCTTTCTCCATGGGCCACAAACTGATGGACATTTCTGCCGGGCACTCTGTGCTAGAGCACGTGATCACCCAATTGCGCCACACATCATTGAAAGTCATTTCGGGCGTTCCACCGCAAAAGGGGCATGGAGCGAGAGCGTGATTGATGCTGCTCATGCTGCACCTCCGATTTGGGTGACGTTGGCGGGCTTGCGGCGAGCGAGCAGGCTTTGCATGGCGCTGGTCACGACGTCGACGTGGGGGCCTCGTCCGTTGATGGCGTCGGAGATGGACGAATGGGCAAGCTTGATGCCGTCGACGGCTCCATCGATGTCGCGCATCTTGATTCCGGCCTGCTGGAGCATCTCCCAGAGGTCGTGGAGGTTGGGCACGACGATGCGCTGGTCGAGGCGGTCGTATCCGGCGATGCGGGCCTGAGCGAGACCGTCGGCGACGGCCTTGTTGAGTTCGACCGGGACGGTGTGCAGCTTGGCCAGGCGCTCGCGCGTTTCGGACTCGATCACGTCGCCGTAAACGGCTTCGAGGTAGTCGGTGCGCTCGGACAGGGTCATCCATCCGTCCTGTTCGATCAGGTGCATCCGGGACAGGCGGGTGAGCAGGTCGCGGCGGCGTTCGAGCTTGGCGTCTAGCTGAGGCCAGCCGACGAGCACGATGGAGAGCAGCGGGCTGTGTCCGGCGAAGTCCTTTTCGCGGAGCCGCTTGAGCGCGTCGAGCGCGACGACGTCGAGGCGGTGGGCGTCTTCGATGATGAGGGTAACGCGCGTCTTCTGCTGGACGGTGAGTTGGCCGAGCAGACGGACGACCTGGCGGCTGCGCGCTTCGGCGCTTCGGCGGGGCGTCTCTCCGCAACGCTCGGCGAGGTCCATCGCGAGGGCCTGCATGATGGAGCCAGAGCGGATGACGCTGGCGTCGTCCTGGACGTTCGATCCAGATCATGCCGATGCCCTTCTGCTCGATGCGCTGCTTGACGCGGCGGAAGAGGTGCGTCTTGCCCGCACCGTAGGGCGCGATCAGCGCGATCATGGCGGTGTCGAGGATGCCGTCGGTCAGCATGGACTCGAAGAGTTCCGTAGTATCGGAAGCGAACTCGCCGAGCCGCTTGATGCCGAAATACGCACGTGTTTTGAGATCAATCATGGGGTATTGGTCGGGTTTGTGAGGCCGTTCGGGATTGCGCCCCGGACGGCCTCCGTTGTTCAGTTGGAGGGTTGACGGTCGCGGTAGACGTTGGCGGCTTCCCAGAGCACGTCGGCGCTGCGGTACTGCCATCCGGCCTCGTAGTGGGGATGACGCTCTCCGAGATCGGCGTAGACCATCGAGGCTTCGGCGTCGATGCGCTTGCACAGTTCGGGCACGTCGCACTTCGAAAGCGCGTCCATCGTCTGGGCACCGGCGATGCCGTCGACGGTACAGCTTCCACCCGCTCGGTTAATGGCGCGCTGGAGGATCTGCGTGGCCGTGGCCGGGCGCATGTTGACGTAGAACGAGAACATCATCACACCGACGGGGGCGGGCATCCGGCCGCACTTGTAGCGGTCCCAGAACTCGACTTCGTAGATGCGGCTCGCCAGTGCGGGCGTGACGCGTCGGATGTCGGCGGCGGTGATCTGTCCGTCGCCATCGAGGTCGAGGTCGGCACGCCAGGCGCGGGACTGTCCGGCGAGTTGCTGCGCGAAGCGGAGGCTGATGCCGTGGTTGGTGGCTCCGCCGGGGTCGCGGGGATCGTCGGTGTATCCACCTTCGATCTGCTTGACGTTGCGGAGGGCGCGTTCGAAAATGCTCATGGAGATGAGGGGGTTGGGGTTGAGGTTGTTGGTTAGGCCGCGCGTCGCACGTGATTGAGGACGGCGGTGGTGATCTGGTCGACCTCGTCGCGGGTGGCACCGTGGCGGAGGGCTTCGGCGTAGACGTTGGCGAAGTCGTCGATGCGGTAGCCGTGGCGGTCGAGGCGCTGGTTGACGAAGACGCGGACCTGGTGACTGCTCATGGTCTGGTCGTCGGCGTCGGTGAACACGCTGGTCGGCTCGACCTTTTCAGGGCGCGAAGGGAGCGTTTTAACGCCGCTGTTGAGGCGAGGCGGCGGGGCGCTCTTGCGCTCGGCGCGCAATTCGCGCTCGAGGCGTTCGCGGACGGTGGGCGCGTGGGTGCGGGCGAAGTCTCCGACCTCGTTGGCCTCCCACGGAGTCAGGCGGAACGGCTTGGCGAAGCGGTCCATCAGTTCGCCGACCATCTCTCCGGCCACGTTGCGGTAGACCCGGAGCGTCTTGCCCGACGTGGGGATTTTGTCTTTGCCTCCGACGTACTGCGGCACGTGGAAGAACTCGTTGGCCCAGCGGATGCGTCCGTAGGCGTCGACCTCGCGCGTCTCGACGCGGCAGGCCAGCGTAGCGAGCGACACGTCGATCTCGCGCGGCGGGTAGATGCGCTGGCTCATCTCGTAGACCTGCTGACGCGTGCTCTTGAACTGAACCGGGTGCTGCTTCTGAGCCTGATTGACGGCGTAGTGATAGAGGCGCTCGTTGTAGTCGCTGAGCGTGATCGAATTGCCCTCGCCGATCTCCAAGTACAGCGGAAGCTCGAAGCCCGTCCAGAGCACTTTGAACACGTTTTCGATGCGTCCCTGAGCCTCCTTCGCCTGGGACTCGCGCGGGTCGATGTCGAGCGCCTTCATCGCGTTCTTGTACGGGCCGGACTTGCCGAGCGAACCCCGGTCGGTCTGGAGCATCCAGGGGATCGAGCGCAGCGGGATCGCGTCGTCGGGTCGGGACCAGACGTAGTCGAGGAACTCCAGGCCCATCAGGATCGACTCACCGGCGGCGGGGACGGCGCGGGCAATCCAGACGCGGCTGAAGGCGTCGCGGTAGGCGCAGACCCACGTGCGCAGCTTCTGGTTGTCGGCCTTGTAGCTCAGTTCTCCGGCGCGGGCGACGAGCGTCCAGTCGCCGTCTTCGGTCGGCTTATGGAGTTGGAAGTACTCCGACCGGGAGAAGTCGAGGTAGCAGAGCTGGTTGGCGGCGATGGCTTCGACGCTTCGGAACGTGCGTTCTTCGCGGAAGCCCATCTTGCGCAGGCGAGCGTTGACGGCGCTGGCCGATGGGACCGGCACTTCCAGTTGACGGGCGACGGTCTCGACGACGACTTCGGTAGGCACTTCGCGCCCGTCGCCTCCTGCCATCATGCCCTTCTGCTTGATGCGGGCGACTTCCTCGACGAACTCTTCCGAAATGCAAGGCGCACGCTCGACGCGCTTGAGGCGTCCACGCACCTTTTGCATCTGACGATAGAGCGTCGTGTAGCTGACGCCGAGCGTCTGGGCATAGCCCTCGACGAGCGTGCGCTTCTGGCCGTGACCGGCGGCGTCGCGTTCGGCGTCGATAGCGGTGAGAATGGACGGGTCGATCATCAGGCGGCGCGTTTGTAGTCGGCGCTCTTCCGCAGGCCGGTGATGACCGAGGTGGCTTCGGGCCGCGTGAGGCCGCTGACGAACTTCATGCGTCCGATCTGGCGGTTGATGAAGCTGACGAGCCGGTCGTCGGTCCACTTCATGTCGCGTTGCAGGCGCTCGATCTCGTCGGCCTGGGCCTGGGTGAGGTGGCTTGCGGCTCCCTTGTCTCCCCCGCCGAAGTACTTCGGCTCGTCTTGGGTCGGGACCGGGCGCCCGCTCTGGAGCTTGTCGAGCAGGTCGACGGCGCGGCGGGCCTGGCCAAACGTGAGGTCGGTGCAGCTCTCGACGCCGAACGACTCGCCGAGCCAGGCGCGGTACAGGTCGTCCGCCGGGAAGACCTTGCGGCTGATGATCTTGATCTTCTGGATCTGCGGTTTGGTGATCTTCTTGGGCATGGTCAGGCGGCGCGTTGTTCGCGGAGTTGGAAGAAGCCTTTCAGGTCGTGCTCGCGGCGCATGATCTCGCGCGCGTAGAAGGCGGACAGGTTGTTGTTGAGCTTGAAGTCGTCGTCCGGCCCCTTGCCGACGGCCACGTTCCAGCGGACGATCTCGAAGAGGCCCTTGATGGAGTAGCGGCTGAATCCGCGCGCCTTGACCTGCCGGGCCAGCCGGACGAGTTCGACGTAAACGTCGGGATGGTCGCGGTGGAACTGGTCGAAGCGGCGGCGCAGCCGGTCGGGCGACTGGACGCGTTCGCGGCGGCGGTCGCCGGTCGAGAAGAGGGGCAGGTCGGACATCGTCAGGCGGGCTTGAGGAGATCGAGCAGGCGCTGGACTTCTCCGGTGCGGACCGGCTCGGCGAGGGCACCGACGGCGTCTCGGAAGGCGGTTCGGCGCTGGGCTTCTTCGGCGTCGGTAGGGGTGCCGGTGAGGACGACGCTGTATCGCTGGTAGGTGTGGCGGTGCATCCAGTTGTTCGGTAGGTCGACCTTGCCCAGGTGCCGGTAGGCGATCAGGTCTCCGCCGGGCGCGACGCTGGCAACGCCGAAAATGAACTTGCCCGACCGGGGCGGCGACTCGACGACGACGATGTCTCCGCGCTCGGCGTGCGGCGGCGTCCAGCCCTTCGGCGGCGTGCGGGTTTCTGGTCTGGCGGCGCTGCTCATGCCTGTGCCTCCTGGCGTTCGATCATGACGTCGTGGAAGACGACGCCGAGCCGCTCGGCGATGTCGCGGGTGTGGCCGACGAGGTAGAACACGTCGCCGCGTAGGCTTTCGGGGTCGCCCGCGTCGACGTTCGACTGGTAGAGTTCGTCGTAGAACTTCTGGAGGTGGCGGCGGGCGCGGTCTACGCACTCCTGCTTGTCTTCGAGCTTGCCCGCGCGGGGGCCGTAGAGGCGTTCGAGTTGCTTGGCGTGCTCGAGCTTCTCGTCCGTCGTCTCGGCTTGGCTCTGGTACGTGTCGCGTTCGGCGGTGCGTAGCTCTACCTCTTCCTCGAGGCTGGCGATGCGGTCGCGGAGGATCTTCGTCTTGGCCTTGGTCTCGGCTGAAAGCTCCTTGACGGTCCACGCCTTGATCTCGTCCAGCGTGGCGGTCTTGCCGGACGGAAGCGCGATCTCGCCGGTCTCGACCAGGTCGGCGGCGTCGAAGTCGGGAATGCGCGTCAGGGCGTAGAGCTTTTGGACGCCGAGGCCCGAAATCGCCTCTACGGGGCTGGAATCGTGTGCAGTTGACTGAACATCTCCGATCTGTGCAGTCGACTGCACACGTGCGCTCCCGGTCGAAAGCAAACCGCCGAACTGCTCTCCGATGGCGAGCAGGCTGTACGCCTGGCGTCTCCCGATGGGCAGCATCGTTTCGCAGTACTCCTTCCACGACGAGCAGCCGAGGGCGAGATGTAGACGCCGCTCTTTGAGTTCGTGGAGGGCAACAGCGGTGACGAGCACGCCGGTCTGGACCTGCTGGTGAAGGTGCGCAGCGAGCTTGGCGTCGTCGGGCGACACGTCGGTCCAGCGGCCTGCTTCGGCGTCGTAGACGCTGCGGCCTACGGGTCCGACTTCGACGGCGGTGACGTGCTCGGCGGGGCGTCCGGCGACGACGACGGCGGAGAGCGGCGGCGTCTCGGTTTCGGCGATCTGCTCTTCGAGATCGCGTTGGCGGGCGGTTGTTTTGGTCTTGGTGGCCATGTCAGGCGAGGGAGGTCGAGAGGGTGAGGGGCGTGGAGAGGGCGGCGCGAACGTGTTCGTGGCTGACGCCGTAGGCGCGGGCGATGGCGCGGTAGCTGCGCCCAAAGCGGCGCTCTGCGCGCCAGTGGAGGTGTTCGTCGTCCGTGCCGATGGAGACGTCCGGCCCGGCGTAGGTGGGCGGCAAGCCGAGCCGGTTGCAGAGGCGCCGGTAGTGGCGCGGCGTGCAGCCCAGGCGAGCGGCGGCGACGGTGGCGGGAAAGAGGCGGGCGTTCATGGCGCGCACCTGGTCCGGGTCGATGGTCGAGGGGCGGGCCATCAGGAGCGCCCAGCGATTTCGCCCTTCATGCGGGGCACGATGGACTCGTACTCACGCACGGCAGCGAGAGCGGCGGGCACGTCCCCGGCGTTGAAGGCTTCGCGCGCTCGGCTGATGGCCGTGATGGCGTCTGCGGCCTCGTCGTCCATCGAGTTGTTGATGGTGATGCGGCTGCTCTTGGGGCAGACCTCGTACTCGGCGGAGAGCAGCGACGCGGCGATGTCGGTGAGGCCCTTGTAGAGGCTCGCTCGGCGGCTCAGGCGCTGGGCCTCTTCGAGCTTCAAGTCGCGCTCACCGGCGATGACTTTGTACATCGTCGACATCGGCATTTCGGCCCAAGTGGACAGGTCGGCGACCGTCACGTCGTGGGCGTAGAGCCAGCGGTTGAGAATGTCAGGGAGAAACATGGACAGTGTTTTGGATGGAATGCAGGGTGTGGGGCGGCTAGGTTGGCGGGCATGAGCGATCAATCACCCTTCAGCCGTAGGTTCAGCGCCTACCTCACACCCCAATCGAAATGGACTTTGAAGACGAGCTGCGCAGGTTGCGGCAACCCAATGACCCGACGGACGCAGGCGAGCTTGCCGAAGCGCTCTCCGAGGCGGACCGCATCCGGCTGGTCCGGGCGCTCGGTGGCGTGTGGGTACCGCCCGAAGGTTCGGACCCGACCGGCTTGCTACACTGGATGCGGCGGCAGCAGACCGACACTGAAGAGACGCTGGCGATGCTCCAGATGCTGGCCGAGTCGCTCGCTGTCGTCGTGGGCGAACACAACGGCGAGAGCGAGGACGAGACCTTGCGCGCGATGCGGCTGCGGTTCCAGCACATCTTGTACGACAACGTGGGCGTGGACGTGGGCGTCACTGATTCGTACGGGTCGAAATGGTGGCGGGCTGATCCGGGTGACGATGCCACTGAGCATTCGGCCACGCCAGACCCAGACGACGGAAGCACATATTGACGGCGCTGGTCGAGGGTGCGTCCTCGCCGTAGAGCAGTGCCAGCGTCTCTTCGGTCGAGGGCAGCGGCACGTTCGAGGCGATGAGCGATTCGCGCACGGCGGCGACGGCCAGGGCCGCGTCTTCGGTGGCCTCGTTCTCGGCCTGCTGTCGGCGCTCCTTTCTGAGCCTCCACCGGACGGCCCGGTAGACAGTGGCCTTGCACACCGGGGAGCCGGGGTAGCGTTCGTCGATGAAGCGGGCGACCGTCATGCGCAGCGATTCGGGCGTGTCGGCGCGGTATCGCAGGTAGGCGCGCACGATGACGGCGGGGTCTTCGGTGTAGCCCACGTCGCAGCGTTCGGCGATGCCGATGCTTCCCATCAGCGGCGTGAACACGTGCAGCGCGTCGCGCGCGTCGTCACCGGCTACAGCCGAGAATGGGATGACGAAGACGGGGCTACCCAGATAGCGATCAAGCTCCTGGTGCCAGTACTTGCCGCCTTTGAAGTGAATGCCTTGCGTCGTGACGACGCGGCTCTGCAGTGTGAGTTTGGACATGGGCTAGTGGTTGCGGATGTGGTAGGTGGCGCGCTCTTCGATCAGGCGGCGCTCGGCGGCGCGGCGGGCGTGCTCCTGGGTGATGAGGCGTTCGGCGCGGGCGTGGTCGGCGCAGCAGACGCGGTGGCCGTAGAGCAGCAGCGAGAACAGGCCGGTGAGCAGCGCGAAGTGGATCAGGTCGACGATCATGGCTCAGGCGGCTTTGCGGCGCGGTCCCTTGGGACGGCGTGCGGCGGCGTGGAGGCGCGTGATCAACAGGCCGTGGATCTCGGCGTAGGTGCGGCAGGCGTCGATGGCCGTGTCGCGGTCGGGATACTCAACGTCGGCCTGTGCGAACGTGATGGCGTGGCCTTCGGCGTAGGCTTCGATCTCCCACGTCCAGCAGCGGTCGTGGATGGGGTGCTGGACGATGTCGGCGCGGTAGAAGGTGCGGGGCTTCTTCATGGCGGCGCGCGGTCAGGCAGCCAGGCGCATCTTCTGCACCGGCTTGATGAGGTGGAGACGGACCAGCTTGTTGAGCCGGTCGGCGTACGGGCGCGTCGCGATTCGCTTGCCCCGGATGATCTGGTTGAGCACCTGGTAGCTGCACCGCTCCATAGCGGCGAAGTCTTTCTGGGAGAGGTGGCGGAGGCGCAGAGCGGCCTCGACGCGAGCGGACTGGTCGTCTGTGACGAGCGTGCCGGGCTGGATGGGGTCCATCGTGTTGCCGTGGTATGGTTAGAGGAGTACCTTTCGTGTCTGCTCGGTGAAGTTTGAGGACGCCCCGTGCAGCACGTATCACAAGTCTACCCACAAAACGGCATGGAGTCAACCCCAAAAGGGTACAAGGAGCAACTTTCTACCCGACTTTCGTCAGTTCGGGAGGATTCAGGACTATCGCAATCCAAGTTTTCTGCCCGCTTTGGGGTTAAGCAGCAGACTTGGGCGAACTATGAGGTTGCTAGGACTATGCCTTCTCCTGAGTTAATAGCACAGATCGCTACCGATATGGAGTACGATCCGGCTTGGCTCTTGACTGGTGAGGGCGATCCGCGCCGATCCAGCTTGCCCGTTCCTGTGAAGGTTGATGCGTTGCAAGCCCAGATCGCAGATTTAGAGCGCCAGCTTGCCGAAGTCGAGGAGGCTCGCGAGCGTGACCTGAACCGCATTGAGTTCGAGAGCGAGCACCTCGCTGACTCGTGGCGAGAACTTGAGGGCAAGCGCCCCACTGTCCGCGTGCCCGTCTACGACGTTCCGCTCAATGCGTCACCGCCTGACCCCGGAGCCAACTACGAAGAGGTCGACGCCCTTGTCAGCTACGAGGATGCCTACCTCGACTGGCTCAAAGACGAGTGCCGCATCGACCCGAGCCGCGCCTTTTATGCCCCGGTGCGCGGCCCGTCGATGGAGTCTCGCCTGTACGATGGGGACTGGGTGCTGGGCGAGACGCAGAACTACGTCGAGCACGACGACATCTACGCGCTGGTGCTCAACGGGCGTCTGCTCGTCAAGTATGTGCGGCCCGGAGCCAAGCGTGGCGACCTCAACTTGATCAGCGAAAACACCGCCTTTCCCGCCTACGTCGCCAGTGAATCGCACGGCGACACGCTTCACATCATCGGGCGCGTCGTGCGCCGCATCGTACGCTGATCTATGCTTGTCGTCACCACGAACGCCGTCGAAGGCCGCACCGTCACGCGCTATCACGGCATCGTCAGCGTCAACATCGTCGCCGGGACGGGCTTTTTCAGCGACTTCGCGGCTGGCCTATCGGACATCTTCGGCGGTCGAAGCGGCACGTACCAGCGGCACCTCGACCAGCTCAATAACGAGGCCCTGTCGGCGCTCGGCGACAAAGCCCGAAAGACAGGCGCAAACGCAGTGATCGGCACGCAGATCGATTACGACGAGATTAGCGGCAAGGGCACGCAGATGTTTATGGTCACGGCGCGCGGCACAGCCGTCAGCTTGTCGGGCGCCGAGCGCGGAGAAGCGACGCCCGACAATGGCACACGTGAGGATCTGGAGGCGCACCTGATGTCGAGTTGGATTGACACTCGGATCGCCGAGGGACAGATCGACTCGGCATTGCTAGGGGAAGCCGTCAAGTATCGGCTGAGCGGATATGGACCTCGCTTCGTCAAGACGTTGAGCAAGCGAAACGCACAGTCGTATTGGTCTGCGGAAGAGATCGAGGCTTTGACTAAATATCTGGACTCGACCGATGCCGAAGAGCTAGATAAAACACTCGTCACCTGGTTCGACTCGTTCAACACCGAACACAGCGAACTCAATCACGCATTGATGAAGTGGTACCGGACGCGAGGTGATTATTCCTATGCCTCTTTGCTCAAGGTCCTGAAAACCGCTCCGATACGTGCGCGCCCTCTGTTGACTGAGCTAGTGATCTCTTTCCCGGCTTCCATCAGCGCTCAGGCGGCTGTTGATGCCGTCGATCTGGCGAACCATATCGACACCGCAGCATCCGTTGCTGAGCAAAAAGACAAAAGCGGCGTGTTCGGCAAGACCTCTTCGGTCTGGATCTGCCCAACGTGTCATGCCGAGAACAGCATTGAGGCTGATGCCTGTGCTCGGTGCAGTTGCGATACCGCTGGTTTCAAGCCGGACCGTCGCAAGCTTGCTGTCAGCAGACTGCGTGCAGTTGAATCTTACTTCGACAGATGATCGGGGTCTAGCCGATGGCCTTCTTCGAGCGTCTTGCCGTAGTCGCGCTGGGCGTTCTCGACGATCTTCGCCTCTTCGTCGTCGGCCAAGCCGAGAAAGCGGCGGATGACCTTGGCTTTGCCCGCGCCGAGGACGTTGTGATACTCGGCGATGCGGGTGGCATCGGCCTCGCTCTCTGCGAGGTAGCCGTATCGGATCGTCAGGCCCGTCCCGTCGGCTTCGACCTCTCCGCGCGTGGCGGAGAGCATTTCGCCCGAAAAGAACAGGTCGACCTTCTTGGTACCGAGGCCCTTCTTTTCGCGCTCTTTGGCATGGCCGCGCGAGTAGCCCTTGGTGGAACTGCCCTCCAGGAACTGCCCCTTGGCCGTGCGCCGCTTGACGACTTTGTCGATGTCGGCGATCACGCGCTCGCCGCTGAACACGCGGTTGGCTTCGGCGACGGCCGTTTCCAGGTCGCGCTCGAGGTGGTTCTGAATCGAGACGATGTCGATCATCCGGCGAAGGGGTTGAAGGGGCGGTTGGGGCGGCGCATGGTGTCCTCGTCGTCCGTCGGCGCGCGGCGTCCGGTGCGGCGTCGCCACTCGGAAACGGAGAGCGGGATGCCGTTCTCCATCGCGAAGCGGTCGCGCTCGATCTCGGCGCGCTCGTCGGGCGCGGGCGT
Organism: Rhodothermales bacterium; assembly: GCA_963815505.1. Lineage (GTDB taxonomy): Bacteria > Bacteroidota > Rhodothermia > Rhodothermales > BA12 > CAXBBB01. The sequence continues at coordinate 128,028 of CAWFGU010000026.1, forward strand.
CACGTCCCACTGGAGGCGGCACAGGCGCTGGTTGTAGTTCTTGTCGAGGAAGGGGTTGAGCAGGCGCCGGGTGAGCATCCAGGCCCCACGCGTGGCGAGCCGCTGGGCCACGTCTACGCGGATGCCGTTGGTGGTGCGCATGGCCGCGAAGCTGCCCGCGTCGCCCATGTTGTCCGTCAGCGATTCGCCCTTGATCGATTTGGAGCGGATACGCGCCAGTTCGTAGAGAAACTCCTTGAAGAGCGGGGTGCCGTTGAGCTTACGGTCCAAGAACTCGAGCGTCGTCATCTCGGTCTTGATGGCACGGCTGTCGGACGAGACGCCTTTGACGGCCTTCTTCAGCATCTCTCGGTCGCCTTTGCCGTGGCCTTTGAGCAGCGTGCCGACGACGGTCGGGATGCCGACGACTTCATTGCACGCCGCCCAGTCTTCGATGTCGAACCACGCGTAGACGCCGAAGCGCGCCGCGCCCACGCCCTTGCCCATGCGGATGAAGTCGACGTCGGCGAAGCTGACGAGCTTGCGCGCCGTCAGCAGCAGCAGGTCACCGGGGTCGTACGTGTGCGCCGGAGCGCGCCCGACGTGGAGCGTCGTGTACTTCTCGCCGCCGACGCGCTTGGCGTAGATCCACGCGTTAGGCAGCAGTTCATACGAGACGGGCGCCTGGAGCGTGCGTCCCTCGCGCTCGTAGGCGTCCCAGACGGGCACGGCGGCGCTGACGCCGTAGTAGTGGGCCAGCAGCAGTTCCTCCATCAGTGCGACGACGTCGAGGTCGTTGATGACGGCCTGGGCTTCTTCGGCCTGGCGCGCGGCCTCGTCGGACTCGTCGAGCGGGACGACCTCCACGCCGTCCTGCACGCAGGCCGAGACGAGGCTTTCGAGCGCCGACGGAATCTCGTCGTCCTGGGACAGGAAGAAGTCGAGCACGCCGAACAGCATACCCGGCTCACCGGCGCGGGCGGCACCCATGGCGCGGCGGAGCACGTCGGGCGTGACCTGGGTGAAGGCACGCGAAATGCCTTTGGAGCGTTCGGGAGCCTGGATCTTGAGGTTCTGCATGACTAGCGGCGGACGTGGGCGGTGGCGTAGCGTCGCTGGCTGCCGACGCTTTTGTAGTAAGGGCGGCTGGCGGCGGTGACGCGGTTGCGGTTGATGGCCGATTCGAGCGCGTCGGGGCCGTCTACGAAGCCGTCGGGGTAGCTGAGAAGCTGGTTGTAGAGCGTCTTGACGTCGGGCTTCATGCGACGCGGGAAGCGGATGCGCCCGGTCGAGGCGAGCGGCTGGAGGCTCTCGATGCGCGCCTTGTCGCGGCCCTTGTTGGGCTGTCCCGAAACGGGGAGCGGATAGCCCCGCCGCTCCTCGGCGTCCTGGAAGTCGCGTTCGAGCCGGTTGTCCTGTCCGAAGTCGTTTTCGTAGCCGCCGGAGAGCAGGTCGGGGTAGCGCTCGAAGGCGTCGTACATCCAGTCGATGGCATCGGAGAGCGGATCGGTCTGGCGCATCCAGGCGTCGACGACGAAGTGCGTGTGGCGATCGGTGGCGACGAGGGCGATGGCCTTGTAGCACGCGCTCTCGGTCTTGCCGAAGGCGGGGTCGAGCCAGAGGTACCAGCTCATTTCGCCGCTCGGTAGCTCGTCGAAGCCGTCGCCGAACCACTCGGCCTTGAAGTAGCGCCCGACGCGAATCGGGAAGCCGTTCATCTCGCCCTCGTAGAGCGCGTCGTTCATCGTGGCACGCATCGAGGCGTACCACGACGGCGGGAAGCGTTCGGGCCAGAGGTAGAGCGTTCCGGCGGCGGTGACGGTGTCGGCGCGGTAGGAGCGGCACGACATCTCGACCTGTCCGGCGTCCGGGTCCGGCTCTTGTGGCTCCACATCCTCCCCAACCCGTTCGAGACCGTTCGAGGGCTCCGATCTCTCGACGCGCGCCCCAACGGTCCCCGGAACGCTTCCGGCCCGTAGAAAGGCTCTGAGAAGCGTCGTCGTCTCCGTCGTGCAGATCGAGCATCGCCTGGTACATCGCGCTGGCTTCGTGCCCTGTGTTGCCGAGCCAGAGGATGGGGCCGGTGACGGCGGGGTATAGCTCCTGCTTGAGCCAGATCAGCTTTTCCCACCCGATGCGCTCGTTGCGGCTGGTGCGGGTGTTCTCGAAGTCGTCGACGAGGCACCCTTCGGGGCGGCGGCTCATGTAGAGCCTGCCCTTGGCCGGGCGCCCGTAGGAGATGGCCTCGAGTTGGAACGTGTGCGTCTTGCCCGTCGCGCGGACTTTGACGCGGACGCGGAGCGTGCCGCCAGTCTCGTCCCACTTGAGGACGTTGCAGGCGTAGTCGGTGCCGATGCGCCGGTTGTCGGTCAGCTCGGCCTTGAACGCTTCGAGGTGGCGCGTGGCGAGGTTGAGGTGTTCGGAGCAGAACAGCCAGTAGCGGATCTCGCCGCCAAGCAGCCGCTGGAGCAGGCGGGCACGCGCCCTAGAGCTTTTGGCGTGCTCGCGCGGACCGTGGACGACGAACAGGTGGCGCGTCGCCCATCCGAGCATCTCGTCGATGTCGGTGTGGAACGCGGCGCTGACGTTCTCGAAGTAGTGCGGCAGGTAGGTCCTGCCGAATACGTCGGTGTCGGTGCGGGTGAGGCGGTGCCGGTCGCGGCTGGCCTCCATCGTGCTGTCCGAGAACGGCGGCACGTCGCGGCTGAGCCGGTCGGTCAGCTCGGCGAGTTGGCGCTTGAGGCGCTTTTCGGCGGCGGTCTCTGTCGTTAGCATGAGTCAGCAGGCGACGATGCAGATCGCACAGAGCGCGAAGACGGTCAGCCAGACGAGCGCGTCGAGCGCGTCGCCTCTCGGATCGCGGGGAGCGTCGAAGGTCATACCGTAGCGGCAATGAGCGCGCCGAGGGCCATGCACAGCATCAGCACGGTGTAGACGGCGGCGAGGGTCAGGCCGGGCGGGTCGAGCGGGCCGAAGGGGTCGAAGGCGTCGATCATGTGGCGCGGGCTACGAGGCGGTTGGAGAACTCGATCAGGACGGGGCTGACGACGGCGATCAGTTCGGGGTGGTTGTCGGCGACGTAGGTGCCCAGTTCGTCGATGATGTCCATCGCGTTCTGCGCGCGCACGCTCTCCTGGTCGAGGTCGCTGATGATCTTCCAGCCCTTGTGTATGGCATCCATCTCGGCAGACGTGGCCATCTGCAAGCTCTCCTCGAGTGCGGCGAGCTTGCGGTTGAGCATCTTGCGCAGACTCGCCGCGATGGAGCGGCCCGACCCGCTACGGAGGTCGCGCAACTCGTCCCATTTCTCGGATTCGATCCACCGTCGAATGGTCGAGGCAGACGGACTTCCGTCGTAGGCGGTCGAGATCGTTTCGGGGCTGTCGCCCTTGACGACGTAGCGAAACTGGACGGCGTCGCGGACGACGTCGCTGTGCGTGACGGGCATCGGCTCAGCAGGAGAAGGTATCGTCGCCCTGTTCGAACTCGATGCCTGGAATGGTGCCCTCGACCTGTTCGCGGAGCTTCTTGACCGTCGGCAGGTCGACGACCGGATCGGGCACGCGAACGCACACGCCGAGGTCGGCGGCACGCAGCGCCTTGACGACGACGTCGACGGCGGCGGTGAGCTTGGCCTTGAGGCTGGCCTTGCGGAACGAGAGCTTGAGCGGGCCGACGTCGGCGGTCTTGGCCTTGCCGGGGTAGAGCCGTTCGCGATGGGCGCGGGCGTAGGCTTCGATGTCGGCCTCGAGCTGCTCGGCGTCGGCGCGCTGGCGTTTGGTCGAGCGGTCGAAGGCGGTCGCGGCCGCGCTCATGGCTTCGTCGCGGATGGTCGTCTTGGCGCGGATGTGCGAGCGGCGGCGCTCGAGCTGCTCGCAGGCTTTGCGCAGCTCGTCGTCTGACGTGATGGCGAGGGCGTCCGGGGCTTGGGTCGTGGCTTCCATGAGGCTGAGATAGTTGAGGTGCAATCAACTTCCTCAACTATATCTGCGAAACCTTGCTATATGTGCATGTGGCAGGAAATGCCATATCAAACCGCCTAATCTGCTACCCATCGCAATCGGTATTCGCAGTTCTGGTCTCCGATCCTCCTCACCAACCTACACGATGATGCGACTCTTCGCCACACTGTTTTTGCTGCTCTTCGCGGCTATCACCATGTCCACGCCGACCTACGCCACGCCCGCCGACGTTTCCGACACCTACGGGGCCGAATACGTCTACGAGAAGGCAACCGGCGAGGTGGGCACGCTCAACGTCGACGATGCCGAGGCTCCCGCCACGCGCAAGGTGCAAGCCGCGCTCGACAAAGCCGCCAACCGGATCAACGCTGCCGTCCAGCGGCGCTACGGCGAGTTGCCGTTCACCGAACACGCCCTTCTGAGCGATCTCAACGCCGAGGGTGCGTGGTACGAACTCTGGTCCACGTCCCGCGCCGGGATGGACGAAGAGACGGCCCGGCTCCACAAGGTCTGGCTCAAGACCGTCGACGACGTCGGAACGGGAGCGCTCGACCTGGGACCTCTGCCCGACGCTAGCTCGGATGCCGATCCGTACGGCGGCGAGTTCTTCGAGGGCAACCCGCGCCTGTTCAGCCGTCGCTGCTGACAACGAGATGCCAGCAGGCGGCAGTAACCGGGTAGCTCCCGGCGAAGGCAAAGAGCCGCCTCCAGGAAAGCCCCTGAAGAGTCACCATGCAAGCAGGCTTGACAGACCGGAGAGACGGTCATCCTTCGCGGGGTAGCTCAGAGGTAGAGCGCTGGTCTCATAATCCAGATGTCGCAGGTTCGAATCCTGCCCCCGCCACTCACACGCCCGAACAATGGTCGCCGAAGTCCAATCCCTCCTCATCCAGCGCTTGACGGCTGCCGCCGGGCAGCCCGTCGATGCGGATGCGCAGCTCGCTCCGCGCGAGGTGGATGCCTACGCTCAGCAGCTGCTCAACCCGGAGCGGCTCGCCAACGTGGCGCCGGCGCTGTGGGTCGAGATCGACGGCGGCTCGCTCTCGAAGCGCAGGCGGCGACCTGTTCGGCGGCGATCACCGCAACGACCTGATCCTGCTGGCGCGCAACGCCGCGTCGGGTAAGTCGCTCGCTCACGACGGCGCTCGGCTGCTCAGCTGGACGGTTGCCCAGCTCCGCGCGCTGCGCATCCCCATCGGCGGCAACATGGCCACGGTCGAGCGGATCACGTGGAACCGCCTGGGCAGCGACGCCAACGCCCGCATCTGGTCCGCTCGCGTGACCGCCACGTTTTCCAGCATCTCCTGATGGACCGTTTCGACCTCTACCTGCACGACTACGTCACCGACTGTTCCTATGGGACCAGTGCGACGAGCGTATCGCGGCAACTGCGCGACGCCTCGAACGCGTCCATCGACGTGTACATCAACTCGCGCGGCGGCAACGTCTGGGAGGGCATGGCGATCTACAACATGCTGCTCCGTCACCGGGGCCGCGTGGTGACGCACGTCGACAACGCGTTTTCGGTCGCGAGCGTGATCGCTCTGGCCGGTGACGTGCGGCTGATCGGGACCGGCGGCATGATGATGATCCACGACGGCTGGTACGACGGCTTCGGCGGCGGCTCGGACGAACTGCGCGCGGCTGCGACGGTGCTCGACAACGTCAACACGCAGATGGCTCAGATCTACGCCGACCGCACCGGGATGACGGTCGAAGCGGCTCGCCAGGCGATGAAGGAGGAGACCTGGTACACGTCGGCTCAGGCCGTCGAAGCCGGGCTGATGGATCGCATCGAGGGAGCTGCCACGTCGCGCTTGGCGCCGAGCGCCGCGCTCCCATCCGACACCCTGCTCTGGACGCCCGACACGCTGGCCAAGGTGCAGAACAACCACACCTCGTTTTCCCTGGTCAGCCGGGGAGGATTCTTCGCGCTCCACACCGGGGCCACCAACACCAAACCCGCACCCGCTGCTATGAGCAAGCCCACCTGGAAAGACCGCATCCTCGCCGCCGTCGGCATGTCCACCGATACGCCCGACGACCAGGTCGCCGAGGCGGTCGAGAAGCTCGCGTCCGAGAAGACCGAGCCCAATACCACCACTACTACCACCACGGCATCTACGCCCGAAGCGAAGACCGAAACGCCCGCGTCACAGACGGACGATCTCGCCAAGGAGAACGCCGAACTCAAGGCGCGCCTGGCCGCCGTCGAAGGCTCGAATGCCGAAGCCGAGGTCAACGCCGCCGTCAAGGACTTCAAGATCGAGGCCAAAGACCGCGGCTTCTGGGAGGGTGAGATGAAGCGCGATCCGGCACGTACGAAGGCGCTTCTGGCCGCTATCCCGGTCAACGCGACCAAACCGCGCGGGTCCGTGCAGGAACGCGCCGATGGCGGCGGTCCGCTCGCCAGTTCGCCCGTCGCCATCTCGCACGAACAGTCCCGCAACCCGAAAGCCTACCGAACGGCCAAGGCGCAAGCCAAGAAGCTCGGCGTCGAACTGAAGATCGTCGACTGATCCGAAGTCCGCACCACTCCAACCCGCAACACCAACACCGCACGCCACAATGGCCAACACCAACGGAGGCTACGTCCTCACCCGCTTTGCCCAGGAAGGGCTGATGTACCTGATGCTCGCTCTGGGCATGGGCAGCCGCGTCCACCGCGGCTACAGCCGCTCGGCTACCGAGAAGGGCAACACGATCCAGATCCCCGCTCCGGGTGATTTCGAGGCCCGCGACGCGCCCTCGGACATCCAGGACATCGATGCTCGCAAGGTGTCGCTCACGCTCGACCAGTGGAAGGAGGTCAAGTTTGCGCTGACCGACAAGGAGCTGAGCGACGTGAACGATGCGATCATCGAAGAGCACGTCAAGCCCGCTGCCTACGCGCTCGCAAAGGACATCAATGAGAAGTTGACAGGGCTGCGCAAGAGCATTCCGTGGGCGGTCGACTGGGATACAGACGAGGTGCTCAAGAGCGTCCTCGCCGCTCGTGCCCGTCTGGCCCAGAACGGCGCTCCGATCACGGACGGCGACGTGTTCGCGGCCCTCGACTCGAACGCCGAGGCCGACCTGCTGAGCCAGCCGTTCATGCACTCGAACAACGTGGCGGGCGCTGCGGGTACGACGCCACTGACCGACGGCTCGCTCGACCGGCGCTTCGGCGTCGAGTTCTTCCAGAACTACGCGCTGCCCGATCACGTGAGTGGCACGATCGTAAACGGCGGCGACCAGGCCGGAGCGCTCGACGGCGCGGCAGCCAAGGGCGCGACACAGATCACCATCGACGGCCTGACGGACGCTCAGACGGTCAAGGCGGGCGATACGTTCGTGATCGCCGGAAACGAGCAGCGCTACGCCATTACGGCCGACGCGGTCGTTGCCGGCAACGAGATCACCGTTCCGATCTCGCCGCAACTCAAGCAGGCATACGCCGACAACAGCGTCGTGACGTTCGATACGGCGACGGGTACCAACGCGGACGCCTACGCGGCCAACATGGTATTCCACCGCCACGCCTTCGCGCTCGGCACGGCTCCGCTCAAGAGCGACGAAGGAAGCGACCAGGCCCGCCGCCAGGGCATCGAGGTCGAGACGATCACGGACGAAGAGAACGGCATCACGATCCGGGCGATGATGTGGTACGACCCGAACTCGCGCAAGAACATCGTCGCTCTCGACGTGCTCTACGGCGTGGCCGTCCTCAACCCGGACCTCGCCGTCACGGTGCGCCGCGACGCCTGATCCTGACGCCCTCGTCACCCCAACCTGACCCCATTCAGACCCATGGCCAAGACCCTCGAAACAGTCCAGATCGCCAACAAGAAAGGCGATGATTACCTCGTCATCAACAAGCGGGACTTCGATCCGGAGACGCACACGCTGTACCGTGCGTCTCCGGCGGAGACCGGCGGGGATGGGGACCCGCAGGTCTCCGCGCCCGCTGACGAGCCTACGATCCGCGACATCGACGGCATCGGCAAAGGCACGGCCGCCAAGCTGGCCGCGATGGGCATCGAGACGCTCGAGCAGCTCGCCGATGGTGACGCCGAAGCGATCGCCGAAGCCGTCAAGCAGCCCGTCGAGAAGACGCGTAACTGGGTGCGTGACGCCCGCGTGATCACCGGTTAATCCGATGTCGAGTCTGTCCTATCGCCTTCGCTCCTGGTGGATCGCCGTACGGTTCGCCGCGCTCGATCCCGCGCCGTGGCTGCTCGGATCTAGCCTGATCCTGATCGTGTGGGGCGTGGCGGTGCTGGTGATGGGCGAAACGGCGAAGATGTCGATGTACGATACTCTGGACACGCTTCCGCTGGTCGTCCAGGGTGCCGGAGCGGTCGGACTGGGAGCGTTCGGGCTGATCGCTACGTCACTCGCACCTCGCCGGACGTTCGTGCTGGCGGCGTGGCTGATCATGCTGGTGTGGCTGTGGATCGGGACGGCGTTCGCCGTCGAACTGGGCGTATCGACGGCGTTCGTGTACTTCGGCCTGGCAGGCTTCGACCTGTGGGCGATTTACCGAGCGCGGATCATGCGCCAGGCCATCTGTGCCAAGCCATCGGCACGTCATGCTTCGAGCTGATCGACGCCGACCTGGTCAAAATCATCACGCCGTTCGTGCTCGCCATTCTGGGCTACGCGGCCGCGATCGTCAAGGCGCGGCTGCGCAAGACCGAGACGCTCGGAGCCTTTACCGAAACGCAGCTCAAGCTGCTCATCGAGCAGCAACGGCTGGAGATCCAGCGGCTGAGCGAGGTCAACGAGCGGCAGGGCCGCATCATTTCCGAGTTGCGGATGACGAACTCTCCCCGTGGCAATTCATCACCACCTCCAACACCACTCGCATGAATCCTATCCTCGACATCGTCGGCGGCATCGCCGGTAAGGTGCTCGACCGCGTCCTGCCGGACCCGGCAGTGCGCGAAGAAGCCAAGCTGGAACTGGCGCGCATGGCGCAGGCCGGTGAGCTGGCCGAACTCGAAGCCGAACTCAGGCGAGAGGAGCTATCGGTCGAGACCGAGCGCGTCCACCAGGCCGACCGCGACAGCGCTCGACAGCGGGAGGTCGACACCAAGGACTGGACGCCGCGCGTGCTGGCCTTCGGAATCGTCGGAGCGTTTACGCTGAGCATGGTAGCGGTCTACTTCTTCGAAGTGCCGCAAGGCAGCCTTAGAAGCGCCGACATGCTCTTCGGCGCGCTGATCGCGTCGCTCTCCCAAGTGCTCGGCTACTACTTCGGAAGCTCGACCGGATCGGCCAACAAGCAGCGCGCCATCGAGCGCGAACTGAATGAGCGGCGCGGCGGAGAAATCCAGCGCGTGCCGCCGATTCCTCCCATCCGCCCTATCCCCGCACTCCGTTGAGCAAACCCGTCGTAGTCAAAACGCCCGGCCTGGGCACGATCACGTTCGAGCCCGGCGAGCCGATTCCGCCCCACCTGGTCGAACTGGCCCGCAAGCAGAACCCGCACTACTCACCGCGCCTGGTAGACGACCCGCCAAAGGTCGAAGCCTCTACCCGTCGCACCTCCAAGAAAGAATCCAATGGCTAAGGTCAATCTCACTACGGGCAAGAATGCCTTTCAGGGCGGCTCGTCCGCGCTCGACTTCGGGCTGACGGCGGCTCAGGCTCAATCCGTGCTCGACGACAACGCCGCCGTGATCGCGTGGTACCTGCTCTCGCGTCTCGAAGGCGGCGAGATGGGCGAAAACGTCGAGGTCAGCGAGGTCAAAGACGAGTCCGGCGAAATCGTGACCGTGTTCAGCCGCGATCAGGAGTTCGAGATCGGTCAGACCTCGCTGCTGACGGACGATCAGACGATGCTGGTGCTCGACAACCTCGCCGAGTCCGGCGACTTCTACCCGGCCCGGTACCCGCTCCCGGCGGGCGTCGACGGCGACGGCAACGAGCTGCACCAATTGTGGTACTTCCCGAACGCCAAGGTCGTCAAGCAGCAGTGGCGCATGACGGTGGCCAATAACGAGACGCGCAAGCGGCCATTCACGGTCAAGGCGTACCGTCGCAACGGCGATCCGCTCTACGTCGTCGCGACCGTCCGTTTGGACGACCAGGACAACTGGCCCGCCGCGCTCGCCGACGCCAAGGACAGCGTATTCGCCGCCGCCTGATGGACACGACGCACACCACATCGCTGCGGCGCATCACCGTCGGCCAGGCCAAGCGCTTCTACGCGTTGCTGCGCGAACTCGGCTTGCTTCCCGACCGGGAGCAGGCCGAGGCGGCAGCCGCCGAGGCCGGGCCGTCGGTCGGTCCGCGCAAGCTCTCCGACGTGGCCACGACCCAGACCGATGTCGACGGCGGCGTGCAGCTCTCGATCGACACGGGCAAGCTGATCGCGGTCCTGTTCGAGGACGGGCGCATCGGCGAGCTTGCGGCCATCGTCTACAACCGACCGCCGTTCGATAGCGAGATCGAGCAAATGGACCTGGGTCAACTCGCCGAGGATCTGATCCCTTTCGGAGTGGAGTCGCAGCTGCTTACGGGCAATCTGCTCGCCTCCGCCGCCAGCTGGGCCTGAGCGGCGGGGCGGGCGGCGCGTCGGGCGGCGGGCCGTATCCGTTCGACGTGTCGCTGCGGCTCCTGGTCGGGGCATTCGGCCGGTCCGGTCTGGCGAGCGCCGCCGAGGCCGAGGCGATGTCCCTCGAAGACGCCCTTTCCTACAACGTGACGCTCCACCGGCACGCCGAAGACGAGCGCATCGCCTACGAGAAGCAGGCCAAACGCCGCTGACAGACTCCCCACCATGTCCACCATCGGTTCAAAAGCGGTGGCGACTGGTTGTAGTATGGAGCTTCTGACTTATACCCCTCCTAGCTGTGCGCTACTTCTTATTGCTGCTGGTTTCCGGCTGTGGGCTTGGTTTGCCTTCTGAGGGTGAGGTGTACGAGCAATCGGAAGGACGCGGGCTTGTAGAGGTCATAGAGACGGGGCGATGTGGCGAGGTTCAGTCGGCAATTCGCCGCATCGCTATGGCTGACAGCACAAGTATCGCATTCATGATCAATGCAGGCGGGAGCTTTAAAGGTGGGTCCGTTCGCCCCACGACGATTCTAAAGGGATCCTACGATATGCAAGGCACCTGCATAGCTGTCAAGCCGACGCGCGAGGCATCCGGGCGACAGGAAGACGGTAGTGTGTTCGTTCAGGGGCGCCCCGCATGGTATCGAATTGAGCCTGTTGACGACTTTAGTCACAAGTACGCTCGTGTCAGTGAATAGCTGATACGCGGCGTTTCGGGCCGGGTGCTGGGTAAGGAAGTAGGCGGGGACCTATCTAACCTTCTGGCGCAATGAGAACGTGACAACAGGGTTTTCGTCAACCTCGTAGTCCGTCAGATGGCTAATTATGCGCCCAAGTAGAGCGGCGAAGCTACCGTTCTCTTCGTTCAGCGCCCGACTCACGGCACCGCTAGTCACTCCAAGTTCTTGGGCTACGCCATTTTGAGTGCGGCCCGATTTCTTTATAGCGGATCGTGCAGCCTCTTGGAGATCAGTGTAGGTGAGTGACTTGCTGGGTTCCACGGGCTGCGATTTTGGATTTGGGCCTGTTTACTTGTTGGGGTAAAAAAAGTTGTGCAGGGTGGAAACAGGTGCTTACTGTTTTGGTATACTTACTAAACAAGTAAGCATCCCCGACACAATGTCCAACGCCCGCCGCCGCTATCTCGCCTCCGTCATGACGCGTGCTCACAAAGCCGCACGCCGGATGCGCCCTCACTTCGCCACCTACCGCGCCGCGCTCTCGGCTGCGATGCGGCGCGTCTACGCGTCCGCGAAAGCTGCCGCCTACCTCGCCGCTAACACAGGTCGCACGCTCGTTGCGCGCTTCGTCAAGGCGGATAGCACGGTGCGCGAAATGACGTTCACCTATGACGGCAAGCCGGTAAGTAGCGGATCGGTCGTCGTGACGGATACGGCCAAGAGCGCCCGTCGCCGGGTCAACCTTGATACGCTGGACTTCATCAAGCCCGCGCCGGATCGTGCGCCAGTGCAGCGCCCTCGTATCGGCGATTGGAACGCGGATATCTCGCAAATGACGGCGGAAGAAATGGACGCTCACAGCGCCGCGCTCTTCGCCTGCTGATTCCGCCCTCTCAACTCCCAAACAGACACCATGATGAGCCGCATCTATCAGCCCGTTTTCTATCAGTTCTCTCAGGCTCGTAAGGCCGCGGACGAATACTACGCCGCCGCTCGAAGCGAAGAAGGTGAACACATTCCCGTTGCCGAAATGGCAGAGGTGGTTAAGGGTGCGCTTGGGGCTGCGCAAGACATCTTGACGACGGCTACGCTCGCCCTTACTCATCTGGGTTCGCTGACGGAAGCGGACTTCATAGCCCCTCACGCCGACAGTGTCGCCACGACGATCCACGCCGCCGAAACCCTGCTTGCCGACGCCTTTGATGCGGTGGATATAATTGAGCGCTTGACAAAGAAGGAGGGCTGAGCGATGGACTTGAAGCACATCTGTTTTCGCTGCGGTGGACATGCGGAAAACCCCGAAGGCGCAAGGCACGCCGCGTGCTCTAAATGCGCGTCCTCAACCCGCCTCCGTCGAAAGACGCTACGTAGCCTATACCAGAGGCGCGTAAGCACCGCCCGCGACCGCGCTCGCGCGCTCGGCATGAAGGGGCATTTCAGCGTCGGAGACATCTATGAGCTTCGTCGCTTGCAGAGGGGCAAGTGCGCGAAGTGCCGGAAGTCTATCGGCGCACGCAATTTCCATTGCGATCACATCTATCCCCTGTCGAAGGGTGGCGCAAACACGGCTGACAACATTCAGCTTCTGTGCCCGAAATGCAATCTTGCCAAAAGCGACTCGGTCCCATGTCAGTAAGTCGAACGTGTACCAAGTGCGGCGAAGCGAAGAACGAAGCCGCCTTTGCCTGGAAAGTTAAAGGGAAGAGGCGTCGCGCGCGTTGTCGTGAATGCATGGCGGGATATATGCGTGAGCGCGCGGCCAAAATTCGTAGTGCTGGCGTTCAGGTTGCCTCAAAGGTTTGTTCGTCGTGCAGCAGAAAGAAGAAGACGAACGAGTTCAATAAAGGTACCTGCTCTGACGGACTAGATAGCTTGTGTCGAATTTGTCGGTCCAGCTATCATGCTGAATGGCGTGTAGAGAACAGAGAGCGTTTGAGCGAATATCAGCGGCGATGGCGCGAAGCTGGGGGGCGCGATTGGAGGCGTCGCTACTATGCGCGGCATAAGAAGCGCCTCCAAGCGCGCGCTCGTGCCTGGAGAAAGGCCAATCCCGACCTCGTCCGACAATCAAAGAGAGCATACTATGAACGGCATAAACTGAGGTACAATCTTCGAGGGCGCGCCTACTATCTACGGAACCGTTCCAGGATACTAAAGCAGCATAAAGAGTATCGAGATTCAAACCCTGAAAAGGTAGCTCTCAGCAAGAAGCGCGAGTATCGTAAAAACAAGTACGATTATATTCGCAGGGCGAGAGAGCGAGAGACACGCGAGCTTTCGGACCCCAGGAAGCTCAACCGCAAAACAGGTCAAGGCTCGACTGGAATTTTTCGGACATCGCTGCTGGATGTGCGGGGGTAAGTACGAGCACATCGACCACGTCAAGCCTCTTTCCAAGGGAGGCTCCAACTGGCCTGCAAACCTTCGTCCAGCCTGCGCAAGCTGTAATATTAGAAAGAAGGATAAGTGGCCTGTAAATGTTGCTATATGTGCATCTGACTAGCGTGAGGGCATATCGACCCGGGATCTTGCGGTACTCCTTACAGCTTCCCCGTGTCAAAAGTCGACCCCATTGTCATCCAGATTCGTCTGGACGTGCAGCAGGCGCGGCAGGCGGCGTCGCAGATGGGGAATGCGGTCCAGGAGGCGGCGACACGCATTCAAAAGGGCGTTACCCAGGCAGCGGCTCAGGCGGCTAAGGCTGCACTCGCGGAAAAGCAGGCGATGGAAGCCCAGGCAGCGCGTTTGTCTCTAAGCCGAGCGGAGCAGCTGATTGAGCGGCGAAAGCAATACACCATTTCCGCCATTGGAGATGAGGACAAGCGGCTGCGTGCCCAGATAGAAGCGCGGTACACCGCCGAACTGTCTGCGGTGCGCAGGTTGTTGGAGGTGCGGAAGAGTGCAGGTGAGATCACGGCACGTCAGTATTTAGACGAGCTTCGACGTTTCGAGGCACAGTTGTCGAAGGTGCGCGACGCGAATCTAGGAAGGGTCGGGGGCGCTTCGTCCACTGCTTTCAAGCAGGTGGACGCAACTGCAAGTCAGGCCAACCAGGCGATTCAGCAGTTTGGTTTCCTCGTCAACGACGCGCAGCAGGCGCAATACGGCTTCCGTCAGGCTGTCGTTGCCACTTCTAATAACTTGCCGATTTTTCTGGCTCAGTTGGGGCAAATCAGCAAGACGGCCAAGGCTGGCGGCACGACGCTGACGAGCACGCTCGTCAAAAGCTTTACCGGCATCGGTGGGCTGATTGCTGTTCTGAATATTGCCGCGACTGCATTCGTTCTATTCGGCAATCGGGGTGAGGACTCACTAGACAAAGTGGGTGATGCTGCCGACAAGAACCTAGAGAAGGTGAGAGCAGCCTTCGATGCGGTCCTACGCCTGCAGGGGACCGACTTTGAAACTGGCGTTTCGTTTGAGAGCGAGGCTGATCTGAGGCGTGCCGGTCAGTTCGCTGAGAGCCAGCGCGACTCTAGCGAGGAGCGCTTAAACGCTTTGAATGAGGAGATCCGCGATCAGGAGCGTCTTATTGAACTCCTACGTGATTCTCAAAAAATCGGTGGAGGTCGGAGGGCTGTCGGGGCAGGGGCGAGTGATAAAATCGCGGAGCAGGTTCGCCAGCTCGAATTGCTAAAAGTGCGAGTTGGGCAGGCTCAGTCTGAGTTCGATCAAGCATCTACCGCCGCGTCGACATTTGTCGAGCAACTGGACGAACTCAACGCTCGCCAGTTGGCCCGTGACTTTCAAATAGCGGCAGGTGGGCGCGCTGTCGAAGATGTTCAGGCCGCGCTTGCCGCTGAGCGAGAAGGAGTGAAGGGCTTCAAAAAGATCGCAAAGGACAAGGCTGACATCGCTCGCGATGTATTAGACCTTGTGGCTCAGGCCGACATCGACCGCATCGCCGACGCTCAGGCGCGCGAACTGGCCGCGCTCGACCGCACCTACCAGGAAACGATCGCCAATGCCAACCGCGTCGGAGCCGAGACAGCGGCCATCGACGAGGTGTATCAGCGCCAGCGTACCGAGATTCAGGCTCGGTACGTCGCCGAAGTGATCGAAAAGCGTGTCCAGTTGGAAGACGCTCAGGCGGCTCTGATCGAGCGTAGGGCCGAACTCGAGGGCCAGACCGAGCAGGCTATGCTCCACGCGCGCATCGACCGGACGCGTCAGCTACTGGCCATCGAGCAGCTATCGGCGGAGCAGCGTCTTGAGTTGGAAGAGCGTCTTGAGGGCGAAGTACTCGACCTGGACGAATCCCGTTTGCGTTCGGCTCAGCGCGTGGCCGAACTGCGTGCCGACGCCGACGCGCTCGGTGGCCGCCGCTCGCTCGCCGCTTTGCGTGCTCGCCACGACGCCGAGCTGGATGCGGTCGAGAACGCGGCTGAGCGCCAGCGCGTCGAGGCCGTGCAGCAGTTCGAGCAGCGCACAGTGGAGATCGAGCAGGCCCGACAGCAGGAGGCCGAGCGGCTGCGGGCGTCTATCGAGGGCGAGTTGGAATTGCGCCAGGCGCTCTACAACAACGACCTCGCCGCCAAGCTCGACGTCGAGGAGGCCAAGCGCGAAGCCGAGCGCCAGACGACCGAGATTGCGCGTCAAGAGAACGAGCGTCGCATCGCCGAAGTCGAGCGCTATGCCGCCCGCGCGCTCACGATCGTGGCTGACGAGGCGCGCGGGCGGGGCCGGATCAGCGAGGCCGACGCACGTCTGACCGAACTGGGCTTCCAGGAGCGCGAGGAGAATCTGGAAGAGAGCCTGGAGCGCCGTCAGATCAGCCAGGAGCGCTACGACGCCGAGATCGCCGCGCTCGCCGAGCAGCGCAATGCGTTCGAAGAGCAGCGCGAAGCCGACAAAGCCGGGTTCGTCGAGCGAACTACGAACTCCCTCATCTCGGCGCTGATTGAGGAAGGGCAGCGCTATCTGATCGCCCTTGCTGCGCGCGCCGTCGCCGAGTTTCTGATCGGCTCCGGCAGCATCGCCGCTATGACGGCAGCTACTACTGGGGCAATGGCCACGATCACAGCGAGCGCTGTCAGTGCGGCTACGCTTACCTCTATTGCGACAGGCGGCGGCGCTGCTTTGGCTGGCCAGTTCGCGGTACTCCAGGCTCTTGCAAGCGTGAAAGCAGCGTCCGCGTTCGCGGGAGCATTCGCAACGGGCGGACAGGTGTCGGGGCCGGGTACCGGCACGTCGGACAGCATCGTCGCGCTGCTCTCGAACGGTGAGCACGTCATCACGGCAGCAGGGGCGCGCGGTCAGCATCGCGAGCTGATCCACCTCAACCGGCTGATGGAGCGCGGCCTTGATCTGCGCTCAGTGCTCTCGGCTGCATCGGCCCCGCGTTTCGCGCTCGGAGGCCCGGCGCTGATCGCTCCACCGCGCTTCGAGACCTCTTATATAGGCGGCTTCGACGACAGCAGCACAATCGCCGCGACTCAGACGCTCATCAGAGAGACCCAGGCGATGCGTCGCGACTTGGAAGCCTACGCATCGCGTCCGTCGCGCCTAGAGACTCCGCGCCGCACCGGACGCCGGTTGATGGACGAGGCCGAGCACTTAAATCGCCTCAAGGACCCACGGAGGCGCACATGACCATTCAGCTTCGCATTCAGGTTGGCGAGACCGTCTACACCTACGGCGAGGATCGCCTACTCTACCGCTCCGGCGATTCGGTCCTCGAATCGATCAAGGATCAGGAAGTCGAGCAAGGCGACGTCGAACTGGCCGTCGGCATCAGCGGCGAGCAGACGTTTCTAGGTGTCGAGTCCTTTTTCGACGTGCCGGACGATGGCGGCGAGGGCTACCGCGCCGTCCTCGAAGAGGTGGGCGCTGAGGGCGAGGTGATCGGCGTAGTCCTGGACGGCATCGTCTACCGCAGCGAGATCGACTCTCCGCTGGCCGAGGACGACGATTCTCTGGCCTACGGCATGACGCTACTCGGAGCGGCGAGCGAGCAGATGTGGGAGCGCCTGAACGCCGTCGATCTGCGCTCGCTCTCGATCGCTGCCGAGCTGCTGGTTGACAGCATCCGCCCGGCGGCCACGCGCACGGTACGTCCCGTCCGCGATCTGCCCTCCGATCCGCTCACCGACGGGCACGGCGTTATGGACCGCCTCTGGCACGATCTAGCCTCGGTGGTCCGGGCCGTGCTGCTGGACGCGGACGGCGTGAGCGGCGATTTTGCGAGCCTGGGCACCTATGCGACGCGCTACCTGGACGGCAACGATGCCGAGCAGACCATCGAGCGAGACCGCACGCTGTACCTCTTCGCCGAGCACGACTGGCGGTTCTCGCTGCCGTTCGAGCAGGTAAGTGACACTTTGCCAAGCTGGACGGGCCGCCAACTCGTCGAGCTTGCGCTGGCGATCAGCGGCAAGCGCGTCCGCGCCGCGTTCGAGGCGTTTCCCTCCCGCGACATCGCGGTTACGTTCTACGACTCGTCTGCTCCGGCAGGCGTGCTGCCCGCGCTCGACACCTACCTGCTCGAAGGCGATTACGACCTCTACCGGGAGTCCGGCAGCGGCACGCTGGGCGTGCGCATGGACGGCGAGATCGGCGAGGCGAGCCTGGCGCAAGACCTGACCGAGAAGCGCTACTACGCGGACGCCACGACGGACACCGCCGTGCGCGTGGCACGTGCCGCCGCCCGCCTACGCGAGCTACGCCGCTACGCGCTGGGTGATCGAGCAGGCCAAGCGCGACGAAACCGGACGCACGCCGCTGGCCGACCGGCTGATCGAGGCCCGCGCGTACCTGCCTCAGATCAGCCTGGAGCAGACCGGACGGCCCGACCAGGCGCCCGGTGTGCGCTTCGTGGCTCCGTCCGTCCTGACGCCCGATCCGGTAAATCATCCTGGCTATTCGGAGCGGGTGACGGTGGGCGATCCCCTGATCTCCTACCAACAGCCGCTCGCTTACCTCGCAGCGTTCGAGCAGATCGGCGGCGTCTGGGTGTGCGTGCAGGAGCGCGAAACGCTCAGCCCCGTCCCAGGCGATCACGCGCTGCACTGTGAGGCGTGGGCGAGCGCGTCGCTGGTAGCCAGGGCGAGCGAAACCGCAGACCGCGTGCTGGTCTCCGGCGCGTGTGCTACGCCGTTCGATTTGCACGTCCTGGACGCCGTCAGCATGATGGGGCGCGACTGGCGCATCGCCGAGCGCGACGCCAGCCTGAACGACGAGGGTGATCTGATCGCCCTCGAACTGATCCAATCAGCGCCGACCCTGGCGCTGGGCCTACCGCCCCGCGCTGGCGTGCCGCTCTTACTATCGGCCACGTCGATCGACAGCGGACGCGGCACGTTTGCCCACGTCACCTGGACGCCTCCGCCCGCCGCCGACTGCCTGGTGCGGTGGTACGAAGTTCAGTACGACAGCGGGAGCGGATGGACGGGCCTCGTCACGACACGCGCAACCGAAGCCATCCACCTGGCCAGAGGAGCCGAAGCCGTCAGCTACCGCGTGCGCGCCATCTCTCCGGCGGGCGATGCGGGCGCTTGGGCTGAGGCGCGCGACGAGGCCGTCGTCGAGGCTTCCGACCGAGTCTCGATCGTGATCCGCCGGCAAACGCCGCTGCCGCCTCGCGAAGGCGACCAGGTGACCATCGAGTTCCACGTCCAGCGGCCCGACGGCACCGTCCTCCGCCACGGACAGCGCTCACCCGTCGAGGTCTCGCTAGGCGGCGTCGCAGGCACGCTCATTCCGTTCTTCTACGACGAGGACGACGAGCAGCGCAACTACAGCTACGTCTACTTCTGGGAGGACGTGGCAGCCGGAGAACTAGATCTCGTGATCGACATCGACTGGACGCAGCGTCCTGTGCTGCTGGAGCAGACCGTGCGCGTGCTGCCTGCCACGCTTAGAGTTTACGAGCGAAGATGGCGTCGACGTGGTCAGCGGCGGCGCGTACAACTACCTGGTCACCGCCGGAGACGTCCGGCGACCAGGAGGACGACCCCATCGTGATCACAGCCGAGACGCTCCCGGCTTGGCTCACGCTGACCGATCTCACGGATGGCACGGCCACGCTCACCGGCACGGCGCCGCTGGCCGACGAGTACAACCTGGGCTTCCTCGTCGAACTGAGGGCTGAGAGCGGCGGCGAAGTCGCACGCCAGCGCTTCCTGATCACCGTTTTCCGCGAAGCCGAGTCGCTGCCTGAGTTCACCAGCATGCCGACGCTCACCGTCGCCGAGGGGGCCAGCTACAGCTACGACGTCGTCGTCACCAGCGCTAGCCCCGTCGCGATCACCGCCCCTACGCTCCCGGCCTGGCTGATCCTGACCGACGCAGAGGACGGCACGGCCGAGCTGATCGGCAGCCCGCCGAGCGTCGAGGCCGATACCGACTACCCCGTCCGCCTTCGCGCGACCACGGGGCTGGGATCGACCGAGCAGATCTACACCGTCACCGTGGAGGCCGCGCCATGATGGGACTCACCGGACCTCCCCGCATCGCCGGGCTGCTGATGCCCTACGCCTCGCAAAATCGGGCAATGGACTGGCAATGGAATGACGTCTCGACCTACCACGTATTCCGGTCCCAGCTGCGCAAACGAGTGCGGGGCAGATTCCGGGGCCGCATCACGTTCGGATACGAAGCGCTCGAACGTCGAGACGGCCTATCAGATCCAGACGTTTGCCAGCAGCACGGGCACGGTCCTGTTCACGCCGCGCACGCGCCTGGATACCGATCCTGTTTGGGCGGTCGAGCAGGAGCACGAAGTGATGCTGACCAGCCCGCTAACCGGCCTGACAAACCCGGCGACGGGCCTCGTAGCGCTCGCGATGGAGCTGGAGACCATCGCCGTCTATCCGTCGACCCAGATGCTCGTCGGAGGATTCCGGCTGACACAGCTGAGAGGGTAACGAGGCCACGATCGTGACCTACGGCGACGCCCGGTTCGAGCAGCTACCGCCCGTCGAGGTGACGCTCTTCGGCGAGACCTACACGATCACGACCGCGCGCCCTTATCCGTCTGGACTGGCCGCGCTCAACATCCAGGAGACCGCACAGCGCGGCATAGTCAAGCGCACGACGTTTGCTTCCTATCCCACCATACCGACTGAGTAACATGGCTCTCAGTAGACGAACGCACGTTTTTGACTACAGGCGCGGGCAGCGATCTGCCCGCGTTTGTGCAGCGCATCGAGACGGCGGCTGTCGATAGCGAGGACTTTGCTGGGGAGGCGGCAGCAGACCGCCTGCTCACGCTCGGATACCGCAACGCGGCGGCAGCGAGTGAAGCCGCGTCAGCAGGCTACGCGTCCGCTCTCGCGCTCGAGGACACCGCGTTTGTCGACGTGCCGCTGTCGGGTATCGCCGCACTGGAGGCAAGCAGTGGAGTCGCAAATGCTATCCGTACAGTCGACGGGCCACGCGGCGGGCGCTTTCGGTGGCGCCCGGCATCGGACGGGCTGACCGCCGACGGCGTGATCGTCTTTGGTGCTAGCGGGGGCGGGCATTGGGAGCGTATGTGGGAGCGTCATAC
Source organism: Rhodothermales bacterium (assembly GCA_963815505.1). Lineage (GTDB taxonomy): Bacteria > Bacteroidota > Rhodothermia > Rhodothermales > BA12 > CAXBBB01. Next base: position 148,679 of record CAWFGU010000026.1, read on the forward strand.
CGTTGTGGCAGAGTGGGCAGGAGACTTGACGGGCGACGTCACAGCGCAGTTTGAGGCTATCGTATCGGCAGCGAGCGCGGCGAGCGCGGGTGTCCAGCTACCCGGCGATCTCCGTACGATCACGGTCAGCCCTACAGAAACCATCGACCTGAGCGGCATCCCCGCGATCACCGGCGCGCTCACCATCGATTTCTCCGCCGCGTCTGCGTCCCCCGTGCTGGCGGTCAGTGGTACCCGCACGCGCATCGCGTCTGGGCTGGCGCTGAAGCGCGGCGCCGTGCTGATTACGCTACCGACCGGGCTGAGCCTTACCAGTGGTCGGCGTATTGGCTTCGTCAGTAATCAGCCGTCGCCAAACGCGGCGCGGGCCTACTACTACCGAGGTGAGCCGAACCGAATCGGCAGCTACGACCCGGCTACAGGTGCGACTACCCTACAGCGCCCCCTCATATTCAACTATGACGCCGTCACCTACTCTGGTGCTACGGTGCTGCTGCTGGACGAGGCAGTGCTGACCCTGTCGGCTGGTATAACGCTCAAAGGAGGGAGCGGGCAGGTTGGCATGAGCGCGGACACGACGAGGCTCGTTTCTCATGCCACGTGGGAAGGATTCGAACTGGCTGCGCTCGAATTGACGGCGTGCGATGCGCAGATTTTCGGGACCGTGCGATCCGTACGAGAGGCTTCGTCTGGTACGTGGAGTACGAACTACGGAATCGCAGTCTACGATCTGAGCGAGGTGCAGGTGCTTGCGAACGCCTCCAGTGCCCGCCATGCGCTCACCGGAGGCGGCGGCGCGGTACCGCTATCAGAGGTTGGGGATGGCCTGACAGGGTTTGGAGCATTCGGGTCCCATATCACGATACCGGGCGGCGTCTATACGTCGTACGGGCAGCACCCTGCGCCCAATGGTAATCTGTTCGGGGCCAACGCCATCGACGCGCACGGTAACGTGCTATCCCTGATGATGAGCGACTCGTGTATCGTCTACGGAGGCGTCACAAGCGCCGCACGTGCCAGTAGGATCAGGGGACACATCTACGCAGGGCGCTACTCAGCCCTGGAGTTTCCGGACTGTACGAGCATTGAATGGGGCGATCATGACATAGACGTGACCACCGATATGGTCAGTTCGTACGACCACCCGGCGCAGCGGCCTGTCGTACTCATCAACACCGGGCACTCGATGAGGTCGGTAAAGGGCCGTATTCGCGGGCGGGGATACTGGCGCGCGAGCACCGATGGATACAATACGACGGTATTTATTCAAGGGGCCGTCAAAGAGCTAGACCTGACCCTGGAAATCGAGAACGAGCACCCGTTCGATGCGGGGGATAAGCCGAGAGTGGCCGTGATCCGCTCGCGTACAGGAACCGACCCAATGAGCCTGCGCCTAATCAGTAAGGGGGTTACGTGGTTGGTGAGCACCGAGGAGGACGAAAAGGACATCGCCATATCGGGGCACATCCGAGAGGGGGTGGACGAGGGGCTGTATCTCTACCCACTGAACGCCCTCCACGCATGGGGTACGATTGACGTTAGCGACCTTGCGGCGGACGATTGCAAGGACAACGGCATCCGAGTAGATCGCGCCCGTGCGGTGATAGGTAGCCGCACGCGCGCGAGATCGAACGGGCAGAGCGCAGCGAACACGCTGAAGGGGATACTACTCAACGAGGTCGACTATGCATCCTTTACGGACATGGACGGGCGCGATGTACAAGACTCGGCTACGCAGCGCATGGCGGTGAGACTCGTGGACGGACTGGATACCAGCGGCATCCTGTCTGTCCACAGTCTCGACGCGACAGGTAACGCGTTTACGGATGCGGCTGCGGTTGCCCCTGCTGTGGTGCGGCGCACAGGCACGTGCTTGGGAATCAGTGGCGTAGAGCTGCTGAGAGGGCGCCTCGCTATGACTGCGGCGTCGCTGCCGTCTCGTACGCAGGGGCAGACCCACACGGTAGACGTGTCGGTGCCGGGTGCGACGACGAATATGCAGCCTGTCGTGCATGTGTTCGACTCCGGGACCGGGACAGGAACGGCGTTTCTATGGCGCGACTGGAGCGTCAAGGCGGCGGTCGTATCAAGCAACCTCGTGCGCGTGGACATCACCAACCTGTTCGCTAGCGCCATAGACCTACGAGACACCCAGGTATCTGTGACCGTCTTGTCTTGATGTAACCGTGTCAACTCGGCCTCCTAAGCCACTTCATTTGTTGCAGGTCCGCCCATGATTTGTTGCGGGCCGGTATACTGAGTCGTGTAATGAGAACCCTTCCTCAGTGTAACGCGCGTACGTCCTCTCACCAAACCAACGCTGCGTTACGCCTCGCCGCCGTGCCCGCCGAAGTGAAAGCCGGGCTGCCCGGCGAACGTGCCCGCGCCGTGCTCGACGATCTCGCCGTGCGTGTCTTCGTAGCGGTCGATGTTGTCGGCAAGGGCGGCGAGCAGGCGTTTGGCGTGCTGCGGCGTCACGACGACGCGGCTCTTGACGCGCGCCTGCGGAAGACCCGGCATGATGCGGATGAAGTCGAGCACGAACTCCTCGGACGAGTGCGCGATCATGACGAGGTTCGAGTAGATGCCCTCGGCGATGCCTTCGGGCAGTTCGATGTTGAGCGAGGAATCGTTGGATTCGTTTTGGTCGGCCATAGGTGTCGGTGGGTAGGAAGTGGAGGTAAGGTAGTACGGTGGCCTACTGTCTGCGGTGAGTGAGGGTTGGCAGAGAGCTTTCAAAGCTGACAACTCTCCGCTCGAAGCGTCACGCAGGCTGCGTCTGGCGGGCCAGCGCGGCAACTGCGTCGCTTCGCGTCAGGATGCGCAGTCCGTCGGCGGACTCGACCAGAACGGCTCCGGCAGATTCGAGATGCGGCATCATGCGGTCCAGCCGCGCGCTCGAGGCGACGACGGCGAACGGCGCGTCCATCACGTCGGCGACACGCCCCGACGCCACGCCCGCGTCGGCGATCAGCGCGGCCAGCAGGGCTTTCTCGCTCAGGCTACCGACAGGTTTGCCGTTTTCGACTACGGGAAGTTGCGACACGCCGAACTGTTGCATCGTCGCCACGGCGTCGGCGACGCGGTCCCCGGGCGAGACGACGCGCAGGCTGTGCCCGTCGCCCAGCACTTCGCCTGCCGTCGGGCTGTCGGGAGCGGAGAGAAAGCCGTGCCCCTTCATCCACGCGTCGTTGTACGTCTTGCTCAGATAGCGGAAGCCGCTGTCGGGCAGCATCACGACGGCGAGGGCATCGTCGCCCAGTTCGGATTCGTGCGCGTGGAGCCAGTCGAGCATTCCGGCGACGGCCATGCCGCAACTCTGCCCGATGAACAAGCCTTCTTCGCTGGAGAGCCGACGCGTCATCTGCATCGCTGCTTTGTCGGTCACTTGCACGTAGTCGTCGACCAGTTCGAAGTCCATGTTGAGCGCCAGGATGTCCTCGCCGACGCCCTCGGTCAGATACGGGTAGATCTCGGCGTGGTCGAACTCGCCGGTGTGAAAGTACTTGTGGTAGACGCTGCCCATCGGATCGACGCCGATCACCTTGATGTCGGGGTTCTGCTCTTTGAGGAAGCGCGCCGTTCCGCTGATCGATCCACCCGTTCCGGCTCCGGCGAAGTAATGCGTGATCTTGCCTTCGGTCTGCTCCCAGATCTCGGGGCCGGTCGCGAGGTAGTGCGCGTGGGCGTTGGCGGGGTTGTCGTACTGGTTGAGGTAGACGCTGTTCGGGATCTCGGTCGACAAGCGGCGAGCGACGCTGTAGTACGAGCGCGGATCGTCCGGCGCGACCGCCGTTGGGCAGACGATGACTTCGGCGCCGAACGCGCGCAGCACGTCGATCTTCTCCTGGCTCTGCTTGTCCGTCGTCGTGAAGATGCAGCGGTAGCCCCGGCTGATGGCGACGATGGCGAGCCCGGCGCCCGTGTTACCGCTCGTACCTTCGATGATCGTTCCGCCCGGTCTGAGCGAACCATCCTGCTCGGCGGCGTCGATCATGCCGACGGCGATGCGGTCCTTGACGCTTCCACCGGGATTGAAGAACTCGATTTTGGCGGCGACTTGGGTGGAAACGTCGCGCGTGACGGCATTCAGGCGGACGAGCGGCGTGGCGCCTATGGTGCCCAGGACGGAGTCGTGTATCATCGGAAACGTGTGGATTTCGGTTGGGAACAGTGATCTCGCGTATTTTGACTGCGAGACGGCAGGTCTCTCGTCTATTCCTCCGACCACCATCGGTTCGTCCCCGTTCATGGAATCCATCCCAACTACCGGCGACTCGCTCGCCACCGAACTGCTTGTGGCTTCGTTCGGCCTAGACGGAATCGTTCACCACCGCGACGCGGCGTGGCGCGGTGTGTTCGGTGCCGACGATGCGTGGCAGCAGTTGGAAGAAGAGGATCAGTCTACTGTACACGACGCGCTGCGTGAGGCGTCGCAGGGCAACCTGGTAACTCACCAGGTCGTCACCGTCCAGATCGCCGGGCATCCAGACCCGACGCCGACGCTGCTCCACTTCCTGCCGACGTTCGGACCGCGCGGCGAGGTCGTGTCGGTCGCCGTAACGGGCGAGCTGCTCACGCAGCCGGGAAACTGGAACGTGTCGCAGACGCGGCGCAACCGCATGGAGACGCTCGGCCGGATGAGCATGGCAATCGCCCACGACCTGAACAACCTGCTCAGCGGCATCCTCGGCCACACCGAACTGCTCAAACTGACGGCCATCGCGCAGAACGGCGCCAAGGAGCACGTCGACACGATCGAGCGGGCGGCGCTCGACGGAGCGGCCATCGTGCGCAAGATCCAGCAGTACGTGCGGCAGGAAAAGCAAAACCGCTACGAGCACCTCTACCTGGGCGACATCCTCGACGAGTGCGCGATGCTCACCAAGCCCTACTGGTACAACGAGCCGCGCCGCAGCGGCATCCGCATCGAGTTGAACCACGACTTCGCGCCGTCGCCCCCCATTTTGGGCGCGGGCCACGAACTGCGCGAGGTGTTCGTCAACATGATCCTCAACGCGGTTCAGGCGATGCCCAACGGCGGTCGCATCAAGCTGACGGCCAAACCCGACGGCCCGCGCCACGTGCTCGTGACGGTCTCGGATACCGGCGACGGTATGCCCGCCGACGTGCGCGCCCGCATCTTCGAGCCGATGTTTTCGACCAAGGGCGAGAACGGCACCGGCATGGGCCTGGCCGTCGCTTATGGCATCTTGCGCGCCCACGAAGCCGACGTGCAGGTCGACAGCGCGCCCGGCATCGGCACGCGCTTTCGCCTCCGCTTCCCCATCGCTGACGACGCGCCGGACGTGGACACGCCCCCCGCCACCCAGGCCGACCAAATGGACGCGCGCATCCTGATCGTCGACGACGAAGAGATGGTCCGCACCGTTCTGGCACGCCTGCTCAAACTGCAGAGGCTACCGCACCGTCCAGGTGGGCTCGGCCGCCGCCGCGCTAGCCCTGCTCGCTTCGGGCGAGACGTTCGACGCCGTCATCACCGACCTGGGCATGCCCGAGATGAACGGACGCGATTTTGCCTGCGCCGCCGCCCGCATCGATGGCCCGCCGCCCATTGTCCTCCTGAGCGGCGACACCGAGCCCGGCACTCCCGATGCCACGATCGCCGCGGTCCTCGCCAAGCCGTTCCAGATCGACCAGGTAGACCAGACGCTGCGCCAGGTCATTGCGGGCTGAGGGCGACGCGCGGTAGAACCCGAGGCGTTTCGGGTTCTACCGGATCTGATGGGGGCCACTAGCCGCCGCTCGTCCACCGCACCTGTCTGACACCGTGACAGTCTCGCACCATTGGCACGGCGCGTGCAGGGAGGCGGCACCCGACCGGATCGCGCGCGTCTATGCGTGTCCGGCGCCTACTCTCCCCCTCTGCATGATCGCACCTTTCTTCCTTTCCGACTCCGACGAAAACGAGAACAGCATTCCGCTTCTCACTCCGGAGGAGGAAAAAGCGCTGGGCAGCGAGACGCTACCCGATACGCTGCCCATCCTGACGCTCCGCAACACCGTCCTCTTTCCCGGCGTCGTCTTGCCGATCACGGTCGGGCGCGACGCGTCGCTCAAACTCGTCAAAGACGCCTTTGCGAGCGACAAACTCGTCGGCGTAGTGGCGCAGAAGGACGCGGATACCGAGGAGCCTGAGCCGGACGACTTGCACGACGTGGGCACGGTCGCCGTGATCCTCAAGCTGATCAAGATGCCGGATGGGACCAAGAGCATCGTCATCCAGGGCAAGCGGCGCTTCGAGATCGAGTCGTTCGAGCAGACGACACCCTACCTCCGGGCGCGCGTCAAGCCGTACGAGACCGAGTCCGACAGCCCCGAGGACGTGGAAATCCAGGCGCGCCTGCACTCGCTCAAAGAACTGGCCGTCCAGATCGTCAACCTGTCGCCGCACCTGCCGAGCGAAGCCGCACTCGCGATCCAAAACATCGAATCGCCGACGTTCCTGATTCACTTCATCGCGTCGAACCTGCAGATCGAAGTCGAGGACAAGCAGGAGCTGCTCCAGACGGTATCGCTCGCCGAGCGCGCCGACCTGACGCTGAGCCATTTGAAGCGCGAAGTGCAAGTGCTCCAGATTAGCGAAGAGATCCGCAGCAAAGTGCGGACGGATGTCGACCAGCAGCAGCGCGAGTTTTTGCTCCGTCAGCAGATGAAGACGATCCAGGAAGAGTTGGGGGAGAGCGACGGCCCCGAGGCCGACCTAGCTGAACTGCGCGAAAAGGCCGAAGCCAAAGAACTGCCCGAGCACGTCCGCAAGACGCTCGACCGCGAGTTGGACAAGCTGGGCCGCCTCAACCCGATGGCGCCCGATCACGCCGTGACCCGCAACTACGTCGACTGGATCCTGGACCTGCCGTGGACCGAGGCCAGCGAGGATTTGCTCGACGTGAAGCGTGCCAAAACGATTCTGGACGAGGACCACTACGGCCTCGACCAGGTCAAGCGCCGCATCCTCGAACACCTCGCCGTTCTCAAGCTCAAAGGCGACATGAAGGCGCCGATCCTGTGCTTCCATGGACCGCCCGGAGTCGGAAAAACCAGTCTGGGCAAAAGCATCGCCCGGGCGCTGGGACGCGAGTTCGTGCGGATGAGCCTGGGCGGCGTGCGCGACGAGGCCGAAATGCGGGGGCACCGCCGCACCTACGTCGGCGCGCTGCCGGGACGCATCCTGCAGAACCTCGAAGAAAGCGGGCACGATCAACCCCGTCATGATGCTGGACGAAGTCGACAAGCTCGGATCGGACTTTAGGGGCGACCCGTCGTCGGCCTTGCTCGAGATTCTCGATCCCGAGCAGAACAGTGCCTTCAATGATCACTATCTCGAACTCGACTACGACCTGTCGAACGTGCTCTTCATCGCGACGGCGAACTACGTCGAACAGATCCCGGCGCCGCTGCGCGACCGCATGGAGATGATCGAACTGACGGGCTACACGCAGGAGGAGAAGCTCGCCATCGCCAAGCAGTACTTGGTGGAGCGTCAGACCGAGCGCAACGGCCTTACCCCAGAGCAGTTTGGCGTCACCGACGATGCCCTGCGCGAGATCATCGACGGGTATACGCGCGAGAGCGGCGTGCGACAACTCGAACGCGTAATCGGCAGTGTCGCGCGGGGTGTGGCGGCCAAAGTCGCGACCGAGGAAGAAGAAGCCATCACGGTCGACAGCGCCGACCTCAAGGGCTTTCTCAAAGGCCGCAAGTTCTTCAGCGATCTAGCCGAGCGGACGACCGTCCCCGGCGTCGCAACCGGACTAGCCTGGACACCGGTCGGCGGCGACATCCTGTTCGTCGAGGCCAGCGTCGCGCGCGGATCGGGACGCATGGTGCTGACGGGCCAACTCGGCGACGTGATGAAGGAGAGCGCCCAGGCGGCATTCAGCTACGTCAAGGCGCACGCGAGCGACCTGGGCATTCCCCAGTCGGCGTTTCGGTTCTGGGACGTTCACGTCCACGTTCCGGCGGGCGGCATCCCCAAAGACGGCCCCTCAGCGGGCGTGGCGATGATTACCGCCCTCACGTCGATTTACACGCAGCGTCGCGTTCGCCACACCGTCGCCATGACGGGCGAGATCACGCTGCGCGGGTTGATCCTGCCGGTCGGCGGCATCAAGGAGAAGGTGCTCGCCGCCAAGCGCGCGGGCATCAAGACCGTTCTGCTTCCCGTGCGCAACGAGAAGGACATCGAAGAAATCGAATCCGACGCGCTCGATGGGCTGACCATCCGTTACCTGACGCGAATGGACGAAGTCTCGTCGGCGGTGCTGGAGGAAGAGCCGGCCGACCTCGACCTCGACGCCTACTTCGCCGTGCCCGAGAGCGAGCAAATCGCCCGGCCAAATGCCGCGCTCGACATCGCCACACCGTTGAACTGAAACTGGACCCCGGGCAGGTCCGTGCCAGCCCGCGTCTAGATCGTCCACAGCTGCAGCGCCGCTGGGACGACCTCCACTTCGATCCGATCGGCACCGTCGCACACGACCTCACCGTCGGCGTGAATCGGCAGCGGTTGATCCGAAGCCATCGTCATCGTGCGGAACGAGGCGATGCGGACGCCGCGCGCACCGGCATGGCCTCCGATGCGCGACCTCGCGGCAAGGAAGATGGCGGAGGACAGTGAAAGGGGGGAGACGAGACACACGTCGAGTCGTCCGTCGGCGATGCGGGCGCGGGGTGTGAAGCGAAAGCCTCCCCCCTGCCGGTCCGTGTTGCCGACGGGGGACAGCAGGAGCGGTCCGTCGAAGAAGGGGTTTCCATCCAGACGCACGCGGACGGTGGGAGTGGGCACCCGCGCCGTTGCGGCCCAGGCGTCGAACGCAGCGGCGGTGTAGGCGAGTGCGCCCAGGTTTCGGCGCGCTGGGACAGCCTGGGCCACACGGGCGTCGAATCCGATGCCAATGCCGTTGAGAAACGTCGCCTCACCGCCAGGCCATCGCACGCGGCCCAGGTCGACGCAGACGCGAGATCCGCCGACCAGCGCTCAGCCGTCACGCTTCGCAGCCGCACGCCTTGTGCGAATGCAAAATCGTTGCCCGTACCAACCGGGAGCACGAACAGCGCCGCATCGGATCCGGCCAGTGCGGAAGCCACGTCGGACGCTGTTCCATCGCCTCCCGCCGCCACGACGACGTCGCACGTCCGAGCAGCTTCCGATGCCATTCGCCGGGCGTCGCCCGCGCTCGAGGTTACCCATACCGCCGCGTCGGCTCCCATGCGCGTGAGATCGTCTTCCAACTGGCGAGCTACGGATTCGGCCCGTCCGCTTCCGGCCACTGGGTTGACGACGAAGGCAAAGCGAGGCGTAGGCATGGGGCGATGGAAAGGCGGAGCGACGATAGGAACGGTGCCGATTCTCGAGGCTGCGCGCCCGTGACGAGCGCTACGCGTAGAGGACGACCGGCAGCTTCGAGCAGTCCGCTACCTGTTCTGCAGGGTGACAAGATCAGCGCAAGATCAGCGAAGGTAACGGTGTCTCTGCTCCCCGTACCTTTCATCCATGCGATCAAACCAAATCGAGCGATGCGGAGTACGCACCTAACTTTCAATAAAAACTGAAAACGATGAGCGCGCCCCTGATCGCCTCGCCTCGCACGTCGGGAGACGGCGCTGCCGGAGCCGTGCCGCCGCCGCCGGGTCGCGTGCGGATGTCGGACGTGATGGCTCCCGTCGCGAGCGACCTTGCCGCGTTCGACAGCTATTTCCGAGATGCGCTGCGCACCGACGTGCGGCTGCTCAACGTAGTGCTGCGCTACGTGCTTCGGCAGAAAGGCAAACGCATCCGTCCGACGCTCGTGTTGCTGGCCGCTCGCACCATCGGCGAGCCGTCCCAATCGACGTTTCGGGCCGCCGCTCTGGTCGAACTGCTCCACACGGCAACGCTCATCCACGACGACGTGGTCGACGAGGCCGACACCCGGCGCGGAGCTTTCTCGATCAACGCGCTGTGGAAAAACAAAGTCGGCGTGCTGCTGGGCGATTACTTCCTGAGTCGTGGCCTGCTTCTCGCGCTCGACAACCAGGACTACGACGCTTTACACGCGCTCTCCGACGCGGTGCGGCGCATGAGCGAAGGCGAGTTGATGCAACTGGAGAAAGCGCGGCGGCTCGACATCACCGAAGCCGACTACTTCCGCATCATCTCGGACAAGACGGCGTCGCTCATCTCGACGTGCACGGCTGCCGGGGCGCTGTCGGCGGGCGCGAGCGAGGACGAAGTCGCTCGGATGAAGGCATTCGGCGAGGCGCTGGGACTAGCGTTCCAGATTCGCGACGACTTGTTCGACTATGGCAGCGAGGACGTAGGTAAGCCGCTGGGCATCGACGTGCAGGAGCGCAAGATGACGCTCCCGCTGATCTATGCGCTGCGCGAGGCTGACTCGTCCGACGCCCGCAGCATCCGGCGCATCGTCCGCAAGAAGCGCAAGAGCCGCAAGCAGGTCGACCACGTGATCGACTTCGTACGTGCGGCCGGAGGACTGCGCTATGCTAGCGAGCGGATGCACGCCCACGCCGACGAGGCCCGCCGTCTCTTGCTCACGTTTGAACCCGGTGAGGCGCGGCGTGCGTTGGAATCGCTCGTCACGTACACCGTTCAGCGCAACATCTAGGATGCTCACCCTCCTCGGCACCGGCGCCGCCTTCACCGACCCGCACCGTACTACCACCATGCTCGCGTTCTCGGACGCTGGCTCGTCGATCGTCGTAGACTGTGGAGGCGATGTCATCCAGCGGATGCAGATGGCCGAGATCGACGTGCGGACGCTCGACGCTCTCATCTTGACGCACGAACATCCGGACCACGTGGGCGGCTTCCCGCTTTTCATGGAGAAGGTCTGGCTAGCCGGGCGAGAGGCACCCGTCGCCGTCTACGGCATCGCGTCGGCGCTGAGTCAGGCGCAGCGCTGCTTCGATACCTTCGACACGTCGCGCTGGCACGATATGCCTTCGATCGAGTGGCACGAAGTCGCCCTCCGCGAAGACGCCCCGCTCGTCGAAACCGACGTTTGGTCGATCACGGCGACGCCCGGCTTTCACAGCGTTCCTTGCATCGGTATGCGTGCGGTCCACAAGCCGAGTGGAGGCGTTTGCGCCTACTCGTGCGACACTCGGCCAACCGACGCCATCGCCCGAATGTCACGCCACGCCGATCTGCTCGTCCACGAGGCGACCGGCGAGGGCTTCGGCCACTCGAGCGCTGTCCAGGCCGCTCAGGTCGCAGCGCAGGCCGAAGCCAGCCGGTTGGTGCTCGTCCATCTTCCGCCCGGCCCCCACGAGGACCGCCTCGCCCAAGCTCGCGAGACATTTCCGGACACCGAAATCGGCGAGGAGCTGCACGTCCACTCGTTCTGACTCTCGTTCGCAGGACGGCAGCGCCCGGTTTTGACACTCCGTCCCTTCCGCGTGCGCCGGGACAGGCTCCGCCGAAACACACAACGGCCGCATCGCTGACGTAGCGTTCGAAGTCGTGAATCAGTCGCGTATCCCTGCCTTCGCAGCGGCGACAGGCCAGAACAGTGCGCGTACGCCAGAAGCCAACGTCTCCGGGATGGGTGCCGCGGTCACGCGGACGGCCGAACGCGCCAAGACAACGCAATCCCTGGCCGCCGGCCAAGTGATCCGGCCTGTGCAATCGTCACTGCCCGGCAAACGGGACGACGCCTGCTTCGGCCCGCCCCACGACACCGGAGTTGGGATTCATCGGCAAGACGACGCGGAATGTGGCGCCCTCGTCCGGCTCGCTCTTCGCCGAGATCGCACCGCCGTGCCGCTCGACGATGCGGCGGCAGATCGCGAGCCCTATGCCCGTTCCCTCGTACGCGTTGCGCCCGTGCAAGCGCTGAAACGGAGCGAAAATGCGGGAGGCGAACTGCTGCTTGAATCCGACGCCATTGTCGATGACTTCGAGCACGATGCCCTTCATTTTGTCGATCTCACTGGCTCGAATGCGCACGGTTACCTGGGGCGGCACATCGGGGCGGTTGAACTTGAGCGCATTGCCCGCCAAGTTGAGCAGCAGTTGATAGAGTTGAGTCGGATCGGCGATGGGAGGCGGCAGGTCATCCGGCGCGTCGAGCACGAGGGTGCCTCCGGTCTCTTCGATCCGAATGGACAGGTCGCCGGCGACGCGCTCGAACGTTTTGGCGAGGTCGACGGGCACGAAGGGGCGGCCTTGGGAGGTGACGCGCGAGTAGCTGAGCAGGTCGCTGATCAGGTCGTTCATGCGCGTGGCCGCGTCGCGCATCCGGTCGATGTAGTAGGTCGCGTCCTCGCCGAGTTGGCTTCCATATTCGTCGGCGAGTAGCCCGCCGAACGCGCGGATCTTGCGCAGCGGCTCCTGCAGGTCGTGCGAGGCGACGAACGCGAAGTCAGCCAGTTCGCGGTTGCGCGATTCGAGAGCTTTGTTCGCAGCGTCCAGCTGGGACGTGCGCTCGTCTACCCGCAGCTCGAGCGTCTGGTTGACCGTCTCCATCTCGGCATTGGCCTGGCTCAGAGCGCGCTCGTTCGCCTTGCGCTGCGAGATGTCAACGACCGCCCCGGCGAGCTGCGTCGGAACTCCCTTCTCGTCGAACTGCGCTAATCCCCGACTGAGCACCCATAGGTACGTTCCGTCGGCGCGGCGCAAGCGGTACTCGGACAGGAGCTGAGGCGTCTCGCCCGAGAGGTGGCGCTCGACTTGGCGGGTGACGTTGGGCATGTCGTCGGGATGCGTCCGGGCGCTCAGCGCCTCGAACGTGGGCGGAAACGCATCCGGCTCATAACCCAGCATCTGGTAGAAGCGAGGCGAGAGGTAGGTTTCGTCGCTCTGAATGTCCCAGTAGTAGATGCCGTCGCTCGTTCCACGCACCGCCTGCTCGAACCGCTCTTGGGTGCGCCGCGCGAGCCGGGACGCGGCGTGCCGATCGGTCACGTCGTGGAGGTAGACCGATACGCCCGTTTCGTAGGGGAACACATTAACGTCGAGGACGCGCTCGCGCCATTCGTAATCGGTGATCTGCCTGCTTCGGCGTGATGCGGTGGCCTCGGAGATGGCGAGGGCGAGGCGCTCGGCGCCCAGCCGGTTGAGAAGCGCGTCGGCTTTGCGGCCCAGGTAGCTGCGTCCCGACGAGCCGAGCAGCTTTTCAGCGGCCGCGTTGATGTAGCGCAGCTTTCCGCTCGCGCTGACCGAGAAGAACGCTTCGGTGATGCTCTCCAGAATCTCGGTGTTGCGCTGGAGCACGCGGTTCCGCTCGCGCTCGGCGTGGCGCGAATCGGTCACGTCGCGCATCGTCACGATCAGCCGCGCGTCCGAGTCGCCGCCGCCTGCGTGGAAGATGCCGCGCGCCTCCATCTCTCTAAGTCCGAACCCGGGTGAGTGAATGCGAAACTCCGAGGCGAACGGGTCACCGCTGCGCATCGCCTCATCGTGGGCGTTGACGAACGAAGCCAAATCCTCAGGGTGGAGGCGCGAGAAGTACGCATCGGCTGGATGGGCCTCGCCTCGCGCGAGACCGAACAAGTCGTTGAGCCCGTCCGAGGCCATCACGTGCTCCTCGTCCCGCTTCTGTTGCCACATTCCGATCTCGGCGATGGCCAGGGTAAGCTGCAGCGTCTCCCTGGCGCGCGACAGTCGGGCGAGCGTGGTCTTCCAGCTCCGTTACGTCGCGCTGAATGGACACCCAGTGTGTGACGCGCCCTTCCTCTCGGATCGGCTCGATGCGCCACCGAACGATATAGGTCGATCCGTCCTTTCGGTAGTTGTACGTGCAGCCCTCGAACGCCCGCTCGGCTGCCAGATCCTCGCGCAGCTGCTTCATCAGCGCCCGGTCGGTGAGCGGCCCTTGCAAGATGCGTGGCGACTTGCCACGCACTTCATCAAGCGTGTAACCGGTCAGCCGCTCGAACGTCGGGTTGGCGTAGACGATACGCGGGCCGGGCGCGTCGAGGTGGGCATCGGTGATGACGATGGAGTCTGCGGCGTGGACGACGGCGGCTTCGAGCAGGCGCAACCGGGGTCCTTCACCTGACCGCCGCGCTTCGCGGTGTACGGCCGAGCGCGCCCTGGAGGCCTCCCACTGTGCCTGGCGCAGCGCGTGTCCCAATTCGTCGGGCAGAGCAGACTGGGGGCTTAGCCGCACGTGGCCGTTCCACACGGCGGCGCGCTCCCACAGTCCCCCCAGCGCAATCAGGGTTTCGGGCCTGGCCGCTAGCCCGAGCGCGCGCATCATCTGGTTTGGGTCGCCGCTCTCGCCCACGATCAACGCATCGAAGGCTCCACTGTTGAGCAGCCCAGCCGCTTCGTCCGCCGAATCGACGAACCGCACGTCGGCCCCGGCGAGCACGAGGAGCGATTCTTCGACGAAGGCAGCCTCTGTTTGCGAAAGGCCGACGGCCAGCGCGCGCGCGGGAAATGACATGGAGACGAAACGAGGCTGGGAGTGGGGAAACCCGAATATGGGTCCCAGGGACAGCGAAAAGAAACCGGAAATACTCCCCGACGGGCAAGCGTTGACGGAGTGTTACGCCCCTCCGCCCTGCCGCGCGCCGCCGGGCACCAACCGCCGGTAGAGGGCGCGCACGTCGGCGTCAAATGCCGTCCCCTCGCCGTCGTTGACGAGAACGTAGTCGGATCTGGCACGGCGCTCGTCGTCGGGCATCTGGCGGGCGATGCGGGCCTCGACGGCGGCACGATCCACACCATCGCGTGCTATAGTGCGGGCGATTCGGATCTCGATGGGCGCATCGACGACGAGCGTGGCGTCCAGTCCCACGTCGCCTCCGGTTTCGAACAGGATGGCGGCTTCTTTGACGAACATGGGGGCAGTCGACTGCGCAGCGCGCGCCGAGAACGCAGCGCGGACGCGCGGATGGACGATCGCGTTCAGCCGTGCGAGCGCCTCCGGGTCGGCGAACACGTGCGCACCCAACCGGGCGCGGTCGAGCGAGCCGTCCATCCGGTACGTGTCGGCTCCGAACGCAGCGATCACGTCGGCACGGGCGTCGGTGGCGAGCAGCAACTGCTTGGCCTCGTCGTCGGCGTAAAAGACGTCGGCACCGCACGCTTCCAGAATGCGGCACGCGCGCGACTTGCCCGCCCCAATGCCACCGGTGACGCCGAGGAGAAAAGGCCGCGCGCGCGAGTGAAGTTGAGGCATCGGAGGTAGAGCGAAAGCTGTCAAACTACTACGGCTCGCCTCATCGATTCGTAGTTTTACCCTTCCCCATCGCCTCACTTCGCCCGCCGTGCCTCTCTCCCGCTCACTCGTCTCCGGTAGCCGCATCCGCGTGCTCGCTCCGGCCAGCGCAGCCTTCGACCCAGGCGCCATCGAGCGCGGAGTGGCCGCCCTGCGCGAGCGCGGATTCGACGTGATTCCACCTCCCCGCCGTGAACGGTACGGCCACCTGAGCGCGACCGATGCGGGCCGACTCGCCGACTTGAACGATGCCCTGCGCGATCCCGATACATCGGCCATCGTCTGCGTGCGCGGCGGCTATGGCACGCTCCGATTGCTTCCGGGCGTCGACTACGACGCAGCGCGCGCCAACCGCGCGCTCGTCGTCGGCTACTCCGACATCACGGCCCTCCAGCTCGCCCTGCTCACGCACGCCGACCTGCCCAGCCTGTCTGGACCAATGGTGGCGGTCGAGTGGGGCGACATCGATGCTGAGAGCGAAACGCTATTCTGGGACTTGGCACGCGGCGGAATGTCCAGCGACTTGCTCGGTCCGGGCGGCCAGCGGCTGCAACCGATGCGAGCGGGGTCGGCCGAGGGCACACTGATCGGCGGCAACTTGGCGCTGATCACCCGGCTGATCGGCACACCGTACCTGCCCGACTTGGACGGCGCAATCCTGTTCTTCGAGGAAGTCGGAGAATCGCCCTACCGCATCGACGGTATGCTGGCGCAGCTGGCGCTGTCGGGCGCGCTCAGCCGCATCGGCGGACTCGTCATCGGCCAGATCACAGAGGCCGACCCGCAGCCGGGCCGCCCGTCGCTGACGATCGAGCAGGTGCTGACCGATCATCTGGCCCACCTCGACATTCCCATTGCGAGCGGTCTAGTGTACGGACACATCGGAATCAAAAACACGATGCCGATCGGCGCTCGCGCACGCCTCGAGGTGACGGACGATGCGGCGCGCCTGGCCATCCTCGAGCCTGTCACCGAGCCCACATCGTGATTCGCTTCGCCACGTTCGCGTCAGGCGGAGGAAGCAACTTCGGGGCCCTCCTCGCCGCCGTCGCCGACGGTTCGCTGAACGCCGTACCGTGCCTCCTCATCGCCGACCGGCAAGGGACGGGAGCCGCCGACCGTGCCCAGGACGCGGGCGTTCCCATCGCCATAGTGCCGCCTTCGGACTTCGCAGGCGAATCGGCCTACGCCGACGCTGTACTCGACGTGCTGCACCGGGCTGAGGCTGACCTAATCGTCCTCGCAGGCTTCCTCAAAAAGATTCCCGCTGCGGTCATCCGTGCCTACCCGGATCGCATCCTCAATGTCCATCCATCGCTGCTCCCCAAACACGGCGGCAAGGGGCTGTACGGAAGACGCGTTCACCAATCCGTCCTCGACGCGGGCGATGCCGAGAGCGGCGCGACGGTTCACCTGGTCGACGCGGACTACGACACCGGTCCCATCGTCGCACAGCGGTCGGTCACCGTACTGCCCGACGACACGCCCGAGTCGCTCGCCGCGCGCGTACTGGCGGCCGAGCATCGGCTTCTGCCGCACGTAGTCGGGTTGTTCGCGCAGAATCGAGTCCACGTCGACGGGCGTGTGGTTACGGTCGACTGACCTGAGTTCAACGAGCGCAACCGAGCGATCCCTGCTCTTCGCTCGGGCTTCCGAGACGGCGGGGGCCCGGCTTCGTAGCATGATGCCTCACCCGCCTGAACTTCGATGCTCCACACCGCCGCCGACCTCCCTGCCCCGCCCGACCTCGCTCCCATTCGCCGCGCACTGCTGAGCGTATCGGACAAGACCGGACTGGTACCGTTCGCCCAGCGGCTCGCCGCGCATGGCGTCGAGTTGGTGTCGACCGGCGGGACGGCCCGCGCGCTTCGCGACGCTGGACTCCAAGTGGTCGACGCGAGCGAAGTGACCGGCTTCCCCGAAATCCTCGACGGGCGCGTCAAGACGCTGCACCCAGCCGTGCATGGCGCAATACTCGCCCGGCGTACGTCGGACGCGGACGAGGCGACCCTGGCCGAGCACGGCATCACGCCCATCGACTTGGTCGTCGTGAACCTCTACCCGTTCGGACAGGCCATCGCTGATCCGAGCGTCACCGATGCGACGGCTGCCGAGAACATCGACATCGGCGGGCCGACGATGGTGCGCGCTGCCGCCAAGAACTGGGCCTTCGTCGGAGTCGCCGTGGATCCATCGCGCTACGACGCTATCGCCGACGCGTTGGACGCTAACGATGGCGCGCTTGGGATGGCGATGCGGCGCGAGTTGGCTGGGGAGGCGTTCGAGCACACCGCAGCCTACGACGCGGCGATATCGGCCTACTTCGCCCATTCAACCCAGTCCGGCGAGCGCTTCGACCTCCCCGACCTCGACGCGTTGCCGCGCGAAGAACTGCGCTACGGCGAGAACCCCCACCAGCGCGCCGTTCTGCTGCGGACGAGCGACGCCTTTCGCACGCTCCACGGAAAGGCGCTCAGCTACAACAACCTACTCGATTTGTCTGCGGCCGTCGGCGTGATCGGCGCGTTTCGCAAGGCCGATCCGACCGTCGCCATTCTCAAGCACACCAACCCGTGCGGAGTCGCCACGCGCATGTCATTGGAGGCTGCCTACGACGCCGCATTCGCGACCGACCGCCAGTCGCCGTTCGGCGGAATCGTCGTCGTCAACCGCGCGCTGACGATGGAGGCGGCGCAGAAGATCGACGGCGTGTTCACCGAACTGGTGATCGCGCCCGGCTACCAGGAGGGTGTGCTCGACTTCCTGATGGAAAAGCAGAATCGCCGCCTGATCGAGATGACGCAGTGGGCGGACGAGGCGCAGGCACTCGACCTGCGCAGCGTGGCAGGCGGCGTGCTGGTACAAGACGCCGATCCGGTTCTGCCTTCTGCGGACCAGCTGAGGTCGGAGTGGAGCGTCGCGAGCAAGCGGCAGCCGACCGAGGCCGAGTGGGCCGACCTCGACTTCGCGTGGCGCGTCGCTAAGCACGTCAAGAGCAACACCATCGTCTACGCCCGCGACCTCGCCACGATGGGCATCGGTGCCGGGCAGATGTCGCGCATCGACAGCGCCGAGATCGCGGCCAGCAAGGCGTCCAAGTCGGGCCTCGACCTGACGGGAGCCGTCGTCGCCTCGGACGCCTTCTTTCCCTTCGCCGATGGGCTGCTCGCTGCCGCTGGAGAAGGCATCCGCGCCGTCGTCCAGCCCGGCGGCTCGATCCGCGACGAGGAAGTCATCGCAGCCGCCGACGCCCACGACTTGGCGATGGTGTTTACCGGCAAGCGGCACTTCCGCCATTAATCTGCGGACCGAGGTGCTACACATGTAAAGCACACGGCATGAGCGGCGGAGCATTGCCGCCTGTCGACACGTTACTTCCGTAGCTTTCGAGCCTGCGCGTACACGTCTCTCGGCGCGCCTTTTTCCGACTCTGCCGCGGCCCCGCCGCTTTTCTCTATATCCATGGGTTTGTTCAACCTCTCCACCGACGTCGCGATCGACCTAGGCACGGCCAACACGCTGATCTACATCAAGGGCCGAGGCATCGTCCTTTCCGAACCCTCCATCGTGGCGACCGACCGCACGACGGGTAAGGTGCTCGCCGTCGGCACCGAAGCTCAGCTGATGCACGAGCGCACCCACCGCAACATCGAAACGACGCGGCCGCTCAAGGACGGCGTCATCGCCGACTTCGAAGTGGCCGAGCAGATGATCCGCGGGCTGATTCAGAAGGTGAAGACGAACTGGATGTCGTCGATCCGCCGGATGGTCGTCTGCGTGCCGTCGGGCATCACCGAAGTCGAGCGGCGCGCCGTGCGCGACTCGGCCGAGCGCGCCGGAGCCAAGCAGGTGTTCCTGATCGACGAGCCGATGGCGGCGGCGATCGGGATCGGACTGGACGTGAACGAGCCGATAGGCAACATGATCGTCGACATCGGCGGCGGCACGTCTGAGATCGCCGTGATCGCGCTGAGCGGCATCGTGGTCGACCGCTCGATCCGCGTCGGCGGCGACGAGTTGGACAACGCGATCATCCAGTACTTCAAGCGCAACCACAACCTGTCCATCGGCCAGCGCACAGCCGAGCGCATCAAGTGCGAGATCGGAAGCGCGGTCGAGTTGGAGCCGGAACTGGAGTGCGAAATCCGCGGGCGCGACCTGGTGAGCGGTCTGCCCAAAGTCCGCACCGCCACGAGCGAGGACGTACGCGCCGCGCTCAAAGACGGCATTGCGAGCATCACGACCGCCGTCGTCCACTGCCTCGAGCAGACGCCTCCCGAACTTTCGTCCGACGTGCTCGAACGCGGGATCATGCTGACCGGCGGCGGCGCCCTTCTCAAAGGTCTGGACCAGCACATCCGCGCTAGGGTCGACCTGCCCGTCTACGTCGCCGAAGACCCGCTCACGGCTGTCGTGAGAGGCACCGGCACCGTCCTGGACGACATCGACGCCCACCGCGCCGTCTTGACGTGAGCCGACCTCGCCTCGCCGGCTAGGCGCCTGAGCCTGACGGATCGCCTAGATTCGTCAGGCTTTTACCCTTCGAACGCCGTCGTGCATCAGAGTCCACCCGAGACATCGGGTCGCTTTTTCCAGTGCTGAGAAGAGAGATAGACATGCACTGAATCGCACGATCTGGACGCCCCGGTAACGGTTCCTCTGGGCGCCGGTGCGTAGGTTACCGATTCCGCCCTTCTGCCTGCCCATGAATCCGAGCCTTTGGTACCGTCTGCGCGACTGGATCGTCCTCGCCGCCTGCCTTCTCCTCTCGCTCGGCGTGCTGTTCGAGCAAAACCAACCGGCCGTGGTGGGGTTGCGGCAGGTGTCGCTCCAACTCACGTCAGGCTTCGAGTCTTCGTTCGGATGGATCGGGCGCTACCTGACGGCCCTCGACGAGAACGACCGGCTGCGCGAAGAAAACGTCCGCATGGCGAGCGATCTGAGCCGGACGCGTGGATCGGCCCAGGAAGCGTCCCGCCTGCGCGATCAGCTGGCGTTCGTCGACACGACCGAGTATAGTTTGCTACCGGTCCGCGTGGTGAGCAAAGGATCGGGCGATCAGCTCAACTACTTCACCATCGACGCTGGGGCGGGCGACAGCATCAAGGTCGGGATGCCGGTCGTCGACGAGCGCGGCGTCTTGGGATCGGTCGTGCTCACGAGCGAGGGATACTCGCGAGTGATGCCCTACCTCAACACCAACTTCCGCGCGTCGGCGCGCGTGCTGCCGATCGATGCCGAGGGCGTGGTGACGTGGGGCGGTAACCGGACCGACCGGCTCGCGCTCAACTTTATCTCACGCACCGAACCGATCGATACGGGAATGGTCGTCGTCACCTCGCCTTCGAGCGGGACGTTTCCGCCGGGCTTCGTGTTTGGCAAGGTATCGTCGGTCGAAGCGTCGTCTGGGCAGATCAACCTGGAAGTGGGCATCAAACCGTCGGCTCGGTTGGATCAAGCGCGCTACGCCTACGTTGTGCTCTACCTGCCCGACCCGGATCGTCTCGCGATAGATGACGAGGAAATCGAATAGTTATCACCTCGGGCGGTCTACGCTTAATTTTGTCTCGCCTGTGATCGTTCGTCGCGCCGCCGCGCTGCTTTTGTTTTGTATCGTCGCCGCAGCACCAGCGCACGGGCAGACGGATTCGGTTGCGACCCGCCTCGACCTGCTGTTCGACGGCCCCGACTTCGCCAATGCGTTCTGGGGCGCGCTGGTCGTCGACGCCACTACGGGCGACACGCTCTACGCACGCAACGCGGCCAAGAGTTTTGTACCGGCCAGTAACGCCAAACTCTACACGACGACGGCGGCACTCGACGTTTTCCCGCCCGACACGCGGCTGGACACGCGGCTCTACGCACGCGGCACGATATCGAACGGCAGACTCGATGGCGACCTGATCGTCCGAGGCGGCGGCGATCCGTCCATCGGTCCCCGCTTTGCCGACGGTAGCTACACCCAGACGTTCGACGAGTGGGCGCGAGCGCTCAAAAGCGCAGGGATTACGCTCGTAACTGGCAGCATCATCGGAGACGACGACCTGTTCGACGACGAATGGCTGGGCGATGGCTGGACGTACGACGATGGCACCTACTACTACGCCGCCCAAATCGGCGCGCTGACGTACAACGACAATACGATCGACGCGCGCATTCGAGGCAACCGGCAAGGTCAGCCCGCTACCGTGACGTGGGAGCCGAACAACACGACGTATGTCCAAATGGTCAACGAGACCGTGACTACCGGACAGGGGACGGGCATCGACGAGGGCTACGAGCGGCTGCGGGGTACCAACCGCATTCTGATCACGACCCAAGTGGCGCAGGGCGCGACCGAAACCGAAGCGCTGACGGTCGAAAACCCGACGACCTACTTCGCGCACGTGCTTGGCGAGACGCTCAGAGACAACGGCATCCGCGTATGGGGCGCCCCGGTCGACATTGATGACCTGCCGGACGATCGGAAGCCGCGCTACGACCGATCCCGCCTGATCGCGACGCACCAATCGCCGCCGATGGATTCGCTCGTGTCCGTCGTCAACAAGCGCTCGCAGAACCTCTACGCCGAAACGCTGCTGCGGCTCGTCGGCACGACGTACACGCCGCCGCCCGGCACGGACGAGGACGACGCACTCGATGTAGGATCGGCGAGCGCGGGCGCCTGGGTCGCGCGGCACGGCACGTGGGCCCGCGCCGGGGTCGACACGGCCAACGTGCGGCTCCGCGACGGAAGTGGCCTGTCACGCTACACCGTGATCACGCCCGGCATGACGGTCGCCCTGCTGCGCTACGCCCACACGCACCCGAGCAGCGAGTATCGCCGCGCGTTTTACGACTCGCTCCCCATCGGAGGCGTAGACGGCACGCTGAGGGGCCGATTTCGTGGTGAGCCTGCCGAGGGCAACGTCAGAGCCAAGACCGGCACACTCGGCGGCGCATCGTCGCTTGCGGGCTACGTCACGACGTTGGGTGGGCGCCGGCTGGCCTTCTCCCTGATGTGCAACCACTATACCGTCTCGACGCGGTCCGTCCGCGACGCGCAGGACGCCGCCGTGAACCAACTCGCCCAACTTCGCTAATCCCGACACCGACACAGATTTGAGTATGCAGATTCGCAGCACGACCGTTCTGGGCGTGCGCCGCAACGGAAAAGTCGCCCTAGGCTCGGATGGGCAGGCGACGATGGGCAACACGGTCATGAAGCACAAGGCGCGCAAGGTGCGGCGCCTGGCGAACGGCAAGATCCTGGCGGGTTTCGCCGGAGCGACGGCTGACGCGTTCACCCTGTTCGAGCGCTTCGAGGAGAAACTGCAGCAGTACAACGGCGACGTGACGCGCGGCGCCGTCGAACTGGCCAAACTGTGGCGGACCGACCGCTACCTACGCAAACTCGAAGCTCTGCTCGCCGTCGCCTCGGCCGACCGCCTGCTGCTCATCTCGGGGACCGGCGACGTGATCGAACCCGACGACGACATTCTCGCCATCGGATCGGGTGGTCCCTACGCTCTGGCCGCCGCGCGCGGCCTGATCGAAGGCGGCTCGGATCTGTCGGCGCGCGACATCGTCCAAAAGGGGCTGACGATCGCAGGCGACATCTGCATCTACACGAATCAGAACCTGACGATTCTCGACCTGGACGATCAAGCGACGTGAGCCGCTGTCCGATGGCTTGCCTCTTCTCCCACGCAGAGGCAGACGTTCCGCTCGCACTTCCACCACACCGACGCGCCGCCGCATGATTTCCCACCGGGGCGTCGCGTCACCCATCCCACCACACGGGGGCTATCGTTTTGCCCCCCCTCTGCACTCATGCCTACCCGCTCCACGCCCCACTCGCCCGACGCGCTCCTACTCATCGACCTCGGCGACCTCTACAGCTCTTTTGCGACAGAGGAATACAAGGGCGGACACGTGCTCAGAGACCTTCAAACCGCACTCGAGCGCTTACCCGATCACGCCGCGCGCGGCCTGCGCGTCTCGGTCTCTGCAGCGCGCGCCTATGCCGATTTTTCGACCTTGCCTGGCGCTGAGATGTTCACCCTACGCACGCTCGCTGGAGCCGGAATCTCACCGGTCTACGTCGACGAGCACGCCCAGTCCAACGCGTCCGAACTCGCGCTCGCGCTCGACGCGGCCGAGGTGGAACCGGGAACGACAGTCCTCATTGCCAGCGGCGCGCGCATCTACGCCCCGCTCGTCGACAAACTGCGACAGAAGGGATGCACCGTGGCTCTCTACCTCGCCGACTTTCCATCCGACCGAAAAGCCATTCGTCTGGCCGAGAACGGACGCATAGAGGCCTTCCGCGACCTAGTACCCGACCGCGCACCGACTGAGCCGCGTCCGCCGCGCGACGTGGAGCATTTGGTCGTCGACGACGAGAACAGCATACGAGCGCTCGAGATCATCGAGGAGTTTTTCGGTCAGTACGACGAGATCTACCTGACGCCTTTGCTGCGCAAGCTGACCGAGAGCGATACAGAACTCGACCCCAAGGACGCTATCGCTGACCTCGAGGAAGCGGGCGCCGTCTACCTGGAGAAGCGCAGAGGGTACCCACACGATTACACCGTCCTGATCGTCGACAAGGAGCACCCCGACGTTACGCGCGTCCGCGAGTTGTTCGAGGACGAGAACGACCCCGAGTACGTCTACGACGACATCGAAGAGGAAGAGGACGACAACTACGCTGGTTAAAACCGCGCTCACCCCAGACATCCGTACCCGTTTCCCATGCCGAGCGAACTCACGCCGCGACAGGTTGTCGCCGAACTCGACACCTATATCATCGGCCAGACCGAGGCAAAGAAGAGCGTCGCGATTGCGCTGCGCAACCGGTGGCGGCGCCAGAACGCGCCGCCCGACATGCGCGACGAGATCATGCCCAACAACATTATCCTGATCGGACCGACGGGCGTGGGCAAGACCGAGATCGCCCGGCGGCTGGCCCGTCTGGCCGGTGCGCCCTTCATCAAAGTCGAGGCGACCAAGTTCACCGAAGTCGGCTACGTTGGCCGCGACGTGGAGAGCATGATCCGCGACCTGATGGACATCGCGATCGGCCTGATCCGCGACGAGCAGACCGAGAAGGTGCAGGCACGCGCGCAGGAACTGGCCGAGGAGCGGGTTCTCGACCTGTTGGTACCTCCGTCGACTCCGGCGCCGTCGAGCCAGACGGGATTCGACTTGGCTCAGAACGCCGAGGTGCCGCCTCCCAACAAGACGCGCGAGCGCTTTCGCGAGAAGATGCACGCCGGAGAACTGGACGACCGCGAGGTCGAGGTAGAAGTCTCGGACGGTGGCGGGACGATGATGCAAGTCTTCGGGCCAGGCGGACTCGAAGAGATGGGTGTCAACATCCAGGACCTGTTCGGCGGCAAGAACAAGAAGCGTAAGAAGCGGCGCGTCAAGGTACCCGAAGCGCTCGAACTGCTCACCAAGGAGGAAGCGGGCAAACTGATCGACATGGACCGCGTCACGCGCGAAGCGCTGGAGCGGGTGCAGCAGAGCGGCATCGTATTCATCGACGAGATCGACAAGGTCGCCGGCGGCAGCAAATCGGGCGGTAGCGGCGGACCGGACGTGAGCCGTGAGGGCGTTCAGCGCGATTTGCTTCCGATTGTGGAAGGCTCGACCGTAA
The DNA here is from genome assembly GCA_963815505.1 of Rhodothermales bacterium. Classification (GTDB taxonomy): domain Bacteria; phylum Bacteroidota; class Rhodothermia; order Rhodothermales; family BA12; genus CAXBBB01. The sequence goes on from CAWFGU010000026.1 coordinate 173,513, forward strand.
CGACGAAACACGGACTGGTCAAAACCGACCACATCCTGTTCATCGCCAGCGGCGCGTTTCACGTCGCCAAGCCGAGTGATCTGATCCCCGAACTGCAAGGCCGCTTCCCCATCCGCGTCGAGCTCAACAGCCTGACCGAGGAGGACTTTTTCGCCATCCTGACGCAGCCCAGGAACGCGCTCTTGAAGCAGTACGCCGCGCTGATGCAAACCGAAGGTGTCACCTTGACGTTCACGGACGACGCCGTCAAAGAGATCGCAGCTATCGCCGCGCGGGTCAATTCTGAGGTCGAGAACATCGGCGCCCGGCGCCTGCATACGATCCTGACGACGCTGCTCGAAGACTACCTCTACGAACTGCCTGACGCTATCGAAAACGGCGAACTGGCGAGCGAAATCGAGGTGACCGCCCAGCAGGTCCGCGACCACCTGTACGACATCGTAGAGGACCGCGATCTGAGCCAATACATCCTCTGATCCCGTGGAGCGCCGCGCCGACTGGATCGACCTCGCCAACGCGCAGCAGCTATCGGCGTGGCACGACCTCTTGGCTTCGGCGCCGGACGCGACACCCTTTCACGTTCCAGAATTCGTAGCCGCATACCGTCCTCTGTTCAACGTTCGGGCAGCAGGCGTCTGGGAGGGCGATCGGTTGACCTGCGGCACGTGGTTGTTCGGCAAAAAGGGGCGCCGCTCGGTCGTGCCCCCGCTGTGCGCTTATGCCTCGCCGGTGAGTCGCCCGGCGCCGCGCGAAGCCGACGTACACCACCAGCGCTCGCCTCTGGACGCGTTGTTGCCGTTCATCCAGAAGCATTTCCACGCGCTCGCCTTCCACCTGCCTCCTGGCCCGGTCGATGCTCGTCCGTATACGTGGGCAGGGTTCGAGACGCGGGTGCTCTACACGTACCGCATCGCCATCGGCCCTCCGAGCGAGATGCGCGGCCGACTGAGCCGCGTCCGCAGGCGCGCGCTTTCCGACGTTTCCCCCATCCGAGCTCGAGGGGCTGATCTTGCAGAAGGTGTCGCAAATGCGTACGCTCGTCAGAGGCACAAGCTGCCGGTGTCGCCTCCCATACTGGCGCGCATGGCGACTCAGTGGGCCGATGCGTTCGACGCGTGGCAGGCAGATGGCACAGTCCTGCTCGCAGCCGTGCACCACGGTCTGGCGTGTGACGTGCTGAGCGGAAGCAGGCACACGGCCGAGGACGGTCGCACGTCGCTACTCTGGTCTCTGATGTGCTCCCTCTTCGAACGAGGAGTGACTACGTACGATTTGTGCGGAGCCAACACGCCGTCGATTGCCGAGTTCAAGCGCACGATGGGCGCCGATCTGGCGCCCTATTTCCGCACCACGTGGCACCGGCCTGGGCTTACCCGAGCCGTCGCTCGCGTGCGCCCACTCGTTTAGCATGGCGAGGCCTACGACCACGCAGTCCATCGGAGCGTTGCTCACGGGATCGGCCTTCGCTACGGTCATCGGATTCGCAGTCCAGCCGGTTCTGACACGGCTCTACACGCCCGAGGCGTTTGGGGTGGCGGATCTGTTCGTCGGACTGGTGACGCTGCTCTACCCGGTCGGATCGCTGCGCTACGACGACGCCGTGATTTTGCCCGAATCCAAGGGCGACGCGTCGGCGCTGATTTGGCTGAGCCTTCTGATCAGTATCGGCGCCTGCTCGTTGCTCGCTTTCGCACCGCTGGCGAGCGGGCTGCTGCACGGATCGTACGCCGACCTCTCGCCCTACCTCTGGGCGCTGGCCCCGTGCCTGCTCGCCCTCCGCCTGGGTCGGATTTCGGAAAGCGCGGCGGCGCGGTTGGAGCGGTTTGGAGCTGTCGCGCAGGCGTCGGTCGTGCGGAGCGGCGTCACGTCGGGCGTGCGCTTGCTGAGCGGATGGGCAATGCCGACCCCTGGAATGCTGATCGCCGCGTTTGGACTGGGCACCGCGGCGGCGGTCGGACCGCAAGTGTGGGCCGTGAAGTCGAGCGGATTATTAGCGTGGCAGGGGCGCACGGCAATGGTTCGTGTGGCCCGAACCTACCGCAGGTTCGCACTCTTCACGACACCTGCCGTCCTCCTCCACACCGCTGCCGCTCGCCTGCCGATCCTGATCATCGGTGCGTTCGCCCTTGCATCCGACGTGGGGCAGTTGGGTCGCACCTTTTTCGCTGTCGGAGCGCCCTTGACGCTCGTCGCCGGATCGGTAGGGCGGGTGTTCGTAGTAGAGGCAGCCGCCCAGATACGAGTCGGCGCTCAGGCACTCGCCACACTCTCGCGGACCTACCTGACGCGCATGGTCTGGACCGCTGCCGGGCCGACGGCCGTCGTGGTCGTTCTCGGCCCGGACCTGTTTGCCTGGGTATTCGGGGCAGAGTGGCGACCAGCGGGCGTCTATGCGCAGTGGCTCGCTCCGTGGATGGCGGCGATGGCCTGTGCGTCGGCCCTGACAGGGCTGTTCGACGTGACGGGCAAGCAGCGGTCCGATGCGCTCTTCTCCGTCGTCCACCTCGCCGGAATCGTTGGCGCGCTGCTGATCGGGGCGCACGTGGGCGTGTCGCTGGGCTGGGGCAGCGTACTCGGGTCTATCGCCGGTCTGGGCGTCGGCGGGTGCGTGCTTCGGCTCCTCCATCTGGCCGTCCTGCGAAGCGTAGCACCAGGAGGCACGAGTTGGACACGTGCGAGCCTGCTGCCTCTCGTCGTAAGCGCCACCACGGCGGCGATCGGGCTCACTGTCGACGGTTCGATGCGGCTGGTCGTGCTCGTGCTTGGCGGCTTACTCTACCTGGCGCTCGCGTGGATTTCGCTGGTGCGGAAGGCTGGGTAGATCGCCCTGCACAGTGTCAGTTGTCAGAGAGTCGGCGGCTCCGAACATTACCCAGAACGAAAGGCGCCGCTCCCCGAATGTTGGGAAAGCGGCGCGCAGTTGACGACAGGTGTCAGAGGATTGATCGAAACGTGCTCGGGACGCCTGCGGGAGCCGTCTGCTCCACGTCCGGACGGATGGCAGCGTCGGTGGGAGCGGCATCCGTTCCGCAGTGTGCAGCGAAAGCATTGGCAACGTCTGTGGCGATGGCACTCGCGCTTCGACCTTCGATGTGTCGACGTTCGACGACGAAAACAGGCTCGCCCCCTTTGAGCAGCGCCATGAACGGCGACGACGGGGGGATTCCGGCCAGATGCTCGCGCATACGAGCGGTCGCCTCGAGGTCCTGTCCGGCGAAAACCGTCAGGTAGCGATCGGGCTGGGCGGGAGCTTGCTGCGCCATCGCAACGGCGGGGCGCGCGTTGGCGGCAGCGCAGCCGCAAACCGAGTTGACGATGACGAACGTCGTACCCGCGTCGTCTTTGAGTGCGGCGTCGACGTCCTGCGCAGTACGCAGTTCGGTGACGCCTAAGCGCGTCAATTCATGACGCATCGGGGCAACGAGGGGTTCGGGATAGGGCATGATCGAAGAGGAGTGGTTGTATCGGAACGTACGGTCCTGAACCGTAAAACGATGGACGGGATCCGCGGCGCGGACGAAGACGGCGGGATTATCGGTAGCGTTGAACGCCGCGCAGGTTACGGTCCATGTCGTCCTGATCAATGGTCCAAGCGCTATCGTCCAGGTCGACGGTAGGACGAGCCAGCACGTCGACACGAGTCATGAGCTCTTCTCCAAGCTCGTCCAGTCGACCGTCCAACGCGTCGAGCGCATCACTGACACCGGGGCCGTAGCGATGAAGCCAGGCGACGGATTCAAGCCGGTCGTCGAGGAGGCGGTGGCGCAAGCGGCGTCCGCGGGAGGAGGCGAACGCATAGACGATCGTTCCGGCGATGGCAGCGGTGAGGAGCGTAGAGATCCGCATGGCAAGGAATGGAGAGCAACGGAAAAGGTAAAAAGGGATCGAACAGTCGTATTGTTTCCCCTAATCGCCGGAACGCATTTTGCTCTATCCGGTCGATTGGATCTCCTTTCTCGATATGCGTCTACTGATACTGTTCGTCTTTCTCCTGGCTGCCCACACGGCATCGGCCCAGCCCGGGCCGCCGCATGCGTCGGTCGGCGAGCGGATTCGGGTGGCGGCGGGCGGATGGGATGGGACGAACTACCGCTTCGGGGGCACGCGCACGACGGGCATCGACTGCTCCGCGTTGATGGTCAGCTGGTTCGATCACTTGTTCGACATCCGCCTTCCTCGCACGTCGAGCCAGCAGTTCCGTGTCGGTGATGAGGTTGAACGCGACCGCCTGGCCGAGGGCGACTTGGTGTTCTTCGGCTCACCATCGCGCATTACCCACGTCGGCGTCTACGTCGGGCGGGGCGAGTTTGCACATGCGGGGGCTTCGACGGGTGTGACTGTCAGTCATATGGCGCAGGACTATTGGGCGAACAGGTACCGAGGCGCGCGCCGCGTGTTGGACGGCGTGCGTCCCGAGACGCGCATCGCGGAGCGACCGGCACTCGCTTCGGAGGCGACGGCTCGAGAAAGTGGTGGCTCTGCAGGTAGCGTTCCCAGTGCTCGAGGAGGCGCGCCAACGTTCACGACGAGTACGACCGGCAAGAAGCGAAAGACCACACGCCGTATCGGGTGGTGACGCGTAATCGGCGGTGCTGTGGGATCTTTTTCGCAAATCGCTCGGTTCGTGAGGCTTCTACCAACTCGCATCGCCGCTGCCCACCTGGGTCGTGGCGATTATTGCTTTTTGCCCCGGCCCTCTATTCCATCCGTATGGCTACCACGTATCTCACCCAGGAAGCGCTGACGCGCCTGCGCGACGAACTCAAGGAACTCAAGACCAAAGGCCGCGCGCGCATCGCCGCCTCCATCGCCGAAGCGCGCGCTCAGGGCGACCTGTCGGAAAACGCTGAATACGATGCTGCCAAGGAAGAACAGGGGCATTTGGAAGGCCGGATTGCCCAGTTAGAAGAAACGATCCTGAGTTCGCGCGTCGTTGACGAGAAGAGCATCGACCCGACCAAGGCCTACATTCTGTCCAAAGTGAAGGTCAAGAATCACAAAATGAAGAAGGACCAAACGTTCCAGCTCGTCTCGCAGGAAGAGGCCGACATGAAAACCGGCAAGATCTCGATTTCGAGTCCCATCGGAAAGGCGCTGCTGGGCAAGGAGGTCGGCGACGTGGTCGAGGTCAAAGTGCCCGCAGGTAAGATCAAGCTCGAAGTACTCCACCTGAGCCGCTAAGCCGTGCGCGTCATCGGCCGAATCCTCAGCCTGCTCGTCGCCCTTCCCCTGGCGATGGCGACGAGCTATCTGGGCTTCTGCTTTCTGCTGATCGCCTGCTACGCCATCGTCCCACCGCCCACGACGGGCGTCCAGATTCAGCGACGAGTCGAGGCGATCGTGTCGGGCTCGGCTTACACCAAGAAGTACCATCCGGTGTCGCGCAGCAAGATCAGCGGACACTTGCCCCATGCGCTCGTCGCAGCCGAGGATGGCCAGTTTTACCAGCACGGCGGCATCGACTGGGACGCGGTTCGCAAGGCGCTCGACGACAATAAGCGCCGAGGGCGGGCTTGGCGCGGCGGCAGTGGCATCACGCAGCAGACGGTCAAGAACCTGTTCCAGACGACGCACTCGTCGGGTTGGCGGCGATACGCACGCAAGGCGTTCGAAGTGCCGCTCGTCTACGCCGCCGAGTGGACACTGAGCAAGGAACGCATCCTGACGCTCTACCTCAACGTGATCGAGTGGGGACCAGGCGTCTACGGCGCGCAGGCAGCGGCACAGCACCACTACAGCGTAGACGCGGCCAAGCTGTCGCGCCGTCAGTCGGCCAGCCTTGCCGCCGTCGTCCCAGCGCCCCGCTCACGCACGCCCGGACGCATGGGCCGCTACACCGGCATCATCGAAGCGCGGATGCGGCAGATGGGGTGGTAAAAGGTTGAAAAGATCAATGCGACGTGTGCTGCATGATCGGGATCTTTGGCCACTCCAGATCCACGACCTGACCATTCGCCTCGCAATCGCCCTGCCCATCAAGAAAAGCACCTCCGACCTTTCTGGTTAACTCGACCGCGTCGATCTTCCGCTCCTCAGCGATGGCGAGCGTATGAGCAACGACAAAGATTGAGATACACTTCGAGCCTGCCGGGATGGTGACCAGATGAGCTGGGGCATAGGGCCGACTCACTTGGTACGTAGTATCGTCTATCGGAAGACCGCCCTCAGCCATAGGGCCACCTTCAGTGCGGCTCAGTGTCATACCGAGACGCGTTTTCACCGCTTCGCCATTGCATACGTCGCCCGGCAGCCAGCTGCACGTCTCCGCTCCGATGCGGGCCTCGATTCGGTAGGTTTTGCTCTCGCTCGTCGCGCTGACGTGACGGCACCCGAGCAACGTCGGCATAGTCGCTAGAACCAGAAGCAGAGCAAAAGACTTTGGCTTGATGCGAACGATCTGGCTCTTGGCCTGCATATCTCTCGTGGTCTGTTTTGATGGCAACGACTTGATCTGGGCCTTAGTGCTTTCCTGACCGGTTTTCCAGACGAAAAGACGGTACCGATTGGTGAGAAAACGGACGCAGAAAAAACCTGATAACCCTATGTCAATACGGTGACACACGCGGTTCGTATTCTACGCGCGCACGAGATACACATATACACGGACATGCTATACAAAGTCGACCTGAGCGCTCACCGCCACTCGCCGTCCAACGCCGATGTGGCTGACGCGCTCGACAAAACGGCGCAGATGCTCGACGAGCGTGGGGCCAACCCGCATCGCGTCCAGGCATATCGGACCGCCGCTGATACCATCCGCGCCACGCGTTCTCGCGTCGCCGATCAGGTGTACGCCGGAGGAGCCGACGTGCTCGAGGACTTGCCGGGCGTAGGGGCGAGTCTGGCGCAGCGGATCGCGGGCTTCGTCCACACCGGCGAGATGCGGATTCAGCGCGAACTGCGCGAGCAGACACAGCCCGAGCGCCTGCTGATGCGTGTGCCCGGCATCGGACGCACGACGGCGCGCCGCCTGCGCGAGGAGTTGGGCGTCGAAACGCTCGAAGCGCTAGAGATCGCCGCTCACGACGGAACGCTGGCTGCTTTGCCAGGCTTCGGGGACCGCAAGTTGCGTTCAATCCAGGCGCAACTCGAGGCCCTGCTCGCCCGCTCGACGCGCCGCGACGCTCGGCGCCGCTCATCTCCTGCTCACGACAACCGGCCGCACGTCGCCGATCTGCTGAGCGTCGATGCCGAATACCGCGACGGGGCTCAGCGAGGCACCCTTCGCCGCATCGCACCGCGCCGGTTCAACGCGTCCGGCGCGGCGTGGCTGCCGGTCTTGGACACGCGCCGAGGCCAGTGGCGTGTGACAGCGCTGTTTTCCAACACGCCGCGCGCCCACGAACTGAGCAAGACGAACGACTGGGTCGTGCTCTACACGGCGGGCGAGGGCAGTGAACAGACGGCGACGGTCGTCACCGAGACGCGCGGAGAGATGAAAGGCAGACGCGTCGTTCGAGGTAGAGAAGCGGAGTGCCAAGACTACTACCAAACGGCAACGCGCCAGGCGGCGTGACGGGGCACCCCTCGCCCGCCGATGCGTTGTCCCTGTCGACCTCTCGACTGCCGCCGTGTCCTCCAATCCTGCCGACTACCTGTTCATCATCGTCGGCACCGTCGTCGGCTTCGGGCTGCTCGCAGCGATCCTGCTGCTGCCCGTCTCGCGCTTCATCACACGCGAGCGCGAGCGCGGCGACGCGTGGAACGAAGAGATCAGCCGCCGCAAAAACCTGCCGCCTGAGCCTACGACCCAACGTGAACCAGAGGACGCAGCCGGTCCATCGTCTTGACACCGATGCCCTTGACGCGCTTCAACTGATCCGGGTCCGAAAACCTGCCGATCTCGTCGCGCAGGGCGATAATGCGCTCTGCCGTCTTGGGACCTATGCGCGGCAGACGCTCCAACTCGGTTTGACTTGCCGTATTGAGATTGACGTAAACCGGACCAGTGTCGGCTTTGCGCGCACGAGCGGCAGGGCGAGACGGCAGTTCGGGGATGGCAATTTCGACGGATGGAGTTACGACGTCTTCGGCGCCGAGCGATCCCAGCGAGTCGGCCAGCGCGGCGAAGCGCTCGGCGCGCGGCGACTGAGCAGCACCTGCCTCAGATGGGGCTACAGGCAGGCGCTGAGCGGCCAATCCGCCGACGAGCAGCACGAGCAGCGTAGCGAGCGCGCGCGTCTCGATCTTGGTGAGGGCGATGTGTTCTTGAATGCGAAAGAGGATCGACATGTCGGCAGTTGGCGTGTGCGTCGTCAGACCCACCTGCACGCCATCCGTAACCTCGACCGCCGAATTTTTTCGTAACCGCCCTACTCTTCCGTCGTTCTGAACCCATGATCGTCCGGACCGAAGCCGTCACCCTGCGCACGTTTCGCTACGGCGAGACGAGTCTGATCGCGTCGCTGTTCACGCGCCACGCCGGACGCATCTCGGTGTTGGCGCGCGGCGCACGTGGCCCCAAGAGCCGCTTCGGCGCAACGCTCCAGCCGATGAGTTACACCGAAGCGCTTTATTCTTACAAGGCGACGCGCTCGCTCCAGACGCTGCGCGAGGCCAGTCACGTCGTCCGCTTCCCCGCCCTCTCGACCGACCTAGCCCGCCTGACGCCGGGCCTGCGCATGATCGAGTTGGTGGCGGCGCTGACCGAGGAGGGCGAGCCGAACATCGCCCTTTTCAACCTGCTGACCGAATCGCTGCAGGGCGCGAACGCCGCGCCGGATCGTCCCGAAAACGCCCTCTTCTACTTCGAGATGCGGCTCGCCCAACTGCTCGGCTTCGCTCCCCAGTTCACCAAGGACGACGTGCAATCGGTCGACGACGACGGCGGCACGCTCCGCCTCGACAGCGGACTGATCCAGTCGTACGCGTCGAGTGGCGTCGCCGAGCGTGGTGTGACGTATGGGGCCGGACGCCAGCGGATCGCTTCGCGAAGGGTGCTGCGTTCGTTCGCCGTCGCCAGCCGCGCCAGCCTGCGCGACGTGCTCCGGATGCAGATCACCGATGACGACGCCCGCGCGCTCGGTCTGCTCATAGAAGACTATGTTCGCTACCACGTAGAAGACGCGTACCCGTCACGCTCCGACGACGTGCGTAACGCGTTACGGCCAGACTCGGCTCACTTCTGATGCGCGAAGTGTCTTCGTGAAATCGGTCGAACCAGCACAAAAAAGGGCGGATCGTCTTGCCCTGAGCAGCAGGTTCGTGTAGTTTGACCACACACATGTCCACACAAAGTCGACACCCTCTCGCCATGCCCCGCCGCCAACTCACTCAGAAGCAGTACGAGTTCCTCCACTTCCTGCGCGAGTATGTCACGGAAAACGACGGCATCTGGCCGACGTACCGCGAGATGGTCGACCACTTCGATTATCGCTCGCCCAACAGCGTCACGCAGAACATTCAGGCACTCTACAAGAAAGGTTATCTGGAGCGCGACGGCGACATGTACCGGATCGTCGGCATGGAGCAGGACAAGCACGGCATTGCGGTCCACGGCATGATTTCGGCCGGGCGCTTGCAGGAAGCCGTCGAGGAGAATTTGGGGTCGATCACGCTCGACATGCTTTTTCCCGAACGCGACCGGATGTTCGCGCTCCGCATCTCGGGCCGCTCGATGCAAGGCGCCGACCTCCACGATGGCGACTACGTCCTACTCATCGACGATGACATTCCGCAGGGCGGCATCGGCGCGGTCTTGTACGACGGCGAAACGTCGCTCAAGCGCGTCTACCAGGACGGTAGCGGTCTGCGCTTGGAGCCCTGCAACGACGAGTACAAACCGATCTACATCAGCCCAGACATTTTCGAGGAAGTGCGCATCCTGGGTCGTTACGTCGGGCACGTCAATCAAAACGGCATCCACCGCCGGCAAGCCGCATGAGAAGAGCAGGCTCGAGGACTGCCGGCCGCGGCCATCGCAGATTTAGGCACCCGAATCTCGGATGAACTGAACGGCCTCGCTCATTGCCTGCTGGCCGATTTCGGCATCGGTGCCGGCGCAGACAGCAGCGATCCGCTCGCTCGATTACTGGGGCGGGGCAACCGGTTACGATGCGCGGTCGTGCAATGCGGCCCTCTACTGACCGACGATGAAAAAACCCTCCTGGCGCCGTGGACTCGAAAAACGAGGCGGATTCTGGCGAAACGCCCGATGGTATGACCTCCACCTGGAGCGTCGCCTGCCGCTTGCCTTCCCCATGTTCGAGGAGATGGTACAAGCCCTTCCCCCGCTCGACGACGGCGCGCACGTGTGCGACTTGGCCTGCGCGACGGGCAACACGACGTTCACCCTGCTGACGGCGTACCCCGACGTACACCTGACGCTGCTCGACGAAGCCGACGATCTGCTCGCCGTTGCCGGAGAAAAGATCGCCGAGTTCGAGCCGGAAGCTCGACTGATGCGCGCCGACATCTCACGCGACGGCGACGCACTGCCCGGCGGCCCCTACGACATCGTCGTATCCGGATTGGCACTCGAACGGCTGGTCGGTGAAGACGCGGCGCCCGCCGAAGCCGAGACGCGGTGCGAACTGCTCTACCGCAGCGTATTCGATGCCTTGGTGCCGGGCGGCCACTTGATCGTCGGCGACCAGGTCGAAGCGTTGGGATTGTACCGCTTGATGAAAGCGATGGAGCGCGCCGGATTCGTCGACGTGGACTGCGCGTGGCGGCAAGATGACTTTTTCGTCATCGGAGGACGCGTGCCGGAGTAGAGTCGTCTCAGGGTGGATCAGTCTGATAGTGGGGCAGAACGAAAGTGGAGAAACCCGCACCTCTGAAATCGGTCGCTTCCTCGCTGACGGTCAGCACGAGGTCTGCAAAGCCGTGCTCCTCAGTACTCCCCGTTCTCCCCTCCAATTATCCCAGGTCGGGGACGATCGCCGCCGGGTAACTGCCCAGCACGCGCACACGTTCGCCCACTTCTTCGAGGTGAACGAGCGCGCGGGAAACGGGCTCGTCAGCCAGCCGCCCGGCGATATCGACGTAGAACACGTACTGTCCTGGACTACCGACGAGCGGGCGGCTCTCGATTTTGAGCAGATCGATTTCGCGCAGGGCGAACACAGCGAGGCTCTTGAACAGCGCCCCAGGCACGTTGGCACGGAGAGCGAACGACACACTCGTCTTATGCGGGCCGCTGACCGGTGCGACCGGCACATCGTCGGGCGTGAGCAGCAAGAAACGCGTCACGTTGGCGCGGTGAGTCGCAATGCCCCGCGCCAGCACATCCAGCCCATACACCTCGGCCGCCCGGGCGCTCGCGATGGCTGCCGTCCGGGTCAGCGCCTCGTCGCGCACCCGCCGCGCCGATCCTGCCGTATCGTAGTCGGGCACGACGGTCGCACTCGGCAGGTACTCACGCAGCCACTGCGCGCACTGCCCCAACGCCTGCGGATGCGACCGGACTTCCCGCACGTCGGCCAGCGTCGTGTCGGGCAACGCCAACAGATGGTGGTCGATCGGCAGGTAGTGCTCGGCTCGGATGGCGAAGTCGTGCGCGCGCAGCAGGTCGTAGACGATATGGACGCTGCCGAATAGGCTATTCTCGACCGGCAGGACGGCGCGGTCGACTTCGCCCGAAGCCAACGCTTCGAATACGTCGGCGAACGAGGCATAGCCGCGCGGCTCGCACTTCGGTGTCAGTGCGCCGCACGCAGCCTCCGAGTAGGCCCCCGGCTCTCCCTGGTAGCCGACCGTCACGATGCGTCCGCGCCGATAACAACGCCCTCGGCCCACGCGACCGACCTATAAACAGTAGATATGGCGCGCTGACACGCATCCTCATCCGGCTCGCCAAAGTTCGCCGGATAGCGTGTAATGACGGCATACTGATTTAGGTTAGCTACTTCGCCTACCAAATCGGCAGGAAGTGGGGCTCCCACATGCTGCGCGTCGAGCGACGACAGAACCAGATCGTGAGTTTTCCTCGCCAACTCACCGGTTTGATGCAGAATCACAGCCTCGACTGACCTCTCTGCCGCTTGCTGCGCGAGAAAACACAGGAGCTCAGGTGGGATTGCTCCTTTGGGCTCGAACTGAGCCAAAGCCAAATCGGAGTGGACGGATAGCATCCAATCGGCGACAGAATACTCGCTTCTCATCGATCTGCGGAAAAGATTTCGTGCCCTCCGGGGTCTACGAGTGGATAGATCAAAGCCGGATGTGGCGTCGATGCACGAGACGGCAACGTAGAGATGGTCGTCGACTTGTGCGTCAGTCGGAGCGGTGAGCGTCGGCGAGGGCATGGGGCTAAGCTACGCCTCGTCGGTTTCGTCCGTTCGGTACATGCGGTCCGGCGCGGTCAGGCCAAGCAGGTGCAGACCGTTGGCGAGCGTTTGGCGAGCGGCGTCGGCCAGGGCGAGGCGAGCCGATGCGATGTCCGCGGGTTCGCCGATGATGCGGCAGGTGTCGTAGAACCGCGAGAAAGCGACAGCTACGTCACGCAGGTAGACGGGGAGCAGGTGCGGAGCGCGCTGCTCGGCGGCTCGGGCGACGACTTCGGGCATGCGAAGTAGCTCCTTGATCAGCGTCGCCTCGGCGTCCTGAGTCAGCAGAGAAAGGTCGGCGTTTTCGGTAGCGATTCCCTGCTCTTTGGCCTTGCGCAGAATCGACGCCGTCCGTGCGTGAGCGTACTGGAGGTAGAAGACGGGATTCTTGTCGGATGCCTCTTTGGCTAGGTCGAGATCGAACTCGAGGTGCGTGCCCGGAGCGCGCATCAGAAAGAAGAACCGCGTCACGTCGACGCCCACGTCGTCCATCAACTCGTCGAGCGTGACGTAGTTGGCCTTGCGCGTCGACATCTTGACGGGCTGACCGGCGCGTACGAGCGTCACGAACTGATAGATCACCACATCGACGCGGGCGGTGTCGTAGCCCAGCACGTCGAGCGCGCTGAGCACATCGGGGTAGGTCGCGATGTGGTCAGCGCCGAACACGTCGACAGCCAGGTCGAAGCCTCGGTCCAGCTTGTCGATGTGGTAGGCAATGTCGGGCAGGCGGTAGGTCGGCTCGCCAGTCGACTTGACCAGGACAGTATCAGCCGGTTCGCCGTCTTGTCCCAGTTTGGCATCGGGCAGCGTGCTCGTCAGAAACCACGTCGCCCCGTCGCGCTGCTCGATCATGCCCTTGCCGCGCAGTCGCTCGACGACCTGATCCACCTGACCATCGGTGTACAGTGTGTGCTCGTTGAAGTGCGTGTCCATGTGGACCTGCATCCGCTCGAGCGTTGCCGTGATGTCGGCGAAGATGGCGGTTTGCGCGGCGGTTTTGAACGGCGCTTCGTCAGCCGCGTCCATCAAGCGCGTCGCCCTGCGCGTCGACGAGCGACTGGGCGATCTCGCCGATGTAGCCGCCCAGGTATCCGCCGTCGGGAAAGTCGGCAGGAACGCTCGTCGTCTCTCCGTCGGCTACTTCGATCTCTCTGTCGGGGCGAGTTGGATCGACCAGGCTGCGATAGCGCGCGGCGACGCTCTGGCCCAGCACCCGCATCTGCCGACCGGCGTCGTTGAAGTAGTACTCGCGCGTCACGTCGTAGCCTGTCGCCCCGAGCAGGCTCGAAATCACGTCGCCCAGGACGGCGTTGCGTCCGTGACCAACCGTCAGCGGACCGGTCGGGTTGGCGCTCACGAACTCGACCAGCGCAGTCTTTCCGGCATGCGTGTCGGTGCTGCCCCCACCGATCGCTCGCAGCGATCACGTCCGCCAGCGCTTCGGACAGGTAGGCGTCCGAGTATCGAAAGTTGAGGAAACCAGGCCCGGCGACTTCGACAGCCGACACGCGCGCTGGGTCGAGCCGCTCGCGCAACGCTGCGGCCAGTTCGTCGGCGATCTGACGCGGCGACCGGCGGAGGACGCGGGCCAGCTTCATCGCGGCAGACGTGGCGATATCACCGTGGTCCGGGTTAGCGGGCGTTTCGAGTTCGGGCGCGAAGTCGTCGGGAACGCCCATGTCGCGCAGAGCGGTGGCGAGTTGGTCGAGTAGGTAGGCTTCCATGTGCGGCGGATCGGGTGCGGCGGATCGAGTATGCCGAAAGCTACCTCGCCGCCAGACCGACAAGTGGGCGACCGAGTGAAAATCCACCACCCAGCGGGATTCGGTCACGGCAGGACGGAACGGCCGCACCGCCTGCCGGGTGCGCTCGACCATCCCTAGACCGAATCGATGCGCCTCCTTCTCGTCTGCCCTGCTACTCTGCGTCGCCGGTTGCTTTCCCGAACGATCGGAAGCACCCGACCCCGATGCGCGCCCCGATGCAGCAGATGGAGACCGGCACGATCATAGGCGAGGTGAGCACAGCAGACGACCGTCCTGTGCCAAACGCCGTCGTCTACCTGCGAGAGATCGACCTGAGCACGACGACCGACGCCACGGTCGCTTCGTTATCGGCAATCTCTCCGAAGGCGTCTACTCTATCGAGGCCGTCCCGCCCGGGACGGAGCGCATCCAGGCCACCGACGGCGTGTTCGCTACGGCAGGAGAGAGCGTCGGCGTCGAGATCGGCGACACCGCGCGCGTCAAGCTGCGGCTACCGTCCTAAGAACCGTTCCACTTGCATCTACTGCTGGGTAGAGGCAAGGGTACTCTGCCGCAAAGCAGCACGAATGCCCGAAAGCAACACGAACGACCGATCCTTGGAGAGCTCGCTCGGGTAGGTGCGTCCATCGGGGCGCAACAGCGACTACATAAGAGAGCGCGCCATATGTACTCACTCTCGCCCAAACCCTGTGGCCTATTTATGCCTCAACACTTCGCCCCCATCGATCTCCTCGACACCCCCGACATCGGCTCGTTTCCTCGATGCCCTACGCCCGCATGCCGCTCGCGATATCGCCTTCACGTATGACGGCCAGCAGATTCGTTCGGGTTATCACGTCACCGAGATCAAGGCAGCAACCTATCATGCACTCGACTGCCGAGGCAACCCCGAGTCGTGGGCCGAAGTCATACTCCAGCTCTGGGACGTCGAGGACAAGCAAGAAGAGCCTACGATGACCGTCGGCAAGTTTCTATCGATCTACGAGAAGGCTGCCTGCCCACCTCCCGCTGGCTCCCTCGTCACCGGCGGTCTTCGAGTGCGGTCCTCGCTCCGCTGCTGCCGGGCGCTATACTGCGTCTACCCTGAACAGCCGCCGCATGACGACGGACCAGTGATCGTCGCGCTGTCTGCTATCCCGGCCTCGTGCAAGCCGCAGGACCGCTGGCAAGAAGCCGAGCGCTCACGACTGGGACACATGCGCTGTAGCCAGTTGCTGCTGATCTGAGGTGCAGGCGTCTACCCTCTGGGCGGGCACGTGCCACCTCGGCGCTCCGCTCAGACCGCGCGATCCGCATAGCGCTCCGGTCCCGCCTGCTCTGATGAATCGGACGCGTACCTGCTGCATGCCAGCGCATCATGGAGCCGAAACGCATTCGATCTACGCGCCTCGCTGTGCGACTTGTGCATCGCGCTTCGATACGGGTTGGACGCGGAGTCTGTCGCGTCCGCACGTCGCTGCGGCCGATCGGATGATCCTATACGTGACATCGCACTATTGGCCCACACCGTCGGCGCCGACGCGCCGTTACCGCAGCCCCCGGCTCGGTCCGCCGGTGGGATAGGGAGCACAATTTCAGAGCCGATCTGGTGGATGACGCATCGTGCCCGGTCCTCCTGGTGACCAGCGTAGCCAACAGCGCTGATGCTACTCACTTAGAGTAGGCGCTTACGGCCGCGAGAGGATCTGTGCATCCTGTGCGATCTATGTACACCAGCCAGTCGGTAGACACGAGCGGCCGTTGAAATCGCGGTTCGCCAAGATTGGGGCGAGACTTATTTGCATGAAATCGAAAAAATCGACGCACCGACGATTTGCATAGCTGGAAGGGTTTCCGTGAAGAAGACAGACACAGTTCGACCCATTCTCAATCTTAGAAACCAAGGCATATAGGCAGATAGCACCTTTCTGATTAGGACGTAAAGCAGCTAGGCCTAAGACATGCCCTTTGCAATTCTCGATTTCCTGAATTATACAGTGTGTACCCTACGACCCGATCCAGCCATGCCCGCCGCTTGTCCGCCTGCCCCCGGCCTCTACGACCCCGCGTTCGAGCACGACAGTTGCGGCATAGGGTTGGTCGCCCACGTCAAGGGCGAGGCGAGCCACGCCATCTTGCGAGATGCGTGCACGGTGTTGGGGCGGATGGAACACCGAGGCGCGTGCGGATGCGAGACCGATACGGGCGACGGCAGCGGCGTGATGACGGCCCTGCCCCACGCCTTTCTGTCGGCGGTTTACGGAGTGGAGTGCGCGTCCGGCGAAATAGCCCTCGCGATGTGCTTCTTACCCACGGATGCCGCCCAGCGAGCGCGCGCCGTGGACATGCTGGGGACGGCGCTCCGAAGCCAGGGCTGCGTTCCGGCTCAGTGGCGCGACGTGCCCACGGACCCAGACGGCGCCTCGCTCGGGCCAACCTCCCGCGCATCGCAGCCGCACGTGGCCCAACTGCTCGTCCGTCGAGGCCAAGTCGGCGAGGGCGAGGCCTTCGAGGCGGCGCTGTACGTGGCACGTCGCCGCGCGGAGAAGGCGGCCGACGCGGCAGGAATCGCCGACTTTTATGTGTGCTCGCTCTCGTCGCGTACGGTCGTGTACAAAGGCATGCTGACGCCTCACCAGCTGTCCGCCTTCTACCCCGACCTATGCGACCCAGCATTCGTGACACATTTTGCGCTCGTCCACAGCCGATTCTCGACCAACACATTCCCGTCGTGGGACCGCGCCCAACCCTTGCGGATGGTGGCACACAACGGCGAGATCAACACGCTGCGTGGCAACCGCAACGCCATGGCCGCGCGCAGCCAGTCGATGCGGAGCACACAACTGGGCGACCAGCTAGCTGACGTGCTCCCGCTGTTCTCGGACGACCTGTCGGACAGCGGCACGTTCGACCGGGCGCTCGAACTGATGCGCCGCTCGGGGCGCAGCCTGCCGCACGCGATGGCCCGCATGATCCCGCCCGCGTGGGAGCACGACGACCGAATGCCGCCCGGCGAGCGCGCCTTCTACGCCTACGGCAGTCACCTGATGGAGCCGTGGGACGGTCCCGCAGCTATGGTGTTCACCGACGGCAAGAGCGTCGGCGCCGTTCTCGACCGAAACGGACTGCGGCCGTCTCGCTACTACATCACGACCGACGACCGTGTGATCTTGTCGTCTGAAGTCGGTGTGCTGCCGGAGTTGGCGCCCGACCAAGTCAGAGAAAAGGGCCGACTGGCACCCGGTAAGATGTTTTTTCTCGACTTCGACGACGGGCGCATCGTGCCCGACGCTGAGATCAAGAAGACCCTGGCTCGCCGCGCCCCCTACCGTCGCTGGATGCAGCGGCAACTGGTACTGAGCGATCTGCCCGCCGCTCCTGCTCTCGCCGATCTAACGGACGACGCGCGCAGCAGGGCGCAGCGCGCGTTCGACTACTCGGACGAGACGATTCGAATGATGCTGATCCCGATGCTCGAGCAGGGCCGCGATCCTCTGGGGTCGATGGGCAACGACGAGGCGCCCGCCGTCCTGAGCGCCAAGCCGAGAGGCGTATTCAACTACTTCAAGCAACTCTTCGCCCAAGTCACCAACCCGCCCATTGACGCGATCCGCGAGGCGTGCGTGATGTCGCTGGCGGCTCCAGTCGGACCGGCGAGCAACCTGCTGGCCGAGGGGCCGGATCACGCGCGCCGTCTTCTTCTGAATCATCCCGTCCTCGACTCGGACGAACTGGCACGACTAACGGCGCTGCAAGGCGATCCGTGGACGGTCCGAACGCTGGATGCAACGTTTGCTCGCCCTTGTGAGGGCGAAGCTACGGGCGTTCCACGGGGCGCCGCGACGGGCGAGAAAAATGCCCTCGTCTCGACACTGGATCGGCTGTGCGAACAGGCCACAGAGTTTGTTGCACGAGGAGTCGGCGTGCTAGTGATTAGCGACCGGGCAGTCGGGCCAGGGCGGGTGCCGGTTCCGTCGCTGCTGGCGCTGGGAGCGATCCACCACGACCTGGTGGCGCACGGACTGCGCTCGGACGTGATGCTCGTCGTCGAAACCGGCGAAGCGCGGACGGTCCACCACCTGTGCTGCCTGATCGGCTACGGCGCCGACGCGATCCACCCCTACCTCGTACTCCAGACGCTCGACGCCGTCCGCCGAGACGCGCGCCTGCCCGACGAACGCTACCGCAACCGAGCCGACGTAGTGGCCGCCTACCGCAAGGCGACGGGTAAGGGTGTCCTCAAAGTGATGGGCAAAATGGGCATCTCGACGCTTGCCTCGTACCGGGGCGCGGGCATTTTCGAGGCGCTCGGACTGGTCGGCGAAGTCGTCGAGCGCTGCTTTCCCGGCACGCCGTCGCGCATCGGTGGCGTTGGCTGGGACGGGCTGCTGAGCGACGCGCTGGCCCGTCACGCGTCGGGCTATGGGCAGCCGGTAGCGGACGAGTTGCCCTCGAATGGGCGCTTTCACTACAGAGAGGGTGCAGGCGAGCACGCTTGGTCACCCGACGTGCTCTCGAGCCTGCAGCAGGCGGCGCGCCACAACAGCCGCGACGCCTACGACCGCTACGCGCGCCTGCTCAACGACGAGGCGCGCGACCATCGGACGCTGCGCGGACTGTTCGGCTTCACGCCGGGCACTGCTGTTTCCCTCGATCACGTCGAACCGGCGACCAAAATCGTACAGCGCTTCGTGACCGGCGCGATGAGCCTGGGTTCGCTCTCGCCCGAGGCGCACGAGTCGCTGGCAGTCGCTATGAACCGCATCGGGGGCAAGAGCAATACGGGCGAGGGCGGAGAAGACCCCAACCGCGCTCACCCGCTGGCCAACGGCGACTCCAAGCGCTCGGCGATCAAGCAGGTCGCATCGGGGAGATTCGGCGTCACCATCGGCTACCTGTCGTCGGCGGACGAGATTCAGATCAAGATGGCGCAGGGAGCCAAGCCGGGCGAGGGCGGCGAGTTGCCGGGCCACAAGGTCGACGAGACGATCGCGCGTCTGCGTTTCGCCACGCCGGGCGTCGGGCTGGTGTCGCCGCCGCCGCACCACGATATCTACTCCATCGAAGATCTCAAACAGTTGATCTTCGACTTGAAGAATGCCAATCCGAGCGCGCGGATCTCGGTCAAACTCGTCAGCGAAGTCGGCGTCGGGACGGTCGCGGCGGGCGTGGCGAAAGGGGGAGCCGAGCACATTCTGATCTCGGGCGACGCGGGCGGGACGGGCGCGTCGGCGCTGACGAGCATCAAGCACGCCGGTCTGCCGTGGGAACTGGGATTGGCCGAGGCGCAGCAGACGCTCGTCCGCAACGGACTGCGCGGACGCGTCGTGGTACAGACCGACGGCGGACTGCGGACGGGACGCGACGCCGTCGTCGCCGCGCTGCTCGGAGCCGAGGAGTTCGGCTTCTCGACGGCTCCGCTGATCTCGCTGGGCTGCATCATGATGCGCAAGTGCCACCTCAACACGTGCCCCGTCGGCGTGGCGACGCAGAATCCCGCGCTCCGAGCGCGCTTTGCCGGAGAGCCCGAGCACGTCGTCAACTACCTATTCTTGGTCGCCGAAGAGATGCGCGCATTGATGGCCCGGCTCGGCTTTCGGACCGTCGCCGAGATGGTGGGCCGCGTCGACCGGCTCGACACGTCGGACGCCGTCCGCGAGGGCAAGCTGCGCGGGCTGGACCTCTCGCCGCTCCTCGCCCCGCCGACTTCTCCCTACCCGAACGCCTCAGTCCGTTTCGAGCGCCACGCCGACGCCGGGTTGGACGGAGTGCTCGACCACGCGCTGATCGCCCGGTGCGCGCCGGCCTTGAAGGGCGAGCGCGTCGATCTGTCGCTGCTGGTCACCAACCTCGACCGCGCCGTAGGCACGATGCTGAGTGGACACCTGACGCGCGCGGGCGCCGATTTGGCCGACGACACCGTCACACTTCGGCTCACCGGCTCGGCGGGTCAGAGCTTGGGTGCGTTCTTGGCCCGCGGCGTCACGATCCGGCTGACGGGCGACGCGAACGACTTTGTCGGCAAGGGACTGTCGGGCGGCATCGTCGCCCTCCAACCGCACGCCGAAAGCCCGTTCCAGGCCGAGGACCACGTAATCGCCGGCAACGTGCTCCTCTACGGCGCGACGAGTGGCGAACTCTACGCCAGGGGCCGCGTCGCCGAGCGCTTCGCCGTGCGAAACAGCGGGGCGTGGGCGGTCTGCGAGGGGGCGGGCGATCACGCGATGGAGTACATGACCGGCGGTCGCGTGGCGATTCTCGGCCCAACCGGTCGCAACGCCTGTGCGGGCATGAGCGGAGGCGTCGGCTTCGTGTTCGACCCCGACGACACCTTCGCCGCCCGCTGCAATGCCGACACCGTCGCACTCGAACCCGTCGACGACCGCTTCGCCTCGGACCTGCTGCACCTGCTCACGCGCCACGCCGACAAAACCGGCTCCCCCGTCGCCGGGGCAATGATCAGCGCGTGGCCGAGCGTGCGCCGCTTGTTCGTCCAAGCCATGCCGCGCGATTACCGCCGCGTCCTCGACGCCCAGGCCGCCGCCTCTCCCTTCCGCACCGCTGCCTGAACCCGACACACCATGGGCAAACCCACCGGCTTCCAAGAATACGACCGCCGCACCGTCCCCTACAGGAGCGTCGCGGACCGACTGTCGGACTACGACGAGATCTATACTCTCCCCCAAGTCGAGTTGCTCAAAACGCAGGGCGCGCGGTGCATGGACTGTGGCGTTCCGTTCTGCCAGAGCGGGACGGGCTGCCCCGTCGACAACCTGATTCCCGAGTGGAACGACTTGGTCTACCGAGGACGCTGGCGCGACGCGCTCGACCGGCTGCACCGGACCAACAACTTCCCCGAGTTCACCGGCCGCGTCTGCCCCGCGCCGTGTGAGGGCGCGTGCGTGTTGGGCATCAACGACGACCCGGTGACGATCAAGAACATCGAGAACAGCATCGTCGACCGGGGCTGGGCCGAGGGGTGGATCGTACCTCAGCCGCCATCCAGCGAGACCGGCTTTTCGGTCGGCATCGTCGGCAGCGGACCGGCGGGGCTAACGTCAGCACAGCAGCTGAGGCGAGCGGGACACGCCGTGACCGTTTACGAACGCGCCGACCGCATAGGTGGGCTGCTTGTCTACGGCATCCCGTCGATGAAGCTGGGCAAAGACGTGGTCGCCCGACGGGTCCAGCAGTTGGCGGACGAGGGCGTGCGCTTCGAAACCGGCGTCGACGTAGCGGGCGACGGGCCGAACGCCGTCTCAGCCGACGACCTGCGCGCCCGCCACGACGCACTCTTGCTCTGCACCGGAGCGACACGCCCGCGCGACCTTGCCCTGACCGGGCGCGACCTGACCGGCATCCACTTCGCGGTGCCCTACCTGACCGAGAGTACACAGGCGCACCTAGCCGGACGCGCTCCGGCTCTCAATGCACGCGGAAAACACGTCGTCGTCATCGGAGGCGGCGACACCGGCACCGACTGCATCGCGACGGCCCTGCGGCAGGGCTGCGCCAGCGTCGTCAACTTCGAACTGCTCGACCGGCCACCGGCCGAACGTCACCCGGCCAACCCGTGGCCCCAGTGGCCCCACGTCTTCCGCGTCGACTATGGCCACGCCGAAGCCAGGGAGCGCTGGGGCGACGATCCGCGCGTCTACACCCTCATGACGACCGGCTTCTCCCCTGGTCCGACGGGAGGCGTCGCCTCGGTCGAGACGGCTCAGGTCGACTGGTCGAACGGGCGTCCGCTGCCTGTCGCCGGGACCGAGCGCACGTGGCCCGCCGACCTGGTGCTGTTGTCCGCAGGATTTCTCGGCCCCGAAGCCTCCGTCGCCGACGCGCTTCACCTCGACCGCGACGCCAACGGCACCTACCTCGCCGACGAGAGCCGCTATGCGACGAGCACGCCGGGCGTGTTTGCCGCCGGAGACTGCAGGCGCGGGCAGTCGCTCGTCGTCTGGGCCATTCGTGAGGGGCGCCAGGCCGCTGCGTCGGTCGCCCGCTACCTGGAAGCACAGGTGCGCCGCGCAGCATAGGGTCAGTAACGCGGCACGTAGATTTATTTGGCCAAGAAGCGCTTCCGCCTCCATAACAGAGTTGCGCAAAACCATATAGAGTTTTTATTTAGGCGTACCTATCCAATCCATACAAAAATGAAGCCCGCTGCTTCCAACGTCCTTACAATCGGATTCGTCGCCCTAGCTGCCCTCGCCGCATCGCCCGCCCTCGCTCAGGAAGCAACCGATGCGTCCGCGCAGGTCGCTCAGCTCCAGACGAACCTCAACTACGTCTGGACGATCATCGCAGCCATCCTAGTCTTCTTCATGCAGGCTGGGTTCGCAATGGTCGAGTCGGGGTTGACGCGCGCCAAGAACGCCGCCAACATCCTGATGAAGAATGTCATGGACGCATCAGCAGGCGCGCTGGTGTTCTTCGTCGTCGGCTTCGGACTGATGTTCGGCGCTTCGCCGTGGGGCTGGTTCGGGACCGAAGGGTTCTTTCTGACCGGACTCGATGGGCAGGACGAATCGTGGGTCTACGCCTTCTTTTTCTTCCAGGCCGTCTTCGCCGCAACCGCCGCGACGATCGTGTCGGGAGCCGTCGCCGAGCGGACCAAGTTCACGGGCTACCTCATCTTCTCGGTCGTCATAACGGCCTTGGTCTACCCCGTCTTCGGCTCGTGGGCGTGGGGCGGATTGCTCAACGGCGGCGGGTGGCTCGAAGGTCTCGGCTTCTACGACTTCGCCGGGTCGACGGTCGTCCACTCGGTCGGCGGATGGGCAGCACTGGCGGGCGTCCTGGTCGTCGGCCCGCGCGTCGGTAAGTACGTCGGCGGCAAACCGCAGGCGATCCGGGGGCACAGCCTGCCCTACTTCGGCTTGGGCGTGTTCATCTTGTGGATGGGGTGGTTCGGCTTCAACGCCGGATCGACGACGGCGGGCGACAGCAGCATTGCACTCATCGCCGCCAACACGTTCCTCGCCGGAGCTGCCGGATCGGTCGGCGCAATGGTTCTGACGTGGATCCGCAGCGGGAAACCCGACGTGCCGATGACCATCAACGGCGTGCTGGCCGGACTCGTCGGCATCACGGCAGGCTGCAACGCGATGCTTCCGCCGCTCGCCATCCTTACCGGACTGATCGCAGGCGTGCTGATGGTTTACGCCTCCGAGTTCATCGAGAAGCACGTCGACGATGCCGTAGGAGCCGTCGCTGTCCACGGCGTGTGCGGCGTTTGGGGCACACTGGCCGTCGCGTTGTTCTTTGCGGACGGCTTCACTTGGTCGATGCTGGGCGTGCAGGCCATCGGCATCGCTGCCGCGTTCCTTTGGACGTTCCCCGTCTGCTACGGCGTCTTCAAACTGATCGACGAAACGGTTGGCCTGCGTATGGAAGACGACGCACAGACGGTCGGAATGGACCTGTTCGAGCACGACGCCGTCGCCTACCCCGAGTTCTCTGTCGACCCCGACACGACGACCGGCGACGGATCGGCGCGGCGCGTAGTGCCTCCTGCCGTGACGGTGGGATGATGGGTGGGGATTTCATTCGGTGAATGGATCGGGGGGACGCAAGCGTCGCCTCTACGGGCAGGCCGAATGGATCGGGTGGCAATTGAGTGGGTCTGGAAGCGAAACCATCCACGATATGCCATGCCTACGAACCTCTTCCCTTCACGCCGTTAGGTGCGGCTACCGGGTTACGAATTTGCGCAGACCGGTGTCTACTTCGTGACGGCGTTCTCGTACCGGTAAGAAGAGATTTCCGGTACCATTGAGGACCATGGGATGCGTCTCAGCGAGATCGGGCACTGCGTATCGAAGAATGAGAGCGTGCGGCACAGAGGCGTTCAAACGTGCAGTGCATAGCGTTTGTCGTCATGCCGAACCACCTTCACGCACTCGTAGGCTTGGTTACCCACAAACGGTCTCGATGCCTCGCAGACAACCTGACCCACGTCCGGACTCGCTAGCCTCCTTCGTCGGAGGTTTCAAGTCCGCAGCCACCCGCGCCGCCCGCGTTACAAGGCACGCCCCGGACCTCACGGTCTGGCAGCGCAGCTATCACGAACACCTCGTTCGCACCGCGCGCGCACTTGCCTATATCCAGCGCTACATCGCCGAGAACCCCGCCCGCTGGTCCTAAAACCGCTACAACCCGCAACCACCTATAGAGCGCGACGGTTACGTCCCCCTCATCTCGTCGCGCAACCCATCAACCCCAAACCGAAACGCGCCCTCCCACCGCGCAGGTAGGAGGGCGCGTCAGTGCCGTGCACTGTCATCACCGACCGCTCCAGACCGCTTCGTAGATCGGGTGGTTCGTCCGTTCCTCTTGCACCAGCCGCTCGAAGCCAATGGCAAACGTCGTCGCGAGAAGCTGGCGGTTGATCGCGTTGTCGAGGAAGGCACGCAGTTGAGCAGGATCGTCCATGTCAACGTTCGACATGTCCTGCCCTTCGCCGGTCACGGTGCCTTTGGCGAAGTAGCTCGGGGCGGGCTGCATCAGGTCGGCGGTGCGTCCGGTGATGTGGAGGTTGACCGTCGGCGTGAGCGAGAACTCTTCCCACGGCATCGACAGGTCGATGGTGACGGCAACCAGCCCATCGACGCCTAACTCGTCCATCAGGCGCTCGCGGTCGGCCATGCCGAACGGTCCGCTCAAATCGCCTGCGCTGAGCGTTGCCCACGGCGACGGGTCGAAAATGGTGCGCAAGCCGCCGTACGACGCTGACGCGTATTCCGACGTAGCCGTATCTCGGACCGCCTCGAACTGCCGATACCGCGGGCTGCCGAGCACGTCGGCGATCGGAACCATCTCGACGTTCCACGCGCTCTGCATCGCGCCCATCAGGTCGCCGTGCATGTCGTTGGCGAGCTGCTGGTAGAACGCCGTCGGAAGCTGCGCGAACTGGCGGCTGCGCGTCGTGGTCGTCGTCGTGCGGGTGTTGGTGGCATAGTTGTCGGTCGTCGACGTGCTGGATTTCTCTTGGCTCAGATCGTTAGCGCGAACCGTGAAGGTGACGAGGGCGAGTTTGGTACCCGGCAGGAACGCCGGACCGGCGAACGCGGGCGGCTTAGTGAACGAGTAGGAGAACGCATCACCATCCTGTGTCTCGGCCTCTTCCTCGACCGTGAAACCGCCCTTGATCAAGCCGACCAAGTTGCGCGGCAAATCGCCCGACGTGATGACCGGCACCACGTCAGCGCTCTTGACGACTTTAAGCACCATCCCGCCGCCCTGAACGTTCTCGAACGTGGGGCGCTCGTACTCTTCGAGCAGTAGCCAGTTGTCGCCCGTGTTGACGGGGTTGCCCTGTCCGTTAGAGAACACGCCTGCGGGTAACTCGATGCGGTCCTGGCCCGGCACGACGGCCACGTCCCAGAAGCCTTTGACGCCCATCGTAGTGCCCAGGAGCGCGATTCGCATGTCGGTCGCCATACCCGGATCTTGCCGGTCGATGTCGAGCGTCAGCGGCCCTTCCAGGTCGAGCGCGACCGCCGTTTCCATCGTCCGGCCGACCGGCTGCCCGTTGACTGCGGTGATGCGGATGGGCGGAAGCGGGGTGATGCGGTATTCTTCCGCTTGCCCACTCTGGGACGTGAGGCCGACCGTAACGGGGCTACGGTCGTCGAGGAAGAGAAAGCGCGAGACGCCGCCCGCATAGCTGTCCATCGGCGTGCCGTTGGCGGTCATCTCGCCGTCGAGCTTCCACATGCCGATGCCGCTACGCTTCATGAGCGTCACGCTGGCCGCCGGCTTACCCTCCTGGTGCTTGCCGCCGATGGCCACGACGCCCGCCTCCCCGGTCGCCGCCGGATAGGCGTTGTCGACGTAGCCGATCATGCGATTGGACTTACTCAGATCATCGGTCGATTGGGTGAGAAACCGCGCGGTCGTCGATCCGACGGTTGACATGACGCGGGCGCATCCGGGCAGTAGGAGGACGATAGCGAGCGTCGCGAGGGCGAGCAGAGAGAGGCGGAGTCGAGACATGGCGTGCGCGTGGTGCTGTTGGTGGTGCAGAGTGACACCTAAGGCTACCGATTCGGCCTACACAGCCGCGTCCCCGGATTCGGGTATTCCGGCTGCGCTGGCACCGGCTCGTTCGCTACCTTTGGCCCCTCACCAGCCCATCGGAAGCATGAACATCCTCATCATCGGCGGCGGCAACATGGGCCGCACGTACGCCCAGAGCCTGCTCCGCGCCCGCCTTGTCGAGCCGTCCGGCCTGATGATCTTGGAGCGCAGCCAGGAGAAAGCCGCCGAACTCCGCGACGCCGAGTTGGGCACCGTCTACACGTCGTCCGAAACCTGCCTCGCCGCCGCCGACCTCATCATCCTCGCCGTAAAGCCGCAGGACACGTCGGCCCTGTTCGCCGCGCTGCGCCCCGATACCGATCCGCAACAGGTGTACCTAAGTATCATGGCAGGCGTGACAATCGACACGATCCGCCGGGGATTGGGCGTAGAGAAAGTCATTCGCGCCATGCCCAATCTCCCCGCGCAAATCGGCCTGGGCATGACCAGCTTTACGGCTAGCGACGCCGTCACACGCATCGAACTCGTCCTCGTCCAGAACCTGCTCAACACGACCGGCAAAGCCATCTACGTCGAGCAGGAGCGCGCCATCGACGCGGCGACGGCCATCAGCGGCAGCGGCCCGGCCTACGTGCTCTACTTCATGCAAGCGATGATCGAAGTCGCCGAAGAGATGGGCTTCTCCCCTTCCCAGGCCGAACTGCTCGTCGCCCAGACGTTTCGCGGTGCCGTAGAGCTGCAGATGAAGAACGAACTGACGTGCGAGCAGTGGATCGCGCGCGTGTCGAGCCGAGGCGGAACCACCGAAGCCGCCATGCACACCTTCCGCACGACCAGCGTTTTTGAGGACATCAAGAGCGGCGCCCGAGCGGCCCTTGCCCGTGCCGAAGAGTTGGGACGGGCTTAGCCGCTCGCTTACCGAGCGTTCGCGCCAACCCGAGAGCCGCCGCTCAGTCGCCGCCCTGAACGGCGAGATAGGCGCCGGACGCATGGAGCGTGACCGTCAGCGGCGACTGAGTCAGATTCTCCCAGTACCATCCGTGTCGGCCAGCGAACGCGGCAACGAGCGCGCCCTGACCGGACCAGACGCCCGAGGCCTTTTCGTAGGAGACGTACTCGCTCGTCCCTCCGACCTTATCGCCGTGAATCTCGTAGCCGACCGTACCGCGATCGGTCGACCACTGAAAGTCGACGGTTGCGCCGCTCCGCATCACCAGTTTGACCTCGCGACCCTTGGCCGGGTGGGAGCACGACGCGGACGGTATCGGCGCGGATTTCGTCGCGGGCAGAGGCAAGCACATCGGCGGCTCGGTCTATTCCGGTATCGTCGGCAGATTGGGACCGGAGCGCGGAAGCCTTGACCTCACCCATTTGCGTCAGCCCGACGACGCGCCCGATCCCGGTCGGGTCGATGCCATACTCGCCGGGCAATACAGCGACGATGAGCAGTACGGCAGCGACGAAAATCGCAATCAACGTCGCCTTGACGAGCGTTCGGGACGACGGCAGTTCGTCGTAAGGAGGGGGCTGGGCGTGCGGCATTGGTGATTATCGTAGGGGCGACGCCTCGCGTCGCCCTCAGTTCAAGAGGTAACGAAATATCCCGCCAACTGCTGTCCGGTCAGCACCAGCCCGGCGACGAGAATGGCGGCGTTGACGGCAAACGCGTGGCGTGCAAACCCGGACGAGCGTCGCCACGCGCCCATCGCGATCAGGATGGCGCCCAGCGCGAGCAGCTGCCCGACCTCGACGCCCACGTTGAAGGCGAGCAGGTTGGGAACGAGGCCGTCAGGTGTAATCTCGAACTCGAGTAGTTTGGTCGCCAGTCCGAAGCCGTGGACTAGTCCGAAGCCAAACGTCGCGACCTTGGTGCTCGGACGGACGCCCAACCACCGCTCGAACGCGCCCATGTTATCGAGCGCCTTGTAGACGACCGAAAGCCCGATGACCGCGTCCACGAGGTAGGCGTTGGCCCGGATGTCCGCCAGTACGCCCCCGATCATCGTGACCGAGTGGCCGACGGCGAACAGTGTCACGTACAGGCCCACATCACGCGGTCGATAGAGGAAGAACACGACGCCGAGCAGAAAGAGCAGGTGATCGTAGCCCGTAACCATGTGCTTGGCTCCCAGGTAGACGAACGGCACGATCAGCACGCCTCCGGTCTGCCGGATGTAGCCCGCATCGCCCTCGGCGACCTCGTGCGCCCAGGCCAGATCCGGCACCAACGTCAGCAGTCCAGTGATGCCGACGAAGAGAATCCATCGCGCCACATTCGGCCCGCCCAGACCTGTCAGGTCTCTCCGACCTGACAGGTACACTTTCGGCATCCGCATCAATCGCACGACTCGGTGCGGCCTGGGGCGCAGTAGCTCGCCCACCACGGCTCAAAGCGCGACGAATCGACGGCGACGGTACTCATCGCGAGCAGACCCTCTACATCGCCGCCGTAGCGCAGGTGCATGTGGACCGGATCGCCGTGGGGCGAGCGGCTGATGACAGCCTGGTAGTCACCGCACGCGCCCTCGTAGGCTGCTACCTGCTCGAACGCATCCCAGATCGACGACTTGGACTGGTCCGGAAAGTAGTGAGGGTCGGGGCGACTACCGACGAACTGATAGCCGCAATCGGCGACGAGTCGATCGGCATTGTCGTGCGCATAGAAGGCCATCCGCGTCACGCTTCCGGCCTCCTCGGACGTGGCGAGACGAACGCGGCTCGGGTTGCGCACGTCGTCGCGCGTCGACGCCTTGACGGGGTCCATCTCGAACTCGCCGTTCATCGACAGATAGCTCATAGACGCTGCGTGCGTGTGGCCGTGCTCCTCGGCCGTCTGAGTTACGTCGTGCGTATGCGGAGCGCCGCCGTCGTGGCTGTGCGCTGTCGGAGCGTCAGGATCGCCGCAGCCGACGAGCGCGAGGGCAGCAGCAGGGATGAGGGTTAAGAGGTGTTTCATGGTGGGAAGTTCGAGAAGAGGATAGAGACGATCGGCGAGCCGGCGCTACAGGCTAACGGCCAGGCCGATGGTAATGCGGCGCGGTGGCGCGGGCGCGTAGTTGAGCGTACCGAAGCCCGCAAACACCGCCTCGGCATAGCGCTCGTCGAGTACGTTTTCGATCTCGACGAACAGCCGTCCGCTACGCGACGAGCGGGCGCTCAGATCATAGAACAGCGTCAGGTCGACGACGGTGTAGCCGTCGTACTGCTCGCTGTTGTCGGCTTCGAGTTGGTAGGCGCCGATGCTGTGCACGTGCACGCGCCCTCCTAAACCGGTCGGCGACGCGTAATCGAGGGCCGCCGTCAGCGTGCGGTTGGGCACGCCGGTCAGTTCGCGACCGACGAGCGACGCATCGGGGTTGGTGCGGATCTCGGTGCCGAGCAGGCCCAGCGCCACGCGCGCATCCAGGCCTTCGACCAGACGCACCCTCGCCTCGGCTTCGATGCCTGTGCGCCGCGTCTCGCCCGCGTTGCGGAACGTGCCCGAGCCGGGCGGATCCTCGACGACCTCGCTCGACGTGTCCAGCACGTAACCGACTACGTCGAGCCGCGCGCGTCCCGCCAGATCGTAGGTCGCGCCCACCTCGTACTGCCAAATCTCGGCCGGGTCGACGTTCAGGGTTGCGTCGTACTTGTCCGGGCCGTTGGGCAGGATGTAGCCGTTGGTCGCGCTCGCCCGAAGGTCGAATCCGCGTGCAACGGTCGAGCGGACGCCCACTTTAGGACTGAGATGCGCGAAGTCGTTGAGATCGCTCGTCGTGACGGGCTGGCCGGGATCGGCGTTCTCGTACTCGCCGAAGAAATCGTCGTAGCGCAGACCGAGCGTCGGGCGAAAGTAGGGCGTCGGCTCCAGCTCGATCTGGGCGAACAGCGAAGCCGTGGCAACGGTGAAGTCGCGATCTTCGGTCTGCGCCTGACGCACGCGATTGCTCGTCGCCCAGCGGCGGCGCTGGGTGCGTTCCGAATAGAACTCGCCACCGACGACGAAACTCGACGCCACCGACACCACGTCCGTCCGTCCGTTCAGGCTCGTTCCACCACCGTATACGTCGCGCTCGTTGAACCGCTCCGACTGCCCGCCTGCTTCGTAGCCGAACTTGGCGAACCGAGTGAAGTCCTGCTGGACGGCGTAGGCGTGCGTCACCAGCCGCAGCCGATCCGAGAACGAGTGATTGACGCCAACCCGCTCTGCGAAAAACGACTTGCTACCGCCGTCGTCTTCGGCGTTCGGTCCTTGCAGACTGCGCACGTCGTCGTTTTCGAACTGCGCCTGAGGGATGTAACCCGGCCCGCTCCACTCACCGCTGTGCCCGCGTAGCGACACGCTCACGTCCGTCTGATCCGACAGATCATACGCCATCCGCCCAGCGACCGTGCCCTTGAGATAGTTGGAGTTGGCCGAGTAGCCGTCGGTCGAGAAGAACTGCAGCGCCAGATTGGTTGCGAGCGGATTCAGTCCGCCTCCGAGCGGGACGCTCTCACCCAAGGCCAACTGCGCATCGAGCGTCTGATACGCGCCGCCGCTGATGCTCACATCGCGGTACTGCCCGCCCTTTCGCGTGTCGAGCGCCACCGTCCCGCCCCTGGCGAAGTTGCCGTACAGCGCCGACGACGGCCCTTTGTATACCGCCACGCGCTGCAGCTCGAGCGGGACGAGCACGTTGAGATCGGCGTAGCCGTCGGCGTGACCGTCGGCCTCGTTGAGCGGAATGCCGTCGACTTGAACGGCCACATCGCCGCCGTGCCCTCCCTCACCGAAGCCTCGGATCGAGAACACGTCAGCCACGCCGCCCTGCCGGTAGGCCCCCATGTCGACGCCCGGAATCTCCTCGACCAAGCGGAGCGGGTTATCGAGCGGAAGTCGACGTAACTCGGAAGCTGAGATCACGTGCGCCGTCGCCGCAGCATTTTGAGGCAGAAACGCCTCGCCTTTGACGGTAATCGCGTCCAGGTCGATTGCGCCCGTTTCGAGTTGTACGTCGAGCATTTGCGTTTGGCCAGCCGCGATCGTGACGAGCAGTCGCTGCGTCGCGAAGCCCAACGCGCGCACCACGACAGTCTGCCCGCCAGCTGGAACGGCAGTCACTTCGTAACGTCCGCGCGCATTGGTCGATGTGCCAAGTGTGGTCCCGTCGATGGTGATGGCGACGCCGGGCAGCGTTTCGCCGGTATCGGCTGTGCGGACAGTGCCCGCGAGAGTTCCGGTCTGGGCGTAGGCCGCAGCGGGAAGGATCAGCAGCGCTAGCAGCGCTGCCTTGAGTAGAGAGGTCATCAGAAAGATCAAGTAGTTGCCTTCTCCTCGAGAGCAGGCGACACGCGCGCCGGATTCCGATCAGGGATTGCCGGACGTCGTGCGGAGAGACACAGCGCGGCCAAGCGAAGGCGCGCAAGAACAGAGAGCAGTGATAGAAACCCGCCGGGTCCTCGAGACCTGTCAGGTTTGGCCCGAAGGCATCGGCTCAGCTTACGCGCTGGGGCGGCGGGGTCTCTATCCCCTTGTCAGGGCCGAATCGTAGCGCGAGAGTAAACGCTGCTCTTTCGCCACTGGCTTCCCGGCGAGCCGGCAGGCTAGACTCGAAAGGAGGTTGGTGCCGGTCGAGCAGTACGAGTACCCGACCTGCCTGATCGCCACCGTCTTTGGGAATCACGTGAGCGTGGATCTGCCCGCTGTGCACGTGCGGCGCGCTCGAGGCATGCTCGCCGCGCGTCTCGTCCGGGCGCGATGAAACCGACGGGTGGGCTTCCTTGACAGAAGGCGGTAGTGTAAAGTGTACCCTGCGTTTCAGCCCGTGGCGATGATGGCCGTGATCCTGCGCTTGGCTTGCCGAAGCATCTTCCAGGTGAGCGTGCAGGGTATCGGAAGCATCGGCCGCGTGATGCGTCGTCAGCAGGTGACCTGCCAGGTACCACCCATGCCCCGCTGATGAACCGGCGAACGCCAGCACATACCCAATCAGCAGCACACCAGCGATAAGCGGGCGGAGACGAACAAGCGAGGGAAGGGAGAGGCGCACGCCGCAGTATGAGAGCTGCAGATGCTCATCAGGTGCCCACCAGGGTTACGTTTCGACTTCCTCACATCGCTTCGCTCGCGCATTCCCGCAGAAGGCGATGGGACAACCCGCGCCGTAGAGCGCGACGATCACGCTGCTATGGGGCCACAAAGCGAGACGCTCAAGCCTAAGTCAGTCGCTCTGCTCGGGCGTCGAGGCCGCCTCCAATGCCATTTCGGTAGCGGCTTCTGGTGCGGCGTACGGGTCGACGAATTGCCTATAGTGCTCGAAGCGGTCTAGGATGTGGGTCACATAGAGGACGGGCTCGATGCCTCGGCTGTATCCATACTTGACGACAGGGTCGCGGAAGACGCTGGGCTTCGATTTTTGGAGCAGCCAGTACGACACGTCTTCCCAAATCGTATCGTCACCGCCGTTCTTGACTGTCAGACGACGCGCGTCCTGCACGTGGCCGTGTCCGGTGTTGTAAGAGGCGAGGATGAACTTGAGGCGTTCGGACTCGTCGACGATCTTGTCGTCCCAATAGTCGTTGAGCCAGTTGAGAAAGCGGACGGCACCTGCTACGTTCTGATCCGGATTGTACACATCGCTCACGCCGAACTCGCGTGCCGTCGGCGGCATGAGTTGAAGCAGCCCGGCGGCTCCGGCCCACGACTTCGCGCGATTCTTGAACCGGCTCTCCTGGAACGTCTGAGCAGCGAGCAGGCGCCAGTCCCAACCGATAGCGGGCGCGTGACGGCGTAAAATTTCGTCGTATTCGCTCAGCCTGCCTGTGTCGCTCGTCAGATACTCACTGCGGACGCGCTCGCGGTAGCCGTCCCGATCGGTGAAGTACTTGGCGTAGAGCGTGTTGAACGTCGCGCTGCCGTCGCCCTCGTCCAGCCAAGCGTTGAGCTTTTCGAGCAAGACGGGCGAGTTGTTGCGTACGGCCCACGAGACGCGGTACGCCTCATCCAACACCGGCACGATAGCGACATTGGTGAAGTACTCTTCGCTCAGTTCGGCCAGGTTACGCGGAGCCACGGTATAGCGGATCGAACCCCTCGCAACGCCCCGTACCAACCGCTCCACCGACACGTCGCCGCTGATCTCGACTACCTCGATGGGGTTGGCTAGGCTATCCGAAAGCTCGACAAGGCGATCCTCGTACGCAGTCTCACTGCCGATGTGGACCGAGTCACCGGCCAGTTCGCGCGGACGCCGTACGAGCCGGACCGGCACCTGGATTTCGTCGAAGTCGGGCACTTCGCCCAGTAGACCGTCCGAACTGTCGTTGAGCAGCGTGTCGAGCCCTTCGCTTTCCATGATCGACTCGTCGGGCGCTCGCTCGAGCTGGACGAGGACTGGAGGCGTCTCGTAGAGGGCGTGCGTGAAGGCCAACCTCAGCGAGTCCGCCGCACGGGGCACGATGCGCGCCGCCACGATGTCGCCGACGCCCTGGTTGAGCAACACGAACAAGCTATCGCGATTGGGTACGGCGATGGTGCGCAGGACCAGATCGTTTTCCTCAGCGAACTTCTCGGCCATCTCGAACTCGTAGCCCAGCGCCATACCGCGGTAGAGGAAATACGAGGTCGAGTTGTACGTCGTCAGCAGCGTCAACGTGTCGCGCTCGGCGATGGCGTCCCAGTCGCGGTCAATGGGCTCGCCGATGTCGATTTCGACCTTGGTATCGTCGTTGATTGCGCTCAGGATCTCAGACTCGCAAGCAGTGAACAGAAGAAGGGGAAGCAGAGCGAGCAGATAGCGAGGCGACATGGTAACGGAGTAAGGGAGTTTCAACCGTCGTACAGGACCAATGGGGGGCGGTTTGAGCGATTAGCGTACAATCCTGAAACGTCGAATCAAACAGCACGCGTAACTCGGCTCCCTCGCACCCGTACCGCGGCTCTCATCAACTCGACACTCCGATGCGCTTTTTGCTCGCCTTCTGCTTCCTGTTTGTCCCGACTGGCTGCGAGGCCCAGCACGACGAAGATCGCTCCACCGACGATCGAACGGTTGAGGCGCGCGCCGTCAACGGCGACAAACTTCTCAACGAAGACGCCTTGCCCGACGAAACCATCGCCATCGTGACGACGGACGACCGTTTCCGTCTATCGCTTACCGATTTCGAGTTGCGAATGGGCGTCACCGAGGCGTTCGTCGAACAGATCGAAGACGAAGTATCATCCGAAGTCGACGAGTCGAGCGGGTTCGGGCGGATGCTCTCGGGTGCTATTTCGGGCGCAATGCGCGGCGCACTCACCAACCAAATCGCCTTCGACCTGGCCGACATCCGCGACGTGACCTACGCCGACGGCCGCCTCGACATCGACTTCGAGGGCGAGCAGAACACCGACAAACCCTTCGGCGACATCAGCGTCGACGGGCAAGACTTCGCCGAGATGTTCAGTCCCTCAGACGCCCGTGCCTTCGCCGACGCCTTCTCCCGCGCCAAACGACGATAGAGCGAGCCGTCACGCTACCGATCTGAGGCGAGCGTCCATGCTGCGCGCTGAGCGTGGTGGCGGGCCGTTCGGGCACCAGGCAGATGTCCGATTCGGTCAAACCAAGCGGCGGCCGCGCGGGCATACTCGCGAGACTCGGCGAATCGCTCCGCCTTCCAGGTAGCTTCGGAGAGTGAGAGCAGGCGGTAGCCCTCCCACAACCCGTTGGCTCCTGGCGTACCCAAGTCGATCTGGGCGGCGGCCAGCAGTCCGGGGGACCGAGCATCCTCCAGGTGCTCCATCGCCCAGAGAACGCCGCCGACGCCTCGAGGCGCCGCCTGTCCGTAGCGCGCTGCTGTGGAGGCATCGACGACTGCCAAACGGCGCAGTCGGAGCCAGAGCACGCCCTCGGGCGCATCAACCATGCGGTGACGCGCGACCGCCTGGTCATAGAGCGTGAGTGCGGTCTCCGAGTCACCTGCCATCGCGAGTGCGTCGGCCCAGAGCGTGAGGATTCCGGTCGGAGCGGTCGACGCAGCCTTGTCCGGCGCTTGGTAGTGGGCATTCAGGTCGGCCAGAACGTCGTCTGGGTTTCCCCTATACAGGTGCAGGCTGGTCCAGCGGGCGAGGGCGGGGAGGTAGTCTGAATCCGCGGCCAGAGCGCGGTCGAGCAGGTCGATAGCGGCGACCGTGTCGGGCGTGAGGCCGAGCAGCAGGCGGTCAGCCCCACGCGTCAGGCGGACGGCGGGCGGAGTCCAGTGCGGACTCGGCTTTTCGAACAAGGACGGCGCCCCGAACCGGCGAGCGGCGAGCGGAGCGGCCTGGATGGGAATCGGCGCGATTCCGGTGACATGGTCTTCCCACTGCTGCGCCAAACGGTCGAGCGAAATCCCGGTCGTCTGATCCAAATCGCCCCAAGCGTAGGCGCCAAGCACGGCGGGCCAACCATGCCGCTCGGCGACGAAGCCCACGAACGACGCCGTCGTCGCATACGAAACCGCACCGCGTCCGCCCCAGAAGCCACCGGCACCCATCGACCGCGCCAGTCGCTCGGCGGTTTTTCCGTCCGGATCGTATGTGGCAGCGACCTGCTCGGTCGGAGACGGCACATCGTCGGGCGGTTCGGCAGCCCCGGCAAGTCCTTCGACCAACCCCACGAGCAGCGACGCGCGCGCAACCGGAAGCCCGAACTCGCGCGAAAAGGCGTGGGCCAACTCGTGGTCCAGTACCCGCTCCCATGCCCAACTGAGCACGTGAATCTGCGGATCGCTCAGCCAGACCGGTGCCACGTTGGTGTACGCGGCTCCGGTCAATGCGGCCTTGACCGACGCGTCCGGATAGAGGTACACCTGAACGCGTTCGGAAGGGCGCGACTTCCAGAGACTCGCGAGGCGAGCGTAGGCAAACTCGGCTTCGCGTAGGTGGCGGCGCGCCTCGGCCCGCGTCAGGTGCGAGCCTGAGTAGTAGAGGTCGACGTGAGCCGATTGCGCGTGGCTACCCAACGCCTGCTGCGTACGCCACGCCGGAGTCGTCAGGCCGAGCCAGGGGCCGAGGACGTAGGTGAGGGCAATCGTGACTCCGAGTGCGATTAGCCGCGCGCGCCGCCCAGTCGCCCACGCGATTGCGGCAGCGGCCCAGAGCAGCGTCAGCCCACGGAAGGCGAACAGGCCCGGACGCACCGCCAGCGTCTCGTCGTAGATCGGCCCTAGCACGCCGCCGAAGACGTGGTTGTAGTGATAGAACTGCGGGTGCAGCCCCAGATCCCACAGAGGCGTCAGCACCAGAATCGCCCCGCCGATGAGCGCGAACACCCCTCGCCCTCTTGCCAACCGGACGACGAGTGCGAACGCCACCGACACAGCCAGCATGACGCTCGGAGCGGCGAACGTGACGAACAGCAGCAGCCCCTGACCGTAGCCGCGGTTGGGCGCCCAGCCGAGCGAGAGCGTTAGTCCGACCAGTGGAATCAGCAGCAGCGCCAAGTGACGTATCGCAACATCGCCGAGCGCCTCCCCACGCCGAAACGCGCCGACCGACGCCATGCCTGCGATCCAAAACGCAGCCCCAGCGACAATCGCGGACGATTCGGCGTGGAGCGCCTGCACCAGTGGCAGCGCCATCAGCACGCCCGTCAGCGCCGCATACAGGGTGGCGCTGACGGCCAGGTCGCGGCGCCGCTCGTCCATGCTAAATCAGCGCGACCAGCACGCCGACGGACAGCACCTGCTTGACTTGGGCACCCGGATCCACGTCACGGTCCAGCAGAACGACGACTTCGAGTTTGGTCGTCAGCCAGTCGTTGGCCTTAAGCGTCAAAATGTTGTCCCACGTCACGTCCGGTAGATCGGGCTGATTGAATGCGGCGAACAGTCCCAACGACGATTTGTACCGGACGTTGGGAGCTAGCACGCGGTTGACGTCGGTCCGACTTTCGAGGCCGCCTTCGAGCCGCGTCGTCTCGTCGAGATCAAGGTTGTAGAGCGGACGCAGGCGCGTAATCGTGACGACGGTTTCTTTGAGGCCCAGGCCCAGCCGCTGCCTGAACCACGTCCCCTGCTCGTAGGTGAGCCCGATAGACTGCGCGAAAATGCCCGGCGCGAGAAAATCGGACACCTTGACCGGAGGCGTGCGCGCTCCGTCCAGCGGATCCTTGTCGAAGTTGAATCCGGGCGCGAACTGGGAGCGAAACGTCGCGGCGACGGTCGGCTCGAACGTGCGGAAGAAGCCATCGCCGCGGTAGCGCAGCGCGGCTTCGAGTCGAATCAGGTCGTCGGATTTGCGGAACGAGAGCGTGTCCTGCTTGACCACGCCAAGAGCCAGGTTCATTTCGTAGGTCTGCTCCCAGCGGTCGTCGAAGCGCTCGTGCTCACCCGAGATACCGGACGTCACGGCGAGGGCGTTGAGGCCGCCCTGCTGCCAGTTGGAAAATTGCGCCTGAGATCCGGCAAGCGAGGCAGAAAGCGTGGTGGCCGTGCTGTCGCGCGCGTCGCTTTGCGCCCAGATGGCAGGAACGCTGAGAGCGAGGAGGAGAAGCGAGAGGCCGAAGCGTCGGAGCATAGAGTGGGAGCGAGAAATGGAAACGGGAGACCGCACCGCATGGGTACAGCCTCCCGCAAGGGATCGTCGGAGAGACGCCGCGCGGTTAGGCGGCGTTCTTCTTGTCCTGCACTTCGATACGGATCTCCTGTGCCTTGTTCTTCAGGTCCTGCATGGCCTTGCGGACACGCGTGCCCGCAGCCTTGTTTTCTTTCTCATAGAACTGCGAGAAATCTTTTTCGAGTTCGTCGACGAAGCTTTTAAGCTCTTCAAACCGGGACATAGTAGCCTGTGGTTAGGGGGTGGAATAGAGTGATGCTGCCAGGGCAGCGTACCGGGTGAGAGGCATCCGATGGGGTCAACTTAACGCGTCCGGCGGAAAGCAGTCAAGGCGAATCGGCTTAAAATGGCTTAGAAACGCCCTTTTTCCGTCACGTCAAGGCCGAATCAACGTCCCACCGGGTCCCGAAGGCCCCAAAAAGGCGGGCGGAGTCGTCATACGCACCGCCGTCTGCGCGCCCAGAAGTGCCCGAACTGCGGCGAGGTCAGGCAACTCGGACGCGATTTCGGCGACGTTAGACGCATCGGCGTGGGCCCGCGGACGCCCATCGTCTCCGGGAAGGGGAACGCGGGCGTCGACTCGCTGGAAAACGACGGCTTCGACCTCGTGCCCCGCCGCCCTGAGCCCGCTCGCGATCGCTGCGAGTACGTCGGCATCGGAAGCGGCTCCAATCGTGCCTCCCACGAGTGTCGACACGATGGGGACCGCACGTTGATTCGCCAGATCGGCCAGCCAGCCCATGCTCCCGGCATGCACTTTACCGCCCTCGACTCGGAGCAGCCCCCGATCCCCGCCATGCACGCCGACAGCAGGCACCTGCGAATCCGTCAGCAGCCCGACGATCTTGCGCGCCGCCTGCCGAATGGCCTGGTCGACGAGGGCGCTTTCTTGTGGGGACGGTTTGGACGTGGCATCGGGGAAGAGGCCCGCAGATTCGAGGAGCCGTTCGGCCTGTCCGCCGTCGCCATGCACGAGAATCAGGCGATACGAGGTGCCCATCATCAGGCGA
This sequence comes from Rhodothermales bacterium, assembly GCA_963815505.1. Classification (GTDB taxonomy): domain Bacteria; phylum Bacteroidota; class Rhodothermia; order Rhodothermales; family BA12; genus CAXBBB01. Next base: position 212,118 of record CAWFGU010000026.1, read on the forward strand.
CCGAGCGACTGAGTGAAGAGCAAATCGTCGAGGTGGACGGCGTCGAGGTGGACGAGATAGATCATGGGCAGGCAAAGGTGAGCGCGTGCAAACCGACGCGTGCGGGGTGCGTTTCGACCGGATGATTCTAACTGCTCACGACCTCGAGCGCGCCGGAGACGCCTCCGCAGTCGCGCTTCGGCAGATGGGTATCGGTGAGGGTGAGCGCGTTGCCCTCCACTCGCCCAACACGCCCGCCCTTCTTGCTTGCCTGATTGGCCTGTGGCGCATCGGGGCAGTCGCCGTTGGGCTGCCGCTGCGCCATCCGCCCGCTGTCCTGCGGGGCGCACTGGAGACCGTAGGAGCCACGCGCCTGCTGTGCGACGCTGCCCTCCCTCCCGCCGCCGAACTGACGCGCGGTATTCCGACCGACGCGATTCCGAGGTACGACGTATCCGGCCCACCAGACTTCCGGTTGGAGTCTTGGGCACACGACTGCCCGGCGACGCTGATCTTCACGTCGGGATCGACGGGCACGCCAAAGGCAGCACAGCACCGGTTGACCGCGCACGTGGCCAGCGCCCGAGGTGCGCGGTCCAATCTGCCATTTGGTGTAGGCGACTGCTGGCTGCTCTCGCTTCCCCTCTACCACGTCGGCGGCCTGTCGATTTTGGTCCGCACCCTCGAAGCCGGCGCCGCGCTCGCTCTCCCACGTCCAGGTCAGTCGACCGCCGACGCGCTCATTGACCTGCGTCCGACGCACGCCTCGCTCGTTCCCACCCAACTGCGCCGATTGCTCGAAGCGCCCGCGGAATCGACCAGTCTGCGCAGCGTCCTGATCGGGGGCGCCGCTACGCCTGCGGCCCTGCTCGACGCGGCTACGGATGCGGGTTTGCCCATCCACACCACCTACGGACTGACCGAGATGGCCTCGCAGGTCACGACGACAGCGCCCAGCGCTGGTCGGTCCGCACTCGACACGTCGGGAACGGTCCTACCCGAACGCGAACTGCGGCTGTCGGGACAGGGCGAAATCCTGGTGCGCGGCGCAACACGTATGGACGGCTACGTCACCCGAGACGGATTGGCCCGCCCGTTCGATGCGGACGGCTGGTACGCCACGGGCGACATCGGATCGCTGGACACCCACGGCCGGTTGCGCGTCGAGGGGCGGATCGACTTCGGATTCGTGTCGGGCGGCGAGAACGTGCGGCCCGAAGCCATTGAGCGCGCGCTCGCTCAGGTGCCGGGCATCATGCAGAGCGTCGTCGTGCCGGTCGCCGATGCGGAGTTCGGCCATCGCCCCGTCGCCTTCTTGGACGCGCCCGGTTGGGACTTGGGTGACTCAAGCACCCTCGACGCGCTCCGCGACCGCTTGGACGATACGCTCGCCCGCTTCGAGCACCCCGTCGCCCTTCTGCCGCTTCCCCAAACCGCGGGGATGAAGCCGGACAGAGAGCGGCTGATCCGGTTGGCGGAGCGGCACCTGAGCGCGGGCCGAGAGTAGGGCGCCCAAATGACGCTACCGGCTACCCGAGAACGCGGCGCCGGAAACTTGTCAGCTTTCTGCGCTTCGGTTCCACTGTTGGGATCGCATTACGAACGACCGAAGCGATGCTGATAGTAGTTGTGTAGCACCATTGCGTAATTGATGACGCTTGTCATTCTCACCACTTTTATATGCACGAGATGATCATATGTTAAAATAACGTGCTTTGGATCGCTCTTATGATCCACCGATGCTCTTTCCCTTCATCGGAGAGAACTTGCAGGATCAAGCCTTGACGGTACATCTACCTATCAGTGGCTCCTTGAACTTGCAGGAGTATAACGAGGATACAGGGCGACTTGAAGGATCATTCAATGCAACCTATGTCACCAGTATCAAAACGCATATGACTACGTTTCCGGATACGCTGGTGATCGAAGATGCGCGCTTCTACGTGTACTGGTTGCCCCACGAGCAGGAGTAGCCGACTAGAGAGGTCCGACCGCGCTGGCTGTTCGAGGCTGACAACTCTGGCAGAGTTGAAGCTGGTTGCAGACTGCTGGAAATCTTATGGGCTTGAATGGGCAGCGACACCGCTCGTCTAATCTAATTCGCGTCGCGAGCGAGCCAGAGCGCGAGAACGTCGTCCGAGAACTCGTCCAGGTCGCTCTGGGCCAGCAGCGTGCGCGAGAGCACGTTCAACGGCGCCTTCTGTCCCCACGCGTAGTCGGCGGCGCGCGACAGACCTTCTTCGCCGACCAACCCGCCACTCGCGCGCGGCTGCTCGATCAGGCCATCGGTGTAGCACACGAATGCACTACCCGGATCGAGGTCGAGCGTAAAGTCTTGAAACGGCGCACCTGACGACAAGCCGACGACCATGTTGCCCTCCTCGAGCACATCGACGCCTTTACTCGTCACCAGCATCGGGCGGCAGTGGCCCGCGTTGCAATAGATCAGGCGATGCGTACGCGGGTCCCACCGGAAGAGCAGCAGCGACGCGAACGTCTCCCCCATAATCGGATCCCGGACGAGCAAGTCGTTGACCGCCGAGATCACGTCAGCGGGCGATTCGGTCGTGCGCGTCATCGCGTGGATCGTGCCCCGGATGTACGACAGAAAGCTAAACGCATAAAACTTGGCCTGAATGCCCTTGCCCATCACGTCGCCGACGGTGACGTAGTACGCCCCCGACGAATGGTGGAGCCAGTCTACAAAGTCGCCGCCCCCCTGCTCGCGCGGCAGGTTGAGGTAGTCGAACGCATACCCCGGCACGTCGGGCATCGAGCGCGGAAGCAGTTTGTTGCTGAAGTCCTGACTGATGCGCGCATTCAGATTCGTCTGATACACGGCGGCGCGTTCGAGCAGGTGGTTGATCCGCGCCACGACCACATTGAGATCGAACGGCTTGGTCAAATAGTCGTCCACGCCATCGCGCAGGGCTTCGCTGCGGCTCTGATCGTCGACTTTGGCTGTCAGGAAAATGAAGGGGATGATGCGCGTCGATGCGTCCTCGGACAGCGCACGACGCAGCGCGTAGCCGTCCATGAGCGGCATCATGATGTCCGAAACGATCAGATCCGGAATCTCCTCGCGCACCAGATCGAGCGCCTCTCGGCCGTTGGTGGCCACCCGCACGTCGAACAGTTTACCGAGCCGGTAAACGAGCAAACGCCGAAGCGTAATCTCGTCCTCGACGATTAAAATGGAATGGCGAGACATCGATCACCTCCATCGTCTAGAACACGGAACGAGAGTGTGTTGCCCTGCTGCTCTCGCGCGTACACTAGATCGGTCGCGCAGGCGAACACCATCAGCAGTCCCATTCCGCGCTCGGGCAGCGCCGCCAGATGCGTACGGCGCAGTTCGACCTGCTCGTCCACATCGAAGCCGCTGCTCGAATCCGAGATCGTGCAGCGAAATCCGTCGCCTTCGTATACGATCTCGACCTCGATGCGAATCTGTTGGGGTTTGAAATCGGCATGCTGAACCAGATTGGCCAGCCACTCATGAACGGCCAGCTGCACGTGCAGCAACGCAGTCACGTGATCGGGAGACGCCTCCATCAGTTCGGACAGGCGAACGTGCGTCTGCTCGATCACGACATCGAGATCGTCGAAGCAGAGTGTGGAAGAGACCTCGGGGAGATCGGTGGAAGACGGATGGTCGGACTCAGTCTCCACAGATTCAGGCGCTCGGCAGGAGTGTGGCACGCGCCTCTTCAACGGTCGCGTACTGCTTGAATACTTTGTATGTGCGCGTCAGCTGGACGACAACCTGGACGGGCCGAGAAACCGAGGCGAACACGACTTGACCACCGTCGGGCGAAACCTGGCGGTAAATCGAGAAGATCGACCCCAGACCGGTCGAGTCGAGGATACCTGTTCCCGTAAAATCGAGGATGAAATGCCGCGAGCCATCCTGCACGAGGTTTTGGCACATCGTCTTGAACTCAGGGGCACTGCGAAAGTCGAGTGCCTTGCCGATGACAATTGAGACGACGCCGTTACCAAGCGATTCTGCCTGTAGAGACATGGAGGGGTGAGGGTAGGTAGAGGTGAGTTCCATCCGTAAAATAGGGCCGCGACGCGTGGCATTTGGGGTAGGTCTTCGCTCACGCCGCAAACTGCCTGCCAGAAGGCTCGATACGCTGAAAACAGGCCAGATTGCCTTCCCATGGAAGATTGTGCCGCCCCTTGCGCCTCATGGCAGCAACTGTTGCCCACTCGTTCTACTCCTGCGCCGTCACGGTGAAGTACCCCACGACGGCAGGCGATATATCGAGGTCACGCACGACGAGCGCTGGCGGCATTTGGACGAGCGGACGAACGAAGTTGGTGTCGTCGGCGCGCAGGGTATCATAGTCGATGACGGCGCGCACCAGGGGGGATTCCATTGCGCGGCGATACTGGCTCAGAAGAACGCGAAACCGCAAGCGGACGGTCGGCGGGTCGAGCGTGACCACGCGCTCGCTCGTCGGAGCGCCCAGCACTTGTATTTCTACGTCTCGCTCGGCACCGGTGAACGCAGCGACGGGCACTACGAGATCGGCCTCGTCGGCGCTCAGGGCGATCAGGTTGGAGAGCGAGTCTGAGAGCGCGACCGTGACGCGGACCGTATCGGTCAGACGCCGTTGCGGCTCAATGCGAACCGTCGGCCAGTAGGTCAGGCGGTCCACGATCTCGGCGGCGCCCGTCACGGTAACCGAGTCGGGAAACGTGCGGATCGGGCCGGACACGTCATAGGTCTCGCTGAACGACAGGTCGAGACGAGGTCGCACCGGCAGGCGGGCCGTGCGGCTCGGACCGGTGCGCAGCGCGACGACCGTCGGCACATAGGACATCACCTTGAGATCGCCAGATAGGTCGAAGCGCTGATCGGCCATCACGACCCGGTCGTCGGTCGCCTGAATAGGGAGCGAGGGACGGTTGGAGAACAGCGAGAGCAGTTCGAAGCCCTCGCCGCGCAGTGACAGGCGGACGCGAGCAGGCGGTGCTTCGACGAGCGAGCTTCCAGTCGGCAACCCGATGACCTCGATGGGAATGTCCAAGTCGGCCGTTTGCGTGTCGGAAAGCGTGAGCAGCGACCAGATGAGTAGCGAGGCGAGTAAGCAGAGCGTGCCCGCAAGCCAGGGCCGATCGATTTCGCCACGCTGGTCGCTCGGCCTGCCCAGCGAAACGCGCAACCGCCTGAGAGAGCGGACCATCCGAGGCAGAACGGCCACCGGGCTAGCCCTCGCTCGAGAAGCGCGATCAGTTCGTCTTTGGTGGCGCGCGAGATCGTGCGACCGGCTACGTTTTCCAAATCGTCGCGGTCTCGCGCGCGGGCGCGCAGTTCGCGCACCGTGAGATCGCTCAGTTCGCCGGTCTCGGGTGCGTCGTCGGCGCCTACCGGAGAAGATCGAGTGCCATCCAGCATCGCCTCGACCACGCCTTCGCCCGGACGCGGAATCACGCGCGAAGACAGGACGATGCCCACCCGCTCGGCGGCGGCGCGTCCGGCATCGACCGACGCTTGCACGGCCGCCACGTCACCGACCACGGCGATCGTGATGAGCGCGGCGTTGGTCTTGGTGCGCGACACCATCCGTACGTGCGACGCTTTGAGCATCGCATCGGCGGCCTCGATCGCGGCGACGAGGCCACGCGTCTCGACCATTCCTAAGGCTAGCGAGTCGTAAGGTCCGGCCACGTCAGGCGCCCGGAAGAACGTTCTCAACGTCGGCGTGCGGGCGCGGGATCACGTGGACCGAGACGAGTTCGCCGACGCGCTCGGCGGCAGCTGCTCCGGCATCGGTCGATGCTTTGACGGCGCCGACATCGCCGCGCACCATGACGGTCACGTATCCGCCGCCGATCTGCTCTTTGCCGATCAGGCGAACGCGGGCGGCCTTGACCATTGCATCGGCCGCTTCGATCGCGCCGATGAGTCCTTTGGTCTCGACCATGCCGAGCGCGCTTCCGTAATCTGATTCTGCCATGTGTGCGGTGTGCTGAGAAGTGGAGTAAAAAGCCCTTTCGTTGGGCCAACAAGGTAGGCTCCGCCCAGGTTGCAAGTCAACGCCGCCTGCGTGCTTCGATCCGATTGCGCACCAGACCGACGCCTCTCATCACTTCGGCCCCCGTGTAGACACGCGCCGCCAGCACGCCGAACGGGTAGAGCGCCATCAAAGCTGCCAGGCCCGCGAGCCGGGGTACGAAAGACCACTCCACGACCGGACGCGAGGCGGCGTAGAGCAGGCTCACCACGAGAACGACTCCGGCCAGGTGCTCCCACCGAAATCGAATACCCTCGCTCCGCTGCGCCGCCACTCCGGCTCCGACTGCCAGCAATGTGTACGATGCAAGCGTCGCCAGCGAGGCGCCCATCGCTCCTATCAGCGGGATGAGCACCACGTTGAGCAGCAGGTTGAGCAGAGCCGCCACCAGAACCACTAGGCTGATCGTTCGCGTCTCGCCGCGCGCGAGCAGGATGTTGGCCGCGATGATGTAGAGTCCGTAGCCGACCAGCCCCAGTGCCAAGGGGAATACGAACGGCTCGGCGGCCAGCAGCGCGCGCCCGTCGTCGTCGATCAGCAGCGCGAGTGCGTCTCCGGCGAACAGGCTCAGCCCCAGCGCAAAGCCTCCGCCGAAAACGACGTAGTGCCGGAACGTGCGACGATGCAGCGCGCCTCCCCCTGTCGCGCCGTGCTCTTTGAGTCCGATCGCGTTGAACGCCGACTGGAAGCCCTGCACTACGATCACGTTGAGCACACCCGCCAGCTTAGCGGCCATCTCGTAGATGCTGAGCGTGGTCGCGTCGGCGAGTTCCTTTACCAGCAGGCGGTCTCCGGCGTAGAGGAACGGAATCGCGAGGCTGTTGACCATTAGCGGTGCCGAGTAGCGCAGCATCCGCTTCAGCACGCCCCAGTCGATGCGCCACACTATCGTTGAGAGCAGGTAGCCGTTCATGACGAGAGTGCCCACCCTCCGGCCAGGGTTACGGACCACAACGCGCCCTCCGCAGCCCGTTCCCCAACCACACGACGAGCACGACGTTGGCTCCGATGACAACCGCGAACCGGGCCAGCAGGGTGAAGCTGTAGAACACGACGCGCTCGCGAATTTGCGCCAGCACGTACCCCATGTGACCGGTCGCCTCGAACGCCGTCGCCAGCACGACGGCCAGTCCGAGCGAGCGAAACAGGTCGGGTGAGATGTCTGCCCCATCGGCGTTGAACAGCCAGGCCCCGACACGCTCGGCCTGCCACATGCCCACGCCGCATACCGACGCCACGAGCACGAGCACGAGCACGAACGCGGTAAAAGGCGCCGCGTCGCGGTCCGGGTCGCGCGTCGTCGAAAGGACGTGCATCAGCGCCAGCGGCAGCGATAAGGTCAGGATAGGGCCTCCGATGCTCACGACGGCCGTCAGCATCGCGATCAAGCCGTACTGCTCGGTCAGGAAGCAGGTCGGGGTTGGTCTGGATCTTGACGAGGAACAGCCCGGCGGCTTTCGAGAGGCCGTTGGCGAGCGTGTAGAGCATACTCTGCCACGCCAGCCGTTTGAACGCGCTGCCACCGGCCTGGTCGTCTCCTAGTGCGGGGTCTGCTTGAGAAGGCACGTTATCCGAACACGTTGAATCGCTTGGTGACCCACTCGCGCCCGATGAAGCTGGTCGCGTAGTAGAGCGCGTTGCGCAGCGTCAGCCCCGACTTGCGCAGAAGAAGCGGGCCATCGACGTGTCGCCGACTAGGTAGTAGTAGCGCGCGGCTGATGCGTGGATGCGCTTGTATGCGGTTCGGTAGAGGTGGGGGTAGTCGTCGCGGTAGCGTTCGATAGTGAGCAGCGAATAGTGAAAGTCGATCTCGCGGTAACGCCGTCCAGCGACAGGTTGCTGCCCGCCACGTGGCGGAAGTAGAGGCTCCGACACACTTCGATGGACGATCGCCCTCGAACACCCGCAACAGCCAGTCTTGATCGACGACGCCGAAGTGCTCCTCGAAGTGTACGTCGTGGCACTCGCGCGCGAGTACTAATCCGCCCAGATACGCGTTTTGCCGCCCCTTCTCGCGCGCCAGCAGCGCTCGAAACGTAGCACCCGGCTGGTACCGGACGTGCGCCTGCTCGCACGCACGAAAGCGCTCGGTCTGCGTTCCCGTCTGCGCGTCGACGATGGTGTAGCCGCACGAGACGATGGGCGCCTCCCCGATAAATGGGAGGACGGCCAGCAGGCGATCCGGCTTCCACTCGTCATCGTGATCGACGATGCAGATGTAATCGCCGCGGCACGCTTGGAGGGCCACGTTTCGGCCCGCGTTGGGTCCGCCTGTGTTCGAGGGCAACCGCCGAACCGTCACGTCGGGCCACTGGGCGACGACCGAGAGCGTGTCGTCGGTCGAGCAGTCGTCGACGACCCACACGTCCAACTCGAACCGCTCGCCCGCACCCTCCTCGACCGAAGATCGAGGCCAGACAGCGGCCGATGGTGGCAGACGAGTTGTACGTCGTGAGGAGGACCGAGAAGGTGATCATGGACGCGGAGCCGTGGGGGGTGCCAAGATCGGTGACCGCCACGAAACGTCGGTGAGCATTCGGGCGATGCGATCGGGAGCGCCGGGTGTCGGCAGGCCGCTTCGGGACGCCGAGGGACGCTCGGACAGTGCGAGGGAGATGCGTTCGGCCAGCGCGGGAAGAGATGGATCCACCAACCGGTTCCACCCGCCGTCCAACGTGTGCCGCCACTCGGTCGTATGGCGCAGCGTAGCGCAGGGCGTTTCGAGCCAAAACGCCTCGCGCTGCACCCCGCCCGAGTCCGTAGCGACTGCGCGCGCATCGCGCACCAGCGTGAGCATCGCCAGGTACGACTGCGGCGGCATCAGCGTGACCGATGGCGGAACGCGCAGCTTCTCCGCGGCAATGCGTGAGGACGTGCGCGGGATGGGCCGGAAACAGGACTGGCCAGCCCGACGCTCCCAGTCCGTCCAGAATCGCCTGCAACGTGCCGGGCGTTGGCGTTGGACGGGCGGTGGACCGTTGCGACGACATAGGTGTGGGGCGCGTGCCGGGTCAGCGAGGCGAGCGGATGCAGACGGGCCGCGCGCTCGGACGACCGCAGCGTCGCGTCGTACATCACGTCGCCGACGACGTGGACGCCGGACGAGATGCCTTCGCGGGCGAGGTGGGCACGGGCCTGCTCGTCGGGGCAGAAAAGCAGATCGGAGACGGCGTCGGTGAGAACGCGGTTGATTTCTTCGGGCATCCGACGGTCGAACGAGCGCACACCCGCCTCGACGTGCGCGATCGGAAGATGCAGCTTGGCGGCAACCAGGGGGCGGCGGCGGCGAGCGTCGAGTTGGTGTCGCCATAAATGATGAGACCGCGCGCAGGTCGCCCCGCCTCGATCTCGGCTAACAGCCAGGTCTCCAACCGCTCCATCATCGCGCCAGTTTGCGCGCCGTGCGGCCCGCTGCCCACGCCCAAATTGGCCACAGGAACGGCAAGTCCCAACTCGTCGAAAAAGACGCCGCTCATCTCGTCGTCGTAGTGCTGCCCCGTGTGAACGATGCACTCTTGGGCGCCCACTTGCGCGAAGGCGCCCGACACGACGGCGGCCTTGACGAACTGCGGCCGCGCGCCGACGACGGTGATGAGAGCAGGCGACTCAGACACGATCGGTGCGCCGGACGCCGTAAATACAGAGGGCACGAGCGCGCTCACTCATCCGCGAAGCCGGTGGCGTCGACGACCAGGATCTCGTCCGATTCGCGTCGCCGCCAGGCCAACCCGAGCAAGATCAGGATCGCGAGATACACGATGGCCGACGAAGCGGCCGAAATCGCAAAGCTGGTCTGAAAGACCGCAGGCTCGAAGCGCATCGTTACCTCGCGCGCGCCGGCGGGCACCTGAATGCCGCGCAGTAGGTGGTCGACGCGCAGGATCGGCGTTTCGGCTCCGTCGACGAAGGCCTTCCATCCGGCCGGATAGTAGACCTCGCTCGCTACCAGCAGGCGGGGCGCATCCGTCTCGACCGAATAGACGATCTCGTCAGGCGTAAAGCGCGTGATCTCCACCGACGGCACCGACGTGGAGTCGATCGGGGTCGTCATCGCCTCGACGCCCTGCTCGACCAGCGCGGTGCGGCCCGGATCGAACGTCGGCTCGTGAACGCGTGCCCAGACGGCTTCCTCGTTTGGCAACGTCTCCACCTCGCCGACGAAGTACGCGCGCGGCGGAGCGTTGGGATCGCGCAGGACGAGCACGCCGGTCTGGTCGCCCTGGTAGGCGACCTCATAGCCCGGAATCGGCTGTCCAGCAACGACGTAGCGCACGCCCAGCAGCCGCAGCCCATTGGGGTGAGATGCCACCGGACGGATCGGTGAGCAGGTGGTCGAGCCAGTCTTGGAAGATGCGGAGTTTGGCGCCGTGATACCCGCCGACCGACTCGTAGTGATAGCCCGGACGCGCGTTCGTCGTCGGGTCGCCTTCGATCATCGAGAACGTGCGGAAGTGCCCCGGCCCACCCTCGGCCTTCACCTGCCGGACGACGAACTCGTCGAAGTCGTAGGCGGCAAAGTTGGGCAGCTCGGCCAGTTCCTGGTCGTAGAGGCGCAGCTTGTCGGCGTCGATGTAGCGTGTGCCCACTCCCGCCAGGTCGACTACGATCAGCAGCGCCAGCGACATCTGGACCGCCCACGCCGGAATCGTGCCGCGCCGGCGAGGATCAGCACCCCACCAGCGAGAAAGACGAACAGGACAGTTCGCCACGCATCCGCCGAGAACAGGTCGCGTCGGTCCTCGGCGAACGAGGCGATCCCCGCCGCCTGCCGCACGCGCGGATCGGTTGGCGACACCTGATTCTCCTGCGCGATCTGGGTTATCGCGCTCTTGACCTCGCCGACCTTCTCGAACGAAAGCAGCGACGGTCCCGCCAGCGCGAACACGACGACGAATCCCAGGTCGTGGCAACGGCAATCGTGACGACCTGGCTGCGGCGCGCTTCGTCCGCCTCGGATCGCGCCTCGACGGCGGCGGCGTCGCGGCGCAGCGGAACGGCAGCGGCGAGTCCCAGCGCGGCCAGAACGGCCAGGCAGAAGGCGACCTGGACGATCCACGTTTCCGGCACGCGAAAGGCGTCGAAGAGCGGAAAGAAGTCGTAGAGCGGGCGGTTGAGCACGTCCAGGTTGCTACCCAGCGCGAACAGCAGCATCAGCCCAGCCGAAACGCTCAGCGCCCACACGGCGACGCGCCTCCGAGACAGCAGCAGCGCGACGACGGCCAGCAAGATCACGATGCCGCCGACGTAGTGCGGTCCGCTCGTGAAGATTTTTTCGCCCCAATACGTCGCTCCCCCACCCCCGTACGCGTTGGGGACGATCAGCGTCAGCAACTCGCCCAGCGTGTGACTCCAGTTCATGGCGTAGGCATAGGCCTGATCCAGCCCGCCCGACGCGTCGGTAAACGCGCCTCGGATCGTGAACGATTTGTAGTCGCGCTGCAACAGGTAGGGATAAGCGACCATCAGCGCCGCAACCAGCCCACCGCCCGTCAGCCAGCCCGTCGCCCGCGCCCAGCGATCGATCAGACCCTTCGCGCCACGAGCCGACGCCATCGGCGATCCACCAAATCGCGATCGTCCATAGCGCATAGTAAGTGATCTGCGGGTGTCCCGATCGCAGGTGGACGGCCAGGGCAACGGCGAAGAGCAGCGCGCCGAGCAGTTTTGGTTCGCGGAGCACACTCGCAAACGCCAGCACCAGCCACGGCGTGTAGGCCAGCGCGATGTACTTGGAGTTGTGCCCGGCTGAGAGGATGATCGGGATGTAGGTCGTGAAACCGAACCCCACGGCCAGCACCATGCCCGCCCACTTCTCGCGCGTCAGCCACCAGCCCAGCAGGTACGCGCCGCCGAGCAGGAACGCGAAGTGCGAGATCGGCCATAGGCCCAGACCGTTGCGCAGCCAATTGGGAACGCTGTCGACGCCCGGAATCCAGGCGAAGCGCGTCACCATGTAGCCGGGCATTCCGCCGAACGTGTTGGGACTCCACAGCGGCTCCTGGCCCGTCGCGTCGTGGTAGTCCATCATCGACGCGGCCATCATGCGCCACTTGACCATGTCACCGCCGATCAGTTGACCACCGAACAG
>CAWFGU010000027.1:0-173670 GCA_963815505.1 Rhodothermales bacterium
CCTTGTCGAGATTCGGCGGCGGTTTTGTTTGCTGACTCCGCAAATCGTACGCCACTATCGATTCACTCCGCCGCCTCTTTCTTCCCCCTTCTGTTCGCTGCCACAGTCGCGGCGCAGCTCGGCATCCTGAGCCTCGACGGAGTCAACTGGATGAGCGCGGGGTTATCTCACCGAGATGCCATCACACCGATAACGGTTTGGAGAGATCGTCCAGTGAGCGCGAGCACTCCAGGTTTGTTGCTGAAGCGTTCGGTATCAGGTGGCCTGTTTGTAGTCGTCGTAGTCGCGCTCGACTTTGCGTGGTTGCCAAGCTTTCGAGCACTCGGGGTCTGCAGCGAGCTCGGATGCATCGCGTGCAGTCTGGCCTGCTGCTACGTGGCGTGGCTTTGTTTACGTTGCCTTCGCGATCGACGTCTTCTCGCGCCACATCGTCGGCTGGTGGGTGTCGAACTCGCTCAAGGCCGACCTGGCGCTCGACGCGCTCGCACAGGCCTTTCCGGCCGGCGGATCGGTCAGGAGAACTTGATTGACCATAGCGACAGGGTCTCGCAATACCTGTCCATTCGCTGCTCGGAGCGTCTCTCCGAAGCAGGCATCGAACCGTCGGTGGGCAGCAAGGGCGATTCCTGCGACACTGCTCTGGCCGAGACGATGATTGGCCTTTACAAGACCGAGATGATCCGTCGCCAAGGGCCGTGGCGCGGGCTGGGTCAGGCCGAACTGATTACGCTGGACCGCTCATATCGACGGTGCGGGGTATGGTGGCTCAACGAGCGCTGGCTGATGAAGCCACTGGTCTAGCTTGCTCCGGCCGAGTACGAGCAGGCCTTTCACTGCCAAAGTCAGAGTCAGACTCTCGGCGAAATACTCAGGGGCTGGCATAGATAAGGTCGGGCGCACATATTGTCGCCGTGACTCGTCGCAAAAGCAAACTACCCCGCCGAACCCAGCTTCGGCTCATCGAACACTTCGTCGCTGGCACGCCTGCACGTACGGCTGCTGATTTGGTAAGCGTCAACCGCAACACGGCCACGCTCTACTACCACAAACTGCGCGAGACCATCTGCGAGCACGTCGCGCACGAAAGTCCCTTCGGTGGTGAGGTCGAACTCGACGAAAGCTATTTCGGCGGGCACAGAAAAGGCAAAAGAGGGCGTGGAGCCGCTGGCAAAGTCGTCGTATTCGGCATCTTGAAGCGTGGCGGCAGGGTTTACACCGCGCTGCCAGCCAACCTCAAACGTGCCACGCTGCTTCCGATCATTCACAGCCAGGTCGAGCCCGACTCGGTCGTGTTCACCGACGGCTTCCGGGCCTACGACACGCTGAATGCGAGCGGCTTCGAGCACTACCGGGTCAATCATGCCGAAGAGCTGGTGAGCGCGTCGGGCGCACATATAAACGGAATCGAGAACTTTTGGAGCCAGTCGAAGCGCCACTTGCGGAGGTATAATGGGATACCGAAGGCTCATTTCGAGCTGTTTATCAAGGAATGCGAGTGGCGATTCAACTACGGAGGCCCGCGCAAGCTCGTTAGCACTCTCACTGCCTGGCACCTTATCTAGGCCAGCCCCAATACTCACGTATATCAGTCTCCGGCAAACCCGGGGTGGTTCAGTGGTCGTGAGCCCTTGGTTTTTTAGGGGTGGAGCCAAGGAGAGTCGAACTCCTGACCTCTGCAGTGCGATTGCCAAGTTTGCGCGCGTGTAAGTCGCTGCGCCCCTTGGGTTTACGCGGATGTATGAAAAGTCATGGCTGTCTATTGGCTGACGTTTTCGGAATAGGGGACGCTCGCAGACTCCCGGTAGGGCGCTGCCAACAGCCCGCCGCCGAAGGCCCGCTCCATCGCCTGACCGAGCGCAACGGGCCGGAGCTTGGCGTATTTCAGCGTCGTCTTTATGTCCGCGTGTCCCATGACTTCCTTGAGTTGAAACACGTCGATCCCACGGTTCACGGCCATCGTCCCGAAGGTGTGCCGGAGGCTGTGGAAGTTGTGGTGCCCCGTGCCCGGAACGTCGGCGTCGGCAAGCAGACCGCGAAAGCGTTTGCCCATGTAGTTGTCGTTCATCTTGCCGCCGCCCGCTGCCGGAAACACGACTTCGGCGGGGTCCTCACTCGTTCGCGCCTGGGACCTGACGAGGATCGCGTCGAGCGCGTCGCCGACGAGCGGCACGGTGCGTTCGCGTCCGCTCTTCGTCGTGAAGCCGTCGGAGTTGGCGACGCGCACGTAGGACATACCGCCGCCGCGTGCGACGTGCACGGCGCTCCACCTGAGCGCGCACACCTCGCCACGACGAAGGCCGGTGCCCGCCGTGAACGGGATGATCTGCTCCAGCACCCGGTCGATCTTCGACGCCCGCGCGCCTGCCAGTATCAGCCGCGTATCGAGCGTGCGTATGATCGCCTCGAGCTGCTCTTCGGTGAAGAACCGGATCGCCGTTTCCTGCCGCGCCTGCTTGCCGCGCTTGGCCGGTGCGACGGGCTTCCACGTCGTCGGCGCTAGTTCTTCGTCGGTGCACCACGTCGCGAAGATGCGCACCCGGTCTGCGTAGCTCTTGCGCGTCTCCGCTGCGATGCGTTTGGCCCCGAGCCACGCGTCGACGTGACGCGCTTCGACCTGGGTGAGCAGTAGGCCCAGCGGAAGCGAGCCGATGAAGTGCCCGACGACGGCCCGGTAGGTTGCCACGCCCTCTTTACTGCCCGACTCGTCCCGGCTGCGCATGAAGCGTTCGTACGCCTGCACGGCCGTTAGCGCCGACGTGCTGGCCTGCTTGCCCTCCCACGGATCGAAGCCGCCCTGCGCGTACTCCAGTTCCATCCGCGCGAGCTTGGCCCGCGCCGCCGACGCGTCTTTCGTGCCGAGCGAGATCTGTTTACGCTGAGGCGAGCGCGTCGCGTCGCGGAACGTCGCGTAGTAGCCCTTTACGCGCTTGCGGCCGCTCGCGTCGGTGTAGGTCATCTTCTGGAGGCTCGGCATTTCTAGGCCCCGCTCTGTTCGTCCTGGGCACCTTCGGCGTCCTGCCGGTAACTCGCGTGCGCCCGCCCGCCGGTATTCTTCGGCTGCCACGCGTGGAACGTGTCGTCGACGATGACGAGCCGCCTACTTCCGGTCGCGTAGGTGTTGAGCTTGCCGCGTTTCATCGCCGCGTAAACGCCCTGCCGCGTGCAGCCTTTCAGCCTGGCGACTTCGGATGGTGGCAGTAGTTCGGGAAGGTCCACTGTAACAGTGCTTTGGTTCTGTTACAAAGATAGCCGAACTATTGACACATGACAAGGAGGCGGCGTAGGTTGGGCGATGCGTGCATACCCAACCCCTGCCCATGAAAGAGAGCGACGATGATCTGCGGACCGTTGATGTAGAGCGCGCGGCGGATCGCCCTAGCGTTCGTTTGGACCCGTCGCTACTTCTCACGCCTGAGCAGCGTAAGCAGGCACGGGAGGAGCAACGCGCTGATTCTGCCGACAGAGAGAGTTTATACAAAAAGGTGCGAGATGCATCCGCTGCGGCCATCTTCCCACAGCGTCTCTACCAGTCAGAACGTGAGCAGCGTAGAGGAGCGGTGGTGTCGACGGGAATAGTCACCCACGCGCCGTTCAATGTGAATCAGCGCGAGACTTTGGCCTGTGATGCCGCGAAGTGGTACGTCTCGTATTGGGAGGCTACGGCTTGCCGAAACGGCTGCGTGAGGGCTCTCGACGACTTGCGCTTTCAGATAATGGTACTGCACATCGAAGCATGGAGAGCGCATCCTGAAGCGTCGATCATTGCGGACGTACTAGACAGGTTGCAGCACCTTGTCGAGTATGCCGAACGTAAAGCCGACGCCGAGTCTACTGATTTGCGCGCTCCGGCTCACTCCGCTGCCTCAACCTCCTTGCCCGACGTTGAGGAGATAATTGCTCTCAGTGCTGGCGAGGTCCACCCCGCATTTACAGTTTTGGCCGCTGTGGTTTGTGGTGATCGGAAGTTCAACAACGGTGTAGACCTGCACGATGCGCTAGCGGAAACCGCTGCCAGCATGGGAGTGACGAGGAAAGACGGGAAGCCTATTGCGGGTGCTAGCGTCGACAAAGCAGCATTTGTTCGGTTAGGCGAAAAGCTGTTCGGACCGAGCTATTCGGAGATGTATCCCGGTATTTTGAAGCGAGAGCAGTACGTCAAAGACGTGATTTCCCTTGTGAGCGGAAAAAAGACATGCTGAGACAGAGCAAGACGCGAATGAGACACGCCCTGTCTTGGACTTCGCACGCCTGCCCTGGCTAGTCTGGGAGCGTCGGAGGACTACCGGCAGAACGGCAACACCGTTCGCTTCACGATCTTGATTCCAACACGGCTCCGAGCCGGGTTGCACGCGGAAGACCCCGCACGTCGATAGTCCCGGCGTGCGGGGTTCTTCTTTGTAGCGCGCACCGGCCCCGATGCCACCGCCCTAGCGTGCGATGCCCGACGACTCCGCCCACCTGCCCGACGATCTGCGCGATGCCATCGTCGCCACGATCCGCGACGCGCTCGCTGGCACTGCCGCCGCGCCTGACCCTCACCGCCTGCTCACGATTGAGGAGGTCGCCCGACGCCTGAGCGTCAGCAAAACGACCGTCGAGCGCGAGGTCGACGACGGCCGACTCTCACCCGTCCGCGTGCGAGGTCAGCGCCGCTTCGATCCGCGCGCCGTCGACGCCTACGTTCGCGAGTCCGCGCGCCGCACTGGGCCTGCGACACGCTCGCGCCGCGTCGCATCGAAAGCGGGAGGAATGCGATGAACCGCCGACCTCCACCGACCGCCGCCGACCTCGACGACAAGCGCGCGCACCTCGACGCTGCGCTGGGCTTCTACGCCCCGGCCCGCCCGGACGAGACAGCGCCGCCCGACCTGTTCGCCCGCGTGAGCGATGCCGAGTCAGACCCCGGCCGCCTGCCCGAACGCCTGCCCGCCTACGAGCGCGAAGGTGCTACGCCCGACGAGATCGGACGCGACCGCCTGGCCTACTCCGTCGGCTACCGCATCGGCTACGAGCGTACCGGACACGCCGCGCTCACCCACGGCGCGCGCGACGGCGTGAGCGACCGGGCCGCGCATGGCCTTGACGAGATCGCCCCGTTCCCGACCTACGACCGCGCCGCGCTCTCCCCGGACGCAGACAGGCGGAGGGCCGCATGAGCGAGATTCAAGCCCAAGAGCCGCCGCGCCGAAAGTCCGACCTGCCCGGCTTCGACGCGCACCTGTTCGACCTGCTCGAACGCGCCCGTCAGCGCGGCACGTCGGCGCTCGATGGAGTCGCCGCCGAAGATCGCCGCACGGTGCTCGCGTGGCTGCTCGACGAGAAAGCCGTGACGCAGAGCGAAGCCGACCGGCTCGCACGCACGCCCAAGCAGCGCACCACGCGCAAGGAGCACGCCAAGCGTCAAGGCGGAAAATCACTGCATGACCTTGGCTTCGCCTGCATCGGCGACGTGGTGGCCGAACCTGTTGACTGGCTATGGCCCGAGTGGATACCGCGCGGTATGCTCTCGCTCTGCGACGGACGGCCCGACGCCGGAAAGACGACGCTGCTGTGCGACATCGCTGCGCGCGTGACGAAGGGCCAAGCCATGCCGACCGAAGGTATCGTGCCTGCCGGGCGTGAACCCGGAGCCGTGATCTTCGTGACGAGCGAGAACGCATTTGCTCAGGTGCTCCGCCCGCGCCTCGAGTCCGCCGGGGCCGATCTGAGCCGGTGCTACGGATGGGATGCCACGCAGGACGAGGAGGGGCAACCCGACTGCCCGCGCCTGCCGCGAGACGCTGACTTGCTTGGACGTGCAGCGCGCGAATACGGGGCCGCGCTGGTAATCGTCGATCCGCTGTTCTCGCACATGGACGGCGGCTTGAACCCGAACCGCGAAACCGACGTGCGCCGCGCCCTCGTGCCGCTGGCACGCATAGCCGAGGAAAGCGGAGCGGCTGTGATCGCCGTGCGCCACTTCAACAAGAGCGCCAACGGCGACGCGATCAACGCTGGAGGCGGGAGTATCGGAATCGTCGGTACGGCTCGCGTGCAGCTCGTCGTCGGCAAGCCGCCCGAGACGAGCGACGAAGACCCGGCGCGCGTGCTGGCCGTCGGTAAGATGAACATCGCGATGAAGCCGAGCGCTCGCGCGTTCAGCATCGTGTCGGCTGACGGTGGAGGCGTCTCGTCAAGCTGCGTCGAGTGGGGAGGCGTGAGCACGTCGACGGCCGCCGACCTGACGCGCTCGCGAGGCTTCGATGCGCGCACACTCTCGCCCGCCAGGGATGAGGCGGAGGAGTGGCTACGCGCGACGCTGTCGAAAGCCGACCTGCCGAGCCGCGACGTGTTCGAGAAGGGCAAGAAGGCGGGGCACGCTAAGAAGACGCTCTACCGCGCCTCCGACGAGGTAGGCGTCGAGAAGTACCGCAAGGGATTCGGCGGGCCGTGGTGGTGGGGACTGCGCGACCCCGTAGATGCCCAAGAAGACCGGACTGAAGAGGATGATTCCCTAGATACCGAAACCGTGGGCAAGTATGAGGATGGTGGGCACCTACGGGAGAATGAGCAGGTAACGGGGTCTGTCGAAGGTGCGCTGGAAGAGGCTGCATCCATAGATGCCATACTTGCCCACGATCTGGGTAACGGGGGATCTACGGATGTACCGTCGCCGCTCCTCCCCGAATCCGGCGACGGACTGCCCGGCGACGTGCTCGCTCAGTTTCCCATCGACGACCAGGACGACGAGGTAGATCATGCCTGATCTGTTCGCCCCGAAACCCGCCGACATTGCATCCCGGACGCAAGGAGACGAGGCCCGCCGCGACCTCCACCACATCGGCGGAGAGTTGCGCCGCCTGCACCTGCACCTGTGCGCCAACGCTACCGGCCTTGCCCTTCGCCGCGCGCCGCTCACTAGCGGGAGATCAAGCCGAGGAGACGCCGACGTACCCGAAGCGCTCGCCCGCCTGATCCGGCTGCACGCACGTCGCCTGCGCCGTCTCGCGCGACTCGTTCCGCCCGATGAACTGACGCGCCTGCTGTGCTGCCTGTTCGCCCCGCTGCCCGAGCGTTTCGAGTTGCACCAGGGCGTCACCGTGACCGACCCGGAGAAGTGGCGAGCCGCCATGATCCGAGATGTAGAGCAGGGACCGCACGGCCCGAGGTATCGGACAGGCGCGCTGGGCCACGACCTCGAAGCGCTCGAACGGATCGTGAGCGCACGCGAACAACTCAAAGCCGCCTGAGCCGATGCCTGATCTCTCGATGTGCAACGGCGAACTGACGCCCATGCGCAACCACGTCGACGAACGCCACGCGCCGCACGTCTGCCCGATGCGAGCCGACTGCTACCGGCACACCGCCGCGCCGTCGCTCTACCGGCAGTCCTACTTCGCCGCTCCCTACGACGCCCGGAAGGGCACGTGCGCGCGGTTCATCCCTAGCCGCTTTCCCCCGCCCGACGATGCCTGACGACTCGGCACCCTTTCTCGCCATCGGCGCCGACGAACTGAGCGGAGCCGAGCGCATCCGTTCCGGCGATCACGTCGCCTGCCCGACGTGCGGCGACCCGCACCCGATCACCTACGGCACGAAAGCCGATGGATCACCGTCGACGCTGCTTGCCGCCTACACCTGCACCCAGACGAACGCCGCCTACCTCTGGGCATCGACGGCCACGCGCTGCCCGGCGTGAACCTGCTTCGACTCGCTTCCACCTGATCCGATGCCCAAACCTCCACGTATCGCAACAGCCGACTTCGACGGCTCGCTCTTCCCCAAGCACACGCGCGGAAGAGCACGCGCCCGCCCGACCGTGCCGAGCGAGCACGAAGAGCAGTGCGCACTTGTCCGCTGGGCAAGCATCGAAGCCGCCCGCCCACGTCGACGAGACGGCCCGGACCTGTCGCCGCTGCGCTGCCTGTTCGCCATTCCCAACGGCGGACACCGGCACAAGGGCACGGCCGCGAGAATGGCCCGTGAGGGCGTCCGCGCCGGAGTGCCCGACCTGTGCTTACCCTTCGTCGCCGCAAGCCCTGACGGCGGCACGTACGGCGCGCTGTGGATCGAACTGAAGCGCCAACGCAAGACCGGAGTGCCGACGGGCAGACTGAGCGAGCAACAGCGTTGGTGGCGTGGCGTGCTGCTCGATGCCGGACACGCGCACGCCGTCTGCTACGGCTTCGACGAGGGCCGCGCCGCTCTGCTCGATTACCTCGACGGGCGACTCGTCACGCTTGATCCGCTCATCGACCTCGACGACACCGGAGCCGCCTGAGTGTGACTCCCGGTACACCTTCCGTCTCCTTTCGTGCTGCATTCTGATAGCATTAGTTACGCCTTCCGCTCCATCCGCCCGCCGCTCGATCCGCCAATCTCGGACCCGGTTCGGGTACCCTTCGGGCTGCATTCGGTTGAGATTAGTTGACCCTGCCGACGCTCTCGCCCGCCGATTCCTGTACCTCTTCCGTACCACGTTCGTACCTCTTTCGGGCTGCATTCTGATAAGATTAGCTAAGGTTGCTGGCGCTCTCACACGCCGATTCCCGCCCCCGCTTCGCCTCCCTTTCGTGCCACATTCGCCTCACATTACCTGACACCGACAGCGCCGACTCACAGCCGATTCCCACCGTGGTTTCGCCCTGCATTCGGATGACATTAGATGACACTCCCCGACTAACTGTAACAGCCATGACCGACACGCCCGCACCCGTCCTGCTCGACGCCTACGAGCCTCCACCGAAGCCGCGCTACCTCACCGCCGCCGAAGCGATGCGCCTGGCCTACGAGCACGCCGCGCGCAACGGCGGCACGCTCAGTAGCGACGCGATGCCCGAAGCGCTGACCGGCGTTGAACTGACCGCCTCGGCCGGTGACGTGCCCAGTGCGACGGACGAGGAGGAAGCGCTGTGGCTCTACCTCGCCCGCTACGCCTCGATGACCGGCGGAGCCGTGATCTACACGTGCGCCGATGGAAGACGGCTGCGCTTCAAGATGGGCTATGGAAACGCGTGGTACGCCTCGCACTTCGACCGCGCGAGCAAGGCGACGGTGACGGCCTACGCGCGGATGCACAGCGCGGACTCCGTCGGCGCGGCCGGACTGGCACGCGTGGCGCTGCGCATGGGCGAGAAGGTCGAAGCTGCCCGATTGAAGCGCGCGTGAGCGACCCCGTTGTGACCCCGTTGTGACCCCGCTCTGACCCCGCACCGCGTCTGCAAACCTGCCGCCGCAACTGTCCGGCCGTAGTGCACTGATCCTGCGAGACTTAGCGCCGGATTTAGGCCCCGAGTTGGCCAAAGTTGTCCGCGATTCTAGCGTCTGACGCGAGCCGTTCGCACCCATCCTGCCTTAGTGTGAAAAGCTGCGCACACTCCGCCTGTCTCGCGCGCGCGCGACCACCTCGCTAACCTCGCTATATGAACCGCACGCAGACTGCAAACCTGCCGCCTGCCTCGCGCGCGCGCGCATAAGCCCGAAAAACACGCTGACGGCTCAGAAAGGGCGTTTGCCTCGCGCGCGCGCATAACCGGAAAAAACACGAGGGTCGGCTGACGTTGGCGCGCAAACATGGGGAGCCGGGCAGGGTGGTTGCACACGGCGCAACCGCAAAAAGGAGCGGCCCGCCCCGCGCCACCGTCGAAGGTGGAGAGGCGAGCCGCACGTCGGCCGCCGCGTCGCGCTGGTTGATCGGCCGACGCGAGCGCCAACGACGGCGGCGGGTAGACGTGCCCCGTGCTACGCGGCTTCCATCTTCGCACCGGCTCCGACGGCTACGGCCCGCTCGAGCGCCCACACGTCCCACTGCGTCACGCGCCGCTCACCCTTGCGCTTGTATTCGAGCGCGCGCCGCGACAGGCCCGCACGCTCTGCAAGTCCCGTCAGATCGGGCACGGTGCGAAGCAGTTCGGTGAAGCGTAGCTGCGCCGTCATCTCTGCGTCGGTCGTCACCTCGACGCGTTCGACCGTGAGGCCGCGCGCTTCGAGTGCGCCGCGCAGTTGCACCGCTTCGTCGTCACGCTCACCGTCCGGGCCGACCGTGAGCGAGGCGCTGCCGAGTCCCGCAGACGCGCCCGTGATTAGGTCGGAGAAGCGTTCGTGCAACTCGCTCACCTCGTCGTCGCGCAAGTCGCCGTCGAAGTAGAAGCAGACGTGCACGGCTTCGGGATCGAAGTCGAGTAAGCCGCTGGGCAGGACGAACGTGCTGGGATTGGTCTCCATCGTCGTGAGGGTTGAGCGTTAGATGTGGGGGCAGGAAGCGACGCTGCGAGCGAGTCGGCGGGCCGCGCCGGTCGGATTGCGGGGCGTCGATGCGACGGCGTAGCGGCACCCCTGCCGGGATGCTTCGGTGCAGTAGAGGAAGCCCCACGGGTGCGCGCGCGGTCCGGCTTTCTCGACGCGCCACCCTGCCACTTCTGCCGCACGCAGGACGGCTTCGATGTCTTTGTGCGGATGCTTCGGACGGGCCATCGGGATGCGTGCGTGTCTGCTCTGGTTTACGAACGATGTTCGCGGGGCGTTCCCCGATGGTTCGCCGCGTGCTACTCGCCTCGCATCTGCCGCGCGATGCTCTGCGCTTCGGTGGCGAGGGCGTCGAGCCGGTCGGGCACGTCGGCCGCGTCGCTCTGCCCGTAGCCCGCGTCTCTGGCCATGAAGTCGAGAAGGCGCTTCACCGTGTCCGTGATCTCCCGTCGACCGGCTTCCAAGTTGCTGACCGACTGGTAACGGGCGAAGCCGAGACGGTCGGCGAAGTCGGTCTGACTGAGACCAAGGTGTTCACGGAAAGTGCGGAGAGTGGAGGGTGTCCAGTCCATCAAATGTGCGGGAATGTGTGAGGACAAGATAGACCCATAGTGAGGGCTGTTTGTAACCGGATCGAATGTGAACTATCTGTTCTGTGATAGAAAAACCCTCACAAAGAGAACTCTTTACCCATTCAGAAAGTATATTAGACACACCGCAAGCAACCACACCCCCGCTCGAATGACCATCGCCCGCCGCTCCGCCCTCGCCTCGATCATGATTCGCGCCCACCGCGCCGCCCGCCGGATGCGCGACCTGTTCGACTCCTACACCGCCGCTCTGTCCTACGCGCTGAAGTGCGTCTACCGCGCCGCCGAAGCGCTCGCCTTCCTGAGCCGCAACGCCGGACGCGAGATGATCGCCCGCTTCGTCAAGGCCGACGGCACGGTGCGCCGGATGCGCTTCACCACGCCTGCCGCTCCCTACGTCACCGGCGGAGTCGTGACGGTCTGCGACCTGGACAACGGAGGCGAGACGCGCCGCGTCAACCTCGACACGCTCGCCGAAATCACGCCCGCTCCCGCACCTGCCGACCGCGCCCCCGTCGCACGCCGCGCCGCTGCACGCCCGACGCCCGGCGACCTCGATGCGGACATGAACGAGATGACCGACGACGAACTCGACGCCCACGCCGAAGCCCTCTTCGGTAACGGCTGACGACGCGCGAACCGTAACAGAACGTAACACAAGGGGGCTAGGCCCCTCACACGCCCTCTAAGGGCCGATCTCCACAACCCCGACCCGATGCCCAACACGACACCGAAAACCACCACAGCCCACGCCTTCACGCCCGGCGAAGCTGCACGCGAGGGAGAACAAGTGTTCTTGCGCCTGCCTGCCGATGCCCGCCGCGACGTGTCCGACCTGCTCGCGCTCGTCTGGCAAGCCTCGACGCTTTCGGCCTGCGTCGCCGATAGCACCCGGCTCGCCGAAGCCGAGAAGGCCGCGCGCGAGACGCCCGGACAGACGACCGCCGACGCGCTGCGCTTCATCGACCGGCACAGCGACCGCTACCGCGCCGCCGATCAGCTCGCTACGCTGCTCTCCGACGCCGACACCGTCGCGAGCCGGATCAGCATCTAGCCCCCCGCTCACCCGCGCCTCACCCATGCTTCACACCGAACCGCTTACGCCCATGTCCGACACGACGACCGCCCCGACCTACCCGCGCACGATCAGCGAGCGCCGCCCCTTTCCGGGCACGCTGCACGCCGATCACCCGCGCCCGCTCGAACTGCTGCCGCCCAAACTGGCAGACCGATTCGAGCGCGCCTCGATCAAGCTGCACGAAGCCGACGTGCTGGCCCGGCTGCTGCGCTCGCACGCCTACGAGGAAGGGATGCACGCGGCCGCGCAGTTCTACGGCAAGGACGCGCCCGCGTCGAAGTTGGACAGCTACGCGCAAGAGACGCTGGGCTACTCGTCTGCGCAGTGGCTATGCGACCTCGTGGAAGACGTGCGCGCGACCGTCGACGCGCTAGGCATCTGAGCCGCCGCCCTGAGCCTGCCGTGACGGCCCGATCTACTGCAGCCCTGCCGAGCATCCGCCCGGCGGGGCTGCGTTCGTTCTCGGCGAAACTGAGCGTCTGCCCGGCGGCTCTCTGCCAGTTGAGCCGCTGGGCTACGGTCCGCACGGTCCGCAAGTGGCGAGCGAGCGCCGAAGGCTGCCTGCATGGCTGCCGTCGTGGCTGTCTATTGGCTGACGTTTTTGGTTTGAGGTGGGGTATTCTGGCATATCCTGACACAATCGGCCCAAACGAGAAACGGCCCGTAAACGCTGCTAGGGCAGGTTTACGGGCCATTTTCGGGGGTGGAGCCAAGGAGAGTCGAACTCCTGACCTCTGCAGTGCGATTGCAGCGCTCTACCAACTGAGCTATGGCCCCGACAGGACACCCAACTTACGCCGATCCCGACGGCGCGTCAAGGCGCGGCGTCGGGAGGCGGTGTGAAAGGTGGGCGTCTTGCTGATGCGTCAGTCCGTCTCCAGGGCGCGCTCGATGAGCAGACTCAGGTGGTCGGCGTGGGCTGCGGTCTCGGCGTCGCCTGAGCGGCGGGCGTCAAGCATCGTGTCGATCTGGCGCAGGCCGCGCAGCGCTGCGCTCTGGGACAGCGTGTCGAAGCGGTTCTTGTCGTCGGCCACGATGCCGATCAGGCCTTCGACCATTGCGATCTGCAGGTTCTGACGGAACGTGTTGACCGGGCCGCTACGGTCGGCGTCGAAGCCAGCGGAGACGAGGTCGTCGACGATCTCGGTAAGCGTGTAGGTGTTACCATAGAGCCGGCTGTCGCTCACACGCTCGAGTGTGTTGGGGTGCAGCAGGTGGGCCAAGACGCCAGTCTGCATGCTGAGCACTTGGTCGTGCAGGCGCGGGTCTTCGGCGCGTGAGAAGAAGTTGTAGCCTCTGCGCTGCGGCTGGAGGGCAGCGACCAGAGCAGGGTCCATCTCGAACGCATCGGGCGCGAACAGCTGATTGGTAAGCACCTGCATGGCGCGGCGCTGCATCGCCTCTGGGACGGGCGTGTAGGGCTGCGTTGCGCCGGGCTGGCCGACGAACGACCGGTCGACGTAGACGCCGCCGATGTAGCGGCTCACGACGTCGACTTGGCCTCGAATCTGACCCATCAGGACACCGTAGTTGCGGCGCAGTTCTTCGTAGCTCTGGCCCTGACGTTCGGATGCGTAGTCGTCCATCAGGTCGCCCATCAACTCTTCGACCAGTGCAAATCGGCCCTCGGCGTAGGCGATCGCATCGCTCGACAGGTCGTTGACCATCACGCGCGGGTCGATGGCTTTTCCGGGCGAGCGCATGTCGTCGGCGTCGTTGCCAAACGCGAGGTTGGGTTCGGTCGAGCGGGCGAGGAGGGCGGTGCGCTCCTGGTCCGACATCGTCTGGTAGCCGAAGCGGATCGCCCACGTGTCGTAGGGACCGGGGCGCGTCGTCCAATACTCGCCCTGCTCGACGCCCGGTGGGGCGACGTTGGCGGCCGGATAGTCCATTACCGACCCGATCAGGCCGACGCGACGCGTCAGGTCGGCGTCGTGGATCTCGTCGGGGCCGTGCATCTGGCTGGCGCGCATGTTGTGGTTGAGGCCCAGTGTGTGGCCGATCTCGTGGAGCACGAGGAAATGAAGGAATTCTTCGACGTACGCCTCGTCGGCCATCGATCCGGGCTGGCGGGCGTCAACGGTCATCTGGGCGAGCGCGTTCTCTCCGGCGACGGCGCGCAACATGGCGCATTCCCAAGGTGCGTGGCCGTGCTCACCACCGTTCCACTCAGGTGAGAAGGCGTCGTCGAAGAGGTCGGCGGCGCGCTTGGCGCTGGCGAGCGAGCCGTACTCGAGCATGATGTCCGAGCCGATAATCTCGCCCGTGCGCGGATCGACGTACGACGGTCCGTAGCCGCCGAACGGAGGCGTGGGGCTGCTCGTCCAGCGGATGACGTTGTAGCGCAGGTCTCCGGCCTCCCAGTCGGTATCGTCGGGCTGCTGCTCGATGACGACGGCGTTGGAGAATCCGGCCTGCTCGAACGCCAGGTTCCACTGCAGCGCTGCCCGGCGGACCACGTCGCGGTACTCGGTCGGCGTCGTGTTTTCCATCCAGAACGTGATCGGCGTCACGGGGTCGCTTACGGTGGCCGACGGGTCACGCTTGACCAACCGCCAGCGGTGGACCATGTCGCGGTAGGGCGTCACGCTGGCGCTCGTCAGGTCGGTGCGCTCGGTCGTGAAGTAGCCCACGCGTGGGTCGTCCATCAGCGGCACCATCGGGCTAGCGGGGAGGGCGGCGAACGAGTGCTGAACCGAGATTGTCGTGCTCCGGGCGTCGCTAACTTCAGACCCGCCTGGGTTGAGCGCGTCGGGGTTGTCGTAGACGTATTCGACGACGACATCGGTGTTTTCGGGATAGGCCCGCAGATGGGCGACTTTGGTTTTTTCTTTGGACAAACGGCCCAGGCGAAACGCGGTCGGCGGCGTGCCGGGTGCCGACGGCGACTGGACGCGCGACAGGTCTTCGGTCAGAAAAAGGCCGTCGGCGTCGATCAGGATGCCGGTCGAGTCCTCGGCGACGATCTTCTGGACGGCTAGGATCGACTCGCTCATGTTAGCCTCTGCGGCGCGGCTGACGGCGTTGTCTGCGTCGAAGTAGAAGCGGTCGTTCTCGGCCACGAACTCGACGCGGTCGAAGAAGCGGCGGATCGTGACGACGCGGTTGTCGCGGTACTGTCCGCGAAACGCACCCGCGCGCGGCACGCCGTCCGTAACGTGGACGACGTAGATGAACTGCTGGCCGATCTGGTCTGGCTCGATCAGCATGTGCAAGCCGCCACTCGTCGAGTCGCGGTAGAGCGTCAGCAAGCCCTCGTGAGCGACAGCACCCTTGACGGCGTCGGCGACCGATTTGGTCTTGTTCGACGATGTGGACGGCGGAGCGGGAGCGGTCGCTGCGTCGGGGCGCGATCCGGCACATCCGGCGAGGAGGACGGCGGCGGCGAGGACGAGGGGGCGGAGAGCAGTCACGGGCACGAGTCGGGTAGAGGAGTCGTAGCATACGAACGCGGGTGGCCTGCTCCGTAACGACGTGCCGTTTTTTTAGCACCCGTCGCACTCACGTCCAAGCGCACGGCTGCCGGTTCGTGCAGACTGAACCCGCGCCGGACCCGTCGCGCGCGCTGATCGTTAGCGGTCTGCTACAATCGACCTCATTTTTCGACTCTCGCTCTTTATGCCCGAATCCCACGACTTCCTCAACGCCCGCGACACGTTCGATACCGGATCGGGCAGCGCCTATCTCTATCGTCTCGACGCCATCGGCAAGGCCGGGCTGGGCGATATCACGCGCCTGCCGGTCTCGATTCGCATCCTACTCGAAGCGCTGCTCCGCAATGGCGACGGACACTCTGGTCACGCAGGACGACATCGAACGACTGGCGGCCTACGACCCGACCAAGCCCGCCAAGGAAGAGATTCCATTCATGCCTGCCCGCGTGTTGTTGCAAGACTTCACAGGCGTTCCCGCGGTCGTCGATCTGGCGGCGATGCGGAGTGCGATGGCGCGTCTAGGCGGCGATCCCAACGAGATCAACCCGCGCGTGCCGGTTCACCTCGTGATCGACCACTCGGTCATGGTCGACCATTATGGCACGGCCGAAGCGCTCAAGCTCAACTCTGAGTTGGAGTTTTCGCGCAACAAGGAGCGCTACGAGTTTCTGCGCTGGGGCCAGCAGGCGTTCGAGAACTTCTCGGTCGTCCCGCCCGCGAGCGGCATCTGCCACCAAGTCAACCTCGAGTACATCGCCGAGGGCGTATGGCGGCGGCCCGAGGAAGGGCTTGAGGTCATCTACCCCGACTCGCTGGTCGGTACGGACAGCCACACGACGATGATCAACGGCCTGGGCGTGATGGGCTGGGGCGTCGGCGGTATCGAGGCCGAGGCAGTCATGTTGGGGCAGCCGATCTACATGCTCATGCCCGAAGTGATCGGCGTGCGCGTCTCGGGCGAGATGCCCGAGGGGGCGACGGCGACCGACCTCGTCTTCGGCGTGACGGAGATGCTGCGCACGTATGGTGTCGTCGGCAAGTTCGTCGAGTTCTTCGGCGAGGGCCTGAGCAAGCTGACGGTCCCGGACCGCGCGACGATCGCCAACATGGCACCCGAGTACGGCGCCACGATGGGCTTTTTCCCGGTCGACGACGAGACGCTGGCCTACCTGCGCCGGACCGGTCGCCCCGACGAGATCGTCCAGACGGTCGAGCGCTACTACAAGGAGCAGGGCCTCTTCCGCACGGCCGACACGCCCGACCCGCAGTACCTCGACGTGCTCGACCTCAACCTGTCGGACGTGGTGCCGTCGATGGCCGGGCCGAAGCGCCCGCAGGATCGCATCTCGCTGCCCGACGTCAAGGAGTCGTTCGCGGCGTCGCTCGTCTCGCCTGCCGGACCGCAAGGCTTTGGTATGAAGCCTGAGGACGTGACGAATACGGGTCATTACGCCAACAAGAAGGGCGGCGAAGACCTCGATCTGCGCCACGGCGACGTGACGATTGCGGCCATCACGAGCTGCACCAACACGAGTAACCCTTCGGTCATGATCGGCGCGGCCCTCGTTGCCAAGAAGGCGGTCGAGCGCGGGTTGAAAGTCAAGCCGTACGTCAAGACGAGCCTGGCACCCGGCAGCAAGGTCGTGACCGAGTACCTGCAAGATGCCGGGCTGATGACCTACCTCAACGCGCTGGGCTTCAACCTCGTCGGCTACGGCTGCACGACGTGCATCGGCAACAGCGGACCGCTTCCGGCCGAGACGGTCGCTGCCATCGACGAGGGCAACCTCATCGTGGCGGGCGTGCTCAGTGGCAACCGCAACTTCGAGGGACGCATCCACCAGAAGGTGCAGGCCAACTACCTCGCCTCGCCGCCCCTCGTCGTCGCCTATGCGCTGGCCGGGTCGGTCGACTGCGATCTGAACAACGATCCCATCGGGCACGACGAGCAGGGCAACGCGGTCTACCTGCGTGACGTGTGGCCGACGAGCGACGAGATCAAGGAAACCGTCGAGCGCGTCATCACGCCCGAGATGTACGCACGCGAGTACGACGGCATCGAGGAGTCGAACGCCGAGTGGAACGCCATCCGCATCCCCGAAGGCGCGATCTACGACTGGGACACCTCGTCGACGTACGTCCAGGAGCCGCCGTTCTTCACGAGCCTGACGCCCGAAACGCCGACCATCAGCGGCATCAGCGGCGCGCGCGTCCTGCTCAAAGCAGGCGACTCGACGACGACCGACCACATCAGTCCTGCCGGTGCCATCAAGGCCGACGCGCCCGCCGGAACGTATTTGATCGAAAACGGCGTCCGCCCGTTCGACTTCAACTCGTACGGCTCGCGGCGTGGCAACCACGAGGTCATGATGAGGGGCACGTTCGCCAACATCCGCATCAAGAACCAGATGCTCCCGGGCACCGAAGGCGGTATCACGCGCAACTTCGCGACGGGTCAGGTCGAGCCGATCTACGACGCCGCGATGCAGTACGTCGACGCCGACACGCCGCTCGTCGTGCTGGGCGGCAAGGACTACGGTATGGGCAGTTCGCGCGACTGGGCCGCCAAGGGTACGATCCTGCTGGGCGTCAAAGCCGTCATCGTCGACTCGTTCGAGCGCATCCACCGATCGAACCTGATCGGCATGGGCGTGCTTCCGCTCGAATATGCCAAGGGCCAGAACGCCGACTCGCTCGGACTGGACGGAACCGAGACGTTCGACATCCCGGTCACGGACGACGTGCAGCCGCGCCAGACGCTGACGGTCACGGCGACGCGCGAGAGCGGCGAGGTCGTCACGTTCGAAGCGACGGTCCGGCTCGACACGCCGGTCGAGGTCGATTACTACCGCAACGGTGGCATCCTCCACTACGTGCTGCGCGAGTTCCTAAGCGCGCAGGGCGAGGCGGTTGCCGCATAATCGGCCTGCTCGATAACCAGAGCGCCGCGTTTCCGGTTTGGAGGCGCGGCGCTTCGTCGTTCAGGCTGAGCGACGTTATGTATAGCGTCGCTACGGTATAGGCGGCTAGCCTCCGCAATATCCCATCTTCTATGTCTCAGAATCCGCTCAACGCTGCTCGCTTCGTCTTGTCGGCTCCGTCCTGGCAGACGCTTCCGCCGCCCGAACGTCCCGAGGTCGCCTTTCTGGGGCGTTCGAACGTCGGCAAGAGTTCGCTGCTCAACGCGCTGACCGACCGCAAGCAACTCGCGCTCACGTCGGGGACACCGGGCAAGACGCGGGCGTTCAACTTCTTCGACGTGAGCGGACGGTTCTACCTCGTCGACATTCCCGGCTACGGCTACGCCAAGGTGAGCAAGACCGAGCGGGCGCACTGGGCGGCCTTGATCGAGCGCTACGCCGTCGAGCGGTCGAGTCTTGCGCCTGCTGTTGCACCTCGTCGACAGCCGCCATCCGCCGACGGCCATCGACCGCGAGGTGTTCGCCGCGCTCAAAGGGTCGCACGTGCCCAACGTGATCGTGCTGACCAAGTCGGACAAGCTGGGCACCAACGCGCGCGCCAAGAGCGTGAAGCTGGCGCGTCAGGCCGTCGAGGAGAGCGGGAGGGAAGTGCCCATCATCCTGACGAGCGCCCAGACCAAACGCGGCATGGACGAACTCCACCAGTGGATCGCCGACACGACGGCGGGGGGCGATCTGGAGGCGGGCGCGTGACGCCCGACTAGTGACCCAAATCGTGCAGCAGGGCGAGCGCCAAGCGGTAAACGTCCGAGAAATCGTCCCACTCCAGCGTCTCGGGCACGTCTCCGGTGCTGTGGTAAGGCTGCGTGCCGCCCGACGTGAGCAGGTAGAGACCGGGTGTACCGCCGTTCAAGAACGGAAAATGGTCCGAGTTGGCGCGGTTGGGTCGCGGCGTGATCGGACCGACGCCCAGGCTATCGGCGAGCGATTGGGCGCGGGCGAAGAGACCGGGAAAGTCCGAACCGCCGAACGCGAGCAAGCCGTTTTCGCCCGAGGCGACCATGTCGAAGTTGAGGACAGCGGCGAGCGGTGCTCCGTCCATCGCATCGTGGAGCACATCGGCGCCTTTCAGCCCTTGCTCCTCGCCTCCGACGGCAGCGAATAGCACGTCGCGCCTCGGTGGTTTGCTTGAGATGGACTTTGCCAGTGCCAACAGCAGCGCCGTTCCACTCGCGTTGTCGTTGGCGCCGCGAAAGATCACGCGCGACGAGTCGGACAGGTCGGCGAAGGATCCCAGGTGGTCGTAGTGTGCCAGCACCAGTAGCGGCGCGCCCTCGCCCGTTCCACGCACGCGCCCCACCACGTTGGATGCCTGCACGCCAGCGTTCGAGCGTGACCGGACGACGATGCGCGCCGAAGTCGCATCCAAAGGCCATGCCTCACGCCTGACCGTCAGCATCGGGATCGGCAGATCGAACGCCGCAGGTCCGTACATCACGTCATCGACCAGCACGACTACGGCCTTTGCCCCCGACCGCGCCAGCACGCTCGCCCGGGCTCCGGGGATCGTGACGGCGGCGGGCAGCATCTCGCGCATCGACTCGGGCACGTCGGCCGTGACGACGGCAATCTTACCCGACACCAACGCGCGCGCTTGGCTGGGATCGACGAGTCCGACCGTGCCGTCGCCCGCGTCTACGAATGCGCCCGACACGTCTGCTGCTGCCGATCCCGCATAGGGCAGTACGTCGACGCCCATGCGGAGCGTGTCGGTGCCAACGATGAGTAGGGCGCCATCGATCAGGTCGGTTTCGAAGCCGAAGGGCTGGGCAAACGCGTCGCCCACCGGCTCGAGCCCGACAGCCGCCATGCGCCGCGCCACGAATGCGGCGGCTCGGGCGGCTCCATCGTCGGCATACCCCCGACCCGAAAATGCATCACTCGTCAGCGAGTCTACGTCGGCGCGAGCCTGGGAAAGCCAACCAGCTTCCTGAGCCGTCGCGGAAGAGACGAGGGCCAGCAGAGCCAGAGCGGTAAAGGCGAAACGGGGCATGGTGGGGCGGAAGCGGATGTACTTCAACGTACGCCGGGCGCCAACCAATGCCTCGCCCTCAGCCCTCCGGCTCGATCTCGATCAGCACAGCGCCCTTGGCCACTGCATCGCCTTCGCCGACGGCAATTCGCACGACCGTCCCGCCCGACGCCGCTTTGAGTTCGTTTTCCATCTTCATCGCCTCCAAGATCACCAGCCCCTGACCCGCTTCGACGGCGTCGCCTTCACTCACCAGCAGCGCCCGCACCAGCCCCGGCATCGGCGACTTCACCTCGCGCTCCGCCGCACCTGAAGCACCGCCGACGCCCAACTTTTCGAGCATCAAGCTCCGCGCATCCTGAACGCGCGCTTCGAAGCGGTGCCCATCGACGCGGAGTGTCAGCGCGTCGCCGTTGCGCGCCTCGACGGTAACCTCGTGCCGCACATGGCCGACCGTCAGTACGTAGTGATCCGGACCGGCAGGCGTGAGGGTGGGGGTGAAGTCGGCGTCGTTCAGCGTGAGGGTGTCGCCTTCGCGCGTGAGGTCGTGGGCGGTGTCGCCGAGCGTGACGCGGAGGGTGTCGGGCATAGAGAGGAGCGGTTGGGAAGCAAGGTAACAAACGAAAAAACCTGCCAGGTCTCCAAGACCTGACAGGTTTGTAGTCGCCGAAGCGATTTGGGTTTACTTCTCCTCGCCTTCGTCGACGACTTCGAAATCGGCGTCGATGGTCGAGCCGTCGTCAGCGGTCGCGTCTGCCGGTGCGCCGTCTCCGGTCGGGCTGGCTTCGGCGGCAGCGGCTTCCTGCTGCGCTTTGAGCATGTCCTCGCTGGCTTCGGCCCAAGCGGCGTTGAGCTGCTCGGTGGCGGACTCGACTTCGGTCGTCGGCGCGTCGGGGTTGTCGACTGCGGTTTGCAGGCGCTCCTGAGCGGCTTCGATCTTGGCGCGCTTCTCGGCGGGCAGCTTGTCGCCGTACTCGTCGAGGTTCTTCTGGGTCTGGAAGAGCAGCGTGCAGGCGCTGTTGGTCTTCTCGACCGACTCGCGCTTGCGCTTGTCCTCCTCGGAGTTCTCGCGTGCGGCCTGGCGCATTTTCTCGATCTCGGCGTCCGAGAGACCGCTAGACGCTTCGATGCGGATCGACTGCTCCTTGCCCGTCGCCTTGTCCTTGGCTGACACGTTGAGGATGCCGTTGGCGTCGATGTCGAACGTGACTTCGACCTGGGGCAGGCCGCGCGGTGCGGGCGGGATGCCGTCGAGGTGGAATTTGCCGATCGTGCGGTTGTCCATCGCCATCGAGCGCTCGCCCTGCAAGACGTGGATCTCGACGCTGACGGCTGGTTGTCCGACGCCGTCGAGAACGTCTCGCTCTTGCGCGTCGGAATGGTCGTGTTCGAGGGGATGAGCGGAGTCATCACGCCACCCAGCGTTTCGATGCCAAGCGACAGCGGGGTCACGTCGAGCAGGAGCACGTCGGTCACGTCGCCCGAGAGGACACCGCCCTGGATGGCCGCGCCGACGGCGACGACTTCGTCCGGGTTGACGCTGCGGTTGGGCTTCTTGCCGAAGAACTGCTCGACCGTCCGCTGAACCAGAGGCACGCGCGTCGAGCCGCCGACCATGATGATCTCGTCGATGTCCGACTTGTTGAGCCCCGCGTCACGCAGCGCCTTCTCCATCGGTGGAATCGTGCGGCTGACCAGATCGTCGACGAGCTGCTCGAACTTGGCGCGCGTCAGGTCGAGCGTCAGGTGCTTAGGACCTTCGCTCGTCGCCGTGATGAACGGCAGGTTGACCGTCGTCTGAGCGCTGGAGGACAGTTCGATCTTGGCTTTCTCGGCAGCTTCCTTCAAGCGCTGCAGAGCCATCGGGTCGTTGCGCAGAGTCGACGCTTTCCTGCTTCTTGAACTCATCGGCGATGTAGTCGATCAAGATCTGGTCGAAGTCGTCGCCGCCGAGGTGCGTGTCTCCGTTGGTCGATTTGACCTCGAAGACGCCATCGCCCAGCTCGAGAACCGAGATGTCGTAGGTGCCGCCGCCCAGGTCGTAGACCGCGATCTTCTGCTCGATGTCCTTCTTGTCGAGGCCGTACGCGAGGGCCGCCGCCGTTGGCTCGTTGATGATGCGGCGCACTTCGAGTCCGGCAATCTTACCGGCTTCCTGCGTGGCTTTGCGCTGCGCGTCGTTGAAGTAGGCCGGAACCGTGACGACAGCCTCGGTCACTTTTTCGCCCAGGTAGTCTTCGGCCGTCTGCTTCAAGCGCTGCAAGATCATCGCCGAGATCTCCTGCGGCGTGTACATCTTTCCGTCAATCTGGACGCGGGCGGTTCCGCCGTCGCCCGACTGCACGTCATAGGGGACCGTCTTGAGTTCGCTGCCGACTTCGTCGAACTGGCGGCCCATGAAGCGCTTGATCGAGAAGAGCGTGTTGCCCGGGTTGGTGATAGCCTGGCGCTTGGCCGGTGCGCCGACGAGGCGCTCGCCGTCCTTCTTGAATGCGACGATCGAGGGGGTCGTGCGACCGCCTTCGGGATTGGGAATGACGACAGGTTCGGAGCCTTCCATGACCGATACGACCGAGTTGGTCGTTCCTAAGTCGATGCCTATGATTTTGCCCATGAGGGGAGAGGGATTGGGTAAGAGAGAGTCTTGCGTAATCGGTCGCGAGCCAGAAAAGGGTAGTCCGGGTCGCGGTTCTGCGCCGTCGATTAGCAAAGGCGGTGCCGTCACCGCGATTCGTGTCAACATGGCAGAGCGAATCGGGGCCGGATACGTGATTCGCACCCTCACCACGCACGCGCCGCCGAGTCGGCCTATTTTGCGCGTTCTCATCGACGCCTCCTCCATGCGCCATCTGCCCAACGTCCTGACGATCCTGCGCGTCGTCGTGACACCGCTCGTCTTCTGGGCCGCGTGGAAGGGGTACCTCGCTCGCGAGGACATCGGTTCGTTCGACCTGTCCAAGTTCTGGTGGACGAACATCGCCTTCACCACGTTCGTGGCCGCTGCAATCTCGGACTGGTGGGACGGCTACCTCGCTCGCCGTCATGGGTCGAGCAGTAGGCTTGGCGCCTTCCTCGACCCACTCGCCGACAAAGTGCTCGTGCTGGGCACGTTCGCCGTTCTGTCGTGGCTGTATCCATCGCTCGTGCCGTGGTGGTGCGTTGCCCTGATCGCGCTGCGCGATGTGGGCGTGACAGCGCTGCGGAGCTGGGCCGAGGCGACCGGGAGGCACATCCAGACCAGTAGCGCGGCCAAGTGGAAGACGACGTTCCAGCTGACGTATCTGATCGCGATGCTCGTCTTCCTGTGGGCGCGCACGTGGACTGGCTGGATGGCCGACCTCGCCGACGCTGTCCTGTTTTCCAACCCTGTTCCACTCGTCCTGCTGATCGCCGTCGTTGCCGTAACGCTGTGGACGGGCTGGCTCTACGTTCCCCGCTCTCCGTCGATTCCCCATGCCTAACCTCGCTGCCGCAATCGCCGACGATCTGCTGCGCATAGGCGCCGTCGCCTTGTCGCCTGACGATCTCTTCACGTGGGCGAGCGGGATCCACTCGCCCATCTACTGCGACAACCGGCTGACGATGGCGCATCCCGCCGTCCGCGCGCGGATCCGCGATGGATTTGCCGGGCGGATGCAAAGCCGAGGCTGGAGCCCCGAAGTCGTCGCAGGCACGGCGACGGCGGGCATTCCGCATGCCGCGTGGCTCTCCCATCTACTCGGTCTGCCGATGGCGTACGTCCGCGGATCCGCCAAGGCGCACGGCAAGACCAACCGCATCGAAGGCGTCGTCAAGCAAGGCCAACGGGTCGTGCTGATCGAGGACCTGATCTCGACCGGAGGCTCGTCCATCGCCGCAGCCCAGGCACTGCGCGACGCGGGCGCCGACGTGATCGGCGTGGCGGCGGTCTTTTCGTACGGCATCCCCGGCGTCCACGAGCGCTTCGACGCCGCAGGACTTCCTCTCATCACCCTGACTACCGTAGACGCTCTGCTGGTTCGTGCCGTCGCCCAAGGCAAGCTGAGCGATGCCGGAGCCGACACCGTTCGCGCCTTTCGGGACGGACTTGCGGTGGGATGAGCACGCTCACCCAACTCGAAAATGATTCGAGTCGCTGCGCACCGGCGATTGGGAGCACGGCCGTGGCATCTGAATCGAGACGCTCGACAGCCCCGATTGGGCAGGGAAGGTCGATCTGGCCTTCACCTACCCGGAGCAGGTGGCTTCCGAATCGATCAGCGATGTAGAGCCCGATACCGACTGGATGCACTGCGAAGTGATGGAGCATCAGGTCCGAGGAGCGGGAAGACCTCATCAACTCGAGCGCATCGTCCAACCCTTTCTCGACTGGGCCGAGGAGAACGACACGCCGGACAACTGGATCGACGTAGGGGAGTAAGCGAGCCGATCTCTTTCTCTTTGCCCGCATCAGACCATGACCGCCGAAATCCTCGCCATCGGAGACGAACTGCTCATCGGACAAGTCGTCAACGGCAACGCGGCGTGGCTCGGCGAGCGGCTGACGCTGGCGGGCATCGACGTGAGCCGTCACGTGGCGCTGGCCGACGACGAAGATTTGATCTCCGCCGAGCTCGAAACGGCGTTTGGCCTGGCGGACCTGGTCATCGTGACAGGCGGGCTGGGAGCGACGCACGACGATATGACGCGGTCCGCCGTCGCGCGGCACTTTGGGGTCGAGCTGGTCGAAGATGCCAAGGTGCTGCGACAGATTGAGCAGCGGTTCAGCTCGCGTGGGCGGTCGATGCCACCGCAGAACCGGTTGCAAGCCCTGGTGCCCGAAGGCTTCGAGGTGCTCGTCAACCACTGGGGCACGGCGCCGGGATTGTGGCACGCGTTCGAGCGCGACGGAGCTCACAAGGTGCTCGTTCTGATGCCGGGTGTTCCGCGCGAGATGCGCAACCTGACCGACGCGCACGTGATGCCGCGCCTCGCTCAGCAGCGCGGTTTGCGCACGATCCGGCACCGCACGCTGATGACAGCGGGTATCGGAGAAACGCACCTTTCGCAGCAACTCGGCGACCTGAGCCGCTGGTTGACCGACGGACTTCGCCTCGCCTTCCTCCCGTCGACACGCGGCGTCCGACTCCGCATCACCGCGCTGGGCGACGAGGCCAACGCGCGCATCGACGCGTTCGAGGCCTTCATCCGCAGGCGCGCGGGTACGCACGTTTATGGCGCCGATGAAGAGTCTCTGGAAGGTGTGCTGGGCGAACAGTTGGCCCTGCGCGGCCTGTCGATCGCGACAGCCGAAAGCTGTACGGGGGGACACTTGGCCGATCGCATCACCAATGCCGCCGGATCGTCGCGCTACTTCAACGGCGGAATGGTGGCCTATGGCAACTACATCAAGCGGGACCTGCTGGGCGTCCCCGAGTCTTCGCTGGGAAACGCCGGAGCCGTCAGCGCGGAAGTCGCGGCTGCGATGGCTGCGGGCGCGCGTAAGCAGCTGTCGAGCGACATCGGCCTGTCGACGACGGGGGTCGCAGGGCCGGGAGGCGGGACAGACGATAAGCCTGTAGGGTTGGTC
The DNA here is from genome assembly GCA_963815505.1 of Rhodothermales bacterium. Classification (GTDB taxonomy): domain Bacteria; phylum Bacteroidota; class Rhodothermia; order Rhodothermales; family BA12; genus CAXBBB01. The sequence continues at coordinate 25,828 of CAWFGU010000027.1, forward strand.
TACGTTGGGTATGCCGATGCGGAGCGCAGCTTTGCGCGTCGCTTTCAGTTCACCGACGACCGGCTGACAAACAAAGACCTCAGTGCGACCTATGCGCTGTATATCGCGTGGCGTGTGATCAGCGGTGGGCACGAGTCGTTCCCCTGACCTGTTGCAAACAAAGTCAATCGAATCACCATGCCTGCCGAGCCTCCCCTGTCCGGCAGGTTTTTTTGTGCGACTAGAAAAAAACTTACCCTGTCCAAGTAGTTGTTTACCTGAGACTTTCGGCCTGTCGGGTGGAGCGGATAAATGATTTTCGAGCCCGCGAGGTTACCTTTGCAGGTGTCCTGTGTCTAAAAGAGTGTAGGGAAATCGAGACCTTTTGCGTTTGCTCCAAGTCTTTTGTCGAAAGACGTTTCGACCTGTGACATACGGCTGACGCTAGGTTTCGGTATCCTCGATTCACACTCACCCGGCGGCCTTTCCGCCGCCCGCCGATTCAGGCGAATCACTCATACCTCACTCAAGGAATCATGTCCGACTCGAAAGAATCCGCCGCCAAACTCAAAGCGCTCGACGTGGCGCTCAAACAGATCGAAAAGGCCCACGGCAAAGGCTCGATCATGCGCCTGGGCGAGGCGCGCCCGATGGCCGTCGAAACCATCTCGACTGGCTCGCTGCTGCTCGACTCCGCGCTGGGCGCTGGCGGCGTTCCACGGGGCCGCGTGACCGAGATCTATGGTCCCGAATCGTCAGGTAAGACGACGCTCGCCACGCACATCATCGCCGAAGCGCAGCGCGAAGGCGGAACGGCTGCCTTCATCGATGCCGAGCACGCGTTCGACTCGACCTACGCCGAGAAGTTGGGCGTCAACATCGGGGATCTCCTCGTCTCGCAGCCCGACACGGGTGAGCAAGCGCTGATGATCTGCGAAACCCTCGTTCGAAGCGGCGCACTCGACATCATCGTGATTGACTCGGTGGCGGCACTGGTGCCCAAGGCCGAGATAGAAGGCGACATGGGCGCTAGTCACGTCGGGTTGCAGGCGCGTTTGATGAGTCAGGCGCTGCGCAAGCTCACCGGTACGCTCAACCGTACCAAGACGGCGCTCGTGTTCATCAACCAGATCCGCGAGAAGATCGGTGTCGTCTATGGGAGCCCCGAAGTCACGACGGGCGGCCGCGCGCTCAAGTTCTACTCGTCGGTCCGCATGGACATCCGCCGCATCGGCGCGATCAAGGACGGCACGGACGTAACGGGCAACCGAACGCGCGTCAAGGTCGTCAAGAACAAGGTCGCGCCGCCCTTCAAGCAGGTCGAGTTTGACATCATCTACGGAGAGGGCATCTCGTCTGCGGGCGAGCTGATCGACCTGGGCGTCGAGCACGAGATCATTACCAAGGCCGGATCGTGGTACTCGTACGGCGAAACCAAAATCGGCCAGGGACGCGACTCGGTCAAGGTGTTCCTCGCAGAGAACGAGGACGCCCGCGCCGAGATCAAGGCGGCGATCAAGCAGATCCTCGCCGGTACGCCCATGCCGGACGCTCACGACGACGTAGAAGAGGAAGACGGCGTGCTCGAAGAGGCATAAAGCCTGTCCACGTCACGTATGCAGCGGCTCGCTCCCTACCCGGGGCGAGCCGTTTTGCGTTTACATCTGATGTAGGGGCGACCCGTGGGTCGCCCAGACGCAAACGCCAACGTTCGAGCACAGGCTTACATCACCGGATGGCTGTTCCGAACGCGCGTGTTGTTGTGGTCGAGCAGTGACCGGGTTCAGGGCGACCCGCGGGTTGCCCCTACGGCATTTGGGTTGCCAGCCGTCGTGCCGTGTCGGCGAATGGGCGGAAGGCAACGCCCAGTTCTGTGCGAGCTTTTGTGCTGTCGTAGGCGAAGTCGCCGGTGACGTAGCGCGCGCGCTGGGCGTCGAGCGGGGCGTTCAGTCCAATAGTCGACACGAGGCTTCCGGCGCGTCCGGCAACTCGGACGGCCCAGGCGGGCAGCGTGCGCGGACCGGGTTGGCCGAACGATGCAGACAGCGTCGCGAATAGGTCGGTCCACGACAGGTTTTCGCCCGCCAGAATGTAGCGAGCGCCGCTTTTTCCGCGTTGCATGGCTGCGCGCATTGCACCGACCACATCCAGCACGTCCACGACGGCGGTTGATCCAGGTGGGGCGAAGCCGAGCTTTCCGGCTTGGGCGCGGGCGACGAGTTGCATCGTGTTCTCGCCCGCGCGTCCCTCGCCGAAGACGATCGCCGGGTTGACCATGCACGCGTCCAGCCCCTCGGCGATGGCGCGGCGCACTTCGAGTTCGGCGTCGTACTTGGAGCGCGCATAGTCCGAGTTGAGCGGCGACTGCGTCCACTCGTGCGACTCGTCGATCATGCCCCCCGCCGCCGTCCGCCCCAGCGCGGCGATGCTCGACACGTGAACGAGCTTGCGGACATCGGCGTGCCCCGAGGCATCACAGACATGGCGTGTGCCCTCGACGTTGACGCGGTGCATCGCGGACACGTCGCGGCCGTCGTCGACCAGTGCGGCGCAGTGGTAGACGTGCGTGACACCCTCCATCGCCAGGGTGAGGCTCTCGGGATCGGTGATGTCGCCCGTCGCTCGTTCGGCAACCGAGGCTGCGTCTCCGAGCAAGTCGAGCCGTGAAGTGGGGCGCACGAGGATGCGGACGCGCTTGCCGTCGGCAACGAGGGCGCGGACGAGGGACGAGCCGACCATGCCGGTGGCTCCGGTGACGAGAATGAGGTCGGGCATGGCGTCTTGGGTTAGGAGAAGCGCGCGAACCTGCCCAACTGCGTCCGGGTTCGGGGCATCAGAACGGACGTTTGCCGCGTTGACTCTCCATGCCCTACCTGATGCGTTTTCTCGTCCTGTCGCTCTTGATCGCCGCGCCGCTGACCGCGCAGCCCGACGTGCGCGTCGCTGCAGTCCAATACGAGGGGGGAGGCGACTGGTATCAGGCGCAGACGCCGCTGCCCAACATGCTGGCTTACTTGCGCGACCACTCGCTCATCCGACTCGCCGATCAGCCCGAGGTCGTCGATCTCTCCACCGACCGGCTGTTCTCGTTCCCCGTTCTGGTATTGTCCGGTCACGGCAACGTCGTGTTTACGACCGACGAGGCGCTCCGCTTGCGGCGCTACCTGCAGACCGGCGGCTTCTTGTTCGTCGACGACGACTATGGGCTCGACCCTTACATTCGCCGCGAATTGGCGAAGGTGTTTCCCGATCAGGAACTGGTCGAACTGGCGGACGACCATCCGATCTACGCCGCGCACTTCGCTTTTCCCGATGGTCCGCCCAAGGTCCACGAGCACGACGGCCAAGTGCCGCGCGGGTTCGGTCTGTTCCACGAGGGGCGGCTCGTCGTGTATTACCTCCACGAGTCCAACATCACCGACGGCTGGGAGTCGGGCGACGTGCATCCCAACGCCGCCGCCGTCCGCGATGCGGCACTGCGGATGGGCGTCAACGTGCTCGCGTTCGCGCTGACGCAGTAGACCCGTGCCGACTAGCGCCGATGCTCTCGCTGAGTTCGTTCTGAGCACCGTGCTGCCGCCCGCGCCGATGGTGGCGCAAGGTCCCAATCCGGTCGATGGCGATCCGGCGGGTGTGTGGCACGGCGACTCCCGGCGCATCGTGCGCAAACTGCTCTGGTGTGTCGAGCCGTCGCCGGACGACGCCCGATGCGCGCTCGATCAAGGCGCCGATGTGCTACTCGCGCACCGTCCGTGGAAAATGGGCGACGTTCCCGGAAGGCTGACCGTAATCGCCTTTCACCGCGCACTCGACGACGTACTGGCGACCGGCTACAATCCCACGCTCGCACGGCTGTGGGGTATGTCCGACGTACGGCCTTTCGGAGCGACGCGGAGGCTGGGGGCGCTAGGAATGATCGGTACGCTGGCCGCGCCCGATGCAAACTGGCCTGCTCGAGTGGTCAACACGTTCGGTGCGGTCGAGGCGCACGTCGGCTGGGAGCACGCGCCAGGTAGGCGCATAGCCGTTGTGGGCGCACTCCGGGCGGACCTGATCGAGCGCGCAGTGGCGTACGGTGCCGATGCGTACGTGACGGGGCAAATGCGCAGCGGCGCTCGTGATGCCGTTGCGCGAAGTGGGCTGCATTTAACGGCCGTCGGTCATAGGCGAGGCGAGGAGTGGGCTATGCGGCAGGTGGCTCGATTTGCGGCTCGGCGATTTCCCCACATTCAGGTATCGGCGCTGCATCCGGTTCAGCCGTCGCCCGAACACGCCGGCCGACGTTCCATCCGTGCAGTCCCATGACAGGGCCGATGAGCATATACACCCAGCCCGCCCAGACCGCTGCGCGTCCACCGAACGAGGCCAGCACGACCGACGTGCTCCCGATGGCCACTTGTAGAGCGTTTGACGTGATACCTCCCCAGGTGAACACGCGCTCTGCTGCGTTGAGACCGAGAGCGTTTCGTTGGCGATACGCGTTGGCGTAGAGCAAGCCGAAAACCAAGAAAATCAGCGCGTATCCCAATCCGTAGATCATCATCAGTTCGGGAATCTGAGCCAGTTGGATCGGCCACACCTCCGATCCGTCCGGTTGCACGGTGGGTCCGTGGGAGCCGGTTATCATACCGACGAACATGCTCGACAAGAACTTGAGAGGATAGACGTAAAACAGGACGAGAAAGAGCAGAACGGCGTTTAGTGCGATCGTCCAGCCATCCTGAAGGTTGTAGCGGCGGAAGAACAGGTAGTGATAGAGCCACAGGCTGATCAGCATCGCGAACGACACGCCAAAGGCGACGAAGCCACTCATCGCGCCGCGCAGCTCGTCGTACGTCTGCGGCACTTCTAGCGAGACGACGAGCAGCGTCACGGCAAAGGCGAAGACGGCATCGGCCAGCGTTTCGAGCCGTGACCCACCCGTTCCGCGTGGCCGAAATACCAGCGGGTTGCCCGAGGCGTCGGGATGAGGGAGGCGGGAGCGGAGCATGAAAGTCGGCGGCTCGTTGTGGGTGCGGAAGGGAAAGTGTGAAGATACAGTGCGCGCCGCCTGTAACGCTCTGTGCCGGGCGGATGTGGTGGCGTGTTCGTCTGTATCAGCAATCCACCGACACGTTGTGCCCATGACTCACCAGCCGATCTCCGACTTCTTCCCGGACGCCCAAGCCCGCTTCGCCGCCTTCTGGGAGCCCATAGCGTCCGACGCTAATATCGTCGTGTTCTGCCACTTCGACGCCGATGGGCTAGCGGCCGGAGCGCTGTTCGGTCGCCTGCTGGCTGCGATGGGATACTCCAACGTCCACGTCGAGCCGTCGGGGAAAGGAGAAAACGCATTCACCGACTCAGCCAGAGAGCGCATCGGCGCGCTGACGCCGGACGCGTTGGTCGTCACCGACCTGGGCGTGAGCGCGCTGGGCGTTCTGCCGGACGTACCAACGCTCTACGTCGACCACCACCTGCCGACGGGCGAGCCAAACGGCGCCACCGTGATTACCGGCTACGGCGTCGATCCGATTCCCAACTCGGCGTGGCTGGCCCACGAGTTGTTTCGGCCGCTCGTTGACGAGGAGGTGCACGCGCAGACCGACTGGATCGCCGCCGTCGGCACGCTGTCGGATTTGGGCGACAAGGCGCCGTGGCCTCCGCTCGCTCAGCGTCAAGAAGCGGTTTACGGCGAAGTGGCTCAAAGAAGCCGTAGTCCTGTGCAACGCCGCCCGCCGCGCTCCAGCGTTCGACGTGGCGACGCCGCTGCGCATCCTGATGACGGCCGATCACCCACGCGCGTTCGGCGACGCCAGCGTCGAGGGGACCGATAGGCTCGCCAGATACCGCAAACAGGTGAACACCGCCGTCAACAAAGCCAGGCGAGAGGCGCCGACGTTCAGCGAGACGCAACCTGTCGCGTTGATCGAAGTCGACTCGCCCTGCCAGATCCATCCGCTGATCGCCCAGCAGTGGCGCGGGCGGTTGCCCAAGTACGCTGTCATCGCCGCCAACGAGGGCTACATGCCCGGCGTGATTGCGTTCTCGTCGCGCACCAAGATCCCTGGTTTCAGCTTGCCCGAGATGTACCGCAGCGTTGACCTGGGCGCCGAACTCAACGCGCAGTTTGGCAACGGGCACGATCAGGCCTCGGGTGGACATTTGCCGCCCGATGCGTTCGAGCGACTGCTGAGCGGCCTGGGCTTCGAGCGCGAACGCGATTCGGCATAGCTCGTAGATTGCCTGTCTACTCCTCCTTGCCATGTCTGAATCGACTGCCGTCCTGCCCGCACCGTCGACCGTCCCCATCGGTGAGCCGATCACGTTCGACGACTACGTCTCGCGCGACGACGACCGCAAAGCCGACTTGATTGATGGACACCTGATCGACGACATGCCCACGTACCAGCACGAAGAACTGTTCTACTTCCTGATCTTCCTGATGGGGGGATTCGCTCGCAAACGCAAGCTCGGCGTCGTGTTGGGTTCGCGAACGCCCGTCCGAATCGATGGGCGCAACGGAGTCGAACCGGACATTCTGTTCGTCCAGCGAGACCGCCGCGAGATAATCGAGCGGCTGTATGTAAGTGCAGCGCCTGACATCGCCGTCGAGATCGTATCGCCGACTTCGACGCGGCGCGATTACGTACGCAAACGGGCGACGTATGAGCAGATGGGCGTCGCCGAGTATTGGCTGATCGATCCGCAGGAAAGCGAAGCGCTGTTTCTACGGCTGTCGCCGGGCGGCATGTATCGCGACGTTACACCGGCTCCGGGTGATCATTTCGAGAGCTACACCTTACGCGGATTCTCGCTCGACCCCACTGTGCTGTTCGGGGAGGAGTTGCCCAGCGAATACGATTTGCTCACCCAGATGCTGAACGAACTGCGCTAACGCCTCACGCGGCGGTGCGAACGCTGGCGACATTCCGGCTGAGCCATTCGTCGAGGATGGCCCAGGCGTCTTTGAGCGAGGGGAGGACGTGATCCGGGTTGTCTTTTTTCAACTCTTCGGCGTCGTAGTTGCCGGTCGCGACGGTGATCGTGAAGGCGCCGACGGTTTGGGCGCAGCGGGTGTCGTAGGGCGTGTCGCCGATGATGCAGACGTTGGCGCCGTCGATCGAGGCTCCGGTTCGGGCTTTGAACTGCTCCATCGCGATAGCCGGGAGACGGTTGCGTTCGGGATGGTCCGACGCGAACGCGCCCCACTCGAAGTGATCGCCGAGTCCGGCGGCTTCGATCTTCAAGAACGCCATCGGCTCGATATTGCCGGTCAGCAGGGCGAGGTGAACGCGAGGATCGTTGCCCAGGCGCTCGACGAGTTCGCGAGCTCCGGGGAGAACGGTTACGTCTGCGGTCGGTAGGGCGCGGTGCATCTCGGCTTCGTAGACCCGAAGCAATACGGGGAGCAGCATTTCGGCATTTTCCTCGCCTTCGTGCGCGAGGATTTCCGAAAAGATCTGCGGGTCGGTCTTGCCCGAGAACGAGACGGGCGACGTGTCTACATCGCGGCCTAGGACAGTGTAGAGGGCGAACGCGACGCTGCGACGACCGACACCGTGTGTCTGCATCAGCGTACCGTCGATGTCGAAAAGGATCAGTTTCATGTCATCGAATGAGGCGTAGGTGGGGGAGGCGAGCAGGGAAACAAACCGTGGACGGAGTCTCTCTAACTCGGCTACTGAACGCGCACAACGCGGCGGTCCGACCGCTGAGCCGCCGATGCGCAACGGATCCGCAACGTCCGCACATATGATGTGACGTGCTCTGTATTGGTCTGACAACTAACGCATATCCCGCCTATCCGAATGGCACAAAGCAAGCAAGACACCCCGAAGCGCCTCTACCTTTTAGACGCGATGGCGCTGGCCTACCGCTCGCACTTCGTCTTCATCGCGCGCCCGCTCATCAACAGCCGGGGCGAAAACACGTCGGCCACGTACGGCTTCGCCGCAGCGATCTTGAAGCTGATCGAAGACCACGACATCGAACACCTGGCCGTCGTCTTCGACGCGCCGGGAGAGAGCGGGACGTACCGCGACGAACTCTATCCCGAGTACAAGGCGAACCGCGAGAAAATGCCCGACGAACTCATGGCCAACCTGCCGTGGATCGAAGAACTCGTCGAGGCGATGGACCTGCCCGTCATCAAGGCGTCGGGCGTCGAGGCGGACGACGTGATCGGCACGCTCGCGGTCAAGGGCGAGGAGCAGGGCGCCGAGGTGGTGATCGTGTCGGCGGATAAGGACTTCAGGCAACTGCTGACGCCCAAGATTTCGATCTTTAGACCGGCGCACCGGGGCGAGTCGTTCGACACGATGACGGACGACGGCTTCCGCGAGACGTATGGCCTCGAGCCGATCCAGTTCATCGACATGCTCGCGCTCATGGGCGACGCGTCGGACAACGTGCCGGGCGTGCCGGGCATCGGCGAGAAGACGGCGATGAAACTGCTCGCCGAGTACGGATCGGTCGAAAACCTGATCGAACATGCTGGCGACCTCAAAGGCAAGCGCGCGCGCGAGGGGATGCAGAACCACGCCGCCGACGCGCTGATGAGCAAGAAGCTCGTCACCATCATGACCGATCTCGATACCGAACATCGACTGGGACGGCTTCAAAATCGGGACCGGCGACGATGAGGCGCTGCGCGAGATCTTCGACCGCCTCGAGTTCAAAACGCTCTACGAACGCGCGGTCCTGGGCAAGAAGACGCGATCCGAACCCGACCTGTTTTCGACAGCCGATCCGTCGACGGCGTTCGACTTCGGTCCGTACGAACCCGTCAACCGTATGGACGAGGACGCGACGGACTACTCTACGATCACGCGCAAGGAAGACCTGCCCGAGCTCGCCCAAACGCTCAAATCGCAGGAGCGCTTCGCCCTCGACACCGAGACCACGTCGACCGATGCGATGATGGCGTCGCTCGTCGGCATGACGTTTAGTTGGAAGGAGAAGCAGGCCGTCTACGTCCCGACGCCTCTGCCGGACGGTACGCAGACCGAGGAGATTCTTAAAGGCGCTGGCTCCGGCATTCGGGTGTGCCGCCCTCAAAGTGGGGCAGAACCTCAAATACGACCTGACCGTCCTGGGCCGCCACGGTGCCGACGTGAACGGGCCGATCTTCGACACGCTCGTCGCCCACTACCTGCACGCGCCCGAAGAAGAGCACAACCTGGACGCCATCGCGCGCACGTTCCTGTCGTACCGCATGGTGCCGATTACCGATCTGATCGGTAAGAAGGGCAAGGATCAGAAGACGATGCGCGACATGCCCATCGAGGAAGTCGCCCCCTACGCCTGCGAAGACGCCGACATTACGCTCCGGTTGTATCCGCTATTGCAGGAGAAGCTCGAAGAAGAGACGCTGGTCGAGATCGCGCGCGACATCGAGTTTCCGCTCGTGCCCGTGTTGACGGCGATGGAGCGCGAGGGCATCTCCATCGACGCCAAGCGGCTCGCCAAGATCTCGCAGCAACTGGGAGAGCAACTCGCCGAGTTAGAGACGAAGATTTATGAGGCAGCAGGGGAGAGCTTTACGATTGGGTCGCCCGCGCAACTGGGCGTCATCCTGTTCGAGAAGCTCGAACTGCGCGTCGTGTCCAAGACGAGCACGGGCAAGCCGTCGACCAAGGAAAGCGTGCTCCACGAACTCGCCACCGAGCACCCACTGCCGGGCATGATCCTCGACTGGCGCAAACTGAGCAAGCTCAAATCGACCTACGTCGACAACCTCGCCGACCTGCGCCACCCCGAAGACAACCGCGTCCACACGTCGTTCAACCAGACCGTCACGTCGACGGGTCGCCTGTCGTCGTCCGGCCCCAACCTGCAAAACATTCCCGTCCGAACCGAGCAGGGGAGGGAGATCCGCAAAGCCTTCGTCCCCCGCGAGGGCTGGACGCTGATGGCCGCCGACTACGTCCAGATCGAACTGCGCATCCTCGCCCACCTCTCGGGCGATCCGGCGTTGGTCGAAGCGTTCGTGACCGATCAGGACATCCACACGGCAGCGGCGTCGCTCGTCTACGGCGTCCCGCTCGGCGAAGTCACGCGCGATCAGCGGCGCAAGGCCAAAGAGGTCAACTACGGCATCCCGTACGGCGTGTCCGGCTGGGGACTGGCGCAGCGCCTGCGCGGCTCGATCCAGGAGGCGCAAGAACTGATCGACCAGTACACGCGCTCGTATCCCGGCGTGATGCGCTTCCTCAACACGCTCGTCGAGAAGGCCCGCGCGACGGGCTACGCCGAAACGATGCTGGGCCGCCGCCGCTACATCCCGACGATCAACGCCCGCAACCGCAACGAGCGCAACTTCGCCGAACGCGTCGCCGTCAACATGCCGATCCAGGGCACCCAGGCCGACATGATCAAGCGCGCGATGGTCGCCATCCACGACCGACTCGAAGAGAGCGACCTGGAAGCCAAGCTGCTGCTCCAGGTCCACGACGAACTCGTCCTCGAATGCCCACCATCCGAAGCCGACGCCCTCGCCCAGATCGTGCGCGAAGAGATGGTCGCCGCCCTGCCGCTGGGAGATGTGCCGGTGACCGTCGACGTGAACACGGGACCGACGTGGCTGGACGCGCACTGACGATGAGATGAAGCAAACCGAATACTTCAAGCGCCGCGTGCTGGGCGAGCGTCCGTATCTCCTCCTCGCGTGGTGCGAAGACACGGTACGCAACACGGATGCCGTGCAGGTGCAGGCCGACGGGCGCGTCCGGCACTGGAAATACATTGAGGAGTTGGGCAAGTACCTGCGCGTGATCACGCTCGAAGACCGCGAGACGCTGCACAACGCCTTCCCCGACCGATCCTTCGACCCCGACTCGCTATGACGTTCGAATATTACCCAGAGACCGACACACTCTACATCGCCCTACGTCCCGGTCCGGGAGCCGACGCCGAAGAGGTCGCCCCCGATGTGGTGTTCGACTACGACGAGGGCGGAAACGTGATCGGTATGACGCTCGAACACGCAAGCGAGCGGGCCGACCTCTCCTCATTTTCAGTCAAAGCGCTGCCTGCTCTCGTAGCCGCAACAGCGACATGATCAAGCGCGCGATGGTCGCCACCCACGACCGTCTCGAAGAGAGCGACCTGGAAGCCAAGCTGCTGCTCCAAGTCCACGACGAACTCGTCCTCGAATGCCCACCATCCGAAGCCGACGCCCTCGCCCAGATCGTGCGCGAAGAGATGGTCGCCGCGCTGCCGCTGGGAGACGTGCCCGTCACCGTCGACGTGAACACAGGGCCGACGTGGCTGGACGCGCACTGATGCATGAAGCTGACCTACTATCCTGAACCGGCACGCTTTGCATCGTTTTTCGCGTCCATTGTGTGGCTACATCTGACCGGGAGCCAATCTGAACGTGGTGTCGTTGTGTGGCACTATGAGCCTGAGCAGCAAGCACCGCAAAACTCTGCGCGCCGTCTTCGACGAACCTGCGCGCTCGAATGTGCCGTGGGCGGACATCGAAAAACTGCTCAATGCTCTTGGAGCCGAACTTTCCGAGGGAAGCGGCTCGCGCGTTCGCATCTCACTCGGCGGTGTCCGCGCTGTCTTCCACCGACCGCACCCGCAGCGCGAGACAGACAAAGGCGCGCTCCGTTCGATGCGGCGCTTTCTAGACCAAGCCGGGATTGCACCTGAATCAACCTGACGAGACTATGCTGACACACAAAGGCTATACGGGGCACGTCGAATTCGATGACGAAGCCAGTCTGTTCCACGGAGAGGTGCTCGACACCCGTGACGTGATTACGTTTCAGGGGCGCAGCGTCGACGAGATCGAGCAGTCTTTCCGCGAGTCAGTCGATGACTACCTCGCCTTCTGTGCGGAACGAGGAGAGGAGCCGGACAAACCGTTCTCTGGTCGCCTCATGCTTCGCTTGCCCAAAGAGATGCATCGCGACGTGTTTGTGAGCGCTCGGCGCTCAGGTAAGAGCCTTAATCAGTTCCTCGTCGATCGTCTACGCAGCGCCACATAACCGCCACCGACGCGGCGCGCGCGGCTGGCGGATCTGGCCCCGTACCGCGTGACCGAGGCCGAGTTGGACGCGCTGGACGCCGAAGCGGGCGCTATCGTCGGGCGCAAGGAACGGCAGCAAGGCGGCAAAGACGCACGGACGGTCGCGACCGCCGAATTGAAGACATTGTTCGCCCGCGTCTACCCGCTGCGCGAGATCCTGAACGATCTGGTCGACGGGCTGGTCGAGGACGAGGCGTTTCGGATGGGCTACGAGCAGGCGCGCAAGGTCCGGGATTAGACTGCCGATTGCTTGGCACCGAAGAGGGCGCTACTATGGAGCGACACGCCTCACCATAGCTCTGCGCGCAGAGTCTTCCTACCAAGATCTATGCGCCCCTTCTTACTGTTGCTCTGTCTCTTGTCACTGGTACCCGTCGTGACGGCCCAGGACGAGCCCTTGCGCGAACTGCGCGCGGTCAAGCTCACCAACGTGGCGAGCGACGTGCTCTTCTCGGACGCCGCGATCGCCGAGGCGATGGACGACATGGCTGCGTTGGGCATCAACGCGGTCCTGCCTGTCGTCTGGAACAGCAGCGGAGCCGATGGGACGCACACGCTCTATCCGAGCTTGGTCATGGACACCACGTTCGGTCGTCCCATCCACCCGCGTTTTGTCGGGCGCGATATGCTGCGGCGCGTCGTCATCGAAGCGCACCGCAACGGAATGGAAGTGCTGCCGTGGTTCGAGATGGGGTTTTCGCCGTCGTTCAGTCAGGACGGAGGCTATATGCTCGCGCAGAAGCCTGAGTGGGCGGCCTTGGGCGTCGACGGCGAGCCGGTCGTCGAGAATGGGTTCGACTGGATGAGCGCGACGCATCCCGACGTGCAGGCGTTCATCCACGATCTCACGCTCGAAGTCGCGCAGAACTACGACGTCGACGGCGTCGAGTACTCGGACCGCATCCCCGCGATGCCCGTCCGCGCGGGATACGACGCGGCGACGGTCGCGCTGTACCGGCAGGAGCACGGCGGGGCCGATCCGCCGACCAATCACACCGACGCCGCCTGGATGCGCTGGCGGGCCGACCGGCTCAACGGGTTCTTTCGGGACGTTCGCGAGGCGGTTAAGGCCGAAGGGGCGGACCTGACGGTCGCCGCCAGTCCGAGCCTCTATCCGTGGGCGTACCAAAACTACCTGCAAGACTCGAAGACGTGGATGGAGGAGGGCATCTCCGATCACGTCATCCCCCAGGTCTATCGCCGGACATTGGGCGAGTACACGTTCGAACTCGACAAATCGCTGCGCAACTATCCGGGCATGGCCGACCGCTACTTCTCGGGCATGTTGGTCCGGCTGGGCAGCTACCTGATCGCGGACGACTACCTGCGCGACGCCATCGCCGCCAACCGGCGCGCGGCGTCAACGGCGAGGTGTTTTTCTTCTACGAGGGACTGCGCGCCGAGGGCGGACGGATCGCCGATGTGCTGCGTCCGATCTACGCCCAAGCCTGCACTGGTGCCGGGACGAGAGGGCGTCTGGCGTCCACCAGCGACGATGAGCGCGAGACGAAGACGCCGCCGCATCGGGCAGACTGGACGGCGACGAGCGGCGGCTTTCAAGACGGAGGGCAGCGTCAGAGCACCAGTGCCGACGCCGCGCTCACCTACACGTTCGACGTGCCGCAGTCCGCGTGGTACGGCGTCTACGCCCACGGCACGCCCAGCGCCGACGCAACATCCGCCGCCCGCTACACCGTCACGGTCGCGATGGCGAGGAGATCGTCATGCGCGACCAAACCGACACCGAGTTCGCCGGCTGGCACTTGGTGGCGACGTGTCTACCTGGAAGCAGGCCAACGCGACGCCCTCCGCCTCGACCGCGCCACATCCGACGCCGCACCGCTGACAGCCGACGACGCGATGCTGCTCATCGACCGGAAGCGCTCGCCCAGCGTCGTCTTTCTGCCGAACGCCGATCCTGCTTCTGCACCCCTCGTCGCCGCGCAGTCACTTCACGCCTACCCCAATCCGTTTGGGGGCACGACGACGATCCGCTCTGACACTCCTTTTCCGCTTGGCTCCCAACTCGCCGTCTTCGACGTGCTGGGGCGGCAGGTGTTGACTCAGAACCTTGATGCAGGCGCTCGCGAACTCCAACTCGACCTGGGCGCATTTCCGGCAGGCTCTTATCTGGCGCGCATCACGAGCGGCGCGCGCACGGCGAGCACACGGCTCGTAGTGACGCGGTAGCTGTGGGTGAAACCCGTCGGCGCGTCCGTGCGGGTTTGCCTGGCTCGGCTGCGCAGCCTACTATACGCGACCCACACGTCCTCTCGGCTCAGCACTCGGAGCCTACTTGCCAAGCTCTCGCATGCGCCTCTCGTTACTCCTGCTGTGCTTTCTGTCGCTCGCACCCGTCGCGGCGGCTCAGGATTCGCTCCTGCTCGTCATCCGCGTCGACGACATCCTGTCGCGCTCGTCGATTTCGTCGCGTAGTCTGGTGCCGTTCGAGCAGACCGTAGAGCAGCGTGGGGGCAAAGTGACGTGGGCGGTGATTCCTGGTCGGTTGACCGAGTCGCAGAACCGCGACGGTGTGCTGGCTGCCGAGTTGCGCAAGACGGTCGAGCGGGGGCACGAGGTGTCGCTGCACGGCCTGACGCACATCTGCCAGCGGTGCGGGCTGTCGAGCCACGAGATGTGGTGCGATACCTACAAATCAGCGTTTACGCGCGAGCAGCAAACCAAACTGCTCGACGACGGACTGGCGATTCTCGACGACAAAGTCGGCGTGCGACCCACATCGTTCGTTCCGCCTGGCTACTTCGCTGACACCACGACGTACTCGCTGCTGGGCGAAAAGGGCATGTCGTGGATCTCGACGGCTGGTGGCGACGGGGCCGATTTGCATCCGTCGGTCTTCAACCTGGTCCGATCTGAAGACTTCAACTGGGCCATCACGAGAGACGTTTACGAGGAGCGGCTGACAGACGTACTCGCTGACGCGCGCAAGTTGGGTCGCGAGCAGGGGTACTACGTGTTCGTGCTCCACGACCCGTTCACGCGCCCCGGTTACGCCGACGGCCTGACGATGCAGTGGACCGGCGAGGTGCTGGACTCGCTCAACGTGGAGTACGGCGACCGCATCCGCTACCGCACGCTGAGCCAGGCCGCCGCCTCGCTCTCCTCGCGGACAACCCGCACAGGATCGGAAGCGTCGACCACTCGCTTGGCTCTCTACCCGAACGGTCCCAATCCATTCGCCGAGTCGACCACTTTCCATTTCGAGCTCGCCACTGCCGCCGCCGTGACGCTCACCGTCTATGATCTGCTCGGGCGCGAAATAGCGACCGTGTGGGACGGGTACCGCGACTCGGGCGCCCACGCCATCCCGTGGACAGCGCGCGATCTCCCCGGCGGAGTCTACCTCTACCGCCTCCGCACCGCCGACACCACGCTCGGCTCCTCAATGGTGCTGCTCAGATAAGGTGTGTTCGTCGCTCCCGTTTTGCGGGCGGGATTGTACCTAAGGAGCAATCTGCTACGTAATTTCTTTCGATACTTGTTGGCGAATGTCCGAACCGCCAGATCGGAGTGTATATTCTGACTTCACCAACGATCTGATAAAGATGACGAAAGGAACGGTTAAGTGGTTCAACGCTGACAAAGGCTTCGGCTTCATTGCACCGGAAGACGGTAGCAAGGACTTGTTTGTCCACCACTCCGAAATTCAGGCAGGCGGACGCTACGCCACTCTCGACGAAGGCCAAGCGGTCGAGTTCGAAGTCGGCGAAGGCAAAAAAGGCCCCTGCGCGAACAACGTCACCGCTATTTAAGCGCTAGTACGTATTACCCTGAGCAGCCGGACGCAGCGATGCGTCCGGCTGCTTTCGTTTGGACGAGGTACACGTGCGCGGGTACTGTAACTCTGGCGTCTGCGCATCGTACCTACTGGGGTTCCTCGCCGTGCCCGAGGTCTGACGTTCGCGCTACTGCGGTCCCAAGGTGCGTCCAATCAGGTCCCTTCCGACATGCACGAATCAGACGCGAGCACACTGCGCGACAGAACGACGGGGCGTATCGTCGGCGTCCTCTTTCTGATCATCTTCGTGGCGGGTGTGACGATCTACCAAGTGGTGCGCGGGCCTGCCGTGTTCGCCGACGATTTTCTCACAGGCGTCGCTGCTCATCGGAGCGGCATAATCGGCTCGGTTTTGCTCGCGTTTCTGAGTGCGTCGCTGACGATTATCGTGTCTATCCTGCTGCTGCCGGTTTTCCGGCGGAGCAGTCCGTTTCTGGCTTACCTATACGTCGCGTTCTGCGTCGTCAACTTCGTTGCCATGGCGATAGAGAATCAGGCCGCGCTGGTACTGCTCGAGGCGGGCGTGGCATACGTGGCGATGGGTGTGTCGCCGGTGACAGAGAGTGTAGGAGCGGTTGCGCACGGTGCGTATCGCCTGGCACATTTGTTCTACCTCCTGCTGTCGTGTCTTCCCGTTTTCGTGCTATACGCTGCGCTTTACCGGTCACGGCTCGTGCCGAGAGCATTTGGGCTGTTCGGCATGTGTGCAGCTATCGTCATGGCGGCAGACACCGTCGCGGTGCTTCTGGGTGACAGCCTGAGCGATCATGCGCTCATTCCTATCGCTCTGGTTCAACTAACTCTCCCGCTGTGGCTTATCGTGAGAGGACTCCGTTCGACTTCAGCGCATTCGTCACCCATCCCCATCGTAGCATGATCATCGTCACCACGTCCACTATCGCCGGAAAGCGCATCGTCCTCACCCATGGGTTGGTGAGGGGAAACGCGGTTCGGGCGCGGCACATCGGGAGCGACATCGGTGCGGCGTTCAAGAACATCGTCGGCGGCGAGATCGGGGCGTACGCGACGCTGCTCCAGGACAGCCGCGAAGTCGCCCTGGAACGCATGATGGACGACGCGACTACGCTCGGAGCCAACGCGATCGTGTCGGTGCGCATCACGACATCGAGTGTCATGGCTGGCGCTGCGGAGATTCTGGCCTATGGAACGGCAGTGACGGTAGAGAACGAGGGGTGAGGGCAGCGCGCGGCTTGTGTCGGGCCCGAGTCGAAGGTAATTTGGCGATCCCTCCGCTCCTGGCCCCCAGTATGCGCTCGCCGCTCTTCCTCGCTCTCCTGATCGCTGTTTCGGGCTGCGCGATAGCCAGGCCGCTGGCGCCGCCCGAAAGCGTCGTCGAGTTCGGAGAGGGCTATGTGGACGACCGGTTCGACGGGGCCTCGCTTGCGGTCGTGGTGGGCGCGTACGACGTGCAGGACCTGGGAGGCGTCAGGGCGCACCTGGGAGCGTCGAGCGAAGAGCAGAGCGCCGTCGACTCGGCCTACGTCGCGTTCTTCGCCGGTGCGGTTCCGCTGGCGTTTTCGGAAGCTCACCTCCGCTTGGGAGAAGTCCACGTCATCGACCAGCGAGATTCGCGCTCCCTCTCGGCGGGAGGCCACCCGGCGGACGGCGCGCGGCTCTCGTTTTCTGCCTTCGACTCCGGCCCGGATCTCGTCCTGCTCATCGACACGCTCCACGTGTACCGCGCCCGCTACACCGACACCGTATCGGGCCCCCCCGACGCTAACGGTATTCCATCCTCCAGGATCAGCATGAGGGAGACGGCGCGCATCGACTCCGACATCGTGTTGTGGGATAACCGGGAGGGCCGGGTAGCAGCGTCGGGGAGGCTGGAGGCCGAGGAAGCGATGGAGATCGTGCCGTCGCGCAGGCTGTACGCGGGTGCTGTCGCCGAATTTGCCGAGCAGCTGGGTAAGAAGACGCCTGTAGTGCGCGTGGTGCCGTAAGCGGCGCTACTGGCCGTCGCGTGCCCAGATCATCAGCGTGAGCGGCGGCAGGTCGAGCACGTTTTGACCGTCGCCCAACATTGGTCCGTCGAGCGGCGTCGTTCCGGCACGTTCACCGTCGGCCATCAACTGCCACACTCCCGGAGCAGCGTCGACGGTGAGGCGAGCCGGTGCGTCTGACGTGTTCATCGCGACCATCAGACGTTCGCCGATCTGGTAGCCCAGCAAGTGGGGCGCGTCGTCCGGGGCGAACCAGCGGACATAGCTGTCGGGGGGCGTGTCGGCAACGCGCAGGACCGATCCCATGTCGCTGGTGCGCAGAGCGATCAGGCCTTTCCACCACGCTTCCATCGCGGCGATGTCGTCCGGTCCGTCTTCTCGGCCGATCGTGTCCCATAGGAAGAGGTTGGGCTTGCGGACGTTGTACGTGTCGCCTCGCCCCTTGAAGTAGATCGGGTTTCCCGTCTCGTAGCGCGTGCTGTATTCGATCTGCGCCGATCCCTTGGAGCGCAGCACTTCGCTTCCGCCGTGGATGACGACGGGGCCTAGCGAGGTGAACAGCAGTCCTGCGGCAATGCGGTACTCGGCTTCGTCGACGCCTGCCAATCCATTCCAGTCGCGCGTGGCGAATTGGTCGGCGAGTGTCCAGTTGTCGTGGATGTCGAGGTAGTTGATGCCTCTGCCCGGCTCGCGTTCGTCAGGAAACGCGCCGACGATGGCGTCCATTACGCGCTGGCGCTCGCTCGTATTGCCGCCCGAGAATCCACGGTCGGTCGCCTTGTCGTCGGGTTTGCTCGTCGGGCCTTTGAAGGCGTTGCGGGCGTCGTCCTGGAAAAAGATGATCGGGCTGTCGGTCTTGTACCAGTACCAGTCGGGGTTGGCGACCACGTCGGGGTCGCTCGCCGCGATCCACGGCTCGCCGTAGACGATGGCGTCGTCAGGGAGCGCGTCCATCATCAGCGTCAGGCTCTGCTCGTCGATCTGCCCCGCCAGGTCGACCCGAAAGCCGTCGATGCCCAGATCGTTGACAAAATGCACGGCCTGATCGACCAGCCAGCGCTGCACCATCGGGCGCTCTTCGGTCTTGACCTCGTTGCCGAACGGGCCGATGTGCTCACCCTGCTCGTCGGTGCGGTGGTAATAGAGTTTGTCGAACGCGTTGAAAGCGAACGGATCGCTGCGCCCGTCCATGTTCTCACCCGTGTGGTTGGGCACGATGTCGACGATGACCGAGATGCCCGCGTCGTGGAAGCGCTCGACCATCGCCTTGAACTGCTCGCGCTCGGCGCCCGGCTCGGTCCCCTTCTCGCGGAAGCGGCTTTCGAGGGCGAAGAAGTGCGTCGTCCGGTAGCCCCACTGATAGTTTTCCTCGGCAATGTCATTTGCGATGGCGAAGCTATCGGCGGCAAACGCCGATCGCCACAGGCTGTCGGGGTAGTGCAGGTACTCTTGGACGGGCTGCAGGTGGACGACGTTGATGCCTAGTTCGAGCAGGTGGTCGAAACCGATGGCTTCGCCGCGCTCGTTGCGCAGTCCAGGCGTGGCGACAGCCGTGAATGTGCCTTTGAGCCGGTCGGCGACGGGAAGCTCACGCGTGAAGTCGTCTACGTGAAGTTGGTACGACACGATCTCACCGGTTGATGGGCGTCCGCCGCGGACGGGAGCGGGCGGTGGGGTGTCGCGCCAGATGCGTGCGCGTCCAAAACCGTCGTCGCTGACCAGGGCGTAGGGGTCGGTCGCGTGCATTCCGGTCTGCTCGTAGAAGCGGCTGCCCGGTCCGGCAGGGCCGCGCACGCGGAAATCGTAGTAGCTGCCGCTCAGGTCGCCTCCGAGCGTGGCCTCCCAGACGCCGTCGTCGTCGCGGCGCATCATTGCAATCGTGCCTTCGAGAACCGTAGCGTCGCGCGTCGGATAGACGTAGAGCGTCACGTCGGTGGCGCGGGGCGAGAACACGCGGAACGTCGTCTCGGTGTCGGTCGCAATCGCACCTAGCGGCTTGTCGGAGACCAGCGTACGCCAGATCCGGTCGAAGCGGACCCTAGCGCGCAGGTCCTGGCTAGGCAGGCTCGCGTAGTAAACGAGGTGCGGGTCGAGCGGTTGGGCGGGGCGGAGCAGCGTTTCGGTCGCATCGACGGGGGCGACGTGGGCAACCTCGACGGGTGTGCCGTCCCACGACTCGATGCGGTACGCCGAGGCTTCGGTGGGGCGCGTGACGCCGTCGCCGGTGGGCCAGACGAGCACGTTGCCCTCGGGCGTCATCTGCGCGCGCAGCCGCGGCGACTCGACACCGAACCGGTACACCAGGTTGCCGCCCTGTTGATTGGACGCATACGACGGCGCGTCGAGCCAGACGCCGTCGCCCGTCCGAAACTTGAACGGAGAGCCTGGAGGCACCGTCCCGCCGTCGCGGTTGGCGATGCCCAGCCGCCACAGGCCGTCGCTGCCGGGCGCCAGGTCCCACATCGAAGGCGCGGCGCTGTCGTCCCAGCCGCGAAACGCACCCGTTACCCAGACGCGCGTCGGGGCGTCGAGGCCGTAGTCGGCGGGGTCGAGAACAAAGATCAGCGAGTCGCCGCGTTCCTCGTAGCCGGACGGCGAGTCGTCTTGCGCGTGAGCGACGGGTAGAACGGCGAGCGCGAGAACGGCGAGGAGCAGACGGAGCATCGAAGGGGCAAATCGTGAACGAAACGATCATCCATACGCCTATCTCGCGCCGGGGTGTCGACGCACTACCGATTCAGTTGCCACTGGTAGCCAATTGCGCCATAGTAGGTGCGTTGCCTATATCCGACAGGCTGTTTGCCGAATAGCGCTACGCTCGCCCCCGCCGATAGAACGAGGCCCCACGACGGTCCCACCGGAACGAACGAGCTCAGTTGCGGCTCCAGCAGGAGGATGCGAGCGTCGCCGTTGTCCAAGCGAGGCGTGTCGGTGTCGACGCCGTGGAAGTGCTCGCTGCTCAGGCGCAGAGAGAGCGTCTGCCGAAAGCGATCGGCATAATCGTAGCTCAGGTTCACGAGTGCAAACCGGGTATGGGAGTGGGCGGTGTAGGTGGCGTTAATGAGAGGGCGAGCGACGATCACAGGTATAATCCATGAGTTTCCAACCACCTCCACTCCGTTGCTCAGCTGAGCGTTGCCGCTGTGCCTGCCCATCTCGATTCCGGCGAACACGTCAGCGGCCCAAGGACCGGGAATCAGGTCGTAGGCTCCCACGCCGACTCCGACGCGGTAGTGCGCGTAGTCGGGCTTCCGCTCAGGCACTACAGATCCGTTCGCTGTAACCATCAGCGCGACGTGATACGGAAGCGCAATTGCCATGTGCCCCTGGCCTTCGAGCGCAACGGTAAACGGCTCTGGAGCGTCGTGAAACCCGATGCGCGGCGTCACCAAGCCTGCCGCCGACGCATCGCCCGGCTGGTGCAGGATTGGTACTGGCTTGGGCCCCGGAGAGTAGCGGACGGCCGGAGCGGAGCATGCCGTAAGCGTAAGCAAGAGAGCAAGAGCGAGCGTGCGCATGGATTCTAGTGCCAATGAAGGGGCAACAACCTACGACGCTAGCCAGCCCGATTCGTGCTCGGCGACGAGATCCACCACGTGGCTCGGGTTCAGGCGGCCCAGGGTCCCGTCCGCGGTGTACGCGGCGCGGATGGACGTGGCATCAGGAACGGGAAGGTCGGCAGCCTCGGTCGCGGCGCGTCGGTAGGCGTCGCGGAAGGGGACGCCCTGCTGGACCAGTTCGAGCGCGCGATCGGTCGCGAACAGTTCGGGCGAGAGAGCGTCGGCGCAGGCGTCTGCGTCAAATGCCATGTCGGGAATAAGGGCGTTGCCGGCTGACAGCACGTCCTCGGTGACAGCGACCCCACGCATCAGCGCTTCCTTGGTCAGCTGCAGGTCGCGGTGGTAGCCGCCGGGCAGGTTGGCAGGCAGCGTCATCAGCACGTGCGCTTCGGCGAGGACCCGGTGGTAATACGCGCGCATCAGCTCGAGTACGTCGGGGTTGCGCTTCTGCGGCATGATCGACGAGCCGGTCGTAAAGCGGGTGGGCAGGCGGACAAATGCGAACTCGGACGTGGCGAACAGGACGAGATCGCTCGCCAGCCGGTTCATCGTCGCGCAGACCTGGACGCAGGCGTGAGCAGCGTGCAGTTCGAGTTTGCCGCGCGACAGCTGGACCGTCGGCGCGTGCAGCTGGACCGAGCCAAACCCCATTCGATCGGCGTTGGCGCGGATCGGCAGGTCGAGGCGAGGGACGCCATAGCCCGCTGCACTCCCCAGCGGCGAGGTGTCGATCTGGCGGTGGGCGTCGCGCAGGGCGTCGAGGTCGGAGGCGGCGAGCTCGGCGTAGCCCATCGCCCAAAGACCGACGCTCGTTGGCATGGCGCGCTGACCGTGGGTGTAGCCGGGCATGACGAGGTCGGCGTGGCGAGTGGCGAAATCGGCCAGGGCACGCGTCAGAGTAGCCGTCTGCGTGCCGAGCGCCACCATCCGGTCTTTGAGCCACAGGCGCAGCGCCGTCAGCACCTGATCGTTGCGGCTGCGCCCGGTGTGGATGCGCTTGCCGGTATCGCCCAGATCGGCGACCAGAAAGCGTTCGATGACCGTGTGGCAGTCCTCATCGTCGGGCGTAATCTTCAGTTCGTCTCTCGCGATGGCAACGTCGAGACGGTCCAATGCGGCCTGAACGCGTGTCCATTCGTCGGGCGAGAACACGCCGATCTCGGCCAGCCCGTGGGCGTGCGCGCGCGTGCCGACGGGCGTCGTAGGGCAGCAGGGCGCGGTCCCACAGGTAGTCGTCGCCGACGGTGAACCGGATCACCCAGTCGTCTACGGGTTGTCCCTTGCTCCAGATGTGGTCAGCCATGTTATAGTGCGTCTTATAGCGAAGATCGTAGGGGCGACCCGCGGGTCGCCCTGCGGATGGTCGGTGTGTTGGTTCAGCGCGCGCCTGGTGCGGCTGCGTTCGGGGTGCGACGGCCGGGCGGGGCGATGTCGTTTGGGAAGGGCGACCCGCGGGTCGCCCCTACGGAGTTCGGAAATATTCGCGGGCGATGGCGGCATAGGCGCTGGCGGCATCGTCCACGTCGGACAGGCGGACGCGCTCGTGGGGGGTGTGGCTCAGTTCGCTGCGGCTGGGACCGATCTTGACAGCAGGCACGTCGCGCAGAAACAGCCAGTCGCTCATCGTCGGCGAGCCGAATGGGACCGACGCGGGCAACGCCGACGCACATGCTCGCGCGATGCGGCTCTCGGCGTCGGTGGCGACGGGCACCAGGCGCTTGGAGTGAACGTGAATGCCCGACTCGGTTGCCGCGTCGATGACGGCGATCAACGCGTCGTGCGTGCTAGCCGGGCGTCGTGCGGATGTCGAGCGTGACGGTGCAGGCGTCGGGGACGACGTTGCTCGCGCCGCCTCCTGCGATGATGGTCGGCGTGAGCGTCGTCGGGCCCAGTAGCGGGTCGTCGGGAAAGCGCAACTCGGCAAGGACGTGCAGGTCGCGCGCGGCGCGCAGGATGGCGTTGTCGCCCAGGTGGGAGCGGGCGGCGTGGGCGGTCGTGCCGCCTGACTCCAGGTGGAGGATGAGTAGGCCTTTCTGAGCGAGGCACGGTTGCATCTCGGTCGGCTCGCCGACGAGCGCGGCGCTGACTCGGGGAAGGTGCGCGCGCAGCGTTTCGAGTCCGTTGTAGCCCGCGCCGGTCTCCTCGCACGCCGTCAGGACGACGACCAGCGTGCCTCCCGGCGGATCGTACCCCGCATCGTGGAGGTCGAGCAGGGCCGTCAGCATCGCCGCTCCGCAGCCCTTGGCGTCGGTCGTGCCGCGTCCCCACAACTCGCCGTCCGCCTCGCGTCCATCCCACGCGCCATGCGGATGGTCGGACGACGGAGGCACCACGTCGAGGTGCGACGCCATGAGCAGCAGGTCGTCGCCGCTGCCGATCCAGGCGACTACGTTGTCGTCGAGCCGCCCGACCTGGACACCGCGCGCCCGCAGCCAGTCCATCAGCAGGTCGGCCAGCGGGCCCTCCTCGCGCGAGAGCGTCGGAACGACTGTCATCCGCCGCAGCAAGTCGGCTGCCGTCATCGGCGCATTCGGCCACGCGTCGAGAGCGCCCGGCTGCGTCGGCGCGATCGTTAGGCCGGAGGCCGAGACGGGAAGCGGCGCGTCGGCTGTGCGGGGCCGGGGCTTGATCAGGTCGGTGAGATCGGGCATCGTGCTAGGCCGAAAGGCGCGTTCCGGCGTCGAAACGGCCCAGGTCGCCGGGCGTGCAGATGGTGACGCTGGCTACGCCCGACTGCAGTGCGGCGAAGCCTACGTCGCCTTTGACGCGCATGCCGTCCGTGATCCAGCCCGCCGCCACGCCTGCGCGGAAGGCCGCTCCGTTGAGGATCGGTACCCGCGAGGCCGGGTCGTCGGCCTTGGCTCGGATGCCGCCCGCTTCGGTGACGAGCAGCAGGCGGTCGGCTTGGAGAGCGCGAGCCAGTTCTCCGGCGACGGTGTCGGCGTTGACGTTGAGCAGTTGACCTTGCGCATTGGCGCACAGGCTCGACACGACCGGCACGTACGATCCCGCGAGCAGTTTCAACAGGTTCACATCGACGGACTCGAGGTCGCCGACGTGCCCAAAGTCGACGGTTTCCCCGTCCATCTCGACCGGCGGCCTGCGCGTCGCGACGACCGTTTTGCCGCTCAGCGCCGCCATACCGACCGCCGCCACTCCCGCTCCGACAGCCGATGCGGTGACAGCCGCGTTGACCTCACCCGCCATCACGTGCGTGGCGATCTGCAAATCGATGTCGCCCGTTACCCGCCGTCCGGCGACGATTGTCGGTTCGTGCCCCAGCAGCCGGGCGTGCGCCGTCATCTGCGGCCCGGCGCCGTGGACGACTACGACGGCGTGAGACCGGCTCAGATCCGCCACGCCGCGCCACAGATCGGCGAGCGCTTGGGGCTTCTGGGCGAGCGCGCCGCCAATTTTTACGACGGAGAAGGGGCGGGCAGTGGGCATGGGCGGGAAGAAAGGAAATCCGAAATAAACGAAGAGCGCGAGGAGCGAAAAGGCGATGTTCTCGCACCGATCACCGGCTTTAGAGCAGGCGCCACATCCACTCGAGGATCGCTTTCTGAGCGTGTAACCGGTTCTCGGCTTGGTCGAGGTGGATCGCATGGGAACCGTCGAGCACGTCGCCGTCGACCACGACGCCGCGGCGGACGGGGAGGCAGTGCATGAACGCCGCGTCGCTGGTCCGCGCCATGCGCTCAGTTGTCACGCGCCAGTCAACATGTTTGGCGCGGAGAGCCGCTTCGGCTTCGGGGTCGGTGTAGACGAGCGGCGCGCTCCACGCTTTGGCGTAGACGACATCGGCGCCGTCGAGCGCGTCCGCTGACTCGTGGGTCACGTCGAACGCAGCGCCGTTGGCCTCAGCGAGCGCGCGCGCCTGGTCGACGACGCCAGGCGCGAGGTCGAAGCCGGGCGGATGGGCCAGCGTGACGTCGTAGCCCAGCCGCGCCGCCGTCAGCAAGGTTGAGTGCGGGACGGCCTGGGGCAGCGCGCGCGGGTGCGGCGCCCACGTCAGCACGAAGCGCTTGCCTCGCGCGTCGGCGTGGCGCTGGCGCAGCGTCGTCGCGTCGGCCAACGCCTGGCACGGGTGCAGCAGGGCGGACTCGAGGTTGACGACGGGAACGCTCGCGTGGCTCGCAAAGGTGCGCACCAAACGGTCGCTACGGTCCTCTTCGATGTCCGTCTTCGAAGCGAACAGCCGCACGCCCAGTGCATCGTAGTAGCGCGACAGCACGCCGACAGCCTCCTTGATGTGCTCGGCTCGGTCGCCGTTCATCGGCTCGTCGTCCCACGCAAACCCCCAGACGCCGCCACCGCCGATGTCGAGCGTCGTCGCGTGCGCCCCCAGTTGCACCGCTGCCAGCTCCATCGACGTGCGCGTCCGAAGGCTGGAGTTGAAATACAGCATCCCCAGGCTCTTGCCCTTGGCAGCATCCGACCAGCCGGGGTGCGCCGCGTGATGCAGCGCGCGGTCTAGGCACGCGTCCCACGCAGTCAAGTCGGACCAGTCGAGGACGTGGCGGAGGTTGTCGGGCATGTAGAACAGGGTATAGGGGCAGATCGCCGAGCCACCCAAAGCGATCAGGCGTCGGGGTACGCGTCTGCAAATGCCAGCGGGAAGCGTTCGGCAAACGCGTCGAGCGCCCAATCGGGCGTGATGAGCGGAGGCATGACGCGGAGCGTGTTGGCGTCGCCCGAGCCACCGGTCAAGACGCCGCGAGTGCGCAGCGCCGCCACGACGGGAGCCGCCGGTCGTCCCAGGTCGATGCCGAGTAGGGCGCCACCGCCGCGCACTTCGCGGGCCACTCCGCTGACGGCTTGGGTGATCCGGTGTTGGATGACGCACGAGCGCTCCATCAGGTTATCGCGCTCGATCGTGTCGAGGACCGCCGCCATCGCCGCCATCGCCAGCATCCCGCCGCCGAACGTCGTACCCTGATCGCCGGACTGGACGCCCTGGGCAATGTCGTCTGAGACGAGGACTGCGCCGATGGGCACGCCGCCACCCAGGCTCTTGGCGAGCGTGATTAGGTCGGGTTCGACTCCGATATTCTGGCTAATCGAGAACCGCCCGAGCCTACCGACGCCGGTCTGGACTTCGTCGAAGATCAGCAGCGCGCCGACCGCGTCGCAGGCTTCGCGCAGGCCGTGGAAGTAGGCGTTCGGCGCGGTCATCATGCCCGCCATGCTCTGAATCGGCTCGATTATGACGGCGGCGACAGTCTCGTCGAGTGTGGCACGTGCGGCTTCGAGGTCGCCGAAGGGAACGAACGTCGTTTTGTCCAGGGCTGAGAGGTAGGGCGCACGATACTTCTCGGCGTGGGTGGCGGCCAGGCTGCCCATCGTCCGCCCGTGGAAGCCGGCCTCCATCGCGACGATTCGCGGACGCTTGGTGTGCGAGCGAGCGAGTTTGAGGGCCGTTTCGTTGGCCTCGGTCCCGCTGTTGCAGAAAAACGAGCGCGTCATCCCTTCGGGCGCCATCCGGCCCAGCCGCTCGGCAGCGCGGGCGCGGACGGGCGAGTAGGCGACGTTGGAGTAGAACAGCAGTTCGTTCGCTTGCTGGGTAATCGCCTGGGTGATCGCGGGGTGGCAGTGGCCCAGAATGGTGACGCAGTGGCCGCCGTAGAAGTCCAGGTACTCGTTGTCGTCGGTGTCCCAGATGCGGATGCCCTCGCCGCGCGCAAATGCCATCGGCAGCTTACTGTACGTCGGAATGGTCCACTCGTCTTCGAGCGCGAGCAGGTCGGACGTGGCGAAATCGGTAGCGGTCATGTCAGCGGGCGGTGGGGAGGAGGCCGGTCGTGTGGGGCAGGCCGAGCAAGGTGTTCAAGTTTTGGATGGCCTGACTGGCGGCGCCTTTGAGCAGGTTGTCGAGCGCGAACCCGACGACTGCTACGCCATCGCGAACGACCACGCCCACATCGCAAAATGGCGTTCCGACGCTGTAGCGGAGTTCGGGCAACCCGTCCCATACGCGGATCAATCCGCCGGAAGGATAGGCTGTGTCGAACCAGCCGCGCACTACTGCCTGATCGGCGCCATCGGGCAGCGCGACATGGGCCGTCCCCCAGATGCCGCGCGTCCAGGGACCGCTGGCAGGTACGAAGTGGACGCGCGCGTGATCGCCCAATGTCGCCTCGACTTCGGGGACGTGCTGGTGATCAAGCACTTTGTAGCCGCGCACGTTTCCATCCCGCGTCGGAAAGTGCGTCCCCGTCGAAGGACGTGCGCCCGATCCGCTGGCTCCTGTAAGCGCGGTCACGTGGGCATCGACCGTGTCGAGGTGCTGCGCGAGAGGCCAGAGGGCAGCCGTTATTGCAGTGGCAAAACATCCCGGATTTGCGATGGCGCGGCAACCGGCGGGTGGGTCACCGTTTATCTCGGGAATACGATAGAAGAAGTCTGCGAGCCGCTGGGGAAGGGGGTGCGGCGTATCGAAGCGTCGCTGGTAAACAGCTGGGTCCGAGAAGCGAAAGTCAGCGCTCAGGTCGACGATGGCGCCCTCGAAACCGGATTCGTCCAACCGGGCGACTGCGGCAGCGGCCTGTCCGTGTTCGGCAGCGATCACGACCGCGTCGACCCCGCCCAGATCCAGCGATCCGGCGAAGTCGAGGTTCGTCGCGCCCCGAAGGTGCGGATGCGGCGTCCACACGGGCTGATCGGCAAACGTCCGGCTCGTAACCCCGGCGATGTCTACGTTGGGGTGCGCGAGCAGTAACCTCAGCAACTCGCCGCCGCCGTATCCGGCGCCATGCAGGATGCCGACGCGGTACGTGTTGTTGGCGGCAGGTAAATGAGGTTCGGCCACGGCAGTTGTTCTGAGTCGGTGAAGCGCCGGTATATAGAACGGCGGTACGAGATAGGCGGTGTCGATAAATGCCCTACGGACACAACAGTCACGACTGAAACTGCGCGATCGGAGGCAGTGGCACGGCGTGTCCGCCGACCGTCAGCGGGCGCTCGCCCTGGCGTAACGCTTCGGCGACGAGCGCGGTCAGCGCATCGGCGTCCGACCGGGCGTTGAGAGCGGGAATGCCCAGCGCGTTTTGGATGTACTGCTTGCCGACGGCGTTGTCGGTGACGGGGCCGGTGACGGCCGTCACGCCGCTGCGGTAGCGCTCGCGGAAGATCTGATCTGCCGCCCACGCACCGACCAGGTCGACGGCAGCGACGACGTGCGCGACGGTGAAGCGCTGCAACTCCTTGTCGAGCAGCAGATCGTCGACGCCGTAGTAGCCGATGAACCCGTCGCCCAGTTCGAGGACGATGCAGTCGGGGTTGGACTCGTTGAGACGCGCGATGATGCCCTTGCTGATCGGCTCCATCTCCTTGCTCGTTGACGAGACGATGCCTGCTTCGCTGAACGAAACGGTATGGGCGGCGCCGTTCTCGCGCATTGCCCGCGTATCGCGTAGCAGGCTGGCTCCGGTCAGTTTGGCGGCGGCGACGGTAAAACCCTCGCGCGTCAGGCCCTGGATCAGCCGCGCGCAGGCGTACGTCTTGCCCGTATTCATGCTCGTGCCACTGACCATGATGAGCGGCGCCGAGTGCTGCAGCGTGTAGAGTGGTTCGATGGCATTGTCCTGAATGCGCGCGTGGTGCATCTCGCCGCCTCTGTCCATCACGACAGCGCCCAGCACTTCGACGCGCAGCGCCGGACCGAGCTCGGGGTGATCCGACGTGCACTTGCCGACGATCCCGCCCATGTTGAGGATGTTGAGCACGTCGCCCGTCGCAATCGTGCGCGGGATGCGTCCGCTGTATCCTTTGAGCGCCTGCCGCTCGCCCAGCGCGCCGATCAGCACGTCGCCCTGATTGATGCGGTGAAACGCGCCATCGGCGTCCTCCAGCTGGTTGTACACCTCCTTGCGGTCGAGTGCGCGAACGGCCACGCAGTAACCTTCCTGGGCGACGACGTAGTCCGAGACGCGGACGTCGTGATCCAATCGGCACAACGCAGCACTCGACGCGACGCGGTCGACGGTGAGCGGGCGGGTCTGGCGGAGCGGCATAACAGAGCGGAGTGGAAAGCGAGGAAGAGCTAGAGGCGAGCGGCGAGCGAATCGCCTTCATCTCAGCCAGCCCGAGAGGCGAGAAAGGCCTGAATGCCTGCGATCTGCGTGAACCCGGCCGCATCGCGTCCGTCCCACAGCGTGTTGGTCTCGCCGTAAGTCGCCACGGCGGTGTTGAACATCGAGTGCGGGCTGCTCGCCCCAACGACGCGCGCCGAGCCTTTGAACAGCTCGACCGTCACGTCGCCGGACACTCGGGCCTGCGAGGCGTCGAGGTAGGCTTCCAGGTCGCGCATGACCGGGTCGAAGAACTGGCCTTCGTGGAGCAGCATTCCGTAAAAATCGCCCAATTGCGCCTTCTGGAACTGCTGCCAGCGCGAGAGCACCAGTTTCTCCAACTCGCGGTGCGCGGCGATCAGCGTCAGTGCGGCCGGAGCCTCGAACGCGACGCGGCCCTTGATGCCCAGAATCGTGTCGCCGACGTGCATCCCGCGCCCGACGCCGTGCGCCCCGGCCACGCGGGTGAGCGCTTCGACCAGAGCGACCGCATGGAGCGCCTCGCCGTCGAGGTGCGTGGGAATGCCCCGCGCGAACGTCAGCTTGATCGTCTGCGCGTGGTCCGGCGCGTCGGCGGGAGCGGTCGTGCCGGGGTAGGCGTCAGACGGAAGGCCGAGCGACGTGTCGTGTGTTTCCTTGCCACCGATCGTCGTGCCCCACAAGCCCTGGTTGACCGAGTAGTCCGTCGTCTTGCTGCTCACCTCGAAGTCCCGCTCGCGCAGGTACTGAGTGGTAGCCTCGCGCGACAGGCTGTGCTCGCGGATCGGTGCCAGCACGCCCAGCCCGTTGCCGACGATGCGCATCGCCACGTCGAAGCGGACCTGGTCGTTGCCTGCTCCCGTGGAGCCGTGGGCTACCGTGTCACAGCCCAATAGGCGTGCAGCTTGGGCCACGTGTTGGGCCTGGATCACGCGTTCGGGACCGACGCACAGCGGATAGACGTTGCCCCTGAGCACGTTTCCGGCAATCAGGTGACGCAGGATCGTATCGAACAGATCGGCTCGCGCGTCGATCGTCTGATGGCTCGCCGCTCCCAACTCGCTGGAGCGGGCGGCGACGGTTTCCAGTTCGGCGTCCGAGAAGCCCCCCGTATTGACGGTGACGGTGTGGATTTCTTGGCCGGTCTCGTCGCGCAGGAACGGGACGCAAAACGACGTGTCGAGGCCACCCGAGAAGGCGAGGGCGATGGGCATGGCGTGAGGGAATACGAAAAGAGCACCGGTCCGGCTAGGGACCCGTGCTCAGAGCAAATCGGCGGTGGGAGGTTCGTCCTCAGCGCGCGCAGTCCGGCATCCGGTCCCCGAAGGAACGGCGTGCAGGTCGGCGTCGAAGTGAGGGGCGAATCATGACGGCGAAGATAGGGCGCTGACGCGGGCGCTGCGACCCCGCCGTTTCAAGAAAGCGCTTCCGAGTTGTGCAGAACCGGCGAAAGGTGTGTCGCGCGAATCCCGCACGCTAGGTCTTACCTCCCCGTCGAAAGCCGATGCAGACGCGCGCGCTAGTTTCGCGATCTGTCCCGCTCCCCACGCCATGTCCCGCCTTCTCTTTCTGCTCGCGACCCTCCTCGTCGCGCCGTCCGCCTTCGCCCAGCCGATCCGCGCCACCGACCTGTTCGAGATCCGGCAGATGGACGACGTGGCGATTGCTCCCGGAAGCCGGCAGGCCATCTACACCATCCGGCAGGCCTACCGCGACGGCGATGCGCCGGGCGACGAGGCAGGCTACCGAACCCAAATCTGGATCGCCGATCTGACCGGACGCGACGAACCCCGCGCGCTTACTTCACCTTCGGCCAATGCCTCACAGCCCGTTTGGCGGCCCGACGGCGACGCCATCGCGTTCGTCCGCTCGGTCGACGGCAAGCCCCAAGTGCACGTGCTGTCGCTTCTGGGCGGGGAGGCCGTCGTGGTAACCAACGAAACTAGTGGAGCCACCAGCCCACGCTTCTCGCCCGACGGATCGCGCCTTCTCTACGCTTCCACTCGAAGCGAAGCCGACCTGCGCCGCTCCGCAGGCGTCGACTTGCCCTTTCGCGAGCGCCCGCGCTACGCCCGCTCGTCCGCGACGCCCGACCCGGACGGTTCGCTCGCCCAGATTCAGGCCTACCTCGACAGCAGCAGCGCCGATGGCCAAGCCCGCGTCGTCGACCGCCTCGATTTTCAAGGAGAAACCGATCTGGACGAGACCATGCGTTTCAGACACCTGTTCGCGATCAACGCCGATGGGAGCGGGGAGGCCCGACTCGTTGCAGGCGGATGGCGGAGCTACGGCGGCGGAGCGTGGCTAGTCGAGGGAGACGGCGTCGTCGTATCGGCTGCTCCGGGTGCAGAGCGAGACACCGACCTGCGTACGCACCCCGATCGGATCGAAACGTCGGCGCTCTACGTCGCGCGTGCTGGACGGCTCACGCTGCTTGCCCAGGCCGACTCGGTCTCGTTCTACGCTCCCACTCCGGCCCCGGACGGCTCGTCGGTCGCCTTCCTCGCGTCCGACCTGCGCGAAGCCGGATTCGGACAAACCGAAATCGGAATCGTGTCGCTGGAGGACGGCGAAGTCGCCGGATCGGCGTTTCCCGGCGGTGGAGCGGCGCGCAACCTCACGGGCGGGTTCGACCGATCGGCGGGCGGCCTCCGCTGGTCGCCGTCGTCGCGCTACCTCTACTTCACCGCCGCGTCGAACGGCGGATTTCCGCTCTACCGCGTCGCTCCGTTTGGCGCCTTCGACAGCCCCGAAGCGATTAGGGGCGACAGCCTCGCCACCGACGCCATACTAATCGGCGCGATGATCCGTGCCGGGGTGCTCCCCGACAGCCTTGCCGCTGACAAACCCGTCGCCGACGGAGCAGGGGAGGTCGTCGATGCTGCCACGATGCAGGAAGGGAGCGAGCTTGCCGGGCTGATCGATACGCTCGATCAAACGCTGGACCAGGTCGTCGCCGACAGCCTGGCGCGGCTGGGTCCGCCCGTCGAGCGGCTGCTCGACTTCGCCCAGGGCGTCCGCGACTTCGACCTGGATCAGGCGTCGGCGCTGTTCGTCCGCACGACCGCTGCCAACCCCTACGAACTCGTCCGCATGGACCTGTCGACGGGCGAGGTCGAAACGGTCCACGATCCCAACACGTGGCTAGCCGGTCGCACCGTCGCTCCCATGACGGCCGCGCGCTACCTCACGCCCGACAGTTTGCTCGTCGACTATTGGACGATCCGACCGGCTAGTTCGCGCCCGCGCGTACCGACGACGCTCGAAATCCACGGCGGACCGTCGGCGATGTGGGGACCGGGCGAGGCGTCGATGTGGCACGAGTTCCAGCTGCTGGCGGCACGTGGCATGGGGGTCGTGTTTTCCAACCCACGCGGCTCGGGCGGTTACGGACGCGCCTTCCAACGCGCCAACCGGATGCGCTGGGGCGATCTCCCGGCGCGCGACGTGCTCGGGGCCCTGGACCGCGCCGCTGAAGAACACAGCTGGATCGACGAGAGCAGGCTGGGCGTGACGGGCGGCTCGTACGCTGGCTACCTGACCGCCTGGATCGTCTCGCACGACGATCGCTTCAAAGCGGCCGTCGCCCAGCGCGGCGTTTACGACCTGAACACGTTCTTCGGCGAAGGAAACGCGTGGCGTCTGGTGCCAACTCACTTCGGCGCCTATCCATGGAATGAGGACGACTCGGTCGCCTACGATCCACTTATCGACGCCGACCTGCTGATGGGGGCCGAGCGCTTGCCGCTCCCGATGGCTACCCGCGACGCCGCGACTGACCTGATTGCGCGTCTGCTCGGTGACATGGAATCACTCGTCGCCGATTTGGACGCGCTGCCGCAGATTCAGGGTGAAGCAAACGACTCGCTGACGACATCGCTCGAAACCGACGTGCTCCTCCGCTTGGCGCGCGGCTTGCAACGCTTGCCCGGCGTGTCCAGCCCACTCGTCCGCGTCGCATCGGACACGTTGGCCCTCGACCGCATCCCGCTGCGCGAAGTCCTCGCTCGCAACTCGCCGCTGACCTACGCCGATCAGATCACGACGCCTCTCCTGATCATGCACGGCTCGGACGACCTGCGGACGGGCGTCATTCAGAGCGAGATGCTCTACCGCACGCTCAAAGTGTTGGGCCGCGACGTAGAGTACGTCCGCTATCCCGGCGCCGGTCACGACTTCGAGCCGCGGTGGCGATCCGCAACAGCGTCTGGACCGCGTGCTACGCATCTACGAATTCCTGGCGCGTCACATGGAGTAGAGCACATCACAAGGGAAAAACGCTTCCGCCCCGTGCAACCTGTCGCGGCGCGTCCGGGTAGTTAACGCTGTTAAGTCTGATTCTAACTACTCCACCTCACCCGATGGAAGCAAGCCGACCCGCGCTCAACCTCGACACCTACTATCCTCCTTTTCGCCACGCCGCCGTTTTGGGCGCAGGCACGATGGGCGCACAGATCGCTGCCCACCTCGCCAACGCCGGACTGACCGTCGATCTGCTCGACGTGGCGCCGTCCGACATCGGGCGCGAGGGGCCGAATGACTCCATCGTCGAGAAGGCGTGGAAGACGACGACCAAGCTCTCGCCCGATCCGCTGTTTACCAAGCGCGTCGCTGAGCGCGTGCGGCTGGGCAACTTCGCGGACGACTTCGAGCGCATCGCCAAGGCCGACTGGATCATTGAGGTCGTCGTCGAGCGCATCGACGTGAAGCGCAGCGTGATGAAGCGCATCGCCGAGCACGCGCAGCCCGACGCGGTCATCTCGACCAACACGAGCGGCATTCCGATCGGCGAGATTGCGTCCGAGTTGGACGCGGACTTCAGGCGCCGCTTTCTGGGCACCCACTTCTTCAACCCGCCGCGCTACCTCAAACTGCTCGAACTCATCCCCACGGCCGACACCGACCCGGACGTGCTGAACCGTGTCGCCCACTTTGGACGCGTCCACCTGGGTAAAGGCATCGTCGTCGCGAACGACGTGCCCTACTTCGTCGGCAACCGGCTGGGCGTCTACGCGATGATGGGCGCGATGGAGTATTGGCTCAGCGGCGACTACACGATCGAGGAGATCGACACGCTGACGGGCACGCTGGTCGGTCACCCTAAGAGTGCGACGTTCCGGACGGCCGACGTGGTCGGGCTGGATGTGCTCAAAGCCGTCGCCGATACGCTCTACGAAAAAGCGCCGAACGACGAGAGCCGCGACCGCTTCAAGACGCCGGACGTGCTGAACTCGCTGGTTGCCAACGGCGCGCTGGGAGCCAAGACGCGTGCCGGTTTTTACAAGAAAGAAGGCAAGGCGATCAAGAGCATCGACCCGGCCAGCGGCAGCTACGCCGACCCCAAAGAGTCGACGCTCGATGTGTCGGCGATTAAAAAGGCTGGTAGTTTGCCCGACCGGATGCGCACCTTGTGGGCTGATGACGGTCGCGCCGGAGAGTTCTTCCGCCAGACCACGCGCGATCTGATGGGTTACGCCGCCCGCCGCATCCCAGAAATCACCGACCGCCCAGCCGATGCCGACCGCGCCATCGAGTGGGGGTTTGGCTGGGAGATGGGCCCGTTCCGGACTTGGGACGCGCTGGGCTTCCAGACCGTCCTCGATGACCTGCGCAAGCACGAGGTCGCGCTGCCCGACTGGGTCGACGAGATGGCCGATGCCGGACACGATGCCTTCTACCGCGACGGTGAATCGTACGTCCCCGGCCAAGGCTACGTCGCCGACGCGCGCCCGGCCGACGAGTTTGGACTGACTGCGATCAAGACGGACGACAGCAGAACGCTCTGGCAGAACAAGGAAGCAGCGCTGCTCGACATCGGCGAGGGCGTCGCGGTCTTCGAGTTTCGCAGCCGGTCGAACAGCCTGGGCAGCCAGGTCATGTCCGGCCTGATGGAAGCCATTGACAAAGTCGAAAACGATGCCGATTTGCGCGGCATGATTATCGGCAACGAGGGCACTAACTTCGCCGTCGGCGCCAACCTTGGCGAAGTCGCGATGGCGGCGGCAGGGGGGCAGTGGGAGATGCTCGAAGCCCAAGTCGCCGGATTCCAGCAGGCGATGCAGCGCATCCGCTACTCGCCCAAGCCGGTCGTGACGACGGTTCACCAGAAAGCGTTGGGCGGCGGCTGTGAGATGGTGATGGCGAGCCCGCACCCCGTTGCCGCAGCCGAGAGCTACATCGGACTAGTCGAGTTGGGCGTCGGCTTGATTCCGGCAGGTACCGGCTCGACACGACTCGCGGCATTGGCTTCGCGCCGCGCGCCGAACGGTCACCCGAGCGAGGTTCAGAACCAGTTGCAGCCGATGTTCGAGGCCGTCGCGATGGCGAATGTCGCCACGAGTGCGGTGCAGGCCAAGGCGATGGGCTTCATGGCCGACAACGGAATCGTGGTGATGAACGCCGAGCGCCGCTTCCACGTGGCGCGTGCCGAAGTCGTCCGCCTGAGCGAGCAGGGCTATCTCGCGCCGCCGGTAGAGACGCACATTCAGGTGCTGGGGCGCGACACCGCCGCCGCATTCGGCATCGCCGTGACGCAGTTTCTGGACGGCAACTTCGTCTCGGAATACGATGCCTTCCTCGCCGCGCAATTCGCGCACGTGCTGACGGGCGGCGACCTCACCGGCCCGCAGTTCGTCCACGAAGACTATCTCATCGAACTGGAGCGCGAGGTGTTCATGCGCCTGCTCGGCGAGACCAAGACGCAAGAGCGCATCACCGGCCTGCTCACGACCGGCAAACCGCTCCGCAACTGATGCTTCGTCGCCGCTGCACCGCTGCGTCACCTCCCAGCAGTCCAACCGGCGGTGCCTCGCTGTCACTTCTTAACCCTCCAATTGTCATCGCGAGGACGTAGGCCGTGGCCATCTAGCGACTGCCCCCATACCCCGGACTTGGGCGACGCGGCGTCTTTTCGCACTCCGTATTAGCCTCTGGGCGACACGCGGTGTCGCCCCCTATGGAGTTTTCCCTTTCTATCGTACTACATCGTTTATCATGCAACCTAGAAATGCTTACATCGCCTCCGCCGTCCGCATCGCCGTCGGCAAGGCCCGAAAAGGTGCCCTGCGCAACGCCCGTCCCGAAGCGTTGGGCGCGCACGTTGTCCAGGCCGCGGCCCAGCGCGTCAAAGGACTCGACACCAACCAGATCGATGACTGCCTGATCGGCTGCGCGTTTCCCGAAGGCGCGCAGGGCATGAACTTGGGCCGCATCATCGCCCAGCGTGCCGCGCTGCCGGACAGCGTACCGGGCGCGACGGTCAACCGCTTTTGCTCGTCCGGCCTGCAGACCATCGTAATGGCGAGCCAAGCGGTGAGCGCGGGGCACGCGAGCGTCGTTGTCGCAGGCGGCGTCGAGTCGATGAGC
This sequence comes from Rhodothermales bacterium, assembly GCA_963815505.1. GTDB lineage: Bacteria > Bacteroidota > Rhodothermia > Rhodothermales > BA12 > CAXBBB01. The sequence continues at coordinate 62,562 of CAWFGU010000027.1, forward strand.
CGGGTGCCGATGTCGGGCTTCTTCTTCCAACCCGACCCGTCGACCGTCGCCGACCGACCCGAAGTTTACGTCTCGATGGGGATTACGGCCGAGAACGTCGCGGACAAGTATGGCATCACCAGGGAAGACCAGGACGCGTTCGCTCTCCAGTCGCATCAGCGCGCGCTCGACGCCATAGAAAGCGGCCGGTTCGCCGATGAGATTGCGCCCTACGAGATGACCGATGTACTCTACGACGACAGCGACCAAAGCACGCACGAGCACACCTTCTCGCACGACACGGATGAGGGACCGCGCGCCGATACCTCGCTCGAGGCGCTGGGAAGGTTGCGCCCGGCCTTCCGAGCGGGAGGTACGGTCACGGCGGGCAACAGCAGCCAGATGAACGACGGAGCCGCCGCCACGGTCGTGATCGATGAGGAGACCAAAAACGCATTGGGTATCGACCCATTGGGACGCGTCGTCGGGTTCGCGCTCGCTGGCGTGTCTCCCGAACTGATGGGCATTGGACCCATCGGCGCGATCCAGAAAGTGCTTAGGCAAACCGGCCTTAGCGTATCCGACATCGATCTCGTCGAACTCAACGAAGCGTTCGCCGCCCAGGCGCTCGCCGTAGTTCGCGAAGTCGGCCTGAGCCAAGACATCGTCAACGTCAACGGCGGTGCCATCGCGTTGGGTCACCCGCTGGGCTGCACCGGCGCCAAACTGACGACGACGCTGCTGTACGAAATGGAGCGCCGAGGCAGCCGGTATGGACTCGTGTCGATGTGTGTCGGTGGTGGAATGGGTGCCGCAGCCATCATCGAGAATCTGCGTCGCTGATCGGCTCAACCGAAAACCCGAAACGGGCGGACTGGCTATGAGCTGGTCTGCCCGTTTCCCGTTCTGCCAATCCCGAGATGCAGAAGTGTCCTCTCTACAATCGTCATCCCGAGCCTGTCGAGGGATCTCCGCGGGCCGATTCAGCCGCGGAGTTCGGGGATCCTTCGACTCCGCTCAGGATGACAATGTGGAGAGTGGTGGTGTGACGCGGTTTGAAGCCCGTGGGGAAAGCACCGACGCCGCGAACGCAGTCGATGGCGCGGGGTTAGGCAGGTTCATTCTTGCCAACCGCCTCGCCATGCCTGCTCCCACACCACCGCCCATCGGAGAGAAGCCCGGAAAGAAGCAGGCCGTCGAGGCGATGTTCGACAGCATCGCGCCGCAGTACGACCGCTTGAACCGCATCCTGAGTTTGGGCATCGACCAGGGGTGGCGCCGCAAGGCCGTCCGCTGGCTGGGCGAGAGCAACCCGCGCACGATCCTCGACGTGGCGACGGGCACGGGCGACCTCGCCATCCAGGCGCTCGACCTCGAACCCGATCACGTGACCGGCATCGACCTGTCCGAGCCGATGCTGGCCGTCGGGCGCAAGAAGATCGCCGCGATGGGCGAGTCGGACCGCATTACGATGCAGCAAGCCGACGCCGCCGATCTTCCGTTTGAAGACGACACGTTCGACGCTGCCCTGGTCGCCTTCGGTGTCCGCAACTTCGAAGACCTCGACGCCGGGCTCGCCGACATCCGGCGCGTGCTCAAGCCTGGTGGCGCGCTGATCGTGCTCGAGTTCTCGACGCCGACGCTACCCGTCTTCCGCGAGTTGTATGCGTTTTACTCGCGCTACATCCTGCCGTTCGTCGGCTCGCTGCTTTCGGGCAACCGGGGTGCGTACGAGTATCTGCCCGAATCGGTCAAGGCCTTTCCCGACGGCCGCGATTTCCTCGCCCGGATGGAAGGCGTCGGCTATGGGCGCTTGCAGGCGATGCCGGTAACGCTTGGCGTGGCGACGATATACAAGGGCGTCAAGTCAGGCCAGTAGTGGGGACGTCAGACGGGCAGCGCATCCAGCACTCCGAACAGCGTCGTGCGGCAGCGAGTTAATCGTCTCATCGGGCACTGAAGCGATTTGCTCAGCGGTGTGGACAAATCGTCGGCCCTGCGCCGCTTCGAGTTCACTCGCCGACGATTGTAGCATGTCGTGAAGGCTATCTCGGGTCGCTTCGAGGTGAAACTGAAAGCCGAGTACGCGGCTGCCCAAGCCAAACACCTGATCGGGGCACGCCTCTGAATAGGCGAGCCGTTCGGCTCCGTCTGGTACGTCGAAGGTGTCGCCGTGCCAGTGGAACGCTTCCAAGCCGTCGAGCGCGCCCATGCCGGGATACCGGTCGCTCTCGGGCGTAGTGTAGACCTGAAACCAGCCGATCTCAAGCTGAGGAGCCGCTCGCACTTGTCCTCCCATCACACGGGCCAGTAGTTGCGAGCCCAGGCAGATGCCGACGATGGACTTCCGAGCATCCAAAGCAGTCTGGATAAAAGCCTTTTCGCGCGCCAGCCAAGGATGCTGCGCGTGGTCGTCGCAGTTCATTGGACCGCCGAGTACGATCAGCCGGTCGAACGCCTGGAGCGCAGGGAAGGAGGCGTCGGCGAACAGGCGCACTACATCTATCCCGTGGCTACGCTCTGCCGCCCAATCGGCGATAGAACCAGGCCCTTCGCGTCTGGCGTGCTGGAGAACGCACACTCTCACGACTGCCGCTCTTCGGCGTAGGCAGCAGCGTCGGTTTCGTCCTCGAACAACGTGACCTGATCGAACTGGCCGCCGCCGGTCCAGTCGCTGCCCATGTTGTTCTCGCGGTCGAGGTAGACTTGGCCCGTATCGGTGTTCTCGAACACGACGAAGCGGGGTTTGTCGGGAAGCTGCTCCAACGCCTGGGCGAGTTCGCCTTCGTCGTGGCGGCCCAGTTCGGTGTAACCGGGATCGTCGGTGAGGCCCTCCATCCAGCCGCGCAGGCGGTAGCGGCTGCGGTCGGCGGAGTGGCTGACCTGGACCATCCGCGTGGGTGCGGCGTCGGCATCGCGTTTGTCTTCGGCTTTGGGATAGCGCTGGACGACGCCGTGGTCGGTGCCGGGGCGGTCTTCGTGTTTGGGTTTAGGGCCGGAGTAGGTGCCGGTTGGGGCGAGGTCGTCGTGGTCGGACATGGCGGAGTCGGTATGGAGGGAGGGGTCAGTCGAGCGGTCTTTCGGTGTTGGCCTGGACGCTGAGGTAGCGCAGCAGTTCTTCTTGCTCAGGCGTCAGTTCGCGGTCGCGGCGCGGCATCACGGCTTCGGCGACGCGCAAAAACTTGTCGACCCGGTAGGGCGTGTAGGCGCCGGGCGATCCCCAGGTGAACGCGGGCACGAAGCGGTCGTGGAAGCCCGGGCCGTACAGGTTGCCTCCAACGCCGACGACCGTTCCCGTGTTGAACGTCGTGCCGATGCTGCACTTGGAGTGGTCGCCGAGGACGAGTCCCATGAACTGCTTGCCGGTCGACTGCATCGCGCGCTCGTGCATCGAGTAGAGCGAGACGGGACCGTAGTCGTTGCGCAGGTTCGACACGTCCGTTCCCGCGCCGATGTTGCACCACTGGCCGACGTAGGTATGGCCCATGAAGCCGTCATGTGCCTTGTTGCTGAACCCGAACACAATCGTCGTGTGGACTTCGCCGCCGATCTTGCAGCCCGGACCTACTGCGATGCCATCGAGCTTAGCGTTGGTGTTGGCGTGCGACATCGGCCCCATGTAGAGCGGTCCGCGCAGGACAGCGCCTTCGTGGACCGTTACGCCCGCGTCCAGATAAATCGGACCATTCTCGGCAGATAGGACGGCATTGGCTTTCACGGTGACCCCCTCGGCCAAATAGATCGCGTCCTCGTCGACGAGGACGGCTGACGGACTCATCGTCACGTTCTCGCGCTCGACCTGCCGGTATCCTCGGCGCAGAACGGCGAAGTCGCGTTCGATGGCGTCGCGCACGCCGTGAACAACGCCCGGAACCGACTCTACCAGTTTGGCCGTCGACAGGGCGACATGCTCGGTGGACGGGCCGCCCAGCCGGGTCAGTTCTTCGGCGTCGATGAAGTCGGGCAAGTCGGCGGCATCGAGCATGGCGGGAATCCAGGCAGCGACGACCGTATCGTCTTGCACGAATAGTTTGGCTGATCCGCGCAGCGCCTGCTCGACTCTGCCCAGCGCGTCGCCTGCTCCTGCGATCCAGCGGCCGTTGACGAAGAGTACGTCGACGCCAGCCGGGATGCGGTTGGCGGGCAAACCGTGCTCGGCTCGTGCCGTCGCGGCGAGATAGTCGCGCGTGTGAAGGATCGTGCCGGTGGCGTTCGGAAACGCGGCCTGAATCGTTTGGAGGGTCGAGCGGATGCCGAGTCGCAGGTCGTAGACGGGGCGCGTGTCGACTAGGGGACGGAGCGCGAGGGCGCCGGAATCTTCGAACGGGACGAGTAGCATGGAGCGGAGGAGTGTGAGGGTTTGCAAACATAGGCGACGGCGCGCGTGTTCGGCGTGCCAGCCTCGTCGCCCAATCGGCACAGTTGATGCGTGTGAGGCGGCGCACCTTCCCGCTCACCTACCACCGTTCGCCCTTGGACTCGCTGACTCAACTCGCCCTCGGTGCCGCATTGGGAGAGGTCGCGATGGGCCGCAGAGTCGGACGCAAAGCGATGGCGTGGGGAGCGCTCGCCGGGACTATCCCCGACCTCGATGTCATCGCATCGCCGTTCCTCACCGCTGCCCAGGCGCTGCAGTTTCACCGAGGACCGACGCACAGCCTGCTCTTCGCTCCCCTCGCCGCGCCGCTGCTGGGCCTGCTCGTGGCCTGGCTCTATCGCAAACGAGGCGACGCGCACGCCGATTGGAAAGGGTGGGCCTGGCTCTTCTTTCTGGGGCTTTGGACGCACCCGCTGATCGACTGGCTGACCGTCTATGGCACCCAACTGTTGTGGCCGTTCTCCAACGCGCCGCTCGAAGCCGGGGCGCTGTTCATCATCGACCCACTCTACACGTTGCCGCTGCTCGTCGCTCTCGCCCGCAGCCTCTTCACCCGCGATGCGCGGACGCGGCTCAGGTGGAACCGCGCGGCCCTGATCGTTTCGACGCTCTACGCCTGCTGGGGCCTCTACGCCTCGCACCACGTCGAGCGCCTCGCGTGGCAGAACCTACGCGCCCAGGGCCTCGAGAAGCAGGTCGATCGCGTACTCACCGGTCCGGCCCCGCTGACGACGATGGCCTGGCAGATCGTCGCACGCGGCGACTCGGTGGTCTGGACGAGCCGGTACGCTTTCCTCGAGCGGGATCGGTCGTTCGCGTTCACGCCTGTCGCTCGGCGCTGGGAGCGCGTCGAGTCGGTGCGCCGATCGGACGCTTTCGAGGCCGTCGACTGGTTTTCGCAGGGCTTCGGTGTGGCCCGCTACGGCCCGGACGGCGATCTGCGCATCCACGACCTGCGCTTCGGCCGCCTGCCCACGCCGCCGGGTACCGACCCCGACTGGGGCGACGTGTTTCGGTTCGCGTTCTACCGCGACGGCGGCGAGTGGACGTTTCGGCAGCTCGGCCCCCAAGCCGACGTGAGCGCGGCGCTCGGGGGCGTGTGGGAGCGCATCGTGGGCAGAGACCCTGCCGCCAATGCTCCGCGCTTCGACGTGACCGAATAGCCACGGCACGGTGGAACCGCTCCGCCTGCGATCTCGTCACGACAGCTCCCCTTTACCCGACTCTTCAGCATGAAATTCTTCATCGACACCGCCGACCTCGACGAAATCCGCGAAGCCGCCGCCATGGGCGTGCTCGACGGCGTCACGACCAACCCATCGCTCATGAAAAAAGCGGGCGACGTGAGTTTCCACGAGCACATCGTCGCCATCTGCGAACTCGTCGACGGCGACGTGTCGGCCGAGGTCACGGCGACCGACTACGACGGCATCATGAAAGAAGGGCGCGAACTCGCCAAGCTGCACGACAACGTCGTCGTCAAAGTGCCGCTGATCCTTGACGGCATCAAGGCCATCAAGACGTTTAGCGAGGAGGGCATCCCGACCAACTGCACGCTCTGCTTCTCGCCGACCCAGGCGCTTATCGCCGCCAAAGCCGGTGCGACGTACATCAGCCCGTTCATCGGCCGCTTGGACGACATCTCGACGAGCGGCATGGGCCTGATCGAGCAGATCGTCCAGATTTATGCCAACTATGGCCTCGAAACCGAAATCCTCGCCGCTTCGATCCGCCACCCGATGCACGTCACCGAAGCCGCCATGGCAGGCGCCGACGTGGCGACTATGCCGCTGAACGTGATCAAATCGCTCCTCAAGCATCCGCTGACGGACAACGGCCTGGCCAAATTCCTGAGCGATTGGAAAGCCTACGAAGCCGGGCTGAGCAAGTAGAACCTTAGCGACGAATCCCAGCCGAGCGCCCGTTCCTTTCGAGGTGCGGGCGCTCTCGTTTTCCCACGTACATGGACGATGCTGCGTCTCACCTTTTCGAAGCGCTTGATCTGACAGGCACGTTCGTGTTCGCCGTCGCCGGTGGGTTTCGGGGGACGCGTCACGCACTCGACCTGTTGGGCGTGCTAGTGCTCGCCGTCGTGACCGGAGTAGGCGGCGGGTTGATCCGCGACATGCTGATCGGGGCCACGCCCGCGGCTTCGCTGGCCGACGAGCGCTACCTAGTCGTGTGTTTGATCGGCGGCATCGTCGCGTTTTTGGCGTCCGGTCGAGTGGCGCAGCAGTGGAATAAGGTCATGATCGCCGATGCGGTCGGGCTGGGCGTGTTCGCGGCCATCGGCGCGGCCAAGGCGTCGGCGTTCGGTCTGGGGCCGGTAGGCGTCATGGGAATGGCCGCGCTCACGGCGACCGGCGGTGGGGCGATCCGCGACGTGCTCGTCGGCGAGATCCCGGCCGTCATCCGCCACGACTTCTACGCGACGGCGGCGATCATCGGCGGTGCCGTGTACATGGGAGTCGAGTCGCTAGGTCTGTCGAACGCGGTCGCCATCTGGACGACGACATTGGTCGTCACCGGTCTGCGGTTCTGGGCGATGGTCGGCAACTTGCGCCTGCCGACCGCCGATGTGGCCTCCGAATAGGCTCGCATTGGACGGATCGGATCTCGTGGGTGGAAGCGCGTACCGTGCGTATCAGTCGAGTGGCAGTTCCCAGCGCTCGCCGACTTTGAGTTCGCGGATGCGGTCAGCAATGCTGGCTTCCAGCGCGTATCGTCGGAAGCGCGCGGGTGGCTCGCTCATCGGCTCGTCGGCCAGATCGAAGACGCCCCAGTGGACGGGAATGACGTGGGGCGATCCCAGGTCGATGGCGGCCTGGACCGAGTTCTCGGGTGCCATGTGGACTTCCTCCATGAACCAGCGCGGTAGGTACGCGCCGATGGGCAGCAGCGCCACATCGGGCACGCCGTAGCGCTCGCGGATTTCCGAGAACAGGCTTCCGTAGCCCGTGTCGCCGCCGTAGTAGAGGCGTGTCGCATCGTCGTCCGAACCGGCCGACAGGTACCAACTCGCCCAGAGCGTGCCGTTGCGATTGGTCAGACTGCGGCCCGAGAAGTGGCGCGCGGGCGTGCAACTGACGCGAACCGGCGCGTGACTGTCGAGCGCAGGTAGATCGACGTATTGGTCCCAGTCCATCTCGGCGACCCGAGTCGCGCCCCAATCCTTGACGATATCGCCCAGGCCAAGCGGAACGAGAAACAGCGGATCGTGCGCCGCAACCAGCGCTTTGACCGACGGCTTGTCCAGGTGGTCGTAGTGATCGTGCGAGAACACGACAGCGTCGACGCGCGGCAAATCGGCCGGTTGGAGCGGCGCGTCGATCAGTCGTTTAGGTCCGGCGAACGAGAGCGGCGAGGCTCGAGGCCCGAGCATCGGGTCGATCAAGATCGTCCGACCTGCCATCTGGACTACGAGCGCACTGTGCCCCAGCCACGTCACGCGCAGCCGCTCGGGATCGGTCGCCAGATCCGACGGCGCAAGCGGGACGGTCTCTACGTCGCCGGGAGGTACGCGCCGCGTTGCCCGGCTGGCCATCCACCGAAAGGCCTGGAGCGGGCGTACGTCGCTCGGCGTGCCGTGGATGTTGCGAAACCCCTCGGCGGCGTGGTGGGCGCTCTGGTGCCACGGATGGGGCTGGACGGGCGGAGTGTTCACGGCGAGCGGAGTCGGGGAGAGGAGCGCGCAGCCGCCCATCGTCAGGGCAAAGGCGGCGGGCAGGAAGAGACGAAGCATAGTCAAAGAAGGCTGCACGGTTCGATACCGCTCCTCGTGGTCAGGTTTCGGGGTGGACAGCATCGGCACGCCCCGCGTCGCGCGCGGATTCGGCGCGAAGGACGCCACGATGTCACCGCTGGCGCGTACGTTGGCCCGCTTACACACGAAATGAGAACACGCAGAATGGAGTTTGTCGCGCTTGGAGGGTCCGAGGAAATCGGAGCCAGTTGCCATTATCTGAAACTGGGCGATGTGGGCCTGCTGCTCGATGTCGGCATGGATCCGGATTTGGACGGCGAGGCCGCGCTTCCGCGCTTCGACCTCGTCCTCGACGACCCGAACCGATGGGTCGATCATATCATCGTCACGCACGCCCACCACGACCACCTGGGCGGCTTGATTCCCGCGTTGCAGAAGTTTCCGCACGCTCAGGTCCACATGACCAAAGCGACGACGCTGCTCGCCGATTTCCTGCTCGGCTCGTCGGCACGCTTGCAAAAGCGCCGCGTCAAAGAGGGCAGCACGACAACGCCTCCGCTGTTCACCGAAGAGGAAGTCGAGAACTACACCTACCTGTTCGCCGGGCATGAGCTGGAAAAACCGTTCGAGTTGGCGGGCGTCCGGGGCGGGGCCGAGGTGCTGGCCACGTTCTACGACGCGGGCCACATCTTGGGATCGGCGGGCGTGTTGCTCGAATACTCCGATGGCGGCGAGGAGCACAGCCTCTTCTTTACGTCAGACACCAGCGTTCAGCACCAAACGATCATCCCATCGGCCGTCTATCCCGACGGCCGGATCGACACGTTGCTGCTCGAATCGACGTTGGGAGCCGATCCGGGGGCAGAGTTGACGACGCGCCGCGAGCAGGAAGAACTGTTCGCTCAGGCCATCGCAGAGACGATCGAAGAGGGCGGAAGCGTGCTCGTACCGGTTTTCGCGCTGGGCCGAAGCCAGGAAATGATCGCGCTGATCGACCGCTTCAAGCGCAAGGGCGTTATTCCAAAAGACACGCCGATGTACACGGCCGGGTCGATGCGCGCCATCGCCGACATCTACGACAAAACGCGCCTGACCACGCCCCGCCTGAACGAGGAGTTCAACGTGTTCGGCGTCGAGCAGAAGCGCCTGGGCCGCAGCCCGAAAGCGTTCGACCGGGCGACCGAAACGCCGTCGATCTTCCTGCTCGCCTCGGGCATGATGTTCGAGCGCACCGCCGCCTTCGACGTGGCGACCAAGCTGATCGGCGGAGCCAAAAACGCCATTCTGTTCGTCGGCTATGCCAAGCCCGGTTGCCCCGCCGATCTGGTCCAGCAGGCCGCGGCTGATCGCAACAACGCGGGTCTGAGTGAGATCGAGATCACGATGTCTCCCGAGATCGGCCCCCAAATGCTGCGCTGCCACATCGATCGCTTCCGTTTTACCGGCCACGCCAACCGCCGCGACCTAGTCGCCATCGTCGGTGAGTTGGAGCCCGAACGCGTCCTACTCGTCCACGGCGAAACGTCGGCCCGCAAGTGGATGAAGCAGCAGATCGAGACCGAGTTTTCCGATGTCGAGGTGCTGATGCCTGAGCAAGGCTCCCCGCTGAGCTTCTAACACCGCACCCCGTAGCCTCTCAGCTGCGCTCGTCGCGAAGCCAGTACGCTGCAGCCCAGTGGCGGCTTCACTTCCCAACTGTCATCGCGATGAGCGCAGCGACGTTGCTATCTGAGGGCCGCTGAACCTCCTGGATATTGCCGCGGCTTTCGGCTTCGCGATGACAGTACAACAGTCGGCTGGGTTGGGTGTGTAGAGGCCGTACTCCGTGCAATTGACAGCGCCATCTGGGGCACCGGGCGCTGCGACGCGCATTCACGCTGTGCCTAGCCCATTCGCCTGCTCGATCCTGATGGAACTGCCCCCCGACGCCATCCGCTCGTTCGCCACCGATCTCTCGGGGCGCATCCAAGGTGATGTGCGTGCCGATGCCATGACCCGTGCGCTCTACGCGACCGATGGCTCGATGTACCAGAAGATGGCTGTCGCCGTCGTGCTCCCCAAAACGGACGCCGACGTTCAGGCGACGATCGAGACGGCTTCGGCGCACGACCTGCCGATCCTTCCGCGCGGAGGTGGCTCGTCGCTAGCCGGTCAGACCGTAGCGCACGCGGTCGTGCTCGACTTCTCACGCTACATGAACGCCATCCTGGAGGTGGATGAGGAGCGGGGGCGGGTACGCGTGCAGCCCGGACTGGTGCTCGACCGACTGACGGCTCACCTCCTGCCGATGGGCTGGATGGTAGGGCCGGACCCGGCATCGTCGAGCCGGGCGACCCTGGGAGGCATGGTAGGCAACAACGCGACGGGTACGCACTCCATCGCGTACGGCAACGTGATCCACCACGTTCGTAGCCTGAGCGGCTATCTCGACGACGGATCACCGTTCCACTTCCAGCCGCTGAGCGAAGCCGAATGGCTAAGCGAATCCGCCCGTCCCGACCGCACAGGCACCCTCTATCGCGAAGTGGATGCGCTCGTGGAGAGCCAGCGCGAGATCATCGTCCGCGATACGAGCAAGCACTGGCGGCGCAACTCGGGCTACAGGCTCGAACACCTGCTGGGACCACCCTTCGCGACCGAGTACGGACACGAAGAATCTGGGACGCGCAACCTGGCGCGTATCCTCGCTGGAAGCGAAGGAACACTGGCGATCACCACCGAGATTGAACTCGACCTGGTGCGGCGTCCCTCTGCGACCGTCTTGGGCGTCGTCCACTATCACACGATGGACGCGTCGTTACGGTCAGCCGTCACGATCCTGGGCGAGCAGCCATCGGCGGTCGAACTGTTCGACGGCGTTGCGATTCGGGCGGCGCGGGCGTCGAAGGGGTTCGCTGACAAGATGGGCTGGGTCGAGGGCGATCCCGAGGCCGTCTTGATCGTCGAATTCAGTGGCGAAATCCTGGCCGAACTGGACGCCAAACTGGACGCTCTGGAGGCCCGGCTGGCAGCGGCGGGCGAGGGCTACGCGATCGTTCGGGCGCGCACGCCGGGCGAGGTCGCTCAGGTGTGGGGGGTCCGCAAGGAGGGGCTGGGGCTGATCATGGGCGTCAAAGGCGTTCGCAAGCCCATCGCGTTCATCGAAGATGCGAGCGTACCGGTCGAGCACCTGGCCGATTACATCGCTGGACTGCAAGCCGTCCTGCGCGCGCACGAGACGCCCGCGGCTATCTACGCGCACGCCTCGGCCGGAACGCTGCACGTGCGACCGTTCATCGACACGAAGACCCCTGCCGGGCTGGACACGATGGAAGCCATCGCCGTCGCTTCGATGGAGCTGGTGCGCGGCTTCGGCGGGACGGTTTCGAGCGAGCACGGCGACGGGCAGGCGCGCAGCTGGCTCAACCGCGGACTGCTGGGCGACGAACTCTACCAGGCCAACTGCGACCTCAAGGCGATCTTCGACCCCCACGATCGCTTCAACCCCGGCAACGTCGTCGAGGCGCCGTCGATGAAGGCCGATCAGAGGCTGGGACCTGATTACGCGACGCTTCCCATCCTGACCGAGTTCGACTGGTCGGCCGATGGCGGGTTTGCTGCCGCCGTCGAGATGTGCAACGGCAACGGTGCGTGCCGCAAGCTCGAAAGTGGCGTGATGTGCCCCTCGTACATGGCGACGCGCGAGGAGGAGCACACGACTCGGGGACGTGCCAACGCGCTGCGCATGGCGATGAGCGGCGCGTTGGGGCCGGACGCGCTGACGAGCGAGCGGATGTACGAGGTGATGGACCTGTGCGTGGCATGCAAGGGCTGCAAGACCGAGTGCCCGTCCAACGTTGACATGGGCCGGATGAAAACCGAGTGGTTGGGCACGTACTACGCCAAGCACGGCGTCAGCGCGCGGACGCGGTTCTTCGCTTCGGCGCCGCAGATCGCCCGTCTGACCAAAGGCATGCGCGCTCGTCTGGTCAACTGGGTCAACCGCCAGCCCGCTGCGCGCAAGGTGATGGAGAAGACCTTGGGCATCGACGCCAGCCGCCACCTGCCTCCGTTTGCGCCCATCCCGTTCACCGAGTGGTTCGCGGCGCAAACGTGGCGGAAGGACGGTCCCCCCGTCGTCATCTACGCCGACACGTTCACGAACCACAACCACCCCGAGATCGGGCAAGCGGCGGCGCGTTTCCTCGACCGCGCAGGCTACGCTGTCTCGGTCACGACGCCCGACGCCTGCTGCGGGCGCCCGCAACTCTCGAAGGGATTGGTCAAAGAGGCCAAAGCGCTCGCTCAGCGGTCCATCGAGAAGCTGATGCGGCACGTTGACGCGGGCACGCCCATCATCGGTCTCGAACCGTCGTGCATCCTCACGTTCCGCGACGAATGGAAGGCAATGCTCCCCGGCGATGAGCGCGTCGACCGGCTCGCTGGCTTGTCGATGCTGTTCGAGGATTTCGTCGCTCGCGAAGCTGCTGCGGGCCGGATGGACGAGGTCGAGTGGAAGCCGCTGAACGGCATTTCGCGCGTCCTGCTGCACGGACACTGTCACCAAAAGGCGCTGGCGGGAACGACCGGGTCGATGGCCGCCCTCGCGCTGCCGGGTTACGCGGTCGAGCTGATCGACTCCAGCTGCTGCGGTATGGCCGGATCGTTCGGCTACGAGGTCGAGCACCAGGAGGTGTCCAAGGCGATGGCCGAGCGTCGCCTCATGCCCGCCGTCCGCGCTGCCCAGTCCGACACGCTGATCGCTGCGCCGGGCACCAGTTGCCGCGCCCAGATCGGCGACCTATCGGATGCGGCTCCGCTGCACCCGGCTCAGATTCTGGAAGCCGCCCTGGCCTGATTGGGCCGTAGCGGTGACGAATGAGTCTATCTGCCGAGGAGATGACTCTGGGTTCGCACTCGGCTCTGTCTCTCCCACGTATGAGGATTACCGCACGCTTTCGAGAGTAACCGTAAAATTGAGCACCTCGAATCGAAGCGGGTGGTTCGAGCGCTTGCCATACTCGGTCTGCAGCGTGCCATAGCCGAGGGAGGGAGGAAACCGCACGCTTCGACGGCCACCGACTAGCATGCCCAGAGCGGCCCTGTCGAAGCCCGTTACCACCGATCCGGCACCGACGGTGAACGTGAACGGTCCTCCGTTTCGGTCTGAGCTGTCGAACTCGGTTCCGTCGTCGCGTGTGCCGACGTACGAAACGGTCACCTGTGAACCCGGCACAGCCTCCTCACCAGTGCCCACAATAAGGTCGGCCTGCTCGTATTCGACAACGCCGGTAACCGTCATTGTATACAGCAGAGTCGCGTTCTGAGGGATGTTGCACGTTCCGCCTAGATCGATCTCGCGCCCACCAAACGCCAGCGAAGGGGGAATCGTGACCTCGCGTGTGCCGCCGACTCGCATCCCAGCTATTCCTCGCTCGATTCCTTCGATGTACTCGCCTGATCCAATCGTCGTGTCAAACGTCTCTTGGGGGAAGCTGCAACTCCCGACGACGCTACCGGTGACAGTCGCCTCGACGTGCATTCCCCGGTCGACGACCTGTCCCTCGCCTACACTGATTTCGCGGATGATGACTTCGGCGTCGTCCTCGGTGGAATCGCAGGCAGCGACGAAGGGAAACAGGAGGAAGAGCAGCAGTAGCCGAGCGGACATAGCGAAGTGGCAGGGATGGGTAAAAACGATCGTCGGCCCCTTCCAGCGGAAAGGGCCGACGATGAAACGCGAAACTACGCGCGGGCCATGCGAAGACGAGGCGAAACCTCACCAACGGTCAGGCGCCGAGTCCGACCGGGCCGATGAAGACCGATCAGCCCTATGGCGAGTCTAGCCCTGAGCCTGGATGCGCTCGAGGTTGGCGATGTTGTCGCGCACGTTCTGCGCCGACGTTTCGAGCATAGCGCGCTCGGCCTCGTCCAACTCGACTTCGATGACTCTCGGTGACGCCGCCGCGTCCGATGCGGACCGGAGCGCCGATGAACATCTCGTCCAGCCCATACTGGCCTTTGAGCCAGACTGCGCAGGGCAGGATCCGCCCGCTGTCCTTGACGATGGCCTCGACCATCTCGGCCGCAGCCGCGCCGGGCGCATACCACGCGCTCGTGCCCATCAGGCCGACGATCTCGCCGCCGCCTTTCTTGGTGCGCTCTACGATGGCGTCGATCTTGTCCGCGTCCATCAACTGGGGGAGCGGAATGCCGCCGATCGTGGTGTAGCGGGGGAGCGGGACCATCGTGTCGCCATGCCCGCCCATCAGGAGCGCCTGGATGTCGCGGACGCTCACGCCCAGTTCCATCGAGATGAAGGCGCGGTAGCGAGCCGTGTCGAGGACGCCTGCCATGCCCATCACGCGCTCGGACGGGAAGCCACTTGCCATGTAGGCAACGTAGGTCATCACGTCGAGCGGGTTCGAGACCACGATCAGGATCGCGTCGGGACTGTGCTTGGCGAACTGCTCGGTCACACTTTTGACGATGGCGGCGTTCTTGCCTAGCAGGTCGTCTCTACTCATGCCCGGCTTGCGCGGCAGGCCAGCCGTGATGACGCAGATGTGCGATCCGGCCGTGTCGGCGTAGTCGGTCGTACCGGTGATCTTGGTGTCGTAGAGGTGGACCGGGGCGGCCTCCGCCATGTCGAGCGATTTGCCCTGTGGCACGCCGTCGACGATGTCCACGAGGACGACTTCGTCGACCATGTCTTTGCGGGCGACGCAGTCGGCGACGGTGGCTCCGACGTTTCCGGCGCCGATGACGGTGACTTTGATGGGGCTGAGTTTGGCCATTGGGGCGATCTTTGTTGGGTAGAGTAGAAGGGGGAAAACGGCGACGCGACGGGAAGCGTTTCCGGAGAATCCAATTTGACGATGCATTCCCTCCGAACTCCGTTCCATCACTTACCTGTATTTCCCTCGTCCTCATGCCGCTGCTCTACCTCATCCGTCACGGAATCGCCCACGACCAGGGCCGCGACGGCACCGACTTCACCAGGGAACTCACCGACGAAGGCCGAGAGAAACTCCGCCGCCAGGCTCGCGCGATGCAGCACGCCGGACTGACGCCCGTCCACATCGTCGCAAGCCCGCTCGATCGGGCCCGTCAAACCGCCGAAGTCCTCGCCGAGGAATGGGGCGTCGGGGTGCGTTTCGAATCCGCTTTGGGCTTGGGCGCGCCCCCCACGGCCTATCTCGACGCGTTCGACAGCGAGAAGGGAGACCTCGCCTGCATAGGTCACAATCCGGACATCAGCTACGCCGTTCACTCGCTGAGCGGCGCGCGGGTGCAGATGCGAAAGGGGATGGTTGCTGCCATTAAGCTGGCCGGAAAGCAAGCGCGCGAAGGTCAACTCGTTGGCCTCTACGACCCGGACGCGCTGTCTGAGTGGAGTGGGTGAGACTGGCACTCAGGTGGCGGAACGTGTAGAAGGAGCGTCGGTAGCGTCTCGATGCGCCTGCTCCTCTTCTTCGCCCTATCGGTTCTAACTTCAGCGCCGCTGTGGGCGCAGCCTTCTGCGTCTATCGAAAGCGACCGGCCGTTCTGGTTTACCGTCGGATTCGGTCGCGGAGCACCGCACGAGTACGCGCTCTCGTTCGCGGGCGGATTGGGAGAGCAGCACGGCCCTCAGGTAGGCTACTATGGTAACTCGTCGGCGACATGGTGGGGACCGGATGCATTCGCCAACGCCTTCGGCTTTACGTACGGGATAGCACACACCTCTCGTTCAGGGCGTCTGTCGGCCTCAGCGGGACCATCGTACGTATGGGGGCAGCAAGAAGCGGGAGGCTATCAGACCGTCGGCGTGATGACGACTTTTCAGGTGCTCCTTTTGCCCAGCGAGTATGGCGGGGTGGGAGTCCAGGTTTTCGGCAATCTCAATCGCGAACAGGTGTTCGGAGGGCTTTTGGTCTCTCTGGGGCTACGAACGGACGGTTGACGCTCGACGGTTCCTTTCGACGCGTGCAGATGCCGGTGCCGCAGTCCGTTCGGCTGAAACGCACGCGCTGCTGACACCACGTCGTCACCACGCTGCCGTACCCTACGAGCTTTCCCCGCCTCATGCTCGCCTCATCCGCCACATTCGTCGTCACCGACCTCGAGACGACCGGCGTGTCGGCGGACAAATCGCGCATTCTGGAGGTCGGCGCAGTCAAGGTAAAAGGCGGAAAGATCGTCGACCGATTCCAATCGCTCGTCAATCCGGGCGTGATCGTGCCGCGACGGATCACCCAACTGACCGGCATCTCCAACGCCGCGGTCATCGACGCGCCGACGATCGGCGAGGTGCTGCCAGCTTACCTCGACTTTCTGGGCGACGGCGTTTTCGTCGCGCATAACGTCCCGTTCGACGCCCGCTTCGTCGCCGCCGAGGCGGAGCGGCTAGGGCTTCCCGCTCCGCCCAATCCCAGGCTGTGCACGCTTCGGCTGGCTCGTCGCATTCTGACGGGACTGCGGAGCAAAGGGCTGGGATCGGTCGCCAACCACTTCGGCATCCCGATCAACGGACGCCACCGCGCGATGGGCGACGCCGACGCGACGGCGCAGGTGTTGCTCCACTTTCTCAAGCACCTCGACTATCAGGACCTGCGCTCGGTCGACGAGGTGCTCGCATTTCAGAACCGGCGCTACTCTAAGAAGGGCGAGGCGCCTCGCTACTTACGAAAGGTGCGAGAGGCGGCTGCGGCGCTGCCCGAACGGCCCGGCGTCTACTTCATGCGCGACGCCAACAAGGCGGTCGTCTACGTGGGGAAGGCGCTCAACCTGCGTTCACGCGTGCGGTCGTACTTCACTGCTATCGAAGCGCACACGCCACGCCTCCGTCGGTTGGTCGAGACCGTCCGCAGCATTTCGCACGAAGAGACGGGGTCCGAGCTGTCGGCGCTGCTGCTCGAGTCGCGGCTGATCAAAGAGATCCAGCCCAAGTTCAACCGTGCGTCGCTGCGCTATCGCAACCGTCCATTCCTGCGCCTGGACTCGGGCCACCGGCTCCCGCGCGTCGAAGCGACGCCTTTCATCCTCGACGACGGCGCCGAATACTATGGGCCGCTAGGTGGGCGCCGCCAAGCCGAAGCCATCATCCAGGTCGTCGAGCGCCTGTTTCAGCTCCGTCCATGCGACGATGCCACGCTCGCGAGGGGGCAGCGCTGTTTCTACTACGAAGTAGGCCGCTGCCTGGGACCCTGTGAAGGCGATATAGACGCCGAATATGCAGCTGAAGTCGACCGCGTCCGAGCGTTCGTGACCGGCCGCGATACGTCCGTCCTCGACCGACTCACCGAGGCGATGAAGGAGGCGGCTGCCAACCGCGAATATGAACTGGCCGGGCAGTACCGCGACTGGCTGCAATCGCTCCGGCAGATGACGCAGAAGCGCCGGTCGGTCGCCCAGTCCGTCATGGACCATCACGCCGTCGTCGTCCAGCCCGCTGCCGGGCAGATCGGTCGACAGGTGTTCGCCATCCGATACGGGCGCCACGTCGAGACGCTCACGCTCGGTGCCGATGTCGGTGCGGGCGATGCCGAGCGGATCCGCGACCTGCTCGGCCGTCACTTCGCGGATGAACCGCCGCGGCCCGAGCGCTATCTCAAGCGAGAGATCGACGAGGTTCGGGTGCTGGCGCATTGGCTTTACGTTCACCGCGAGAGCGCGCGACACGTGCTCTTCGAGTCGGGCGGGTCGGTGGACGAACTGTTCGGGCGCGTAGTGGAGGCACTGCGGTTCGAGGTGCCGGAAGCCGACGAGAGGGAGGGCGAAGAGGAACCTCTGATAGAGTGACACATCAGCCCCGGTCTGTCACCGGAGCGTCCGCGTTTGGGCGTTTGGAGCCAGAGGAGCGGGAGGACTGGTGAACTCGTCCATCCGGATCTCATACGTGTCGCTGCCAAAGGGAAACGACGATCCGTCCGCTCGGACGCGCCTGCTACCCTCGGCGAAGAACGCTCCAACGTCGTTGGATAGCAGACTGTCGCGCGTGACGTAGCCCATGAGCAGTGCCATGGCGGGTTCTCGTCTCGGCGACAGGCTGACGTGGAAGAACAGGTCGGTCCGGCTGTCGTCGCGGTGCAACTGGCGCGACGTAACGTTGAGCACGTAGTGGGAGCGCAGAGCGGCAGTGTTGCGCGCCATAGACTTCACGTCGACGCGGCGCCGGTCACCACCTGCCTCGCAGCACGAAGTCAGTACCATAGTCCTGCCCGCCGACGGCCCCGAACGAGCGAGCAGGGCGCAGCAGTCCGTACGCGTCCGCGAAGACGACTTCGCCGAGCGATCCGGTCGTCCGAAACTCACGCGTCCGTGCCTCGCGGCGAGCGTCGCCATGCCAAATGTTGGCGACCGGGTGGTGCTCCATCGCATGCTCGACCAGCCGCGCCGCATAGGTGCGCTGCTCGTGCGTGATCGGAACGGCGTAGTAGGTGACAGGCATCGCGTAGGGCATTGGTCAGGCCGCAGGCTCGAACGACGCGTCCGCCTTACCTGCTAGGATCGTGTAGTCGTGCAGCAGCGTGCGCAAGAACGGAT
Organism: Rhodothermales bacterium; assembly: GCA_963815505.1. Lineage (GTDB taxonomy): Bacteria > Bacteroidota > Rhodothermia > Rhodothermales > BA12 > CAXBBB01. The sequence continues at coordinate 81,128 of CAWFGU010000027.1, forward strand.
ACAGGCGCTGGTCGACCGGCGCAATGCCATAATGCGACTGCACGATGTCGACGACGGCTTCGGCGACCTGTTTGGACTGGACCGTCACCCCCTGCACGCGGATGACCGAGATGGCGTCGCGGATCAGGCGCACGTCCGCATCTTCGAGGCGGAGCGCGTCAGGGTAGGTGAGGGGATCGGGGGCCGACACGTCTTCGAAGACCGTGTCCGATAGGCGAGCGCGCGGACTGGCCGAGACTACGGTCGTCCCGGCCGCCAGGTCGCCCAGGCGCTGCGAGCGTTCGGTCAGGGCAATGGCGGTTACGGCGACGGCGCCCGTGGACAACGTGAAGTCGACGAAGCCCAAAACCCACCGCAACAGGTAGTCGCCGGTGCTCGGTGCCTCGCCGTCGAGCCGAATGACGCGGATCTTGCGCATCCTCTTGCCCGGCGTCTGCCCGTCGAGTAAGATCTCGAACAGGGGGAAGTAAATCCCTATCGGCACGCCGACGAACAGCAGGTAGGCCCACGTGGGAAGGGTGACGCCCTGGGCCGTCAATAGCGCGCCGATCAGGACAGCGAGGAGCGCGTAGGCCCCCTGGATGCAGCGGTCGAGCAGGTGCGCGATCAGGCGGTCGCCCAGTCCGGCGGGCGTGAGCGTGAGCGAGACGTTGTGCGCGGTCTGGACCTGGATCATGCGGCTGCTAGAGCATGTGAGACGAAAAGATAGTCAGAGCCGAGCGGTCGCGCTATTTTGAACACGTCATCCCTCGCTAAGCCCACCGCCCGTGCGCGAAGTCACGTTTCTGCAGCAGCGCGCCGACGCTTGGCGGCGTCTGGAAAAAGTCGCCGACGACAAAACCGCCGACCCCGATGAGTTGGCGTCGCTCTTTGTCGAGGCGTCCGACGATCTCTCGTACGCGCGCACGTTCTACCCGGCGAGTAAGACCGTCGGCTACCTCAATGACCTACTGGGACGGCTTTACCGTGCGCTCTACAAAAACCGATCGACCGACACGCGCCGATTCGCCCACTTTTGGGCGCACGACGTGCCCGGGGCCGTTTGGGAAGCACGCATCCACCTCGTCGTCGCGTTTGCGCTAGCGTTCGTCTGCGTCGCCGTCGGCGTGGCGAGTCAGCTATTCGACCCCGACTTCGCCCGCTTCGTGCTGGGAGATGAGTACATCGAGATGACGCTCGACAACGTCGCGCGCGGCGATCCGATGGCCGTCTACAAGAGCATGAGCGGCGGCAACTTGTTTGCCTACGTGACGCTCAACAACGTGAGGGTGTCGCTGCTGCTCTATGCCGCAGGCGTGCTGACGCCGGTCGTCCCGCTGTTCCTGCTGATGAACAACATGGTGATGCTGGGTTGTTTCTTTACGTTTTTGGCGCAGCAGGGCGTGTTCGGCACCGCGTTGGCCGTCGTCTGGATCCACGGCACGCTCGAAATTGCCGCCATCGTGATCGCCGGAGGGGCGGCGTTTCGGCTGGGCTGGGGGTGGATCGCGCCCGGCACGCTGCCTCGGCGGACGGCGTTCATGCGCAGCGCGCGGTCGAGCGTCAAGATCATGATCGCGCTGATCCCGATTCTGATAGTCGCCGGACTGCTCGAGGGCTTCGTGACGCGGCTGACCGAGATGCCACCACTACTCCGTGTGCTGATCATCGGCGGGTCACTGGCCTTTTTGATCTGGTACTTCGTCCTGCTCCCGATCCGCCATGCCCGCCGCGCCTGAGTTCGTGCTCCACCGCCCGCGCGAGTTGGGCGAGGTGCTGTCCGACACGTTTCGCTTCCTCAAACTGGCTGCTCCGACGCTGGCGCCGACCGCTTTGCGCGTCGTTCTGCCCCTGTCGATCGTCGGCGCGTTTCTAGGCGACTTGGCCGGTCAGTTCGAGCCGGACTATGCTGCGCCTGGGTTCGCATCGACGCTGTGGCAGGATCTGGGCCTGTTTGCCGCGATGACGTTGGCCTCCAGTGCGTTCTTCGTGCTGGTGTCGACCTACTTCACCGCCTTCGTATTCGCTCTGCTGACGCTGTACGATGAGAAGGGCGGACGGGAAGGCATTGAGCAGTCCGAACTCCGCGCTCGGGCGCACCGGATGTTTTGGCCGCTGGTCCGGGTGGCAGTGCTGTTCTACCTGCTCATCGTCGGCTGCGGCGCTCTGGCGATCATCCCGTGCCTGGGCTGGGTCGCCGCGCCGGTGCTGATCGTGGTGCTGGCCGTGCGGTGCGCGCTCGCGTCGGCGGTCGTGGCGATGGAGGGTGAGCGGGCTGCAGATGCCCTTCGCCGCAGCTATCGGCTGACCGAAGGCATGTTCTGGCCTACGGCGGGCGTGCTGCTGATCGCCTACGTGCTGGGGGTCGGGCTCACCTACGGATTCGCGTTCGGCCCCACGTTCGCGACGACGGTGGCGCTCCAGTTGAGCGGGCACGCGTGGAGCGATGCGGCGACGCAGGGCATCTTGGAGCGCGTCTTTTTCGCACTGGTGTCGTGCCTGAGTATGGTAATGGTCGTCGTGGTTGCGACGGCGACCGGGATCCACCACGCCCAACTGAGCGAGCGCCGTGACCTGACGGCATTTTGGAAGGGCGTCGATGCGCGCCGGTCTGCTCTTGGTCTCTCGCCCACCGCCTCGCCCGTATCTTGACGCCGCACGCGCCGACCTGCCGATGACCCCCTCCACCGATTTCTCGCTCCGCCGTCCCCGCGACTTCGGCGAGGTGTTCAACGACACGTTCCGCTTTGTCAAGCTGGCGTTTCCGGTCTGGTGGCCGACGATCTTGCGGGTGATCCTGCCCCTGCTGCTCGTCGCCTCGGCGCTGGTCGGTGGCGGCTATGGGAGTTTGATGAGCGGCTTCTTCGACGTGGCGCAGCAGGCCGAGTTAGGCACTGTCGCCGATCCGTTCGAGAACTTCGCCGAACTGGGGTTCTCGGTCCTCTTCGCCTTCGCCGGCTTTCTGCTCTACCTCGGCCTGACCGTCTATTTCTCGGGCTTCGTCTACGCGTCGATGGCGGCGTACGACCGCTTCGGCAACTTCGAAAGCGTCACGCAGGAGCAACTGCGCGCTGGGGCTTGGGCGCGGTTCTGGCCGCTCTGCGGACTGTACCTGCTGGCGGGTGCCGCGTTTGTGCCGCTGTTTCTAGTCCTGCTGATCCCTTGCTTAGGCATTTTCGCGCTGTTGGGTGCAATGGCTTACGCGGCAGGTCGTTTGGGGCTTGCAACGGGCGCTATCGGCATCGACCGGAAGGGCGTTTGGGAGGCGGTAAAGACGAGCCACCGCATTACGGACGGCGCGTTCTGGCAGACCGTCGGGGTCCTGTTCGTGAGTGGCATCTTGGTCAACCTGCTCGTGTCGGGCTTCACGTTCGGGCCGATGGTCGGAGGGATGGTGCTCGTAGGGCTGTCGGGTTTCGAGCCGGACCTCACCAACCTGAACTGGATGGGCGTGCTGCTGGGCGCCTACTATGGACTCACGATCTGCCTGACGCTGTTGGCGTCGGTCGTGACCATCGTGGCGAACGGCATCCAGTACGCACAGCTTAGCGAAGGGCGCGAACTGACGACGCTCTGGCGCCGCATCGACGCGCGCCGCGTTCCAGCGGCAGGCACCGGATCGCCCGACGCAGCGTGAGCCGACTGTTGCTCCTTCTCGTGACGGCGTTTCTGATCGGCGTGTCTCCGCAGGCTGAGCCGGAGAGCGCCAATGCACTGTCTGATTCGGTCGCTCTATCTCCTGGATACGCCGACGCCGAGGTCACCCTCGAGCTGCTCCGCGACGATCCCAACCTCGCGTACCGCAGCGAAGTGCAAGAGTCCGAATCTCTGCTCAGCCGATTGTGGCGCGGGTTCATGCGGCTGGTCGAGCGCATCTTCGGCGGGCAAGCGGGCTTCATCACACGCCCCGTTCTGGCGGTCGTACTCGGCGCGGTCGTGCTTTGGGTGATCGTGCTGATCGCCCGCTCGGACGTTCGGGTTCTGGCGCGCGGACCGGTCAGGCGAGGGAGCAAGGGGCAGGTGCTCCCGGACGACATCTCTGGTGTCGATTATGCGCGTCTGGCATCGGCTGCCGAGGCTGAGGGCGACGTGCGGGCGGCGCTGCGGTGGCGGTTTCTGCTCGTGCTCCAGCACCTCGACGCCACGGGACAATCCGCCTACCGTCCCGACAAGACGCATGCCGAGCACGCGTCGGCGCTCGCCGTCTGATGTCAGATCACCGTTTCTGCTCGTCGCTCGCCTGTTCGAGCGGACGTGGTACGGCGGTTACGACGTATCCGCGTCCGCCTACACTCCGGCCCGCGACGCCTCCGACGCCGTCGTTCGCGCGCCTGTCCCTCAACCGGCATGACGCGCGACTACGTCTACTGGCTCGTGCTGGCTCTGCTGCTCGTCGGCTACGGTGTGTGGCAGGCGCTGCGCCCCGTTCCTCTCGACTGGTCGCCGACGCTCCAACTCGGCGGCGACAATCCCTACGACCTGCGCGCCCTCGACGCCGTCTGGTCCGACCTCGCACCCACGCGCCCGCTGGCGACGCAGACCGGATCGCTGCTCGACCTGCTCACCGACTCTACGGCCGATCCGACCCGCACCGTCGCCCTGATCGACGCCATCATCGACTTGGAGTTGACCGATCCACAGTCGCCACTCGACTCGACGACTCGGCAGGCCATCGTCGACTTTGCTTCAAGGGGTGGGACGCTGCTGCTCGCCGGGGTCGAGGTAGACCGGAGCGTGCTGCGGGCGCTAGGGCTGGCTCGGCAGCAAGTCGGGACGAGCGACTTTGGCCTGTTCGTCTCGCCACTGCGCGACACGTCTCGGTATCACGTCGAAGTCGAGTCGACCGGGGCGGGCGCGTTCGTGCCGACGGCGCTGGTGCAGATGGGCATGGGGCGCCTCCCCGTATCGGTGGGCGATGGACCGGACTCGCTGCTGCTTCCGGGAGCGAGCAGGCCCGACGCGCTCGCGGTCGTGTGCGCGGACGACTGCGCCATCGGCTACAACGAGAAGATGCTGCCTGCGCGTGTCGGTGGGAGGGGGAGCGTCGTGGTGACGAGCGGCGCGCTGGCGCTGACCAACATCGCGCTGCTCGACTACGACACGCTGCCCCTGGCCGACGCGCTGATCGCCGCCTTGCCCGACGGCCCGATCGTCCGCAGGCTCGACACGTTTGCGAGCGGACGCCCGGCATCGCCGCTCTACGTGCTGACGCGCTTTCCCGCTCTGCGCTGGGCGTGGTACACGCTGCTGGCGCTGGGGCTACTGACGCTCGTCGCCCACGTCCGGCGGAGGCAGCGTCCCCAGGAACCGGCGATGGAGCGCCGCAATGAGACCGCTGCTTTCGTGCAGACCGTCGCGGCCCTCTACCGCAGGCGCGGCGACCACGCCAACCTGACGCGCAAGATGGCCAGCCGCTTTCGCCACATCGCCTACGACGCCTACGGCCTGACGCGCAAGCAGCAGACCGCCGAGCACATCGCCGCGCGCACCGGCTTGCCGCTCGCCGACGCCGAGCACCTGGTAGCCTGGGTCGACGGCGCCGAAACCGGGACGGCTGACGACCGGATCCGAAGTCGAGGAGTTCGCCCAGCGCTTGGCTCCTTTCGTCGACCGCGCGCCCCGCACATCCGTCCTCACCGCCTCCTCCTGATCTCATGCTCGAACCGACCGATTCTCCCTCGCCCATCGTCCCTGACTCGGCTCCGCAAGCGGACGCGCCGCGCATCGATCTCGCCTCGGTCGCCGACGCTGCCGGGCGGGTCCGCGCCGAAGTCGGCCGCGCGCTCGTGGGCCAGGAAGAGCGCGTGACGCTGCTGCTGACCGCTCTGCTAGCGGGCGGGCACGTGTTGCTCGAAGGCGTCCCCGGCATCGCCAAAACGCTGACGGCACGGCTGCTCGCCCGAACGGTCGACGCCGACTATCGGCGCATCCAGTTCACGCCCGATCTGATGCCGTCGGACGTGGTCGGAACGGCCGTGTTCAATCCCCGAAAAGCGCCGAGTTCACGTTTCGCGCCGGGCCGATCTTTTCGAACTTCGTCCTGATCGACGAGATCAACCGCGCGCCCGCCAAGACGCAATCCGCACTGTTCGAGGTGATGGAGGAGCGTCAGGCGACGGTCGACGGGACGACGTACCCGATGGCCGAGCCGTTCATGGTGCTCGCCACGCAAAATCCGCTCGAGCACGAAGGCACCTACCGCTTGCCCGAAGCTCAGCTGGACCGCTTCCTGTTCAAACTCGTCCTCGACTATCCGACGGCCGACGAAGAAATCGAAATCCTGACCCGCGCCCTTACCGATGCGCCATCGGCCATCGTCGAGACGATCGGCGCCGTTCTGTCCAAGTCCGAACTGGCCCAGGCGCGCGGCGTCGTGTCGCAGGTGCGCGTCGAGCCGCCGGTCGTGCGCTACATCGCCGGGATCACACTGGCGACGAGGGGCAACGCGTCGCTGATGCTCGGAGCCTCGCCGCGCGCGTCGCTGAGCTTGTTGTCGAGCGGCAGGGCCTACGCCGTCCTGGCCGGTCGCGACTACGTGCTCCCCGACGACATCCAGGCGGTCGCGCCGCACGTGCTGCGCCACCGCATCCAACTCGCGCCCGAACTCGAGATGGAAGGCCGCCTGCCCGACGAGGTCGTCGCCGACATCCTGCGGCAGGTCGAGATTCCTCGCTGATCGTGCCAGCTTTGACGCTTTTTTACACGGCCAAAGTGGACAGCAGCGCCACGCGTGGTAGTTTAGTCCCCTGACTAGGGAGAGATGCCGGAGTGGTCGAACGGTCCGCATTCGAAATGCGGTGTACCGCAAGGTACCGAGGGTTCGAATCCCTCTCTCTCCTCCAAGCGTCCGGGCTGCACCAGCGGCTCGGGCGCTTTTTGCGTTGGTAGGTATGCTGCTTTCTTTTCTTCACCGTCATCCCCGCGCAGGCGAGGATCCACAACGGCCGCGGTGCCAGTCGTGGCTATTGCGCTGGCGTGGCAGAAAAGAAAGAACGGGAGGAGTGGTGGCTTGGTAGTCAGGTGTGGATTCTTGCCTGTGCAGGAACGACGGTGTTGAAAGTGCGCCGTTGAGACGCGTTGGCCTTGAATCACAGGTTGACGAGCACCTGAAGCTGCACGTCGCGCGATCGGTTGCCTTGGATGGCATCGAGGCCACTGCTCAGGTTGGCTACGTCTTGTCGAACCGTCTGGGCGTAGCGCGCCTCGACGCGGATGCCGGGTAGCGCGTCCCACCGGGCAACGACGTACTGCCGGACGCCGCGACCGCCGAACGCAGGGACGCTGAACCGGTAGCGCAGGTCGGATTCGTAGGCATAGACGCGCGCCTCAAACGCGTCCACATCGAAAACCGCCATTCGGGCATCAAGCGACACGCGCGGCAGTATGCGCCAGCGCACGTCAGCGGCAGCGAACGTGCCCCAGGCGACTGGGCGATCGGGGTCGGGCGTCCGGGCTCGGATCACATCGCCGCGCAGGCGCAACCGCACGTCGTCGTTGTAGACGTAGGTGCCCTGGACACGCGCCGACGAGCGGTACTCGGACCCGACGCCTGCGAACTCCGAGCCGGACGGCGTGAAGTCCGACAGTGCGTCGTCGCGCTTTTCGGTGCGTAGCGTCACGTCGAGGCGTGCCCAGCGGCGCGGCGACCAGCCCACGTCGGCCAGCAGGTCGAGGCCCGGCGTCGGGCGGGCGCGAAAGCGCGACGGGGCCGTTAGGCGATAGGCGTCGGCGTAGAGGTTGAGGCGGAGCGTGCGCGTCAGGCGCGTCGTCAGGCCCAGGTAGAGACCTTCCTCGCCCGCCAGCCCGGACGACTGCTCGGCGAACGCGCCATTTTGAACCGGATCGAAGTCGGCTTGGGCCGAGCGGACGTGTAGCAGAACCGTCGACCCTCTGCCGACGCGCGCGGTCACGCCGCCGACGCCTCCGCGGTTGCCGTTACCATCCACGCCGATCTCGCCAAAGAGCCGCGCTTGGCCGACCGTGACGTTGCCGAACAGGCCAGCGCCGCGGTAGTCAGCCTGCGGATCGGGATCGCGGCGAAAGCGCCCGTTGGTCGTCGCGACCGGAAACGCGTAGCTGCGCTGCGCCGCGACGACACCCACGCTTGCCCGGTCGCCTTGGTACTGCACCGCCGCGCCCACGTCCGTCGACTCGACGGCTCCTCTGCGCGCCAACTCGCTGTCCGTACGGTGCAGGCCTGATTCTGAGATCGACAAGATCACGGGCGCGCCGCCGACCGAGTCCAAACTCGCGTCCACGTCTCGGATCGATCCCCACGCCGACGCGCTCACATTCCACGGCAGCGCTACTTCGGCGCCCGCGCCGCGCAGAAACAAGGTCTCCGCCGATCCTCCGTAGGGCCGTACGCCGCTTCCCGCACGCCCGACTCCGCTCGTTGCCTCGCGCGATTTGCCGATGGCTCCTGCGCGCCCGACGACCAGCCCCTCGCCGAACGCCGTCGTGAAGTCGCCGACGACCAACTCGCGGACCGGACCGATGTCGCGGACGGCCAGATGCGCGCTCGTGAAGTCGGCTGGTCCCTCGCGTCCGCCTCCGAAGCCGATGCGTTCTCCGGCGTCGTTTTCGAGCGTCAGATTGGCCTGCAGCTTGTCGCCGACGAGCACGCGCGTCCGCGTTAGCAGCCCGGCGCGCGGTCCGGGATAGCGCCCGTCGCGAAAACCCCGCGATTCCTCGACGCGCGACGACACCCTATGGACTCCGAGCACGCGAATGTCCGACAACGCCTCGCGCAGACTCTCGCGAAACGCGACGGCTCGCGAAAGACGACGAACGGCCGCATCAGGCTGATCTCGTCCGACGTGATTCCGTCGACGGCTAATAGCTGCTCGAGCGCCCGAAGCGGCGTCGCCCGGCTCTCGCGAAAGCGCACGATGGCCGATGCCAGGAGCGGCGAGATGCCCGGCAGGACCGCAATTTCGTCGGCCGACGCGCTGTTGAGATCGAGCGGGCGCGCCGCCAAGATCTTCGAGCCGAGCCGCCAGCGCTTCGTCGTCGCCGTCGATGGCTGCGGATTCGAGCAGGTCGTCGAGGTCGCCGAACGCTTCGGTCGAGTCGCGCTCCTGGGCGTGCGCTGCCGTTGCGGACACGAGCAGCAGGAGCAGGGCGAGAAGCCGTCGGAAGGACATCGGCGGGGCAGTGAGGCGAGCCGCAATCTACACCTCTAACGGTTCTATTCGGTGAGGTAGGAGCACGGGACCGATCCGATGGCTATCATTGGCGGCAGGTCGTCGCGGTAGTCCATCCAGGGCTGTGTCGCGCTGGGCATCAGGTTCATCTGGCCGGTCACGAACGCTAGTGCGGCGTCGTTGCGAGCCGGGCAGCCTGAGTGCAGAACGGTTGGCGAAACGAAACGGCGGTCGCTCGAGATGTCGCTCTTAAACAGTACGTGCGGCTGCTCGTCGCTGCGGCTCCGTGAGTTTTCCACCTGGTGCTCGATCCACTGAGGATTGTCGAACATCGGCGTGGCCCAGGCACCGACGCCCTCGCCGCGCAGGCTGCCGCAGCCGATCAGCAGGTAGGCGTACTCGCCGTTCTGCTCCTCGCCGGGGCGGAGCCGAAGTCGCATCGCCTGAGCCGCCGCGATCGCTGCTTCGTCCAGCTCGGGACAGTCCGTCTCGGCGCGCTCGACGCCGACGGGGTAGTGGCGCTGAGAGAGGCCCATCCGCAGCGCAACCAGCGGATTGAACCGGACGGCGCCACTCCTCGGCGAGCAGGTCGTCGCGCGCTTGGGTCGTTTCGCAACGGGATCAGGCGTCCGATTGCCCGCTCCCGCGTAAATCAATCCGTTGAGGTCGAGGATCGTCGCGCCGGGATAGTTGTCTGCTGAGACGACGACTGTTCCGTCGCTCGGCAAATCGGACAGGGCGATGAAGAAGCGTCCTTCGTCATCGGTCCGAGCGGATAGGTCGGTTGCTCCGATGCGGACTTCGGCACCCTCGACCGGATCGCCCGAGTAGGAGTCGAGCACCTGTCCGACGAACCCGCGCGGTGCCTGCGGTCGAGCCGACGATGCGGAGCGAACGCCCTTGAACTGGTTGACGCCGCTCCTTCCACCAGTCAGGAGTTCCTACGCTGCTCGGAAGCCTCACCCAGCGTGATGGATAACCAGAAGCCGAGAGCCGAACGAACGTCATCAGGTCGTCTTCGTCCACGACGAGCGTGAAGCGTCCGTCGCCGCCCGTAGCTACCGCAAACCCGCGACCTGAAAGGAGCACCGTTACGCCTCCGACCGGCTCGCCGCGCGCGTCTTGCACAATGCCTTCCAATCCCAAATCCGTCCGCTCCAACTCGGTCAGCTTCAGTGTGCCGGGGTCGAGGAGAATGTCGTCAGAGTCAAGTCGAAAGCGCACCACGTCGAGGACGCGAGAGGTAACGGATCGTCGCTCGTCCATGTGACCGCGCTGAGCCGGATAGAAGCGCTTGGCCGACAGGTGGGCGACGGCGGCTTCGTCGAGTCCGTACCCCAGTCCACGACGCACTTCTACGTCGCGCACCTCGCCGGTTTTGGTGACGATGAAGCGCAGCAACACGTCGCCTTCGATTCCGAGGCGTGCCCGCAGCGTCAAGGTGTGAGGCGTCGGTGGAGAACCGCCGCAATCGAACTGTCCGTCCGGGCCGATGGCGAACGCTGGCTTGTCGTAATCGTCGACGATGCGGTCGCTGTCGCGACGGCGGGGATGGCGGCGGCGTGCGGAACGGGTCGTCGTCGGCCAGCGCTCGCGTGTGGGTCGGAACCGTTGCGCGTCCTGCGCGCGGACGGACAGGCCGACGGTAAACGTGAGCAGGACGAGCAGTGCAAGGGGCAGACTGCGAGAGGGCGGGGCGAGGCGGAGCGACATGGCGTGGACGCGGGGCGTCAGGTGGTTGAGCGGGGCAGCGAGGGCGATGGGAGCAGGGGCGATGGCATAGCGCATGATCAGCCGAGCGTACCCAGCGCGGTCGTCTGGGCGGGCCGAGAGGACGGCAGCGTCGGCGGCCTGCTCGCGGCGCAGCGCGGCCCGGCGGACGAGCCTCGAGCCAGCGGATGCCACCAGACCAGCGAGCGGGCCAATCGCGCCGCTGCATCCCAGAGCGGATCGCGCGACCGAACGTGCGCCGATTCGTGCAGCAGCGCCAGGCGCAGCGCGTCGGGGTCGTCGGCGAGCGAAAGCGGCACCACGATGCGCGGACGCCAGACGCCCCACGTAAACGGTGTCACCTCGTTCCGGACGAACGTGATCTCTGCCTCGACATCTACCAGGCTCCGAGCCAACCGAAGCGGCTCGCGAGACGCCGAAGCCGAGCACCGATCCAACCCGGCGATCCACACACCCAGGCGGACGCGGCCCGCGATCCATCCAGCGAACCCGAGGACGGCGCCCAATCCGGCCAGCAGTGTCAGCGCGCCCAGCAGCGGCGGAAGGAAGATAGGCGAAGGCGGCGCAGCTTGGGGGCGATCGGCCGGCGCCGCCGCGGTCAGTGGCGGCGCTACATCACCTGCCATCGGTGACGGACGCGCGAGACTCGTCGGCTCGCCGGAGCGAGACACAGAAGTCGGAATTGCCTCGGCGGCGGCCGCCGGTGCTGGCGACGGAAGAGCGATGCCGGTCGGATGGATCGCACCCAGTGCAAGCCCAAACGGTAGGGCGACCATCAGCGCGACCAGCACGTCGTGGCGCAGGCGAGGGCGGGCGAGCGTTACCCGGTCGTCGAGCAGCAACGCCGCTCCCGCGATCAGCGTCCACACCGCTAGCGGAAGCCACAGCGCGGGCAAACTGGCGTCGCCGATGGCAGCGAGAAGGGACAGGTCAACCGGCATCGCCGTCCTCGGTCTTGGAGGGAGAGTCGAGTGTACCGATGAAGGCGCGCAGGTGAGCGATCTCGTCGTTTGAAAGCGATTCGTGCTGCGCCAGCGCCTGCACCAACTCGACCGGCGAGCCGCCGAATACCTTGTCGACCAGCGTCCGGGCGACCGACCCCTTCACGTTCGACGCGCTCCGAGCGGGGCGGTAGCGGATGCGGGTGCCGTCGCGCTCGGCGGCGAGGTAGCCTTTGCCGGCGAGGTTCTTCATCACCGTCATGACGGTCGTGTAGGCGACAGGGCGCGTGTTTTGGATGCACGCATGCACATCGGCCACGACGGCGTCGCCCAGACGCCATACGTGCTGCAGGATTTCGAGTTCGGTCTCGCCGAGTCCGACGAGTGAGGCTTTTTGACGCTTGGACATGAAGTCTCCTACTATGTTCGTACTAATAATATAGTAGATCAGGCGGCGACGCAAGTTCGTATCTCGTTTTTCGGCAGCGACCTCGCCTTCCAGAGTTGACAACTTTTCACCGTTCGGGATAGCCTCGGCCTGTCCGGCGAGGGGGGCGGCCGCGTGCAACGCATCGCCTGCTTCGAAAAGGTCACGTCGTCTGCGCATGCGCCTGGCTGCGGGCTGCGTACTTTTGGGTGTCCTCTTTCGCCATCCCGCCCGCGCCATGCAGCCCTCGCAACGCGACGCCCTCGCCCACCGCCTCGAAGCCCGCTACGGCCGCTCGCCTCAGCCGCTTCCTGCCGCCGACCGCTCGCTCCACCATGCCGTCGAGCGGATGGTAGCCGCCGGTGCCGCGCGGATGGGCGTGCGCCGCGATGGGGACCAAGCCGCCGCCGATGCCTGCGCGCTGGCGCCTCCGATGGCCCGGCTGATCGACCACACGGCGCTCAAAGCCGAGACGACGGTCGACCAGATCGAAACGCTGTGCGCCGAAGCCCGGAAGCACTGTTTTGCCTCGGTTTGCGTCAACCCTGTCCACGTGGCGCGCTCGGCCAAACTGCTCGCCGGTAGCCCAGTCGCCGTGTGTACGGTCGTCGGATTTCCGCTCGGGGCGACGACGAGCCAGGTCAAAGCTGCCGAAACCGAAGGCGCCATCCGCGACGGCGCGACCGAGATCGACATGGTGCTGGCCGTCGGGCTGCTCAAAAGCGGCGACACCGACGCCGTCGAGCGCGACATCCGCGCGGTCGTCGAGGCGGCCAAGGGACCGCGAGCGGCGCGGCCGGCGCTGGTCAAGGTGATCCTCGAGACCGTCCTGCTCACCGACGAGGAAAAAGTCATCGCCTGCGTGCTCGCCCAGAATGCCGGAGCCGATTTTGTCAAAACGTCGACGGGATTCAATAAAGGAGGCGCGACCCAGAACGACGTGGCGCTGATGCGGCGCGTCGTGGGCGACCGAATGGGCGTCAAGGCGTCGGGCGGCGTGCGCTCGGCCGACGATGTCGAGGCGATGGTCGCCAGCGGCGCCTCGCGAATCGGCGCCAGCGCGAGCGTCGCCATCGTCAGCGGTCTGACCTCGACTTCGGACTATTAGGCCGCTTCGCGCGTTCGTCCTCTCGCCCTTCTGATCTCTCCTTCGCCATGCGCCTGTTCGCTCCGCTCCTGCTCCTGCTCACCGTCGCGGCGTGCTCGTCGTCTCGCCCGCAACCGACGACCGCGACGATGGCGCGCTGCCCGTGCCTGTCCAGATCGACCACTCGGCTTACGAGACGTTCGACGAGCGCCCCTACCGCGAGGACGAAACCGCAGCGGCAACCGACGAAGGTCCTCAGCATGACGTACCTCAGCGCCTGATCGACGGTACCTACGCGACGCCGCAGATCGAGCCGGGGACGCGGCAGACGGTGCAGGGCTACCGCGTCCAGGTGTACCAGACGACCGATAAAGCCGATGCCGACACCCGCGTCGACCAGGCCGTCGCGTGGTGGAACAGCCGCAACCAGGGCACGCCCGAAGTCTACACCGTTTTCCGCGCGCCCTACTATCGCGTCCGGGTGGGCAACTATGGCACGCGCGAGGATGCCAACGCCGCGCTGCGCAGCCTGCGTGCCCGCTTTCCTCAGGCGCTGCTCGTGCAAGACCGCGTGACCGTGATCGCCAAGTAGATGCGGTCCATCTGGTTAGTGCTTGGGTTGCTGCTAGTCTTCGCCGCTCCGATTCAAGCCCAGGTTGCCGACTCGCTCGGTCTGCCTTCGTGCGGACGACTGGCGTGCGATCCCGAAGCACTTCAGCGCGACATCGATGGCCTGATGTGGGCCTATGGTAACCCGCGCGGAAGCGAGGTTCTGCGCCACGTCGATGATTTCTCGTACGTGACGTTCGTCGTCATCCCGATCAGCTTGGGCGCCTATGGAGTGGCCAGCGGCGGTGACGTGCGCCCGGCCACGCGCGTTGCCGTCGCACAGGTCGCTGCGACGGCGGGCGTCTTGGTACTCAAACGCCTCCAAGCTCGGCCCCGTCCGTTTCGCGCCGGATTGGTGCAGCAGCGTGGATCGTCGCTCGACAGCCTCGTGCTCACGCGCGACAACGGCAGCTTTCCCAGCGGGCACGCTACCCTTGCGTTCTCAGCCGCCACGTCGCTTTCGCTGAGCGCCGATCTGTGGTTCGTAACGCTCCCCGCCATGACCTGGGCGACCGCCGTGGCGTGGGCGCGTGTGCGGCAGGGCGTCCACTATCCGTCCGATGTGCTCGCTGGTGCCGCCTTGGGCTTTATGGCAGGGGCAGTCGTTCACGTGATGATGCCGGACGGAGTCGGCGCTGAGGTGCCGGTCTTCGGGCTGCGCGTGCGGCTGTAATCCAGGACGCGTCGTGGCCAGCGACCGATGCTCCTCTCAGGTAGCGTAGAGCTTGAGGAACGTTCGCAGCAGGTCGTCGGCGTGCGTCGTGTCGTGGAGCGATTCGAGTTTGGCGGCGAAGGCGGCGTCGTCTCCGCCCTCGGGATAGTGGTTGCGGTAGAAAATCAGACGCTCCCGCTCGCTGGCCGCGTCGAGTTCGGGGTGAAACTGGGTGCCGAAGACGGGCGCGTCGCCCATGCGGAAGGCTTGGTGCGGCTGCGTGTCCGAGACGGCGAGTTCGACGGCTCCGGGAGGCAAGACCGTGACGCGATCGTGGTGGCCCTGGTTGGCGTAGAAGCGACGCGGAAGCGTACCCATCAGCTCGTCGCTCACGCCCGCGTCGGTCAGGTCGACGTAGCACGTGCCCATCTCGGCCTTTGCGCCGTCGTGCTGCACCTCGCCGCCCAGCGCGCGGGCGAGGATCTGATGTCCCCAGCAGCTTCCAAACGTCGGCACCTTGCGCCTGGTCGATTCGCGCGACAGTTCGAGCAGGGCGGGCATCCAATCGTAGTCGCGCCACGCATCGTACGCACCGGCGCCGCCGATCATCAGCGCGTCGCAGTCGTCCAGAAGCGATGCACCCAGCGGATCGGTGAGGACACTGATCGTCGTGATCTGATCGGCCAAAATCCCTGAGCGGTCGGCAAAACAGTCGACTTCCTGCTGCTGGATGTAAGGTTCGGCGCGCGCTTGCAGCAGGATCACGCGGACAGTCGAGAGGGCGGGGTCGGGCGGTTGGCTCACGGGCAGATCAGATCGGAGAAGTGGCGTTCGATGGTGCGGTTCAAGCGGTAGAGGGGCAGACCGACGACGGCGTAGTAGTCCCCTTCGATGCGGCGTACAAAGAGCGCGCCCCTGTCGTCCTGGATGCCGTAGGCACCGGCCTTGTCCATCGGCGATCCGCTGGCGACGTAGGCGGCGATTGCCGTGTCGGTCAGGTCTCCGAACGTCACGTCGACGGCTTCGTGGGCGGACTCGCGCCTGCCGGTATCGGTGTGGACGAGCGCGATGCCGGTCAGAACCGTGTGACGTTTGCCCGACAGGCGGCGAAGCATGGAGCGGGCGTCGGCGGCATCCGTCGGCTTGCCCAAGATCTCGCCGCCGAGCACGACGATGGTGTCGGCTCCGAGCACCAACGCCCCAGGATGCTCATGCGCAACGGCGACGGCCTTTTCCATCGCTAGGTGCAGCACGAGGGCACTGGGTTCGATGCCGTCGGGCGGCGTTTCGTCGACCTGGGCCGGGACGACCGTGAAGTCGTGGCCCAGCAGCGGCAGCAGTTCGCGCCTGCGCGGCGAAGCAGACGCCAGTACGAGCGGAACGGTGAGGGGCATAGGGAGGAAAATCGAGCGTGTCGAAGGCGTGGTCGCGAGACCGTAGTTTGATCACCTTGCACGCCCACCGCCGAATGATCGTTCTATCCATCTGTAACCACAAGGGAGGGACGGGGAAAACGACTTCTGCCGCCCACCTCGCCGCCGCCCTCGGACTGAGCGGAATGCGCACGCTCGTCGTCGACCTCGACCCGCAGGGCTTCTTGACGCGTCTGCTCGACATCGACGAACCCGACGTGACGGCCTCGTCGCTGACGCTCTTCGATCCCAGCTTCAACCTGAGCGAGGTCCCCGTCGTCAAGGCCAGCGGCTTCGACCTGCTGCCGTCGTCCAGCAAAATGACGCACGCGATGCGCCAACTGGGCAAGCCGACCGACGTGCTCTATGCCAAGGAAGCCCTCAAAACCGCGCCCGACTACGACGTCGTCCTGTTCGACACCGCAGCGGCCGTGACTGTGTTCAGCCTCAACGCGCTGGTCGCATCGCGCTTCGTCGTCATTCCGGTCACACCTGAGCACCAGCCGGTCTTGGGAGCCGAGCAGACGTTCCAGACGATCCGAACGGTCCAGCAAAAGCTCAACCCGCAGCTGACCGATCCGATGTTCTTGTTTACCCAGGTCGACGCGCGCAAAGGAACGCACAACGCGTATCGCGCGCTGATGCGCGAGCACTATGGGCCGTGCATACTCAAAACGATAATCCGGACGTCGACCGAGTTGTCGCGTCAGCACGGCGTCGGCAAGACGGCGTTCGACGGCGCGGCGACGGCGCGTGGTCCGCGTAACTATGCCAACGCCGCCGACGAAATCATGCGCATCATTGGCAAGGGCGGCTTGCACACCGACGTGCGCGGGCGCTCGGCCGAACTCCACGCGCGCCTCCAATCGGGCAGCGAACCTGCTGGTCCGCCCGATCTACCCGCCTACGCCAACTCCATCCTGTGACGGTTTCTCGTACTCGCTCGCTCGTCCTGCTCATTACGTCCGCAGTCGGATTGGTCGCGCTGCTAGGGGTGGGCCTCGCTGGCGCCGGATCGGTTCCGCCGCTGGCGCTGATGCTCGATCCGGCAGACGGCCTCTATCACACGGCCCGCGTCGCGGACGGGAGCACGCGCAGCCCGAACGTGCCCCAAATGGACGCCGCCGTCACGGTCGTTCGCGATGCGAGGGGAGTGCCGCACATCTTTGCCGAAACGGACGCCGACGCCGTCCGCGCGCTGGGATGGGCGACCGCTCAGGATCGACTCTTCCAGATGGACTTCGTAGCCCGTGTCGCAGCGGGGCGGCTCAGCGAGGCCGTTGGAGAAAGCGCTGTCGACACGGATCGTTATCTGCGGCGCAGCGGCATGGAATGGGGGGCGCAGCGTAATTGGGCAGCGATCCGGCAGGAGGGAGGGATCGAGCAGGATCTGCTGACGTGGTTCGCTCAGGGAGTCAACGCTTACGTCGGAACGCTCGGCCCGCACGATTATCCCACCGAGATGCGGCTGCTGGGCTACGCGCCCGAGCCATGGACGCCGATCCACACGCTGCGAATGATGCAGTACATGGCCTTCGACCTGTCGTCCGGCAGCGACTGGCCCGGCTACTCGGACATGGCGGACGATTTGGGGATGGCCTACGACACGCTCTTCCCGCGCTACGCCCGTTTGGGACCGCCCGTCGATCCGTCGTGGGGGCAGGCCGAGGTCGCTGCGACGATTCCGTCGGGTGCGCGAACGCCGCGGTTGAGTGCTTACCTCCAACGCGTCCACGAGATGACGGCCGGGACGTTGTGGGAAGGACTGCGGATGGGCAAAGGCTCGAACAACTGGGCCGTCGCTCCGTCGCGCTCGGCTTCGGGCGGCGCGCTGCTGGCGGGCGACATGCACCTGTCCCTCACGCTACCTGCGATCTGGTACGAAGTGCGGATGCTCTCGCCCAACCTGAACACCTACGGCGTCGCCGTGCCCGGGTCGCCCCTGCCCGTCGAGTCGTTTACGCCCACCCACGCGTGGGCCTTCACCAATGCGCCCGCCGACCAGGTCGACTGGTTCCGCCTCGAGCTCTCGGATGACGGCGACCAGTACCGGTGCGGCGACAAGTGGTGCGACCTGGCGCTCGAGATCTCCGACATCGCCGTCAACGGTAGCGACGCGGTCGCCGACACGCTGCGGTTCAGCCACCTGGGACCCGTCACGATGCGCGACGGAGAGGCCCTGGCTATGATGTGGACGGCCCACGAGCGCAACCGCACGATGGCCGCGCTCTGGGGCATGAACACCGCGAAAACGTCCGCCGAGTTCGATGATGCCACGCGCCTGTGGGACACGCCGATGCAGAACATCGCCTACGCCAGCGTCGACGGCACGGCCCGGATTCGATCGACCGGCCACGTGCCGATCCGCTCGGCGGGTGTCGCGTGGGGCGTTCAGGACGGCACGATAGCCGACCCGGCGTGGACCGGCCGCATTCCGTTCGATGATCTGCCCTTCCGCGATGCCGCGACTGACGGCTTCTTGCAGTCGACCAACCAGATGCTCGCCGGTGCGAGCTACCCGTACTACCTGGGTCAAAACTGGCAGTCCGAGATGCGCCCGCTCCGCATCGACTCTCTGCTCCGCGCCCAGCCGACGCACTCGGCCGATGATTTCAAGCGCTACCAGGCCGATGTGCACGTCGTCGAGCGCGATCTGCTCGCCCCGCGCATCGCCGCCCTCGACCCGTCCAATCTGACGCCTCGCGCCACCGATCTGCGCCGGATGATTTTAGACTGGAATGGCGAAGCCACAAACGATCAGGCCGCTCCGCTCGGCTACTTGCTGTTCACGGTCCTGCTCGACGAGTTGACGTGGGACGAACCCGAACTCAGGCGCACCCCGAGCGAAGGAGTCTTCCCCTGGCTCTACGCTCAGAATCCCGACAGCCGCTGGTTCGACAACCAGTCGACGCCCGAGCGCGAAAACGCCGACGCCATCCTCGCCCTCACCCTCAACACCGCCGCCGACAGCCTCGACACACGCTTCGGCGCCGACACCACGGCGTGGCGGTGGGGCGACCACCACTCGGTCGTCTTCCGACACATCACCGAGTCCGAAGCGCTTCGCCCGTTCTGGCGCGGTCCCGTCGAGTATCCCGGTTTCGCGTCGACGCTCTCGCCCGCCCGCGGCCTGCGCACGACCCACAGCGCCTCGTGGCGCGTCGTCGTCGACTTCGGCTCGGGCGCTCCCCAGGCGTGGGGCATCTACCCCGGCGGACAAAACGGCAACCCCTTCTCGTCGCTCTACGACCTCCACCTGCCCGCCTTCACGGCGTTCGAGTACTACGACCTCCACCTGACGACCGGCCCGGACGATCCGCGCTCACTACTCGGTAGCGGAGTCGCAGAGCGCTGCGGATCATCCCGCGTCTACCACCGAACGCTGGCACCAAACGTGAACTGCGCCCGCCCGGCTTCGGTGACAACCGCGCCCTCTACGGCATAAACCGACGCATCCAGGACGAGCCTGGGCATCACTGCGATAGAAACTCCGCCTCCCGTCTGCGTCGTGTCGCCGCCCTCCGATGCGGTGTGCTGTGCTTCGACAAAGCCGTAGAGCCGCCCGAACGTATAGCCAGCCTGCGCGGAATATCGGCCTTCGAGCCGAGTGTCGCCCTGGTCGAAAGCGCGGCGTAGCAGTCCGGCGTTGGCGAGAATCGAAAACCCGCCGGGCAGCGCCTTTCCTGCGGCCAGAGTGGCACCGGCCACCAGCGTTTTGTCTGTTACCGGTATCCACACAACTGGCGTGATGCTGGCGTCGAACCCAAGGAGTCCGAGAGGCGCGCTGACCTTGACACCGAGGTAAACAGCGAGCTGTCGGCTCGGAAAAGGAGTCAGGCCGTTGCGCGCAGACCACCGCATAGCAGCTATGCCAGCCCGCCTGCGGGTTCGGCGATCAGTTGACCAGAGCACCGTACGCCGACGAGCGCGTCGGGTCGAGGGTTAGCAGCAAAGCGTAAGCCTCACTCGATTGCGAGGAACGGCTCAGCATGCCGACGATCGCGACTGACTTGGTGTCGAAGAAAATGTCGAGCACGTACGGGTTGGCGGCTTGGTCGGCTACATCTTCGAACGATCTCAGCGCCGCGAGAACGGCCGTTCGGGCGATTTCGGGATCGTCGATGAATGCGTCGACGCCCAGACGGTGAACCGCGTAGTACGCCTGGCGGACAGGCAAATACCTCGGATCTGTCAGTTCCTGGACGATCTGCGATCGCGTGCGGTCCGCTCCGAACGAGGTCCACCCGTTGATGGCCTCGCCCTGAGCCCGTGTGACGATGTCGAACGCCTGCTCGAAGAACGGTGTACCGCCCAGAGGCGCGAACGAATCGTAGTCGTAGCCCAAGATGAGGTATGCGTAGTAATCGAGCAGCGCCGTCAGCCGGTCGATGCGGTTGGGGTCGCGCGTCAGGCTTTGCCCTTGCACGTACTCGAAGTCCCACCCCTCGTCGGCTACTTTGAGCATCGAAGTCGACTGCCGAGTGCCGTAGATGGGCCGCTGCGACGTGACGACGAGCCGTGCGCGGAATGTGGTCTGCGTCGGCCGCTCGGTGAAGGCGATCACGAACGAGCACGCGATGCGCTCGACTTCCTCGAAGCGGTCGTTCGTCCACCGCTGGTTGTTGAGGTACTCGCCGACCTCGATACCGAAGTCGTTCAGAAAGGCCACGTCCGAGACGTTCGTGTTCTGCAGCTGCGAGAAGTCGACGTTGACGGTGCACTGCAACTCCTGAGCCTGGACGCTGGGGGGCGCTGCCAGAAAGAGGAGACACGCGAGAGGCAGAAATCGGGGCATGGGCGCAGAAAAGATGTGGGAGAAAGCTACGCCACCGAAACGACGCGCGCCTGAGCGTGGAGAAAGCGATGGTGCGGCTCTATCCTTGCAACGAACCAATCCGCCCGATCCGTGCGCACGCTCCTCGCTCTGCTTGCCCTCGCGCTCACGCTGCCCGCTCAGGCGCAACCCGAACTGCAGCGCGTCGGCGTGCAGACGCCGCTGGGGCAGGGGGCTAGGGCCGCAGGCATGGGCGGCGCCGGACTAGCCTTGCGTGGCGACGGCTGGACGCGCGTCGGAGCGATGATGCAGTGGACCGCACCGGGTGTGACGCTGGGCGCCGAGCAGCGCTTCGGCCTGTCCGAGTTGCGCGAAGCCTCGGCCCAAGGCATCGCACGACGCGGATACACGACGCTCGGCCTCCAGGCCGCCAGCTTTGGCACCGAAGCGTTTCGCAGTTCGCAGTTCGGGCTCGCAGTAGCGCGCCGACTCTTTCCCGCCAGACCCCGCGCGCTCTCAGTCGCCCTCCGCGCCGACGCCGTATCCATCGCGACGGGTGGCGAGTACGGCAGCGGCCTGGGCTGGGGGCTGAGTCCGAGCGTCTTCGCCGAAGTCACCTACGCCCTGTCGGTCGTGCTCGAAGCGCGCAACGTCGTCTCGGGCGACGTGGCCGGACTCGAACCGCTGCCCACCGATCTGCGCGCCGGAGCCGCCTACCTCGTGTCCGACCGCATCCGCCTGGCCGCCGACTTGATCCACGACCCCGCCTTCGGCCCATCCGGACACGTCGGCGCCGAGGTGCAGATCGTCGACGTACTCGTCGCACGAGCAGGCGTCGGCACCGATCCGCAGCAGATCGGACTGGGCGCCGGACTGCGCATCGGCAACCTCCACGCCGACCTGGCGGCTACACGCCACCTGCTGCTGGGCTGGTCGCCCTCGCTCGAGGTTGGCTGGTCGTGGTAGATCGCTCTTGGGCGAGCAAGTGGAGTGGGCCTCTGGAGAGAGCGTAGAAGGTTTGCCAAGCCAGATGTAGTTTCAAGAATGCAAAGAGCCGAGGCCCACCTTTCGACAGACCTCGGCGTGAGTTCGCGAAAGCGAGTGTAATACTTTGCGAACTCAAATCCGTTTGAAGGCTTGACGCGTAACCCATGCCAGAGCAACTAATGTCACCAAAGATGATGAGACGATTGCAGTGACGTTCATTGAGGCATAACTGAGAGCAGATATTATGGCTACGATAATCAGTGCATTTCTTTCGGTACGACGCAAATCAAAAGAAGCGTTCTCTTTGATCAGTTCGTAAGCCGCTGCTGATAAGCAGACAAGTGTAATGACTGCACTTGTTATGATTGTCAAAATTAGAACATTGCTCATGACTTGGGTTATCTACTCTTGGCATTGGTGGTATTTATATAGAGCAACACCCTGTGTTATTGCAGAAGTACCTGCTGCGGCCCCTACGCAGGGTAAAATAGCTGGTCCAGCGAAAAAACACATAACCATTGCAATAGCTTCAGTGGTTTTTATAGCGGCTAGACTTACCATAAGCGCCTCGTCACAATCGCGCTTCCCAGATGCAAACACTACAGAGAGCGTCTCAAACTCGCCAGGTGCGTCCATCACCTCAGACCGGGCATCTGAGATGAAAGCTGCCATCACTGCGTCAGGATCTAGATGTGAGTACTCAGATTGCAAAATAGCCTGCATTTGCTCAGTGAGCCACTCATCATTATGAATGAACTGAAACCCATCGGATTCCATCTCCGCAATTAGTTGCGCGGTGCGCGGGTCCGATGCGTTGAGGTTGCGAAGTTCATCTATGCCGGCGGAGTATTTTTTGGTTATGTCGGGAGAAGCATATTCTGAGTAAATGTAAGTCAGGACTTGAGCAGGTGTTTGCAATTTCGCAGAAGTGATCTGTTCAATTTCGGGGTTTATTCCGGATGAATCGCAAGCTGGAAGAGCCAGAGCTAAAACCGCAAAAGCGATCAGGCCAAGGCGTGTATTGAAGTTTCTCACGCGGTTATGAGATGGGAGCGTCGAGCGCTCAATGAATGAATACACCGGGCCAAAAGCGGCTCAGCGTCTCGCTGTATGCAAGTGTGTAAAACATAGCGAGTTGTGGTCAGCGCTGCGTAGGAGGAATGTCCCGATCTGCCAGGAGGAATGTCCCGATCTGCCGGGAATATCCTCAAATGCAAAAAGCCGAGGCCCACCTTTCGGCAGACCTCGGCTCGTTTCGCTGAGCGCGAGCGGCGGGGCTTAGAAGTCCATGCCACCCATTCCGCCCATGCCGCCCATGTCGGGCGCGCCGCCGCCGTTGCCCTTCGGCTCGGGCTTGTCGGCGATGACGGCTTCGGTCGTCAGCAGCAGGGCCGAGACGCTGGCCGCGTTTTCGAGGGCCGAGCGCGTGACTTTGGTCGGGTCGATGACGCCCTGCTCGAGCAGGTTGCCGTACTCCTCGGTCAGCGCGTTGAAACCGTAGTCGGCTTTGCCTTCCTTGACTTTCTGGACGATGATCGAACCTTCCAAACCGGCGTTGACGGCGATCTGACGCATCGGCTCTTCGAGCGCGCGGCGGATGATCGCGACTCCGGTCGTCTGGTCGGCGTTGGTGCCTTCGAAGCCGTCCAAGACCGACAGCGCACGCAGGTAGGCGACGCCGCCTCCCGGTACGATGCCTTCTTCGACAGCGGCGCGCGTGGCGTGGAGGGCATCCTCGACGCGGGCCTTCTTCTCTTTCATTTCGGGCTCGGTCGCGGCTCCGATCTGCAAGACAGCGACGCCGCCCGACAGCTTGGCCAGCCGCTCCTGGAGCTTCTCGCGGTCGTAGTCGCTCGTGGTCGACTCGATCTGCTGGCGGATCTGGTTGACCCTAGCCGTGATGTCCTCCTTAGAACCGGCACCGTCGACGATCGTCGTGTTGTCCTTGTCGATGACGACGCGCTTGGCCGTTCCCAGGTAGTCCATCGTCGCGTTCTCCAAGCGGTAACCGCGCTCTTCGCTGACGACCGTCGCGCCCGTGAGCGTCGCGATGTCTTCGAGCATGGCTTTGCGGCGATCACCGAAGCCCGGTGCCTTGACGGCGGCGACGCGGAGCGTACCACGCAGCTTGTTTACCACTAGCGTAGCCAGGGCTTCGCCTTCAATGTCTTCGGCGATGATCAGCAGCGGGCGTCCGGCCTGGGCGACCTTCTCGAGGACCGGCAGCAGGTCCTTCATCGCGCTGATCTTCTTGTCGTGGATGAGCACGAGCGGATCTTCGACGATGGCTTCCATCGTGTCCGGGTTGGTCACGAAGTAGGGGCTGAGGTAGCCGCGGTCGAACTGCATTCCCTCGACGACCGTGAGGTCCGTCTCGGTGCCTTTGGCTTCTTCGACCGTGATCACGCCGTCCTTGCCGACGCGCTCGAACGCCTCGGCGATCAGCTTGCCGATCGTCTCGTCGTTGTTGGCCGAGATGGTCGCCACCTGGGCGATCTCGTTCTTGCTGTCGATCTCGCGGCTCTGCTCGCGCAGGTTGGCGACGATGCGCTCGACGGCTTTGTCGATGCCGCGCTTGAGGTCCATCGGGTTGGCGCCGGCGGTGACGTTCTTCAGTCCGGCCGTCATGATGGCCTGGGCGAGAACGGTCGCCGTCGTCGTGCCGTCACCGGCTACGTCGGAGGTCTTGCTAGCGACTTCCTTGACCATCTGCGCGCCGACGTTCTCGATCTTGTCTTCGAGCTCGATTTCCTTGGCGACGCTCACGCCGTCCTTGGTGACGGTCGGAGCGCCGAATTTCTTCTCGATGATGACGTTGCGGCCCTTGGGTCCGAGCGTCACCTTGACGGCGTTGGCGAGGGCGTCGACGCCGCGCTTGAGTCCTGCGCGGCTGTCGGTGCCGAACGTAATTGTCTTAGACATGTGTCTGTATTTGGTATAGTTGGGTAGGGTGGGTGTCCGGCGTTGGCTCGGATGAGGGAGCTACATACCGAAAGGAAAGTCGCGATGCGACTTAGCCGATCACGCCGAGGATGTCGGATTCGCGCATGATCATGACGTCTTCGCCGTCGAGCTGCACTTCCGTGCCGGCGTATTTGCCGTAGAGAACGGTATCGCCCTTCTTGACGGTCATGTCGATCTTGGTGCCGTTCTCGACCTTGCCTGCGCCGACGGCGAGGACCGTTCCGCGCTGGGGCTTTTCTTTGGCCGTGTCAGGGATGTAGAGGCCGCTCTGGGTTTTCTCTTCGGCTGCTTCGGGCTGTACGACGACGCGGTCGCCGAGGGGTGTGATGCTTGCCATCGGGTGTTGTTAGTTTGTGAGAGTAGAAGTCTTGGCACTCTCGGGTTGAGAGTGCCAGATCTACCGGACGACTCAGCCGTCTGTTCCACCAGAAAGCCCCATGTGGCGGCGCTTCGCCGTTATGATTCGATGAACACTTCCGTCCTCTCGCCCCCCAACTCGCTCTCTCGCTTTCGATGGATGGGGACGGGAGCAGCCGGGGCGCTGTGTGGACTGCTGCTCGTCGGCGCAGTATCTCCGATCCTGATTCCTGCTGAGTGGCGGATGTTACCGATGACGGTCTTCCACGCTTTCTGCCACCAACTCACCGACCGTTCGCCACACGTCGATGGCGTGCAACTAGCCGTATGCTGGCGCTGCTTGGGCATCTACGCCGGACTCGTCTGCGGTGCGGTGCTGCTGCCGCTCGTCGGCAGAGGCGACGCGTGGATCAACCGCAACGCCAAGTGGCTGCTGCTGGGCGCGCTGATGCTGACCGGTGTGGACTGGGCTGGGCCGGTCGTCGGCTACTGGGACAACACGTGGGCCTCGCGCGTGGCGACGGGCGCGGCGCTCGGAGCAGTCGCAGGCTACTTGTTCGCCAGGGCGTTGGCTGTCGCGTTTCGGAGTAAGCCGCAACTCGATGACGATCTACTGGGAATAGACGATCCGGCGTCGCCCACCGCCTCGACGTAGCTTCGGGTATACCTCCACCGCCCATGCCATCTCCAACTCGGTCCATCGTCTTAGGCGCCTGCATTAGCCTGGCACTATTCGCGTTTTCCGGCCTGCCTGCCATAGGCGGGTGTGTGCTGTGCATCGGCTTCCTCGCGCCCGGACTGGCGACAGTCTGGCACTATTCCAAAGCCGCCGACGGTCGGCTGGCGACGATGGACGGTGTGCGGTTAGGTGCGCAGTCGGGACTGCTCGGCTTCGCACTGCTGATTCTGACGAGCGTCGCCGCTTGGCTGATCGCGGGTCGCCCAGATCTGATGGGTCCGATGATCGAGCAGATGCAAGACGGAAACTCGGGCCTGTTCGACCTCATCGTCGAGTCGGCTCCCGAAGGAGAAGATCCGATCGCCGAGATGCAAGCCACGATGCGCTCGCCCCTGTTCGGCATTCTGTCTGCGGCGCTGACGGCGGGGTTGCTCTCGCTGGGAGGCGCTATCGGCGGCGCGCTGGGAACCGGAGTTTTCGGGCGCACTGTATCCGACGACGATCTTTGACCGTAGGTTACCGCTCACCTCTTCACCCCATTCCCACTCTCGTATGCCCTCAAAGGTACCCTCAATTCTAGTCGGCGCAGCTGTCGCCACCATTCTCGGAATCGTAGTCCAGTTCGTCAACACCGGCCCGGCGGTAGGTAACCAAGTGCTCGGCGGCATCATGGGATGCATCGCGTGCCTTGCGTATGCCATCGCCGGGGTCATTGCAGTCTATCACTACACAAACACGCACGGACTGACCATCAGCCCTGGCTCTGGTGCTGGATTAGGTGCGTTAGCCGGCGTGGCGGGTGCTTTGATCGGCTACCTCATCGGACTGCTCTTGCAGACAGTCGGTGTGTTCCCATCGGCCGAGGAGTTGATGCAGATGCAAATGGAGATGATGCGCGATCAGGGCATGACCGAAGACCAAATCGAGGCTGTGGAGCAGTTCGCCGGATTCAGCCAAGGACCCATCGCCGTCGCCATCGCCGTCGTGTTCGGTGCGATTCTGGGCGCGATCGGTGGTGCCATCGGCGCGGCCATGTTCAAGAAGGGCGGCGATCCGATGCTGGTCGACGATACGATCTGATCGAACGCTTCGACGATCCTCAAACCTGTCAGGTCTTCGAGACCTGACAGGTTTTTCGCTTCAGCGGCCCTTGCTCTTTGGCGGACCCAGGATTTCGAACGCGATGATCGCCTCGCGGAGCCGACGCTTGTCGCGAAGGAAGCGGACGCGCGACGGGGACGGCTGCTGAACGTGCGCGTGCTTCGTCGGACGCTTGGTGACGGCCCGAAACACCTCTCCAGTCTCCTCGAAGCGATCTTCTGCGGATTGTATTCCACCAGCCCGCTCGAGCCGTGCTTTCGAGACTGCCTTCCGCGAGAGATCGCGTGCCTGGGGAATGGGACGAGCGTTGGAAGTGGAGCCTCCCGACGGAAGCGGCGGCGGTGTGGGTAGGCGCTCCTGCCGTGGAAGCGGCGAAGGAGTGGGGATCGGCTCGGGATCGAATTCGGCTTGCAAGGCCTCACTGATGCGTTTGAGCGCGTCGCCAAGCGATTCGGGAGCCTGTGCGCCCGGCGTCTCGCGCTCGAGCCGCGTCTCCTGCGACGGGTCGGCATTGGGCAGCGGATGCGATCGGTCGTACTGCTCGGGAAGCGACGGCGGCTGCTCGGCTCGCTGCTTGCGGCGTTGTTCCTGCTGCGCCTTCTTGGCCCGACTGCTCATCGCACGAAGCAAAAAGTAACCGGCAGCGACGAGGAGCGGAAAGAGTTCTTCCATCTGGGGGTGTGGACCGGAGAATAGGGTTAACCGTCGCTGCGGGCGAGGTAGGCACGCAGAGCGGCGCGGTACTGATCGGCCTTGCGGTTGTGCTCGGACAACGTACGGGAAAATTCGTGCGTCCCGTCGAGAGCGGGGGAGGCGACGAAGTAGAGGTCGTCGGTTGCGTCCGGGTTGAGAACCGCGCGCAGCGACGATGGCGAGGGGTTCGTCAGAGGTCCAGGAGGCACGCCATTGATCCGATAGGTGTTGTACGGGTGATCGAGTTCGTAGTCGACGAACAATAGCCGTCGCCGTTTGCCTTCGATTTCGAGCAATCCATATTGAACCGTCGGATCGGCCTGCAAACGCATCCCGATCCGAAGCCGGTTGAGGTAGACGCCCGCGATGTGTCCCCGCTCGGGCTTAAACTGGCTTTCCCATTCGACAATGGATGCTACTGTCGCCACGTCGATGGGCGAAAGCGTTTCGGTCCCGTCGCCAACGATATTTTCGAACGCGTCGTGGGCCTTTCGAATGATCGTCTGGGGCGAGCTGAGCCAAAACGCGAAGTACGTCTCGGGCAGAAGAACTCCGATGGCCTGCTCTTCGGTCACCCCCAACTCGCCTAGCAATTCGGGGTCGCGCATTGCGTCTCGGAAGTCGGTCGAGTCGAACGCGAACGGCTGCGAAATCACACGCGCGAGACGGCCCATCGTCGTGCCCGGCGGAATCGTGACGCGCAGCGCCGTCTGCTCGCCCCGGCGCAGTCGGCCCAGCAGGTCGAAGTTGCTACCCCCGGTCTCGAACTCGTAGTATCCCGGCTTGATCTGATCCCCCCAACCCGTTGCGGCAGCGAAGGCGCGGAACGAGGTCGCACTCGCCAGCACCCCGGCTGTTTTTAGCGAGTCGACTGTCGCGTCTACGTCTCCGCGCTCGGTCAGGTACACGCCGCGCTCGCCCGGAAGCGCGTTGGGTCCCCAAATGATCCAGGCGCCCCCAGCGGCGATCACTAGGGTGAGTAGAACGGCGGCGATTAGGAGTTTGCGCATCAGGCTTCGATGAATCGGCCCAGCGACGTCACCGCTCCGACCGAGGCGTCGAAGTGGCGCTCACGCACGGGGGCATAATCGGGATGGGCGAAGAACGCGTCGTGGGCAGCCTGGTCGGGGAAACGAAGCGCAAAGGCCCGAGTGATCGCGGCGTCGCCTGGAGAGTACAGCACGTCGGAAACGCGCAGGTCCCATGCGAACGATCCTCTGTGCTGATCAAGCAGGGGAGCCATCGCCGATCGGTAGGCGGAATACTCGGCGTCGTCCAGAATCTGGAGGCCGACGATGCGGACGTAAGACATGCGGGGCGAAAAGTCTAGGAGGAAGGGGAGCGGCCGTGGTCGTATTGGTGGCGTTCGCTGGTACGGGTTTCGTCGATTACGCGCTCAAAAAGGCGCCGAACCGATTCATCTGACAAAGGGCCATGGTTGGCACCGAGTACGTTGTCGATCACGTCCTGCTCGCGCGTCGGCACGTAGACGGGCATGTCGAGCCGCTTCTTGATCGCACCGATCTCGTGGGCGCACGACAGCCGCTCGTTGAGCAGTCGCACGACTTCGCGGTCGATCTGGTCGATACGGACGCGCCACGGCCCCAGGTCCGACGGCTGCGGCTCGTCCGGGACAGCTTGCCGCGCGCGAGCGATATCGAACGGTGGTAACGGGTGTTCTCCGCTCGAGTGCGGCGCGGACAGGTCAGGAGAGGCCATCTAGCGAGAGAGAGGGGGCGGCGGCAAGCGTGAGCGGGCTATAGTGGCCTGCGCGCAGCCGGTGCAGTCCGGCCACGGCGATCATAGCCGCGTTGTCGGTGCAAAAGCGCGGCTCGGGCACGTGCAGCCGCAAACTACGGCGCTCGGCTAGCTCGGCGGCACGCGCGCGTAATCCACTGTTGGCCGACACGCCACCGACGACGGCGATGTCGCGCACGCCGGTCGCTTCGATCGCCGCCTCGAACGGACGCATCAGCATGTCTATGACGGCCGCTTGAAACGACGCGCAGATGTCGGCCAGATGGTCGCGCAGGAAGGAATCGGTATCGGGTTGGTCGCGAAGCGTGTAGAGCACGGCGGTCTTGATGCCCGAGAACGAGTAGGCGCCGTCGTCCAGATACGTGCGCGGCAAACTCAGGAACGATGGATCGCCCTTGGCCGCGAGCCGGTCGACGGCGGGCCCGCCGGGGTAGCCCAGACCCAGCATCTTGGCGACTTTGTCGAACGCCTCGCCCGCGGCATCGTCGCGCGTGCGTCCGAGTGTCGTGTGGCGGAAACCGTCTTCGACCAGCACGAGCTGCGTGTGCCCCCCCGATACGACCAGGCAGAGGAAGGGTAGCGCAGGCGCCTGCTCGCCCAGAAACGGGGAGTACAAGTGGCCTTCGAGATGGTTGACGCCGATCAACCGCACGCCCAGCGCCAGCGCGTACGCTTTGGCGAAGCTCAGCCCGACGAGCAGCGCGCCCGCCAACCCAGGCCCGTACGTGACTGCGACGCCGTCCAGGTCGCGCTGGTTCACGCCCGACTCGGCCAGCGCCGCCTGCACCGTTGGCACGATCAGCCGCTGATGCGCGCGCGACGCCACTTCGGGGACGACACCGCCCCATTTGGCATGCTCAGCCTGACTCGCCACGACCGAAGCCAGCACCTCGTCTCCTCTCATGACAGCCGCAGCAGTGTCGTCGCACGACGTTTCGATGGCCAAGAGCAGCGGTTCGGACATACTCGATCGGTTGGGGCGGGCGTTGGAGCGTAAGTTGCATCGTGACGATGCTTGCGGACGATGCTTGCGTCCGCACGATTCCGGTCGCTCGGGCAGAACAAGCCCGGACCTTTCGGGGTTCTCCGTCGCGCTCGGTCTTCCAGCTTCTCCAACTCACCGCCTTCCATGCGCCGTTCGCTTGTCTTGTTCGTCTTCGCCGCTACCCTGGCTGTCGCGACGCCCTCGCAGGCGCAACTGCGGTCCGACGCGTCGGCCCTCACGCAGGGCGAAAGCGTCCGCCTAATGGACAGCGGCTTCCAGCTGTCGTCGCTGTTCTCGCCCAACGTCTTTCGCATGTCGCACAGCTACGAGATGAGCGCGGGGTCGATCGGCGGCAATGGCTACTCGCTCGGGATGTACACCAACTCGCTGCAGTGGCAGTTTTCGAACCAACTCGCCGCTAGGGTCGACGTGGCGATGGCGCACAGCCCGTTCGGTGGCGGCGATGTGCTGGGATTGAGTAACGATCCCAATCAGCCGTTCAAGCTGTTCGTGCGCAATGCCGAAGTCGCCTACCGCCCGACCGATTCGATCCAACTCAACTTTTCCTACCGCCAAAGCCCGTTCGGTGGCTACGGCAGCCCTTACGGATCGGGATACGGCCTGAACGGGATAGGCGCGCGCGATTATGGGTTTGGCTCGCAGGCCTTCGGTTCGGACTCGGGCGACCGCCTGTTCTGGCGCGGATCGACCAACTGACCGCGCACGGATGGCCGAAGAGGACGAGCGACGCGGGTCGGGCGGAGGCCCATTCGGGACACTGGGCGGCGTCGTCCTCGGTCTCGTTCTACTCGTACTCGGCTACGGCTTCGTGACGCGTTTGGGGCGCGGCGGGTCCGACGACCTTCCTCCCGAGCCGACCGAGGAGGTCGCTGGTGACATCGTCCAAGTAGGCGTGCGAAACGGAACGGATGTTTCCGGTCTGGCGCGCAGGACGCGCGACGTGCTGCGGAGCAAAGGCTTCGACGTTCTCGAGGCCGACAACTACGAACGCACCGATGTCGACTCGTCCTTCGTGATCGACCGTGTCGGCAATCCCGAAGCTGCTCGCCGAGTGGCCGACGCGCTGGGTGTCGCGCCTGTTCGTATTCGCGAAGACATCCGCCCCGATCTCTACCTCGACGCTACGGTCGTGCTTGGTGCCGATTACGCAACCCTTACCGGTCTGGCGAACGAGCCTGACGACCGCTAGTACCTCTACCTGCTCACCTGCTTTCCATTCTATGGCTGACTCTCCCCTCGACCCGTCGTCCACCACTGCTGACTCGTCCGCCCCTGCAATCTCGGATGTCGCTCCTACTCGCCGCGAGTCACAGACCCCGGTAACCGCGCTCGCGGCTGCATCGGTAGACGCCTTGCTGGATCGCAAGGCGCAAGACATCCGCGTGATCGATCTGCGCGGTAAAGGCGGCGTCGCCGATTTGCTCGTCTTGGCGACTGGCGCGACGGACGTTCAGGTTCGGGCGCTCTCCGAGTCCGTGCGGCAGGAGGTCAAGGTGGCGCACGGAGAGAAGCCGTGGCGCAGCGAGGGAACGGAACTGAACCAGTGGGTGGTCCTCGACTACGTCGATCTAGTCGTCCATCTCTTCCAGCCCGAGCGGCGCACGTTCTACGGACTCGAACGCCTATGGGGCGATGCGCCGTACGAAGACATCGACCCGGACGCTGATTCGTCGGATGGCATCGCGTTACTGCATCCGTCGTCCGAATGACCAGGCACGCCGCTCTTTCGCTGCTACTGGCCGGCGTGTTCGTTCTGGGTGGATGCGCCGCGAGTCGCGAGGAAGGCCCGCCGACGGGCGAGCAGTTCGGTACCCGGCTGCCGGACGAGGCGATGGTCGAAACGCTTCAGATCACGCAGCCGGGCGAGAAAGAATCGTTTTACACTACGCCTGCCGTGTTGGATGGCGTCACTCTGCGCATCGAGCCGTTCGAGCCGGGGACGCCCGCCGCCGAAGGCACACGCGTCGAAGCGCTCGTCAAGGGCGCATTTCCCGACGCGTGCTCGGCGCTGCACACGGTAGAACAAGAACGCGCGATGCACATTGTCGACGTGACGATCGAGATGCGCAGGCCCCAAGGGCAGTTGTGCGCGACCGTCGTCCGCCCGTTTCGCTATTACCTGATGCTCGACGGTACGTTCACGCCGGGTGCTTACACGCTGCTCGTAAATGGGAAGGAGTATCCGTTCGTCGTGCGCGAGCCGTCAGTCGACTGAGCAGAGAGGAGCGAGGTCGGTTGAGATGTCTAGGACACCGTCCATCTGAGGCAGGAGCACGGGTGCTGAACATGCTCCTCGAGATGAAGAACGTCTTGTTCAAACGGAGTTCGGATGGGATATTGAGCAGGTCTCATCTGCCTCACCCCCTCCATGCTCCGCACCCTCACGCTAACCGCTTTCCTCGTAGTCGGCCTCGGGGCACTCGTCTTCGTACCGACCCGCCCGGCGCAGTCAAACAGCGGGGGCGGTAACGCGCGAAGCGCGGGTGTCCCAGGCGAGAGCACGTGCGCGTCGTCGGGGTGCCACGCGTCATTCGCGCTGAACAGCGGAAGTGGCTCGGTCGTGATTACGTCTGCGGACAGCTATGTGGCAGAGACAGCGCTCAATCTGACGGTGCGCGTCGCCCAATCCGAGGCTGCAACGTACGGGTTTCAGATCGCCGCGCGCGACGCCAATGGCGATCCTGTAGGCTCGTTCGAGTTGATCGACCAGGGGACGCGTTTTTCGGGCAGTACGTCCATTGGACAGCGCTACGTGGGGCACAATGCGCCGCGCGAGTCGGGCGAGTGGAGCGTTCGATGGCTACCTCAGACCGATCAGTCCGGGGATGTCACGTTCTACGCCACCGGCAACGCGGCCAACGGCAACGGTGGCTCATCGGGCGACCGCATCTATTCGACAAGCCGCGTAGTCACACAAGCGCAGGGAACGCCCGTCGAAGGCATCAATGAGGCGGCTGGGTTGCAGTTGACTGTCAGGGGCGAGCATCCGATCGAGACGGACGATTCGTGTTCAGGTCGAAGGCGCCATGCAGGGGACGCTGGCGCTCTACGATGCGCTGGGCCGAATGCGGACGACGATTCCGTTCACAAACGGAGCGGGAGTGCTGGACCGAGGCGCACTGGAGGCTGGTCTTTATCTGCTCGTCGCCGACACGCCTCGAGGCCGCGTGACTCGGAGCGTCGTTCTGCGCTGACGGGAGAGCAAGGCGTTCTGGAACTGTTGGAAAACACCTGCGGACAGCTGCTCTGCCGTGTTGATGCGGAAGTGGCGCGCGTCGTAGGTTGACCGCTCACCCTACTCGACTTACCGCATGTCCATCAAATTCGGCACCGACGGCTGGCGCGCCGTCATCGGCGATGACTTCACCTACGTTAACCTCGAAATCGTAACGAGGGCGACCGCCAAATGGCTGTTCGACACGGCGGGGGATGCGCCCTCCGTCGTGTTGGGCCACGACACGCGCTTCCAGGGGCGCGCCTTCAGCGAGTTCACCGCACGCGTGTTCGCCTCGCTGGGCGTCCGCGTCATCCTCGCATCGCGCGTAGCTCCCACTCCGGCTATTTCGTGGGGCGCGTTGGGTTATGGCCTGGACGCGGGCATCGTCATCACGGCGAGTCACAATCCGCCCAGCTATTCGGGCTTCAAGATCAAAGCCTCATTCGGCGGTCCCGCCTCGCCCGAGCAGATCGCAGCCGTCGAGGAGCACTATGATTACGACGGTGCCGACAGCTACGAACTCAAATCGCTGGCCGATCTGATGGACGCCGGACTGATCGAAGAACGTGACGTGACGGGTGACTACCTCGACGTGCTCCGCGAGCGTCTGGATGTGGAGGCCATTGCCGGAAGCGGTCTCAAAATCGCGCACGACGCGATGTACGGAGCTGGGCGAGGACTCGTCGCCGATCTCATCGGAGCCGAGAACGTCGTCTCGCTGCACGACACGTTGAATCCCGGTATGATGGGGCAGGCGCCCGAACCGATCGAGCGCAATCTGGATGAGTTGAGCAAAACCATCGTCCGCGAAGGCTGCGCTGCTGGTCTCGCCAATGACGGTGACGCCGACCGCATCGGTATGTACGACGAGACCGGTGCTTTCGTCGATTCGCACCAGTTGTTGGCGCTGCTCGTCAAGTACCTCCACGAAGAGCGTGGCCTGTCCGGCTCAATCGTCAAAACCTTTTCGACGACGCAGATGCTCGACAAAATGGGCGAGACGTACGGGCTGCCCGTCGAGACGACCATGATCGGCTTCAAGTACATCGGCAAGATGATCGTCGACGGTGACGTGATCGTGGGCGGTGAGGAGAGCGGCGGCATGGCCGTCAAGGGGCACATTCCCGAGCGCGATGGCATCTACATTGGCCTGCTCATCGTCGAGATGATGGTGCGCAGGGGCAAAAAGCTCTCGGAACTGGTGCAAGAGCTCTTCGACGAATTCGGCGCTCACCGCAACATCCGTGTCGACGTGCACACGACGCATGAGCGCAAAGCAGCCGTACTGGAACGCCTCTCGAGTGAGGGGTTGTCCAGCGTCGACGGTCACCCTGTCACCGACGTGCAAACCCTTGACGGCTTCAAGTACCTGATGAGCGATCGCTGGCTACTCGTCCGCCCATCTGGCACGGAACCCGTCCTGCGCGTCTATTCCGAAGCGCCGACCGAAGACGAAGCCAGAGCTACCGTCGCCGACGCGATGACGCAGTTGGGCTTGGAAGCGTAGCGGGAAGACGGCTCGCCATATGGCCGCGCAGTCCACCTACACTGGCGGGAAAGCTGGTGTGGGTGGACTCGGTGCGGGCAGAGTTGTCGGCCTGGTCATGCTGGGATTGAGCGATACCGCGCGCTGCTCTATTTGCTGATCGTCGCCGACGGGTCTTGGGTAGCTGTCTGCTTCGCATTGCCAGCAGATGTTCTTCCGACGTGCAACTGCGTCGGGCCTGCTTCAGCTCGGCTGGCGAGGGTACGTTCGTTAGCGGTCTCGGCGCTTAAATGGACGTATCGCGGGCGGATGTTGCGGTGCAACTGAGCGTCAGCCAAAGCGTCGGCCAAGCATGGCGCAGAGGTCTTCGAGTGCCGCTTGGTCACGTGTGTCGAAGGCATCCGGCACGTCGGAGTCTACGTCGAGGACAGCGAGGAGCTCACCTGACGCCGTGACGACGGGAACGACGATCTCACTCCGCGTCGAGCTAGCGCAGGCGATGTGGCCGGGAAAGGCGTCTACGTCGGGGACGAGCTGCGTCGTCCGAGTTCGGGCCGCGGCTCCGCAGACGCCACGGGCGTATGGGATGCGCAGGCAGCCGTGGCCGCCTTGGTAGGGTCCGATCGTTAGCATAGCTGGAGCGGTGCGGCGGTAGAAACCGGTCCAGTCGTACTGGTCGAACGCGTGGTGCAACTCGCACGCAACCGTTGCCATCGCCGCGATCCAGTCGGTTTCGCCTTCAAGCAAGCTGTCGATGCGGGCGCGCACTTCGGCGTACGTTTCGGCCCGTGTGGTGAGGTCAGGCATCGGCGGTCTCTGTTACCTCGACGCCTTTCCAGAACGCGACGTGACCTTTGATTTCGCTCGCAGCCTGTTTCGGTTCGGCGTAGGTCCAGGCGGCATTGGCGTTGGTTTGCCCGCCGGTCGTGATGGAGTAATACGACGCCTCGCCTTTCCACGGGCAGGTGGTGTGATGCGTCGTCGGTTCGAGCACGTCCCAGTTGAGGCTGTTGGTGGGAAAGTAGTGATTGCCTTCGACGACGACGGTGGCGTCGCTCTCGGCGATTGTGGCGCCGTTCCAGGTGGCTTTCATCATGGCGATGGAGGAGGAGACAGGATGAGGTGAAAAACTGAGATCGTGTAGTGTAGGCGGACTGCAGCGCCCAAAGAGCGTGGAGCCGAATGTGAACACGGTCAAACCGGAAAAGAGTTCGGACATCTGCACGCTGTGCTCGTCGGCATTACCAATCGCCGCGTCGGCAAACGTGTCGAGAGGAGTGGACGAGAGCACGCGTTTCTACGCGCGGGTACGAGACAATGCGGTTGTGGCCCAGGGAGTGAGGGGTACGCCTCGAAGAGGAGCCTCAACAGGTGGCAGGACGGAAGTCACTACCTGCACGGCGTACGATGTGATAAGGTGAGCCGGCTTAGCGAGGTGAGGTGCCCGGGCCGTTCATGCGTCGCCCAGTCCTCGGCCCAGCGTCCAGACGACGAGCGCGCCGCGTACGATCCAGGCCAGCGTCCGAAGCCAGTTGGTCGATACCAAACGAGCATGCGCCGCCGCGTTCCATCCGTTCGCGAGCGTGTCGTGCGCAGGGATCGATGCCAGGGCCGTCGTTGCCCAGATGATGCCTACCAGCGCCAGTCCCATCCACGCCGCCCAGCCCGGCCACGCGTCGGGACGGTGTACGACCAGCGCGATGGCCGTCGCGAGTTCGACGAGCATGAGCGGAACGACGATCCACGAGATCCGGCGCGCGTGTTCGGACTCGTAGGCCGCGAATCCGTCGGTTCCGACACCTGCGAACAGGGGGTAGTGAACCAGCTGAACCATCAAGATGACGCCGACCATCGCGAGGGTAGACGCGGCGTGCGCGAGGACGAGTGCTTTCACGCCGACGCGCGGTCGGCGATCAGGGCTTCGGCCGCCCTGCGTCCGCTTCGCATGGCCCCGTTGATCGACGCCGTCGCGGCCCAATCGCCGCAGCGGTAGAGGCCGGGACGGATGCGTACGTCGGCGTCTCGCGGGCTGAGGAAGGGCGGCGACTGGTCAGGCAATCCATAGGTGATCCGGTAGCTGCGAAGCATGCGCCATTCGGCTGTAATGGGGCCGTACCATCGTCCGAGTTGGGCGCGGACGCGCTGCTGGAGCATCTCGTCCGATTCGTCCGGCAGTCCGACTACGACGACGCATACGAGCGATTCGCCTCTGGGTGCGTAGCCTGGCGCTACGTCCGACGGAACGCTCAGGTTGGTGATTGGCCCATCGCTCGTTCCGTTGAGTACGAGCGTCGGCCCGTCCGTCGGCGACGAGGGAGCGGCGTAGTAGAAGCAGACCTCGCCCAGCCCGGCGGTGGGTGTTGCGGGCGTGTCGTGGAGGACGCCCAGTCGCTCGGCAGCGGGCGCCTCGGTAGCCACGACGATAGAGGACGCGTCGATGCGTTCGCCGCCTTCGAGTACGACGCTGCTCGCGTCCAGGCTCGCCACCGGTGCGTTCAGCCGAATCGCCCCGGTCGGTAGGGGAGCCGCGATCAGGTTGGGAAGCGCTTGCATTCCACCGGCAGGGAGCGTCGCGCGGCCCTCGCTGAACATCTTGAACACGAACTCGAACATCCGGCTCGATGCCTTGAGGTCGGGGTCGAGTGTGATGCCGCCTAAGAAGGGACGGAAGAAGCGGTCGATCATCGTCGGAGAGAAGCGCCACCGTGTGCTCAGCGCGTCTTTCGTGGTCATCTCCTCGCTAGCGAATACGTCGCTGATTTTCATACGCTTCGTCTTGGTGCGCAGCGCGGCGACGCGGAGTTTGTCGCGCAACGTCCCGACCGAACTGAACACGGTAGGGATCGCGGCCAGTGGGTTGCGGAACGGGTCGGCGATGTGGGTGAATCCGTCTTTCAGACGCACCAACGCTCCGGCGTTGAAGGCGTGTAAATCCAGGCGCGAGAGATCAACGAAGCGTGGAGGTTCGGGGTAGGCATCGAGGTAGACCTGAAAACCGCGGTCCAGCCGAAACCCGCCTACCTGATCGGTTCGAATGCGTCCGCCTACCGCATCGGCGGCGTCGAGCAGGACAAACGGAACGTGCGCGGCGTGGAGCGTCCGAGCGACGGCGAGGCCACTCACTCCGGCTCCGACGATGACAACGGGAGCGGCGGGCGGGTCGGGCACAGAGGCGGGAGTTAGCGAGGGGCAAGGCGGGCGTGCCGCAGAGACACGAACGCTACCAACGGCGTGCGCCCTGCCCCGGTTACCGCAACTTGGTGAAGAGTCCGAAAGCCCCGCTCAGTCGGAAGTGGCTTCGGCCTTGTCGGTCGATCCGTCGAACGGTGCGTCGGACTTGCCCAGCACGTGGCGAAGCAGACCGGTGAGGCGCGGCTCGCGCCAGCGGTAGTCCGTTTCGATCAGTCGTTCGGGCGCGATGCGGACGCTCTTGAGCAGCGCCTCGTCTGCCACCTCGCCCATCACCGCCTTCGCCACGCCGCCGGGTATCTTGAAGAACGTCGGCCGCTTGAGGACGCCGCCCAGCGTGGTTGCCAGTTCGGCCATCGTGACCGGGTTGGGCGAGGTGAGGTTGACCGCTCCGCTCAGCCGCTCGGTCGCCAGCGCATGGACGTAGCCGCCCGCCGCATCGTCCAGCCCGATCCACGAAAACCATTGGTGCGCCGATCCCAGCCGCCCGCCGATGCCCAATTTGAACGCGGGCAGCATGAGCTCGAGCGCTCCGGCTTTGGGCGAGAGGACGATGCCCGTTCGCAGGTGGACTACGCGGATTCCGGCGTCCTCGGCGGCCTGCGTCGCGCGCTCCCACTGGCGCGTGACCAGGCTCAGAAAGCCTGTCTCCGAGATCGGCGACTCTTCGGTCAGGATGCGGTTGCCGCCGTCACCATAGATGCCGATGGCCGACGCCGAGAGCAGCGTTTTGGGCGGCGCGTCGAGGTTGGCGAGCGTTTTAGCCAGCAGTTCCGTCCCCTGCAACCGGCTCTGGAGGATGCGCTCCTTCTTTTCGTCTGTCCAGCGGAGGGCGAAGATGTTTTCGCCCGCCAAGTGGATCACGGCGTCGACGCCTTCCAGCTTCTCGGACTCGATCACGCCCTGTCTCGGCTGCCAGAAGATGGCGTCGGGGTTCTTGCCTGACTCACTCCGCGTGACGGGCAAAACAGTGTGACCGCCCCCCTGGAGCATCGCCGTGAGCGCCGTTCCGATTAATCCGGACGCTCCGGTTATGGCAATGCGCATGGGCGAGAGGTCGTAGGTCTGGTGCATGGTCAAATCGGCGTGTGTGGTGCGGTGGCGGTAGGCGAACTGGCGAGACAACTCGGCTCGAATGGCGCCACCGGCAGCCAGGTTGCCTAGCGGTCCGGCGGGCAAGGCGAAATCGATAGCGTCGACGAGGAGAGAAGTGCCGCTGGCGGCGGGCTCCATGGTGTGGCGATGCGTCCACGAGGCAAACGGTCCGCGCGCCTGAACATCGGTGAACCCCTCTCCCTCGGCGAAGTCCTGATGGACGGCCTTCCAGCGGATACCGGGGCCGAGGGGAGCCGGGTGGATGTCGAACTCGGCCACATCGCCGTCGCGGATCCCGTCCATCCGCCGGACGCGGATGTCGGTCCACGGCGGAGCCAAACGCTGAAACGCACCCGGGCGTGCGTGCCATCGGAACAGGTCGTCCGACGAAACCGGCATCGGCGAGGCAAAACGTAAACGCGGCATCAGGTACCCGTGATGGTGGGCGGGGGAGCGTTGCCGATCCCTCCAGATCCGCTCGCTCCGTCACCGCCGCCGAAGAGCGACGATTTCTCGAACGCCTTGGCCTCGTCGATGAACAGCTGCATGTGCGGAAACGGAATCTCGATGTCGGCCGCGTCGAGCGCACCCTTAGCCTTCTCGATGTACTCGAAGCGCATCGGCACTTCGGCTCTAGCGTTTTCGAGGTAAAACCGAAGCTCCATGTTGACGCTGCTGTCGCCCAATTCGGTGACCACGACTTTGGGCTCGGGCGTCGTCGCTATCCGGTCGTCGCCTTCGAGCGTTGCGAGCACGACTTCGCGTGCGCGCTGCATGTTCTCCTTGTACGCGATACCGAACGGCACCTGGACGCGGACGTGGTGCAGCATCGCGTGGTTGATCAGTTTCTGGTTGACCATCGTCACGTTGGGCATCACCATGACGGTGTCGTTGAGCGTGCGCAGCCGCGTCGAGCGTAGGCTGATCTCCATCACCGTACCGTACGTGCCGTCGACCTCGACCTGG
This sequence comes from Rhodothermales bacterium, assembly GCA_963815505.1. Lineage (GTDB taxonomy): Bacteria > Bacteroidota > Rhodothermia > Rhodothermales > BA12 > CAXBBB01. The sequence goes on from CAWFGU010000027.1 coordinate 121,384, forward strand.
TCGCCTACCGAGAACGGACGGTCGAGCAAGATCGTCACGCCCGAAATGAAGTTCTGAACCGTGTCCTGCGACGCAAAACCGACCGCGATGCCGACGATCGACAGACCCGCTAGCAGCGTCGTGATGTCGACGCCGAGTTGGTCGAGCACCATCAAACTGATGAACGTTAGCCCGACGATGCGGAAGCTCTTGCCCACCAGCGACTCGACGCCCGCGTCAACGCGCTTGCTCTGGTGCATGACGCGGCTGAGCAGCCCTCTGACGACGCGGTAGACGAAGTACAGCAGCAGCCAGACGACGATCGCTTGCAGCAGGAGTGGAATGAACTCGGCCACCAGAGCGATGCCTCCGTCGCTCACCTGATTCCAGAACTCAGAAACGTTGCCTTCGGAGAGTGCTTTGGCAGCCTGTCCTACCTGCTCGCTGAGATCGCCGATCCCGCTAGTCGTGTCGGCAACGGCCGGGTCGGTGTCTTGTGGGAGCATCGATAATTGCATTCGAAAGAATAGAGACTGAAAATAAAGAGTCAAGAAGAGCGTTTCGCCGCTTCCAACGTGTTACGCAGCAGCAGGGCAATCGTCATCGGGCCGACGCCGCCTGGGACGGGCGTAATGGCACCCGCGACCTCACGAACCGCCCCGAAGTCCACGTCACCGACGAGCCGGTAGCCGCGTTCGCGCGTGGCGTCGTCGACGCGGTTGATGCCCACGTCGATGACTGTCGCGCCGGGTTTGACCATGTCGGCGGTCACGAAGCCTGCGCGCCCGATGGCGGCGATCAGAATGTCGGCCTGCCGCGTGATCGACGCTAAGTCGCGGGTGCGGCTGTGGCAGACCGTAACGGTCGCGTCGATGCCCCTAGCGAGCAGCAGCCCGGCCATCGGTTTGCCGACGATGTTGCTGCGCCCGACGACGACGGCGTGCGCGCCGCTGGTCTCGATATTCGACCGTTTGAGTAGCTCTACGATGCCTGCGGGCGTCGCCGGGGCGAAGGCGTCGGCTCCGATTTGCAAGCGTCCGATGCTGACCGGGTGAAAGCCGTCCACGTCTTTGCCGGGCGCAATGGCTTCGATCACGGCCTGCTCGTCGATCTGGCCGGGGAGCGGAAGCTGAACGAGGATGCCGTCGACCGATTCGTCCCGGTTGAGCCGGTCGATCTCGGCGAGCAGATCGGTCTGCGATAGGGTGTCCGGATGACGAATCGTGTCGCTGTCGATCCCAGCCTCCTTGGCTGCTTTCGTCTTGGCCCGCACGTAGGACGCCGATGCCGGATGCTCGCCGACGAGCAGAACAGCGAGATAAGGCGCGCGTCGCCCGTCGGAGGTGAACGCTGAAACGTCGCGAGCCACGTCAGCGCGCACGTCGGCGGCGATGGCTGTTCCGTCGATGAGGCGAGCAGGCATAGGGGCTGGTTTCGGATGAGAGAGCAGCCTGAAAGGTAGCGGCCGGCGGGATCATTGGCCGAAGCAGAATGGGAATCGTCGGACAATCCAGAGCCGGTGATCGTCCGCGCGCCGGTCGATCAAATAACCGCTGTGATCGACGCGCGCTCGGAAGTGTCCCTCACGAATGCGAACCGAGTCGGCCTCCGCGCCGCTCGTGCGCACGAGTAGGGCCTCGAATCTGCCCTCAATCCAGCCGCTCGAACGGTCGTAAGCGGTCACGTCGACCGTTCCGCTGCCGCCGTTCTAGAGTCGATACTGAGCCGCCGGACCCTCGGCAGCAGTGGGATGCCCGTAGGAGACCCATACGGGGTTGCGTGGTTGGCTGGGTGTAGGGTGTACGAACCGTGCCACGCCTGTCGAGTCGAAGCCGATGCTCAGTGCGAGAGGCTCATTGTCACCAGGCAGCATCGCGACCAGGTACGTGCCGTGCAGGTCCCCGGCCGTGTATCCCGAAACGTCCGTCGCTCGAATCGACCGCTCGTCCAGGCGGAACGAAATGAAGGCATCATCGGCCGCCCCCGAGGTGTCACATCCGGCAAGAAGAAGCGTCGACAGCGCCGCGCAAAGCACGAGGTAGACGGAGAAGACAGAGTGGGACACGACGATGGAAATCGAGTTAGACGATCAGATTAGTCAACTTCCCCGTTCGTTGCCGGAACAGACTGGTGAGTCGTTCATACGAGCGCCCTACTTACCCGAAAGGCCGATCCCTTTCGCGTGCTCATCCAGAAGAGGGGAGGGACTTTGGCCCTATGATCCTCTAGCAACCACCGCGCGTCTCGGCGCTCGGGAAGGTGCTAACTCCAACCTCGACTAAGCGTCGGGGGCAGATGAGCGGAAGACCCATCGCCCTCGGCATCCGCCGCTTTCGATAGCTTCTTCTGCATTTCTGCGGGAGAGGCTTTTTTGTGTTCTGCCGATTCGGCTCACGCAGCGCCTCGCCCGCCCGGATGGACACGGTTCGGTTCGATAACCATCAACCCAACCCACCCACACCCATGAGCGATCTCCGCTTCGAAACCCTGCAGCTCCACGCAGGCCACACGCCCGACAGCGCCACCAACAGCCGCGCCGTCCCGATCTACGCCACGACCTCGTTCGTCTTCAACGACGCGGACCACGGCGCCGACCTGTTCGGCCTCAAGCAGTTCGGCAACATCTACACGCGCATCATGAACCCGACGACGGACGTGTTCGAGAAGCGCGTCGCCGCGCTTGAAGGCGGGCTCGCTGCCGTCGCGACCGCGTCGGGGCAGGCCGCGCAGTTTCTCGCGCTGCAGACGCTCGCCCACGCTGGCGACAACATTGTATCCACCAGCTTTCTCTACGGTGGTACGTACAACCAGTTCAAAGTCGCCTTCCCGCGCCTGGGCATCGACGTGCGCTTCGCTGATGGCGACGACGCCGACAGCATCGAAAGCCTGATCGACGACAAGACCAAGGCGATCTACGTCGAGACGATTGGCAACCCGCGTTTCAACGTGCCGGACTTCGAGGCCATCGCGGCCGTGGCGAAGAAGCATGGCGTCGCGTTCGTCGTCGACAACACGTTCGGCGCTGGCGGATATCTGTTCCAGCCTCTCAAGCATGGAGCCGACATCGTCGTCGAGAGTGCGACCAAGTGGATCGGCGGGCACGGCACGACGATCGGCGGCGTCATCGTCGACGGCGGAACGGGACCGTGGGACAACGGACGCTATCCCGAGTTCACCAGTCCAAGCGAGGGCTACCACGGCCTCAATTTCTGGGAGACGTTCGGCCCGGACGGTGTGCTGGGCGCCAACGTGACGTTCGCGATCAAGGCGCGTGTCGAGGCGCTTCGCGATTTTGGTGCCAGCCAGAATCCATTCGGCTCGTTCCTACTGCTCCAGGGTCTGGAAACGCTGAGCCTGCGCGTCGACAGGGCGGTGAGCAACGCGCTCGAGCTGGCCCAGTGGCTCCAGGAACGTCCCGAAGTGGCGTGGGTCAGCTATCCCGGGCTGGAAGACCATCCGTTCCACGAGCGCGCCACGAAGTACCTCAAACGAGGCTTCGGCGCGGTCCTCGCATTCGGTGTGCATGGCGGCGCAGATGCGGGCAAGCAACTCGTCAACAACGTCGAGCTCGCCAGCCACCTCGCCAACGTCGGCGACGCCAAGACGCTCGTCATCCACCCGTCGAGCACGACGCACCAGCAACTCGCTGCCGAGGATCAGGTGCGCGCCGGTGTCTCGCCCGACCTGATCCGCGTGTCGGTGGGCATCGAGCACATCGAAGACATCAAAGCCGATTTCGCCCAGGCGCTCGAAAAAGCGGTCGCCCACGCACTCGCCTGATGCGTCGCCTCGTCGCCTCCCGGGTCCGAGCCCCACGACGGATCCGGGAGCGTGGCGGTCAGGTTCTCTGCCTATGACCCAATCCGGCCCTCAGACGCTTGTCGTCGACACGTTCGCTCTCGAGGGCGGCGCGACGTTTCGCAACGCTCCCATCGCGTATCAAACGTGGGGCGATCGGTCGCCGACGTGTACGCTGGTCTGCCATGCGCTCACCGGAGACGCCGACGCGGTCGATTGGTGGTCGGGGCTTATCGGGCCTGGCAAAGCGCTCGATCCTAACGAGCGGTTCATCGTCTGCTGCAACGCGATTGCATCGCCGTACGGCTCGCTCTCGCCGCTGATTTTGTCTCCCGACACGAGCCGCCCGTATGGGGCTGAGTTTCCGGTCGCCACGATCCGCGACACGGTCAGCCTGCACCGACACGTGCTGGACGAGTTGGGGATCGAGTGCGTCGATTTAGTCATCGGTGGGTCGATGGGAGGAATGCAGGCGCTCGAGTGGGCACTGATGGACGACCGCGTGCAAGCGACCGCGCCCGTCGCCGTCGGGGCGTCGCAGCGCGCTTGGGCGATTGGCTGGGGCGAGGTCGAACGCCAAGCCATCTACGCCGATGCGAACTGGAACGGGGGCGCCTATGGCCCGGACGCGCGCCCTACCGATGGGCTCGCAACTGCGCGCATGGCGGCGATGCTGTCCTACCGCGCGCCTGCCGGGTTCGAGCAGCGCCACCGCCGCGACCGTATGCCCGACTCGGGCCTGTTCTCGGTCGTCAGCTACCTGCGCTACCAGGGCGACAAGTTCGTCGACCGCTTCGACCCGCTGTGCTACGTCCGCATGACGCAGCAGATGGACACGCACGATCTGGCCCGCGACCGAGGCGACATCGCAGACGTTCTGGCATCGATCCAGCAACCTGCGCTCGTCGTCTCTATCGACACCGACGGCCTCTATCCGCCTGAGGAGCAAACCGCGCTCGTCAATGGACTGCCCAACGCAACACTCGTCACGCTCGAATCACTGCACGGCCACGACGCCTTCCTGATCGAGTACGACCAACTCACCAACCACTTCACGCGCTGGATGTCAGAAAACGGCATCTGATTCCGAGTACAAAAGCCGACCGCATTCGTCTTGCGCCTTCTCACTGTCGTCCCCGCTTAGCCAGGGATCACAACTGCCTCGCAGACTCGAGCGCCGCGCTATCGTAGCAGCGATGGCGGCGGTTGTGGATTCCCGCCTGAGCGAGAATGACGGCGAGGAGAGGTCCGTATCTGCTGCATCGACACTTCCCTTTTATCTGACTCACTGATGTTTACTTCTTCTCCAATCCGCGTCGGCATCCTGGGTGCGACCGGTGCTGTCGGCCAGCAGTTCGTACGCCTGCTCGACGGCCATCCGTGGTTCGTCGTGACGGCTCTCGCCGCTTCGCCTCGTTCGGCAGGTAAGCCGTACCGAGAGGCGGCCAACTGGCTCCACGGTGAGCCGATTCCCGACGCCGTCGCTGAACTGATCGTCCAGCCGACCGAGCCGAACCTCGATTGCGACCTCGTCTTCTCCGGGTTGGATGCGTCGGTCGCTGGCGAGGTCGAAGCTGCCTTCGCGTCGGCGGGTTACGCCGTCGTCTCGAACGCCCGCAACCACCGCATGGAGGCCGACGTGCCGCTGCTGATTCCCGAAGTCAATCCCGACCACCTCGGCCTGGTCGAGCGTCAGACGTTCGGCGGCGGATTCATCGTGACCAACCCGAACTGCTCGACGGTCGGATTGGTGAGCGTGCTGGCTCCGCTGCACCACAAATGGGGCGTCGAGGCGGTTCAGGTGACGACGTTGCAGGCGCTTTCGGGGGCAGGATATCCGGGCGTTGCCTCACTGGATGCGCTGGGCAACGTCGTGCCCCACATCGGCGGCGAAGAGGACAAACTGGCGACCGAGCCGCTCAAGCTGCTGGGGTCCGTCGGCGCGAGCGGCATCGTAAACGCTTCGTTCGTCGTGTCGGCGCAGTGCACCCGCGTGCCGGTCATGGAAGGCCACACGCTCTGCGTCAGCGTGCGGCTGACCGGAGACCCGTCGGCCGACGAGGTTGCCGACGCGCTCCGAACGGCCCCGAATCCGCTGGACGGCTTGGACCTGCCGACGGCGCCCGAAAAGTTCGTCGAAGTGCTCGCCGATCCGGCGCACCCACAGCCTCGGCTCCACGTGCAGCGGGGTGGCGGCATGACGACGACGGTGGGGCGCATCCAGCCGTGTCCTAACTTCGGCGTTCAGTTCGTGGCGCTCGTTCACAACACGATTCGAGGCGCAGCGGGCGGCGCTATTCTCAACGCCGAACTGCTCGCCTCGCGCGGAACGCTGGGAGCTCGCCACGCCGCCCGCACCTCCTAACGTCACGCCTATGTCCCCTACGATCCGCCCCGCACGGCCCGCCGATCTGGACGCGCTGGCGCAGATGTGGTCGGCGTTCATGCGCGAGCAAGCGTCGCTGGACGAGCGAGCGACTCCGTCGGGCGACGCCGACGAACGGGGGAGAACGACGCTTCGGGATGCGATTGATTCCTCATCTGCCGTCGTATTGGTGGCCGAGTCGAAGGACGAGCTGGCGGGTTTCGTGGCCGGGCACGCGTCGGCACCGTCGCCCGTCTATGCCGGAAACGTCGAGGCTCAGCTAACCGAGTTGTACGTCGTCCCCAAGCACCGGCGGGCCGGGCTTGCCGGACGGCTGATGGATGCAGCGGTCGAGTGGGCACGGAGCGAGGGATTGAGCCGGGTGCGGTTCGACGTGCTGGCAGCCAACGCTGCATCGCGGGCCGTTTGGGAGGGGCGCGGCGTGGAGCCGATCAGCGTGACGTACGCCGTCGAGTTGGAGTCTGCACCCAGCAGAGCGAAGCGCGCGCCGATGGGATTTCAGGTATAATCGGCGCGTCGCCTTCATTCTCAATCCGCCGTCGCCGCCGTTTCTTTGGTGCTCTGCCCGACGCCTGCCCGATGCCTACGACCGCCACGCCCTACGACGCCCTCGCCGCCGGTTATGACGTAGTGATGGAGCACGTCGACTATGCGTTCTGGGCCGACTACGTCCACGACCTGATTCAGCGCCACCAGCCTGGCGCGCGCGACGTGCTCGAGTTGGGGTGCGGGACCGGATCGCTGGCGCTCGAACTGCAGCCGATGGGCCCATACCGCTACGTCGGGACCGATAGGTCGCAGGCGATGATCCATGTCGCCGAGCGCAAGGCCGAACTACACGGCGTCGACGTGTCGTTTGCCGTCGCCGACTTCACCGCGTTCCAGACCGATGCGCTCGCCGACGCCGTCGTGCTGGTCTACGACGGCCTCAACTACCTCGTCGATCCGGCTGACGTGCGCAGCCTGTTCGTGTCGGTCATGGGCGCGCTCAAACCCGGCGGCATCTTCGTGTTCGACGTGTCGACGCCGACCAACAGCGCCAACAACGAGGCCGATTTCCAGGACGAGGGCGAAGCCGAAGGGTTCTCGTACGTCCGTACGAGCCTCTATGATCAAGACGCCCGGTTGCACACGACCGATTTCGAGTTGACGATTCTAGGTCAGACGTTCCACGAGACGCACGTCCAGCGCGCCTACACGCTTGACGAAGTGCGCAGTTTGTTGCCGAGCACGCTCGAAGAAGCCGCCGCGTACGACGGGTTTTCGGATGCCCAGGCCAGCGAAGCCAGCGAGCGCGTTCACATGGTCGTGCGTCGAGTGGTCCAGTCGGCGTAGCTTCTGCACATGATCGATCTGCGCCACGTCACCGTCTCGTACCCCGTTCCCGGCGGCGGCAAGCGCGACGTGTTGAGTGACCTTTCGCTGTCGGTCCAGCGGGGCGAGCGTGTCAACCTGGTTGGGCCGACCGGCTGCGGCAAGAGTACGCTGCTCCGGCTCCTCTACCTCGACGTGATCCCGCAGAAGGGCACGATCCAGATCGGTGACTATAAGAGCGACACGATCCGCTCGCGTGAAGTGCCGTTCCTGCGGCGCAGCGTCGGTGTCATCTTTCAGGATTTTCAATTGCTGCCCGACCGCAGCGTCTACGAAAACGTCGCGTTCGTGCTGCACGTGACGGGGAAGAGCGGCAAGCGGATCAAAACACGCGTACTCCACGCCTTGGCACGCGTCGGGCTGAGCCACAAATGGCAGCGGATGCCGCACGAACTGTCGGGCGGCGAGCAGCAGCGCGTGGCCGTCGCGAGGGCCATCGTCGGCGAGCCGTGGGTGCTGCTGGCCGACGAGCCTACCGGAAACCTCGACCCGGCCGTGTCGGACGAGATCATGAAGCTGCTTCTGAGCCTGCACGAACAGGGCATGACACTGGTGATGGCGACGCACGACTATCGGCTCGTCCAAAAGTACCCGACGCGCACGATGGGCTACCTGAGCGGCCAGTTCGTCGAAGTCGATCCGCATACGCTGTAGCGGCTAAACTGCGCCTCTCACGGCCTCAGGGTAGCCGCAAGAACCGCCCTATCGCCACGCCCACATCATACAACGTAGCGCGAGTGAGGTAGGCGATCCCGCCAAAGCGCTCGCCATACGTCCCATCGCTACGCCCGGGCGCTGTGTGATGCTCGCCAAGTCGATGCGTGTCTTGCGAGTGCTGGATCGTGAGCCGGTTGTGAACGAACCGCGACGGCGTCTATCTTTGCGGATCGTCTGCGCGGTACGCCGACGGGCAGCATGCTCGTCTTTTCCGTTCCGCGCATCTTTCCCACGACACCCGACCCATACGCATGGATCTGTTCAGCTCCGTCATTGACAGCGTCAACGACATACTCAAATGGCCCCTCATCATCGGGCTGCTCGGAACAGGTCTCTTTCTGACGCTTCGGCTGGGTTTCGTTCAGTTTCGCCGCTTCGCACACGGCGTCGCCGTCACGACGGGCAAGTATGACGACCCGGATGAGCCGGGCGACGTGTCGCACTTCCAGGCGCTCACGACGGCGCTCTCGGCGACGGTTGGCGTGGGCAACATCGCCGGAGTGGCAATGGCTGTCCACCTGGGAGGTCCGGGCGCGGTCTTTTGGATGTGGGTGACCGCGCTGCTCGGCATGGCGACCAAGTACTCCGAGGTCACGCTGGCGCAGCAGTACCGCGAAGTCGTGAAGCCCGACCTCGATGCCAAGGCGTGGGAGGGCAGCGTCTCGGGCGGGCCGATGTATTACATCGAGCGCGGACTGACCGAGCGCTTCGGGATAGGGTTTAAAGGGCTGTTTAAGGGCGTCGCGATCTTTTTCGCCGCCGCGCTCATGCTGACTTCGTTCATGACCGGAAACGCGGTCCAGGCCAACACCATCGCCACCCAGGTCGCCGATACGTTCGGGATCGCTCCGTGGATGACCGGCCTGACGACCGCGATCGTCGTGGGCATCGTGATCCTGGGCGGCATCGCTAGGATCGGCAAGGTGACCAGCATCGTCGCCCCGATCATGGCGGCGATATACGTGGCCGGCGCGCTGGTGATTTTGGGTCTCAACATCGAAGCCGTCCCCTCGTCGTTTGCTCTCATCTTTACCGAAGCGTTCAACCCGACGAGCGGCATCGCCGGAACGGGTGCTGGTCTCTTTCTACTCACGCTCACGTATGGTGTGCAGCGTGGCCTGTTCTCGAACGAAGCCGGACAGGGTAGCGCGCCCATCGCGCACTCGGCGGCCAAGACCGACGAACCGGTCAGCGAAGGCGTCGTGGCGCTGCTCGAGCCGTTCATCGACACCATCATCATCTGCACGATCACGGCCCTCGTCATCATCTCGACTGGCGTGTTCAGCGAGCAAGTCGACACGACCTTCCGCCTGGGCGATAACAACGTAAGCTACCTCGTCCAAGACGATTCGGGCACGTTTGCGCGCGAATCGAGCGATGGCACGTTCGTCGGCGCAGACCGCCCTGAGTCAATCCAGTACGTCGACGGACGCCCGATCGGCGAGGTCGGTTTGGGCTACCTCACCATCGGCGTCGACCAACCACTGTATGTCGACGAGGCCCAGCAGGTGCCGTTTACGGGCACGCTTCTTCCGCGCGCCAATGCGGCCGAGAGCGCCGATGGCACCCGCACCGACGTGCTCTACGGCGCGGGCTATCGCAACTCGGCTCCGCTGACGACACTGGCGTTCGAAAAGGGCCTCGACCCCATCGGGCTGGGCTGGCTCGGGCGCTACATCGTGCTGATCTCGGTCGTCCTCTTCGCCGTGTCGACCTCGATCTCGTGGAGCTACTATGGCGACCGGTGCGCCAACTACATCTTCGGTGCGTGGGCCATCCTGCCCTTCAAGTTCGTGTTCGTGGTGATGCACTTCGTCGGCGCTACGCTGGCCGTGACGACCATCTGGGACTTGGGCGACGTGGCGCTCTCTCTGGTGACGCTGCCCAACGTGATCGCGCTGCTGTTGCTCTCGGGCGTGCTCGCCAAGCTGACGACCAGCTACTTCGAGCGCCGTCCGTGGGAAGAAAACGCCGTCGTGCACCAGCGCGTCGTCGCCGAGAAAAAGGCGCAGAAGGACGCACGCAAGGGTGGACCGGGAGCGGGCAACCCGCCGCGCGTCTAATCCAATGGTGGCAGATCTTCCCGACACTCTCGACCTCGTCCATCACGCCCTGCTGCGGCGCGAGATGACCATCCTGCGCGATGTGACGACCGATCACGGCACGTTTCGCGCGTCTCTCATCCGTGCGTCGTCGCTGTTGGCGGCTCACGCCCTGCGCGACGTGCCGATGCGCGAGGTCGAGGTCGAAACACCGCTCGAACCGACCGTCGGCCATGCGTTCGAGCGCGAGGTCGTGCTCGTACCCGTCCTGCGTGCCGGTCTAGGGTTGATGGACGGCTTCCTGTCGCTCCTGCCCGATGCGCGCGTTGGGCATGTGGGCGTGCAACGGGATCACGACTCGCACCTGCCGCGCGGCTACTACGAGCGCCTGCCGCCTGGCGTACCCGACGCTGCGACGTTCGTACTCGACCCGATGCTGGCAACGGGTGGAAGCGCCATCGCCGCGCTGACACGTCTGCGTGAGTTGGGAGCCCGGCACTTGTCGTTCGTCTGCCTCGTCGCCGCCCCCGAAGGCGTCCGGGCACTGGCTGATGCCCACCCCGACGTGCCCATCGTCACCGCTGCTCTCGACCGCGAACTGGACGCCAGCGCCTACATCCGTCCAGGTCTGGGCGACGCGGGCGATCGCCTGTACGGCACGCGCTGACACCACTGGTCGACTTCCCCTTTACCACTTCCTGCCGATGCGCCCCGCGCTGCTCCTGTTCCTTCTGGCTCTGACGCCCGCCGCTCGTGGGCAGGACGCGGCGCCCGCCAGCGCGGTGACCGTCACCGTTCCCGCACTCGTGCTCGAAGGAGGAGAAGTACCCGTCGAAGTGCGCGGGCTACCGATGCATCCCGGTGGGACGGTTCGACTGGCCGACCGCGAAGTCCGCTTGGTCTACGACGCCGACGCCAACGTGCATCGCGCAACGGTCCAAGCCGACGCAACGGGCGACGTGGTCGTCGTCTCGAACGGTCAGACGATCGGACAGACGCGCGCGCGCACGATTCCGGGCTGGTGGTCGATCTTGCCGCCGATCATCGCCATCGGCGTTGCGCTGCTCTTCAAGCGTGTCATCCCGGCGCTCTTCTTGGGCATCTGGGTCGGCGCGTGGATCGTGCACGGCGGACTGGTGACCGGCTTCTTCTGGGGGATGCTCGACGCGTTTCAGGTGTTCATCTTGGGCGCCCTGGCCGACGCTGATCATGCCTCAATCGTGCTCTTCTCGCTCATGATCGGCGGGATGGTCGGCATCATCAGCCGCAACGGCGGCACGTTCGGCATCGTCAACCACCTGGTCAAGTTCGCCTCGAACAGCCGCCGCGGGCCAGGTGGCGACGGCGATGCTCGGCATGGTCATCTTCTTCGACGACTACGCCAACACGCTCGTCGTCGGCAACACGATGCGGCCCGTCACCGATCGCCTGCGCATCTCGCGCGAGAAGCTGGCCTACCTCGTCGACTCGACGGCAGCGCCCATCGCCTGCCTCGCGTTCGTGACGACGTGGATCGGCTACGAAGTCGGCCTCATCGGCACGGCGACGAGCAAGATCGACGGACTGAACGAGGGCGCGTACAGCATCTTCCTCTCGTCGATTCCGTACAGCTTCTACCCGATTTTCTGCATCGTCTTTCTCTGCTTCATCGCCTTCAGCGGGCGCGACTTCGGGCCGATGCGCAAAGCCGAAATCCGCACGCGCACGACCGGAGCCGTCATGGACGACGACGCCATCGTCGACGCGTCGGCCGACAGCGAGGAACTGATGCCGGTCGAGGGCAAGCCGCAGCGGGCGTTCAACGCGCTGATTCCCGTCGCCGTGCTCGTGTTTGGCGTGTTGGCGGGGTTGTACTACACCGGACTGCAAGCGCTCGGCCCCGAAGGCGGCGGACTGCGCGAAATCATCGGCGAGGCGGACAGCTACAAATCGCTGCTCTGGGCGTCGCTGACGAGCGTGCTCGTGGCCGCCGTCTTATCGCTAGGCCAAAAGATCCTGACCATCGACGAGACCATCGACGCGTGGTACAACGGCATGAAGTCGATGCTGCTCGCCATGATCATCCTCGTCATGGCGTGGGCGCTGTCGGCCGTGACGGGAGCGCTGGGCACGGCGCAGTTCCTGACCGAGTTTCTCTCGGGCGCTCTGGTCCCCGGCATCGTGCCGACGCTCATCTTCCTGCTCGCCGCCGCGACGGCGTTCTCGACCGGTACGAGTTGGGGTACGATGGGCATCCTGATGCCGATCGTCGTCCCGCTGGCTTGGGGCGTGCTGCAAGCTGACGGACTCCACACCGACGAAGAATACCTGCACATCGTCTATTCGACCGTATCGGCCGTACTGGCCGGAGCCGTCTGGGGCGATCACTGCTCACCGATTTCGGACACCACCATTCTCTCGTCGATGGCGTCGGGATGCGATCACATCGCTCACGTGCGGACACAGCTTCCCTACGCGCTCACCGTCGGCGGCGTAGCCATCTTGATCGGGACACTGCCGACCGGGTTTGGAGCGCCCTGGTGGATCTCGATGATCGTCGGTATCGTGATTCTGTTTCTCATCTCGCGCTACGTCGCTCAGCCCGTTCCGCTGTTCGAAGAGGAAGACGTTGCGGTCGTATGACGATTGGGGAGATCACCGGACTGCTCGATTTTCTGCGGCGATGCGAGCGGCTCAAAAGCACGCTGCGCAGCGGTTACACGGCGGATGGTAGGCAGGAGAGCGTCGCCGACCACACGTGGCGGTTGTGCCTGATGGCGATGCTGTTCGCCGAGCGCTTTCCCGACATCGACACGCTGCGACTGGTTCAGATGCTGGTCGTCCACGACCTAGGCGAGGCGACCTAGGCGAGGCCGTCGGCGGTGACATCCCCGCGCCCGAGCAGACCGACGCGCCGGACAAAGCAGGCGACGAGCGCCGCGATTTTCTGTCGCTACTCGAACCGCTTCCCTCGCATCAACGCACGCACCTGACCGAACTGTGGGACGAGTACGAAAGCCGCCGCCACGCCGACGGCGCGGCTCGCCAAAGCCGCTCGACAAGCTCGAAACACTGCTCCGGCACACCCAGGGCGATAACCCGCCGGGCTTCGACTACGCCTTCAACCTCACCTACGGCGCGGTCTACACGCAGCACGATCCGACGATTGCCGCGATCCGCTCCGAAATCGACGCCGAGACGCGCTCGTCGGTCTCGCGAGGCAGGATCAGCGTGATCTGCGCAGGGGATAGGCACCACGCCTCACCGGACGCGTAGTTTGCGTTCACCACAAGCCCAACCTGCTATGATGCGCCGCCTCGTTCTCGCCACCGCCTGTCTGCTCGTGCTGAGCAGTTGCTCCCAGATCAACCAGTTTCGCGCGCTCCAAAACGTCGACTTCGCCATCGACGGCGTGCAACAGGCCAACTTGGCGGGTGTCAACCTGAGCAGCATCCAGAACTCGAGCGACGTGCGTCCGATGGATCTGCTCCGGCTCGGGCAGGCGGCCAGCAGCGGATCGCTTCCGCTCTCGTTCGACCTGATGCTTGGAGCCGACAACCCCACATCCAACGGGACGGCGCAGATGCTCGAGCTCGACTGGACGCTCTTCTTGCAAGACCGTGAAACCGTTTCGGGCGTGTTCAACCGCAGCGTCACACTTCCGGCTGGGCAGCGCTCGGTCGTGCCGATCAGTATCCAACTCGACCTGGTCCCGTTCTTCGGAAACAACGTCGGCGAACTGCTCAACATCGCGACGGCTCTGGCCGGGCAGCAGACGCCCGGAGCCAGCGCGATCCGCCTGGTCGCCACGCCGACGATCCAGACACCCATCGGGCCGATCCGCTATCCAAACCCGATCACGATCGTCAGCACGTCCGTCGGAGGATCGGGCCGGTGATCGTCGCGATCGACGGACCGGCAGGATCGGGCAAAAGCTCGACGGCCAAGGCAGCAGCGCGCGCGTTGGGCTTTCTATACCTCGATACCGGCGCGATGTATCGTACCGTCGCGCTGGCGCTGATCGAGAGCGGGTGGCCCGGCCATACGCTCCACGCTCTTCCTAAACCGTTCGATCTGACGCTGGGGCACGACCGTGAAGGGCTACTGACGCTCAACCTTAACGGAGCCGACGTGACCGAGCGCATCCGCGAGCCTGCGGTCACGTCGGCTGCCAGCGAAGCTGCTGCGCTGCCGTGGGTGCGCGCGGCGCTACTAGACGAGCAGCGAGACATCGCCACCAAATGGACACGGAAGGGGGGAGGCGTCATCCTAGACGGGCGTGACATCGGAACGGTCGTATTTCCTCATGCCGAGCTGAAGCTGTTCCTCGACGCCGACTTAGACGTGCGCGCCCAGCGCCGGTGGGTCGAAGCTGTCGCGAGAGGGCAGGACGTTTCGTTCGAACAGATTAGGAACGACCTAGCCGACCGCGACGCGCGAGATATGAGTCGCGACGTGGCACCGCTGCGATGCGCCGATGACGCCGTCCGTGTCGACACAGGCGTGCTGTCGATGGAAGATCAGGTGGATTTGGTTGTGCGCCTCGTCGAGCGGAGCAAAGTGAGAGACTAATCAGCGGCATCTCCGTATGTTGTCCGGCTCTCTGCGGGGACCGCGCACGTGCGCTCGTCTTCTCCCCGCGCCGAGACCTCCCAACGCAACACGCGCCCGCGTGCGAGGAAGACGACGAACGCCGGACGCTGAGGCTTGCCTCACACGTATTACATGGCTGATAACCAGCAAAAAGAAAAAGCGATCGCCGAAGAGCAGGTCGCCGAAGTTGCCGCCGACGCGGCCAACGCCAAAGGCACCGTTCCCACCTCGGTCGAACCCGAAGCCGCGCTCACCCATCCGGTCAGCAAGAGTGCTACCGGTGAAGGAGGCGAAAGCCTGCTCGAGCGCGCCGCCGATGCCGTTTCGGACGCCGTCGAAACCGCAGCGGAAGCTGTCAGCGATGCCGCTGAAGCAGTCGCCGACAAGGTAGAAGACGCCCTAGAGTCCGTCAGCGAAACGGCCGAAGACGTAGCCGAAGCGATCACCGATAAAGTCGAGGATGTCGTCGAAGCACTCTCGCCAGCCGAGCAGGCGAAGGCAGAAGCCAATGAGCAGTCTGCAAAGGGCGAGCACAAGAGCTTTGTCGAGCGCGCCATTGAAGCCGTCAGCGATAAGGTCAACGACGCCGTCGAGACGATCCAAGAGATCATCTCCAGCGACGACATCGACCGTGTCGAGGACGAAGCGTCTGTAACGGTCGCCGATCTCAACAAAAACCAGAGCAAGGGCCAGATCGGGTACACCGGCGAAATCCTTGGCGACGTGGTCACCCTGGCCGACCTCGAAAATCAGGAAGACGAAGTCGAAGAGCGCCGCCGCCGCGCCGCCTACGAAGCGCTCGTCGAAGGCACGATCACGCAGATTTCCGAGCAGGACATCGTCACGGGCCGTGTCGTCACCGTCGGCGCCAAGGATGTGCTGATCGACTTCGGATTCAAGAGCGACGGTGTCGTCGCCAAGAACGAATTCTCGCAAGACCTCAAGCCCGGCGATGTCGTCGAAGTTTTCCTGGAGCGCAAGGAGAACTACAAGGGCGAGCCGATTATCTCCAAGACCAAGGCCGACAGCGTACAGCGCTGGCGTAGGGTCGAGAAGGCATTCGAGACCGAAGAGGTCATCGAAGGCGTCATCATCCGCCGCATCAAGGGCGGCATGATCGCACAGCTCGACTTGGGCGACATGGAAGCGTTCCTGCCCGGATCGCAAATCGACGTGCGCCCCGTGCGCGACTTCGATGCCTACCTCGAGCGCCGGATGGAGTTCAAGGTCGTCAAACTCAACCCGGCCAACGAGAACATCGTCATTAGCCACAAAGCGCTCGTCGAGAAAGACCTGCTCGCCCAGCGTGAGACGATTCTCTCGACGATGGAGCCCGGCCAAATTCTGGAAGGCGTCGTCAAGAACATCACCGACTTCGGTGTCTTCGTCGACTTGGGCGGCGTCGATGGCCTGCTGCACATCACGGACCTCAGCTGGGGTAGGGTGTCGCACCCGTCGGAAGTGCTCAACATCGAGGACAAGATCAACGTCGTCGTGCTCGACTACGACCGCGAGCGCCAGCGCATTTCGCTGGGCTACAAGCAGCTCATGCCGCACCCGTGGGAGACCATCCACGAGACGTTCAAGGAAGACCAGGTCGTCGAAGGCAAGGTCGTCTCGATCACCGACTACGGCGCGTTCGTCGAGCTGGACCGGGGCATCGAAGGACTCGTTCACATCTCCGAGATGAGCTGGACCGAGCACGTCAAGCACCCGAGCCAGGTCGTCAACCTCGGCCAGATCACCCAGGTCAAGATCCTCAACATCGACGATGAGTCGAAGAAGATCAGCCTGGGTATGAAGCAGATGCAGGCCGATCCGTGGGACGGCATCGCGGCGCGTCATCCGGTCGGCTCGACGCTCTCGGGCAAGGTGCGCAACATCACTGCGTTCGGCGTCTTCGTCGAGATCGAAGAAGGCATCGACGGACTGGTTCACATCTCGGACCTCAGCTGGACCAAGAAGGTGCGTCACCCCGGAGAAGTGGTCCGCAAGGGCGAGGAGCTTCAGGTGCAGGTGTTGGGCATCGACGAGCGCAACCGCCGAATTTCGCTGGGCCACAAGCAGGTCGAGACGAACCCGTGGAAGCAGTTCGAGAACGTCTACGCAGAAGGCACGCAGCACCCGGTTACCGTCACGCGCGTTGCAGAAGCCGGCCTCACGGTCGATCTGCCGCTCGAAGTCGAAGGCTTCATTCCTGCCGGTGAGCTGGAGCGTCGGGGACACCCGGCCGACAGCTACAAGGAAGGCCAGGTGCTCGAAGGCGTCAGCGTCATCCGCTTCGACGGGCAGAACAAGGACATCATCCTGTCCGAAGTCGCCCAGGAGCGCGAGGCTGCCCGCACGGCACGCTACGCCGAGCAGCGCGAGAAGCGCGAAGGTCGCCAGCGCGAGCGTCAGGACATCCAGACGTACCAGAGCGGACAGGGCAGCGGCCCGGCCACGCTTGGTGAGCTGTCCGGTTTGGCCGCGCTCAAAGCGCAGTTCGAGGAAGCCGAAGCCAACGAAGCGGCTGACACCTCGGATACAGCCGACAAGGCCGAAGGCGGCGGCGGCAAACCTGTCACGTCGACCTCTTCAAAAGCCAACGTCAACGAAATCGACGCGATGACCAAAGCCGGAAACGGCTCGGTCAACACCGACGATGACTTCAACGACGACGATGAAGACGACGGAGACGAGGACGAAGGCTAAACGCCTCTGACTCTGCGCTCTGGCGCAGTCCCCAGCAGAGTCGATTGGAGCGATCCGGTCGGCTCTGCTTTTTTGCGATGAGACCCGTCGGCCAAACCTGCCGTGTTTTCGAAAACCCGACGCGTTAGATCGTGCTCATACTGCGTTGAACGCGCTCTCTCCCAATTCTCGACGATGAACCGCTTCTTTCTTCCCCAAGCCAGCAACTCTGTCACGCTGCGCGTCGAGCTCGCCAACCAGCCCGGTATGCTCGCTCGTCTGACGAGCGCCATCGGTCAGCACGGAGCCAATATCGGCGACATCGAAATCGTGCAGTCCGAAGGCCCCGTCTTGACGCGCGACGTGACCGTTTACTCGCTCGGCGACAGCCTCGAGGCACTCATCAGCACGATCAAAGCGCTTGATGGCATACGGCTCGTCAACGTGTCGGATCGGACGTTTTTGATGCACCGCGGAGGCAAGATCTCAGTCGACAGCAAGGTGCCGGTTCGCAGCAGAGAGCAGCTTTCGATGGCCTATACGCCAGGCGTGGCGCGCGTCTGCACGGCTATACACGAGCATCCCGAGCAGGTTTACGAACTGACCAGCAAAGGCAATATGGTCGCTGTGGTGACGGACGGTACTGCTGTCCTTGGTCTAGGCGACATCGGTCCGGGTGCGGCGCTACCGGTCATGGAGGGCAAGGCGCAGTTGTTCAAAGAGTTCGCAGGCGTCAACGCGTTTCCGATCTGCCTCGACACGACCGATACCGACGCGATCATCGAAACCGTCAAGCGCATCGCGCCCGGGATTCGGTGGCATCAACCTCGAGGACATCTCGGCGCCGCGCTGCTTCGAGATCGAAAAGCGACTCAAAGCCGAACTCGACATTCCCGTCTTCCACGACGACCAGCACGGAACGGCCGTCGTGACGCACGGCGGCGCTGATCAACGCGCTGCGCGTGGTCGGCAAGCAGCCCGGTGACGTTAAAGTCGTCGTGATGGGCGTCGGCGCGGCAGGAACGGCGGTCGGAAAGATGATTTTGGACTTGGGCGTCACCAACCTGATCGGCGTCGATCGAACCGGAGCGCTGGTGCGTGGGCAAGGCGGGTTGTCGGCGGACAAGGAGGCTTTTGCCGTGATTTCAAACCCACATCTGGAATCGGGCGAGCATTGGCGACGTGATCCGAGGCGCCGACGTTTTCATCGGCCTGAGCGGAGCGAACCTGATTACGGTCGATCATCTGATGTCGATGGCCGAGGATCCCATCGTGTTCGCGATGTCGAACCCCGACCCCGAAATCGCGCCAGAGCTCGCATTCGAGCACGTCGCCGTGATGGCGACCGGACGCAGCGACTACCCGAATCAGATCAACAACGTGCTGTGCTTCCCCGGCATCTTCAAGGGCGCGCTGGCCTGCCGAGCGTCTGACATCACCGAAGGCATGAAGCTCGCCGCCGCTCACGCCATCGCACAAGCTATCTCGGACGACACACTGACCGCCGAGTTCATCATTCCGAGCGTGTTCGACAAGCGCGTCGTCAGTAATGTGGCGAAAGCGGTGGAAGCAGCAGCACGTGCCGAAGGAGTCGCGCGCGGTTAGTAGGTCCACGCAGCGAGCTTGAAGAGGGAAGGCGTGGCGTCTCTGCAACGTGGAGCACAGCGGTTCCTCTGCTCATCAGCCTACGCACACCGATCTTTTCAAGGACGCCAGGGGATAGGAAAACTCACCGCGTCTAATCAACGCCTGCACCACCAATTCCCATCGAAAGTCACAGAAGACCCAGTTCGAGCCGTACTTCTTCGGACATATTCTCCATTCGAAACGGCGGGTCCCACACCAACTCGACGTGCGCCGACTCGACTCCTTCGGTGTCGTACACCTTACGCTCGACCTCGCCCGGCAGCGTTCCAGCGACGGGGCACGAGGGCGCTGTCAGCGTCATGTCCACGTCGACGTGACGGTCTTCGCGAACGCGCACGTCGTAGATCAGCCCCAACTCGTAGATGTTGACCGGAAGTTCGGGGTCGAAGACGGTGCGCAGCGTTTCTATGACACGGCCTTCGATCAGGGCGCGTTCGTGGGCATCGGCGGGAGGTGGAGTCGGGGTAGCGGTAGCCATGAGGTCAGGAGTTAAGCAGCGTAAGCGCGCAGGCGGTCGAGCATAGCCGAGAGCCCATTTTTTCGCGTAGGAGATAGATGTCCGTAGAGGCCGAGACGTTCCATGAAGCCAAGATCGGCAAGGCGCACCTCCGATGCAGGCAGGCCCGATAGCGCTTCGTGTAGCAGCGCAACCAATCCGCGCGTGATCAGCGCATCGGAGTCGCCTGCGAAATGAAGTACCTCTACTTCGAGCCGGGGCACGATCCAGACTTGCGACTGGCACCCCTTAACGCGAAATATATCTTGCCTTTCCTCATCGGCGAGGTTGGGGAGGTCACGACCCTTATCAATCAAGACCTCGTAGCGGTCGAGAGGATCGTCGAACGGAGCGAACTCTGCTTCCAGGACGGCAATGCGGTCGGCGAGGGTATCGGGCATAGCGGAAGTGATTGGTCTGGTAAACGGATGAGTTTGCACGAGGAGCCGCAAGCGAGTTGAGAAGGTGGCGTGCGCCGCACATCATCCAATCGTAAAGCCTGTGTCGGTAGGCTGTTACCCGTTGCAGTTTCACGCACTCAGGAGCTAGCTTAACAGCGTTAAGTAACCCTTGGTCTCCTCCAAAGCCCACGCCGCTATGCCGATTTCCAAACGCACCCTCGCCGCCTCCGGTCTGATCAGCGCGAGCCTCGTCGCAGGCACGCTAGGTTTCGTCCTTAACCGCATTCGCCTGACCGCAGCCCACGTCTTCGGACTTGATACGGCGCAGTTCTCGGAAACCGACGTTATGCTCGACCTGACGCGACTGGTCTGACGCGCATGAGGCGCGAGTTGGCGAAACAGCAGTTGTCCCGCAGTCGTACGTTGGATTCTCAACCTCGACTCCCACTTCTATGCGCAGTCCCGGCGCCATCGCCCTTCTGGTCCTCGTTCTCGTACTCGGCTTTGCCGGGTGTGCCGGATGCGGGCAGTACAACTCGCTCGTCAATCAAGACGAGAACGTCAACACGGCGTGGGCAAACGTCGAATCGCAGTACCAACGCCGCGCCGACCTGATTCCCAATCTCGTATCGACCGTCCGCGCGTCGGCCGACTTCGAAAGCGAGACGCTTCAAAACGTCGTCGAAGCACGTGCTCGTGCCACAAGCATCAACGTGTCCGCCGACGATCTGAGTGATCCGGCCAAGCTCCGGCAGTTCCAAGAGGCGCAATCGGCACTTTCGGGATCGCTGGGTCGTCTGCTCGCCGTCGCTGAAAATTATCCCCAGCTCCAGGCAACGGCAGGGTTTCGCGATCTGCAAGCCCAACTCGAAGGCACGGAAAATCGGATACAAGTGGCGCGGAGCGACTACAACAACGTCGTGCGCAGTTACAATACCAAGGTGCGTCAATTTCCGGCTGCGCTCTTCGCCGGATTCATGGGCTTCGACACGCGTGCCGCCTTTGAATCCGAGGCAGGCTCCGAAGATGCTCCTGATGTCGGCGGCATGTTCGACAACAGCTGATCATCGCTTCCCGACCCTGCTCGCCGATGCTTCGGCTGTTCGCGCTTTTGATGTTCTGCGTCGCCCCGTTGGCGCACGCTCAGTCTGACGTGCGCCCCACGGGCTTCGTGATCGACGAAGCGGGTCTTCTCACCGGAGGGCAGAAGGCGAGCCTGGAAGCGCGGCTGAAAGTCTACGACGACACAACCTCCAACCAAATTGCTATCGTCCTGTTGAGGACGATTAATGGTGCTGATCCGGCAACGTATGCTACGGGTTTAGGGCGTGATTTGGGAGTTGGGCAGCAGGGGCGAGACAATGGAATCGTGGTTCTGGTGGCATTGGAAGATCGAGAGCTGTTCATCGCAGTCGGTAGAGGGCTCGAAGGTGCTGTTCCCGATGTGTATGCTTCTCGCATCGTGCGCAACGTGCTCGTGCCGCGATTTCGCGATGGAGACTATTATGCCGGTTTGGAGGAGGCGACGACGATTCTGATGGCGGCAGCGGCAGGTGAGTACGACGCGCTCGAACGCGCCGAGCGTTCCGAGGGCGAAGGGGGCTTTCCTATCCAGTTGATCCTACTCGTGATCTTGCTCGTGTTCTACTTCTCGTCGCGTGGAGGAAGGGGAGGCAAACGCTATGGTGGCGGTCGTGGGGGGCCGCCGATCATCATCTGGGGGGGAGGCGGCTTCGGTAATGGCGGCGGTGGTGGCTTTGGAGGTGGCGGTTTCGGCGGCGGTGGCGGTGGGTTCGGAGGCTTCGGGGGTGGCGGATTCGGAGGTGGAGGCGCTGGGGGAAGCTGGTGATCGACCGCGTTCCCATTTTGCTCGGTTTCCTCGCCGATGATCCCGGCGACGCATTTACGCGCTTCGCTCTGGCCCAAGAGTATGCCAAGCGCGGCGATACTAGCCAAGCGCTCGAGCACTATAAAACGCTCGTTCAGGAGCAGCCCGATTACGTCGGCACCTATTATCACTTGGGCAAGCTGCTCGAAACGGTGGGCAGGAACGAGGACGCGGAACAGGCTTATCGTGCGGGAATCGCGATTGCCGATCGGCTACGAGACAGCCACAGCCGCGCGGAACTGAACGATGCCTTGCTTACCCTGGAAGGCCTGGGTTGGGACGATGACGAGTGATCCTCTCCCATCCAGCGACAGCCTTCTTGATCCGCCGCTTCCGCCGCCGACCATCCCGCTCTCTCATGACGCTCGCTCGTACTTCAAACTGACCCGTACGGCGACATACGGCTTCTGGTCTGCGCTTCCGCTGCTCGTGCTGTACGAAGTGTTGATCCTTTGGATTAACCGCCCCGGTGGCGTTAACGTGCGCATCGGCGCGGACATCTGGTTCAAGTCGGTTCTGGGCGGAATCGGGCTGAGCGGCATGTGGGCGACGACGCTCGTCGTGATCGGCTTGGGCTTCGGCATCGTGTGGTGGGAGCGGCGAAGGCGCGGTCGACGCGTGCCTTTACATGGTGATTTCCTGGGATGGATGCTCGTGGAAAGTCTGTCCTACGCTGTCCTGTTACCTATTGTGGCGACGGTGGTGATGGCGCCGGTCCTATTCGCCGCTTTGCCGATGGCGGCGATTGCCCCTCAGGCGGAGTTTGATTTGCTCACCGAACTGACGCTCTCGCTGGGTGCCGGATTGTACGAGGAATTGCTGTTCCGGGTCGTCCTCGTGACCGGGCTGTTTTGGCTGTTTCGGGCACTCACCAAAGGAGAGAACCGGATGTCGTACGTGCTCGCTGCCCTAATCGGTGCGTTCGTGTTCAGCGCCGTTCACTACGTGGGCGCATATGGCGATCCGCTCCAGCTCACTTCGTTCGTCTATCGCTTCCTGCTCGGCCTGCTGCTCAACGTGCTCTACCTGCTGCGCGGGTTTGGCGTGGCGGCGTGGACCCACGCGCTTTACGACGTGCTCGTGGTGACGGACATCCTATGAGGCGTCGCGGACGAGCGGAACGACTGGGCGGGGGAAACGAGTTGACGTCCCATTCCTCTACCTTGCCATGCCCCGTCTGCTGATCTTCGCCTTCCTGTTTCTCGCCGCTTGCTCGTCTGATGACGTAGCGCAAAATGACGATGGTACGCTCGTTCTGGGCACAGGCGAGGTGACATCCGAGGAAACGCGTGGTGTCGATCCCGCCGGTCGGACCCTCGCTATCGACTTGTTCGCAGGTAGCATCGACCTGAAAGCAACCGACGACGCATCGGCAAACCTTACGTTCGAGCGTCACGCCCGCGCCGATGACGACGAGGAAGCCCGCGAGCGCCTCGATGGCATCCGCATCACCGAAACGGGGATCGACGGGACGTATCGTTACACCGTCATCTCTGACGAAGCCGATCGCACCGAAGTCGACATCACCGGTACGGTCCCCGCTGCAACACCGCTGATCCTCAACCTGCCCAACGGTACGGTCCGGCTCGAGGGTCTTTCGTCGAATGTCACTATCCGCGTCTCCAACGGGACTGTGGCGCTGGCCGGAATGCGAGGTGGGGCTGACGTGGAGGTAAGCAACGGGAACGTAGATGCCGCATTCGCCGGACTGGGCGGCGACGTAGAAATCGAAACGCGAAACGGCAACCTCGCCCTGACGCTTCCTGCCAACGCGTCCGCCGACATCGACGCTCGTACGTCGGCAGGTCGCATCTCCGCTGATGGCTTGCCGCTGCGCAACCGCGAACTCGATCCAGACGGAGCGGGCGCTTCGTTTTCGGCCCAGCTCAGCGATGCGGCTCGTCGTGTGATGCTCCGCACCGAAAATGGCACCATCGCGCTACGCGGTAACTGACTCGGACAGCGAGCTTTCCAGCGCGGCCATTGCGACAAGCAAAGCGATTCGGCAATCCATCCAAAACGAAAGGGGGATCGGGCCGAGCCTACTCTGCCTTCCCGGCTAGGTCCAGCAAAAACGCGTAGTCGAATGCCGTGTCTTTGAAGCGGCGGAAGCGCCCCGTCGTGCCGCTGTGGCCCGCTTCCATGTCGGTTTTGAGCATCAGCAGGTTGTCGTCGGTTTTCAGGTCTCGGAGCTTTGCCACCCACTTTGCAGGCTCCCAGTATTGCACCTGCGAGTCGTGCAGGCCGGTCGTCACGAGCATGTTGGGATAGCCCTTGGCCTCGATATTGTCGTAGGGCGAGTATGAGAGCATGTAGGCGAAAGCATCGGGCTCGTTGGGATTGCCCCACTCGTCGTATTCGAACGTCGTAAGCGGAATCGTATCGTCGAGCATCGTCGTGACCACGTCGACGAACGGTACGGCTGCGACGACGCCCGCCCACAGATCCGGCCGCAGGTTAACGACGGCCCCCATGAGCAGCCCGCCCGCTGAGCCACCGTTGGCATACAGCTGATCCGGCGCGGCGTATCCCTGGGCGATCAGGTGCTCTCCCGCAGCGATGAAATCCGTAAACGTGTTCATCTTGCTCATCAACTTGCCGTCCTCATACCAACGGCGGCCCATCTCCTGTCCACCCCGAATGTGCGCGATGGCGTAGACGAAGCCGCGGTCGAGCAGGCTCAGCCGGGTAGACGAGAACGATGCGTTCATCGACGCGCCGTAGCTGCCGTAGCCGTAGAGCAGGGTGGGAGCCGTCCCGTCGACCGGCGTGTCGCTGTGGCGGACGATGGAAATCGGGATGCGCGTCCCATCGGTCGCCGTCGCCCAACTGCGCTCTGTGACATAGTCGTCCGAGACGAAATCGCCGACGACCTCTTCCTGCTTGACGACGGTCTTGGCGCGCGTATCCATGTCGTAATCGACCGTCTGCGTCGGCGTCGTCATCGACGTGTAGGTGTAGCGCAGCACGTCGGTGTCGTACGCGCGGTTGGTGCTGAGCGAGACCGTGTAGGCCGGTTCGTCGAACGCGACGAAGTGCTCGGATCCGTCCGATAGGTCGCGCATGCGCAAGCCGGCGCAGCGCGTCGGTGCGCTCCTGCACGGAGAGGTGACCGCTCATGACCTCGAACCCTTCGAGATATACGTCTTCATCGTGCCCGACCACGTCTTCCCACTGATCGACACTCGTCGCTCCCGAACGCGCTCGGCTCAGCTTGAAGTTTTCGGCTCCGTCCGCGTTCGAGCGGATGTAGAACCAGTCGCCCGCGTGGTCGACCGAGTACTCCAAACCGCGCTGCCGGGGTGCTAGGATGGTAAACTGTCCGGTCGGATTCGACGCGTCGAGATAGCGCACCTCGTCCGATAGCGTCTGCGACGATTGGATCATCACGAACTCGCGGCTCTTGCTCCGCCCCACGCCGACGTAGAACTCCTCGTCGTCCTCCTGAAACACGAGCGCGTCACTCATCGGGTTGCTACCGATGCGGTGACGCAGCACCTGATACGTCCGCAGCGTGTTGGCATCTTGACGCGGGTAGAACAGCGTCTGATCGTCTGCCCACACGCCATATCCGCCGGTCTTCTCGATGGGCTGGCCGATCGTTTCGCCCGTCGTCAGGTCCTTGACGTGGAGGGTGTAGATGCGGCGTCCGACCGTGTCGGCGGCGAAGGCGAGGCGCGTGCCGTCGGGACTCACGTCCATGCCGCCGATCTGGAAGTAGCTGTACCCCTCGGCCATCGGGTTCACGTCGAGGATCACCTCTTCGTCGGCGTCGAGCGAACCGCGCTTTCGAGCGTAGATCGGATACTCTTTGTCCTGCTCGAAGCGCGTATAGTACCAATAGCCGTTGTCGAAGTAAGGAGCCGTCGCATCGTCCTGGGCAATGCGCGCCACCATCTCGTCGTAGAGCGTCTGCCGCAGATCGGCGAGGTGCGCGGTTTTCTCCTCGGTGTAGGTGTTCTCGGCGTTGAGGTAGGCGATCACGTCGGCGTCCTCGCGGTCGTTGAGCCAGTAGTAGTCGTCGACGCGGTCGGTGCCGTGGTTCGAGAGAGTCAGCGGGCGCTTTTCGGCCATAGGAGCAAACGTTTGCGCCGACGCCGTCGATGCGATCAGGAGCAGTGCGAAGGCGGAGAGGAGGCGCATGAGAAGTCAGTAGAAGAAGGACGGAACGTACGAAATCGGTGAGAGGATGGCTGGCTTCGTTCAAACCTGTCGGATCTCGAAGACCTGACAGGTTTTAGTTTGGCGGTTCTACCTCATCAATCAAGTCCCAAACGCTCATGCTCATCGACTCCGACAACCGCCCGTGGGGCCGCTGGGAAGAGTACCTCAACGAACCCGGCTACCGCGTCAAGCGCATCGTCGTGCTGCCGGGTGAGCGCCTGAGCCTGCAGCGCCACGCGCACCGCAAGGAGTACTGGGTGATCGTCCAGGGCGAAGGCCTCTTCCACCTCGATGGCGACGAGCGCCGCATCGCACCCGGCGACAGCCTCTTCATCCCGCTGGGCGGCGTCCACCGCATCACCAACGACACCGATGGCTACCTCGTCATCATCGAAACCCAGATGGGCGTCTGCCGCGAAGACGACATCGAACGCCTCGAAGACGACTATGGACGGAGTTAACCCAGCAGGTCGCGCAGCATGGCGTGCTCGCTGGGGAGCGGGTCGTCGAACAGGACGCCCAAATCCAGACGGAATCCGGCCAGCACGTCGCTTTTAAAGACCTCGCCTTGGGCAGGCGTCACGTCGGCGAAGAGTCCATCCATGCCCAGCCGAAAGACGCGCGCGTCACTGTTAACCGGGTCGATGAGCCAGTACTCACGCACGCCCATCGCCTCGTAGCCTGCTCGCTTCGTCTCGTAATCACGCCGCACGGACGAAGGCGACACGATCTCAATGGCGAGGTCGGGCGCTTCGCTGAGATACAGTTTCTGGATGACATAGGCACGCTCCCGTCGTACGAACAGAATATCCGGCTCGAACGACCGACGCTCATCGATTCGGACGGGCGTACGAGAGCCGCGCACCTCGCCCAGATTCATCTCTCGGGCGTAAATGCGAAGCAAGCTAGCCAGAAATAGGAACAGGTCTTCGTGTCGGTCAGTCGGCATATCGTAGATGAGGTAGCCGTCGATCAGGTCTGCTTTGCGCTCATCGTCGCGCGCGATAAAGTCGGCGAATGTCATCGGCTCGGTCTGCGGAGGCGATTGAGCAGGCAGGGCGGTCAGCGTTTTGGTCATGACAATCGGGGACAGTCGGTCGGTAACGGACGGGATTCACCCAGGCTCCGCAATAGGAAAAAGCCCGCCAGGTCGCTAGGATCTGACGGGCTTTCGGTTTTGCGCGGGACAGTCAGTCGCCCGATTCGGCTTCGGCTTCTTCGGGGGACGCGTCGTCCGCTACGTCGGCGGCGACAGGTTCGCCCTTGCGCGTCTCGAACTGCAACTCGGCGTCTGATTTGTCCTTGTCGTAGGTGACGAGGATCGTGTCGCCTTCGGACAGGTCGTTGTTCAGGATCTGCTCAGCCATCGGGTCCTCGACGTACTTCTGCAACGCTCTGCGGAGCGGTCGAGCGCCGAACTGCGGGTCGTAGCCTTTGTCCGACAGGAATGTCTTGGCGTCGTGGTCCAGCTCGACGATGATGCCCAGATCCTGGGTGCGGACGAGCAGTTCGGCCATGAGCAGGTCGATGATCTGGAAGATGTGCTCCTTCTCGAGCGGCTGGAACACGATCACGTCGTCGATGCGGTTCAAGAACTCGGGATTGAACACGCGTTTGAGCGCGTCCTCGACCGTCGACTTCATCTTCTTGTAGTCGTGCGTCACGACCTCGTTCGACGCCGCGAAGCCCAGGCCCTTGCCCAGGTTCTTGATGTCACGCGCGCCGATGTTCGACGTCATGATGATGATCGTGTTGCGGAAGTCGACGCGGCGGCCCAGACCGTCGGTCAGGATGCCGTCGTCGAGCACCTGGAGCAGGATGTTGAACACGTCCGGGTGCGCCTTCTCGATCTCGTCGAGCAGGATAACGCTGTACGGCTTGCGGCGGACCTTCTCGGTCAGCTGACCACCTTCTTCGTAGCCGACGTATCCCGGAGGCGCACCGACCAGACGCGAGACCGAGAATTTCTCCATGTACTCGCTCATGTCGATGCGAATCATGGCATCCGTCGAGTCGAACAGGTACTTGGTCAGCACCTTGGCGAGTTCCGTCTTACCAACCCCGGTGGGGCCAAGGAAGATGAACGAGCCGATGGGCCGCTTGGGATCTTTAAGCCCGGCGCGCGTCCTACGAATAGCCTTGCTGAGCTTGATGATCGGCTCCTCCTGCCCGATGACGCGACCTTTGAGCGCGTCCTCCATCTTCATCAGCTTCTTGCCCTCGGACTGAGAGATCTTGTCGACTGGCACGCCCGTCATCATCGCGACGACTTCGGCGATGGATTGCTCGGTCACGTCATAGACCTCATTGTCAGCCTTGCGCTCCCATTCGCGCTTGGCTTCGTCGAGCTCTTCGGCGAGGCGCTTTTCGCTGTCGCGCAGGCGGGCGGCGTCTTCGAAGCGCTGCTCCTTGACGACGCGCTCTTTCTCGCCCTTTACCTCTTCGATTTTGCCCTCCAGCTCGACGATTTCGGGCGGCACTTTGATGTTCGATAGATGGACGCGCGCTCCGGCCTCGTCCATCACGTCGATGGCTTTGTCCGGCAGAAAGCGGTCGGTGATGTAGCGCTCGGCCAGTTTGACAGCCAGTTCCAGCCCGTCCTGCGTATAGCGGACGTTGTGGTGGTCTTCGTAGCGTTCCTTGATGTTGCCCAGGATCTCTACGGTCTCTTCGGGCGTCGAAGGTTCGACGATGATCTTCTGAAAGCGTCGGTCGAGGGCGCCATCCTTCTCGATATGCTGGCGGTACTCGTCGAGCGTCGTCGCGCCGATGCACTGGATCTCGCCACGCGCTAGGGCGGGCTTGAACATGTTGCTCGCGTCGAGCGAACCTGATGCGCCACCTGCACCGACGATGGTGTGGAGTTCGTCGATGAACAGGATCACGTCCGGGTTCTTCTCTAGCTCGGCCATAACCGCCTTCATGCGCTCCTCGAACTGGCCACGGTACTTGGTGCCCGCGACGAGTCCGGCGATGTCGAGCGTGATGATGCGTTTGTCGTAGAGCACGCGGCTAACCTTGCGGCTCACGATGCGCAGCGCCAGCCCCTCGGCGATGGCCGTCTTACCGACGCCCGGCTCGCCGATCAGGACGGGGTTGTTTTTCTTGCGACGCGACAGGACCTGGGCCACGCGCTCGATCTCGGGCTCGCGGCCCACGATGGGATCCAGTTTGTCTTCCTCGGCCAGCGCCGTCAGGTCGCGTCCGAAGTTGTCAAGTACGGGAGTTTTGCTCTTGTCCATTTTTGCTTTTGCCTGTTTCGACCGTGACGAACGCCCACCGCCTCCGCCTGCCATTGCCGTGGGGCGCGACGATCCGCCCGATCCACCCTTCATGATGCTGTCGAGATCTGCGCGGACGCTGTCGTAGTCGACGTTGAAACGCTCGCCCAAAATCTGCGCTGCCAGGTTTTCGTCGTCGCGCAGCAGGCTGAGCAGCAGGTGCTCGGTCCCGATCACGTCCGACTTGTAAAGTTTGGCTTCGAGGAAGGTGAGTTTGAGCACTTTCTCTGCCTGCTTGGTCAGCGGGATGTTGCCACCCGGAGCCGTGCCACCGACGGTCCGAACGGTTTCTTCAATGGCCTGCTTGACCTTGTCGGTCTCGCAGCCCAGGTTGCGTAGGATCTTGACGGCAAGTCCTTCGCCTTCGCGGATGATGCCGAGCAGCAGGTGCTCGGTGCCGATATAATCGTGAGTGAGCCGGAGCGCTTCCTCGCGGCTGAGCGAGATCACGTCGCGGACGCGGTTGGAGAAGTTGCCTTCCATGAAGTAGGGGGATGGCGGTGTCGCCGGGCGATGCCGAGCGAGAACGCGCGGAGGTCGGGGCGTGGCAGGCAAATGCTGCCCAAAAGTCAGAAGTAGAGACCGAATCGCTCTCGAAAGCGGTCAGCGGGTGGTGCGACCAACGATGCAAAAAGAACGCCGCACTCGGTTCATGCCGAGAAGCTCGATCCGCAGCCGCACGTGGCGGTGGCGTTGGGGTTCTCGAACGTGAAGCCGCGCGCGTTTAGTCCGTCGTGGTAGTCTACCGTCACGCCCATCAGGTAGAGGCCGTGGCGCTTGTCCATGTAGACCGGGATGCCGTCGATTTCATAGGCGGCGTCCTGATCGCGCTGCTTGTCGAACCCCAAGATATAGCTCATGCCCGAGCATCCGCCGCCCTTGACGCCCACGCGCAAGCCGTAGCCTGCGGGGATGTCTTTGGTGGTCATGATCTTTTGCACAGCTTCGGCGGCGCGGCCGGAGAGTTGGATCGGAGAAGGTGCGGTAGCAGTCATATCGAAAGGGGATGCGGCCCTCGGCAAACCGCCCCAAGAGGACCGAAGCGCATGCGTAGAAGAGCGTGTTTTGCGAACGGAAGCCTCTTCCTGCTGTTCCTTTTTTGAGCACCGCGACACGCCAAAATCAGGCGCGCGACGCCCGATCAGCCGAATAGACTAGGCGCGGCGCGGCGAGCCGCCATCTGATCGAACAGCTTGTGGTTGGCCCTGGGAAAGGCGTACGCGTCGCGCTCCTCCATCCTAATCCAGTGCGTTTCGAGTTCGGTCGTCGGCTCATCTTCCGTGGTGCAAGCGAACGCGGTGACGGTGACGGTGAAATGTGAGTAAGCGTGCTCGACCTGAGCCAGGCGCTCGCCTACCTGTGCGTCGATGTCCAATTCTTCCGTCAGTTCACGAACGCAGGCTCCTGCATCGGATTCGTCCGGTTCGCGCTTGCCGCCGGGAAGCTCCCAGAGTCCGCCGAGCATGGCGTCGTTTGGGCGTCGCTGGATCAGGAATCGTCCGTCAGCGCGCGTCAGGAGTGCGACGGATACATGGTGATGCGGCCGCTTCTTCTTCGGCTCCTTGTAGGGCAGTTCGGACTGCCTGCTTTGGGCGCGGGCGACGCAGACCGAAGACAGCGGGCAGACCGGGCACGTTGGATTCTTGGGCGTGCAGACCGTCGCGCCTAGCTCCATCACCGCCTGGTTGTAGTCTCCCGGGTTGGTTGGCGCGAGTAGAGCGTCGGCGATGCGTTGGAAGTGCGTACGGACGGCCGGACGATTGATCGGATCGTCGATGCCAAACACCCGCGACAAAACGCGGAGCACGTTGCCATCCAATACGGCATAGCTTCCGCCGAACGCAATCGACTGAACGGCGGCAGCGGTGTACGGGCCAACGCCGGGTAGGGCGATGAAGGCTGCGTGATCATCGGGCACGCGCCCGCCAAAGACGTTGACTACCCGTTTGGCTGCGCGGTGCAGGTTGCGAGCGCGCGAGTAGTACCCCAGCCCCTCCCAGGCTTTGAGCACGTCGTCTTGGGGTGCATCTGCCAAGGCCTTTACGAGTCGGGAAGGCGGCGATACGAACCGCTCGTAATACGGTGTCATCTGGTCGACGCGCGTTTGCTGAAGCATGATCTCGCTGATCCAGATGCGATACGGATCGGTCGAGGCTCGCCACGGCATCGCGCGCTTGACCCGGTGGTACCACTGTGTCAGATCGTCGTGGAAAGCGGTGCATACCGAGTCGGAAATCGGCGGAAGATCGGTCGGTGTCGGCACGATGAGAACAGTGGCAGGCGTTGAGAACAGACGTTCGCTCCCGACGCGCCGCGCGCGGTTTGGGTCCTAGTTTGGCATCGAATCACACGCAGGCAGTCACCAAAACGTGATCGCTGCGGCCTCCTCATCGATTAAGCCGCCTCGCATCGCTCCAGCGCTATCCTACCGTGATGCGTCCTGCCCACTCTCCACAACGTCGTCCCTGCGCAGGCAGGGTCCTCAACGTTGCGACGAAGCGCTTCAGCGCCAGATGCCATTGTAGATTTCCGTCTTCGGGGAAAAGGGAGGGCTGAGCGCGATCCTGTTCTATGCGGCTGGCGTTGCGCTGCTTACTGTCGCGCTGCTAGCGTGCGATTCAGTGATGGCACAGAGTACTCCCGGCGAACCGTTGCCCGGTAGCGCTCCGGCCACTGCCGTGTCAACGAATGGAGAACTGGTGTGGAGTGGGTGGTGGATGCCACCTGACACCGTCGCTCTTCGTCGATCCGTACGCGACACACTCGCCGCGCGCGGTTATGGATTGTCGCGCGTGCTGTCGGTCGGGACGGAATCGGCCGACCCGGCTGCTCAAGCAGGTATGGAGACGGAGGGACCAGCGGCGCGCGTTCTGATAGACCCAGGTCCGTTATTGCAAATAAAAGATGTGGTTCTAGAAGGCATCGAGGCAGGTCGGGGCGACGAACTGATGGCGCAGCTAGACAGCCGGTCCGGCCGTCCGTTTCGTCCGTCGCTTCTGGCCGACGATGCCCGGCGTATGGTGCGCACTCTGGCTGCCGACGGTTTCACGCTGGCTCAGGTGCGCATCGAACGGCTGGACTTTTTGCCCGCCGATTCGTCGCTTTCCATCGTTCTAACCGTCGATCTGGGCGCCGCGTTGACGCTCGACAGTATCCAGGTGCGCGGCTCGGACGTACGTTCGGCCGTTGCACAGAAAGTGATCGGGCACCGCATCGGGGAGCCGCTGGAGGGGTACGACACGCAACGCATTCGGTCGCGGTTGGAAGCAAGTGGGCTGTTCGCATCTGTCGATAGTGTTCGGCTTCGCGTGCGCGACGGTCGCTTGGCGTCGCTCATCGTTGACGCGCAAGCTCCGGCACCTGGCGCATTTGACCTGGTGCTAGGCGTCGTACCGGATGCAGGCGGGCGCGCGTCGCTCGTAGGCTCGGGCTTCCTGTCGCTGCTCTCGCCCTTCGGACTGGGGCATCGGTACGTGTTACGGCTCGACCGCCAGCCGGGGCGTACGAGTCGGGCCGAAGCATTGGCTGAACTGCCCTATCTGCCCTGGGTGCCGGTTGGCGTTGCGTTCGGGTTCGACGGTATCCAGCAAGACTCGACGCTGAGCACGCAGCGGCTGCGCGGCGAGGTCACGTATGGCTCACCGGCGTGGCAGGTGTTCGGATCGGTGAGCAAGGAGACGACCAAGCCCGGCGTCGGAGGGGTGCGTCTCGTGGGGGGGCGCCAGCAGATCGCCCAGGCCAGTGTCACGTTCGTCGGAGGTGGTTTCCGCGCGGATCGGCGCGACCGGCGCATCAGCCCGCGCCGAGGAGTGCTGGCCGAAGTGCGCGTCGAGCGCGGCGACCGTCGACGCTCGTTCGGGCTCGTCGTCGATGGAGTCGAGACCCGGCAGCGCGAGCGGGCGTCGCAGGACCGCGCGACAGCGAACCTCCGCCTGTTCGCATCGCCTCTGAGCCGAGTCGTTGTCGTCATGGGAGGCGAAGGCTACCTGCTGCGAAGCGATGCGTACGAAGTCGGCGAACTCTTCCGGCTCGGCGGCACGCGCACCCTGCGCGGCTATCCAGACGACCGCTTTCGCGCGCGCCAAGCGGTTCGCTTGCTCGGCGAAGCACGGCTTCTGCTCGACCGCTCGTCGTACCTCTACCTGTTTTTCGACGCGGCGTGGCTCGACCAGCCAGCGACCTCGCAGGCTGAGGTCACTGCTCTGTCAGGCTTTTATCCCGGCTATGGGGGGGGCATCCAGTTCGAGACGCCGCTCGGTCTGATGAATGCCAGCTACGCCGCATCGCGAGAGTCGGGGTTTTCGGACGGCCAAGTCCACGTCGGACTATCTTTCGGGCTGTAACCGCCTCGTCCTCACCGGCCTCTTGACGACCAACTTCTACGCTCCACCCGATGCCTTGATCGGCGATCTGGTGACGCTGCCCGACGACGAAGCCCGCCACGCCATCAAAGTACTGCGGATGGGCGTTGGTGCAGCGCTGACGATCGTAGACGGAGCAGGAGGGTGGCACGCGTGCGAACTGGTCGAGGTCGGGAAAACGGTCCGGGCGCGCGTTATCCAAACTAAGCGCGATGTAAACGAGCGCCGCGTCGGGCTGTGGCTGGCGATGAGTCCGCTGGCGAAGCGCGATCGGTTGGAGTTCGCTGTCGAGAAGGCCGTTGAGCTAGGCGTGACGGATCTGGTGCTGATCCGAACGGCCCGTACGCCGCCCGGAAAGACGCGCATTGACCGGCTTGAATCCCGACTGGTGTCTGCACTCAAGCAGAGCCTCCGGTGCCGCCTGCCCGTCGTTCACGAATGCGCACTCTCTGGTCTCGTGGCTTTGCATCCCGACGTGCAGTGGCTGACGCTCCACGAAGCTGCTGTCCATCCGCTCAGTGACTTGCTCGCCGCGTCTGATCCTTCTCGCCCGGTTGGAGTGGTGATCGGCCCGGAGGGCGGTTTTACAGACGCCGAAGTGGCCCATCTGGTGGGCGACGGGGCCCGCACCGCTCTACTCGGCCCGCGCCGCCTGCGCGCCGAAACCGCCGCCGTCGCCGCCTGCGCGATGGCTTCTGCCCTCCATTCTGAATCTTGACCCATGCCTGACTCTCTCATTCCAGGCACCGGCGATCCGCTCGCCTCGACCGAAGACCCGAATGCGCCTGACCTGCGCGAGACCAAGCGCTCGTCAGTCAAACTGGTAGACGGTAAGCTGCTCCATGCCTTCCGCGATCACGTCGAAACGCCTTCGGGTGTCGAATCTGTCCGCGAGTGGATCGACCATCCAGGTGCCGCCGCGGTCGTTCCGCTCTTCGCCGACGGATCGACGCTGCTCGTTCGCCAGTTTCGCTATCCGACGGGCCGGTCGTTTCTGGAGTTGCCTGCCGGGAAACGAGACGCGGGAGACGGACCGGAGGCGACGGCGCGCCGAGAGTTGCTGGAAGAAACCGGGTTGTCTGCAGCCAAGCTGACGCCTCTTGGGCCGCTCTTCCCCGGAATAGGGTACAGCAATGAAGTAATCTGGTTTTTTCTGGCCGAGCAACTGAGCGAATCCAGTACGCAGAATCTCGACGTAGGGGAGAGCGTCCAGCCGGTCCGGTTTCCGTTCGCCGAGGCCGTCGCCCGTGCCCAGCGTGGGGAATTGGGAGACATGAAAACTGTCGCGGGCTTACTGATGGCCGACGCTTACCTCAGGGGTCGCTCCGGCGAGGGGGCCAGCGATAAATGAGTGAACCGACAATGCGAGTTGAAGCGAGCGTGATCTGTTCGTAGCTTTCCCGGCTCCACACGTCTTGTCTGTCCATGCTGTTCGGCCTCATCGTCGCGATCCTCGCGATCCTCTCGCTCGTTCTCATCCTCGTCATCCTGCTCCAGAGCGGAAAAGGCGGTGGTCTTTCGGGCATCGGCGCGGGCGGCACGACGCAGATCCTGGGTGCCCGTCAGGCGCCCGACTCGCTCGAAAAGATCACGTGGGGACTGGGTGCCGTGTTTGCGCTGCTCTGCATTCTGAGCAGCTTCGTCATCAACCGAGACAGCGATGTGAACGTGCTCGATGGCGTACGCACCGAGCAAACCGCTCCGTCGCCCGCCGCTCCTGCTCCCGCTGCGCCGGTCGTCCCTGACGGCGAGTAAAGACGGTCTGACGCCGGGTTGTCACCCGGTGCGCGCGAGTTTGACGGCACTACCTGCTCTTCATGCTCGATTTCAGCCAGCTCGCCCCTCAACTCACCTCGTTTGCCGAGCACTCCACGTCCGACGGAGACGCGCTGGGCCTCCGCATCGAACGGGCACTGCAGGCACTCGGCGAGTGCTCAGGCGCGTGGGAGAAACTGGCAGACGAGGCCCGCACGTTTCGGACGTGGCTCGTCGCGCTGCCACACGAGTCGCCCGAGGCCAGGCACCCGCCGACCGTCCGGCCGACGCCGATCACGGTTGTGGCGACCGACGGCTCACAGGTGTTTCCCGACCGGCACCGCGAGCCGCACTGCTACCTGCTCAACGTGTCGCGCGTCGCGTTTCAGTACGGCACGCAGGAGCAGCCGCTGATCGAAAGCATTCCGCGTCTGGGCTTCGACAAGGACATGGTGCAGGACGCGTTGGAGGCACTGATGCAGCAGGCACGGCCCGAACTCGTGTCTGCGATGCGCGATCAACTCGAACTCGAGACGCTGTTTCGCACGTCCGAGGATGCGGGCGTGGCCGGGCGCCCGCTCGTCGCGCTGGCTGACGGTACGCTCATTCGCTGGATGCTAAAGGGGCAGTCCGGCAGCGGAGATGCGTCTGCCTTCGAGCAGATGTATGCCGATACCCTGGCGCGATTCCGTGCCGACCGAGTCCCTGTTGCCTCCTACGTGTCGATGCCTGCGTCGACCGAGGTCGTCAACCTGCTCCGGCTGGCGCGCGGCGAGTGCAACGGTGTGGCGACCGCACTCGACGAAACGCTCGACGGCATGACCGACCGCCACCTCTTTGAGCAAACGCTGTTGCCTGGCGAGCGCTCCGCCATCTTCGGCTCGCTCTCGCACGTGCTGGCGACGTACCACGAGGGCGACCGGATCCGCTTTTTTTACCTTCACGTACCAGCCACGCGCACATCGCCGCCGGAAGTGGCGCGCGTGGAAATGCCCGCCTGGGTGGCCGATGACACCTCGCTCGTAGACCTGATCCACACCGTTCTGCTGTCCGAGTGCGACAAAGGCGAAGGCTATCCGATGATCTTGTCCGAGGCCCACGAGCGCGCTGTGATCCGCGCCCGCGAGCGCGACGTATTCTACGCGTTGATCGAGCGCGAGCGTCCGCATGCGCAGTCGCGCAAGTCGGCATCGAAACGCGTCCCGGCGGCGTGATCAACCGACTCTCGCTAACCTGACACGCTCCGGGACCAAACGGGTAGGCTCGGAATCGACATTCAGATTCGTGGACCTTACTATTCACAGACCGTCGGGTGTGGCTGCTGCTATCAGGTTGCTGGTCGTTCGAAAGGCCTACCTGCGTCTCACTCTCTTCGCTCAGCCTCATGCGCTTCCTCCCATTGCTCTTCCTCGTCGCCTGCTCGACGCCCGGCACCCCGCCAGCCATCTCCCCCGAGCCCATCCGCATTGCCGCCTGGAATGTCGAGGACTTGCGCACGAGCGACGTACGCGACGCCACCCATCCGCGCATCAACCGCGCCATCGAAGAGATCGGCGCACTGGCGCCCGACGTTCTTTTGCTTTCTGAACTGACGTACCACGCCGACAACGCTGCACTCATGGCCGACCGAATCAGCAGATCGACCGGCGTGCGGTACGTTGGTTTCGGGTTCGAGAGCAATACGGGCGAGGCGTCGGGCTTCGATCTGGACCGCAGCGGCGCCGTCGTGTCGGACGAGCCGCCGATGCAAGTCAGCCTCGACGGCAGCGCGCCGCGCCAGACGGCTGACGAGCGCGCGTACGGAGGCGACGCGTGGGGCTTCGGTGTCTACCCGGGACAGTATGCGTTTGCCCTTGTTCGTGCGCGAGGGAATCGAGATCGACGAGTCAGCGATTCGCACGTTTCGGAAGTTCCGCTGGGCCGATATGCCCGGCGCGCTGTTGCCCATGGACCCCGAGTCTGGAGAGCCGTGGTACGATCCGGCGATCCCGTTTCGCCTCTCTTCCAAGACGCATGCCGACGTTCCGCTGACGCTGCCCACCGGCGAGATCGTTCACTTGCTCCTCAGCCACCCGACTCCGCCCGCATTCGACGGAGCCGAGGCGCGCAATAAGAAGCGCAATCACGACGAAATCCGCTTCTGGCGCGAGTACGTTGACGGAGCAGAGTGGATCTACGACGACGACGGGACGAGTGGAGGCCTCGCATCCGGTGTACGGTTTGTCATCATGGGCGACCTCAACGCGGATCCCGATGAGGGTAGCGCGTGGGAGAACCCGATCGCCAACTTGCTTTACGCCTCGCCACGCATCCAGTCAAACGTGCGGCCCGCTGCTGACGAGGCAGGTCAAGCTCGCTACCCAGATCTGGACCCGGACGACACGGCCAGTTGGGGACTGGGAGTCGACTACGTGTTACCGTCTACCGGCCTGCGTGTCGCCGGCAGCGGACAGGTGCGTCCGGACACGAGCGGCGTCCAGGTGAGCGATCACTTCCTGGTGTGGATCGACGTGGTGGCTGAGCAGAGTGCAAACCTCTCCGATCGGGAATAGTAGTCCGGCCCGGTTCGCATTTCGCTTCCGTTGATCTTTGGGCGCCGTGCTCGGTTCGATTCCTCCTTGATCTGCTCACGTCTTTTTCGTGCTCTCCGCGACAACGCCTATTCCCTGGAGCCGCTACCGCGCCCGTGTCGAGGCGTGCTACTTGTGGCGACATGGACGACGGGCACAACTAGATCTGCCGACGCGGTTCACCGAACTGGTCCAGGTCCGCAAGCTCGTCGACCGCGACCCTCGGATGGTGCGCTTGTCGGACAAAATTGAAGCTAAGGAATACGCCGAGGGGATTCTGGGCACCGAGTGGATCGTCCCGACGGTGTGGACGGGGTACGAGCTTCCGCACGTATCGCCGTTTGTCGATCCGGTGATGATCAAGGCCAGCCACGGCTGCTGCCAGTACCATCCGCTGCGAAGCGTTCCCACCGCCGCCGAGTGGGACGCGCTGCGCCGCCTGACCACCCGGTGGACTGTGCAACCCTACGGCATCTGGCTTGACGAGTGGTGCTATCGCGACGTGCCGCGTGGCCTGATCGCCGAAAAGCTAATCGGCCACGAGGTTTTACCACTCGACTACAAGATCTACGTCTTTGGAGGCCGCGCGACACACGTTCAGGTTCACCTAGACAGAGCCTCCGAGCACCGATGGCTGCTGCACGACCGCAACTACGTCACACTGATACGAGATCAGACAGACAAACCACCCCGTCCGGCGAGTCTGTCCGCCATGCTCGACGCTGCAGAAGCACTAGCTAGCGGCTTCTCGTTTGCTCGGGTGGACTTTTACGAGGTAGACGGCAGACCCCTCTTCGGCGAGTTCTGCTTTTACCCAGGCTCGGGACTCGACCCGTTCGCTGCCGACTGGATCGACCGCGAGTTGGGCAATCTATGGCACGCCAGCATGTGCCATTCAGACACTGACGCGTCCGACTACGCCCCGGCCGTTCGTGTCTGATAACGCGGCGCCCGCAACCGGCATCAACTCCACGGCACCGTAACGTCATTGGGAGTGCGGCACGATGCGCGGTCGGGCCGGTAGCAGGCAAAAACAACGACTCGCTCATGCACCTTCGTCATCTGGGATACGCCTGTATCAACCGCTCGCTCGATAAGACGACCGGGCGCACGTTTCGCCTCGCCAACCTGTCGCGAGAGAAAGTGCGCGAGATTGGAGGCGCTAATCTGGACGCGCTCTATGAGATTCTGAGGTGGAACGTGTCGCGCGACCTGCGCTTTTTCCGCATCTCGTCAGGCGTCATCCCGTTTGCATCACACGTCGCCTTCGATTTGGACTGGCAGACTATGTTTGCCCCCAAACTCGACCGCATCCGTGCCTATGTCGAGCAAGAGTCGCTACGTCTAACACTCCACCCGGGCCAATACACCGTTCTGACCTCGCCCAACTCAGAAGTCGTAGACCGTGCGATTGCGGAACTGGATTACCAAGCCGCTTTCCTCGACGCCGTCGATCCGTGGCAGAGCACGATGACGCTCCACATCGGTGGTGCCTATGGGGACCGTGAGGCAGCCAAGGACCGGTTTGCTGAGGCATTCGAGCGATTGACTGCATCGTCAAAGAATCGTCTGGCGCTCGAAAACGACGACACGACCTACGGCACCGACGAAGTGCTCGACTTTGCGCAGCGAATCGGCGTGCCGATGATCTTCGACTATTTCCATCACACCATCTTTCCAGGCGCCGACAATGAGGGGCTGACTGAAAAGATCGAAGCGATAACCGAGACTTGGAGCGACCGCTTGCCCAACGCAGGCGTCCCAAAGTTTCACCTGTCGAGCGCCCGCGAAGGTGGCCGCCGAACAGCCCACGCCGACCTTCTGGAGGAGTCCGACTTGCTGCGATTCCTGGCGATCATGTCGGACGTGCCTAGCGATGCGCCCTTCGACGTGATGGTAGAGGCGAAAGAGAAGGAGTTGGCGGTTTTACCCTTGCGCTCGTACCAAACGCGGGCCGCCGCAGGTGGAATAGCAGAGTGAATGGCGAGCCGCAAGCGCGGTCTTCCGCCGTACTTCCCCGAGCTGGTTGAGTGAGAGACGATACGTGTAGCACGCCCTTCTGCTCGGGCAGAGGAACGCCGCTAATGGGCCAGGCGTGTTTAAGCGGCTCCACAGCACACAACGGATTACCTATATGAAGCGCCTCGTCGTCGTCGAATCGCCCACCAAAGCCCGTACGATACAGGGCATTTTGCCGTCCGGCTACCAGGTGGAGGCGAGTCGAGGCCACGTGCGCGACCTCCCATCGAACGCCTCGGAGATCCCGGCCAAGTACAAAGGGGAGAAGTGGGCGCGGCTGGGCATCAACGTCGCCGAAGGATTCGACCCGCTTTACATCATCCCGCGCGACAAGAAGCCGACGGTGAAGATGCTCAAGGAAGCGCTCAAATCGGCCGACGAGCTCATCATCGCTACGGACGAGGACCGCGAGGGCGAGTCCATCGGGTGGCACCTACTCGAAGTGCTCCGCTCCGACATCGACAAGCGCAAGATCCCGGTCAAGCGGATGGTCTTCCACGAGATCACGCGCGACGCTATCGAACGCGCCATCGACCAGACGCGCGACCTCGACTTAGCGCTCGTCGATGCCCAGGAAACGCGGCGCATCCTGGATCGGCTCGTCGGGTACAGCGTGTCGCCGGTTTTGTGGCGCAAAGTCGCGCCCAAGTTATCGGCAGGGCGCGTGCAGAGCGTAGCCGTCCGCGTGATCGTCGAGCGCGAGCGCGAGCGGCTGGCGTTCGTGCCATCGGGGTATTGGGACCTGCAAGCCGATCTCGAGAAGGGCAGCAGCACCTTTACGGGAAAGCTGACGCACGTTGCCGGGCAGCGCGTAGCGCAGGGCAAGGACTTCGACCCGGATACGGGCAAGCTCGCCAAGCCAGGCAGCGTGCTGATACTGGAGGAGAAGGAGGCCAAGGCGCTCGCCAAGCGATTGCTCAGTGAAAAGTGGCGCGTCGTTAGCGTCGAGGAGAAACAGCAGAAGCGCAATCCGTCGGCTCCGTTCATCACGTCGACGCTGCAGCAGGAGGCCGGGCGCAAGCTGGGCATGAGTGCCAAGTCGGCGATGCGGACGGCGCAGGGCCTGTACGAAAAGGGCCTGATCACGTACATGCGAACCGACTCGACGACGCTCTCGCAAGAGGCCGTCGACGCAGCGCGCACCGCGATCACGAGCGCGCTACGGCAAGGAATATCTCAGCCCATCGCCGCGTCAGTACAGCGGCAAAGTCCGCAACGCGCAGGAGGCGCACGAGGCGATTCGTCCGGCGGGCAAGGAGATGAAAACGGCGCGCGACCTCGGATTGTCGGGTGAGGACTACAAGCTGTACGACCTGATCTGGAAGCGGACGGTTGCCTCGCAGATGGCGAGCGCGCGCCTGAAGCTCGTCTCGGCGACGATTCAGGCGGGAGAGGGCGAAGACGCCGCATCGCCCGACCAGGTCGACACGACAAAGAGCGCCGCCACCTTCCGCTCGTCGGGCCGCACGGTCGAGTTTCCGGGCTTTTTCCGCGCCTACGTCGAAGGGTCGGACGATCCCGACGCCGCTCTGGAGGATCGCGATCAGCCGCTGCCTAAACTGGCTGGCGACGACACGCTCGAATGCAAAGGCGTCACGCCCGAGGGCCACGAGACCAAGCCGCCCGCCCGCTACACCGAGGCGTCGCTCGTCAAGATGCTCGAAGCCAGGGGCGTCGGCCGCCCGTCGACGTACGCTTCGATCATCGAGACGATCAAGAACCGTGGCTACGTGCGCAAGGCCGGATCGGCTCTGGTGCCGACGTTCGTCGCGTTTGCCGTGACGCGCCTGCTCGAACACCAATTCGAAACACTCGTCGACACCGATTTTACGGCCGAGATGGAGTCCGACCTCGACCGCATCGCCGACGGTTCGGCCAAGGCGCTTCCGTATCTGGAGAAGTTTTTCAACGGAAAGCAGGGTCTGCAAGCTACCGTCGACGACGGAATCGAAACGCTCGACGCCAAAGCCATCTCGACGCTCGAATCGCCGCAGTGGGACCCCTACGTGGTTCGCGTCGGCCGCTACGGCCCGTACGTCGAGCACGAGGAGGACGGCGAGTTGCTTCGCGCCTCACTGCCTGACGACTTGGCTCCAGCCGATCTGACCAAGGAGCACATCGCCGAGCTGCTCAAAGAGGGCAACATGGAGGACAAGCCGCTGGGCATCCATCCCGAAGCGGACTTGCCGATCTTGCTCAAATCTGGCCCTTATGGTCCCTACGTTCAGTTAGGAGACGACGAGGAGGGCGGTAAAAAGCCCAAGCGCGCCAGCCTGCCCAAGGGCACCAAGGCCGCTGATGCGACGCTCCAACTAGCCATCGACCTGCTGCGTTTGCCGCGGACCGTAGGTGAGCATCCCAAGACCGGCAAGGAGATCGTCGCCAACAACGGGCGTTTCGGCCCGTACGTGAAGCACGAGAAGACGTTTGCCTCGCTAGGCAAGGAGGACGACGTGATGACGGTCGATCTAGCCCGTGCGATGGAGTTGATCCTTAAGAAGGAGAACAAAAACAAGCCGCTGCGCGCCTTGGGCAACCACCCGGTCTCAGGAGAGCCGATCGACGTGCGCGACGGCCGTTACGGTCTCTACGTTAAGCACGGCAAGACTAACGCGACACTGCCCAAAGGGATGGAGGTCGAGGAGATTACGCTCGCGCAGGCCGTCGAGTTGATCCAGGCAAAGGAAGGAACTAAGGCCAAGAAGGCTCCGACGAAAAAGAAAGCCGCGCCCAAGAAGACGGTTGCCAAGAAACCCGCCCCTAAGAAGGCGGCCGCCAAGCGCAAGCCTGCTGCCAAGAAATAGACTGTGGACTATCCGGAGCCGAGGGGTGTCTGGGGAGGTATTCTCTTATCTCGCAGGCTGTGGTGATTCGAGAAGGCAACCTCCTTCTAAAAAGACACTGGTAGGCAAAACGAAGCGAGCGTCTGACGGATTACCATCAGACGCTCGCTTTGTCGATTGAGGCGCTTCTGCCTACATCTCGTCGGGAGTATAGACCGACTTCAGGAGGGCTTGGAGTTTGGTTCGGCCGCGATTGATGCGGCTCTTGACTGTGCCCATCGGCAGACCCGTGATCTCGGCGATCTCCTCGTAGCTGAGCTGCTGTACGTCGCGCAGAATGACGACCTCTCGGAAGTCATCGGGGATCTCACGTAGGGCATCCATCACATACTCGTCCGAAATGGTGCCGTTGGCGTCGGCGTCGGGACGGAAGGTGTCGTCGGGGATCTCGATTTCATACTCTTCCGAGTCTCGGTTGATCGACTGAATCGACTGGACCTTACGGCGTCGCCGCTTGCGATACTCCGACCGCGCCAGGTTACCGGCGATCGTGTAGAGCCACGTCGAGAAGCGAGCGATGCGTCGGTAGCTGTGGCGGTTGCGAAAGACGCGCATGAACGTCTCTTGCAACAGATCCTCGCTCTCCCTCGCGTCGCCCAAAAAGCGGTAGAGGTAGTTGGTAAGCGGATCTTTGTAGCGGCTC
This sequence comes from Rhodothermales bacterium, assembly GCA_963815505.1. Lineage (GTDB taxonomy): Bacteria > Bacteroidota > Rhodothermia > Rhodothermales > BA12 > CAXBBB01. The sequence continues at coordinate 164,993 of CAWFGU010000027.1, forward strand.
ACGAGCAGGTCGAACGCTTCGACGCTGCCCGCTTGGAACTGCTGCATCAGATCCTCATCGCTCATCTCCTTCAAGACCTTCATGCGGCGCTCGGCGGCGCTGACGGGGCGGCGAATTTTGATGATGCTCATAGGAGAAGGGGAAAGAGCGCCGAGTCGGGCGGGCGGCTGGGCGCGGTATGAAAGACTGCATAGGACTAACGTCCGCGGCGGTCGGGTAGTGCGGTAAGGCGGTGGAGGAGGAGCGTGAGAATCAACGCGGACTCGCGCGATGCTCCGCCCTTGAGTTCGAAATCTGCGGCCAGGAGGTAGGAAAATGCTTGCTCGAGCCGCCCAGTCCGGAATCCGCCCAGGGCGGAGAGGTATTCGCGCAGGAAAAAGGGCGGAACCCCCGCGGCCTTGGCCATCTGACTTTCGGGGATGCGTTGGTGACGGCAGCGGGCGAGACGAAGGAGCTTGGTGAAGTAGGCGAGCAGCAGAGCGACGATGCGATGAGCCTCGCCGTCCGGTTGTGATGCCTGTTGCAACAAGCGATCCAAAACACGCTGTGCGTCAGAAAGGCAGCCCTTCACAATGTGCTCCTGCAACACGAACGGATTGGCTTCTGCCGACTGCCCCGCAGCACGAAAAACATCGTCGCGCGTCACTTCCTTTCGCTCGCCTGCCAACGCGAACAATTTGTCGCATTCGCTCGCGGCCTGGGCCAGACTGGCCCCTGTCATTTCGGCGAGTGTCGCGTCGGCGCCCGATTGCATCTTGTAGCCATGCGAACGCGCGTATTGCTTGATCCATCCGGCGACGGCGTGTGTTTTCAGAGGCTTGAACTCGCCCCAGGCGGTCTTCTGCTTGAGCGCGCGGTAGGGATTGGCGTTGAGCTTGGGTTTGGACCGGCACATCAGCAGGACGACGCAGGCAGGGTTGGGGGCGTCGGCGAGTGTGGTGAACAGCGCGTTGCCTCTCATCTTGTCAAAGTCGCGCACGATGACGAGGCGACGGGCGCCCATCATCGGGTACGAGCGGCACAGACCCAGAGCGGCAGCGGCGTCGACTTCGGCCCCGTAGAGCACGTCGTAGTTGAAGTCGTGCTCAGCGGCGGGGACGAGGTACTTCTCGGCGAGCGCCTGGGTCTGATCGGTCAGATACGTCTCCTCGCCAAACAGGAAATACACCGGAGCGGGCGTGCCGTTCTTGAAGGCGGTTTCGATCTGTTCGACGGAGAGGCTCACGATGTAGAGTTGGGCGCCACTCAGAGTACGCCGCGTGGGTGACAGGAGTACGTCAGACGGATCAGCCCGCGACGCGTTGTAGATCGAAGAGGTGAAGCGCCACGTCGCGCAGCAAGTCGGTGTCGACGAGGACGATCTGGTGCGCGTAGGCCAGACGGGAGAGCGGATCGCCCGGCACGTCGACGGCTGTTTTCCAACCGTCGGCGTCGGTGGGAAGCGCGGCAACCAATTCTCGGCGAGATGCCTGCACATCGGTGATGAGGTCCTCGAGCGAGATCGCGTGCGCCTGCTCCTCCAGGTTATCCGGCTGGGCGTCTTGCATCGGCTGTCCCGTCACCAAAGGGATGCGGACGTTGCGGTCGCGCAGTGCGAGCAAGAACAGCGCTTCTTTGAGCGACGGCTGATCGGCTGCGGCTTTGGCTTCGTAGATCGGAGCCTTGGTGCGTGCAAGGGCCGGACCGAGCAGGTCGACCTCGTCAATGAGGTACGCGAGTTGGTCGCGCATCTTCTCACCGGCAGCGGTGATCTGCTCGTCCGTCAGACTGGCAGAAGCAGCATCGGTGTCAGGCATCGCCCTGGGTTACGTACGCAAACGTCGGCGGGCCTTTGCGCTCCCCGCCCCACGTGCGGTCGGCAGCCGGAGTCGTCGTGTCGCGCAGGTGGGTTTCCTCAAGGCCGGTCATGCCTTCGGCCAGCAATTCGGCAAAGAAGCCCTGGCTGCGGACGCTGTGCAGGTTGTTGTCCTCGCGGAAGTCCCACGTCTGACCCATCGCCTGAGGATCTTTGTACTCGGCGAGGTAGGCAAAGCGATCCTGCAAGCGCTCGGCGGGCACGAGCAGTTTCTCGAGGTCGAAGATGGCCTCGTCTCTACTCTGGAACGTCAAGTCGTATTCCTTCGACATCACGATGGCCTCCTCGGGGCAGACCTCCTCGCAGAAGCCGCAATAGATGCACCGCAGCATGTTGATCTCGAACCACGCGGGCTCGCGCTCCTTGACATTGTCGACTTCGTGCGACTGCATCGAGATGGCGAGTGGCGGGCAGGCCCTAGCGCACAGGTTGCACGACACGCAGCGCGGGCGTCCGGCTTCCTCGACCAAGACGGGGCGGCCCCTGTAGGCATCGGGCGGATACCACTGCTCTTCGGGGTATTCGACGGTGTACGACTCCTCGTTGACCATCTTGTTGAGCGTGTAGCCCAATCCCTGAAAGACCTGGGGAAGGTAGAGCTTCTCCCAAAACGAGAGCTTGCGTTCGTTGGGTTGTGCGCTGTTGTACGGCGTTCCGGCCATGAGTGCGTGCGGGTGAATGCGATGCCCCAAGATAGGGAACTCGGGCCGCCTCAACCATGAGGCTAGGGTCAACCAAACGCGACTTTCACTTTTTTCTGAAAGTTATATCGCATTGTGCTCGGCTCATCGCGCCACTACCTGTCCGTCCGGCAGAATCCGCTGGCTCGGCGAGGGCTCGGTCGTTGGGAAGCGGTCGAGTGGTATGTCCTCGTCGCGGTCGCGGGGGACGAAATGGGTGTGGTTGCCGTGGTTAATTTCGGTCCACTCCTTGCCGCCGTACGGGTCGAGCACTTCGGGGAGGATGAGGATCCCGATCAACACGAGGGCGATCAACCAGAAGACCAGGCGGCGGGACGAGCGTTTCATCAGACGATATTCAGACTATGCCTCCCAACGCCCGAAGGTCTGTGCCGTTGCTCCTTGCCCTGCTCTTCGCGTGGTGTGGATGCCATGCCGCGCCGCCGACTTCACCGGATCAGGGCAGCACGACCGATCGCCCCGATCTCGCTACGCCACATCGCTACGACTTTACGTTGCAACTGGGCACAACCGAAGATCCGCGATACGTCGAAGGCGCAGGCACGGTCTGGGCGCCGTGCGACACGACCGGGCGCGGACTCCCCATCGGCCTGCACTTCGACCCACCCGGACCGATGGGGCTCCAACTCGATGGTGAGGCGATTCCTGACTCGCTCAGGTACGTCGTCGTCTGGCCCACCGAGCCGTGCGAGCGCGCGGACGGTGTGCTCGCAAGTCCGATTGCCGCAAGGTGGGCGGGCAGGGCTGGAGATGGAATGCGCATCGAACGCGTCGACGGACGAACGACCTGGACAGCCGATCACTGGCCCGACCGCGCGCGCACCTACCTGCCCGTCGCTGACCACCCCAGCCGAGCGAGCCGTTGGCAGTTTACCATCCGCACGTCGACTCCGTCTGGTGCTGGTGCAACTGATGTCTCGAACCGCGAATCGGAATACGCTGAAACGAGGCTACCTTCATCGTCCTGGCAGCCATCGGCATCGACCGCTTTCCCCGCCAAAGCCGTCGCCTGGGTCGCCGCGCCGCTCGTCCTCGCGATGGACGCCGGTCGGATTCAAGCCTTTGCAGCCCAGGGAGAAGCCCATGCGTTTGGCCAAACCGTCACGTCGGCTCCTCGTGTGCTGGCGTGGATGGAGGCCGAAATAGGTCCGTTGCCCGTCGACACGCTGCGCATCGTGCGGGCAGGCACTCGCTACGGTGGTATGGAAAATGCCGGGCTGATCGTGCTTTCGGGCATGCCGAGTGGCCGGGACGCCGAACTGCTGCTCGCCCACGAGATCGCGCACCAATGGTTCGGGACGGCAACGAGCGAGGTTCTGTGGCGCGATTTGTGGCTCAGTGAAGGCGCTGCGACGTGGTGGGCCGTCCGCTACGGCGAGGAGAGGTGGGGGAGCGGTTGGGCCGAAGCGCAGCGAGCCGAGTGGAGGCGGGTCGACATCAGCGAGCCGATCGACTCTTCTGCACATCCATCCGACCTGCTGGCCGACTCCTACGCCCTGGGCGCTGCCCGAATCGACGCGCTGTCCCGCGAGATCGGAGACGCAGCGACCGTCGAAGCGCTCAGGAGAATGGTTCGGCCCGGCGCCGACGGCGCGCGCGCCGTCCTATCGTCCGAGCGGCTGCGGCGGATCGTTGGTGAAGGGGCGGCAGCCGAAACAGGCCGGAGCGTTCGTGCCGGAGGATAGAGGTGGTGCGCTCCGACGCTCCCATCTCGTCCGGGATAGACGGCTTCTCAATTCGGATGGACGGTCTGCTGGAAACTGAGGCGATGCGTAGAATGAATGAGCGATTGCTCATCGCTCGTTCGCGCGTGTGACGTTGTGACATTCGCCGCATTCAGACTAGGCCGATTCGGGCACGTGCCGCGTGGTCGCTCCCGCTTTCAGATCAAAGCCAAAGCAGCCCAATCGCCCAGCCTCTCCGCTCTCCGACATGCCCAACGAATTCTCTCCTCCAGCCTCCCTTCGAGCCGCCGTCGAGCGATTCGCGCGGCCCTCGGCGACCTCATTCGCTCTCCTCGAGCAGGCGGCAGAGCGGCGCGCGTTGGTCAAAGGCGAGTATCTGCTCCGCGAAGGCGATGCAGCGCGGCACGTTGCGTTCGTCGAGTCCGGTCTATTGCGCTACTTCTACCTCTCCAAAGACGGCTCTGAACACACGGGCCAGTTCTTCTTTCCCGGAGCATTCGTTTCGGACGTAGCGTCGCTCGTGCTGAAGCGTCCGGCCCAGCAGAACATCGACGCGCTCGAGCCGACCGTCGTCCGGCTCATTCCGTACCCCACGCTGCTTGAGCTGTACGATACCGATCCGGCGTTCGAGCGCTTCGGGCGACGGCTCTTCCAGGAGGTGATGGCTTTTTCGCAGCTGCGAACGGCCAGTTTTCTGCTGCAGAGCGCCGAGGAGCGTTACCTCTCCCTGCTAGAGCACCGCCCCAAGGTGATCGAGAGCGTGCCGCTCTACCAGGTGGCGTCTTACCTCGGGGTGACGCCCGAAGCGCTGAGCCGGATTCGTGCGCGCATCAGCCGCTCGGATCGGTCGTGAGACCGGATTATGCTGCTGCTTCGACCCCGAGCGTCAGCGCCAGCGCTTGGTCGAGCGGCGTCGCGTGGTCGCCGAAGGCTGCGGCGTAGGCCGAGTGGTCGACGACAAACGGGCGGTCGAATTCGTACAGCATCTCGACCGACTCGCGGACGTTGGGGACGGCTAGCCCGATGAGCCGGAGCATGGTGCGTCCGGATGCTCGAATCTTGGGTGTGTGACCTGCGATCTCGAACGCGCGCTCGACGAACGCCTGGGTCGTCACCGTGGGCGCGTTGGGGACGTGCCATGCGCGGCCCAGCGCTTCGTCCCGCTCACCCAGCACGACAAGAGCCTCGCCGAAATCCGGGACGAACGTGTAGGTGTGGAGCGCGCCGGGATCGCCCGCGACGTTGGCCGTTTTGCCCTGCGCAACGGCGTCGAAGAGCCGGCCACCGACGGCCGATCCTTCGACGCCAGGCCCGAAGAAGTCCGATGCGCGCCCGATCGCTACGGCGATCTCGTCGCGTGCGTGTGCTTCCATCAAGGTCTCGGTCATGCGCGCTCGGACGGCTCCTTTGCGCGTCGTGGCGAGATAGGGTAGCGTTTCGACGAGCGGGCCGTCGTGCGGGCCATACATGTACAGGTTTTCGGCGACGATCAGGCGGGCGTCGGCAGCGCGGGTGGCGTTGAGGATGCTCGCCTGGAGGTAGGGGAAGTGGGCGGGCCACTGCGTGTAGCCGGGCTGTGCGCACTGGTAGACGACCGACGCACCGGCAGCGGCCGCCTGGGCCTCTTCTGGGTTCGACGCGTCGGCACGGACGACTTCGACGGACGGATGCAGCCCATCGGCTCGGCCCGATCGGTTGACGGCGCGAACCGATCGGCCCCGTTTGACGAGTGAGGAGACGACGGCGCGGCCCAGCGGGCCGGTTCCGAATACGACGTGGGGAGCGGACATAATGGGAAGAGGTGTGAGTGAGAGAGGCAAGAGGAAGGAGGCTAAAACCCTATGGCGATTTCCGCGCCGAACGAGCCGTAGCCGAACGTCGTGCTGCCCTCGCCGTCCACGTCGCCGGTGTTGGAGTTGCGCTGGACGTAGAGGAGCACATTGACCCGGCGCTCGCCGGTCAGCGGAAGGGCGTAGCCGACACCACCCAGCACGCCAGCCCCGACGGCGAACTGATGATCGGCCCGGTCCTGCGTCTCGTCGCGCAGTTTGGCCGTGAACTGGCCGTAGATGAGGTCGGCCTGCACGAACGGCCCCGTCCGCCGAACGCTCAGCGGAAACGCGCGTGCCGAGATGCCGCCCGAGTAGTGGTTGAAGAAATACTCTTCCGGTCCATCGCCCGAACTCGGCATGGCGATGTGGACCTTGAACCGGCCGCCCAGGCTCAGCTGTGGGAGGGCGCCGACGCGCTGGTAAAAGGCGAACGAAAGGGTGCCGCCGCTGCTCGCACCAAAACCCCGATCGCTGCGTGCGTCCTGCGCGTCGCCGAGGCGACCGTAGAACAGATTTTGTCCAAAGCCGATGCCCACTTCGCCGACTGTGCTGCGTCCCATCGCCTGACGCCTGCGCCTGCGCATGGGCTGCGGGCGCCGCACCCAGTCCGATCGCCAGCACCATGAGCAGTGCCCGGACCGGCACCGATGAGCCTCGCGTCGAGGGACGCTGCGCGCGCGTGCCGAGAGTCCGAGCATTCGGCGCTGCGTCAGCGCTGGGCGCGGCGCCGATGCGGACTGCATCCGACGAACGTACCCTGAGCAGCATCGAGACGGCCAGCGCGGCCAGCCATACCTGCCACGCGACGCCGCTGATCGTCAGAATCGGACCCAACTCGACGCCGAACCCGGCCGGAATACTGGCCGCGAGCAGTGCCGCCGAGATCAGGCCGGTTATGCCGAGCGCACGCGACAGCCGAGTCCGTAGCAGATAAAACGCCACCACAGCCGTCCATGCCGACGAAAGCAGCCCGACGCCCAGCACCTCGCCGACGCCACCGCCGTACGCGTCGATCCCGTCGAAAACGGCCACGATGGCTTCGCGTCCCACACCGGATGCACCAGCCGCCGATGCCGCCAGCGCGGGAGCGACGAGCAGCCACCGCGCCAGAGCAACCATTTTTAACAAGCTCGCCGAAACGCCCAGAGCGACCGACACATCGCCCAGCGCGGTTTCTGACAGAAGTGTCCGTCGCAGCAGAACGGCTGCGAGCGCAAACATGCAGGCCGACGCGAAATAGAATCCGTATCCGACAAGCGTAGACGTCGCGTGGGAGGCGACCAGGGCCAGCTTCTCGGCGGCGGGGAGGTCGAGGCTGGCGGGCCATCCGATGGCCGACGAGAGTACGAAGAACGCCGCCCACATCAGGACGAACTGGGCGAGAAGCAGAGAGGCCGTCGCGCGGGACAGCGAGGGCGAAGAGGAACCAGACATGGAGAGCACCGGGCTAGAGGGAGAAAAGAGCCGGAATCAGTCCGACGATTCCAAGGACGGGATGCGTCCGATCCATCTCCCTTGATCTCGATCAAGAACGACCGAGATGTTCGCTCGCTGCTCCACTCTCAGGTCTTCTGACCGCGAAGAAGGGAGCCGAGACACGGAACCTCTGCCTCGTTCGACGCGCGGAGATGGGATTGGGGGGAGGTGGTTTAACGAAATTGCAGCCTCCAGGAGATGATCTCCCTTTGTCCAGCGTTCGTCCACACTCGTCCCCTTCTGCCGTGCTGATCCGTCCCCTTCTCGCAGCCTGCCTGATGCTCCTCGCCGGGTGCGACGCGCTCGAGGACGCTCCGCGTCAGCCTTTGATCATTGAAGCTTTCTTCGTGCCCGGCGAGCCGCTGCCAGCCCTCCGCGTCGCCCGAGCCGCCGAGCTGAAGAGCGGTTTGCCGGTCGCTGTGGACGATGCCGATCGAGTTGAAGTCGCGTTCGATGACCGCACAGTTGGCTACGCGTGGACCGGAAAGGAGTATGCGCCTCAGACCGCCGATACGGTGCGCGATGGCGTCTCGTACCGCGTTACCGTCGTTTCGGGTGAGGACCGAGCGGAAGCCACTGCGCGCGTACCGCCGCGGCTTCGCCTGTCCGATCTGACTCTGATGCCGTCGGACACAACTGTGCGCGCGGTTCTGCTCGACACGCTGCGATTCGATACGACGGCGACGGGCGCGCGTGAGGCACTGGTGTATCCGGTTCTCGTTGATGCGCGCTGGCAATCTCCTCCGGGCGATACGGAGAGTTGGATCCGGGTATCGGTGCTTCCATCACGGGTCGTCGGGTCTCGGATTGTATCGTTCTTCTTTCCTAGCGAGGTCGTGGCGCGCGAGTCGGCGTTCCAGCGCGACGATGCGTCGGCGTGGTCTGGCGGCTACGCGGTTCCGGTCGACTCCATCAGCGGCGGACGGCCTGCTCACCGGGTAAAAGTGTCGGTCGTGCGGAGTGAGGAGGCGTATGCCCGGTTTGTCGGATCGGCGGATGCGCCCGAGCGGAGAGAGCCGGTCGGCAACGTAACGGGCGGGCGCGGGCTGGTCGTTGGGCTGTCCCTAGATTCCATCGTCGTCTCTCTTCCCGCCTTCGTTCCGAATGCTGCACCGCCCCCGTAAACTCG